>NZ_CP041063.1:2865226-4297839 GCF_011082085.1 Bacillus sp. Cs-700
GAGAATGTTCAGTCATCAATTGATGCGATGAAACGAGATGGGCTAACGCTTGTCATTGTAGCCGATGAAACAAAGATACTTGGTATGTTTGGTATTGCGGATGAAATTCGCGAAGAAAGCCAGTCTGTTATACGTGATTTGCATCAAGCAGGTATTAAGAATACGGTGATGTTAACAGGAGATCATGAGAAAACAGCTGAGAAAGTGGCAAACCGTGTTGGTGTTCGTTCTTATTTCGGTGGTCTTTTACCTGAAGACAAAGTCGCTAAAGTGAAAGAATTAACAGCGAAAGGCAAAGTAGCCATGATTGGTGACGGAATTAACGATGCACCGGCTCTTGCTTCAGCTGATCTTGGAATTGCAATGGGGAAAGGGACAGATAGCGCGATTGAAACAGCCGATATTGTATTGATGCAGGATCATCTCGGTAAGCTGCCAGAAGCGGTCTCGATTGCCAAGCGCGTGAATCGAACGATCCGAGTCAATATTGCACTAGCTCTTGGTTTGAAACTCATTGCCTTACTTCTTACTATTCCTGGACTATTGACGCTATGGATTGCAATATTGTCGGATATGGGTGCAACAATTCTTGTAACCTTGATTAGTTTAACGATTTTATGGGAGCGGAAAGAAAAAGAAAAGCCAACGATAAAGAAGGAAGCTGAACCCCAGCATTCGTAAAACCTCTGGTTGTCCAGGGGTTTTTCTTTATGAGTACTTTGGGAAATTCGCCTAAATTATAGAAAGTTAAAGGTGTTTATTTAATCATGTCAACAAGTGCTGCGCCGAATTCGCGTTTGGATTTCATTGTATATGACTCAAAACGCTCGTATGATAAGAACTACAGAAAGTCGCACTTGGATAAGGATCCTATATAAGCCTTCATATTAACTGATTCAAATAAGAAACGTACAAACAAAATGAAAACGCTTTTAATGTGCGCATGAAAAGGAGGAAATACGATGAGTGAACAGAACACAGAGAAATCTGGATTCAAAGTAAGAGTTCAGCGGTTCGGAAGTTACTTAAGCAGTATGATCATGCCGAATATTGGTGCGTTTATTGCTTGGGGGTTAATCACTGCTCTATTCATACCAGATGGTTATTTACCAAACGCAAGTCTAGCAGAATTAGTAGAACCAATGCTTTACTACCTATTGCCACTACTGATTGGATATACTGGAGGTAAAATTGTCTACGGCGGTCGTGGTGGAGTGGTCGGCGCAACAGCTACGATCGGTGTTATTGTAGGCGCAGACATTCCGATGTTCCTTGGAGCTATGGCAATGGGACCCCTTGGAGGATATTTAATTAAGAAATTTGACGAGGCCATTCATGGCAAGATTAAATCAGGTTTTGAAATGCTCGTTAATAATTTTTCAGCAGGAATTATCGGTGGAGCGTTAACAATTATTGCTTCTCTAGCAATTGGACCAGTTGTATTGGGACTAAACAAAGCACTTGCTGCTGGTGTAGAAGCGATTATCGCTGCAGGTCTACTCCCTCTAGTAAGTATTCTAATTGAACCAGGTAAAGTACTCTTTTTAAATAATGCGATTAACCACGGGATTTTCACCCCGCTTGGACTTGAACAGGTAGCGAATACAGGTAAATCGGTTCTCTTTTTGGTTGAATCCAATCCTGGTCCAGGTTTAGGTATTCTCCTTGCCTACTCGATAGTGGGTAAAGGGTCAGCAAAACAATCAGCACCAGGAGCTGCACTGATTCATTTCGTTGGGGGAATTCATGAAATTTACTTCCCTTACATTTTGATGAAGCCAGCACTTGTACTTGCTGCCATTCTTGGTGGAATGGGTGGTGTATTCACATTTACACTTCTAGATGCAGGACTGTTAGCAGCGGCTTCACCAGGTAGTATCGTCTCTCTTATGATTATGTCACCACGAGGCGGCTATCTAAGCGTAATTGCAGGTGTTCTTGTAGCAACAGCTATTTCTTTCTTAGTCTCATTCGTCATTCTAAAACGCTCAAAAGATAGCGGAGAAGATATTTCAGAAGCAACTGAAAAAATGGAAGCAATGAAAGGGAAGAAGAGTAGCGTATCGTCTAATCTAAAAACGAATGCGGAAGAGCCAAAAGCAGAAGCATCTTCTTATGGTAACATCGCTAAAGTAGTCTTTGCATGTGATGCTGGAATGGGATCAAGTGCAATGGGCGCATCCGTACTTCGTAACAAATTCAAAAAAGCTGGGCTAACAGACATTGAAATAACGAATACATCGATTAGCAACCTGCCGAATGATGCTGACCTAGTCGTCACGCATCAGGATTTAACGGATCGTGCGAAGGATAAGCTTCCAGAAGCGAATCATATCTCGGTTAAAAACTTTATGAATAGTCCAAAATACGATGAGCTTGTTGCTGAGTTAACTTCCACAGGAGAAACGCCAGTAAAAGAAGAGACAAAACCAGAACAAGCAGAGCAGAAAGAAATTAATAAAGTAGTCTTTGCATGTGATGCTGGAATGGGATCAAGTGCAATGGGAGCATCGGTTCTTCGTAATAAGTTCAAGAAAGCAGGACTTCAAGACATTGATGTGTCAAATACGGCTATTAGTAACTTACCAGATGATGCCGATTTAATCATTACCCACCAGGACTTAACAGATCGAGCAAAAGCGAAACGCCCTGATGCTGAGCATATCTCAGTTGCAAACTTTATGAATAGCCCGAAATACGAAGAGCTTGTTGATAGACTAAAAAAATAGTTATAGCCAGAATTCGAGGTGAACCAAGTGTTTATTTCAGCAAGGGAACGAAAAATTCTTCAGCTTCTATTAGAGAGTGATGACTATTATACGGTCAAAGGGATTGCTCAAGAACTTGAGGTAAGCGAACGAACGGTTCACCGTGACTTAGTCGGTGTAGAGGATATTCTCGCTCAGTATGATTTAATCTTACAAAAGAAAGCTGGAGTAGGCGTTCAAATTGATGGTCAAAAATCTAGCCGAGCTGAGTTGAAAAGCTATCTCGTTGATCTCACCATTACAGAATATACGCAACAGGAAAGGGTGACGCTGATTCTATGCAAGCTATTGGAATCAGCTGATCCTATCAAGTTAGTTGGTCTAGCGAATGACTTGAAAGTGACAGTTGCTACTGTCAGTCATGATTTAGACAAAGCGGAAGAATGGCTTGAAAAAATGCAGCTTTCATTGATAAGAAAGCGGGGGTATGGCGTGCAAGTTGATGGGGCTGAAGCCTTGAAGAGACACGCCATGAGCTCCTTGCTTGCGCTTGAGTTTAATGATTCAGATTTTTTTACATTGTTAAAGAAGTCGATTCAAAAGAAATCTCAAGCCACTGCTCTCCAATCTGCTTCCGAACGATTGCTAGGATTAGTTGATCGAACTAAGCTTTTGAAGGTTGAAACAATCGTTGATGATGTTAACAATGAGCTACCCTATATGATTGCTGATAGCGCATATATTGGTTTAATCGTCCATCTGACTCTAGCTGTTGAGCGTATTCAAAAGGGTGAAAAAATCGAGATAGATGAAGAGTATTTAAGTACCCTAGTGAACACGAAAGAGTTTGGTTTTGCTAGAATAATCGGTACAAAACTTGAAGAATCCTTTAATGTCTTGATACCTGAAGCTGAGATTGGTTATATCACCATGCATTTACGCGGAGCGAAATTGAGAAATACCGGAGATTACTACTTGGAAGAAACGAATTATCCGATTCTCATTAAAACAAAGGAGTTAATCCGCTATGTAGATAACCACCTCAATGCGGATTTAGCAACGAATGAATCACTTTTAGAAGGATTAGTGACACACCTGGGTCCTGCTACGCATCGCGTTAGGCAGAACATGAATATCCATAATCCTTTACTTACAAAAATAAAAGCAGATTATGCTGACTTATTCCAATTGCTTGAAAAAGCGTTAAAAGAAACTTTTCCGGGGATACCCATTCCTGATGAAGAAGTTGGTTTTCTCGTTCTCCACTTTGGTTCAGCCCTTGAAGGTCGCTTTCAACATAACGAAGTGAATATTCTTGCCGTATGCTCAAGTGGTATTGGAACATCCAAAATGCTGGCTACTCGGTTAAAACAGGAGTTACCAGAAATCCAGACCATCAAAAGTGCTTCATTATTTGAACTGCAAGATGAAGATCCTGAAAGCTATGACTTAATTGTTTCAACCATTCCTCTTCCAGATTATGAAGGCGAGTATATTAAGGTAAATCCTTTTTTAACAGAGGAAGAGGCAACACGCATTCGCTCGACACTACAAAAGAAGTCGATGATGAAAAAAAGAAGCACGGTAGAGAAACCTAAGAAGGACAAGGAATCTTTATTTATTTCAAATGATGAAGCAAATATCTGGTTTCGTAAAGCTGGAATATATAGCACGACTGTATCATCGGTATTAGAATTATTTCGAGTAAATCAATCTGAACACAACAAGGTCGAGAAGCTCTTAGAAGAAGAGTGTATGCGACTAGAAAAACTTAATGCGATCAGCCATTCATCAGAAGTTAAAGAGGCGCTTCTGAAGCGTGAAGCCATTAGTGGAGTGGGTATTCCTGAGACGTCACTTGCATTGTTTCATACGCGAACACCTGAAGTTAAAAAGTCTGTGTTTACAATTGGTCGATTGATGGAACCGATTCAGAGAAAGGCAATGGATGGTTCACTCATTGAAATAGATACTGTTCTTTTACAACTGGCACCAGAGGATTCGCCAGTGGAAAGTATTGAGATCATGAGCTACATCAGCTCTCTAATCATTGAATCAAATGAAAGCATCGCACTTTTTTCGGAGAGCAATCAAGAATCAATTGGATTGTACCTCGCTAACAAAATGAAAAGTTATGTAGAAAAACAATTAGGATTTAAAGGAGACGATTAAAATGGCAAAAGAAATTCTATCAACTGAGAACGTATTACTAAACGAAAAGGCTGCAACAAAAGAAGAGGCTATCCGTATGGCAGGTCAAATCCTTGTCGACAACGGTTATGTGGATGAAAGCTACCTTGAGCAAATGCAAGAACGTGAAAAGATCACAACGACTTACATGGGCAACTCTGTTGCTATTCCTCACGGTACGGAGGATGCTAAGAAAGCTGTGAAGCATTCTGGACTATCCATCATTCAATTGCGAGAAGGCGTTGATTTCGGAGACGGTAATATTGCGAAGATTATCATTGGTATTGCTGGTAAGGATAATGAACACTTAGAAATCCTTTCTCAAATTGCGATTGTTTGTTCTGAAGAAGAAAATGTAGAAGAGTTGATTCAAGCGGATTCTAAAGAAACGTTAATCTCCATGTTTAACGAGGTGAATTAATCATGCTTGCCGTTCATTTTGGTGCTGGAAATATTGGAAGAGGCTTTATTGGAAAGCTTCTTTCTCAATCAGGCTATGAAGTATGCTTCGTAGATATCAATGAGACTGTGATTAATGAGCTTAATGAACGAAAGAGTTACACGGTTGAAATATTAGGTCAGGATAAGGAACAGATTGTTGTGGAAGACGTTAGAGGTATTAACAGCCAACAAGATCCTAAAGCAGTGATCGATGCAATCTATCAAGCTGACCTTGTTACGACCGCAGTTGGTCCAACTGTATTGAAATTGATTTCTTCAGTTATTGCAGAAGGCATTTCAAAACGTATTGCAGATGGAAAAGCTCCAGTAAATATTATTGCATGTGAGAATATGATCGGTGGCAGTACAATGCTTCGAAATGCTGTTGAAGAAAAGATGGATGAAGCGGATCGTAAAGTGCTTGATCAGTACGCTGGTTTCCCAGATGCTGCAGTTGATCGCATTGTTCCGAATCAAACGAATGAAGATCCGTTAATGGTTGCAGTTGAACCTTTCTATGAATGGGTCGTCGATCAAACGATGATGGCTGGAGAGGTGCCTAATATCGCTGGTCTTACGTACGTTCAAGATCTTGCTCCTTATATTGAGCGGAAGTTGTTCACTGTGAATACAGGACATGCCGTGACAGCTTACCTTGGTTATCAGGCAGGGTATGAAACAATTAAAGAAGCACTAGACACAGAAGCTATCTATCATGATGTTAAGAAAGCTCTTGAAGAGTCTGGTGAATTACTTCAGTATAAGCATGGTTTTGAAAAAGAGGCGCATGAGGCTTACATTATGAAAATTCTTGGTCGTTTTCTAAATCCACATCTAGTGGATGAAGTAACTCGAGTTGGAAGAGCTCCAATTCGTAAAATTGGACCCGACGACCGTCTTGTTGGCCCAGCACGTCAGTTTGCTGAATTAAATAAAGAACCAAACTACCTTGCAAAAGGAATCGCAGCGGCTTTACGATTTGATCCCTTAGAAGATGAAGATGCAGTTAAGATTCAGAGTAAAATCAAGAATGACGGTCTTTCAAGTGCGATTACTGCTTTTACAGGAGTAAACGAGGGTGAGATTTTGTTTGATTTAATTAGTAAGCACTATAAAGAAATGTCAAACAGCTAATAAAATGGAGAAGCTCATATAGGGCTTCTCTTTTTTTGGTATATTTCGTATATTTTTGTTACGATTTTGCATTAGGACTTGTGTCAAACTCAATACAATTCTACTATTAGAGTATGACATGAGTCATATCCATTTTTTAATGGGAAGGGGAACACGAATGTTTAATATTTTATTACAGTCTCACTCAGGTTCATGGGCGATTCTTGTTTTGCTTTTAGTGATTAGTTATTTTGCTCCTAAGCAAAAGATCTCGCTGATGATTCAACGCTTATTTTATCTGATAATGCTTGGTACAGGTATCGGAATGCTCTTTATTCTTGGTTTTCCACTGATCTATGTACTTAAAGGAATTCTGGCGATTGTGTTAATCGGTGTTATGGAAATGATTGTTGGAAGAAAGAAGCGTGGAGAATCAACAAAGATGCTTTGGATCGCGTGTATTGTTCTAATTTTAGTCATTATTTCAATCGGGTACAACTGGATTTAATACCAAAAAGCGACGTTCCGTTTACGGGACGTCGCTTTTTCTATCCTTGTCGAGGCTAATCGGTCACTTTCGCTTTTGTTATCATCTAGCTGCAGTGACCAGTCCCTCGATCGCTTCACCATATGAAATGAACACAAAGGGCGTGTTCTTTTCATATGGTTCCAGCGCTTGTCAGGACTAACCGGTCACTTTCGCTTTTGATCCATCTAGCTGCAGTGACCAGCCTCTCGATCGCTTCACCATTTCAAATGAACACAAAGGGCGTGTTCTTTTGAAATGCCTCCAGCGCTTGTCGAGGCTAATCGGTCACTTTCGCTTTTGTTATTCCCAGGGTTTTTGTGTGGTTAGGAGGCCGGCTAGTTCTTTACTGGCTTGTCTGTGTTCTCTTCGCTTTTCTGCTCGTGCTGGTGCTGTTTCGTGTAGATTTTTTTCTTCTTCTGATTCTGGAATTACTTTTGGGACGGGAAGTGGTTTTTTATTTTCATCCAATGAGACAAAAGTAAGAAATGCTGTTGCTCCGATATGTCGCTCGCCTGATAAGAGATGCTCCGCAATGACTTTCACAAATACTTCCATAGAAGACTTTCCGGTGAATGTCACGTATGCTTCGAGACAAACGGAATCGTCTGGTGTAATTGGGTGTAAGAAGTCAACAGAGTCCGTTGAGGCTGTTACAACTTCACTACGACAATGGCGCATTGCTGCAATTGATGCAATATCATCAATGTCTCTCATTAGTTGGCCGCCAAATAATGTGTTGTGGTTATTGGTTGCTTCTGGGAATACGTGGCTTGTTTTTACTACACGTGATTCACGAATATATTTCGTTTCCATAGTTGTCTCTCCTTAGTATGCTTTTCTTGTAGTCTATCTTTACTATGCCCTTGATTGAGAGGTGAAAAACCTCTGTCTTTACGAAGAAGCGAAGAGGATGTCAAAAATAGCTGTTATATAGAAGATTCCAATCATCGTCGTTTACGTCAAAGACATTTTTATGATGATGTTGAGTGATGACAAGTGAATCATCTGTAAGGGTGATCCGTCCATTGTTTGTCGCAATCGTCACTATTGTATGATTCGTAAATGGTGAATTTGGATGAGTTTGAACAAATGAACTTAATGGTTCATATTCAGCCAACGTACGAGGCACGGTTGAGAAGCGTATTTGAGTTTTCCATGTGTCGTTTCCAACTGCTTGTTGAAGATCATACATATCGTTTGAACGGACAATTCTATATCGATGAAACCCATCATCAACAATTTCACCCGAGAGTGGAATTGGAGTTTGACTCGAGTTTCCAAAGCCTACATCGGTTAAGTAAGTCGTTCCTTCGAGTTCGACAAGGTTAGTTAAGTGTGTATTTTCTTTTCCCCAATTCTTTTCATCAATCGCGACAGTACCGGTAACCATAACTGTTGTAAATCCAAGTTGAGTAAGAAGCCAGTTAAAGAGAGGATTTAGTTCAAAGCACAGTCCTCCGCGCTTGTTTTCAATAATTTTTGAAAACATACTCTCAAGATCCAAATCAATCCATCTTTTTCTAGAAATATCGAGGTTTTCAAAAGGAATTTGGTGCATGTGATTTCTCTGAAGTGTTTGAAGAGAATGAAAATCAACCTGCACCTGCTTGATGTTAATTCGCTTAAGATACTTCTCAGCATTCATACAAAAACTCCTTTCTTTTTCTATTTTCATGCAGATGCTTTGAGAACGCAATAAATTGACCTGTTTATTCATGAAGCATTTTCCTTAGGGAATGCTAAAAGAAAAGGGGTGTGTGAGTGTGAAGAAGTGGGTTTTTGTCTTGTTATTGCTTATGCTTATTCCAGTTCATGTATCGGCAATAGAGAACCGTGAGCTTGCCATAGTGATTGATGACTTCGGAAATGATATGGGGGGAACGGAAGAGATGCTACGACTTCCTGTAACATTAACCGTTGCGATTATGCCATTTCTCGAAACGACTGAAAAAGATGCGGAAGAAGCGCATAAGTTTGGACACGAAGTGATTGTGCATATTCCAATGGAGCCATTGAAAGGAAAGAAGAGCTGGCTTGGACCAGGAGCGATTACAACGGACTTATCTGATGATGAAATTGAGAAGCGGGTCATTGCTGCAATTGACGCTGTGCCTCATGCAGTAGGTATGAATCATCATATGGGATCAAAAGCGACAGCTGATGAACGAGTGATGAGAATCGTTCTTGAAGCGTGTCGAGAAAAAGGTCTTTATTATTTAGATAGCAAAACGACAGGGAAAAGTGTCATTCCGGATCTTGCAGAAGAAATCGGTGTTCCATATCTTGAAAATGAACTTTTTTTTGATGACGTCTATACGATTCAGCATATGAGTAAAAAGGCTCAAGAGCTTGCGGTAAAGCTTAAAGATGATCAGGCACATATTGCCATTGGGCATGTCGGAATTGCCGGTGAAAAAATGGTTGCGGTATTAAACGAATTTATTCCTATGTATAAGAATGAAGCGGTGATTGTACCACTGTCACAAATGATTCCGGGATTTGAGATGATTGATGAGAGTATGCCTTAATTATTCTTCCTAAACTCATTTTTAAATGTTAACATGAATATTAGTTAAGTTAACATTTAAGGGGTGGGAGAGCGACGATGAAGCAAAAAAAGCTTCGAATGACGATTATATGTGCCTTTTTTGTAGCAATTACAGCTATTCTTGCTCAAATGGAAATTCCATTACCACTTGTTCCAATCAGTGGGCAAACATTGGCTGTTGGCTTAACCGCAACGATTCTTGGTCGTAAGTATGGGGCGATTACTATGATTGGCTATGCAGCGATTGGGTCAATGGGTGTTCCAGTATTTGCACAAGCAAAAGGTGGATTAGGCGTATTATTGGGACCGACTGGTGGGTATATTTTTGCTTTCATTGTTGCAGCATATGTAACTGGTCTTATTCTTGAGAAGACATCATTTACATTAATGTATGCGATGATCGCAAACACGGTAGCAATGATTATTATCTTGTTGCTTGGGACAATTCAATTGAAATTTATTGTAGATTTAAGCTGGAAGGAAGCGATGATTTCAGGAGTTTATCCTTTCATTATTGTTGGTTTGGTTAAAGCATTTCTTGCAAGTTGGTTAGGAATTACAATTCGTAGACGTCTTATTCAAGCAAGACTATTACAGCGTACAATGGGAACAATTCAATCGTAAAACTGATCCATAAGGACACATCATGCGTTAGCTAGGAAACAATAGGTGAGGTGTTCAGTATGAAAGAACATATGGAATGGGGCTTATTATGTGGTCGAGTGATACTTGGAATAATTATGTTAGCTCATGGTATACAAAAACTTGGTGCGATGGAGAATACGATTGCGATGTTTGATAAAATTGGTCAACCTGCAGCACTTGCATATGCAGCAGCGATTATTGAAGCAATTGGGGGAGCATTCCTGATTACTGGCATCTTTGTCATACCATCAGCGATCCTACTTGGATTAACGATGATTGGTGCTATTGTTCTAGCAAAGCTTCAAATGGGGCTCATTGGAGGTTATGAGTTCCCACTTTCTCTTCTTGGTATATCAGTGATTTTAGCTTTTACTGGTAGTCGAAAATTTGCGATATCTGAAGTTATCACGAAGAAAAGTAGAGTAGCTCAATAGCGTTAAATAAACGTTTGTTTCAATTTATTAATTCAAAAACGCCTTCTCAAATGAGAGGGCGTTTTAGTCTATTTAAGAAAAAAGGAATAGATCTCGAAAATCACTACTATTTATGGTATATCATACCCCATTGAACTTGTTAGGATCTCGAACCACTGATCACGAGTTAATGAGTACGAGAGGGCATCAACCGCACTATCGATGCGCTCAGGCTTACCTGATCCCACAATTGGCATAATGTTTGCCGGATGGTTAAGGAGCCAAGCATATAGAACCTGGTCCATTCCTTCAGCACCGATTTCAGCAGCGACTTTCTTAACCGTTTCGCGAAGACGTACGGCTTTTTCGTCATTCGAAGTGAATACATTCCCACCTGCAAGAGGAGACCATGCCATTGGCTTCATTCGTTTTTCTTGACAGAGATTAAGGGTACCATCTTCAAAGTTCTCAAGGTTATAAGCAGAAAGCTCAAGCTGGTTTGTAATGAGGGGCTGCTCGACATACGATTGAAGCATGTTAAATTGGTGGTGTTTAAAGTTAGAAACGCCAAAATGACGAACTTTTCCTTCTTGTTTTAATGTAGAAAAGGCCTCAGCCACTTGTTCTGGGTCCATAAATGGATCTGGACGGTGGATGAGAAGAACATCAATATGATCAATACCAAGTGAGGTGAGCGACTGTTCAGCAGAAGTGATAATGTGCTCCTTACTTGTATTGTAATGATGTGATTGGTGAGCTGGTCTGTTTGGTGATTCAATCACAATTCCGCATTTTGTAACGATTTCCATTTGGTCACGTAAGGAAGGTTTCAGAGCGAGAGCTTTTCCGAAAAGCTCTTCACATTCGTAACTTCCATAAAGATCGGCATGATCGAAGGTAGTAATGCCACGATCAAGGTTATGTTCAATGAGTGAAAGGGTTTCTTCACTCGTTTGATTCCAATCTGCCAGTCGCCAAAGACCATGAATAATACGAGAAAAAGATAAATCTTCTGTTAAATGAACGCGTTGCATGGATAGTCCCCCTATTTTTTATGTGCTTTTTTTATAATAGAGGAATTAAACCGCTTGCACAACTATTGTGTCTTCTGTGAAATGTGCTTGATGTTAATGATAATGCTTCTCATTATCATTAAGCCGTGCTATAATGATAAAAACATTCAAAATAAGAGGTGGATAAAATGGTTGAAACGTTACAGATATCCATGTTTTTGTTCATTTTGCTCTTGTCTTTCACTGCATTTGCGCTAGTTTTGAGAGCAGAGGCGGCTAAAAGTGGATTACGCGAGAAGAAATCAAGCGCATTTGAATCAACACCTTCGATTTCATTTAAGAAAAGTTATTGACTTTGTAATTGATAAAGATTATCATTATCATCATAGAAGAGAATAGACATGGTGTTCCCCGACACAAATTGTTCTATATTATTCAAACAAAGCCAAAGAAGTTCCCCCTTCTCCAATTGTTTGATGATCGTAGCTGCCAACGCCGGCAGCTATTTTTATTTGTAGAATTTTATAATTATACAAAGCCCTTATTGTATCAGGCTTCAAAAGAAAATTTTATCCATTTATTCTCATTTACAAATTTGGATTTAGTGCTAAACTATTTTTTGGAAGTAAACATCAATAGGGGGTTTGACATATGAAGAAGTTATTAACTGTTTTAAGTTTATCCATGCTTCTAATCGTAGCAGCATGTGGTTCAAATACAAACAGCGAAAGTGAAACAAGTGGAGAAACAGAGCAAGCAGATACGAAAAGTGTTCTACTAGATTTTCAAGCAGAAGTGGTGAGTGTTTTAAGGGAAAACAATGACGAGATCTCTGCTTACGAATCAGCAAAGGCCGCTTATCTTGATAATGAAACTCCTGATGCTGACAAGCCTTCTACACAAGAACTTGAGGATTTAAAAGGTCCAGCTGTTGAAGCTAGTAAAGCAACGGTAGAAGGCATTGAAGGTTTAACTATTCCAGCTGAATTGGATGAATCTAAAAAAGAAATTATGAGCTCATTTGATGAATTAACAAAAGCTTATAACATTCGTGCTGAGCAAGCAGATATTGAAGATCCTTCCGTACAAGAAAAGGTATCAGAACATTTCACAAAGTTTGAAGATAAGATGGGTAATGTTTTCGAAGACACTGGGCTTATTAAGCCAAGCTTTGCGAAAGAACTAGAATAGATCCGACAAACCCTGCTTAGATTGCAGGGTTTTTTGTGCGTTGTATAAGTGAAGAGAATTCACTTATGATAAGCTAGGAGAGGGAAAGCGAGAGAAAGTTTAATTTTTATAAAAGGAAGTGGCACTATGAACACACGTTTATCGAAAATGACAGATTGGCTTACTGAACAAAAACAAGACTTTGCTTATATTCATTCCCCTTCAAATGTCTTTTACTTATCGAATTTCCATTGTGAACCGCATGAAAGGTTACTTGGTCTTTTTATCGTACCTCATCATGAGCCGTTCCTTGTAGTACCAGGAATGGAAGCTTCCCAAGCGCGTGACGCCGGATGGGAATATGAGATCATTGGCTATAGTGATTCAGAAAATCCTTTTGATTTTATTGATGAAGCGTTGAAAGAACGCGGTGTTCATCAGCCTGAAAGTGCTTCAATTGAAAAAGGAACGCTTGCTTATGAGCGCGCTGAAGAATTGCAGGATCGTTTTCCTGGTTTAAAGTATCATTCTGCAGAACTTGGACTGAATCAATTCCGTCTTATTAAAGATGAGAAGGAAGTTGAAGTATTACGTGAAGCAGCCGCACTTGCTGATTTTGGTGTAGAGACCGGAGTAAAAGCTTTACGCGAAGGTGTAACTGAAATGGAAGTGCTCGCTACGATTGAATTTGAATTGAAAAAGAAAGGTATTCGTGAAATGTCTTTTTCAACCATGGTTTTGTTTGGAGAGAAATCTGGCCAACCGCATGGTAATCCTGGCGATCGTCAGTTGAAGAAAGGGGACCTCGTTTTATTTGACCTTGGCGTTGTATTAAACGGGTATTGCTCTGATATTACACGGACAGTGGCGTTCGGTGAAGTGAATGAGAAACAAAAAGAAATTTATGATACCGTTTTGCGTGCTCTAACGGAATCACTTCATATCTCAAAGCCAGGAACTCGACTTGGCGATATTGATCTTGCATCTCGAAATGTCATTTCAAATGCAGGATACGGAGATTATTTTCCGCATCGGATCGGTCATGGTATCGGAATTGAAGTACACGAGTTTCCATCTTTGAGTGAGAAAAACGATAGTCTGCTACAAGAAGGAATGACCTACACGATTGAGCCGGGCATCTATTTGCCGGACGTTGGTGGGGTAAGGATTGAAGATGATGTGCTTGTTACGGAGAATGGGTATGAAACGTTAACGAAGTATCCGAAGGAATTACAAATTATTGAATAAGTAAAAAGCCAGGGCCGACTCTGATAAGGAGTCGGCTTTGTAATCGTATTGTCACGTTTCATCTTTTTAAAAGTCGATTGCTGTGGTGTATAATGGAACTACATTTTGGTGTGAAAAGAAGAGAGGTACAGCTGTGAAACCTGAGCAAAAAAGTGAGTATCTGTTATTTGGCGCCTGGGCTACTTCAGTCCTTGCCCTTGCTGGAAGTTTATATTTTTCAGAAGTAATGAAATATGAACCATGTGAGCTATGCTGGTATCAACGAATTCTTATGTATCCTTTAGTCATTTTTCTTGGAATTGCTATGATAAGAAAAGATGCGTCACAATGGCTATATGTCTTACCGTTATCGGTGATTGGTGTATGTGTTTCTCTTTATCATTATTTGATTCAAAAAACATCTTTTTTTGCAGATTCAGCGCCCGCTTGTGGGAGAGTTCCGTGTACCGGAGAGTATATTAACTACGCCGGGTTTATCACGATTCCGTTTCTAGCACTCATTGCTTTTCTTTCGATTACGATGATTATGTTGTTGTTAAATAAGCAGACGAAAAAGGAGAAAAACGTATGAAAAAAGCCATTATTTTTCTTGGTATCATTATCGTATTATTTGGAGCGCTCGCATTTGTTACAAATTTAAGCAATAGCGAAAAAGCAGAGGGAAATCCTTACGGGAAAGACTCACTAGATCCTGCAACGATCGATCAGCTCGATGATCCGCTTTACCAAAATCAAATTCTTCCTGATGAGCTAGATAAAAAACTTTCTAACGAAGATGATGCATTTGTCTATTTCTATAGCCCAACTTGCATTCATTGTAAAAACACCTCTCCGATACTTGTGCCACTCGCAGAAGATATGGATATTGACCTAAAGAAGTACAATGTTCTCGAATTTGAACAAGGTTGGAATGACTATCAAATTGAATCAACGCCAACCCTTGTCCGATTTAAAGATGGGAAAGAAGTCGATCGCATTGTTGGCACCCAAACAGAAGAAACGTTCAAACAATGGATTGAACAAAATAAGTAATAAGCGAAAGCACCTAGCGCAGGTGCTTTTTTGTTTGGGCACATCCGAATGTTTATAGGTGTTTCAATCGGGAACTAGAGTGGTGTAGATAACATGAAAGGTGGATTATCATGAGTCATATTAATGGAAAAGTTGTTATTATTACTGGAGCAAGTAGCGGAATCGGTGAAGCAACAGCAAAAAAACTTGCAGGCGACGGAGCGAAGGTAGTCCTTGCAGCTCGACGTGAGGATCGGCTTGAAGAACTGAAGAAAGAAATTACAAATAGCGGCGGAGAAGCGATTATCCAGAAAACGGATGTTACTTCGAGAGAGCAAATGCAGGCTCTAGCTGATAAAACAATTGAACAGTATGGGCAAATCGACGTTATTATCAATAATGCTGGATTGATGCCTTTATCCTTCTTAAATAAACTTAAGATTGATGAATGGGATAAAATGGTCGATGTGAACATAAAGGGCGTACTTTACGGTATTGCTGGCGTTCTTCCTCATATGGAAGAAAGAAAATCAGGCCATATCATTAATGTTTCTTCTGTCGCCGGTCACGAAATTATGCCAGCCGGTGCAGTGTATTGCGGTACGAAATTTGCAGTAAGAGCCATTACAGAAGGACTACGAAAAGAAATGTCTCCTTCTACAAATATCCGAGCGACAATCATTTCACCAGGGGCAGTTGCAACAGAATTAACGAATACAATTACTGATGAAGATGTACAAGAGAAGTTAAACAATCGTGGTCCAAATGGTCTCGATCCACTCGATCCCCAAGCGATTGCAGATGCAATTTATTACGCTGTTGGCCAACCTGACAGTGTCTCCATTAACGAAGTCCTTGTTCGCCCTACTTCACAAGGATAAAGGTATAGAAAAATCCGTCCCCCTAGAGGAGGACGGATTTTTCTTTGTAAAAGAAGCTAAAACATTGTGGCGACCATCTTAGCCAATTGAGCACAGAGAACAGCTGCATAGCTACCAACAACGTTACCTACAATTCCCATCAATAGCCCAACCGGAGCAAGTGAGGGTTGAAAGACGGAAGCGACGATTGGAGCTGAGCTTGTTCCACCTATATTTCCTTGTGATCCAACGGCTACAAAGAAAAGTGGCGCACGCAGTAATCGTGCTGCAATAAAAATAACAAGAATATGAATACTGAGCCATACAATACCCATCAGTACATATTGGGGAGAATCGACTACATATGCAAGATCGGCTCTAGCCCCAATTGTTGCAAGCAAAAGGTATATGGCAGTATAGCCGACTTTACTAGCTCCATATCCCTCTAACTTTTTGACAGGGGTGAAAGAAAACAGAATACCGATAGCTGAAATAATCATAACGGTCCATGTAGTTGTAGAAAGAACGGCCGTTTGCGGAAGGTTCTCAGAAATTTTCAATACGATGTAAGAGACACCAAAGGCAAGTCCAAGTAAGCCTAATAGCTGAGGAACTTGAATAGGACGTTCATTCTTACGTTGAATATCATTCATTTCTTTATTCACGCTTTGAATAACGGAGTCATCTGCTTTGTTCCACTTATTAAATTTATCTTGGAATCCTGCAAGGAAAATCATAATTCCCATCCAGCTATAACCAACAACCGTATCGACAACGATAATGGGGGATAATATTTCTTTTGGTGTTCCGACTGCTTCAATCATGGCTGCCATGTTCGCAGAGCCACCAATCCAGCTTCCTGCTAGAGCAGCAACACCAGTCCAAGCATTCTCTGGTAACCATGGTTGGAAAATGGCAAGAGCAATCGGCCCACCGATAATGACACCAATCGTACCAGCAAGGAACATGAGTAGTGCTTTTGGTCCTAATCGAAGCGTAGCTGGAACGTTAGCTGATAACAGTAACAGCAGTAAGCCGACAGGAAGAATATATGTGGATACAAATCCATATAAACTTGACTCTTGCGGAATAATAGCAAAGGTCGTTGAGAGCATTGGAATAAAGTATGTCCAAATTAACGGAGGTGCGTAATGGAAAATCTTTTGCAGAACGGCGTTTTTTGACTCGCCAAGCATAAAGATAAATCCAACGACAACCGTTAGATAGACAAATACAGCCATCGGATCCTCAATTAAGGGATTAGCCTTTGACCAGGCTAGGGCAAATGTCATGATTGTTCACTCCTTGATGTTAGACTATAGTCGCAAAGAAACATTATATCATCTATCAGGCTTGCGACGCTTTTATAAAAAATTATAGAAAAATTACAACCATTAAAAAAATTCATAGCTTGTATGAATGACGCATACATATTGTGTAGAGTAAGGTTAAAGGAGTGAATTCCCATCGGTCTATTAAATGAATTCAGACATTTTGCTATTAGAGGAAATGCAGCTGATATGGGGATAGGTATTGTTCTCGGTGCAGCATTTAGCAGTTTTATCGATTCACTCGTTTCGGACATTATTCTTCCACCAGTCGGTCTTGTTTTAGCACAAATCAATTTTGCAGATTTGTATATTAGTTTGAATGGACATTACTATCCTTCCCTCTCGGATGCGAAAGAAGCGGGAGCCGCAACAATTAATTATGGTGTTTTTTTAACGACTTCCATCCGCTTTTTAATCATTTTTTTCTCTGTTTTTCTAGTTGTTCGACAACTAAATAGATGGCGCAAACCTGGACAGGACCCGATAAATTCAATGACTCGCAAGGAATGCCCGTACTGTTGTACACCCATCCCTTCTAAAGCGGTAATTTGCCCCAATTGCTCAACATCGCTTCAAGAAGAAAGGAAATCTTCTTTAGCAATTCACTATAGCAAAGGATCAAAAGCTTTAAAGCGTTAAAAACGGGTTGGATAAGAGCACAATAATCGGTTAACTTTGTTCACCTGGTGGTATTATAAAAAGTAAACTTTAGGAGGAAAGGTGAGAGAACGAATATGACCGGTTGTTTGCTGATACATGGATTTACTGGTGCACCTTATGAAGTGGAACCACTGGCAGAATATTTTCGAAGCCATACAAATTGGGTCGTTTCATCTCCAACGCTTCCAGGGCATGGTGAACAAGATTCGCTTCGCGGTATTACTTTCCAGCAATGGATTGATACGGCTGAATCTCATCTCCAACACTTACTAGAGAAATGCGACACCGTATACGTTATAGGCTTTTCTATGGGCGGCGTTCTAGCTGGTTATTTGGCGACAAAGTATCAAGTGAATAAGTTAGTTTTATTAAGCGCAGCACTTCAATATATTCATCCCATTCAAATGGTTAAAGACATTGGAGGGATGGTAACGGACCTATGTAGAGGACAACTATTCAAAAACGAATTGTTTATTCGTTATAGTCGAAAGGTGAGAAGTACACCATTTGTTGCTTCGCTAGAATTTCGTAAGCTGGTGCAACATCTTAAGCCTTCGTTTGAATCTGTTTTCACTCCTACGATGATTCTTCAAGGAAAACTGGATGGGCTCGTTCCTTATAAAACGGCAGATGCGATATACAACCTCATCGGTTCAGAAGAGAAACAAGTTAAGGTGATGGAGAATTCAAAGCATCTTATCTGTCATGGGGCAGATCGTAATGAGGTAATTGATTCCGTTTATCGATTTTTAACAAGTGAAACGAATGAGTACAAATAAGTAGAAAAGAACGACGGACCGGCTTCGTCCTTGCAAGCTTTTTCTAGGGGTCTCGGTGAAAAGGAGAAAATGAGATGCGACATGTACTAATCACTCCACTAATGATTGAAAAATACGCAAAACGTCTTGTTGATCGATTGAAAAATCCATTGTTAAAGGGCGTTGTGATTACTGGAAGCTTTGCACGAGGAGAAGCGGGTCCATATTCCGATTTGGATATTTGGTGTTTTTATAACGAACCACTGATAAAATCACCTTCTTTGCCAGAATTAATGGGTATTTCTCTCGATATGAGAGAAGTATGTTTGAAAGATTTTAGAGATGTAGCTAATGGTTCGAAAGAATATGTAGCACCGTGTTTTGAACAATTGAAGATCTACGGAGAGACACCATTTGTCTTACCTTCAAGGGATGAGATAAAGAGTGGTCTAATGACATTATTGCTCTCGATTGATAGTCGAATAAAACAGTTTGTTTCTCCAATCAACTCTTACGAATTACTAAACGATCTTATGTACATACTTCGCATTGAACGTTTTTTCGCCACTTCTCAATATCCATTAACCCTTTCAGAACTCTATTCGATACAAATAGAGGCGAGTGATCGCTTCCTTGTTGAGCTTTATTCGGCCTTTTTATTTGGTCATAATCAACAACAACGAACGGAAGAAGAAATCAGATTTGCAGTGCAGCGATTTGTTCAGAAACGCTTAAGCAGGAATTCGCTCATGGAACGAGAATCTGATTAATAGTAGATAAATGCTCATCAAGAAGTAAAAGGTAGGGTGAACAGAATGGCAACGTTTGATGATTTTATGAAGCTTGATATTCGAGTAGGTGAGATAATTGAAGTCAACGATTTTAAAAAGGCGAAAAAGCCAGCTTATCAACTAATAGTTGATCTTGGTGAGGAAATTGGTATTAAGAAGTCCAGTGCACAAATCAAGGACCTTTATGAGGTTGAAGATTTAATTGGTAAACAAGTGATGGCGGTCGTAAACTTTCCTCCACGGCAAATTGCTGATTTTATGTCAGAAATACTGGTTCTTGGTATATATGGAGAAAAAGGTGTTGTTTTAATACAGCCTGACCAAAAAGTAAAGAATGGCGATAAGCTAGGATAAGGAGTGTGCTTTAGCACTCTTTTTTGTTGTTCATCAGCCTTTTTTCGCTAGGTAATGATCGATATTGATGAAGGATAGGAGTTGGAGAGTTGAAACAGGAAGAAGCAGTAAGAGTCATAACAGATCATCTTAAAGAGGAACCACTCGTAAAAGCGGTGTTTCTTAAAGGATCAATGGGACGGGACGAGCATGATGAGAATTCAGATATTGATCTTTATTGCCTTGTTGATGAGGGAGATGTGGAGGCTTTCCTAAAGAAACGAAAAAGCTATTTAGAAGCCTATAGGAGTCTTCTTTTCTATGATGAAATCTTTATTATTGCGCCACAAGTGATTGCTGTGTTTGATAATTTGTTGCACCTTGATTTGTTTACAGTAACTGCTGAAACGTTAATTGAAAAAGATTTTTGCAGAGTACTTTACGATCCACATCGATGTCTAAGTCATTTTAACGAACAGTTAACCTTATCGAAACAAGAGTTTATTGATCATGTTGATGATACGGCATTCTTTTTATTTCAATATGAAAAGTCCAGAAGAAGAGGGAATGATATTTGGTCGGTTCACTTGTTGAATCAAGTCATGGTTCACTATTCACGAGTCGTTCTCCACCATTACCATCCTGAGAGAGCCCAGCTTGGATTAAAAGCGCTCCATAAAACACTAGAAGAAGTGAATCTTGAAAAAACGAATGAAATTTTCCAGCATATGACGACACACGAGCATGAAAAAGCAGTACGATTAATAAGAAATTGGCTCAAAGAAGAAGAGGACTGGATAAGAAATCAGCTTCAAGGAGCAACCTACAGTAGTTCATTTCTTAAACGGATGATTGAATTAAATTGATTCAAAATAGAAATAACAAGAAAGGTGCTTAGAGCACCTTTTTTGTTTTGAAAGTTACTTAACAGAAATTGTCTCAGGTTCAAAAGCGATTTTTGCTCCTTCATAGATCGCTCGCTTAGCATCAAGCTCTCCAGCAAGTCGTGCACCACCGATTACAGCTATATCGATCCCTCTTTGTGATAGGTCTTCATATTCCTCAGGTATATTTGACTCCTGTCCAGCAGCCAGGATGATGGTGTCAGCTTCAAGGAATTCCTGCTTACCTGTCTCGCTGTTTGTAATCTTTAACCCTTCAGGTGTGATTTCTTCGTATGAAAGGTTGGTTCTGAACGTAACCCCATTTTGCTTCAAGTCTTGCAGCATCGCCCATTTTGTTGTCTTTCCAAGCCCTTCTCCCATTTTTCCGTTTCGTCTCAGAAGAAGAATGTCGTGAATTCCTTTTTCAATCAGAAAGTGTGAGACATCACACCCAATTCCACCTGCACCAATGATAATGACTTTTTTTCCAACTTCTCGGTTCCCAGAAAGAATTTCAGGATATGGAATGGCGTGTTTAATCCCTGGGATAACAGGCAGCCTTGGAACAACACCTGTCGCAAGAACGACGAGATCAGGTGAGTGGGCTAGCAATTCGTCAGCATTCGGTTTATGATTCACGTTAATTTGAACGCCTAATCGGTTTAGCTCTGTTGTATAGTAACGAATGGTCTCATCAAATTCTTTTTTTATTGGAATTTTTCTCGCAAGATTAAACTGCCCGCCAATGGCTTCGCTCGCTTCGTAAAGCGTAACGGTATGGCCTAGCTCAGCATGAGCTCTCGCTGCTTCCATTCCAGCCACTCCGCCACCGATTACGACAACTGATTTTGTTATGTCTGCTTTTTTTATTGTCCATTTATGTTCTCTTCCAGCACGAGGGTTAACAAGGCAAGAGACGGCCTTTCCTTCAAAGGCATGATCAAGGCACGCCTGATTACAAGCAATGCAAGTATTGATTTGATCAAGAGCTTGTCCTCTTGCTTTTGCTAGTAAATTAGCATCAGCAAGGAATGGTCTTGCCATCGAAACCATATCGAGTTTATAAAGCAGTTCTTCTGCTAGAAGTGGATCATTAATCCGATTGCTACCAATGACCGGGATGTTAACGGATTCTTTGATTTTGAGAGCAGGTTCAATGAAGCCAGCGCGTGGCACCATCATTGAAATTGTCGGAACGGTAGATTCGTGCCAACCAATACCAATATTTAAAATATCAGCCTCATGCTCTTCTAACTTCTTTGCAAGTTGGATCGTTTCTTCAGGTGTTGAAGAATCAGGCACAAGATCGAGGCCGGACATTCGAAAAATAATAGGATAATCATCTCCAACAGCGTTTCGAACAGATTTCAGTACTTCGATCGAAAACCGGGTGCGATTCTCAAAATTACCTCCCCACTTATCTGATCGCTTATTCGTCCTCGGTGACAGGAATTGATTAATTAAATACCCTTCAGAACCCATAATTTCTACGGCATCAAAGCCAACAGCCTTCGCTTTTCTCCCTGCTTCTGCATAGGATTCAAGCAAATTAAGGATATCGATTTCAGTTAATTCCTCTGGAACCTCTCTGTGTATAGGCGATTTTATAGGAGAGGGAGCGACGGATGGCACGCCATTCATTTGTGAATAGGCATATCGACCAGCGTGAAAAAGTTGCGCAGCAATGCGTCCGTTTGCCTCGTGGACGCTATCTGTTAGTCGTTTCATCACTCTAAGATCATCTTCCCTGTAGAATCCTAGAAAATGATGCCCCCCATCTCCTTCGGGAGAAACGGAAATGCCACCAGTAACAATCAGTCCTGGACCGTTATCACCTGACCGTTCAGTATAGAAGGAAATGAGTGCATCCTCCTGATCCTTACTTCCTTCCATTCCAAGATGCATCGACCCCATCATCACTCTGTTCGGTAAGGTCAGTCTTCTTAATTGAATAGGTTCAAATAATTTTTCCCACTTCATTTACCATTCACCACACTTCTTCGTTTTGAACACATTTCGATGAATGGTCATTCATTTCCTGTAAAGAAAGCGCTTTTTTATTTATTTTTTATGAGGAACGATGATAACACATCAAAAAAGAGCGCCGAGGCGCTCTTCTAGACATGCATTTTAGTTTTTCTTAAAGGAGACCAGAAGTCCACCTTCTCCGGCGTATGTTCCAATAAGTGGACCCATAGTTGAGAGAATCACTTGTTTAAACGGATAACGTTCTTGAATTTGGTCAATTAATGCCCTGGCTTTGTCTTCGCAGTTACTATGAGCCACTGCAATTACTTTATCTTCCAGGTTATGGCCATAGTCTCCGATCTTCTGAATGAATTGACGAATGGCTCGTTTATTCCCACGAATTTTATCAAGGACTTCAAGCGAGCCATCGTCATCACTTGCTTTCATAAGGAGCTTAATATTAAGGGCAGAAGCAATGGTACCTCTCACTCGATCAAGGCGTCCTCCCTTGATAACGTTCTCAAGTGTATCTAGTAAAAACATCGTAAGCGTATCTTCTGTATACTCATGTGCTTGTTCAACAATGTCATTAAAGCTATGACCATCGCGTGCCATCTCCGCCGCATGATAAACAATAATCCCTAGACCTGATGAGGCTGTTTTAGAGTTGATCACTTCAATGTTTCGATTAGGATGTTCCTCATGAAACATTTTTTTCGCTAGAACAGCGTTGTCATACGTACTACTAAGTGCTTCAGAAAGCGCTACTACAAGAATATCGTCTTCCGGACTAGTTTCTTCAAATTTTGTAAGAAAGTCCTGGGGTGATGGGGCAGAAGACTTAGGAAGTTCTTTTGATTTTTTTAGTTTCTGATAGAACGTCGGTGTATCAAGATCTACTCCAGCTTTGTATTCTTCGTCACCAAAGAGAAGGTTGAGTGGAACGACCGTTACGTTCAATTCATTGAGCAGTTCTTCAGGGAAGTCAACACTGCTGTCAGTAATGATTCGAGTTGCCATACAATTACCCCTTTTTTATTATTACCCGCATCCAGGTATTACGTCTATTGTACCACGCTTCCACTCCTAATCGAGGGGAAGTTATTGCTCATGGATGAAGAGTGAAATGGACAGCCTAATAGAAAGATTTTTGAGAGGTGAGAACGAATTGACAATCATTCAACTTGGCTATGTCGCTATGAGTACAGAACTTGTAAACAGCTCTCCGTCTCAGACGATGACTTACGCGCAATTTCAGAAAATCAAAAACACAGAAGCCGCTATTCGAAAGCTTGAGCGGATCGCTAAATCAAACTTAGAAAATTGTCTCAGACTTTTAAAACATAATAAAGGGAATGACATTCATTTCTTTCGGTTAAGTTCTCGCTTAATTCCTCTTGCAAACCATGAGGCCCTGGAAGGATGGGATTATTTAACCCCGTTAAAAAATGAGTTAAAAGAATTGGGTGATTATGCAAAAAAAGAAAAAATGAGAATCGGTTTTCACCCGGATCATTTTGTGCTGCTTAATTCTCCTAAAAAAGAAATCTTACAAGCTTCTGTTCAAATGCTCGCTTTGCACGTTCGTCTTCTTGAGGGGATGGGGATCGACTCGACCCATCGATGTGTCTTGCATGTGGGCGGTGGTTATGACGACAAAGAGCTGTCGCTTGAACGCTTTATCCATAATTGGATGTATACCCCAAAGAAAATACAAGAAACCATTATTTTAGAGAACGATGATACCACCTTCACACTTTTGGACACGCTCTATTTATGTGAGAAGTTAAATGTTCCAATGGTTTTTGACTTTCACCACCATATGGCCTGTCATGAAACCAAAGAGTGGGAGAAGGATTGGGGGAGAGTGGTTGATACTTGGAAGAACTCGCCACTCCCTGTGAAAATGCATATTTCTTCACCCAAAAATGAGCAAGAATTTCGTAGTCATGCTGATTATGTAGACGTTGATTGGTTTTTTTCATTCTTGAACAAAGTAAAAGGGAGTACCGAACATATTGATTGTATGATTGAAGCGAAGCAAAAGGATGCGGCATTATTTCAATTAATGGAAAGAATTAAGAAGCGAGATGATATCGAACTCATTGATGCGTCTACATTTAGAATAAAGTAAAACCGGGCATGCTTTGCCCGGTTTTACTCTGTGATTCGTTTGCTTCTTTGTTTTGTTGAGGGTTTTGTTTCATTGGCGTGGTCAACTGCCTGAGAAAGTTCTTTCTTCATACCACGTTTTTTTTCTTTTGCCATAAAATCTCCTCCTTACATGAAGTTAGCGTGTCCGAGCCGGCGAGTTTTATCCATTGCAAGTGTCACTTCTAAACGTGATTCTTTTAAATGGAGAAGAAATGGAATGGACTGAAAAATGCGACTCCCAACGATCAGTCGCATTATCTTAAGTATGAGGTAATGGCTTGATAACACGCCTGTTTGTAAGCCCTGTGTTGTGAATGATCGCCGGTCATCATCCATTGAATCATATATCCGTCAATCATAGTCCTTATGGCTCGACCAGCCGTTTCGAAATCATTGACGACAAAGGTCTTTTCCTTCGCTCCTTGCGTTAAAATCTCCTTAGAGATTGAAGCACAATTTTTGTAAAAGCGTGCGTTAATTTCACGATATCGGTTATTTTTTGTAGCTTGTGCTAGAAAATCTAAATAAACACGGTAGAATTTCTCATTCTCTTCAGCACTAACAAACACAGTATTTATATAAGCTTGAAGCATGCTTTCTGCAGATGTTTCCTTTTCAACCGCTTCTTTTTCTTTCTCATAAATTCGCTCCGTAATTTGAGCGAGGAGATGAGCAAGGACATCTTCTTTATTTTGAAAATAGTAATTCGGAACGCCTTTACTTACATTGGCATAATCCGCAATATCTTGTAATGTCACGGCTTCGTAACCTTTATCAGAAACGGCTTGATAAGCTGCTTTAATGATTTGTTGCCGTTTCAACTCTGCTTTACGGTTCATTTGAGTCCTCTCCTTACAGAATTTATTATACAGGAATTCAAATAAGGATTAAAGAATTCAGTTTAATTGACCAGTCAGAATAATTTCTGTTAAGCTTATACCGAATGAAAGATCAAGGAGGAATAAACATGGATCAATTTAAAGCATTAGTTGTTAATAAAGTTGAGGATGATACAAATATAGCGATTCAGGAATTTACGAAGGAAGACCTACCAGAAGGTGATGTGTTGATCAAAGTTCATTATTCAAGCGTGAATTATAAAGATGGATTAGCAGCGCATCCAAAAGGTAATATCGTAAGAAACTACCCCCATGTTCCAGGGATTGATCTTGCAGGAGTTGTGGCTGAATCCGATCATCCAGATTGGAAAGAAGGAGACCGCGTCGTCGTTACGAGCTATGAATTAGGCGTCTCTCATTTTGGCGGATTTAGTGAATATGCTAGAGTGAAATCTGACTGGATTGTCCCGCTTCCTGATGGTTTATCTCTTAAAGAAGCAATGGTTTATGGAACAGCTGGCTTTACGGCGGCGCTATCTGTTTACCAACTTGAACAAGCAGGAATTAAGCCCGACAAAGGTCCTATCCTTGTAACAGGCGCTACCGGTGGAGTTGGAAGTATGGCCGTTGCTATTCTTGCCAAAAAGGGATATGAAGTTGTAGCCAGCACGGGGAAAGAATCTGAGCATAGCTATTTAAAAAAGTTAGGCGCAACTACGATTGTTGACAGGGAAGAAGTAGCTCCAGAAGGGTTTAAGCCAATTGGTAAGCAAAAGTGGGCTGGCGTAGTGGATCCAGTTGGTGGAGAAACGTTAGCAGCTGTACTAAGTAACACGATGTACGGCGGTGCCGTTGCGGTTAGTGGTCTTACAGGCGGACCCAAAGTTCCTACGACAGTATTTCCTTTTATTCTAAGGGGCGTTAATTTACTGGGAATCGATTCTGTGTACTGTCCGATGGAAAAGCGGAAAGAGATTTGGGAAAAAGCTGCTGATGAATACAAGCCTTCTGAGCATCTTGAAGCTATTCAAAATGAAATTACTCTTGATGAACTACCAGATGTATTACGCAACATTTTAAATGGAAAAGTTCGTGGCAGAACAATCGTCGCATTTTAAAACGGGAGGCGGAGCAAAGCTCTGCCTCCTTTCATTTATTACTGTTAAGGTTTTACTCGGCAAATGGTAAGGCCATCGCAAAGAGGGAGGAGCATTGCTTCCACTCTCTCATCAGTGGCAACTTGTTCGTTGAATTTGCGTATAGCGGTTACATGATCAGTGGTTACATTGTTATCAAAAACGTTATCATCCTGAAGAGTATTATCAGCTACGATAACTGCTCCTGGTGTAGCTAATTTTAAAGCGGCTTGAAAATAATTAGGGTAATTGATTTTATCGGCATCAATAAAGAAAAAGTCGTACTGCTGACCAGCACTATGTAGAGAATCCATATTCTGAAGAGCTGGACCAATCACATATTTAACTTTATCGCCAAGACCCGCCCGATTTAAGTTGTCTTTCGCGACATTTGCATAAGCTTCCTCTAATTCGAGCGACGTAAGTGACCCTTCTTTATCAAGTGCGCTAGCAAGCATAATACCACTATAGCCACCTAAGGCTCCAATTTCCATAATGTTTCGTGGCTTAGCAATGCTGACAAGTAAAGAGAGAAAGCGCCCAACCTCTGGTTTAACTGAGATAGCAGGCATACCATTTTTGCGAATACTTTCATTGACTGATTGCAGTGCTTCGTCTTCATTTCCGAATAGATGTTGAATATACTCATCGTGGTTACGTGCCAAGCAAATCTCATCCTTCCTCGTATTAGTGGATTCGTACTCATTGTTATGCAGTCAAAGGTGGCTGTCAAGGTTAAAGTGCTACTTTTGAAGGGGCGTCGAAAGGAAAAGGAGCAGTAAAAGAACTCGCTTCATTTTAATGTTGAGGAGTAAAGACCTATAACTTTCCACAATACTTGGGAAAGTAGGAAACAATTCACGCTAATAATCCTACTAAAGTTATTGTTATTTCCCAATACCCCCTTGACGAATTGTTTGTTAAACTAGTAATAACAGCAAGGATCGGTTGCAAACATCTATCCTTTTTCCTACTTGCCTCAACGGAAGAAGGCAGCTGATTTCGAAGGGAGCGTTTAGAATGCCGTTTGAGCAAGGGAGCAAAGCACTAAAATCTGATGGGCATAAGCACACTACCCAAACATCTGAGCGGGTCAATGTACCCAAACTACCAATCGCAAGTGAAGAAGGCTTCTCTAATGTTGTGAGGGATTCAAACCAAAATTATTGGTTTACCAAGCAACTTTCGCCTAATCATGTAGAGGTTTACGTCTTTGTTCATAGCCTTGCTCAACTAAGAACGTTCCAAGTAAACGGTAAACCAAGCTTTTATGAATATCCTGAAACCATTTGTATTGCTTGTGAAGGAGAAGAATGGAACGGTTGGATTTATGAGTTTTCGAAGGAAGACCCAAGAATGACACATCAGTGGCACGTGAATGGTATTTTCTGTGATTTAAAAAGAAGAGGAAATCAGCTTATTGTCTCATCGTATCATGTTGAAGGGGATGAAGCCCTGTTAACAACGTTTAGTGATTCTGGCAAAAAGGTGATTCCCTTAGAAGCAGGCTATTCCCCGGTAAACATGATGGTTGCTGAAGAGGGTGTTTATGTTGCTGCTCTATCGATTTCTGCATCTTACCAGGATCAGGTTCTTTTACTTGATGATACGTATCAAATTAGAAATACTTTCAAAATTGATTTTTCGCCGCGAACGATCCATTCCTGGAACGGGAGTTTAATTGTCCATGGGATTAACAGAAGAACTGGTAAAAGTGATCAGCTTGTTTACATTTGTTCTAAAACAGGTCGACAGGAGAAATTCCCAATACCGAGTTGTGAACTAGTTCAGTGTTCAGAGCAGCATTTAACTTTTTATAATGCAGATACTAAAATAATATCGATTTTTGACCATCAACAAAAAGAAATCGTTAGTATGAGAGAATCAGAACGTCCTTACGTATCAAATCACTTTTAATAAGAGTAAAAAACTTGAGCTGAAAATAGCTCAAGTTTTTTTGTTGTTATCCAACCTTTCTTATTATGAAACAGAGGAATAGAAGGCATAACCTAAGAATGATATAATTATTCTCATACTTAAGAGATGATAACTATTCAATAGAAAGTGAGGAAGCCGATGCGACTGGAACCTTCAAAACGAATTGACCCTAAAGGGTTGAAAGTATGGCAAATTACAGGAGGAATGGTTTCACTTATTTACATTTTACTCCTAAGTGGTTTGTTTGTCGTTCATGTCATCGTACGACCTCTCCCTTTATGGATTTTAGCGGTAGGTTGTGTGCTTGCTCTTCTATTTGTCATTCTCCAGACATGGTTGCTACCAAAACTTCGCTGGAAAAAATGGAGATATGAAGTCACTGAACACGAGATCGAACTGAAGCATGGTGTCATTATTGTGAAACGAACTCTGATTCCGATGGTTCGAGTTCAACATGTTGATACGAGACAGGGACCGCTGTTACGAGCTTATCGTCTGTCATCTGTAACGATTTCAACTGCAGCTACGACGCATGAAATACCAGCTCTTTCAAACGAAATTGCTGATGAGCTAAGGGATCGTATCTCGATTCTTGCAAGGGTGGCGGAAGATGATGTCTGAGAAAAAACGCCTTCATCCAGTAGCCATGTTGTTATCGTTTATAAAGTACGCTAAAGAAGCGGCCATCCCGTTGATTTTCTTTGTTTTTGTTGGAGGAGGAAATGGCTACGCGTGGTGGCACTTTCTAATGATTGGAGCACTTCTTCTATTCACCGTAGGAAATGGAGTGCTAGGATGGTTTTTTTATACATATCACATTGAAAACAATGAGCTACGCATCCATCAGGGATTTATTTTTCGTAAAAAGCGATTTATTCCTAGGGAGAGAATTCAATCGATTGATTTCTCTCAAGGGTTAATACAGCGTGCATTTGGACTCGTTAAAGTGCAAATTGAGACTGCCGGGGGTGGCGGGGAACCGGAAGTGGTCATGTCAGCGTTAAGACGGACTGATGCGGAATTGTTAAAAAGCAATCTTTATCAGAAAAGAAATACGGTCACTGATGAAGTGATGGAAGAAGTGGAGGAGAAACCTCCGCTGCTTTATAAACTTTCATGGAAAGAGTTACTGATTACCGCTTCAACTTCAGGTGGTATAGGGGTTGTTCTTTCCTTCGTAGCGGCAATTGCCTCACAAGTAGATGATTTCATTCCTGATCAGTTCTATGAAAGTATCACAGAGCGGGTGATGGATGCTACACTTCCATTTCTATTACTTGCAGTCGCCTTTCTTCTCTTGATATCATGGTTTTTCTCAGTCGTTGGCACAGTGCTAAAATACGGTGGTTTTGTTCTCAAGCGACATGAGGATGATTTAATAATTAATAGAGGAATTCTTGAAAAGCGTCAGTTAACCATTCCTGTTCATCGCATTCAGGCGATTCGAATTGTGGAAGGGCCCCTTCGCCAACCTTTTGGTTATTCGGTACTTTACGTAGAAAGTGGCGGCGGTGGAGGAAAAGAGGAACAGTTTTCAACCGTTTTATTTCCACTCGTTAAACGAAAAAGAGTGAAAACATTATTGGGGGAAATCCTACCTGAGATGGCCATTCATGAAAAGTGTTCGTCATTGCCTTTTAGAGCCAGAAGAAGGTATCTTATTCGGTCCCTTCTGCCCGCTATATTACCAGTAGGCTTAATAACCTATATTGTACCATACGGGGCTTTCTCGCTCTTATTAATGCCAATTTGTTTATTCATTGGTTATCTACAATACCGAGACGCTGGGTGGGGAGTTAAAAAAGACGTTGCTCTTATGCAATTTAGACAAATTTCAAAGACCAGAGTTTACGTTGCAAGAAAAAACATTCAAGCAATGGAGTTGGAAACAACATTTCTTCAAGAGCACAAACACTTAACGACATTTAAAGTATCGATTTTATCAAGCTTTGCAGGGAAACATTTTAGGGTGAAAGATATTGAACATGCAAATGGAGAAGAACTTTTGAATTGGTATTCTTACAATGTTAAAAAAAATATAAAAGAAGAGGTATAACTTTTTTGTAAGGAGGGTATATATGTACATTGTAAATTCGGTGATTAATGTACCAGAAGAAAAAGTGGATGAAGTGATTGGCATTTATCAGTCACGTTCGCGACGCGTGGATGAGTTTGAGGGATTTGAATCTTTCCGACTACTCCAAAACGAGAATAAACCTTCAGAACTCACCGTTCAAATGAAGTGGAAATCGAAAGAATCTTTTTTAACGTGGATTAAAAGTCCTTCTTATAAAGAAATACATGATCTTGAAAAGAAGTATCCTGATCAGGAACTTGCGGCAATTAAACCCAAAGTATCGCGCTTTAAGGTTGTAGCTGAATGATGAATCAAATCGACGCAATTATTGACCGAGTTGTTAAGGGTATCTATGATGATATGCCAGAACTCTTAGAGAAATTTGGAGAGCAGGGTCGAGTAAAATGTCGAGAAGATAATTACCATCACATCAAACACCTGAATTCGGCGCGCAACCTGGGTTCGGATGATTTTTTTGTTGATTATGTCTTATGGTTGAACAATATTCTAACTGCTAGAGGGATGAAAACAGAGCACTTAATTGATAATTTTAAGCGGCTGGAAAATGAATTATGTGCATCTGATCCGTTTGAGGAGAAGGAAGATTATCTTAGAACGTTAAAAAAAGGTCTTGCAGAGCTGGAAGAATTAACAGTTGATAGTTCTTCGTATACAAAGAGGTGAGCATGTGTCAATCGATATAGTAAGCTTAACAGATGACTTTCTTGAAGGTGATCAAGATAAAGCGTGGGAACGAATAACAGAGCAATCTGAGTTAATGGACAATAGCCATTTAGCCTTTGAAGCTCTTACGAAAGCGATGCAACGCGTTGGGAAGCTTTGGGAAGAAAATGAAATATCAGTTGCAGACGAACACTTAGCTACAACTACGTGTGATTATGTTCTTTCGCGATACGCGCATTTCAGGAAAATTACGAATAAGAACGAAAATGGCCCCAAAGCCCTTTTTCTGTGTATTGAGCAAGAGCAACATTATTTAGGTTTGAAAATGATATCGTTGCTTTTCCAAGAATATGGCTGGCAAACAAAGCTGTTTGGAGCGAACTTACCCCTTGAATATGCCATAGAGAAGACAGAGAAGTGGGGCGCGTCTGTGGTTGGTATTTCAGTAGCCATCTTGTACCATGCGGAGAGATTAAATCGTTATGTCACGGAGCTTGAAGCGTTGGAAAATCCTCCTGAGGTCTTAGTTGGAGGGAGGCTTACTTCACAGTACAACTTGTCCAAATACTGCTCTGAACATACAACGCTGGTTCCTGATTTACATCGTGTTCGTGAATGGCTGGAAGAGCGGAAAGGGAGTATGAATAATGTTCGATATAAATGATCATCCACTCCCTGCTTTTTTAGTTGATGAGGAACTAAACATTCTTTCACAATCAAAGCTTGCAACGGAAGCTTTTTCTCCTTGTTCTTCTTTTTTAGAGCTAGTTGATATCGATAGTCGAACGAAAGCTGCAAAAATGCTGAACCCGCTTTTGAAAGAAACAGAGGTTGAATTAGTTATGGGCACTGCCCAGTCTCCTTATTCTCTCTTTCATGTTTATGCAAAGTGGTCCATAAGTGGTGGAGGACAGCTTGTGTGTGTAAGGCAAGATGAACGATTGGAAAAACTATCAAAGGCGCTTCAAAAACAGCAGGAAAGACTTGCGGATACAAACTTTGATTTGTTGGATAAAAAAGAAGAGCTTGAAGCAGCTTTAGTGAAAGTGAAAAAGCTATCTAGCCCTTTCCTCCCCATTTCAACGTCACTGGGTATTATTCCATTGTTTGGCGAGCTTGAGGAAAACCTATTTCGAGTTAATGAGCATCAGCTGTTACAAACGCTTCAGAATGGCGATTATGAACGTGTAATTCTAGATTTTAGTGGGATTGGTGAAGTACATGCCAGTGGTGTGCTTGCGCTGATTTCGTTTTGTAGTATGCTCGAAGTGGTGGGTGTTTCTCCGATTTTATGTGGGATTAAACCAAATCATGCCCGACATCTAGCGAATCATGATTTTGTATTACACCAACATTTTGATATAACAGGAAATTTAAAAAACGCCGTTAGCTACTATTTAAATGAGTCTTTGATGTAAAAGCCCAGTGATGAGATCACTGGGCTTTAATAATATAATTTTTTTATAAATATCTTGCTATAAAACCAAGTATAACAAGACCGATAAAAATCCCCCAGATAATTTTCCCACCACCAGATGGTCCAGTTCGGATTTTTCTTCGCTGCCATCGATTTGGCTTAAAGCGAATTTCTCCACTATCAACTGTTCGCCTTACTCGAACGATCCCTCGATTAATAAAAGGCTTCGCACCAATTAAAAGAATGGGTGCAAGTGCCGCTCCTCCAATGAAGCCAAAGAGGTGTCCAAGAATATTAATATTTGGACTGATGAACGTCATGACAAGTCCAATACCGAGGATCATAAGTATGAGTTGGGAATTTGCCTGGTCTATTAATTCTTTGCGATAGAAAGCCATGTAAAAATAGATGCCAAACAATCCGAAAATAGCACCTGAGGCACCGACATGACTAAAGTTACTATCCTGCAAATAGAATGTAGCGATATTCGCAATAATCCCAGCCCCAAAATATCCAATCAAGAACTTTGCTTTTCCGAGCATTTGCTCGAGAGCAGGTCCGAAGAGGTAAAGTGAGAAGGAATTAAATAGCACGTGTGCAAATCCACCATGAAGGAAGATTGGAGTGATGAGTCTCCAGTATTCTCCTAGTTCAATTGCTCTGTTGTAACCTACCCCCAACCTCAGTATGGAGAACATCCCAAACAGGTTTACTAGAACGAAGAGGAGGATATGTATACCAATAAGTATGGAGATGATAGGATAATAACGAATAAATGAGCGGAAATCTTCATTTCGCACGAACATATGTCGACCACCTTTCTTGGAAACCAAAGTGTAAATGTTAGAATTGACTGCTCGCTTTATATAAAATCGAGATGGTTATTGCTTATAAGTTTAGCATAGCCAAAGGAAAAATCACTATTGAAAACACTATGCTAACTTTTAATGATTTAGTACGAAGGGGTTGTAGCATGATTAAAGGTATCGGGATTGATATGATTGAGCTTGATCGAATAAAAAAAGTCATACAACGAAATGCTTCATTTGCAGAGCGCATTCTAACAGAAAGTGAATTAAGTACTTATTACTTACTTAATGGTCATCGAAGTGTTGAATTTTTGGCTGGCCGTTTTGCTGCAAAAGAAGCATACGCAAAAGCAAGAGGAACTGGTATCGGGAAACTGAGCTGGCAAGATATTTGTGTACAGAAATCAACTGAAGGTGCTCCTTATATCGAAGCAAAAGAGGAAAATGAGATCGTACATATTTCTATTTCACATACAAAGCAACATGCTGTTGCACAGATCATTATTGAGTGCTCGTCAAGCTAGTCTGCATATGATGGAGACTTGCCTCATATAATTTACCACGGTCAGGAGGGACCTGTTGTGAGAATCGTATCCGGAGAAGAAATGTATGAAGCGGACCGGTTTGCCATGGAGGAGATTGGAATAGCTGGTGCTATGTTAATGGAGAACGCAGGGAAATCTCTATTTGAAGCGATGAAAAGCAAACTTCATAAGAATATGCCTATGGCGCTGTTAATCGGCACAGGGAATAATGGAGGCGACGGTTTTGTACTTGGAAGGTATTTGAAAGAGCATGGGTATGATGTTGATCTTTGGTTAATTCCCTCATACTCAAAAGTAAAGGGAGATGCTAAAACCCATCTAACTATCTTTCAAAATCTGACCTACACGTGGAAACCGTATGAAGATGGCAAAGCATTTGTAGAATCACTTCCCGAGTATGGGGTTATCATTGATTGCTTACTAGGACTCGGTTTATCTGGTGCTGTTCGTCAACCATATGATGATGTCATTAGGCTAGTGAATAAAGCTCGTGCGACGGTTTTGTCAGTCGATCTTCCAAGTGGTTTACAGGCAAATGGTGGTTACAAAGAGGAATGCGAGCCTATTCGTGCTGATTATACGTATACTATTCAATGCCCGAAGCTTGGAGCCTATCTTTACCCTGATGCTGAATTTTATGGAGAATTGGAGATTGTTAATATCGGTCTTCCACAAACTGCTTTTTCATCAAGCGATAGAGCACTCTGGCAAAAATCAGACGTACATCGCACGCTTTCTGATCGATCGGCATCCTCTCATAAAGGAAGCCATGGAAAAGGTCTGGTAATTGGCGGATCAAGAGGAATGGTTGGCGCACCAATTATGACAGCGAAAGCAGCCTATCGAAGCGGAGCCGGTTTAATACAAGTTTCTGTTCCTGAGGAAATCCTGTCGATGACAGCTGGTGCCGTAGTTGAAACAATTTTTCAGGGGTATCCATCTCGTAATGGATTTTTCTCTGGTGAGGTACCTGATGATCTCGCACCATTTGACGGAATCGCGGTTGGTCCAGGTCTTGGAAGACAACCAGGGTGCCAACAAATCGTTGAAACGATGTTAGCGACAGATTCGCTCCTCATTTTGGACGCAGATGCCTTGTACCACTTATCTGAGTTGAAAGAGCGCCTTAAGGCAAGAGAAGCACCAACTGTTTTGACACCTCATCCTGGTGAGATGGCGAGGTTAACTGGGCTGTCGATCAAGGAAGTGCAAAGGAAGCGATTCGACATCTCGCGAGAATTTGCTAAAGAGTTCGGTGTTTATCTTGTTTTAAAAGGCCCTTATACGATTGTGACTGCTCCTGATGGAAGTCAATATGTGAATACAACAGGTAATCCTGCGCTCGCTAAGGGTGGATCTGGTGACGTTTTAACTGGCATGATTCTTGCCTTTGTCATGCACAGCGCGTCTCTTCAAGAGGGGATAAGCAATGCCGTTTATTTACACGGTCAATCAGCAGATACTCTCGTGCAAACCGCTCATTCTACTCTTGATGTACTGGCAACTGACGTCATTGCTACAATACCAACCGTTCTGCATTCATTTCTCGAGCAACACCACGGATAGGTTTTTCACCATACAGGAACCTCCTTTGTCGTTTTAAATGAGGCAAAGGAGTTGGGGATAGAGTGAAAAAGTTCGGTGCAGTTATATTAATTGGGATATTGATTGCGGTGCTTGCAGGTTGCGGACAAAAAAGTCAGGAAGATGTGGTTAATGCCCTTGATAAGAAATTGAACGAAATGGAAGGGTATAAAGTTAACGCAAAAATGACGCTTGAAACAGGAGAAGAACCACAGCGTTACGATGTAGAGATCTGGTACCAAAAGCCATCTTATTATCGAGTTGAATTAAAAAACGAATCAAAAGAGCAAAGTCAAATTATCTTGCGAAATGATGAAGGAGTTTTTGTTCTCACCCCTGCATTGAATAAAAGTTTTCGATTCCAAAGTGATTGGCCTGAAAATGGTAGCCAGGCCTATCTGTATAATACGCTCGTGCAGGATATTTTAAACGATTCAGGAGCTCAATTCGAAGCGAAGGAAAATGATTATGTTTTTACAACGAAAACAAATTACCAAAACAAGAACTTATCGACCCAATCGATTCAATTAAATAAAAAGGACCTTGCACCAGAAAAAGTAACCATTATGAATCAAGATCAAAAGCCCCTTGTTGATATTGAATTTTCGGATATGAAATTCAATGCTTCTTTTGATAAAGGTGCTTTTGATATGGAGCGAAACATGACTGCTGCTCAACTGGAAGTGCCGGTGCTTGCAACTACGAATGAGCCTTTTGAAGTCGTGTATCCAATGTATGAGCCGCAAGGAACTGGTTTAACTGATGAGAAAGAAGTGGCAACCAACAAAGTCATGCTAAGTTTTACTGGAGAAAAATCTTTCACGTTAATAGAAGAGAAAAGTGAGGCTGCTGTTGAAACGAGTGCTCCTGTTAATGTAAGTGACGGGCAACCCGTTGATTTAGGTTTTACGATGGGAGTTATGACTGATACGACTGTCTCCTGGCATCACAATGGAGTTGATTTCTTCCTTGCGTCAGATGATTTGTCTCAAGAAGAAATGGCTGCCGTAGCGAGGTCTGTGTACGGCATGACGGAAATTAAATAATACTCCAAAGAGGTTCAGCTATGACAAATGGCTGGACCTTTTTTGGAAATAAGAAGTACCGAACCCTTCACATTGAGATCCGCCTTAAGCTAGTCGGGGATAAACAAGACGCTTGCGCTTTTCATTGTCTAGCTTCAGCGTCTAGTTCCTCGAGTCGCTTCAGCTTTTGACCAGAACACAAAGACCGTGTTCCAATCAAAAGCTTCCAGCGCTTGTCGGAACTAAACAAGACGCTTGCGCTTTTTTTGTCTAGCTTCAGCGTCTATCCCCTCGAGGTCTTAAGTCAGATCTCATTGTGGTAAAACAACCACATTGAGATCCGCCTTAAGCTAGTCGGGGATAAACAAGACGCTTGCGCTTTTCTTAAAATCTCCTAAAATAGAGGGCAGAGTGTATTGTTGTGGGAGGAAGTTGGAATGGACAATCAAGTGTTTTATCGTGGGACATGGGCTGAGGTAGACCTCGATGCTATCGAAGAGAATGTAAAGTCTTATAAACGATACGTATCGGATGAAGTTGGGATTATGGCTGTTGTGAAAGCCAACGGATATGGACATGGAGCGGTTGCAGTTGCCGAGAAGGCTTTACACGCTGGGGCTGAATATTTAGCGGTAGCGATTTTAGACGAAGCGATTTCTCTACGAGAAGCAGGCATTAAAGCTCCTATTCTTGTATTGGGGTGGGTGCCGCCTATTTATGCTAAAGTAGCGGCTGTGAATGAGATCACCCTTACTGTTTTTCAAGAAAAATGGTTAGAGGAAGCTTTTGCAGTATTGGACGGAATGTTGCTGAACATCCATCTAAAAATAGACACTGGTATGGGGCGACTTGGCATTAAAGGAAAAAAAGAAGCCAAGCAAATCATTGAGTGTTTGAATACCTTTGCGTTATTTCATATAGAAGGTTTTTATACACATTTTGCAACAGCAGATGAGCCTAGTAATTCGTTTATTGAAACGCAGATAAAGAAATTTGAAGACATCACTTCCTTTCTTAAGGAGAATGGTTTGCAACCAAAGTGGATCCATCTTGGAAATAGCGCTGGGTCATTACGTGTTCCCGAACGGATTGGCAATCTTATTCGTCTAGGCATTTCGATGTATGGGCTAAGTCCCTCTCAAGAAATGAAGCCAATACTACCTTTTGCATTAAAGCCTGCGTTTTGCCTCTATAGTCAGCTTGTGCACGTAAAGAAAATGAAGGCTGGAGAACCGATTAGCTATGGTTCTACGTATCACTCGGCTGAAGGTGAATGGATTGGAACGATTCCGATTGGATATGCTGATGGATGGATACGCAAGCTAGGTAAAGCGTATGTGCTCGTAAACGGTGAGCGTGCTCCGATCGTTGGGCGTATTTGTATGGATCAATTCATGGTTCGCTTGCCTTCGCAAGTAGAGATTGGTACCAAGGTGACACTGATAGGAACAGAGGGCGCAGAAGAAATTACAATAGATGACATTGCTGAGCGACTTGAGACGATAAACTATGAAATTCCTTGTATGATTGGACCGCGTGTTCCGAGACTTTTTCTCGAAAATGGAGAAAAAAAAGGCGTAATGAATACAATTTTAAAAAAATAGTAAAATAAAAGAAGGATTTTGCAAGAATATGATGAAATAGTCTTGTGGAAAGTTGTTTTGCAATGCGTCGCGCGCAATGGTAAGATTAATGGTGGAATACAATATGAGTAGCAGTGCTTCGGAGGTGTATGTTTGTGTCAGAGGCAAACAAAAAATCGATTGTTGTAACTCTCCCACAACATATTTTAAATGAGGTGGATGGTATTATTCAACAGGAACAGCTTGATCGTAACGAGTTCATATCACAGGCCACGACAATGTATATTCGCGAACGAAAGAAGCGACAAATTCGTGACGCCATGCGCCAGGGATACATGGAGATGGCTAAGATTAATTTGAACCTTGCAGCAGAAGCCTTTCTTGTTGAGGAGGAAGCAGAGCACACCGTGGACCGCTTAGTAAGCGGGGTGTAGTGGCTTGATTGTCAAACGAGGTGATGTGTATTTTGCTGACCTTTCTCCTGTTGTAGGTTCTGAACAAGGTGGCGTAAGACCCGTCTTGATTATTCAGAACGACATTGGGAATCGTTTTAGTCCTACTGTCATTGTTGCTGCAATCACTGCGCAAATTCAGAAAGCAAAGCTTCCCACACATGTCGAAATCGATGCGAAGCGCTATGGATTTGAACGTGATTCGGTTATACTGCTAGAGCAAATCCGTACTATTGATAAACAGCGTCTAACTGATAAAATCACTCACCTTGATGAGGGTATGATGCAAAGGGTACAAGAAGCTTTGCAAATCAGCCTTGGACTTATTGATTTTTGAAAACGTATAATACCCAAACGAAGCTGCTCCTATGAGCAGTTTTTTTTATATTAATTCATTCAAACGAAAGTTAATTATTGGGAATGTTAGTCACATAAACCCCTTCTAATCCCGAACATTTAGTAGTGAGGACAGCAGGGAATTTTCTAGTTATGTCGAAAAGTGTGTTAAGATGAAAATGATGTAATGTGCTAAGACTAGGAAAGCATAATTATTGCGAGACGTTCCATGCAATGAGAAGATAAATGAATGTAGAAAGATCGTAGGGAGGAGCAAGATGGACAAGTTAGTCATACAATTATTGAATGAAAGTCGTGAACGAATCTACACTAGGTGGATGGATGAGATGGAGAGGGTTCGTGATGAGCATCGGCTACAATCAATAACGGATACAGCCTATGAAGAAACGAACAAAGAGCTCTTTGAAATCATTTACACGCATATCGAGCAAAATGTTCATAAGCCAACAGATCGAATGACAGAATTTGCTGAACATCTAATGAAGATTGGTTGGAGACTTAGCTATATAACGCAAGGTTTGCAAAACTTCCGTCGAATTATTTTAGCAGTTCTACTAGATGCGAATCAATCGAATGAAAAAGTATACAGTATGTATGATGAGATTGATCGTTGGATTGACCCTATTGTGAACCAGTTGATTAATGAAAGTGCAAAGAACTGGGAAAACACAGTTTCTATTCAAAAGGTCGCTCTTCAAGAATTGTCGGCTCCGCTTATTCCGGTATTTGAGAATATTAGTGTCATGCCACTGATTGGAACCATTGATACTGAGCGAGCCAAGTTGATCATGGAGAATTTGTTAACCGGTGTAATTAAACATCGATCACAAGTGGTCCTTATTGATATTACTGGAGTGCCTGTAGTGGATACAATGGTAGCTCATCATATTATACAGGCAGCAGAAGCAGTTCGACTCGTTGGGGCGCAGTGTATTCTAGTTGGAATTAGACCGGAAATTGCTCAAACAATCGTTAACCTGGGGATCGACCTTGGTCAATTCCCGACGAAAAGCACGTTATTTAAAGGCATGAAAACTGCATTAGAAATGACTAAACGCAAAATGATTGAGATTGAGTAAGGGGGGAAGACAATGCGAATTCCTATATTAAAATTGAATCAATATTTATTAATTACAATTCAAGTTGATCTCGATGACAAAACAGCACTTCAATTTCAGGAGGATTTGCTCGAGAAGATTCATGAAACAGGAGCAAAAGGCGTTGTAATTGATTTAACATCTGTCGATATGATTGACTCCTTCATTGCTAAAGTTTTAGGCGATGTGGTGCGCATGTCAAATTTAATGGGGGCAAAAGTAGTGCTGACAGGAATCCAACCTGCTGTTGCTATTACGCTAATTGATTTAGGTATTATGATGAAAAACGTCCCAACTGCATTAGATTTAGAACAGGGGTTAGAGAAATTACAACAGGAATTGGGGGGATAAGTTATGAATATCCAATCCTGTGTGGAAGTACGAAATGAGTGGGATATCGTGAAAGCGAGGCAGTCTGGTAGGAATATTGCTAAAGAACTTGGCTTCGGTACGGTCGATCAAGCTCGCATTACCACGGCTATTTCTGAACTAGCGCGTAACATATACCTCTATGCTGGAAATGGCGAAGTAGCCATTGAACGTGTAGAAAACGGTGGAAAATTTGGTCTTAAAATTGAAGCATCCGACTCTGGCCCAGGAATTAAAGACATTAGAAAAGTAATGGAAGATGGTTTTACAACCTCTGGTGGTCTTGGAGCTGGTTTACCTGGTGTTAAACGATTGATGGATGAGTTTACAATTGATTCGAAAGAGAACGAAGGTACAGTTATCACTTCTATTAAATGGCTCCGTTAAGGAGGGATCGAGCATAATGGACGACCGAGATCTTCAATATCAAAAGTATAAAGCAATATTAGAAAATTATTTAGAAGAGCAATCTGAGCAAACCTTATATAAGGGACAGCAGTTTAGTCGGAAGATGATTGAACAAAAGATCTCCCCTGAAGAAGCAGTTAGTCTCCATGTAAGTGTTCTAGAGGAACTATTTCCTGATATTCCTGAGCCGCTTAAAAATTCGTATGATTTTTTGCTTGAAATGATGATTGGGTACGGATTCGCCTATCGAGAGCATCAAAGTCTTCGGAGTCGACAGCAACAGTTGGAATCTGAAATTGAAATTGCTGCAAATATGCAACAAACGTTACTAGCGGGCGATAAACCGGAAGTACCCAATCTTGATATTGGTGCCATTAGTAAACCCGCCCAGAAAATGAGCGGGGATTACTATCACTTTGTTCAAGACGAGAATGATTGTGTAAGTGTAGCGATTGCAGATGTCATTGGAAAAGGTATTCCTGCGGCACTTTGTATGAGTATGATTAAGTACACAATGGATAGCGCACCAGAGCAGCGAATGCAGCCTGGAGCAGTTCTTGAGAACCTTAATCGCGTAGTGGAACAAAATGTTGATCCTAATATGTTTATTACGATGTTTTATGGATTATATGATCCAAGGGTGCATTCATTTTATTACGCTGGAGCCGGTCATGAGCCGGGCTTTTTTTACGATGCGGAAAAGGATGAATTTGAAGAGCTTTTTACAAAGGGACTTGTGCTTGGTGTCTCAAAGAAAACATCCTATCAAGAATATCAGCGCGTACTTAATGGAAATGATATGGTTATCATGCTTTCTGACGGTGTTACAGAATGCCGTTCGACAAATGGTTTTATTGAACGCGATGAAATCGTAGCGTTGATTCGTAAATATATTCACCTCTCAGCACAAGAAATTGTGGAAGAGGTTTACCGAGAACTTGAGCGTCTGCAGGAGTTTGAACTCAGAGATGATTTCACTCTGGTTATTTTAAGACGCGAGGTTTAACTTCTTTCTAAAAGTGGAATAAGGAAATAATGACTTTAACTAATAATTAGAAGCAACCTAACAGGGGGTAATGTTATGAATTTACAGATCAAACAAGAAGATCATGAGAATACACATCATTTACATATAGGTGGAGAGATTGACGCTTACACGGCGCCACAGTTAAGAGAGGCTTTACTTCCGCTAACTGGAAAAGAAGGTCATGAAACGCTCGTTCATCTTGGTGATGTTAATTATATGGATAGCACAGGTTTAGGTGTATTTGTTGGTGCGCTGAAATCTTCCAAAGAGCACGGTAGCTCGTTGAAACTAACTGGAATGACTTCACGCGTACAGCGTCTATTTGAAATCACTGGACTTGATGAAGTGATTGACATTGAAGACGTAAAGGGGGGATCAAAGTGATAAACATTTCAGATTTTGTTGAAATGAAAATCCCTGCTCAAGCAGAATTTGTTGGTGTAACAAGATTAACGGTTTCTGGAATTGCGAATCGCATGGGCTATTCCTATGATGAAATCGAGGACATTAAAATAGCACTATCAGAAGCATGTACAAACGCTGTTAACCACGCATATAAAGAAGATGAAAAAGGACAAATTACCATTGGGTTTGGTATTTATGAAGACCGTTTAGAAATGATGGTCCTTGATCGTGGGCAAAGCTTCGACTATACAAAGGTTTCTGAAAAACTAGGACCAGTTGATAGCGAGAAGTCAGTTGAACAACTCAGTGAGGGAGGATTGGGACTCTTTCTGATTGAATCACTAATGGACAAAGTGGAAATCAGTGGAGAGGACGGAGTAGTAGTAATGATGACAAAGTTCCTCCACAGAGATGGGGTGGAAGTAGATGCCGACACAATCTCATCATCCCCGCAATAACAATAACAACGAAGTATATGAGTGGATTGAACAGTATCAAAAGGATCCAACAGACGAAGTCGTGCAATTAAAGCTAGTGGAGCGATATCAAGACCTCGTTCAGTCACTCGCTCGTAAATTTTCTAAAGGGAAAAGCATTCACGACGATCTTTCTCAAGTAGGGATGATTGGCTTGCTTGCTGCGCTTCGTCGTTATGATCCTGAATTTGGTAGAAGTTTCGAATCTTTCGCAGTACCCACAATCGTGGGGGAAATCAAACGATTTATCCGAGACAAAACGTGGAGCGTACACGTTCCAAGAAGGATTAAAGAACTAGGTCCACGTATTAAGAAGGCAGTCGAAGAACTTACTAATGAACTTCAACGGTCTCCAAAAGTGGATGAGCTCGCTGAGTATTTAAATGTTTCTGAAGAAGAAGTACTTGAGACAATGGAAATGGGCAAAAGTTATCAAGCACTTTCTGTCGATAGTTCAATTGAAGCTGATCAAGAGGGTAGTACGGTCACATTACTCGATCTTGTTGGCGATCAAGAACAAGGATTTGATCTTGTTGACCAGCAGATGCTTCTTAAAAAAGCTTTTGCAGTACTCACAGAACGAGAGCAAGAAATTTTGAACTGTACGTACTTTGAGAATATGAGTCAGAAAGAAACAGGCGAGAAGTTGGGTATCTCACAAATGCATGTTTCCCGTCTGCAAAGAAGAGCCCTAGAAAAATTAAGACAGGCAATTCGAATTGAACCTACGGAGGCCTTCTAGTCATGATCCATCATCATGAGTTTGAGAAGCTTACTGTTGCTGCATACCAAAAGCCAAAGGCGGGTAATCAGATGTGCGGGGACAGCTATTTTGTGGCTGAAACATCCGATTATTTCATTTGTGCTGTAGCAGATGGTCTTGGCAGTGGTGACATGGCCAAGGATTCTTCTTTAGCTGCTATAAATGCAGTGAAGGACTATCAAGAAGAAGACGTAGAATCGTTAATGGTACGAGCGAATGAAGAGATGCGAGGAAAACGAGGGTGTGTTCTTTCTGTTTTTAAGCTTGATCTAAAGACGAGGCAACTTGAGTATAGTGGAATAGGAAATATTAATTTGATTATCTATCAACCAGACGGGAAAATTATTCGCCCGATTTCTTATTCAGGTTACTTGTCAGGTAAGCTTCAAAAAGTGAAAGTGCAAACCATTGATTACCCTTCAGGTTCTTCGTTCGTCACGTATTCTGATGGCGTTCAAATAAGTTCTAAAAACTATTCGATGATTGCTCGTTTTGACTCAGTGCATGAATCGTTTCAACATTTAACTGATACGCTTCCATCTACAAATGATGATATCACTCTTCTTGTAGGGAAAACCGTGTAAAAAAGTTCTTCCGTTTCGATATAGGAAGAACTTTTTTTATTTTCATTAAAAAGGCATGTACAGGACTAATTGTGGTTTTTTAGAGGGAAGCTTTTAACAAATCAACTTATCCGGTAAACTGATATTAATATAGAAGGCTCTTAAGGAGGAATTGTTTTGGAAATGACAGTAGATCAAAAACAATCAGAACATTTTTGTAAAGTTGCTCAAAATTTGAAGCTTGCTGAACGAAGTGTAAGAGAAGTGATTACGTTATTGAATGATGGGAATACTGTTCCTTTTATCGCGCGATATCGTAAAGAGTTAACGGGCGGGCTTGATGAAGTTCAACTAAGAGATATACAGGAAGCGTGGACATACCTTCAAAATTTGGATCAGCGAAAAGAAGAAGTGATCCGTCTTATTCAAGAGCAGGATAAATTAACTGATGAATTAAAGAAACAATTAAAAGCTGCTACAAAGCTTCAAGAAATAGAAGATATCTATCGTCCATATAAACAAAAGAAGCGGACAAAGGCTACGGTTGCTAAAGAAAAAGGGTTAGAACCTCTTGCCCAATGGATACTGGTAGATGGAAATAGTGATCCGTTACAAGTTGCTAATAAGTATATATCAGAAGAAAACGAAGTCTTATCGGCGGAAGATGCGATCCAAGGTGCGCAGGATATCATTGCAGAATGGATTTCTGATGATGCTGACGCTCGAAAATGGATAAGAGCGAAAACATTCCAACATGGATTACTCCAAACGTTTGTTAAATCAGAGGAAGATGACCCTAAACAAATTTTTGAGATGTATTATTCCTATCAAGAAGGCATTTCAAAAATTGTTCCCCATCGTATCCTTGCCATTAACAGAGGTGAAAAGGAAAAAGTTTTAAGAACATCAATTACACCTCCAACTGAATCAATTCACGAGTATTTAAAAAGAAAAACAATTAATAATCAGCAAAAAGATTGCGTGACTCTGCTTGAGGAAGCGATTATTGATGGCTATAAACGGCTTATTCAACCTTCAGTAGAAAGAGAGATACGGAAAGAATTAACAGAAAGAGCTGAAGACCAGGCTATTCACATCTTTTCAGAGAATTTAAAGCATCTTTTATTGCAGCCTCCACTAAAGGGGAAGCGTGTACTTGGTGTTGATCCCGCCTATCGGACAGGATGCAAACTAGCTGTTGTGGATGATACAGGTAAGATGTTAGAAGTATCAGTCATTTACCCAACGCCACCTAAATCAGAAGTAGAAAAGTCAAAAGCAGCTGTCATACAAATGATCAAGAAGTATGATATTGAAATGATTGCGATCGGGAACGGAACGGCATCGCGTGAAACAGAACAGTTTATTGCAGATGTGATTAAAGAAGTTGAAAAAAAGGTCGTTTATCTCATTGTCAATGAGGCGGGAGCAAGTGTTTATTCAGCGTCTGATCTAGCGCGAGAAGAATTTCCGGATCTTCAAGTAGAGGAGCGCTCTGCAGTTTCCATCGCGCGAAGGGTTCAAGATCCATTGGCTGAACTTGTGAAAATTGATCCGAAATCTGTTGGTGTCGGCCAATATCAACACGATGTCTCTCAGAAAAAGTTAAATGATCAATTAACGTTTGTGGTAGAAACCGCTGTAAATCAGGTAGGTGTTAATGTAAATACAGCTTCAGTATCTCTATTGCAATATGTAGCCGGTCTGTCTAGATCTGTTGCGATGAACATTGTGAAGAAACGTGATGAAGAAGGAAAGTTCACGAGCCGGGTCCAATTAAAAAAAGTTCCAAGACTAGGTGCCAAAACATATGAACAGTGTATTGGATTCCTCAGAATTATGGGAGGGAAACAGCCTCTGGACCAAACTGAAATTCATCCGGAGAGCTATGAAGCTACAAAAGCACTTTTGGAACGGATCGAGTGTAAACCAGGGGATATTGGTACAGAAAAATTAGTGCAATCTTTGTCTCAGGTCTCATTAAAGGATACAGCCGCTGCTTTAAATATAGGAGAGGTAACTCTTAAAGATATTGTAACTTCACTTCAAAAGCCTGGTCGAGATCCGCGGGATGAACTTTCTCAACCAATTCTAAAGACAGACGTTTTAAAGATGGAAGATTTAGAACAGGGGATGGAGTTAGAAGGTACAGTAAGAAATGTTGTTGATTTTGGAGCGTTTATTGATATTGGTGTGAAACAAGATGGGCTTGTTCACATTTCGAAGTTAACGAATCGCTATGTGAAGAATCCAATGGAAGTCGTCCACGTGGGACAAGTAGTGACTGTCTGGGTTGATCAAGTAGACCTTAAGCGTGAGCGAATTGCTTTGACGATGCTTCAACCGTCCTAAGCATAAGCACTGCCCTCAGGGGCGGTGTTTTCTTTTGTAGAAAAACCAGCACTGGTTTAATAACTTGATTTGGCGTCGATCTTTCTCAAGATAAGCTTGTTTCAATTGGTTTTTAAACCATACAGGCAACGTAATCCCCTCCTTAAGTGATGACACATCTTAAATGTTGATGTACATTAGTTTATGAGAAATGGCTTGTATGTGTTCGAAAGAGAAAGGATGAAGAGCGTATGAACGAAAAGGAATTACAACAGCTAGTTGAAACGATCTCTGAGGAGTTTTTTGGACTCGCCTTTCGTCATAAGGCGATGTTCAATCCTCGATTAAAAACAACGGGTGGCCGTTATATGCTCAGGTCTCATAATATCGAACTTAATCAAAAGCATTATGAGGAGTTTGGTCAAGACGAACTTATTGGTATTATTAAACATGAGCTATGCCACTATCACCTTCACCTTCAGAAAAAAGGTTACAAACATCAGGATGAAGATTTTAAACGACTTCTTAAGGAAGTAGGTGGATCGCGATACTGTCAGATAGTACCTGGGCAACGTAGAGTTGAGCCGTTTAAGCATTTTTATGAATGTGGAGAATGTAAGACTAAGTATAGTAGAAAAAGAAAGATGGACATATCACGGTACGTATGTGGAAAATGCAGAGGTAAATTAATTCAAATTAATCAAAAGTAGTTATTGACGACCTAGATTGTATGTGGTAAATTAATAAAGTCTCTTCGGAGAGCACGTCTTAATCAAACACATGACAGTTAATTAATTTTAAAAAACTGTTGACTTTGTTTGCAGGATGAGTTATTATATTAAATGTCGCCGATAACGGAGACAACAACCTAAATGTTATTCCACAGTAGCTCAGTGGTAGAGCTATCGGCTGTTAACCGATCGGTCGTAGGTTCGAATCCTACCTGTGGAGCCAAACGGAGAAGTACCCAAGTGGCTGAAGGGGCGCCCCTGCTAAGGGTGTAGGTCGCGTGAGCGGCGCGAGGGTTCAAATCCCTCCTTCTCCGCCATTTTTATGGCCCGTTGGTCAAGTGGTTAAGACACCGCCCTTTCACGGCGGTATCACGGGTTCGAATCCCGTACGGGTCACCAACTTATTCTTAAAAAGTTTTAACAACATGATATGTAATCAGTTATAAAGGTCTCGTGGTGTAGCGGTTAACATGCCTGCCTGTCACGCAGGAGATCGCGGGTTCGATTCCCGTCGAGACCGCCATTATTTCTAAAACTAATCTGATTATATAAATTGTTGGGCTATAGCCAAGCGGTAAGGCAACGGATTTTGATTCCGTCATGCGCTGGTTCGAATCCAGCTAGCCCAGCCATGTTGAGCCATTAGCTCAGTTGGTAGAGCATCTGACTTTTAATCAGAGGGTCGAAGGTTCGAGTCCTTCATGGCTCACCACTTATTTGCGGGTGTGGCGGAATTGGCAGACGCGCTAGACTTAGGATCTAGTGTCTTACGACGTGGGGGTTCAAGTCCCTTCACCCGCACCAATTTCTTTTATAAACGAACGTTTCATCAAGTTACGATGTGCGGTTGTGGCGGAATGGCAGACGCGCTAGCTTGAGGGGCTAGTGGGGGAAACCCCGTGGAGGTTCGAGTCCTCTCAACCGCACCAAATATACCAAATATAATATGCGCCCGTAGCTCAATTGGATAGAGCGTCTGACTACGGATCAGAAGGTTAGGGATTCGACTTCTCTCGGGCGCACCATATTACTTTTAAAAAATGTCGGGAAGTAGCTCAGCTTGGTAGAGCACTTGGTTTGGGACCAAGGGGTCGCAGGTTCAAATCCTGTCTTCCCGACCATCAATATCGCGGGTGTAGTTTAGTGGTAAAACCTCAGCCTTCCAAGCTGATGTCGTGGGTTCGATCCCCATCACCCGCTCCATTAAAGATGGGCCTGTAGCTCAGCTGGTTAGAGCGCACGCCTGATAAGCGTGAGGTCGGTGGTTCGAGTCCACTCAGGCCCACCATCTTTTCTAAAAAAACATGTTGACACCGATAAACACATCATGGTATGATGGTTTGGTCGCTGAAAACGACGTTGAAAGAAAAATTGCTCTTTGAAAACTGAACGAAACGCCATATAAGTAGTTGTTTCTACGGAAACAAAAAATGTTTTAAAAGCTAGATTAAGCTTTCTATCGGAGAGTTTGATCCTGGCTCAGGACGAACGCTGGCGGCGTGCCTAATACATGCAAGTCGAGCGAAGAGATGGGAGCTTGCTCCCTGATCTTAGCGGCGGACGGGTGAGTAACACGTGGGCAACCTGCCCTGCAGACTGGGATAACTCCGGGAAACCGGAGCTAATACCGGGTAATACATCGCACCGCATGGTGCAATGTTGAAAGTTGGCTTTCTGAGCTAACACTGCAGGATGGGCCCGCGGCGCATTAGCTAGTTGGTAAGGTAATGGCTTACCAAGGCGACGATGCGTAGCCGACCTGAGAGGGTGATCGGCCACACTGGGACTGAGACACGGCCCAGACTCCTACGGGAGGCAGCAGTAGGGAATCTTCCGCAATGGACGAAAGTCTGACGGAGCAACGCCGCGTGAGTGACGAAGGCCTTCGGGTCGTAAAGCTCTGTTGTTAGGGAAGAACAAGTACCGTTCGAATAGGGCGGTACCTTGACGGTACCTAACCAGAAAGCCACGGCTAACTACGTGCCAGCAGCCGCGGTAATACGTAGGTGGCAAGCGTTGTCCGGAATTATTGGGCGTAAAGCGCGCGCAGGCGGTCTTTTAAGTCTGATGTGAAAGCCCACGGCTCAACCGTGGAGGGTCATTGGAAACTGGAGGACTTGAGTGCAGAAGAGGAGAGTGGAATTCCACGTGTAGCGGTGAAATGCGTAGATATGTGGAGGAACACCAGTGGCGAAGGCGGCTCTCTGGTCTGTAACTGACGCTGAGGCGCGAAAGCGTGGGGAGCAAACAGGATTAGATACCCTGGTAGTCCACGCCGTAAACGATGAGTGCTAGGTGTTGGGGGGTTCCACCCTCAGTGCTGAAGTTAACACATTAAGCACTCCGCCTGGGGAGTACGACCGCAAGGTTGAAACTCAAAGGAATTGACGGGGGCCCGCACAAGCAGTGGAGCATGTGGTTTAATTCGAAGCAACGCGAAGAACCTTACCAGGTCTTGACATCCTCTGACAATCCTGGAGACAGGACGTTCCCCTTCGGGGGACAGAGTGACAGGTGGTGCATGGTTGTCGTCAGCTCGTGTCGTGAGATGTTGGGTTAAGTCCCGCAACGAGCGCAACCCTTGATCTTAGTTGCCAGCATTTAGTTGGGCACTCTAAGGTGACTGCCGGTGACAAACCGGAGGAAGGTGGGGATGACGTCAAATCATCATGCCCCTCATGACCTGGGCTACACACGTGCTACAATGGACGGTACAAAGGGCAGCGACACCGCGAGGTGAAGCAAATCCCATAAAGCCGTTCTCAGTTCGGATTGCAGGCTGCAACTCGCCTGCATGAAGCCGGAATTGCTAGTAATCGCGGATCAGCATGCCGCGGTGAATACGTTCCCGGGCCTTGTACACACCGCCCGTCACACCACGAGAGTTTGTAACACCCGAAGTCGGTGGGGTAACCTTTATGGAGCCAGCCGCCGAAGGTGGGACAAATGATTGGGGTGAAGTCGTAACAAGGTAGCCGTATCGGAAGGTGCGGCTGGATCACCTCCTTTCTATGGAGAATTACGAAGGTAACTTACGTTACCAACCTTACATGAGCGTTTCGTTTAGTTTTGAAAGAATGATTGTATTCTTTCAAAATAGGTGAAGTGATGAAGCTTGCGCTGATTCAATTAGTAGCCTTGTTCCTTGAAAACTAGATAGCATAAACAACGACATCCAATAATTATTTTTATGCAAGAACTTAGTAATAACTGATGCGTTATGGCAGCAATGCCTAACAAATCGAAGGTTAAGCTACTAAGGGCGCACGGTGGATGCCTTGGCACTAGAAGCCTAAGAAGGACGGGACGAACACCGATATGCTTCGGGGAGCTGTAAGTACGCTTTGATCCGGAGATTTCCGAATGGGGGAACCCACCATCTTTAATAGGATGGTATCCATTTCTGAATACATAGGGAATGGAAGGCAGACCCGGGGAACTGAAACATCTCATTACCCGGAGGAAGAGAAAGCAAATGCGATTTCCTGAGTAGCGGCGAGCGAAACGGAATCAGCCCAAACCAGAGGGCTTGCCCTCTGGGGTTGTAGGACGTCTCTTTGGAGTTACAAAGGCACGGATAGACGAAGCGACCTGGAAAGGTCCATCAGAGAAGGTAACAATCCTGTAGTCAAAATCCGCTGCCCTCCGAGACGGATCCTGAGTACGGCGGGACACGTGAAACCCCGTCGGAATCTGGGAGGACCATCTCCCAAGGCTAAATACTCTCTAGTGACCGATAGTGAACCAGTACCGTGAGGGAAAGGTGAAAAGCACCCCGGAAGGGGAGTGAAAGAGAACCTGAAACCGTGTGCCTACAACTAGTTGGAGCCCGTTAATGGGTGACAGCGTGCCTTTTGTAGAATGAACCGGCGAGTTACGATCCCGTGCAAGGTTAAGCTGATAAGGCGGAGCCGCAGCGAAAGCGAGTCTGAATAGGGCGAAATAGTACGTGGTCGTAGACCCGAAACCAGGTGATCTACCCATGTCCAGGGTGAAGTTCAGGTAACACTGAATGGAGGCCCGAACCCACGCATGTTGAAAAATGCGGGGATGAGGTGTGGGTAGCGGTGAAATGCCAATCGAACCTGGAGATAGCTGGTTCTCTCCGAAATAGCTTTAGGGCTAGCCTCGCGGCAAGAATCTTGGAGGTAGAGCACTGATTGGACTAGGGGTCCTTACCGGATTACCGAATCCAGTCAAACTCCGAATGCCAACGATTTATCCGCGGGAGTCAGACTGCGAGTGATAAGATCCGTAGTCGAGAGGGAAACAGCCCAGACCACCAGCTAAGGTCCCAAAGTATACGTTAAGTGGAAAAGGATGTGGCGTTGCTTAGACAACCAGGATGTTGGCTTAGAAGCAGCCATCATTTAAAGAGTGCGTAATAGCTCACTGGTCGAGTGACGCTGCGCCGAAAATGTACCGGGGCTAAACGTATCACCGAAGCTGTGGATTGTCTTACGACAATGGTAGGAGAGCGTTCTAAGGGCTGTGAAGTCAGACCGAAAGGACTGGTGGAGCGCTTAGAAGTGAGAATGCCGGTATGAGTAGCGAAAGACAAGTGAGAATCTTGTCCGTCGAAAGCCCAAGGTTTCCTGAGGAAGGCTCGTCCGCTCAGGGTTAGTCGGGACCTAAGCCGAGGCCGAAAGGCGTAGGCGATGGATAACAGGTTGATATTCCTGTACCACCTCCTTTCCGTTTGAACGACGGGGGGACGCAGAAAGATAGGGAGAGCGCGCTGCTGGAAATGCGCGTCCAAGCGATTAGGCTGGTGAATAGGTAAATCCGTTCACCGTGAAGGCTGAGTCGTGATGGCGAGGGAAATTTAGTACCGAAGTCCTTGATTCTACGCTGCCAAGAAAAGCCTCTAGTGAGGAAAGAGGTGCCCGTACCGCAAACCGACACAGGTAGGCGAGGAGAGAATCCTAAGACGATCGGGAGAACTCTCGTTAAGGAACTCGGCAAAATGACCCCGTAACTTCGGGAGAAGGGGTGCTTCCTCGGGTTTATAGCCCAGGGGAGCCGCAGTGAAAAGATCCAAGCGACTGTTTAGCAAAAACACAGGTCTCTGCAAAGCCGTAAGGCGAAGTATAGGGGCTGACACCTGCCCGGTGCTGGAAGGTTAAGAGGAGGGGTTATCCCTTACGGGAGAAGCTCTGAATCGAAGCCCCAGTAAACGGCGGCCGTAACTATAACGGTCCTAAGGTAGCGAAATTCCTTGTCGGGTAAGTTCCGACCCGCACGAAAGGTGCAACGACTTGGATACTGTCTCAACGAGAGACCCGGTGAAATTATAGTACCTGTGAAGATGCAGGTTACCCGCGACAGGACGGAAAGACCCCATGGAGCTTTACTGTAGCCTGATATTGGATTTTGGTACAGCTTGTACAGGATAGGTAGGAGCCATAGAAGTCGGACCGCCAGGTTCGATGGAGGCGTCGGTGGGATACTACCCTGGCTGTACTGACATTCTAACCCAGCACCGTGATCCGGTGCGGAGACAGTGTCAGGTGGGCAGTTTGACTGGGGCGGTCGCCTCCTAAAGTGTAACGGAGGCGCCCAAAGGTTCCCTCAGAATGGTTGGAAATCATTCGCAGAGTGTAAAGGCACAAGGGAGCTTGACTGCGAGACCTACAAGTCGAGCAGGGACGAAAGTCGGGCTTAGTGATCCGGTGGTTCCGCATGGAAGGGCCATCGCTCAACGGATAAAAGCTACCCTGGGGATAACAGGCTTATCTCCCCCAAGAGTCCACATCGACGGGGAGGTTTGGCACCTCGATGTCGGCTCATCGCATCCTGGGGCTGAAGTAGGTCCCAAGGGTTGGGCTGTTCGCCCATTAAAGCGGTACGCGAGCTGGGTTCAGAACGTCGTGAGACAGTTCGGTCCCTATCCGTCGCGGGCGCAGGAAATTTGAGAGGAGCTGTCCTTAGTACGAGAGGACCGGGATGGACACACCGCTGGTGTACCAGTTGTTCCGCCAGGAGCATAGCTGGGTAGCTACGTGTGGAAGGGATAAGTGCTGAAAGCATCTAAGCATGAAGCCCCCCTCGAGATGAGATTTCCCACAGCATTAAGCTGGTAAGATCCCTTAGAGATGATGAGGTAGATAGGTTCGGGGTGGAAGCGTGGCAACACGTGGAGCTGACGAATACTAATCGATCGAGGGCTTAACCTAAAACGAAAAGCGAAGTAAGCCGTTTAAATCCGACAAGCGTTGGAAGCTTTTGTATCAGACGCGCTTTTTGCGTCAGAATCAAAAGGTGAAACGATCGAGGATTTGGCTTACGTAGCTGGACACATTATTGGAATACGTTGTGCGTGCTATCTAGTTTTCAGGGAATACCCTGTAAAGTCTAGTGACGATGGCGAAGAGGTCACACCCGTTCCCATGCCGAACACGGAAGTTAAGCTCTTCAGCGCCGATGGTAGTTGGGGGATCTCCCCCTGCAAGAGTAGGACGTCGCTGGGCAACTGAAGAAAAGCGAGAGACCGAATGGTTTCTCGCTTTTTTGTATCTATAAAGTATTGAAAACTCGCAAGAGTAAAAACTTCATGTCAAACAATCAAAACTTCTTCGAAAGCTACGTAGGGGTGGGAGAAGCAAGAAATTCGAGGAAGCAAGTGATGTCAGACCGGAGTGGATATCTGGAGATCCATGAGGATCTGGCAGCGCGCAGCTGACGAAGAAGTTCGCCGCTTATCGCGCCCCGTATGAGAACACGGAAGTTAAGCTCTAGCGCCGATGGTAGTTGGGGGATCTCCCCCTGCAAGAGTAGGACGTCGCTGGGCAACTGAAGAAAAGCGAGAGACCAAATGGTTTCTCGCTTTTTTGTATGGTTTTATGGATGAATTTTCACTAGCTCAAAACCTTCATTCATCACGTTCGCGGAATTAATCTCAAATTCGCGGGAATATCATGGGGAAGCGCGGAATAAATCCGATTTGCGCGGAATTAATTGAAATATCGCGGAATAAACACAATAAAAAAGTAATTCATCTCTATCAATACAGAGCATTTATCTTTTTAAAGAGAATAAATCGAAAATTTTGAACGCTATTTCTTGAAATTAACGCTTATAAGACGTACAGTTAATGAAAAAGAATTTTATTTAATGGAAGGGGAAAATAAATGGATTTTCATTTTGATACAAAAGCCGTACGTTTTCCAAGAAAGCCGAAAGCCGATACAGCAAGTAAAGTCCAGCCGATTTATCAAACCTCTGCATTTGTGTTTGAGGATCTCGATGATTTGGAATCATTTTATGAAGGTAAAAAAGACTATTTGTACACACGCGTTAGTAATCCGAATACAGATGATCTAGGAATGGGTGTAGCAGACCTCGAGGGTGCTCCTAAGGGTATTGCGACTTCTTCGGGCTTATCTGCTATTCTTGCGGGGGTGCTTAGCGTTGTCAAAGCTGGCGATCACATTGTCGCATGTGAAGATCTTTACGGAGGAACCTATTCGCTTTTTCATGGAGAACTTCCTGACTTCGGAATAGAAGTCTCTTTTGTGGATTTTACAAACAAAGAAAAAATTGAGAGTGCGATACGACCAAATACGAAATTGCTTTATACGGAATCGGTCACAAACCCTCTATTAAGAGTCGAGGATTTAGATCTTCTTAAAAATCTTGGCCATAAACATAAACTTGTTACTATGGTAGACAATACGTTTGCTACACCTTATCTTCTTCAGCCTTACCAACTAGGAATTGATCTTGTTGTACATAGCGCAACAAAATATATTGGCGGTCATAGTGATGTAACAGCAGGTGTACTAGTAGGAAGAGAAGATCTGATGGCCAAGGCAAAAGCCAAAGTGATTAACCTTGGAACTAATCTTAGTCCATTTGAAGCGTGGCTAGGGTGCCGCGGACTAAAAACGATGAGTGTACGGATGGAACGCCATGTCAGAAATGCAGCCATTCTTGCAAGCGAATTAAAAAATGTTACCGGGATTAAGAATGTCTATTATCCTGAATATGTAGCTGAAAGAGGTTCGGGTGCTATGGTTTCTATTGAGCTAGATGATGAAACCGATGTGAAAACATTCTTTAAGTCCCTAGGGTGGGTAAAGATTATCCCGACTCTGGCTGGGTTAGATACAACGGTTTCTTATCCGATAGCTACCTCCCACAGAACAGTACCAGAAGATACTAGACAGAAGCTTGGGATCAATAAACAGCTCGTTCGTATTTCTGTAGGAATTGAAAACGAAAATGATATTGTAGATGCATTCAAGAATGCTGTAGAGAAATCCCTGTAACAGGGGTTTTTTTCTTTTGTTTCTAATGCTTGCATTCATTACATTTATCTGGTATAGTATTACTTGTGTCCATGTGACATACTAATGTCATAACATGCACAGCATTATGAAGCAGGTGCAACATATTTATATTTATATCGTCGCGGGGTGGAGCAGTTCGGTAGCTCGTTGGGCTCATAACCCAAAGGTCGCAGGTTCAAATCCTGCCCCCGCAACCAATACTAAATTCTGACTGCGTTGAATTTACTTCTTCGTTAGAATTTAATAGGAGTCCCTTTAGGGGCAACCTAGACTCATAGCTAGATATAACTACTTTCTAGCGTAAGTGAGCTAAAGACACTCATAACTTGGTCTCGTGGTGTAGCGGTTAACATGCCTGCCTGTCACGCAGGAGATCGCGGGTTCGATTCCCGTCGAGACCGCCATTTTTTTCAAGAGCGATTGGATCGCTTTTTTTTTATACTTAAATTTATGTACCCTTCTAAATATCAGAAGAAAATATAAGTTTTTTGAAACAAATATGTGAATTTGTTGTCAAGTAAGATAAACTGAAAGAAAAAGCACCTTAGGATGAAATTCCTAAGGTTTTTTTATAAAATAGAAAGAGAGATGAGTTTGGTGAAAGATGAATTTGCGTTTATTCAATCCATTACGCCAGCTTATACATTTCGAAAAGAATTGATTCAGGGGATTGGAGACGATGCGGCTCTTTATCACATTGAATCAGAATGGGATGAAATCGCCTGTACCGATACTATGGTCGAAGGAATTCATTTTAAGAAGAGTACGTTATCCCCTTTTCAAACCGGTCGAAAAGCGCTTGCAGTCAATATAAGTGATATTGCTGCAATGGGTGGTATTCCGATGTTTTATCTTGTATCGATTTCTGTGCCACAAACGGGATGGTCATCTAAACAGCTTAAAGAAATATACAAGGGGATTAAAGAGATCGGCGACCTTTATGAGATGGACATGATCGGTGGCGATACAGTATCTACGAGAGGCGATCTTCATATTGCGATTACTGTTATCGGTAAAGTCGAAAAAGGACGTAAACTTCTTAGGAGTAATGCGAAGGCAGGTGACGTCGTATTTCTTACTGGACCTGTAGGCGGTTCAGCTGCTGGGCTTTCCTCCTTGCTTAAGGGTGAGGGCAGTGATGGAGCTTATGTACGGTACCATCAGGAGCCGAATCCATGCATCAAGCAGGGGCGTATTCTCGCGAAGAGTGGCTACCGAATTTCATTAAACGATGTGAGTGATGGAATCGCAAGTGAGTCCCACGAAATTGCAGAGGCAAGTGGCGTTTCGATCGTTCTTGATCAAGATGAGATCCCGGCGCCTGAGGGCTTTGAGGCTTATTCTTCTTTCCAACGGTTAGAATGGATGTTAAATGGCGGAGAAGATTATGAACTGATCGGTACGGTTGCGAAAGAAGACTGGGAAAGTGTGAAAGAATTGTTTCAAGAGCACCAGGAATCGATCTATCAGATCGGCTATGTAGAGGACAAAGGAACAAGTGTATGGATGAGTTACAAAGATCAAAAATTCAAACTGGACAAGAAGGGGTACAATCACTTCTCGTCTAAAGAATAGGTGATGAACATGAGTGGATATGCTTTCATCATGAAATCTCCAGAGGAAACGATGGCGTTTGGCAGAAAGCTTGCTGAGAAGCTAAAGCCAGGCTGTGTATTAACACTTGAAGGAGATTTAGGTGCTGGCAAGACAACCTTTACGAAGGGAATCGGAAAGGGGTTAGGGGTTACGAAAATAGTAAATAGCCCTACCTTTACGATTATAAAAGAATATGAAGGAAACATTCCTCTTTTTCACATGGACGCTTATCGTCTTGAAGAGAGTGATGAAGACCTTGGTTTTAGCGAATACTTTGAAGGAGAAGGTGTGACAGTGGTCGAATGGGCAAAATTCATTCAGGATATGCTGCCAAAACAACTCCTCAGAGTAGAAATTTATCATCAAAGAGATTCAGAACGTCGGCTTATCTTAAGACCATTTGGTTCTTTTTATGAGTCGTTATGTAAGGAGTTGCAACATGAAAGTACTAGCGATTGATTCTTCGAACTACTGTATGGGTGTTTCCATTATGGTGGATGGCACGGTTGTCGGAGAACTGATAACAAATATAAAGAAAAACCATTCGGTTCGGTTAATGCCAGCTATTGAGCAACTGTTAGAAGAAGTTCAGGTGAAACCTGCTGACCTTGATAGAATCGTAGTGGCAAAAGGACCGGGTTCTTATACAGGACTGCGCATTGGCATTAGCATTGCTAAGACGTTAGCGTGGACGTTATCCAAACCTCTTGTCGGAGTGTCTAGTTTAGAAGTACTGGCGCAGAATGGGCGTTATTTCTCTGGAGCCATCGTTCCATTTTTTGATGCAAGACGCGGACAAGTGTATATGAGTGTGTATAAAGCGAATGGAATAGAAGTTGAAAGAGAAACGGAAGATCAGATTGTGCTATTTGAAGAGTGGCTTCAGGAAAATAAAGATCGATATGAGGTTTTTTTATTTATTAGCGGAGATCTAACTATGCACAAAGAAGGAATTGAAGCAATATTAGGTGACAAAGCAGTGTTTGCACCCTCGAGTAGTTTAAATGCTAGGCCTGCTGATCTTGCAAGGTTAGGGGCAAGTCATGAACCGGTGGAAGATGTTCATCAGTTTACACCAAACTATGTAAGAATGGCTGAAGCTGAAGCAAAGTGGCTAGCTTCACAGAAAAAGTAGGGGATTTGCGATGAATGATACGGTATCGTTTCGATCGATGACCATTGAAGATATTGAGGCTGTGATGCGGATTGAGCACGCAACTTTTCCAACACCATGGAGCAGATCTGCTTTTTATAATGAAATCGTCATAAATCATTTCGCGACTTATCTTCTACTGGAAGTTGGAGAAGAAGTAGCAGGCTATTGCGGAGTATGGGTCATTATTGATGAGGCGCATATTACGAATATCGCTCTTCATCCAGAGTATCGTGGGCTGAAACTAGGAGAAGCGCTCCTAAACAAAGCAATTCATTTTGCGAAATCACGTGGGGCATTAAAAATAACGCTTGAAGTTCGCGTGTCGAATATCGTAGCGCAAAATCTATATCGGAAATTTGGTTTTGAAGAAGGCGGCATTCGCAAAAATTATTACACAGATAATCAAGAGGATGCGCTAGTAATGTGGGTGAATTTAAATGGAAAATAAACATGAAATTATTTTAGGAATTGAAACAAGCTGTGATGAAACAGCAGTTGCTATCGTAAAAGATGGGAAAGAAGTATTAGCGAACGTGGTGGCGTCTCAGATTGAAAGTCATAAACGTTTTGGAGGCGTCGTGCCTGAAATTGCTTCAAGGCATCATGTGGAGCAGATGACACTGATTCTTGAAGAAGCTTTAAATGAAGCAGGGCTTACAATGGATGAGATTGATGGCATTGCTGTGACAGAGGGCCCAGGACTTGTGGGAGCACTCTTAATCGGTGTGAATACAGCCAAAGCGCTTGCTTTCGCTCACCAGAAGCCACTAATCGGCACACATCATATTGCAGGACATATTTATGCCAATCAGCTTGTGGCAGAGTTAACTTATCCACTGATAGCGCTGGTAGTGTCTGGTGGACATACGGAGCTTGTTTATATGCCGTCTGAAGGTGAGTTTGAGGTAATCGGTGAAACACGTGATGACGCAGCTGGAGAAGCCTATGATAAAGTCGCAAGAACGCTACAGCTTCCTTACCCCGGAGGACCACATATTGATCGGTTGGCAGCAGAAGGAGAACCATCAGTTCCACTGCCTCGTGCCTGGCTTGAAAAAGGGTCATATGATTTTAGCTTTAGTGGTTTGAAATCGGCGGTTATCAACACTGTTCATAACGCGAAACAACGTAACGAAGAACTGAAACCGGAGGATCTTGCGGCAAGTTTTCAGGCTTCTGTTGTCGAAGTACTAGTTACGAAGACGTTGCGAGCGGCTGAAGAATATGGCGTGAAACAAGTTCTTCTTGCTGGTGGTGTAGCAGCAAACAAAGGCCTAAGAAGTTCTTTAACAGAAGCATTTGAAGGTAGCGGTAGAGAGCTTGTGATTCCACCATTGTATTATTGTACGGATAATGCTGCGATGATTGCAGCTGCTGGAACGATCGCTTATCGAAAAGGAAAACGTTCTAGCCTTCAACTTAACGCAAATCCGGGATTAGAACTGGGAATCTAATCCCGGTTTTTTTGTTATAAAACACCTAAATGTCGTTTGAGTTAAACGTGAAAAGAGGATGTTAATAAGAACAGTTATCCACAATCAGGTGAATAGTGTGGACATTATATGAGAAAGCTTAATTCAATGAGGTTCCCTTGAGTTGTGGATAACTAGTTAATGTCTTGTTGATAATGTTAATAATTTTTAGAAAATGAGGTTTGTCAGCTATTCGATTGTGCATAAGTGTGTGGATAGTGTGAATATGTCGGAAAATTCTTGCCTAATAAAAAAACAGTCCACAGTGGACTGTTTTTTTATTAGGCTTCCTGTAATTGTTCCCACTCTTCCATGAGTGTTTCTGTCACATACCGCAAATGATCCATTTCTTCATTCAACTTCATTACTTTTTCATGATCTTCGAAGACGTCTGGAATACATAGTTCTTCTTCGATTGCAGCAATGCGTAATTCAGCGTCATCCACTTCTTTTTCAATCTCTTCAATTCGTCGGAGCATTTGACGTTCTTGGCGTTTGGTTTCTTTATCTTGCTTAAAGCTGGATTTACCAGATGAAAGAGATTGAGTCACTTCATTATTTTGTTGTTCAAGCGCTGCAAGCTCAGCAAGTTCCTGCTTTTTTTCAACATAATAATCATAGTCCCCTAGATAAGGTGTAACACCATCCGATGAAAGCTCGATGACACGCGTTGCGATTCTGTTAATAAAGTATCGATCATGTGAGACAAATAGGATTGTACCTGGGAACTGAATCAGCGCGTCTTCCAGTATTTCTTTGCTATCAAGGTCAAGATGGTTTGTAGGCTCATCTAGAATAAGAAGATTTGATTTCTTCATCATTAATTTGGAGAGAGCAAGGCGACCTTTTTCGCCACCACTTAAATCAGAAACGTTCTTCAACACATCATCGCCGGTAAATAAGAAGCGGCCAAGTACGGCACGAATATCTTTCTCATCGGTAAGAGGGAAATCATCCCAAAGTTCTTTTAAAACGGTCTTGTTCGAGTGGAGATTGGTTTGTTCTTGGTCATAAAAACCGATTTGAACATTGCTTCCGTAATGAATATCGCCATCGAGTAGTGTCTCCCCTGATACGATTGCTTTTAGCAATGTTGATTTACCTATTCCGTTCGGACCTACAAGAGCGACACTTTCTTGTCGCTTTAAATCAAATGTTAGATGATCGTTTATGACATTGTTAGGGTACCCGATCGATAATTCTCTCAGGGTTAGGACATCGTTACCTGTCTGTTTATCAATCCCAAATGTAATATTAGCCGATTTCTCATCGCCTTTTGGCTTATCAAGACGGTCCATACGTTCGAGCTGTTTGCGACGACTTTGTGCTCGTTTCGTTGTTGAGGCACGCACGAGGTTTTTTGCAACAAAGTCTTCTAGCTTCGCAATTTCTTTTTGTTGTTTCTCAAACTCCTTAAGTTGCTGCTCATAACGCTGTTCTTTTTCATCAAGATAGTAACTATAGTTACCTTCAAAACGTTCCGCACGATGTCTAGAAATCTCGTATACTTTAGTTACAATTTTATCGAGGAAATAACGATCGTGAGAGACAATTAATATGGCACCAGAATAGTTTTGAAGGTAGCCTTCAAGCCATGTAAGTGTTTCAATATCTAGATGGTTTGTCGGTTCATCTAGAATAAGTAGCTCAGGTTTTGTAAGCAAAAGCTTTCCGAGAGCGAGTCGTGTCTTTTGTCCACCGCTAAGCGTTGAGATTTTTGTACTGTAATCAAAATCTTTAAAGTTAAGTCCGTGTAATACGGTACGAATGTCTGCTTCGTACTTATAACCTCCTTGATCTTTAAAGGCAACTTGAAGTTCGTCATATTCTTTTAAAATTCGCTCGTATTCAACCTGATTTTCGTAAACTTTTGGATTACCCATCTTTTGTTCATATTGCCTAAGTTCTGATTCCATCTTTTGAAATCGTTCAAAGACGCTTAGCATTTCATCCCAGATCGAAAGTCCAGATTCCAGTCCAGTGTCTTGCGCCATATAACCAACTGCTACATCTTTTGGTTTAATAATATCGCCTGAATCATATGAAAGTTGCCCGGTTATCATCTTTAACAGAGTAGATTTACCAGCGCCGTTCCGCCCAACAAGCGCAACGCGGTCTCGTGATTGTACTTCTAATTTAATATTCGATAAAATGGTATCAGCACCAAATGATTTAGTGAGTCCATTTACTTGCAATACGATCATGTTCGTTCACCTCTATTTCCTTCCTTATACCTGTGAAAAGCGGGTTGTAAGGATAAGCTGATTTCCTCGTGTATCACCGATCGTTCGGCATTATCCGACGTTCCTTTAAGTTTACCGCAGAGAGGACAAGCTGAGCAACTAAACGAATGTTCATGACTTAACAAAAAAAGTCATCAAAAAAACAGCAAAATCGTAAGAAATGGTGTATAGTCACAAGTAGCAGCAATATCCTTCAATCATCTCAGTATGAGGAAAGGGGCAAACATGAGTTCATTTACTCACTTTAATGAAGAAGGCCGAGCGAGAATGGTCGATATTACTGATAAAACTCCCTCTGTTCGAACGGCTACTGCGCGTACGAGCGTTCAGGTGAGTGAACCAATCTATTCTGGTATCCAATCAGGAACGATGAAAAAAGGCGATGTACTTCAAGTCGCTCAAATTGCCGGCATTATGGCAGCAAAAAAAACATCTGATCTCATCCCTATGTGTCATCCGATAGCGCTTTCTGGCGTTGACCTTCATTTTGACTGGCAGGATCATTCGCCATCTTATGAGCTGATCATCGAGGCTCATGTGAAAACGAGCGGGAGTACTGGCGTTGAAATGGAAGCGCTGACGGCAGCATCAGCGGCGGCATTAACCGTTTATGATATGTGCAAAGCGGTGGATAAAGGCATCGTTATCGGGGAAACCTATCTTGTTACGAAAACAGGTGGTAAAAGCGGGGATTATACGCGCGAATAAGGTGACGATGGAGCGCGGAGATCAATATGGAGGTAGTGTATGGATATTGATCAAGCAAAAATTCCGCAGGCGACAGCAAAAAGACTGCCGCTCTATTATCGATATTTAAAAAATCTAAGTGCATCTGGAAAACAGCGTGTTTCCTCAGCAGAACTTAGTGATGCCATTAAGGTAGATTCCGCTACAATCCGCAGAGATTTCAGCTATTTTGGTGCTCTTGGTAAAAAAGGGTATGGGTACAACGTCCATTATTTGTTATCCTTTTTTAGTAAGACCCTTGATCAGGATGAAACGACTAAGGTTGCTCTGATTGGCGTAGGTAATCTTGGAACTGCCTTTCTACATTACAATTTTATAAAAAATAATAATACAAAAATTGAGCTCGCTTTTGATGCCGATTCCGAAAAAGTAGGACAAGAAATTGGCGGGGTACCCGTTTATCATATTGATGAATTTCAAAAGCGATTGAAAGAAAATGACGTATCGGTTGTTATTTTAACTGTCCCTGTCCATGTAGCTCAGTCAATTGCCGATCAAATGGATGAGACAGGCATCAAAGGAATATTAAATTTCACCCCAGCTCGTCTAACTGTTCCGGATCATATACGTGTGCATCATATTGATCTAGCAGTCGAATTACAAGCACTCGTCTATTTCATGAAGCATTATCCAGTATAACGACATGATAAGGAGGTGACACGCATGGGAATGGGTGGCGCAAGTATCGCATTAGTTGCCGTGGTTGCTTTGATAATATTCGGACCGAAGAAATTACCTGAGCTAGGTAAAGCAGCAGGTAACACGCTTCGTGAGTTTAAAAACGCAACAAAAGGTTTAGCGGATGATGACGATGAACCAAATGATAAGAAAAATAACGACAAGTAATCGGTTAGGACGGATAGTGAATGGAGGATCAGAAGCAATCCATCTATGATCATTTAGAGGAATTAAGAAAACGGGTTATTATTACAGTCGTTTTCTTAATTCTTTCCTTTATTGCGGGGCTGTTTCTGGCTAAGCCAGTCATTGTGTTCCTGCAGCATGCTCCTGAAGCGCAGGGTATACCGATGAACGCGTTTCATCTGACTGACCCATTGAAAGTGTACTTCAGCTTCGCCTTTTTAATTGCTTTTATAATGACATCACCACTTGCGCTCTACCAGCTCTGGGCGTTTATATCACCCGGGTTGTTTGAACATGAACGCAAAGTAACATTATCTTATATACCAGCGGTGTTCATTTTATTTCTTGGCGGAGTTTCCTTTTCCTATTTTGTTCTCTTTCCATTTGTGATCGATTTTGTGGGGAACCTTGCACAAAACCTTAACATTCAAGAGATGTATGGAGCGAATCAATATTTTAGCTTCTTGTTTCAGTTAACATTGCCTTTTGGATTTGTCTTTCAGTTGCCCGTGATCGTTCTTTTCTTTACAAGGCTTGGTATGTTAAATCCAGCGATGCTTGTACAGATTAGAAAGTATGCGTACTTTGTCCTTCTCGTTATAGCGGGGATGATTACACCACCTGAAATTATTTCACATCTTATGGTAACTGTACCGCTTTTACTACTTTACGAATTTAGTATTATTGTGTCCCGATACGGTTATCGGAAGAGGTTACAGGCTGAAGCAAAAAGAATTCTTGAGGAAGCTCAGGAAGAAGGAAATCAATAAATGCAAAACAAAAAGCGGTAGGAATTCCTACCGCTTTTTGTTTTCATCTTTTTTCTTAAGTTGTGTGATCCGTTTTCTAAGGACGAAAAAACGAATGGCATATACGAAATCCACTGTGGCAAGAACCATCAGTAGAATTGTATAAAAACTCCACATTTCGCCGTTACTACTAGCACTTTGGATCGCCAGGTAAGTAAAGAGCGACCCGAGTCCTAAATAGAAAAAACCCATAATAGTTGGTGAGATTTTCATGAAAAGAGTCCTCCAATAAACGATTGCGTCTGATTAAGCTGCTTTTCCATCTCCATAATATCATCAGCAAAATAGACGTTAATTAACACAACAAATGTATTCATTGTCATGTGTGCAATAATCGGTACGATCAGACGCTTTGTTTTCACATATAGAAAGGCAAAGGTTAGACCCATTGCTGTATAGATGAGTATGTGAGAAAAGTCAAAGTGAATCGCTGCAAATATAACTGAGCTAAGAATGCCGGCGATCCAGAAGTTAAATCGTTTGTATAATGATCCGAAAATAACTTTTCGAAAAACGATCTCTTCAAGAATTGGTCCAATAATGGACGTTACAATGATAAAAATTGGAGACGCCTTTGCCACTTCAATAAGCATTTCGGTGTTCTCAGAACCAGGATCAATGCCAAATACATTCATCTCGATCATAGCTGCAATAATTTGGGAAGCATATGCCATAAATACGCCTAGAACACTCCATCCGACTGCTTGACCAGGTGATACGCGAGCAGAGCGTTCAAATGGAACATCAGGAGTGGAGCGGAGAAGAAACAACATAATAATCAGGGCAGTAAGAAAACTAAAAACTGACCAGGTGACAATGGGATCAGCGACGTTAAGTTGCTGAAGTAAAGGAACGCCTACAACCCCTGAAAGCTGCATGACAATATAGGTAATCAGTATAGTCCAATAATGTTTGGCCAAGAATCATAACTCCTTTAAATGGTTTGCATGCCTTAAAAGGCACTGCGCATACTCGTATTAGTTTAACACACTTTTAAAAGGGAATGCCGTTCATAAGACTTCCTAAACTGTATTAAATCGTTTAATCGAATATACTCGAAAAACAGGTCAGAAGTCTTATCTTTTCATGTCAGATCTTGGCGAGTAGGGAAGAAAAGAAAAAACTGAAAAAAAATCAACTTTACTACTTGCAAAAGGATACTGAATTATTTATTATATACATGTGTTAGCACTCGACGATGGTGAGTGCTAAAAAACGAATCAAACCATAATTTCCATCTGAGGAGGGTGTTTGAGTTGTTAAAGCCTTTAGGTGATCGAGTAGTCATCGAACCAATTCAATTAGAAGAAAAAACGTCTAGTGGGATCGTGCTTCCGGATTCTGCGAAAGAAAAGCCACAAGAAGGTCGCGTCGTATCTGTAGGTAGCGGTGCACTAACTGATGGTGGAGAGCGCGTAGCTCTTGAAGTATCAGAAGGCGATGCTGTTATCTACAGCAAATACGCTGGTACTGAAGTGAAGTATGACGGTAAAGAGTATCTAATCCTTCGTGAAAATGACATTCTTGCAGTCGTAGGTAAGTAACTACAAAAAATAAAAGCACTACATACATTAGGAGGGTAACAAATGGCAAAAGATATTAAGTTCAGTGAAGAAGCCCGTCGCGCAATGCTTCGCGGTGTTGATTCTCTTGCGAACGCAGTTAAAGTTACACTCGGACCAAAAGGACGTAACGTTGTCCTCGAGAAGAAATTCGGATCTCCACTAATCACAAACGATGGTGTAACGATCGCGAAAGAAATCGAGCTTGAAGATGCATTCGAAAATATGGGTGCGAAGCTAGTAGCAGAAGTAGCGAGCAAAACGAACGATGTTGCCGGTGATGGTACAACAACTGCAACAGTTCTTGCACAAGCTATGGTACGCGAAGGTCTTAAAAACGTAGCATCTGGTGCAAACCCAATGGTTATCCGTAAAGGTATCGAGAAAGCTACGAGAGCTGCTGTTGAAGAGCTTAAAAACATTTCTAAGCCAATCGAAGGCAAAGAGTCAATCGCACAGGTTGCGTCTATCTCTGCTGCTGACGAAGAAGTAGGTCAATTGATCGCTGAAGCAATGGAGCGCGTTGGTAACGACGGCGTTATCACTGTTGAAGAATCAAAAGGATTTGCTACTGAGCTTGAAGTAGTAGAAGGTATGCAGTTCGACCGCGGATATGCATCTCCATATATGGTGACAGATTCTGATAAAATGGAAGCTGTTCTAGAAGATCCATATATCCTAATTACGGATAAGAAGATCGCTAGCATTCAAGATGTACTACCTGTACTTGAGCAAGTTGTACAACAAGGTAAACCACTTCTTATGATTGCTGAAGACGTTGAAGGTGAAGCTCTTGCAACACTTGTTGTGAACAAGCTTCGTGGAACGTTTAATGCAGTAGCTGTTAAAGCTCCTGGCTTCGGTGACCGTCGTAAAGCGATGCTTGAAGACATCGGTACACTAACTGGCGCTGAAGTGATCACGGAAGATCTTGGTCTTGATCTTAAACAAGCGAACATCACTCAGCTTGGTCGCGCTTCGAAAGTAGTTGTAACGAAAGAAAATACAACAATCGTTGAAGGCTCTGGCGAAACTGATAAGATTGCTGGTCGCGTAAACCAGATCAAAGCTCAGTTAGAAGAAACAACTTCTGAGTTCGATAAAGAAAAGCTTCAGGAACGTCTTGCTAAGCTTGCTGGCGGCGTAGCTGTCATCAAAGTTGGTGCGGCAACTGAAACTGAATTGAAAGAGCGTAAACTTCGCATTGAAGATGCTCTTAACTCAACTCGCGCAGCGGTTGAAGAAGGAATTGTATCCGGTGGTGGAACAGCACTAGTGAACGTCGTTAAGGCTGTTCAAGCTGTTGAAGCTACTGGTGACGAAGCTACTGGCGTTAAGATTGTTCTTCGTGCTCTTGAAGAGCCAATCCGTCAGATCTCTCACAATGCTGGTCTTGAAGGATCTGTTGTGGTTGAGCGCCTTAAAGGCGAGAAAATCGGTATTGGCTTCAACGCCCTTACTGGTGAGTGGGTAAACATGGTTGACGCTGGTATCGTTGATCCAACTAAAGTAACACGTTCTGCTCTACAAAATGCAGCATCTGTATCGGCTATGCTTCTTACAACAGAAGCGGTTATCGCTGATAAGCCTGAAGAAAATGCAGGCGGCGGCATGCCTGATATGGGCGGCATGGGTGGAATGGGCGGTATGGGCGGCATGATGTAATTCATGTTCCCTACTGCTCAAAACATCTGAGTAGATTTAAAGCTTCCTCCAGTTTTATGACTGGGGGAAGCTTTTTTTTGATTTCTTAGTTGATTGAGATGTGGGGAGATAGGTCAAAAGTCCAGTTATAATGCCTAGTATTCAATATAGGAATGATGGATGTACCTATCCTTTGCCTCATAGTTTTGATTTAACAATTCACCGTAGCAATTTGCCATAATGGTAAATTGCTTTTTAAAATTAAAGCTATTTTAACCTATGAAATGGTATAATATTGAAAAAGTTTAAAGGCAAATCTATAGTAGGGGGATAAAATGAGTATAAAGATAAAAGCATTACCTGCTAATGATGGAGATTGTTTCATCATTACTTTCGGAGAAGGAAAAAAAATATACAATATCCTTGTTGATGGAGGTAGTACTACTAGAAATTCACTAAGGAAGTTAAAGCTAGAATTACAATCGATAAAAGAATTGAATCAATGTATAGATTTATTAATAGTTACTCATATAGATAAAGATCATATAGAAGGTATCTTAAAAATTTTTGAACTTGATATTTATAAAAGTTTAATAAAAAAGGTTTGGTTTAATTCAGGAAGGAATATAGCTAACTTCTTCAACACCATTCAAACAAGTGAAAGAGACATTCCAATTTTATTAGGTAATGACATAAAAATAGGAATTGAACAAGGTAATAGCTTAGAAAAGGAGCTTATTAAACAAAATTTAGTAACAGAAGAAGTTATCATTCAGGGAAAGAAATTTAATCTAGATGAGGCGACATTACATATATTGTCACCCAGTATTAATAATCTCAAATCACTAAATGAAATTTGGGAAGTTGAATTAGAAGAAGGAAATTCTGATTTGCAAGTCTCTGTATCTGAAAAACTGAATGATTATAATGAAACTATTAAAGTTTTAAGTGATCGGAAGTTTTTTGAAGATAGATCAAAAGTTAACGCAAGTAGTATTACATTTCTGCTTGAATATAAAGATAAAAAGATACTTATGTTAGGAGATGCACCACCTTCCATCATTATAGAAGGATTAATGAAATTAAACTATAATTCTCAAAAAAAAATATATATAGATCTAATGAAAGTATCACATCATGGTAGTAGGAAAAACACAAGTACTGATTTGCTTGATTTAATTGATTGTAGTAGATACTTAATTAGTACAAATGGTGGGAAAGTTAAAAGGTTGTTACCTGATAAAGAATGCTTGTCTAGAATTATCTCTAATAATGAGGAAAGGAAAGTAGAATTCTATTTCAATTATCCGGTTTTTGGAAATATTTTTTCCGATGAAGAAATCGAGGTGTATGGTATTGATTGCTATGATATTTCTATAGAACCTATTGATTACATAGTGGAGGTATAGAGTGTGCATAAAAAATTATCCGTTAAAATAACTATAAAAGAAGATGATGCCACACTCTCTATTGGGAGTGGGTGTATATATAATCCAGGTGAAACGGATTATATGTATGTTTTTACAGCCAAACATTGTTTAGTAGGTAAAAAAGGCGAGCTGGAAGCTTCTTTATCAAAGGAAAAAATAAAGATTCAAAGGCAGGAACATGTTAATAAAGAATGTTACCTAGAAATAATAGATTATTTTCTACACCCAAATGATACCCATGATTTGGCGATAGTATTGGTTAAACCTATTGATGATGTTCCTACAGTGAAAGTTAGCACTGTGGAAAATAATCTGATTGGAGAATTTTATGGTTTTCCTAGTCCAATGCCAGAAGGAGTGGGGTTAGGTTTTAAAATTACAGATAAATTACTGGATAAGCAAACTAAGATGTTTCAAATAAGAACCGAGGATACCCTTGATACATATTTAAGTGGAGCTGCTACCAATTGTCAGGGCTTCTCTGGATCAGGGGTTTATAGTATAAAAAATGGATCTACTGAACTTATAGGTATTATAACAAAAATAGCTTCTAAAGATGTGGCATTTTCAAGGCTAGATGCTGAAAGTGTTGAGAAACTAAATGAAATATTACAATATGTGCAACTTCCAACTATAGAGGTGGAGACCCCTAAACCACCCATACAAATTCAACTGGATAATTACTTACCTCGTTTCAATAGTAGAATTGCAAGAATTAGGAGTGAAGATTTTAAAGAGTTAATAAATAAATCAATGGAAGAGGTATATGGAGCACTTGTTAGTATGAATGAATTAGAACTAAAGGAATTCCTATCCAAATATTATCACCCTCGTGCAGGATATGAAAGAGAAGTAATCATCTCACAGGGGCTTGGAGAGCTATGGGAATTATTAACTTATATAAATTGTAATGCTGAAAGGTGGAAATTAACTAACTATGATATATCTAATTTAGAGATTATATATGAAGAAACTAAGGAATTTGTTAATTTGATATTCTCATTGGATAGGTTTTCGATACCTTTCATTACATTGCAATTAGGGTTAGAGCTGGCATCGTCTCCTTATAAAAAAATAATATTTGAAAATCTCTGGATAATAGATAATTTTCATAACATTTATGACGATGAAAATATCTGTCTTAATTGTGGTAATGGAAAAAATTATCCTTTTGATAACTTGTTAAAAGATTTTAGTGAATTAAATGAAACTGGATTACTCAAAGGTATTGAACCAAAGAATAATACATTTGAAGAATTAGGAAATATAAAAATATTATGTGCTAATTGTATCAGAAAATCAGGTATGGACTTTCTAATTAAGAATAACCAATTAGTAAATATAGAGAGGGCTAGTCAATGATATGAATAAATTAAACGATTTATTTTTAGAGTATAATGAATTCAAGTTAATAAAAAAGGAATGGCAATTTCTCGACAGTGTGTATGTTTCTCACAAGAGTATATTTGGTTTAAAGCACTTTGATACACTAGACCAATTAATGAATGAATGGGAAAGGTCTCAAACGGAATTTGCTTCAAGAGTGCAAGGGAGATTAAAGAATAATTATGATGGTTATCGTTGGGATATGTATTTGATTATGTATGTTAATGAAGATATAAATCCATTAGATAGAAAATACATAGAAAATGATAGGTTGTATTTTAGGAAAATCGTAATCTCTAAAAGTGAAATAATTGAGGAGAGATTGCCGTTCAAATTAACATACAATGAATCTTTTGATACTTTTTTATTTGGTCACCAACATTTCCTTACCAATTTAAAAGAACAATTACCTGCAGAAGTAACTAATAGATTAGATGAAGGCTTCTTTGAAATAGCTAATCAACTATCAGAAGAACAGATTTTCAGTATAATTGTAAGAAAGTTGGGTGAATGATGTTTATAAAACGGTTGGAAGTTGAAGGTTTTCGAGGTTTTATTGAAAAGCAGGTTTTTAATTTAGGGCAATCCAAAGTCATTATTCTCTTTGGACCAAATGGGCACGGAAAAACCTCATTCTTTGATGCTTTGGAATGGGGGTTAACTGGAAGGCTCCATAGGTATGATACATCAAATGATGAGCGAAACCGTTCAAAGTTCATCGCTAATCAGACAAAGAAGAGTTCTATTCCGAAAGTGAAGCTAGTATTAAGAAATAGTGATGAAAAAGATATTACTATTATAAGAACTGGAGAAAAAAATAAGGGTAATTCGACTGATTATGGTAAGAGTGTTCTCGAGATAATTAATGAAAATGGTATTCAAGTTAATGACCCTGAGGATTATTTAACAAAATTAATTGTAAATACTGAGTGGTTACAAAAAGTAAACCTTAATAATATCAATAGGATGTATAACTTAACTCATAATTTGGGACAAGAGAAGATAACACATTTTATTAACGATACAAAAGATGGAGAACGATATAACTCACTATCAGAAATGTTAGGTACTGATTACTTTAGAGAATATGAAATTAAATTTAAGAATGTCAAGGAAAAAATCAATAATGAAATTGAAGAGAGAAAGAGCTATCTAAAGGAGATAGAAAACAAAAAGGGTTTAGTAGACAAGGAAATCGAGTTGTTACAAAATCAGATGGATCATCAGAATGTATCTGAAAACGATATTGAAAATTTACTAAAAAAAAGTTTAATGACTGTGTTAATTCAAACTTAAAAATTAGAGATGACATTACAGGTCTTCCGAAATACTTAAATAAGTTAAAAGGTGAGGAGTTAGAAAAAGAAGGGATATTATCAGAGAAACTTAGGAAAGTAGAGTCTGCTCAAGTTAATTTTTTAAGTAAGAAAAATAGATTGTTGAATGAACAGGAATATTATATAGGTTAAAAAAATTAACGGAATTGCATGATAAAACAAATATAATAAATGAACTTAATGCACTAAAAATTCAACTCCCAAATGTAAACAAGATATTAGTAAATTAAACGATAGTAGGCATCAAAAGACTCAATTGAATCAGGTACTTAGTCAACATCAGAAAAAATTGATTATGATGTTGAGTTATTTAATAAATTATATACTGTAATTGATGAAGCTAATATAAATTATAATTTTCAACACGCATTAGAATTTGTAGAGAAAATATTAATGGCTCTCTATTACTCGAAGATGCAAAATCTATCTTACTAAACCTTAATAGTTTAAGTAATGAAAAAGTGATGTTAGAAAAAGAGTTTGAATTAAGAGAAGAACTTTTTAATGATTCAAAAAAAATGTTAGAAGATGCTTCTATTTAAATGACCAACACAAACAATTGGTAAAAACTACTGTTGAATATCTTGAGAATCATAAGGATTTAACCAGTTGTCCAATCTGTGGTAGTGAAGGAAAAAGTAGCAGCGATATTATAAGACATATAGAAAATAGTGGATTGGCCAATGCTTCTAATTTTGCTGAACTTTTAAAAAGGAGTAAAGGATTTGGAGATGAGGCCAAAAAAGCTGAGGTGAAATCAGAATAATTAAAAGTATAAAGGAAAATCAAAATAAACTTAAGAGATTACTTAATGAGTACGATGAAGTGTTAAGTAAAAAAAAGATTGAGATTAACACTTTGGAAAATGAAGTAAGAAGGGTATCTCAAAATATAAAAATGGAAGAAGCTAAATTAATTGAGATTGAAGAAGAGTTAAATAAGTATAATCTCTCAATTGATCTACAAAACTGAAGATTTAGTTAATACTGTTACAAATAAGATAAAAATTTTATCTGAGAATAAAATAAAATTAGAAAAAGAGTTTAATATTAATGAAACATACAATTTAGAAGGTTTACTAGAGGATAATAAACGGCTTTTAACAAAATAAAGTGAGAAGAATATTTAATTCAAACGATGTCTTCTTTGGGTTTAAGGAAGATTTTGATGTGAATAAACGAATCATATTTATATGCAAAATACAAGAAATAGAACAGAGACAAAAAACAAACAATGAAAGAAAACAAATTATTAATAATCTTAAATCCAATATAGATTCATTATGTTAATAGACAGAATAAAAGAGGGCAAGTGTAAGTTAGAATCATTCAAAGAACAATTTAAAACTGAGGAAAATTATATTGAGGAACTAAATAATGATTAACGTTAATTAATCAACTAATTAGCAGTGTTCCAGATACAATTAATAAGCTCAACATGAGTCACTTCAAATGTTGTTTAATTTAGTTCAAAGCATTTATAATAAAATAAATTCCCATCCCTTATATAGAAAAATTGAATTTAGTGCTACTAAAAGGTATAAATCAAACAGGTTGTTATTGAATGTCTTGACTGAAGATGGAGTTGAAAGTACCCTACTTTTATTTATAGTGCAGCCCAAATTAGAACATAGCAATATCTATTTTCTTACAATGGCAATTAAACAAAAATGGACTCCCTAAATCTAATATGTATGGAGACCCTATACAAAGCATGGACGATTTGAATATTATATCTTTTATTGATCTTATGAGGGTATTGTAAGTCAGGAACACATTGAAAAACAATTTATTATTTCAACACATAACTCTAATTTTTACGATATGTTGAAGAAAAAATTTAGAATGCTTGATATAGGTTTAATTTATTATGAGTCATATGGAAAAAATGGCCCCGTATTTAATAATGATCAAGGAAAGTTTTCTGATGAAGGAGCGGTTATCCCATTGGTAGATAAACACAATCAGAGTACCGTTAATGAGTTGACACTTTTTTAAACGAAAGTTGATATAGCTTTGCTTAACCAAGTAGTCTATTTTATCTTCATTTGTATGAAATAGGTAAAATCACTACACAATTTTATCTATAAATACCACTTAAAACACGAGTGGTACAAAGTCTATCTGCTAAAAGTGCTATCATTTTACTAATAAATGCAAGCTTCAGCTACAAAAAGAGATATTACACCCTCTCACCTTAAGGGCGCATGATGTAATTCATGTTCCCTACTGCTCAGAACATTGAGTAGATTTAAAGCTTCCTCCAGTTTTATGACTGTGGGAAGTTTTTTATGTTCTGTGCATTAAACATGAGAAGGAATAAATCACATCCTATTCTGACTATATGACAAAAAACACTTGTAACAGCAAGTCTATCAGTATAAAATAAAACAACAGGTCATCTGATGACTTGTTTTTTTATAACTTGAACTGAAAGCGCTAACAAATTATGAACCTAAGAAAACGGAGGTAGTTGATGCTACTACTTGTTGCTTTAAGTGCCATTTTAGCCCCATTTATCTTTTTAGTGCTCCTTCGAATGCCTGCTAAGAAAGAATGTTCTTCAGTGCGTTAATTGTTATTATCTTAGCTTCTTTTGTTTGGGGGTAGAGGGAGAGGTTATTCTTGCATCTGTTCTGGAAGGATCGCAAAGGCGGTAACCATCTTATTTATTTTGTTCGGTGCGATCGTTTTATTGAATACACTTCGTCATACAGGTGCTGTGAATCGAATTAATCAAGGGTTTCGAAAATATCAACAGACATGCGAGTGCAAATTGTTATTGTGGCTTTTTTATTTGGGGCATTAATCGAGGGTGCTGCAGGATTTGGTACTCCAGCGGCGCTCACCGGACCGCTGTTAGTAGCGTTAGGTTTTACCCCAATGGCAGCAGCGGCAATTGCTCTCATTGCAGATAGTTCAGCGGGATTTATGGTGCTGTCGGTACGCCAATTCAAGTGGGGCTTAGTAATCTACCAGACGCAGGTTTATCTTTTTATCAAGATATCGGTGTCAAATTGCTTTTTCGATTTATTTGCCGGTACTTTCATTCCGTTTATATTAGTCGTTGTTCTAACTGTGTTTTTTTGGTAAAAAGAAGAGTTGGAAAGATGCAATAGAATGCTCCCTTGGACATTATTAATCGGAATTACTTATACGTCATCGGCTTATCTCTATGCTGTTTTGTTCGGTCACGAGTTGTTGCTATCTTAGCTTCCCTTACCGGGTTAGTCGTAGCGACACTCACTGCAAAGAAAGGTTTCTTGATTCCGAAATCTTCATGGCAAGAAGCACTTCAAGAAGGTTTTGTTATAGACGAAAAAGGCTCAAAGATGGGATTAGCATCAGCCTGGTCTCCTTACTTGATTATTGTTGCGCTATTGTTATTGACTCGAATTGTACCTGTTGTAAAAGACTTCACGTTACGTTGGGTGGACTTGACGTGGTCGAATATTTTAGGTGTTGAAGGCATTACTTCCAAGTGGCAAGTATTGTATTCACCGGGAACTGTGCTCGTGCTTGCAACGATTTTAGCGGTACTCATTCAACGAAAATCATTCCGGAATTTTTCAGCTGCTGCAAAGGAATCGATCCTATCGATGAAAGATGCAGCGTTAGCTTTAATCGCCACACTGGCTCTTGTGCAAGTATTTACAAATTCAGGAATGAATATGAACGATCTGATTAGCATGCCTCAATACATAGCTCAAACCCTGGCGAGTGGGTTTGGTTCCATGTGGGTGCTCGCTGCTCCATTTCTTGGAGAATTGGGAGCGTTTATTACTGGGAGTGCGACAGTATCGACACTCACGTTTTCTCCCATTCAATATAGCATTGCGAAAGAGACGGGACTCGCAAAGGATACAATTCTATCGCTTCAAGTTATTGGGGCTGCCGCTGGTAATATGATTTGTGTTCATAACGTTGTTGCAGCAGGAACTGTGGTTGGGCTTTCTGGAAAAGAGGGAGATATTATTCGGAAAACGATTTTACCAGCTTTGCTATACGGACTTCTCGTTGGGGTAGCTGCTTTACTCTTGACAGTGCTGTTTTAATTGCTTCGTCACTTTTCCAATTCTTCTATTTAGAGTAAAATAAAAGTAACACACGATAGGAAGTTGGAGGGTAAATGGTGGAATATAAACCGATTCGATCGAAAAAAATCTATGAGCAAGTCGCAGATTCTCTACTCGAATCGCTGAAAAATGGAACATTGAAGTCAGGAGATAAACTTGATAGCGTGGAAGTTTTGGCGAAAAACTTTAATGTCGGAAGGTCGGCTATTCGAGAGTCATTAAGTGCGCTTCGTGCAATGGGTATTCTTGAAATGCGACAGGGAGAAGGGACATATGTGAAGTCCTTTGAAGCCTCGCGTTTTTCGCTACCTGTATCCGTCGCATTTTTGATGAAGTCAGAGGATCTGAAGGAACTATTGGAAGTACGAAAGATTTTAGAGGTTGGCGCAGCGGGATCGGCAGCTTCGTCACATAAAAATGAAGATTTGTTTCCGATGAAAGACGCCCTTAGGAAAATGGAAGAGGCAAAGGGAAGTGGTGAGATTGGGGAACAGGCTGATTTAGCGTTTCATATGGCATTAGTGAAAGCGAGTCACAATCAAATGCTGATTAACTTAATGAACAGTGTTTCTGAAATTATGATGCAGGCGATGCGAGAAACGCGTAAATTGCTGCATACTCCGGAAGGGACAGAACGCTTGTTACAAGAACATCAAAGAATATTAGATGCAATCGAAACTCGTAAAGAGGATAAAGCTCGAGAAGCAATGTTAGCACATCTTAACAATGTAGAAGAGTCGTTAGCTAATTTTATGAAGTGAAGGGATCTGATTTAGGCAGTTTCCTTTTTATTTCGTTTAGTCATCTGATGACCTTATGTCTAAAGGGGAGGTATGATCATGAAAGTATCATTATTTATTACTTGTTTATGTGACACATTCACACCAGATGTTGGAAAGGATACGGTGGAACTGTTAGAGCGCTTTGGATGTGAAGTCGATTTTCCAGCTGGACAGACGTGCTGTGGACAACCTGCTTATAACAGTGGGTACAAGAGTGAGTCGGTCAAAGCGATGAAGCAAATGATCAAGGCTTTTGAATCATCCGAGTATGTCGTTGGCCCTTCAGGATCTTGCGTACAGATGTTGAAAGAATACCCGAAAGTATTGGCAGAGGAACCGGAGTGGGATGATAGAGCACGTAAACTATCGGATAAAACGTTTGAATTAACACAGTTTTTGGTTGATGTGCTAAAAGTAAAAGACGTAGGCTCTACATTTACGGGAACGGCAACGTATCATCCATCGTGTCATATGACGCGTTTGTTAGGCGTTAAGGACGCTCCAAGAATTTTATTAGAAAATGTAAAGGGTCTACATCTTATTGACCTTCCAATGAAAGAGGACTGCTGTGGATTTGGCGGAACATTCGCCGTAAAAAATTCGCACATATCCGGACAGATGGTGCAAGAGAAAGCTGAGCATATTGAAGAAACGCATGCTGACTACTTAATTGGTGGCGATATGGGTTGCGTCATGAATATGGGTGGTCGGTTACGAAGAAATGGGCAGGAAGTAAAGTGTCTTCATATCGCACAAGTATTGAACACTCAGTGAGGAGGGGTAGAGATGAGTATTAAAATTGTTCATAAACCTTATGCTGAACGAATTCAAGATGGTCTTAATAATTCCTTTATGAGAAAGGCTGTTTCTAGTGCTCAAGGACGATTTCGTTCAGGACGTTTAAAAGCAGCGGAAGAATTGGGGGACTGGGAGGATTGGAGAACCCTTGGTGAAGAGATTCGTTCTCATACGATGGAAAACCTGGATTATTATTTGCATCAATTAAGTGAGCAGGTGGAAAAACGTGGTGGAACCGTTTTTTTTGCAGAAACTGCGGAAGAAGCGAACGAGTATATTCAGGAAATCGCGAAGAAAAAACAAGCGAAGAAAGTCGTTAAATCCAAATCAATGGTGACAGAAGAAATTGGATTGAATGCGGCTCTTGAACAAAGTGGATGTGAGGTAGTTGAATCGGACCTTGGTGAGTGGATTTTACAATTGGATGAAGATCCTCCTTCTCATATCGTGACCCCAGCGCTTCATAAAAATAAAGAGCAAATTCGCGAAACATTTATGAAGAAGAAAGGCTATACTGGTTCGGATGATCCTGTTGAGCTCGCCGCTTTTGCTCGGGAACAATTGCGCCAGGATTTTCTAAAAGCAGATATTGGGATCACGGGGTGTAACTTTGCGGTTGCGGAATCTGGAGCAATCACGCTTGTTACAAATGAAGGGAATGCGAGAATGGTAACGTCTCTTCCTGATACCCAAATATCTGTCATGGGCATGGAGCGAATTGTGCCAACTTGGGAGGACTTAGAAGTTGTGGTGAGTTTGTTAACGCGTGCTGCTGTAGGGCAAAAGCTTACGAGCTATATTACAGCATTAACTGGAACGCGGCTTGAAAATGAAGTAGACGGTCCGGAAGATTTTCACCTTGTGATTGTAGATAATGGACGATCGAAAATACTTGGGACGGAATTTCAATCAGCTCTCCATTGCATTCGCTGTGCTGCCTGCATTAATGCTTGTCCCGTCTATCGTCACGTTGGTGGTCATTCATATGGATCGATTTATCCAGGGCCGATCGGAGCTGTACTTACCCCCTTGCTGGACGGGTACGACGATCACAAGGATCTTCCATATGCTTCGACTTTGTGTGCGGCATGTACGGAAGCATGTCCTGTCAAAATTCCGCTTCATGAGCATTTAATCAGACATCGCGAAATCATTGTGGAACGCGAAAAAATGACGACCAGAGCGGAAAAAATGATGATGATGGGTTTTGCGAAGTGGGCTTCCACTCCTGCCGCATATAAGCTATCGACGAAAATGGCAAGAACGACGCTAAAACCATGGACGAAAGAGGAATATATCGAAAAAGGACCGGGGCCGATGAAAGGCTGGACAGAGCAACGTGATTTTCCCGCGCCACCGAAAGAGCGCTTCAGGGACTGGTATCACAAACGAGAGAAAGGTGTGATCAGTAATGGCGATTCATAATCGTGAAGCGTTTTTGGACAATCTGGCAGAGCAGCTTGGGCGATCACGAAAAAGGAAAGTAGAAGCTCCTCATTATTCCGTTCATCCGCAGGAGCGTGTATTTCAAGGAGCAACGCAAGAGGAGCTCGTCGAGAAATTGGAGGAACAGTGTAAAATCATTCATACGTCTTTTATGAGAACGGATTTGGAGAGCCTAGGAGATACGTTACGCTCTGTCCTCCTAAACTATGATGTAACGAAAGTAGTCGGTGCAGGTGGATCAAGGAATGAAGCAACCGGCTTAACAAATTTCTATAAAGAAATACAATTGGAGGGCTATAACGTTCATGTTTGGGATGAAAAGAAAGGGCAAGAAAATGTGTCGTTTGCTGAACGAGCAGGGGCGGGGATTGTCTTTAGTGATATCACGCTAGCTGAATCTGGAACCGTGACGTTGTTTAACGACCGGTATAATGGTCGGTCAATTAGCTTACTACCAGAAACATTCATTGCGATTGTCCCAAAGAGTACGCTCGTGCCTCGAATGACGCAAGCGAGTCAACTGATTCATAAGGAAGAGAAAAAAGGGAATCTTGTTCCCTCCTGCATGAGCTTTGTAACGGGTCCAAGCAACAGTGCTGACATTGAAATGAATTTAATTGTCGGAGTTCATGGTCCAGTGAAAGCGACCTATATTCTAGTGAATGATATATGATAGACGATTAGGAAGACCTTTTTGTAAGTTTATTAAACTTCGAAAGGGTCTTTTTTACGTGTAAGAAAGGAATATTTTGTATGAATCCTTTCGATCGGTCGCTATAATGTATGCTATAGATGCGTTTCGTGCTAGAGGAGGCAAAAATTGTGCAGGAGAAACAGAAAAAAGGAAAAAAGAAAGGGATGTCTTCAACGGTGAAAATGGTTGCCTGGATTGTTGGAGGTGTCTTCCTTTTTCTTCTCATCTTAACAGGTATTATCATATGGATTGTGGTGACATATTTTAGTGGTTTTTTCGCTGATCCTGAAGATGAAATAAACAAGTATATGAAAAAGAAGTACGGGGAAGAAATTACACTCGTTTATGCTGGCAATAGTAGTAAAGCAAACTTAGGAGATACAGAGCATAAAGTGGCTCTAAAAGATAACCCGGACTTTGATTTTTGGATTGATGTTAATGGTTTATTTCGCACAAATGTAGAGGGAGATGACTACGAAAAAGGAAAGAAAACTTACGAGAAGTACCAAACGATTGAAGCCGATATGTTGGATATTAGCGAATTTGGATTTACTAGAATACAAGAGGGACAATACAGTACATACCTCGATTATACGGAGGAAGGGTTTTATCGCTTAAATGTTCAGGACGATCACTTACTCAGTCGCTATGGATTAAAAGAAGAAGCGCTAAAAGATATGATGGAACTGATTGAATGGATTCGATCAAAAGGTGTGGATATTGGTCAATTGATGGTGTTTGGGCGCCCGGATGAAGCGAAGGAAGGCTACCAGATGGAGTTACTAATTAAAGATGTCCAGTTGATTTCATCGATAGCGGATTTGAAGAAGGAGATGGCAGAAGAACATCCAAGTACGCTTAGTCACGAGATGGAAGAACGATTGATACCGAAAATGCAGACCTTAGACGAAGAGCGTATCATCCCGAACGTTTCCGATCACGATACGCACGAAGCGCACTGGATCAGTTGCAATGCCATCGATCAGGATGGCAAGTGTTCGAATATGCTTCTAGCCCTTTATTATGAAACGGATGGTTTTTATCCTGGGCATCCTTACGTTGTGCGAGATTTAACGAAAGTATTTGAATGGATCAAGCCTGAGCTTGGTCAGGATGGGAGCGTCACCATCCAGGTGATTGAAAAAGGTGTAGAGGATCCATTATTAAATCTAATCGAACTTAATAAAAGTGATGAGAATGAGAGGGTAGGCGTTGCATGGGAGAATGATCAGAAGGAATTTCAAGAATTAAAAATGGAACAAGATTAAGGGAAAGGGGTATTCCGACTTAAGGCGGAGGGGATTTCAAACCGTGGGTCATCGTCTTACCACACTGCTTTTCGATACACTTAAGCTATCAAAAAAGCAGAGGTGTTGGGGATGGCATTAAAAGAGAACGTTCTTGAACAAAATGAACACATTGCGCAAGTCGATTCTATTTTTAGAAACAAAAACTTTCTTCTCTTGTGGGGAGCGGCGTTTTTATCAAGTTTTGGGATTTCCTTTTTTCTTTTTTCGGAAAGCTGGTATATCGTCAACGTGTTAAATCTTGAAGCTTCATTAGGACTAATTTATATTGCATCAAGCATTCCTAGATTATTGTTTATGGTTATAAGCGGAACAGTTGCCGATCGGATGAGTAAAACAAAAATGATGTTTCTATCTGATTTTTCGAGAGGGATTTTGCTTGTTGGTCTTGTTCTTTGGTTTATCTTCGGCGATGTGACATTGTGGACGTTTGTCGGGGTTGCTTTTTTCTTTGGTATTCTTGATGCATTTTTCTGGGCAGCAGAAAGTGCCGTGATTCCATCCATTATTCGGAAAGTAAACCTTACGAGAGGTAATTCCATTATCCAAATGACAAACCAGTCTTCTTTTATCATTGCTCCCATGCTAGCTGGGTTATTAATCGCGTTCGGCAGCTATGAACTTGTCTTTACGATAACAGCGATCATGCTGTTTCTTGGTAGTATGCTAATCTACTTGATGAAGATTCCAAAGCGAGAAGTAGAGCAGGAGACGAATGAACAATCTTTTTTCGAGACTTTTAAAGAAGGGCTTCTTTATGTAAAGGGATCAAGAGTTTTAGTCGTAGTCGTGCTAACAACCGTTTTTATGAATTTATTTCTTGTTGGTCCCATGTCGATGGGTCTTCCCCTTTTTGTGAAATCCATTCTGGATGGGGATGCAATGACGTTTAGTTTGCTAGAAGCAGGAGCGGCTGTTGGGATGTTGATCGGCTCCATTGTCGTTGGCGTTCTTAATTTAACGAAAAGACGTGGGAAAATTGCGCTACTTACTCTTATTGCTTCAGGTCTTGCTTTTATTGGTCTAAGTTTCTCGTCAGTGCTATGGGTGAGTATTCTTATGCTGGTGCTGTTTGGTGCATGTCTTTCTGCAAGCAATATCCCTTTTATATCTGCGATACAAGGTATGATTGACGAGAAGGTACTAGGACGAGTCATGGGGTTGATCTCTCTTGCTTCGATGGGGCTTATCCCGGTCAGCTATGCAATGACTGCCCTTTTGCTTTCTACAGGCATTGGGATTAATCACATTATGGCAGGTGGGGCTGTATTAGTTGTTTTGTATGCCTGCTTTGTCTATATAAAGTTCCATGAGTTAAGAAATGTTGATTAATTGAATAGAAGATGCTTTTTGAGCTAGGATGCACTCCGTTATCAATGAAGATAATGGAGTTTTTCTATTAGTAAAATAACCTAATATATTGAAAAAAATGTTTGAATTCAGTCAGTTGGGGAACCGCTCTATATGAGATTTTACATATCGACATAGCGGGAGGAATTGTAGTGAGCGAGAATAAAAAGAAAAAGCAATTAGACCAATATAGCACGACTGATGAAGGCAAAATGACCACAAATCAAGGGCTTAAAGTTTCGGAAGACGAATTTTCACTAAAAGCAGGGGAACGCGGCCCAACGCTAATGGAAGATTTTCATTTTAGAGAAAAAATGACGCACTTTGACCATGAGCGCATTCCTGAACGTGTTGTGCATGCACGAGGTTTCTCGGCTCATGGTGAGTTTGAAGTTTATGAGTCTCTTGAAGAAATCACAGACGCTGAATTTTTAAAGGACACTTCCAGAAAAACGCCAGTATTTGTTCGCTTTTCAACAGTAGCAGGTTCAAAAGGGTCTGCTGAAACGGTACGAGATGTAAGAGGATTTTCCACACGTTTCTATACGGATGAGGGAAACTATGATTTAGTTGGGAATAACATGCCTGTATTCTTTATTCAGGACGCGATTAAATTCCCAGACTTAATTCATGCGGTAAAGCCTGAGCCTCATAATGGTATGCCACAGGCTGCTTCTGCTCATGATACGTTCTGGGACTTTATTGCTAATAATCAGGAATCCGCTCATATGGCGATGTGGGCAATGTCGGACAGAGCCATTCCTAGAAGCTTACGTATGATGGAAGGATTCGGCGTTCATACATTCCGGTTTGTGAATGCAAAAGGCGAAGCGCGGTTTATTAAGTTTCACTGGAAACCAAAGTTAGGTATCCATTCACTTGTATGGGATGAAGCACAAAAAATTTCGGGTAAAGATGCCGATTTCCATCGCGGCGACTTATATGAATCTATTGAAAATGGTGACTATCCAGAATGGGAACTGGGCGTGCAAATTATTAACGAAGAAGATGAATTTAAATTCGATTTTGATGTTCTAGATCCAACTAAGATTTGGCCAGAGGAAGATATTCCTGTCAAAATCGTTGGTAAAATGACGTTGAATCGAAATGTTGAAAACGTCTTTGCTGAAAATGAACAGGTTGCTTTTCACCCAGGTAACGTTGTAAAAGGAATCGACTTTTCAAATGATCCACTACTGCAAGGCCGTTTGTTCTCTTATACAGATACACAGATTAACCGTTTTGGGAGTGCGAACTATCATGAGTTGCCGATTAATCGCCCAGTTTGCCCATTTTTCAACAATCAACGTGATGGTTTTATGCGCCAAACGATTAACAAAGGCCAAGTAAGCTACCACAAAAACTCTCTTGCTGATAATCAGCCAGAACCAGCGACAGAAGAAGAAGGTGGCTACGTTCATTATCAGGAGAAAGTTGACGGTCATAAGGTCCGTGCTCGCAGTGAAAGTTTCAAAGACCATTTCTCTCAGGCCGTTCTCTTCTTTAACAGCATGAGTGATGTAGAGAAAGAGCACATTAAGAATGCCTTCAGCTTTGAACTAGGTAAGCTACAAAGTAAGTCCGTTCAGCAACAAGTAGTGGATATGCTTGCGAATATTAATCTAGATCTTTCTCAAACCGTCGCTCAAAATATTGGAGCGAAGGAACCTAAAGAAGGTGGATCAGATATTACAAAAACATCCCCTGCACTCAGTCAATTAAATACAACGTTTACGCCAGATACTCGTAAAGTAGGCGTAATTGTAGACAATGGATTTAATGGAGAAGAGCTCATTCAAGTACTTAATGAGCTGAAAGAAAAAGGGATTAAACCTGAACTAATTAGCGATAAGCGCGGTGTGAAAACAGCTACTGATGGCGCTGAAGCTGAGATTGATCACACATTCCTCACTTGTGATTCTGTCTTGTTTGATGCAATTTACGCGGTTGGTGGGCATCAAGAAAGTAAAGGATTCTATCAATCCGCTAATTACTTTATCAATGAAGCATTCTCACACTTTAAACCAATCGGCGGAACGCATGAAGGTATGAAGTGGTTAGAGAATAACGACTTAGTCGGGCAATCAGGGGTTATCACTGGAACAGATATGAATAAATTTGTAAATGAGTTCAGTGAAGCGATTGCGACGCATCGTCATTGGGATCGTAAACTAGTTTAATGGAATAGAATGCAAAAAGAGAGAGGAGAAAATCCTCTCTCTTTTTTTGAATGAAAAGACAACCTTGATTACTCCTTAATCATCTCTTTTACCACTACCACATGATTATGTTCCAGATATCCTTACTTCAAATAAGAGAACGAGTCTTTCGTTTGTAGCCATTGAGAACTGACATCGAAAGCCCCTTCCAGATTTGTTATTTTCGTATTAATAGTATCTGTCATAAAAGAAGTCACTCCTAGCGATTAGGAGTGACTTCTTTTTCGACTAATGATTTACCTCTTCAACATTCCATGTGGGTCAATCACAAACTTCTTCGCTACACCACTATCAAACTCATTATACCCTTGAGGAGCTTCATCGAGACTGATAACGGTTGCATTTACGGCCTTTGCAATATCGGCTTTTCCGTTTAGAATCGCCATCATTAATTGACGATGATATTGCATGACAGGTGTTTGCCCTGTAACAAAATGGTGTGCTTTTGACCAGCCAAGTCCAAATCTTACTTTAAGGGAGCCTTGCTTAGCATCTTTATCATCTGCTCCGGGATCCTCCGTTACATATAACCCTGGGATACCCATCTTCCCTCCAGCTTCTACAACATCCATCATTGTATTTAGCACAATGGCCGGCTGCTCTTCATTATCAGTTCCGTGTCCATAAGCTTCAAATCCAACTGCATCGATCGCACAATCCACCTCAGGTATGCCGAGTATTTGTTCGATTTGTTCACCTGGATCATTGTGTTCTTTGAGATTAATCGTTTCACACCCGAAGCTACGTGCCTGAGCGAGACGTTCTTCTTTCAAATCACCTACGATCACAACAGCTGCACCGAGTAATTGAGCGGAATGAGCAGCAGCAAGTCCAACTGGTCCTGCTCCGGCAACGTACACGGTTGACCCTGTCGTTACTCCTGCACTGATCGCTCCGTGATAGCCGGTAGGAAAAATATCGGATAGCATTGTTAAGTCGAGGATTTTCTCCATCGCTTTCTCTTTATCAGGAAAGGCAAGCAATTGAAAGTCTGCATATGGCACCATTACATATTCGGATTGGCCACCAACCCAGCCACCCATATCAACATATCCGTAAGCAGCACCGGGGCGTTCGGGATTCACGTTTTGACAAATATGGGTGTCCTGACGCTTACACATCTTACATCGACCACAAGCAACATTGAATGGAACGGAAACAATGTCCCCTTTTTTAATAAACTCAACGTCTCGTCCAACCTCAATCACTTCTCCTGTTATTTCATGACCAAGAACTAAACCAGAGGGAGCCGTTGTGCGACCACGAACCATATGCTGGTCGCTTCCGCATATATTTGTCACAATATTCTTTAAGATCACGCCGTGTTCACATTTACGACCAGCATTGCTTTTCGGTACACCAGGACCCTCACGAAGAACTAAATCTGGATAGCTAATATCCTGAACTTCAACACGACCTGAACCTGTATAGACGACACCGCGATTACCTGCCATTGTACTTCCTCCTTTTTCGTTTTAGACGAGAGGGACGAGAGACATAGCGTGACCTTATGTACTCACCTCGATATTTTAGTTTGAAGATTATGAATTCTTTTGGTGTAATCATCTGTAAGGTGGTTTCCCTTTTTCATCCAGGTTAAAACGAATATCAATGCCGCCTGTGATCGCTAGGCATGAAAGAAAATGAAAATATAGGAAAACTCTCTTCTTATTAACGTCGTTAAAGTATTTTTTGTTACAATAAGGTTATGAGTATTCAGACATTTGTTTTTGATTGTGTTATGGAAAAATGATAGGAAATGAGACCTATTTTTAAAATAATTAGGGCAGATCAAGATTATTGGAGGAATCAATGATGAGTTCATCTTACCAGTTTGATGCGTACCACCCAGCTGTACAGCAAGTGATCGAGAATATTGAAAAGGTAATGGTCGGAAAGCGGGATGTCACTGAATTAAGTCTAGTGGCGCTGCTCGCTGGTAGTCATGTGCTTCTTGAAGATGTTCCTGGCGTAGGAAAAACGATGATGGTCCGGGCGTTAGCGAAGTCCGTTGGTGCTCAATTTAACCGCATTCAGTTTACACCAGATTTACTGCCTTCAGATTTAACAGGGGTTTCTATCTTTAATCAACGCGAAATGAAATTTGAATTTCGGAAAGGGCCATTGTTAGGAAATATTATTCTAGCAGATGAAATTAATCGAACATCACCGAAAACACAATCAGCTCTTCTTGAAGGAATGGAGGAAGGGAATGTAACGGTCGATGGAGAGACACATGTTCTACCACAGCCTTTTTTTGTAATGGCAACGCAAAACCCTATTGAGTACGAAGGAACCTATCCACTTCCTGAGGCACAGCTTGATCGCTTTTTGTTGAAGTTGCGAATGGGCTATCCTTCTCCTGAAGAAGAGCTTGAAGTGCTGAATCGGACGGAGCATGCCCACCCAATCGACTCGATTGGCACGGCTCTCGAGCTTGGAGAGCTGCTTGATATGCAGAAAAAAGTAAAAGCTGTTTTTGTGGATGAATCGGTCAAACAATACATTATTGATATTGTAAGTCGAACGCGAAATAATACGTCGATCTATCTGGGGGCAAGTCCGCGTGGATCTCTTTCATTAATGAAAGCTTGCCAGGCGTATGCATTTATGAGAAATCGTGATTATGTTCTTCCAGACGACGTGAAATTCTTAGCGCCTTATGTTTTATCGCATCGCGTTATACTTAAATCGGAAGCGACTTTTGAAGGACAAAAGCCTGAGGAGATTATTAAAGAAATCCTTCACCGCGTTCGTGTACCAATTCGGAGGGAAGAGAAAGTGAAATGAGGGATAAGCTTGCCAATAATAGAGTGTTAAAATTCTTGTTTTTAGGCCTCCTTTTTCTGTTTACCTTCTCCTATGCAATGTTTCAGGGAGGGTTTGTTAGTTGGTTTCTCTTCTATAGCTTTCTTCCTTTTGGTATTTATTCTCTCCTTCTCATTTTTTATCCACTTCAATCGATTAAGATGACGCGCGATATTAGTCATACCGAGTTAACAGATGGTCAGGAGTTAACAGTATCGATTCGAATTGAACGAAAAAACTACTTTCCACTTTTCTATTTAGTAGTAGAAGACGTGCTACCGGAAAGACTTATTTCCTTTGCGAAGGAGTCGTCGTCAACCTATCAGAAACGTTCACTAGCATTATTGCTTCCTATGTTTAGAAGGAACATAACTTATCGATATACCGTTAAATCGATTCCAAGGGGAGAATATCAATTCAGGGAAATTCGTTGTAAAACAGGTGATTTGTTTGGGTTTGTGCAACATGAGAATAAGGTTGTGCGCGAGCAAGCCGTTTATGTTCTCCCAAATTATCAAGAGATTTCCTGGTCTCCCTATAATCAACAGCTTTCGGGAACAAGGCCATCTCCAAGAAAAGCAGATTTAGATTATTCAACTGCCGTGAGCGTACGGGATTATGTACCTGGAGATAAACTATCGTGGATCGACTGGAAAGCAACAGCCCGGGGGTCTAAACTATTAACCAAGCAATTCGAACAGCAAATCAGTCAGGATTACATGGTCTTTCTTGATCGAGAAACGGCTCACTATGGGCGAGTTGAATCCCCTTTGTTTGAGAAGGCGGTAAGGCTTGCCGCTTCTGTAACAAATGCTGCTTTAAAGCAAAATGCGATGATTGGACTTGTTTCATCAGGAAAGGATCATTCTGTTTTAAACATTAATGGAGGGAAGGCTCAAAGAAGGAGAGTCTTCCATCATCTCGCACGCGTTCAAGCGAATGGAAATACAACATTTGATACGGTTGTGAAAAGAGAAGCTCATCATTTTCCAGCAGGTACAGGCGTGTTGATGATTAGTCCTTCGCTTGATGGAGCCTTCACCTCTACATTAAAAGAGCTTGTTGCTAGGAAGGTTCAAGTTGAGTTTTTCTTTGTTACCGAGCATATTACACTGGAACAACAAGCAGAGATCAACCAGCTTATGCAGTATGGAATTAAAGCGCATGTGATTGCGGGAAATTCGTTTAATGAGGAATTAAAGGGGGGTGGGAAGCGTGCAACAAGTTAATGAAAAAACGGACTGGCTTTACGCTCTTCTCCTCTACGGATTAGGTTTTCTATTGTTTTGGGAATGGTTACGACCTCTCTCGATCATTTCAGATACGGGTCAAACGGAAATTTTTATTTTGTTTACAGCTTTCTTGTTCTTACTCTCGTATTTTCAACTGCCTTTTTGGATTTCCTTTCCAATTAAAGGGGTAGCAATGGTTTACGCGCTACATGCTATGTTTTTCCCTGGACCTTTCTTTGATTTTTTATGGCTCGATTATTTTCTATCGGATTTTTCTAGGAATATCGGGTTATTATTTGATGGCCGTTTTGATAGTCTTTCGAATGTCTTTCGAACGTTCCTGTTTTTCATTTTGCTTTGGCTTATTAGCTACTTGATGCAGTATTGGCTAATCCAAACGAGACGTATCTTTTTATTTCTACTTGTCACAATTGTCTACATCTCAGTAATTGATACGTTTACAACCTATCAAGCGGACAATGCCATCATACGTATTGTCGTTATAGGATTTGTGCTACTTGGTCTTTTACAAATCTTACGTATTCAGGAACAGGAAGGAGTTTCATTTTCGAAGGGGCGTTTTCCTGTTTATTGGCTCATGCCGCTAATTGTTGTAATTGCGTTCTCTTCTTTATTTGGCTATATAGCCCCAAAAGCTGAACCTTTATGGCCAGATCCCGTTCCTTTTTTGAAAAAAACAACTGGTGATGAGGGAGACGGTGGAAATGGGAATGGCATTAACAAGATTGGATACGGAGAGGATGACTCCCGTCTTGGTGGGCCTTTTGTAATGGATGATACGCCAGTTTTTACAGCGCAAATTAAAGATCGCGGATACTGGCGGGTTGAAACAAAAGACGTGTATACCGGAAAAGGATGGGAATCATCTGTTCAGGACCGTGTTATGTTCGAAGGTAACACCGAAACGTTGTTTGAAGATGGCGTGGAAGTAGAAGCCTCTGATATGAAAATGAACATGACTGGTAACGAGGAATTTGACTTTATCGTTCATCCTGGCCAGGTAACAAAGATCGAAACAGGACAAGACGTGCAATTCCTTGAAAATCCTTTGAGTGGAAAAGTGTTTACGCAAAATCTTGGCGAATCAGTTGTGCTTGATAATTACAATTTAGACTATGATTCACCTACATTTTCAGAAAAAATGTTAAGAGATGCACCAGTTGAATATCCCGAGCGTTTAGCAAACACATATCTTCAATTACCAGAATCTCTTCCAGGAAGAATTGGTGATCTGGCGGAAGAGATTACGAGTGATGAAGAAAATCCTTATGATAAAGCGCGAGCGATTGAAAATTACTTCGTCGGGAATGGATTTGTGTACGAAACATCTGATGTCGCTATTCCAGGCGAAAATGATGATTATGTAGATCAGTTTCTTTTCGAAACCCAGCTTGGTTATTGCGATAATTTCTCTAGTTCAATGACCGTTCTATTAAGAAGTATTGGAATTCCTGCGAGATGGGTGAAAGGCTTTACGGAAGGAGAATTTGTTGACGTAGCAGGTGATTATCGTGAATATGAAGTAACAAATAACAATGCGCATTCATGGGTTGAAGCGTATTTTCCTGAAGTAGGCTGGGTTCCATTTGAACCCACTCGTGGATTCTCTAACCAGGCTGACTTTGTTAGTGATTATAATGAGGGTGAAGCATCAAATACAGAAACGCCTGATCCAGCTCAAGCTGAAGAAGAGCAGCCCCAGCAACAGGAACAAATGCCAGAGGAACAGGAAGCAACCGGATCCTCTTCTTCCTCCTTTGAATGGTCTGTATGGTACACCATCTTGATAACTGTAGTCCTTTTACTTTTATGCTACGTAGCTTTTAAGAACTATAAGAAATGGTTAAAGAGCTATATCATTTCAAAATATAAGAAACGTGATGATGGTAAGGTAATCTCTGAAGCTTACTTCAGACTACTATGGCTGCTCGACTTACATGGTATTAAACGAGGTGCAAACCAAACGCTTAGAGAGTATGCTGTTCAAGTTGATCAGAAGCTTCAAACCCAAGAGATGAAAGAATTAACACGTCGTTATGAAGAAAATTACTATCGCGGGAAAACGAACGGTGATGCCTGGGATGAAATGAAGCAATTGTGGGAAAATTTAATTAAAAAGATGCAATCTTGACCGTTGTATAGACGGTTGATAGAATGAATCCATAGTTTAAACAGCAAGTTGTAACCTTCGTATATCCCTGGGAATAAGGCCCAGAAGTCTCTACCGGATCACCGTAAATGATCTGACTATGAAGGCAGATACTCCTAGTATAAGCCAGGATTCTGCCTTTGTACCATGGCAGAGTTCTGGCTTTTTTGTGTAACCTGGGGGAAGAAGTAGAATAACTTAGCAATCTTTCGTTTTTTAATTGGAATTAGGAAATGCTACTAGAGACTAAATAGAAGTGAGGGAATTAGATGTTAGAAGAACAGGAATCCATTATTGTCCTCGATTTTGGTGGACAGTACAACCAACTAATTGCGAGACGTATTCGTGATCTTGGCGTATTTAGTGAATTGCATCCGAACACGATTACAGCTGAAGAAGTTAAGAAGATTAATCCAAAAGGGATTATTTTCTCAGGTGGTCCGAACAGTGTTTATGGTGAAGGCGCACCGCGCTGTGATGAAGAAATTTTCGAACTTGGAATTCCGGTTCTTGGAATCTGTTATGGTATGCAGCTGATGACGCATCATTTTGGTGGAAGCGTAGAAGCGGCAACGCATCGTGAGTATGGTAAGGCTATGCTAACCATTAACGATAAATCTCCTTTATATGATGGTCTTCCTGAAGAACAATCTGTTTGGATGAGCCATGGAGATCTAGTGAAAGCTCCACCAGAAGGCTTTGAAGTAGCGGCAACGAACCCATCATGTCCAGTAGCAGCTATGAGTGACGTTTCTCGTCATCTTTATGGTGTTCAATTCCACCCTGAAGTTCGTCATACAGAGTATGGAAATGAATTGCTAAAGAATTTCGTTTACAAGGTATGTGAATGCAAAGGTGAATGGTCAATGGAGAACTTCATTGAGGAGCAAATCGATACAATCCGTGAAGCGGTTGGAAATAAAAAAGTTCTTTGTGCGCTAAGTGGAGGAGTGGATTCTTCTGTAGTAGCTGCGTTAATTCACCGAGCGATTGGTGACCAGCTAACATGTATGTTTGTTGATCATGGTCTTCTTCGTAAGGGTGAGGCAGACAGCGTTATGAAAACATTTGGTGAAGGATTTGAAATGAACCTGATTAAAATTGACGCAGCCGACCGTTTTCTTACAAAGCTTAAAGGCGTAACGGATCCAGAGAAAAAGCGTAAAATCATTGGAAACGAGTTTATCTATGTGTTTGAGGAAGAGTCTGAAAAGCTTGAGGATATGTCATTCCTAGCTCAAGGAACGCTTTACACAGATATCGTTGAAAGTGGAACGGCTACTGCTCAAACCATTAAATCTCATCACAACGTAGGCGGCCTACCTGAAGACATGAAGCTTGATTTAATTGAACCGTTGAACATGCTGTTTAAAGATGAAGTACGTAAAGTAGGAACTGAGCTTGGTCTTCCAGATGAAATTGTTTGGAGACAGCCGTTCCCTGGCCCTGGTCTTGGAATCCGTGTGATTGGCGAAATAACGGAGGAAAAGCTTAAAGTCGTTCGCGACTCTGATGCCATCCTTCGAGAAGAAATTAAAAAAGCAGGACTTGATCGTGATATCTGGCAATACTTCACAGCCCTTCCTGATTTCAGAAGTGTAGGGGTGATGGGAGATGCAAGAACATATGATTACACAATCGGTGTTCGTGCAGTAACATCTATTGATGGAATGACCTCAGACTGGGCTCGCATTCCATTTGAGATTCTTGAGATTATATCTACGAGAATCGTCAATGAAGTTGATCATGTTAACCGTGTTGTGTATGATATCACTTCTAAGCCGCCAGCTACTATTGAGTGGGAATAAACACGAACAAAAAATATAATAAATAGAAGAAATGTTCGTGTTTTGTATTGACGACGTGTCTGATAGCTGATACACTACAAAAGTAAATAAATAGAACGACCATCCATCGTATAACATCGGGAATAAGGCCCGAAAGTCTCTACCAGGTTACCGTAAATAACCTGACTACGAAGGAAACAGAGGAAGTGGTGAAAGAGTATGCTCCTGTAGCGACTCTTAAGCCGTTCTCTCTTTTCCTATTAGTCCGCTCCGGGTAGAGAACCCGGGGCTTTTTTCTTTTTCATGAATGGTTAATCATCCTTAGCGGAGAATAAGCAAAGGTAAAGAGCCTTTTAGAAAGATGGATGAAGGGGAATAAGGGGGAATTAATAAATGGATCGTTTTTTTCGCTTTCAAGAAAACAATACAACATATAGAAAAGAAACAATTGCAGGATTAACAACGTTCTTATCAATGGCTTACATTCTATTCGTTAACCCAGCAGTATTGGCTGACGCAGGAATGGATCAAGGCGCCGTGTTTACCGCTACAGCTCTTGCTGCAGCTCTTGGTACTTTAATTATGGGTGTGTTAGCTGGATATCCAATTGCTCTAGCGCCAGGAATGGGATTGAATGCGTTTTTTACCTACTCAGTTGTCACCGTTATGGGTGTACCATGGGAAACAGCGCTTGCCGGGGTGCTTGTTTCAGGAATTATCTTTATTATTATTACGATTTTTAAAATAAGAGAAATGATTATTAACGCGATTCCAATGGAATTAAAATACGCAGCTGCGAGTGGAATTGGCCTTTTCATTGCATTTATTGGTCTTCAAAGTGCAGGGATCGTTCAAAACAACGATTCTACCCTTGTACAGCTGGGGAACCTTCTTGCGGGACCAACATTGCTTGCTGTATTCGGATTAATTATCACGGTTATTCTAATGGTCCGTAATGTTACGGGTGGTATTTTTTACGGAATGGTGATTACAGCGATCGTAGGAATGATCTTTAATCAGGTACCAATACCAGATGGCATTGTGGGAAGTGTGCCAAGCCTTGAACCAACGTTCGGCGTCGCTTTTGGTCACCTTGGTGATTTGTTAACGATTGACATGCTTGTCGTCGTTTTAACCTTCTTATTCGTTGATTTCTTTGACACGGCTGGTACGTTAATTGCTGTAGCAACACAAGCTGGGATAATGAAAGACAATAAACTCCCAAGAGCGGGAAAAGCTTTATTTGCAGATTCATCTGCAACAGTTCTTGGCGCTGTCCTTGGAACGTCAACAACGACTGCCTACATTGAGTCATCATCAGGAGTAGCGGCTGGAGGACGAACTGGTTTTACTTCGGTCGTAACAGCAGGGTTTTTCTTGCTTGCATTATTCTTCTCTCCATTATTAGCAGTCGTGACGCCTTCAGTCACAGCACCAGTGTTGATTATCGTAGGTGTTCTAATGGTGAGTGTACTAGGTAACATTGAGTGGAAACGATTTGAGATTGCGGTTCCCGCGTTTCTAACCATTATAGCGATGCCGCTGACTTATAGCATCGCAACAGGAATTGCGCTTGGATTCGTCATGTACCCGATCACGATGGTTGTAAAAGGGGAAGGAAAGAACATTCATCCAATTATGTACGGACTGTTCTTCGTGTTTATCGCCTATTTTGTATTTTTAGCATAGTAACTTTAAAAGCAGCCAAACCGGCTGCTTTTTTTGTGGGGAAAAAGCAAAGTGAGTCATTGAAAGAATCATTTATTCTTGAAGCGGAGAGAAGCTAATCAAACGTTTGTTTAATCATAAAAAATTGATTCACTTACTGGATTAAACGAAAAGCATCATTAAATGGAAATGAGTAAATGTGAAAAGAGTTTGCTTTACCTGTTCTGTTTTAAGCAACGTTTACCAGAATGTTTTCTTTGAATTTGTTAAATACCATTGACCATATCGTAGTTTACTGATAAAGTAGAGAACGTTGTTAAGAAAACGACAGCAAACACATGAAAAAAATGATTGACTTCATTTTAATATTCATGTATTATAGATAACGTTGCCGCTGAAAAAAAGCGCGTAACACTATATGAAACATTTTAAAAAAAGTCGTTGACATCAAACGGAACAACATGGTATATTAGTTGGGTCGCTGAAAACGACAACGAAAGAAACGAATTGCTCTTTGAAAACTGAACGAAACGCCATGTAAGTAGTTGTTTCTACGGAAACAAAACATTGTTTTAAAAGCTAGATTAAGCTTTCTATCGGAGAGTTTGATCCTGGCTCAGGACGAACGCTGGCGGCGTGCCTAATACATGCAAGTCGAGCGAAGAGATGGGAGCTTGCTCCCTGATCTTAGCGGCGGACGGGTGAGTAACACGTGGGCAACCTGCCCTGCAGACTGGGATAACTCCGGGAAACCGGAGCTAATACCGGGTAATACATCGCACCGCATGGTGCAATGTTGAAAGTTGGCTTTCTGAGCTAACACTGCAGGATGGGCCCGCGGCGCATTAGCTAGTTGGTAAGGTAATGGCTTACCAAGGCGACGATGCGTAGCCGACCTGAGAGGGTGATCGGCCACACTGGGACTGAGACACGGCCCAGACTCCTACGGGAGGCAGCAGTAGGGAATCTTCCGCAATGGACGAAAGTCTGACGGAGCAACGCCGCGTGAGTGACGAAGGCCTTCGGGTCGTAAAGCTCTGTTGTTAGGGAAGAACAAGTACCGTTCGAATAGGGCGGTACCTTGACGGTACCTAACCAGAAAGCCACGGCTAACTACGTGCCAGCAGCCGCGGTAATACGTAGGTGGCAAGCGTTGTCCGGAATTATTGGGCGTAAAGCGCGCGCAGGCGGTCTTTTAAGTCTGATGTGAAAGCCCACGGCTCAACCGTGGAGGGTCATTGGAAACTGGAGGACTTGAGTGCAGAAGAGGAGAGTGGAATTCCACGTGTAGCGGTGAAATGCGTAGATATGTGGAGGAACACCAGTGGCGAAGGCGGCTCTCTGGTCTGTAACTGACGCTGAGGCGCGAAAGCGTGGGGAGCAAACAGGATTAGATACCCTGGTAGTCCACGCCGTAAACGATGAGTGCTAGGTGTTGGGGGGTTCCACCCTCAGTGCTGAAGTTAACACATTAAGCACTCCGCCTGGGGAGTACGACCGCAAGGTTGAAACTCAAAGGAATTGACGGGGGCCCGCACAAGCAGTGGAGCATGTGGTTTAATTCGAAGCAACGCGAAGAACCTTACCAGGTCTTGACATCCTCTGACAATCCTGGAGACAGGACGTTCCCCTTCGGGGGACAGAGTGACAGGTGGTGCATGGTTGTCGTCAGCTCGTGTCGTGAGATGTTGGGTTAAGTCCCGCAACGAGCGCAACCCTTGATCTTAGTTGCCAGCATTTAGTTGGGCACTCTAAGGTGACTGCCGGTGACAAACCGGAGGAAGGTGGGGATGACGTCAAATCATCATGCCCCTTATGACCTGGGCTACACACGTGCTACAATGGACGGTACAAAGGGCAGCAACACCGCGAGGTGAAGCAAATCCCATAAAGCCGTTCTCAGTTCGGATTGCAGGCTGCAACTCGCCTGCATGAAGCCGGAATTGCTAGTAATCGCGGATCAGCATGCCGCGGTGAATACGTTCCCGGGCCTTGTACACACCGCCCGTCACACCACGAGAGTTTGTAACACCCGAAGTCGGTGGGGTAACCTTTATGGAGCCAGCCGCCGAAGGTGGGACAAATGATTGGGGTGAAGTCGTAACAAGGTAGCCGTATCGGAAGGTGCGGCTGGATCACCTCCTTTCTATGGAGAATTACGAAGGTAACTTACGTTACCAACCTTACATGAGCGTTTCGTTTAGTTTTGAAAGAATGATTTATTCTTTCAACTGAAAAGGTAAGTTTTGAAGAAGAGCAAGTCTCTTCGTAGAAACACCTCCGGCTAATGGCTATGTCGGGGTATTTACTTTTCTTTTGTGGGCCTGTAGCTCAGCTGGTTAGAGCGCACGCCTGATAAGCGTGAGGTCGGTGGTTCGAGTCCACTCAGGCCCACCATAAAAGAATCCTGGGGCCTTAGCTCAGCTGGGAGAGCGCCTGCCTTGCACGCAGGAGGTCAGCGGTTCGATCCCGCTAGGCTCCACCAACACACCTACTATATAGTTAAACAAATGTTTAATTAACTAGTAGTCATTGTTCCTTGAAAACTAGATAGCATAAACAACGACATCCAATAATTATTTTTTTATGCAAGAACTTAGTAATAACTGATGCGTTATGGCAGCAATGCCTAACAAATCGAAGGTTAAGCTACTAAGGGCGCACGGTGGATGCCTTGGCACTAGAAGCCTAAGAAGGACGGGACGAACACCGATATGCTTCGGGGAGCTGTAAGTACGCTTTGATCCGGAGATTTCCGAATGGGGGAACCCACCATCTTTAATAGGATGGTATCCATTTCTGAATACATAGGGAATGGAAGGCAGACCCGGGGAACTGAAACATCTCATTACCCGGAGGAAGAGAAAGCAAATGCGATTTCCTGAGTAGCGGCGAGCGAAACGGAATCAGCCCAAACCAGAGGGCTTGCCCTCTGGGGTTGTAGGACGTCTCTTTGGAGTTACAAAGGCACGGATAGACGAAGCGACCTGGAAAGGTCCATCAGAGAAGGTAACAATCCTGTAGTCAAAATCCGCTGCCCTCCGAGACGGATCCTGAGTACGGCGGGACACGTGAAACCCCGTCGGAATCTGGGAGGACCATCTCCCAAGGCTAAATACTCTCTAGTGACCGATAGTGAACCAGTACCGTGAGGGAAAGGTGAAAAGCACCCCGGAAGGGGAGTGAAAGAGAACCTGAAACCGTGTGCCTACAACTAGTTGGAGCCCGTTAATGGGTGACAGCGTGCCTTTTGTAGAATGAACCGGCGAGTTACGATCCCGTGCAAGGTTAAGCTGATAAGGCGGAGCCGCAGCGAAAGCGAGTCTGAATAGGGCGAAATAGTACGTGGTCGTAGACCCGAAACCAGGTGATCTACCCATGTCCAGGGTGAAGTTCAGGTAACACTGAATGGAGGCCCGAACCCACGCATGTTGAAAAATGCGGGGATGAGGTGTGGGTAGCGGTGAAATGCCAATCGAACCTGGAGATAGCTGGTTCTCTCCGAAATAGCTTTAGGGCTAGCCTCGCGGCAAGAATCTTGGAGGTAGAGCACTGATTGGACTAGGGGTCCTTACCGGATTACCGAATCCAGTCAAACTCCGAATGCCAACGATTTATCCGCGGGAGTCAGACTGCGAGTGATAAGATCCGTAGTCGAGAGGGAAACAGCCCAGACCACCAGCTAAGGTCCCAAAGTATACGTTAAGTGGAAAAGGATGTGGCGTTGCTTAGACAACCAGGATGTTGGCTTAGAAGCAGCCATCATTTAAAGAGTGCGTAATAGCTCACTGGTCGAGTGACGCTGCGCCGAAAATGTACCGGGGCTAAACGTATCACCGAAGCTGTGGATTGTCTTACGACAATGGTAGGAGAGCGTTCTAAGGGCTGTGAAGTCAGACCGAAAGGACTGGTGGAGCGCTTAGAAGTGAGAATGCCGGTATGAGTAGCGAAAGACAAGTGAGAATCTTGTCCGTCGAAAGCCCAAGGTTTCCTGAGGAAGGCTCGTCCGCTCAGGGTTAGTCGGGACCTAAGCCGAGGCCGAAAGGCGTAGGCGATGGATAACAGGTTGATATTCCTGTACCACCTCCTTTCCGTTTGAACGACGGGGGGACGCAGAAAGATAGGGAGAGCGCGCTGCTGGAAATGCGCGTCCAAGCGATTAGGCTGGTGAATAGGTAAATCCGTTCACCGTGAAGGCTGAGTCGTGATGGCGAGGGAAATTTAGTACCGAAGTCCTTGATTCTACGCTGCCAAGAAAAGCCTCTAGTGAGGAAAGAGGTGCCCGTACCGCAAACCGACACAGGTAGGCGAGGAGAGAATCCTAAGACGATCGGGAGAACTCTCGTTAAGGAACTCGGCAAAATGACCCCGTAACTTCGGGAGAAGGGGTGCTTCCTCGGGTTTATAGCCCAGGGGAGCCGCAGTGAAAAGATCCAAGCGACTGTTTAGCAAAAACACAGGTCTCTGCAAAGCCGTAAGGCGAAGTATAGGGGCTGACACCTGCCCGGTGCTGGAAGGTTAAGAGGAGGGGTTATCCCTTACGGGAGAAGCTCTGAATCGAAGCCCCAGTAAACGGCGGCCGTAACTATAACGGTCCTAAGGTAGCGAAATTCCTTGTCGGGTAAGTTCCGACCCGCACGAAAGGTGCAACGACTTGGATACTGTCTCAACGAGAGACCCGGTGAAATTATAGTACCTGTGAAGATGCAGGTTACCCGCGACAGGACGGAAAGACCCCATGGAGCTTTACTGTAGCCTGATATTGGATTTTGGTACAGCTTGTACAGGATAGGTAGGAGCCATAGAAGTCGGACCGCCAGGTTCGATGGAGGCGTCGGTGGGATACTACCCTGGCTGTACTGACATTCTAACCCAGCACCGTGATCCGGTGCGGAGACAGTGTCAGGTGGGCAGTTTGACTGGGGCGGTCGCCTCCTAAAGTGTAACGGAGGCGCCCAAAGGTTCCCTCAGAATGGTTGGAAATCATTCGCAGAGTGTAAAGGCACAAGGGAGCTTGACTGCGAGACCTACAAGTCGAGCAGGGACGAAAGTCGGGCTTAGTGATCCGGTGGTTCCGCATGGAAGGGCCATCGCTCAACGGATAAAAGCTACCCTGGGGATAACAGGCTTATCTCCCCCAAGAGTCCACATCGACGGGGAGGTTTGGCACCTCGATGTCGGCTCATCGCATCCTGGGGCTGAAGTAGGTCCCAAGGGTTGGGCTGTTCGCCCATTAAAGCGGTACGCGAGCTGGGTTCAGAACGTCGTGAGACAGTTCGGTCCCTATCCGTCGCGGGCGCAGGAAATTTGAGAGGAGCTGTCCTTAGTACGAGAGGACCGGGATGGACACACCGCTGGTGTACCAGTTGTTCCGCCAGGAGCATAGCTGGGTAGCTACGTGTGGAAGGGATAAGTGCTGAAAGCATCTAAGCATGAAGCCCCCCTCGAGATGAGATTTCCCACAGCATTAAGCTGGTAAGATCCCTTAGAGATGATGAGGTAGATAGGTTCGGGGTGGAAGCGTGGCAACACGTGGAGCTGACGAATACTAATCGATCGAGGGCTTAACCTAAAACGAAAAGTAAAGCAGGCTTGGTCACATTCGTAGACCATTGGAGCTCTTGAACGTAAGGCGCTTTTCGCCTGAAGTGAAAGAGTGAAATGGGCAAGAATGTAGCCTGCGGAACTAGACATTGTTATTGGAATACGTTGTGCGTGCTATCTAGTTTTCAGGGAATACCCTGTAAAGTCTAGTGACGATGGCGAAGAGGTCACACCCGTTCCCATGCCGAACACGGAAGTTAAGCTCTTCAGCGCCGATGGTAGTTGGGGGATCTCCCCCTGCAAGAGTAGGACGTCGCTGGGCAACTGAAGAAAAGCGAGAGACCGAATGGTTTCTCGCTTTTTTGTATGGTTTTATGGGTGAGTACTTACTAGCTCAAAACCCTCATTCTTCAAGTTCGCGGAATTAATCTCAAATTCGCGGGAATATCATGCGAAAGCGCGGAATAAATTCGAATCTCGCGGAATTATTTGAAATATCGCGGAATTACAAGTCATATCCACCTCATTCACTTCCAAAAAGCTGCCTTTATACTTAAAAACAAAAGCCGATTGCTCTGAGCTATCGGCTTTTTTATGCTATTTTGCTTTACCAGTATCATCAATTTCTACCCAGTGCTCTGCCCAGTTTTCAATCTCTTGTAAAACCGGAGCGAGTGCGTACTCTTTATCGCATCAAGAGTATTCTATCCGAACGGGTGTCTCAGGATATACATTTCTTCTAACGATCCCCTGTTGCTCAAGATCCTTTAACCTCTAAGAGAGTATACGACCACTGATGGAAATGGAAATTTTCACGGTGCAATCATGCGGTATTCGCATCGTATGGCAGAAGGATGATGAATACTATACAAACGATCCTTCAGGGAATAGGATCCGTATGAGTTTGAAAAAATAAAGAAAAAGGTGGTTATTAACTTGAGTATGATGGATAGGATTTTTGGTTCAACGAAAAATGAAACGAATGCAGACAAGAAGGGGTTCTACGAGGCTGTAAAAGCAAGAAGGTCTATTTACGGGATTGGAAAAGAACGCGTCATTTCTGATGAAAAACTGCAAGAGGTGATAGAATATGCGGTTAAACACACGCCTTCAGCTTTCAATTCCCAAAGCGCAAGGGTACTTGTTCTTTTAGATGAGAACCACAATAAACTCTGGAATGAGATTACAAAAGAGACGCTTCGCGCTATCGTTCCTGCAGATCAGTTTGAGGCGACTGAAGGCCGTATGAACGGATTCGCAAGTGGGTATGGTACGGTTCTTTTCTTTGAAGATCAAGATGTCATTAAGGGGCTTCAAGAAAAACTGCCAACATTTGCTGACAATTTTCCGAAGTGGTCACAGCATTCTTCTGGTATGCTTCAGTTTGTGATCTGGACAGCAATAGAAAAAGAAGGACTGGGTGCTTCTCTTCAGCATTACAATCCATTAATTGACGATCAAGTAAAAGAAGAATGGAATGTACCTTCTAGCTGGGAACTTATTGCACAAATGCCTTTTGGCAATCCAACGGCACCTCCAGGAGAGAAAGAATTTCAGCCAGTAGAAGAACGAGTGATTTTTCATAAGTAATAAAAAAAGAAGAAGCGAGATGCTTCTTCTTTTTTAATGGTGAATTTCGATAATGTTAGTTAATCTAACATATTATTTCAAGCGTACAAACACAAAAATGAATACGTTACCAAACGTTGGTATAAATATGTTTTTCGTCATAATTTTTTAGACCACGAGGTGAACTTGTGAAATAAAAATATCCCTAAGATATTTAATAACCTTCTATTTTATGTATAATGTGAATTATCATAATTTTCGGTTTCCGTGTAAGTGAGGGGGAGTTTCTTTGAAGCTAATGGCGAGAGAACAGGAGAAGCTAATGATTGTCGTAGCTGCAGATTTAGCTAGGAGACGACAGGCTAGAGGGTTAAAGCTTAATTATCCAGAAGCAACTGCGATTATTACATATGAAGTGCTTGAGGGAGCAAGAGATGGAAAGAGTGTTGCAGAATTGATGCAGTATGGCCGGAAGATTCTTGCTAGAGAAGATGTCATGGAAGGTGTCGCGGAAATGATTTCAGATATACAGGTAGAGGCTACCTTTCAGGATGGTACCAAATTAGTGACTGTTCATGATCCAATCATATGAGGAGGGTTAGCATTGGTTCCAGGTGAATACAAGTTAAAGTTAGATCCAATTGTTTGTAACGAAGAGAAGGAAACTACTGAGATAGAAGTGACAAACGTTGGTGATCGGCCTGTTCAAATTGGCTCTCATTTTCATTTTTATGAAGTGAATGATGCGTTAAGGTTTGATCGTGATCGTGCTTTTGGTATGCATTTAAATATTGCCGCAGGTACCGCTGTTCGGTTTGAACCAGGTGATGCAAAAGAAGTGACGTTAGTTGGATTTTCAGGTGATCGAAAGGTGTTCGGACTTAATAATCGAACGAACGGTTCGTTAGATCGAGAGGTGAATCGATGAGTTTTGAACTTTCAAGAAAAGCTTATTCGGATATGTTTGGTCCGACAGTTGGTGATCAAGTTCGATTAGCAGATACAGAGTTATTTATTGAAGTAGAACGAGATGAAACAACCTATGGTGATGAAGTGAAGTTCGGTGGGGGAAAGGTGATTCGAGATGGTATGGGGCAGCATCCGCTCGCTACACGAGCTAAGTCTGTCGATCTAGTCGTAACCAATGCTCTCATTGTTGATTATACCGGCATTTATAAAGCTGACATCGGAGTGAAGGATGGTCGTATTATTTCGATTGGTAAGGCCGGTAATCCGTATTTAATGGATAATGTTGATATTGTGGTTGGTGCTTCTACAGAAGTGATTGCTGCTGAGGGAATGATTGTTACGGCGGGGGGAATCGATTCTCACATTCATTTTATTTGTCCCCAATTAATTGAGACAGCGATCGAGTCTGGTATTACGACGATGCTGGGAGGAGGAACGGGACCAGCGACAGGAACGAATGCGACTACATGTACACCTGGTGAATGGAATATTCATCGTATGCTTGAGTCGGCAGAAGCGTTTCCTGTGAATCTTGGCTTTCTAGGCAAAGGCAATGCTTCAGGGCAAGAGGCATTAAAGGAACAGATTGAGGCAGGGGCTATTGGGTTGAAGCTTCATGAGGATTGGGGGACCACAGCTGCTTCCATCAATACGGCATTGACGGTAGCTGATCAGTACGATGTTCAAGTAGCGATCCATACGGACACCTTAAACGAAGGTGGATTCGTAGAAGATACGCTGAATGCCATTGATGGTAGGGTTATCCATACGTATCATACAGAAGGAGCAGGTGGTGGGCATGCGCCGGATATTATAAAAGCCGCTTCATATGAACATATCCTCCCGTCCTCTACTAACCCAACACGGCCTTTTACAATGAATACAATCGCAGAGCACCTGGATATGCTGATGGTTTGCCATCATCTTGATTCTTCTGTACCAGAGGATGTTGCTTTTGCGGACTCGAGAATTAGGAAAGAAACCATTGCAGCAGAAGATATTCTGCATGATATGGGAGTCTTTAGCATCATTAGCTCAGACTCGCAAGCAATGGGGAGAGTTGGAGAAGTGATATCTAGAACGTGGCAGACGGCAGATAAGATGAAAAAGCAGCGCGGTGCGGTGCCTAAAGATGATGACAATGATAACGAACGTGTGAAACGTTATATAGCGAAATATACAATTAATCCAGCGATTGCGCATGGCATTTCAGAGGAAGTTGGGTCCATTGAAGTGGGAAAGTTAGCAGATTTCGTTCTATGGAAGCCGGCCTTTTTCGGCGTAAAGCCGGAGCAAATCGTTAAAGGCGGAATGATTGCGTGGAGCGTGATGGGAGACCCAAATGCTTCGATTCCTACTCCACAGCCAGCTCTCTATCGACCGATGTTTGGACAATTTGGAAAAGCGAAATCACAAACATCGATTACCTTTTTATCTCAAGCTGCCATTGAAAAAGGGGTTTATGAAAAGCTTGGACTACAAAAAATTATCAAACCGGTGAAAAATATTCGTAAGCTTCGAAAAAAAGATATGAAATACAATGGCGAAACGCCGGATATTCAAGTTGATCCAGAGACATATGAAGTGGTCGTAGATGGTGAACTGATCACCTGTGAACCTGCGACAAGTGTACCACTTGCCCAACGATACTTTTTATTTTGAGGTGGAGAATCGATGATCATTAGTGAAATCAAGGGGAACATTCATGAAGAAAAAGGAGCTTTGCCACACTTAGAAAGAGTGTATTTGCGAAGTGATGAGCTTGTGAAACGAATTCAGCGTGTAAAAACAGATCATGGGAAAGAGCTTGGTATTAAGTTGTCCGTACCAAAAGATTTGGTAGACGGCGACATTCTTTATCGAACAGGAGAAAATATGATAGTGGTCAGTGTCCTTGAGGATGAAGTAATTGTGATTCAGCCTGATTCCTTAAAACAAATGGGAGAAGTAGCGCATATGCTCGGCAACCGGCATTTGCCAGCACAATTTGAGGGGAGCGAAATGATTGTACAGCATGACTATCTCGTCGTGAGGTTGTTAACTGATATGAACGTCAGACATGTGATCGAGGAACGAAAAATGAAAGAAGCGTTTAAATACATTGGGCATGACTAATGCGCTTTTTCCAATGCTACAAATGAGTGACTCGCAATTTCCATCAGGTGCTTTCTCTCATTCGTTTGGAATCGAAACGTATATTTCAAACGGCATCGTTCATGATTCCGCTTCCTTTCAACATGTGCTAGAACTGTTTCTAGCTAATCAACTTGTCTATACGGATGGACTAGCCTGTCGCTTTGCCTATGAGTGTTTGGAGTCAGGTAACATTGAGAAACTGTGGGAACTGGATCAAACATTGTATGCTCTTGGCATGGCTCGAGAAACGAGAGAAGGGAATAGGAGAATTGGGGATCGTCTCGTTAAAGTGGTTTCGACACTTTACCCCAGTTCAATTTTTGATCAGTATCTCGTTGAATTGAAAAAGAAAAATGCATATGGACATGGAGCACTCGTATTTGCCATTGTCTCTCACCAACTTGGTATCGATGTGGAAACAGCGGTTTCATGTTATGGATTTGCGACGGCTTCGTCACTTGTTCAAAATGCGGTGAGAGGGGTTCCACTTGGGCAAACCGATGGCCAGAAAATCCTCGTAAACATTCAACCGTTATTAACGAATAGCGTAGAAAAATTGATGATGCTTGGTGAGAGTGACTTTGGGGTCGGAGCACCAGGTCTTGAAATCGCACAAATGCAGCATGAGACGATTAATGTCCGCTTATTTATGAGCTAACGAAAGGATGATGAAAATGAGTGAACCAATTCGAATTGGCATCGGAGGCCCAGTTGGTGCAGGTAAAACATTATTAGTGGATCGATTAACCCGGGCAATGAAAAATGAATTTAGTATGGCCGTTATCACAAATGATATTTATACAAAAGAAGATGCGATGTTTTTAAACAAAAATGGGATTTTACCTTCAGATCGAATTATTGGAGTAGAAACAGGAGGGTGTCCGCATACGGCGATTCGTGAGGATGCTTCGATGAACTTTGCAGCCATTGATGAACTAAACGAGCGTCATGAAGATCTTGATCTCATCTTTGTAGAAAGCGGTGGGGATAACCTTGCTGCTACGTTTAGTCCAGAGCTTGTCGATTTTTCAATTTACATTATTGATGTTGCGCAAGGGGAGAAAATTCCCCGCAAAGGTGGACAAGGGATGATTAAATCAGATTTGTTTATCATTAATAAGACAGATCTTGCCCCATATGTAGGAGCGAACCTTGATGTGATGCGCGAAGATACGTTGAAGTCTAGAGGAGACAGGCCGTTTTTCTTTACGAATTTAAAAGAAGAGACTGGTGTTAGTGATGTTGTGAAATGGTTAAAAGAACAGGCATTTTTTGTAGGACTTGAACAGTGACGTATACAGGTTACCTTGAGCTAGAAGCATCTGAGAGGTACGGCAAATCAGTTCTTTCAGACGCTTATTATAACGGTGTGTTTAAAATTTCACGCCCTACATACACAGAGGAAGGTCTCCCGCTTGTCCAGCTGATCCACGTTGGCGGTGGATATGTTGATGGTGATACATATTATACGCAAATTAATGTGAAGAAGAACGCGAAGTTAGCGGTGACGACGCAGGCTTCCACCAAGGTTTATAAAACGCCAAACAAGCAAGTCGAGCAGAAAATCGTCTATAAGTTGGATGAGCAAAGCGAATTACATATCAAGCAAGATCCGCTCATTGCTTATCGAGATGCTCGTTTTTTACAGGAAACGGACGTCTATATGGATAAGAGCGCTGTCTTTTTTTTAACCGATATTGTGACGCCTGGCTGGTCAAAAGAGGGTGACCTATTTCCATACACGCTTGTGTCATCAAAGGTAAAAGTCTATCAAAATCATAAACTGACAGTCTATGATCACTTGCGTTTAAAACCTCAGGATGACGTTAATAAACTTTTTTATTTAGAGGGGAATACACATATCGGATCGCTGTTTTTTATCCATCCGAATGTGACAGATGAATGGATTGAGGAGTTACGAGAACACCTTTCTTCTTTTAATGAAGTGCATTACGGTGTTTCATTATTAGCGGTTCCTGGGTGCTGTTTCAGAATACTTGCGAAGCGGACATCTTTAATTGAGAAGGTATTTGGTGCGATTGAAGAGTTCATGCATCGTACGATTGACCACCAAGGTGCGATATCCTGGCGCAAGTAGCAGACATAGAGGGGGATAAGGATGGACGCTAGTTTAGTATCAATCTTGGTCATTGGTTTTTTACTTGGTATCAAACATGCCATTGAACCGGATCATGTGATCGCTGTATCAACAATTGCAAGTAAAACGCGTAGTTTGTGGAAGTCGTCACTAGCTGGTGTTTATTGGGGAATTGGGCATACAACAACACTCTTTTTAGTAGGTATGCTTGTTTTTATTTTTAACGCAACGATTACAGATAAATGGGCGATGTCGCTTGAGATGCTTGTTGGGTTTATGCTCGTGTTTCTTGGAATAAGAACCTTTCTAACAAAGGCAGTTAATAAAGGTGTGAAAGGTAATCGTAGCTATATCCAATCAGGAATTATCGGATTTGTTCACGGGTTAGCTGGGAGCGCTGCAATGGTTCTATTAACGATGAGTACGGTTGAAACGCTATGGCAGGGGGCAATCTATATTCTTGTTTTTGGTGTCGGGACATGTGTCGGCATGTTAGGGTTTACAACTATTCTAGGTATTCCATTCGTTGCTACCAAGAAACAGTTGAAGCTCAACCATCGATTAACTCAGCTAACAGGAGTTCTCTCAATTGGGTTTGGGTTTTATTATATTTATCGTATTGGTGTAACAGATGGGTTATTTAGCTTTCTTTAGAAAAGGCTAAGGCAAAGCAGAGGCAATCGGTTACGTATACCGATCGCCTCTGTTTTTAAGATTCATCTATATCTGTAATTTTTAGGCGTTTTTTCTCTTCTCTTGATTCAATGAGTCTATGCAGATGAATTAATAGGATACCTCTTTTATAACTCGCATCAATCGGTTTATCACGAACGGGAAAAGGAAGTTCAACAATGCGCTCAAATGGGCCATGCTTATACTCTTCCTGAACGTTTTGATACCCTTTAATGTCCATGGTCGTTTGTCCTTTTACTTTAAGTGTCCGATAATGAATGTAAACATCTACATCATCGATTTTCTTAATTCCCGGAAGGTAGACAGTGCAAATAAGTTCGTTTCCTGCTTCATAAAGATTAACAAGTGGCCCGTTTGAAGCGAACATATCCTGAAAATCTGTCCAGAAGTCATCCCCCATAAATTTATTCATCTTATTTCGCCAATCATACATTTGACTCCAATAGTCCCCCATATGGTTTCCTCCCCCGGCTTTTTCCCAGTATATGCATCAAACTAGTGATTGTTAAGAGGTTGAAGAAATGGTTTTCAAAAACGAATCCTGTTAAAAGAGAAACATGGAAAAATTAGTCGAAACTTTTTAGCTAAATTCGATAAATATCGCATGCGATTTTCTGTTTCCTCGTGTTATGCTAGGGAAAGTTCGAGTTAGAACGCTAAGGGAAAAGGAGGATGGACATGCTGGATACAGGTCTTGGCATGGTTTTGACTATTTTTGTGATTAATATCTTCTATGTATCGTTTCTTACGATGCGGACGATTCTAACACTTAAAGGTCAGCGATACCTTGCAGCTGTTACAGGAACAATTGAAATTGCGATATATGTTATAGGACTTGGTCTCGTCCTCGATAACCTAGGGCAAATTCAAAACGTAATTGCATACGCCCTTGGTTTCGGTGTAGGAATTATCGTTGGGATGAAGATTGAAGAATACCTTGCGCTTGGTTATATTACAGTGAATGCCATTACAACAAAGCTTGAAGATGACATTCCTAATAAATTAAGAGATATCGGGTATGGTGTTACGCACTACCTTGCGCATGGTAGACAGGGAGAACGTTTGGTGATGCAAGTACTAACGTCACGTAAATCGGAAAGAAAGCTCTATAAAGCGATTGAAGATCTTGATCCGAAAGCTTTCGTTATCTCTTATGAACCCCGGACCTTCCAGGGAGGATTCTGGGTTAGAAAAATTCGGAGGTAATGTATGGAAAAGAAAGCAAAGAAAAAGAAGTTCGAGGTTCATGAAAATGAATCACTTTCTGACTGTTTAAAACGAATGGATGACGAAGGATATATGCCTGTGAGACGTAGGGAAGAACCTGTCTTTAAAGAAAGTAAAGGATCTAAAGAACCTGAGCTAGCCGGTCGGAAAATTGTTTTTGATGGAAAGTTAAAGTAAAAACCGAACATTATAGTCGATATAAAACACATCGTTCGATTTTTCGTTGACAGTTGAACGTCGCTCTTGTTACTATGAAAGAGGAGCAAAAAGGATACCTCATATAATCTTGGGAATAAGGCCCATAAGTTTCTACCTGACGACCATGAATCGTCGGACTATGAGGGGGAAAGTCGTGTTTTGCGTATGCGCAAATCACGACGGATGTGTTTTCGCCCGAGGTAGAAGCTTCTTCTAAGTAAATAGAAGAATTCTATCTCGGGCTTTTCTGTTATTTTCACACTATTTCGATTAATTAGCACCTTCATTTAAGGAGGAATAGCATGAACGCAAAAGTTGGCGTCATCATGGGAAGCACTTCTGATTGGGATACGATGAAGCATGCCTGTGACATACTAGAAGAACTTCAAGTACCATACGAGAAAAAAGTTGTTTCGGCTCATCGAACGCCGGAATTAATGTTTGAATATGCAGAATCGGCAAGAGAGCGTGGCTTGAACGTCATTATTGCTGGTGCTGGTGGTGCTGCACATTTACCAGGGATGGTAGCAGCCAAAACAACCCTTCCAGTCATTGGTGTCCCTGTTCAATCACGCACATTAAACGGTTTAGATTCTCTCCTTTCGATCGTTCAAATGCCAGGCGGCGTACCTGTAGCAACCGTGGCGATTGGAAAAGCGGGAGCGAAAAATGCTGGATTGCTTGCTGCGCAAATTCTAAGTACAGGTGATGAAACGATCGAGCAGAAGCTTAGCGACTATCGAAATCAGATGAAAGAAACCATACTCGAAAGTAGTGACAGCTTATGAGGAAAACCATTTTACCCGGTAGCACAATTGGGATTCTAGGCGGCGGACAATTGGGAAGAATGATGGCGTTAAAAGCAAGAGAGATGGGCTACAAAATCGCCGTTCTCGAACCGAAAAAAGATTCTCCCTGTGGTCAGGTCTCTGATCATGAGGTGGTCAGTGGCTATGATGACTTAGATGGCGCTCGAAAGTTAGCTGATTTAAGTGATGTGATCACATATGAGTTTGAAAATATAACACACGATACAGCAAAATGGCTGGAAGAAAATGCGTATATGCCTCAGGGGGGAGAACTGCTTCGAGTGACGCAAGATCGCTATGTTGAGAAGACAGCGATTCAGAAGTCGGGACTTCAAGTAGCACCTTTTGAAGCGGTCAATTCTCATCAAGACCTTAAGGTTGGGCTGGAGAAGATCGGCCTCCCTTCAGTCCTTAAAACACGTACGGGTGGTTACGATGGAAAAGGGCAGTGGGTACTTAAAACTGAAAAAGATGTGGAAGCTCTCACTTTTCCGAATGTACCTTGTATTCTTGAAAGCTGGGTTCCATTTCAAAAGGAACTCTCCGTGATTGTGACACGCAGTGTAACGGGGGAAACAACCACATTCCCTATAGGGGAAAACATTCATGTGAACAACATTCTTCACCAAACAATCGTTCCTGCTCGAGTAGAGGAAATGGTGAAAAAGAAAGCGGATGAGGTCGGAAAGAAGATTGCAAATTCACTTCAACTTGTTGGAACACTTGCAGTTGAGCTATTTCTTAAAGATAATGAGATTTATGTGAATGAGCTTGCACCACGTCCGCATAATTCTGGCCATTATACGATGGAGGCATGTGAGACATCACAATTTGAGCAGCATATTCGAGCGATATGTGGATTGCCGCTTGGGAACACAGAACTGTTAAAACCTGTGGTGATGGGAAACTTGCTCGGTCAGCATGTGACTCCGCTAATGAAGAGCATTTCAGAGCTAGGTGAAGCAAAGCTACATTTATATGGGAAAGACGAAGCAAAATCTAATCGGAAAATGGGACACATCAACTTTATTGCCCCTTCTGTAGAAGAAGCAATAAAGCAAATGAACTCATGGAGATTATGGCAGTAAAGACAAGAGACCAGGAGGACTTACGATGATTGAACGTTATACTCGCCCCGAAATGGGAGCGATTTGGACAGAGGAAAACCGCTACAACGCGTGGCTAGAGGTAGAAATTTTAGCATGTGAAGCTTGGGCAGAACTTGGCATTATCCCGAAAGAAGATGTCCAAAAAATACGTGAAAACGCTGGTTTCAACGTTGACCGCATTCATGAGATTGAAGAAGAAACACGTCATGATGTTGTGGCTTTTACAAGAGCCGTATCTGAAACGCTTGGAGAAGAACGGAAATGGGTGCATTACGGTCTAACATCAACGGATGTCGTTGATACAGCACTTTCTTATCAGTTGAATCAAGCGAACGACCTTTTGATTAAAGACATTGAGAAATTCATTGACGTTCTAAAAGCAAAAGCACAGGAGCATAAGTACACAGTCATGATGGGGAGAACTCACGGTGTTCATGCAGAGCCAACAACGTTTGGTCTTAAAATGGCGCTATGGTATGAAGAAATGAAGCGTAACCTTGAACGATTCAAAACAGCTTCAGATAACGTCCGATTCGGTAAACTATCTGGGGCAGTTGGAACATATGCAAACATTGATCCATTTATCGAGCAGTATGTTTGTGAAAAGCTTGGCCTTCAAGCAGCGCCGATTTCTACACAAACGCTTCAGCGCGATCGTCATGCTCATTACATGTCCGCTCTAGCACTTGTGGCAACATCGATTGAAAAGTTTGCTGTTGAAATTCGCGGTCTACAAAAGAGTGAAACGCGTGAAGTAGAAGAGTTTTTCGCGAAGGGACAAAAGGGATCTTCCGCGATGCCACATAAGCGTAACCCAATTGGTTCTGAGAACATGACTGGAATGGCACGTGTGATTCGTGGCTATATGACAACAGCTTACGAGAACGTTCCTCTCTGGCATGAGCGTGATATTTCTCATTCTTCAGCAGAGCGTGTCATTCTTCCCGATGCAACGATTGCGCTCAACTATATGCTTAATCGTTTTGCAGGAATTGTTTCGAAACTAACGGTCTTCCCTGAGAACATGAAGCGCAATATGACAAGAACATACGGTTTGATTTACAGTCAACGCGTTCTTTTGTCCCTTATTGATAAAGGCATGGCGCGTGAAGCGGCGTATGATCTCGTTCAACCAAAAGCAATGGATGCTTGGGAAAGAGGCATTCAATTTAGAGAGCTTGTTGAAGCAGATCCTAAGATTACAGATCAGCTTAGTGAAGCAGAAATTGAAGATTGCTTTGACTACAATTACCACCTGAAGCCGGTGGATATGATTTTTGAACGTCTCGGACTTTAATTAAGCATCGGAGGGGATCACCATGGAAAAGCAAGCATTGTTGTACGAAGGAAAAGCGAAGAGAATTTACGCAACGAATGAAGCAGAGGTTGTTTGGGTCGCATACAAAGACTCAGCAACTGCTTATAACGGTGAGAAGAAAGCAACGATTACAGGCAAAGGTCGCCTGAACAATGAAATTACAAGCCTGCTCTTTGATTATTTAAAAAGTGCTGGAATTGAAAGTCATTTTATTAAAAAGCTTTCTTCTACTGAACAGCTTGTCAAACGTGTTTCGATCATTCCGCTCGAAGTGGTTGTTCGAAACATCGCAGCTGGGAGCTTTTCCAAACGCACGGGTGTGGAAGAAGGGAAATTACTGAAACAGCCGATCGTTGAATTTTATTACAAGAATGATGACCTTGGTGATCCTCTTCTCACGCTTGATCACGTGTTAGAACTTGAACTTGCAACAGAAGAAATCGTTCATGAATTAAAAGAACGCGCATTAAAGATTAATACGCTATTACGTGAATACTTTCTTGATTGTGACGTAAAGCTCATTGATTTTAAATTAGAGTTTGGTGTCACACCGGAAGGCAAGATCCTGTTGGCAGATGAAATCTCTCCAGATACTTGCCGCTTATGGGATAGTAAAACGAATGAGAAACTAGATAAAGACGTGTTTCGAAGAGATATTGGAAATTTGACAGAAGCGTACGAACAAATTTTAACTCGCCTGGGGGGCTCCGAATCATGTACAAAGTAAAAGTCTATGTAACGTTAAAAGAAAGTGTTCTAGATCCGCAGGGAAGTGCTGTGAAAAATTCATTACACAGCCTTTCGTATCATGAAGTGGAAGACGTACGGATCGGGAAATACATGGAACTGATAGTAAAAGATACGGAGAACCTGGATCAGCGAATTAAAGAGATTTGCGAGAAGCTTCTTGCGAATACGGTTATTGAAGACTACACCTATGAAATCGAGGAGGGAGTCGCACAGTGAAATTTGCGGTGATTGTGTTCCCGGGTTCTAACTGCGATGTGGATATGTATCACGCCATCAAAGATGAGCTTGGAGAAGAAGCGGTTTATGTCCGGTACGATGAGCAAAATCTAGCAAACTATGATGCGATTCTTCTACCAGGCGGTTTCTCTTACGGAGATTACCTTCGCAGCGGTGCCATTGCTCGCTTTGCGCCGATTATGCCTGAGGTAGTGAAGGCAGCTGAAGCAGGGATACCGATCCTCGGTGTTTGTAATGGATTCCAAATTCTCTTGGAAGCAGGTCTGTTACCAGGGGCGATGAAGCGAAATAAAAACCTGAAGTTTATGTGTCGTCCAGTGACACTACGCGTTCAAAACAATGAAACAATGTTTACTTCAGCTTATGAAAAACACGAAGAAATTACGATTCCAATCGCACATGGAGAAGGAAACTACTATTGCGATGAAGCAACACTTGCGAAATTGAAGGAGGAAAATCGTATTGCGTTTACCTATGCGAATAATCCGAACGGCTCGGTTGAGGATATTGCTGGTATCGTAAACGAAAAGGGCAACGTCCTCGGGATGATGCCTCACCCAGAACGAGCGGTAGATGAGCTGTTAGGAAGTGCAGATGGATTAAATCTATTTAAATCGATACTACGGAACTGGAGGGAATCCCATGTCACACATGCATGAACCAACACCTGAGATGATTAAAGACCAGAAGCTCTATAGTCAGATGGGCTTAACAGATGAAGAGTTCGGTATGGTGGAAGAGATTCTTGGCCGTACGCCGAATTACACGGAAACGGGGCTGTTTTCCGTTATGTGGTCGGAACACTGTAGCTATAAGAACTCAAAACCAGTGTTAAAAAAATTCCCAATCACAGGTGAGCGTGTTCTTCAAGGTCCTGGTGAAGGGGCTGGAATCGTTGATATTGGTGATGAACAGGCAGTCGTATTTAAGATTGAAAGCCACAACCACCCTTCTGCGATCGAGCCTTATCAAGGTGCAGCAACAGGGGTTGGCGGCATTATCCGTGACGTTTTCTCGATGGGAGCTCGTCCCATTGCTCTTCTTAATTCACTTCGATTTGGTGAACTTAGCAATCCGAAAGTGAAGTATCTGTTTGAAGAAGTTGTTGCTGGTATTGCAGGATACGGGAACTGTATTGGAATCCCTACGGTAGGTGGAGAAGTACAGTTCGATTCTTCTTACGATGGAAACCCACTTGTGAACGCAATGTGTGTGGGCTTAATTGATCATAAAGACATTCAGAAAGGGATTGCATCTGGAGCTGGAAACACGGTGATGTACGTTGGTGCGAGCACTGGACGTGACGGCATCCACGGCGCAACCTTCGCATCTGAAGAATTGACAGATGCTTCTGACGAAAAGCGCCCTGCTGTTCAAGTAGGTGATCCGTTCATGGAAAAGCTTCTGCTTGAAGCGTGTCTTGAACTTGTTCATTGTGATGCGCTTGTTGGCATTCAGGATATGGGGGCAGCGGGTCTAACATCTTCTGCTTCAGAAATGGCGAGTAAGGCAGGAATGGGACTTGAAATGAACCTTGATGAAGTGCCACAGCGCGAAAAAGGAATGACACCATATGAAATGATGCTGTCTGAGTCACAGGAGCGAATGCTCGTTGTTGTGAAAAAAGGCCACGAAGCTGAGATCAAAGCCATTACAGACCGCTGGGGTCTTTTAGCGAAAGAGGTTGGGGTTGTAACAGAAGATAAGCGGTTCCGACTTCTTCATAAAGGGCAAGTTGTGGCAGACGTCCCGGTTGATGCACTTGCCGAAGAAGCGCCTGTTTATCATAAACCTTCTCGCATTCCGGAGTATTATATTGAAAATCAACAGCTTCATAAGCCAATTCCTGAGGTGGAAGATGCGAAGGACATGCTTTATACGCTTCTAGGTCAGCCGACAATTTCAAGCAAGGAATGGGTTTTTGATCAGTATGACTATATGGTGCGTACAAATACAGTAGTAGCACCAGGATCAGACGCTGCAGTTGTCCGCGTACGTGGAACGAACAAAGGGTTAGCGATGACGACGGATTGTAATTCGCGTTATTTATATCTCGATCCTGAAGTAGGCGGTCAGATCGCGGTTGCAGAAGCGGCGCGTAATATCGTTTGTTCAGGTGGAGAGCCATTAGCGATTACTGATTGCTTAAACTTTGGTAACCCTGAGAAACCAGAGATCTTCTGGCAAATTGAAAAAGCAACAGATGGGATGAGTGAAGCGTGTCGCATGCTAAATGCACCTGTTATTGGCGGGAACGTGTCCCTTTATAACGAGACGAACGGCATTGCCGTATATCCAACACCGGTAGTTGGCATGGTGGGTCTCGTTCATGATCTTAGTCATGTTACAACGCAGCATTTTAAAAAAGAAGGAAACTTGATTTACATGCTGGGCGAAACGGGAGAAGATTTTGGCGGTAGCGAGCTTCAAAAGTATCTTGATGGTAAGATTTCAGGTCAAGCACCTGCCCTTAATCTTGAAATTGAAAAAGAACGCCAAAACCAACTTCTAATGGCCATTCAAGATGGTCTTGTTGAATCAGCTCACGATCTCGCAGAAGGCGGCCTTAGTGTGGCCCTTGCAGAATCGCTCATTGGCACAGAGCTTGGAGCCAACGTAAGGATTGACGGAGATATTACGACAGACCTCTTTAGTGAAACACAATCTCGTTTTCTTGTAAGCATCAAGGGGGAACATCAGCAGGCATTTGAGCAACGAACGGGAGCGACGCTAATCGGTGAAGTAACCGGTACGGGTGTATTAACGATGATGCATGAGGATGAAACACATATCTTCGATGCTCCAGTTCAAGAGCTCGAAGCAGCCTGGAAAGGAGCCATTCCATGTTTGGTGAAATCAAAGGCTTAAATGAAGAGTGTGGCGTATTTGGTATCTGGGGTCACCCGGATGCTGCGTCGTTAACGTATTACGGTCTTCATAGCTTACAGCATCGTGGTCAGGAAGGTGCGGGAATTGTCACGACTGACGGTGATCGTCTCTATAACCATAAAGGGCTTGGACTCGTGAATGATGTCTTTGGACCTGGTGATCTTGAGAAGCTTGAAGGAAATGGTGCGATTGGCCATGTGAGGTATTCCACTGCTGGAGGCGGGGGATATGAGAACGTTCAGCCTCTTGTGTTCCGCTCACAAAACGGTGGCCTTGCTCTTGCGCATAATGGAAACTTAGTAAATGCCAATGCGCTTAAGCACCAGCTCGAAGGTCAAGGGAGTATTTTCCAAACAACGTCCGATACAGAGGTGCTAGCCCACCTTATTAAACGAAGCGGCTACTTAAGTCAGCGTGAAAAAGTAAAGAATGCCCTCACAATGGTGAAAGGTGCTTATGCTTTCATTATGATGACGGAGAAAGAGATGATGGTCGCTCTCGATCCCCATGGATTAAGACCACTCTCATTAGGCATTTTAGAAGGGGCTTACGTAGTTGCTTCAGAAACGTGTGCATTTGATTTAATCGGAGCGGAATATATACGAGATGTGCAACCAGGGGAGCTTTTGATTATTAGTGAGAACGGTTTGGAATCAGAGCGATTTTCTTCTTCGATCTCACGTGCTATATGTTCAATGGAGTACATCTACTTTTCTAGACCAGATAGCAATATCGAGAATATTAACGTGCATACTGCTCGTAAACAGCTTGGCAAACAGCTTGCTAAAGAAGCGCCAATTGAAGCCGATATCGTAACGGGTGTTCCAGACTCAAGTATTTCAGCTGCGATTGGGTATGCAGAAGAATCAGGTATCCCATATGAAATGGGCTTAATAAAAAATCGCTATGTGGGCAGAACGTTTATCCAACCTTCTCAGGAGTTACGGGAGCGCGGTGTGAAGATGAAGCTTTCACCAGTTCGAGGAGTTGTTGAAGGTAAGCGTGTTGTGATTGTTGATGATTCAATTGTTAGAGGAACAACAAGCAGACGAATCGTGACAATGCTTCGTGAAGCGGGAGCGAAAGAAGTTCACGTTCGCATTAGTGCGCCTCCAATTATCAGCCCATGCTATTACGGAATTGATACATCGAACTCCGGTGAATTGATTGCGGCGAAGATGAGCGTAGCAGAGATGTGTGAAGAAATAGGTGCGGATTCTCTAACCTTTCTTACAACAGATGGCATGACGACTGCGATCGGCAGAGAAGAGAAAGATTCATCTTGTGGTCAGTGTCTAGGTTGTTTTACAGGCAACTATCCAACGGAAATTTATCCTGATACCGTTCATCCTTACGAAAAAGTTTAACCGAAGGAGGCCATTATGGCACAAGCATACAGGCAGGCAGGCGTTAACATAGAAGCAGGTTATGAAGCGGTGGATCGCATTAAGCCCCACGTCAAGAAAACAATGCGCAAAGGTGTAATGGGCGGACTTGGTGGTTTCGGTGGCATGTTCGATCTGTCAGAACTAGATTATGAGAAACCAGTTCTTGTTTCAGGAACGGACGGTGTTGGAACAAAGCTCATGCTTGCGATTCAACTCGATCAGCATGATACGATTGGCATTGATTGCGTGGCAATGTGCGTCAATGATGTTGTCGCACAGGGGGCAGAACCTCTCTATTTTCTTGATTATATTGCAACTGGAAAACTTGCACCAGAGCGAATCGAGGAAATTGTAAAGGGTGTGGCAGAAGGCTGTTCACAGGCAGGCTGTGCCTTAATTGGTGGAGAAACAGCGGAAATGCCTGATATGTATCAAGAAAACGACTATGATCTTGCTGGATTTACGGTGGGAGCTGTTGAAAAGTCGAAGTTGATTACGATAGAGAATGTAAGAGAAGGAAATGTCCTAATCGGTCTTGCTTCAAACGGCATTCACAGCAACGGTTTTTCCCTTGTACGCAAAGTGTTGCTGAAAGATCATAAGCTGGATCTTGCAACCTCTTATGATGAGCTTGATTCAACGCTTGGAGAGGCGTTACTTGCTCCGACGCGTATTTATGTTAAACCGGTTTTAAATGTTCTTAAATCACACACTGTGAATGGAATTGCCCATATAACAGGCGGTGGTTTTGAAGAGAATATTCCACGTATGCTTCCTGAAGGACTGGCAGCCCAAGTTGATTATGGTTCCTGGCCGATTCCGCCAATCTTTGATTTAATCGAAAAGAAAGGCAATCTTGCTCGTAAGGAAATGTTTACAACGTTTAATATGGGCATAGGTATGGTACTTGCTGTGCCGGAAGATGTGGCTGTAAATGTTATTAAAGCTCTTGAACAGGATGGCGAACGAGCTTATATGATTGGGCGCGTAGTCAAAGGAGAAGGAATTGAATTTGGAGGCGGTGACCTGTCGTGAAGAAGCTAGCCGTATTCGCATCTGGAAGCGGCTCGAACTTCGAAGCGATTGCCGCAGCCATTGAAAAAGGACAATTAGAGGCTGAAGTTGCTCTTGTTGTATGCGACCGTCCTGGAGCAAAAGTTGAAAAAAGGGCAGAACGCTTTGGCATTCCTGTCCTTTCCTTTTATCCTAAATCATATGACTCAAAAGCTGATTTTGAAAACTTTATTCTTCAACAATTGAACGATGCAGGGGTTGAGTGGATTGTTCTTGCAGGTTATATGAGGTTAATTGGTCCAACACTCCTTCAAGGTTTTGAAGGAAGAATCATCAATATTCATCCCTCTCTCCTTCCGTCTTTTCCAGGAAAAGACGCGATTGGCCAAGCATTCGAAGCTGGTGTTAAAATCACAGGTGTTACCGTTCACTTCGTGGACGAGGGAATGGATACAGGGAAAATTATTGATCAAGACAGCGTTCGAATTGATGAGGGAGATACGAAAGACGACCTGGCAAACAAAATTCAGGCCGTTGAACACCTTTTGTATCCGGCTGTCATTCGTTCCCTTCTTCAGGAAAAAAACAAGAGATAGTAGGAGGAGTTCACATGACGATTAAACGCGCACTCATTAGCGTTTCTGATAAAACAGATATTACAGCATTTGCAAAAGGGCTTGCGGAAAAAGGGGTAGAGGTGATCTCAACAGGTGGGACAAAGCGTGCCCTTGAAGAAGCCGGTGTTAATGTGATTGGCATTTCAGACGTCACTGGTTTCCCAGAAATTCTTGATGGCCGAGTAAAAACACTCCATCCTAACGTACATAGTGGTCTTCTTGCTGTGCGTGATAATGAAGCTCATCAAGAACAGTTGAACGAGCTTAATATCAAACCGATTGATCTTGTTGTTGTGAATTTGTATCCTTTTCAGGAAACAATCGCAAAACCAGACGTGACATATGAAGAAGCAATTGAAAACATTGATATTGGTGGACCTACAATGCTTCGTTCCGCTGCTAAAAATCATCGGGATGTTACTGTAGTTGTCGATCCTTCTGACTACAACCGAGTTTTACGTCAAGTTGAAGAAAATGGCGACACAACAGAAATTCTTCGTCGTGAACTTGCAGCAAAAGTATTCCGTCATACGGCTTCTTATGATGCTGTGATCTCCGAATATTTAACTGCTCAATCCGGTGAAGAAGAGCCTGAATCGCTAACGGTAACCTTTGAGCGCAAACAAACGCTTCGCTATGGTGAAAATCCTCATCAAAAAGCTGTTTTCTATAAAAAACCATTGTACAAAGGAGCATCTCTTGCTTCAGCTGAGCAGTTAAATGGGAAAGAGCTTTCTTACAATAACATTAATGATGCAAATGCAGCGCTAAATATTGTGAAGGAATTTAATCAGCCAGCTGTTGTAGCTGTTAAACATATGAACCCTTGTGGCGTAGGTACGGGGGAGACGATTGTCGAAGCTTATCAGAAAGCGTATGAAGCTGATTCAACGTCTATTTTTGGTGGTATTGTTGCGATCAATCGTGAAGTGGACGAAGCAACGGCGCTTAAGTTAAAAGAAATATTCCTTGAAATTATTATGGCGCCTTCATTTACGGAAGAAGCTCTGGCTGTATTAACAAAGAAAAAGAACCTTCGCCTATTAAAGCTAGATGTCGCGGCTTCACCTGCTGTAGAACACCAGCTTACATCAGTAAATGGCGGTCTTTTACTGCAAGAACGAGATCGTTATGGATTTGACGAAGCGAACATTTCCGTACCAACCGACCGTGAACCGACAGAAGAAGAATGGGAAGCGCTCAAACTAGCATGGAAAGTTGTGAAACACGTCAAGTCCAACGCGATTGTATTAACGAAAAATGATCAAACAATTGGAATTGGTGCTGGACAGATGAACCGTGTCGGTGCGGCAAATATTGCGATTGAACAAGCAGGTAATCAGAGTAAAGGATCGGTAATGGGCTCAGACGCTTTCTTCCCGATGGATGATACGGTTGAAGCAGCAGGACGAGCTGGTGTGACAGCGATCATCCAACCTGGCGGCTCGATTCGAGATGAGGATTCGATTAAGAAAGCGAATGAATATGGCATAACAATGGTCTTTACTGGCATTCGTCATTTCAAACATTAAGAGGAGGTTTTTCGAGTGAAGGTATTGGTAATTGGCCGCGGTGGTCGCGAGCATGTGATGGCCTGGAAAGCGGCAGAAAGCAGCCTTGTCGATCAAGTCTATGTCGCTCCAGGTAACGCGGGTATGACGGACGTTAGCCAGCTTGTAGCAATCAATGAGAGTGATCATGAGGGGCTAGTTGCCTTCGCGAAAAAGGAAAACATTGATTTAACACTTGTTGGTCCTGAACAACCTCTTCTTGATGGAATTGTGAATCGTTTTGAAGAGGCTGGCCTTCGCGTGTTTGGTCCAAAGCGAGAAGCAGCCTTAATTGAAGGAAGTAAAACGTTCGCCAAAGAACTAATGGTTGCCAACAGTATTCCTACCGCATTTTCTAAGTCCTTTACTGATTATGCAGAAGCGAAAGCCTATGTTGAAAAAGTCGGCGCTCCGATCGTCTTAAAAGCAGATGGGCTTGCTGCGGGTAAAGGTGTAGTAGTGGCGATGTCATTGAAAGAAGCGCTGGAAAGCCTTCATGATATGATGGAGAACAATCAGTTTGGTGCCGCCAGTGAACGTGTTGTAGTGGAGGAATTTCTTGAAGGAGAGGAATTCTCTTTAATGGCTCTTGTCGAAGGAGAACGGGTATACCCTCTCGTTATTTCGCAAGATCACAAACGGGCTTTCAATGGTGATCAAGGACCGAATACTGGTGGGATGGGAGCCTATTCACCTGTGCCGCAAATCTCTCAAGATGTTGTTGATCATGCGGTAGAGACAATTTTGAAGCCGGCTGCTAAAGGAATGAAGACGGATGGTCGCTCCTTCACAGGCATTCTTTATGCGGGTCTTATGTTAACAGCGAATGGTCCAAAAGTAATTGAATTCAATGCACGATTTGGCGATCCGGAAACGCAAGTCGTTTTACCAAGAATGACATCAGATTTCATTCAAGCGATTCTAGATCTTCTTGATGGAGAAGAACCTATGCTTGAATGGAGTAAACAAGCCGTTATCGGAGTCGTTGTTGCTTCAGGAGGCTATCCAGGTAGTTATGAAAAAGGTAAGATCATTACAGGGCTAGACCATGTTGGTTCTGAGGCACTTGTTTTCCACGCTGGAACGAAACAAAGTGGAGAGCACCTTCTAACAAACGGTGGTCGCGTTCTTCTTGTCGCTTCGTCAGGTGTTGATTTGAAAGCGGCTAGTGAATCTGTTTACAACGAACTTGAGCATGTTCATGTTACGGACGGTTTTTATCGAACGGACATTGGACATCGTGCTATTTCACGCGTTTCTTCCTAATGTAGGCAAACGCAACCGCTACAATACTTCCAATGATCATCGTGTAAATTAACCAGGTATCTGTTATATACTCGAGCATAACTAAACCTCCTTTTGATAAGGTAGAGAAAACTTCCCTAAATATAGGGAAGTTTTTTTGTTAAGATTTAAGAAGGATTGATCACTCTTTCAAGTGCTGTTTCATCTGGGTCGCGTGTTTCATCATGCGTCATAAGATCAACGACAGGGCAATAACGAGTATGACCTTCTGCTACCTTCATGGCACCGACAGCAGCGAGAAGCCAGGCTGAGTTTGACCCCTCTCTAGAAAGCTTGGCGGTTGAATAGGCAAGTAGAGTGAAACCGGCTGTTAAGCGAATAAAAGCATTTAACATACTAATATTTGGCTTCATTTTAAAATCTCCTTTCTTCATTCACAAATCTAAAGTAGCAACGTGTCGAAATTATGTTAAAATAAAGAAAACTTCTTGAAGCGGGTGATGGCTATGGCGAAAAGAAAAAATTTATGGACGAAGCAGCAATTACGACAACACGTTCAAGTTGTGTCTGGAGAACTGCCTCCATCGATCGTTTTCTATCATGCAACTTATTTGAATCATGGACTAAAAAAATGGGTGACATCTAATATATGGGTATATGAAGATCGGATTGTTTACGTTGGCGATAATCTACCCGAAAAGCATCCAACGACTGAATGGATTGATTGCGAAGGACGATGTCTTGTGCCGGGTTACATTGAACCGCATGCACACCCATTTCAACTATATAATCCCCTTACTCTTGCTCGATATGCATCTCAGCGGGGAACGACGACAATGATGAATGATAACCTTCTATTACTTCTAGGTTTGCCAAAAGAGAAAGCGCTTACATTAATCGAAGAGCTTGATCGGTTTCCTGTTTCCATGTATTGGTGGGCACGATATGATTCGCAAACAAAGCTGTTAGATGAAGATATGATTACGAATAAATTGATGAAGGAATGGCTTGCGCACCCATTAGTCATTCAAGGCGGGGAACTGACCGCATGGCCTGAAGTACTTAGTGGAGATGATGAAATTCTAGAGTGGATGCAAGAGACGCGAAGGCTCGGTAAGCCTGTTGAAGGTCATTTGCCCGGTGCCTCTCTTGCCACATTAACAAAGATGGGACTGTTGGGTGTTTCATGTGATCATGAAGCGATGACGGGAGAAGAGGCTATGCGTCGTTTAGAGATGGGTATGATGACATCACTTCGTTATTCTTCGATCAGGCCAGACCTTCCTGTCATCCTGGAATCTTTACTTAAAAAAGGGGTCACTTCCTTTGATCGAGTAATGATGAATACAGATGGCTCAACGCCTTCCTTCTTAGAAAATGGCACGACGGACAAGTTAATTGAAATGGCGCTTGAGAAAGGAGTAAGTACAGAAGATGCGTATTCAATGGTGTCATATAATGTGGCAAACCACTACGGCATAAGCGATACGCATGGTATGATAGCACCGGGTAGAGTCGCTCATATTAATATCCTTGAATCAAAAGAAAAGCCCCTTCCTGTTTCCGTACTAGCGGGTGGAAAATGGTTAAAGTGTGACGGAGAAGAAATGGACCAGGACTGGTCTTTTGAGTGGGAAAAGCATGGGCTTACCCGACTTAACAATAATTGGGAAATAAAGCCTAATGATTTAACGTTTTCAGGTCCAGCAGGAATGGAAATGGTAAATGCGGTGATTACAAAGCCGTATAACTTATCTGTTGAAACGTCCGTAGACGAGCTTCCGGCAGAATCAGATGAAAGCTTTATCATGCTCCTTAGTCGCGAAGGGGAATGGCGGGTTAATACGATCATTAAAGGTTTTGCGAATCGAGTGAAAGGTTTTGCCAGTAGTTTTTCGAATACGGGTGATTTTATTCTTATTGGTAAAAGTAAAGCAGATATGATGACGGCTTTTAATCGAATTAATGAAATTGGTGGAGGTATCTCACTTGTTGAAGATGGAGAAGTTATTTCCGAAATACAATTACCTCTGATGGGAAAAATGTCCGATCTTCCGCTTGAAGAATTGATTACAAAGGAAAAACTAATGATCCAAGAACTTGAGGATAGAGGCTATCCGTACAAAGATCCGGTTTATAGCTTGCTGTTCTTCTCTTCGACGCATTTACCTTTTATTCGATTGACGCAGCAAGGAATTTATGATGTAAAGAGAAAAATGGTACTTTTTCCTTCGATAATGCGTTAAACTATAACAAAGTAAATCCTTAACGAAATAAAGCACGTGAATTTCTCACGTTCAATTGTTAAAATGAACGCAAAGTGGAATAATAGCGCATCATGATGAGTGCAGAATAGAAAACATAGACCGATACAGAATGAAGTAAGGAGAGTGGATGTATAATGCAAATTGATAAACTTCGAGGTAAAACACTGGACCAATTGTTTGAAGCGATTCTTTCATTAAAAGATCTAGAAGAGTGTTATTTATTCTTTGACGACTTAGCGACTGTGAACGAAATACAATCTCTCGCTCAACGATTGGAAGTAGCAAGGATGCTTCGTGAAGGATTTACGTATCATAAAATTGAAACGGAAACAGGCGCAAGCACAGCGACGATTTCCAGAGTGAAGCGTAGTTTAAATTATGGAAATGACGGGTATCAAATGACGCTTGATCGCGTCCATAATAACGAGTAGAAAAATGAGCCGGTTTCCGGCTCATTTTTGTTTTGGTTTGAGGGTTGCTGTAATGCAGATTACCGCGGAATTATTAAGAAATTCGCGGGAATATGACTCGGTGGTATTCACGTGTTCAAATGAAATGCCTCCAGCGCATGACGGACCTAAACGCCCACTTCCGCTTTTCGTTGATCCAGCTGCAGTGGGCCAAATCTTCCGGCTGTTTCGCCCAATCGAATGAGACAAAAAGCGTCTCAGTCTCATGGGCTCCAACATCCTACAGATTTAAACGGGCCCACTTCCGCTTTTCATGTATCCAGCTACAGCGTCCAGCCTCTCGATCGCTTCACCCCATCAAATGAACACAAAGACCGTGTTCTTTTGATGGGGCTCCAGCGCTTGTCGAGGCTAAACGGACGCTTCCGCTTTTAGGGTATTCTTTGATATAATCCAATTTATGAGGAAAAGTGGGAGGAAGGGTTAGGATGTTTGATTTTCTAGAGTGGAAGCATGTGTTTAAGCTGGATCCGAATAAGGAGATTGAAGATTATGATCTTGAGGCGATTTGTGAGTCTGGGACGGATGCGGTGATTGTTGGTGGTAGTGATGGTGTGACGCTTGATCGGACGTTAGATTTACTTGCTAGAATTCGCCGTTACGCGGTACCATGTGCTCTTGAGGTGTCGACTGTGGAAGCAGTGACCCCAGGCTTTGATTTTTATTTTATTCCAACCGTGTTGAATACGGAAGACAGCCGTTGGGTAACGGGTTTGCATCATGAAGCTGTAAAAGAGTTTGGTGAGATTATGAATTGGGATGAAATCATTATGGAGGGGTACTGTATTCTCAATCAGGATTCTAAGGTTGCTCAGTTAACTTCTGCTCATACTAATCTTGATGAAGAAGATGTACTTGCTTATGCGCGAATGGCAGAAAAGATGTTCAAACTGCCGATTTTTTATGTGGAATACAGTGGAACCTATGGAGATAAAGAACTTGTTCAGAAGGTAAGCCGCGTTCTTGATGAGACGAAACTTTTCTACGGTGGAGGAATTGATTCGCCGGAGAAAGCAAAAGAAATGGCTGCTTCTGCAGATACTGTTATTGTTGGGAATATTATTTACGATAATATCAAACAAGCGATTAAAACAGTTGCTGCTGTGAAAGGAAATTGATTCTCTCCTATCGATCAGGTAAAATAAGAGATAAGAACATACGTTTGTGAGGAGTGCGAAAACATGCAACGAATAGTTGATAAGTTATTAAACGGATTAAACCCCGAACAACAGGAAGCGGTCAAGCACACGGATGGACCGCTTTTAATTATGGCTGGAGCAGGCAGTGGAAAAACGAGAGTGCTCACGCATCGAATCGCGTACCTTCTTGTTGAGAAACAGGTCTCTCCATGGAACATCCTTGCGATTACTTTTACAAATAAAGCGGCGCGAGAAATGAGAGAACGAGTGAATTCCATTACAGGCCCGGTTGCCGAAGACATTTGGATTTCAACGTTCCACTCGATGTGTGTCCGAATTTTAAGAAGAGACGGGGATCGCATTGGCATTAATCGGAACTTTACAATTCTTGATTCTGGTGACCAGTTGACGGTAATCAAGAAAATTTTGAAGGAACAAAACGTCGATCCTAAGAAATTTGAGCCACGAGGGATTTTAGGAAGTATTAGCTCTGCTAAGAATGAACTAGAAACGCCGGAAGACTATAAAGCAAACGCCAAAGGACCGTATGAAAGTGTTGTTGCGGATGCATATGAACAATATCAAAAGCAGCTCCGTAAAAACCAGGCGCTCGACTTTGATGACTTGATTATGAGAACTATTACGCTCTTTAAAAAGGTGCCAGAAGTGCTGGAATTCTATCAGCGTAAATTTCAGTACATTCATGTGGACGAGTATCAAGATACGAACAAAGCACAATATGTTCTTGTCAAATTAATGGCTGAGAAATATCAAAACCTTTGCGTAGTAGGTGATTCCGATCAGTCGATCTATCGCTGGCGCGGGGCTGATATTCAAAATATCCTCTCGTTTGAAAAAGACTATCCAAGTGCACGTGCGATCTTCCTTGAGCAAAACTATCGTTCGACAAAGAAAATTCTTCAAGCGGCGAATGTAGTGATTGAAAACAACATGAATCGAAAACCTAAAAAATTATGGACCGATAATGATGATGGCCCGCACATTACGTATTATCAAGCCAATGATGAACATGATGAGAGTCGCTTTGTAACAGGGAAAATCCTTGATATGGTGAATAGCGGAAAGCGAACGAATGCACAAATTGCGATTCTTTATCGGACGAATGCACAGTCTCGAGTGATTGAGGAAATTTTAAATAAGTCGAACATTCATTACAACATTGTCGGCGGTACAAAGTTCTACGATCGTAAAGAAATTAAAGACGTTCTTGCCTATCTTCGTCTTATTGCAAACCCGGATGACGACATTAGCTTACTTAGAATCGTCAATGTTCCAAAGCGCGGTGTCGGTGCATCGACTATGGACAAGGTAGCGCAATATGCAGCTAATCAAGATATTTCTATCTTTACAGCGCTTCAAGAGGTTGAACAGATTGGCTTAAGTGCCCGTTTTACGAAGTCCCTTAAAACATTTGGTAATCAAATGGCCAATTGGTCGCAAATGCAGGAATATTTAGCGGTATCTGAACTTGTTGAAGAAGTGATTGATAAATCGGGCTATCGAGATGCACTACGAAACGAGAACACCATTGAATCACAAACCAGACTTGAAAATATTGATGAATTTCTTTCTGTAACGCAGGAGTTTGAGAAAGCAAGTGAAGACAAGAGCTTGATCGCTTTTCTAACGGATCTCGCCCTGGTTGCAGATATTGATAAGTTGGATGAGGATGAAAACGAGCAAAAGGAAGCTGTTACGCTCATGACTCTTCACTCAGCGAAAGGCTTGGAGTTCCCGGTCGTTTTCCTTATCGGGATGGAAGAAGGCGTGTTTCCGCATAGTCGCTCCCTATTTGAGGAAGAAGAAATGGAAGAAGAACGCCGACTTGCTTACGTAGGTATTACAAGGGCAGAAGAAGAGTTGTTTTTAACAAATTCTCGTCTTCGAACGCTTTATGGGAAAACGAATGCCAATCCTGTCTCTCGCTTCATTGGTGAAATTCCAGAAGAATTACTTGAAAAGCAAGGACAGGAAAAGCCTGCAACACCGTTTGGAGGGACAAGTTCTCGTCCTTCTTCAAGACCTGCTACTCCTAAAACCCCGAGACGCCCTCAGCTGACTTCAACAGGTGGAGATTCACTGGACTGGAAGGTAGGAGACAAAGCGAGCCACCGCAAGTGGGGAGTTGGAACGGTTGTTAGCGTGAAAGGTGATGGCGATTCGACTGAGCTTGATATTGCATTCCCAAATCCAGTTGGAATCAAGCGCTTGCTAGCAAAATTTGCGCCAATTGAAAAGCAATAGTCATTTTAGAAGGTGAGGTTTGACGATGGAAGAAAATCATAAGCGCATCGAAGAGCTTCGTCAGCTCTTAAATCAATACAACTACGAGTACCATGTTCTTGATCAGCCGAGCGTCCCGGATGCCGAATATGATCGGATGATGAACGAACTATTGAATTTAGAAGAAGAGAACCCAGAGCTTAAAACAGATGATTCGCCAACACAACGGGTCGGAGGGCCTCCGCTAGAAGGCTTCCAAAAAGTCGAACACAGAGTGCCGATGCTAAGCCTTGGGAATGCTTTTGGAGAAGATGACCTGAAGGATTTCGACCGACGTGTACGCGATCGAATTGGCGAAAACTTTTCATATGTATGTGAATTAAAAATAGACGGTCTCGCGGTCTCACTTATCTACGAAGATGGCGTTCTCATTCGGGGTGCGACACGAGGAGATGGTACTGTAGGGGAAGACATTACTCATAACCTGAAAACCATTCCTGCGATCCCTTTACGTTTACGAGAGAATGTGAGCATGGAGGTTCGTGGCGAAGCTTATATGCCAAAGCCATCCTTCATGAAATTAAATGAAGTACGCGAGAAGAATGAGCAGGATCTTTTTGCTAATCCTCGAAATGCAGCAGCTGGTTCTTTACGTCAACTTGATCCTAAAATTGCTGCTAGCCGAAACCTATCTATTTTTGTCTATGGTGTTGGTACGGTTGATGGGAGAGAAATTAGCTCTCATTCCAATGGCCTTGATTTTCTCAAGGAGCTTGGGTTTAAAACCAATCCAGAATGGAAGCGATGTAACACGATTGATGATGTGATTAATTTTATAGGTGGATGGTCAGAGAAACGTCCTGACCTTTCCTATGAAATTGATGGGATCGTTGTTAAAGTAGATGCACTTAATCAGCAGGAAGAGCTTGGATTTACAGCGAAAAGTCCCCGTTGGGCGATTGCCTATAAGTTTCCTGCTGAAGAGGTCGTCACAAAGCTTCAAGACATTGAACTGAATGTGGGAAGAACGGGCGTCGTGACGCCAACAGCCGTATTAGAACCCGTTCTTGTTGCAGGAACGACCGTACAACGAGCATCTCTTCATAACGAGGACCTTATTCGTGAGAAGGATATAAAAATTGGTGACTATGTTGTTATTAAAAAAGCAGGAGACATTATTCCTGAAGTTGTTTCTGTTCTAGAAGAGCGTCGCACAGGAGATGAGAAGGCCTTTTCTATGCCTGAGAAATGCCCAGAGTGTGAAAGTGATCTTGTTCGACTGGATGAAGAGGTTGCGCTTCGGTGCATTAACCCCAAATGTCCAGCGCAGCTCCGTGAAGGATTAATTCATTTTGTTTCTCGTAATGCGATGAATATTGATGGGTTAGGTGAGAGAGTGATAACACAGCTCTTTCGTGAGGAATTAATTCACGATGTCGCTGATATTTATCAGCTTACGCATGATCAGCTTATCGAGCTTGAGCGAATGGGAGAAAAATCAGTTTCCAATCTACTTGAAGCCATTCGGGTGTCAAAAGATAATTCTTTAGAAAAGCTTTTATTTGGTCTCGGTATACGCCATGTAGGGGCTAAAGCAGCAAGAACACTTGCGCAACAATTTGGAACGATGGATAGCCTTGTTCAAGCAAATATTGAAGATCTTGAAGCGATAAATGAAGTCGGGCAAAAAATGGCTGATTCTGTTGTACGATACTTTCAAAATGAAGAAGTTCATGAGCTTATTGATGAGTTAAAAGATGCTGGTGTTAACATGATTTATAAAGGCCCTAAGCCAGTTTCAATTGAAGAAATTGACTCTGTTTTTGCAGGGAAAACAGTTGTTTTAACTGGTAAACTTGAACAGTTAAGTCGTGGGGAAGCGAAAAAGAAGTTAGAAGAACTAGGTGCAAAGGTAACAGGGAGTGTCAGTAAAAGCACAGACCTTGTGATTGCTGGGGAAGATGCTGGCTCGAAGCTCGAGAAGGCAGAGTCACTTGGTATTGACGTTTGGAGTGAGAACAGGTTCGTTGAAGAGTTAAACGAATGAGGAGAGGAATTTAATGCCAAAGAAGCAAACGTTCATCGTTAGTATCATGGCTCTTTCGCTCGTATTATCCGGTTGTGTTCCGAGTTTTATGAAGGGCGAGCAGGACGATACAGTAAAGGTGAATGATTCAGAAGGCGAAGAAAGTGAAGAAATGATTGTAAGTGAAGATATAAAAACTTCAGAGACGTACTATCGTTCGGTGTTAGATAAAGAAGGGGAAAAAAATTCTCTTGATACTTCACAAGTTAGAGGATTAATTACGGCGGGTGTTGATAACCGTCTGGATGTTGATGCGCTTGAAATGGGATTGATTCGACTTTCTCAAGAACAATTTGATCCTGATAAGTATTTCTTTAAAGAAGGACAGCTGTTTGATACAGAGCAAATCCATGGCTGGTTGTATCGTGATAACGGTGTAACAAAGAAAGAAGCTGAGAAAGATAAAGAGAAAGAAGTAAATGTAGGGCTGAATCCACAGCTCGGTGTAGAAGAAAATCCTGCACAATACGAGCAAGTCATTGAAGCAGAGAAGAAAAACCCTAAATTCCTGTCTTATATTCATGAACAGGATTATTATGTTCAGAACAAAGATGAAGAATTGCAGTTAGGCGGAGTTTCGATTGCCTTATCGCTTTATTCTGAATATCCATACTCGGTTCTTGATGAAAATGGTTTGAAGTATACCGGGTCGGTAAAGTTAGATAAAGATGAAGTGGTTGCCAAGGCAAAAGAATCGATTAAACCAATCGTTGAGAAAATTCGAGCCGAGCATGACGTGCCAATCATGTTTACGCTCTTCTTAGAGCAGCCACGCCAATCGGTTGTCCCAGGTAACTTCGTGGCAAGCACGATTGTAGAGAAAGGTAAATCTAGCCCTGAGTCATGGAAAGATTTAAATGAAAAATACATTGCATTTCCTTCATCTGCCGCTGATGAGGAATATCCAGCAGAAGCTGAGAAGTTTGATGACTTCACACGCGAAATACAGGATTTCTTTCCGAACTTTGTAGGAGTCATTGGAACGGGCTTCTATAAACAAGATGAACTTTCTCAATTAAAGATTGAGATTCCAATTCAGTTCTATAGCAAATCTGAAGTGATTTCGTTCACCCAGTTTGTAAATGGACTCGTTAAAAAGCGTAATGATACTTTTCCTCAAGATTTACCTGTCTCGATCTATATCACAAGCAACGGAGAAACAGAAAGTTTGATTGTGAAGGATCCTAACGAAGAAGAACCGTTTGTTCATATTTATCAATAAAAATAAAGCCCTCCCGTTGTCTCGGGAGGGCTTTTGCTATTCTGATAGAGCTTTTTCTAGTGTTTGAATGTTTTGTTCCATTAAAGTGAAATACGTTTCATCATTTTCGATATCTTCTTCTGTTAAGACAGAGAGGTTATGAATGCGAAGCGTTTCAAGACCGAGTTCTTGTTGAACTGCTTTTGCTGGCTTTGGCGTAGCATTTTGTTCAAAAAGCATATACTTCAAATTGTAACTTTTAGCTGTTTCAATAATATCTTCTAACTGTTTTTGCGTAGGTTCTTGAGATGGTGAAAGGCCAGATACACTTAATTGTTTAAGTCCATAGCGACTTTCCCAGTAGCTATAGGCATCGTGCGAAATAAGGAACTCTTTTTTCGGTGCACTTTCAGCTATTTCACGGAATTCTTTATCAAGAGCTAAGAGCTCTTCCTCTAATGATGAAAAATTAGACTCAAATGTTTTCTTATTATTAGGATCAATTTCTATAAGTGCATGTTTAATATTTTCTGCCTGCTGGATAGCGAGGGTTGGATCAATCCAAATGTGTGGATTCACATCGCCATGATCGTGATCGGCGTGCTCTTCATCAGCATGTTCTTCATGCTCTCCTTCTTCATCAGCATGCTCTTCATGTTCTTCTCTTGTTTCATCAAAGTGAATTCCTTCAGCGGCTTCAAGCGTCATGACGTCTTCATTTTTTAACGTATCTTTAGCAGCATCAGCAAATCCTTCCATGCCTGCTCCATTGTAAATAAACAAATCGGATTCAGCTAACTCTGTCATTGTTTTCGTCGTTGGCTCGAAACTATGTGCGTCACTGCCAGGAGGAATGATGGATTCAGCGGTTACGTATTCTCCGCCAATTCGTTCAGCAAAATATTCAAGAGGATAAAGTGTTGTATAAATGGTTAGCTTTCCATCCGTATTTGAGTCTGAATCTTCTTGACCACAACCGACTAGGATAAGCGTAGATATAGATAGTAAGAATGCCACTGTTAAAAAGCGATTTTTCATAAGCGATTTTCCCTTCCCTAAGTTTCTCTGCCAATCATTATATCGTAATCATTACGTTTTGCAAACAGTAACCTTTCCGATTTATTGAATTTTGATGAAGAACTTAATGAAGGACGAAAAATAAGTTTGGAATTGACCATTTAATACGGTATGAAAAGAAGAGAAACGCGGCAATCTATAAAAAAATATTTCAATTCGAAGGTTAACATTACAAAATGATGGGTAAATGTTACTAAAGTATGTCGAAGCTTCACATAAACAGCAACTTATTTAAATAAATTTTCTTGAATACTTATGACATAAAAGTTGCTAAAAGAAGGAAATAAACTCCTTTAGTGAATTTTTATTCATTAAAAAGTTTATCTTATAATATTTTCATTGTTCTGAAAAATATTTTGTGATATAGTAATCATTGGTTTGCAAAGGACTAATGGTCTACATCAATAATTTGAATTCACAGGAAAAATGCATAGCTGTGAATATTGACTTTGGAGGGGGTGAAAGTGTGGAATACACCTTAACTACCGCAACATGGTTCTGGTTACTTATACCAATGCCTTTATTAGTCGTATTATCAATAATAACTTTTTTTACCGAAAGGAGAGAATAGTACTCGATGGGTATTGAAACGCCAACGTTAGTTACGTTTATTGTTTATCTTGTGGGTATGCTCGCAATCGGATTAATTGCATACCGAATGACAAGTAATTTGTCGGATTATGTACTTGGAGGAAGAAGATTAGGTGGATCTGTTGCCGCATTAAGTGCAGGCGCATCAGATATGAGTAGCTGGCTCTTACTAGGACTACCTGGTGCAATGTACGCAGGTGGTATGAGTCAAATTTGGATTGGGATTGGGCTCGCAATCGGAGCTTACCTGAACTGGCAATTTGTTGCATCACGTCTTCGACGCTATACTGAAGTGGCGAATGATTCAATAACGGTTCCAGATTACCTTGAGAATCGTTTCCGTGATGGGTCGAAAGCACTTCGCGTGATCTCAGCAATCGTCATTCTTGTATTCTTTACGTTCTATACGTCTTCAGGTCTTGTTGGGGGCGCAATCCTGTTTGAAAGCTCGTTCGGAATGAGCTATGAAAGCGCATTGTGGATCGGTGCAATTGTTATTATTTCTTATACGTTCCTCGGTGGTTTCCTAGCGGTAAGCTGGACAGATTTCTTCCAGGGAATACTTATGTTCCTTGCACTAGTTGTCGTCCCAATTGTTGCCCTAAATGAAATGGGTGGCTGGAACGAAACAGTTAATCAAGTTGGTGCAACGGATACAACTTACCTAGATATCTTTACTGGTATGAGTTTCATGGGAATTATTTCTCTACTTGGTTGGGGACTTGGTTACTTTGGACAACCTCACATTATTACTCGTTTTATGGCAGTTAAATCTTCCAAAGAAATTCCTAAAGCACGCCTTGTTGGTATGTCATGGATGGTTCTTTCTTTGTTTGGTGCAATCTTTACTGGTTTCATCGGTATTGCCTATTTTGATGCGGGACTTCCGAACTCTGAAACCGTCTTTATCGAATTTACTCAAGTACTCTTTAATCCATGGGTATCAGGCTTCTTACTAGCTGCAATCCTATCTGCGATCATGAGTACAATTGATTCTCAGCTACTTGTATCTTCAAGTGCTGTTGCGGAGGACTTTTATAAAGCGATTCTTCGAAAAAATGCAAGCCAAACTGAGCTTGTATGGGTAGGTCGTATTGCTGTACTAGGTATTGCATTACTTGCCATCCTACTTGCTTATAATCCTGATAGCAGTGTTCTTGATCTTGTAAGTTATGCGTGGGCCGGTTTTGGTGCCGCATTTGGACCTGTTATTATCTTAAGTCTATTCTGGAAACGCATGACCCGTAATGGTGCTCTTGCTGGTATCATCACTGGTGCCGTAGTGGTTATCCTATGGGCTCAATTATCAGGTGGACTGTTCGATCTTTATGAATTAATTCCAGGCTTTATCCTAGCATGGATTGCTGTAATGGCATTCAGCTTTGTTGGTAAAGAGCCAGGTGAAGAAATTGAAGCTGAATTCGAAGCGGCAAAAACGTCTAAATTCTAATCAGCTTTACTTAGAGACTCATCCCATTTGGGGGTGAGTCTTTTTTATAGAAATAAGAATGAGGATGAGTGATTGAGTCTAATCTCCAAACACTAGTTAAACAAACGTTTGATTAATTCAACTTAATCAAACGTTTGTTTAAAATTGGAACAGACAGCGTTCTGTTGCTTAATGAAGCTTATTTTTGGTATCATCTATATATTGCAGGTTGTTCGAAATTTGTGGAGGTGAAAGTGATGTCCAGAATTACCAAAGAAGAGGTTAAGCATGTAGCCAATCTCGCTAGACTAGAAATGGATGAGGCAGAGGTCGAAAAATTTACAACTCAGCTTGATGACATTATTTCAATGGCGGAGCAGCTGAATGAATTAGATACAGAGAACGTTGAGCCTACAACACACGTTCTTGATTTGAAAAACGTACTGCGTGAAGACAAAGTACAGCCGTGGCTAACGCGTGAAGAAGCATTGAAGAATGCACCGGATGAAGCGAACGGTCAAGTAAAAGTTCCATCAATATTTGAGTAAGGGAGGCAACGTCCTTGTTTGATAAAAGCATAAGTGAGCTTCACAGCTTGCTTCATAAGAAAGAGTTATCCGTCAGTGAACTTGTTCAAACTTCGTTTGATCGCATTCAAACGGTCGACGAAAAGGTGAAAGCGTTCATGACGTTAAATGAAGAAGGTGCCATGCAAGCGGCAAAAGCGCTTGATGAAAAGATCGGTACCGAAGAGGCAAGAGGACTTCTCTTTGGTCTCCCTGTCGGTGTGAAAGATAACATCGTTACGAAAGGACTACGCACAACAGCGTCAAGTCAGCTTCTAAGTAACTTTGAACCATTACATAATGCAACGGTGGTTGAACGCTTAAATGCAGCGGAAACGATTACTGTCGGCAAATTGAATATGGACGAGTTCGCGATGGGTTCTTCGAATGAGAACTCTGGTTATTTCAGCACGCGTAACCCTTGGAATACAGATTATGTACCGGGCGGATCAAGTGGTGGCTCAGCTGCCTCTGTTGCCGCTGGAGAGGTATTCTTCTCTCTTGGTTCAGATACAGGTGGTTCGATCCGTCAACCAGCTGCCTTTTGTGGTGTTGTTGGACTAAAACCTACGTACGGACTAGTTTCTCGTTTTGGTCTAATTGCTTTTGCATCATCACTTGATCAAATTGGACCAATTACGAACACTGTAGAAGATAATGCTTATCTTCTACAATCAATTGCCGGTCATGACAAGATGGATTCAACATCAGCGAACGTTGACGTTCCAGATTATCTTTCAAGTCTAACAGGTGATGTGAAAGGTCTTCGCATTGCTGTACCGAAAGAGTACCTTGCTGAAGGTGTAGATGAAGATGTGAAGAACAGCGTCCTTCAGTCACTTAAAAAGCTTGAAGAACTTGGCGCAACGTGGGAAGAAGTATCGCTTCCGCACTCAAAATATGCAGTAGCAACTTACTATCTTCTTTCTTCTTCAGAAGCATCAGCGAATCTAGCTCGCTTTGACGGTGTGCGCTATGGCGTTCGTGCTGAAGCAGAGAACCTGATTGATCTTTATAAGAAAACAAGAAGCGAAGGCTTTGGTGACGAAGTGAAGCGACGCATCATGCTTGGTACGTTTGCCCTTAGCTCTGGTTATTACGATGCTTATTACAAAAAAGCACAAAAAGTTCGTACGCTGATTAAGAACGACTTTGAAAAAGTGTTCGAAGACTATGATGTCATTATCGGACCTACAACGCCAACTCCAGCCTTTAAAGTAGGCGAGAAGATTGATAACCCGCTAACAATGTATGCAAATGATATTCTCACAATCCCGGTTAACCTTGCAGGCGTTCCTGCGATTTCCGTACCATGTGGTTTATCAAATGGCCTACCTGTTGGACTTCAAATAATCGGAAAGCACTTTGATGAGAAGACCGTTTATCGCGTTGCTCATGCGTTTGAGCAAGCAACGGATCATCATAAGGCTAAACCAGAGCTGTAAGGGGTGACGACTGAAAATGAATTTTGAAACTATTATTGGTCTGGAAGTTCACTCAGAACTGAAGACAAACACAAAGATTTTCTGTAATTGTTCAACGAATTTCGGTGCGCCGCCTAACACGAACGTTTGCCCGATCTGTCTCGGCCATCCTGGTGTTCTTCCAGTCATGAATGAACAGGCCGTTGATTTTGCAATGCGTGCGGCAATGGCATTGAACTGTGAAATCGCTGAAGATACGAAGTTTGACCGTAAAAACTATTTCTATCCAGATAACCCGAAAGCCTATCAGATCTCTCAATATGATAAGCCAATCGGTGAAAACGGATGGATTGATATTGAAGTAAATGGCAAAACAAAACGTATCGGTATTACACGTCTTCACCTTGAGGAAGATGCAGGTAAGCTCACGCACGTTGATGGCGAGAATCACTCTCTTGTCGACTTCAACCGTCAGGGTACGCCTCTTGTTGAGATCGTATCTGAGCCGGATATCCGTACACCGGAAGAAGCGTATGCTTATCTTGAGAAGCTTAAAGCGATTCTTCAATATACGGAAGTGTCTGACTGTAAAATGGAAGAAGGATCTCTTCGCTGTGATGCGAATCTTTCTCTTCGCCCATATGGACAAGAAGAGTTTGGTACAAAAACTGAGCTTAAGAACTTGAACTCATTTGCTAACGTACAAAAAGGTCTTCAATTCGAAGAAGTACGTCAGGAGAAAGAACTTCTAGCAGGAAACGTGATCGGCCAGGAAACGCGTCGTTATGACGAAGCTGGCAAGAAAACAATTCTGATGCGTGTAAAAGAAGGATCTGACGACTACCGTTACTTCCCAGAGCCTGACCTTGTTCGTCTTGCGATTAATAAAGAGTGGATGGACCGCGTGCGTGCGGACATTCCGGAGCTTCCAGACGCTCGTCGTGAGCGCTATGTGAAGGAGTATGATCTTCCTGAGTACGATGCGATGGTGCTTACTCAATCCAAGAAAATGTCCGATTTCTTTGAAGTTGCTATTGGCCAAGGTGCTGATCCAAAGCAGACATCCAACTGGTTAATGGGTGAAGTATCGGCTTACTTGAATGCAAACTATAAAGAAATTGACGAAGTGGCTCTTACTCCAGAAGGACTAGGGAAACTGATTTCTCTTATTGAAAAGGGAACAATTTCTTCGAAGATCGCGAAGAAAGTATTCAAAGACCTTATTGAAAAAGGCGGCGATCCTGAACAGATCGTTAAAGACAAGGGCCTTGTACAGATTTCTGATGAAGGCGAGCTTCGTTCTATCGTTTCAGGTATTCTTGATGAGAACGAACAATCCATCGAAGACTACAAAAACGGGAAAGACCGTGCGATCGGCTTCCTCGTTGGTCAAGTGATGAAAGCAACCAAAGGAAAAGCAAATCCTCCAATGGTTAACAAGCTGATTGTAGAAGAAATGGATAAACGCTAAATGGTGAAACCCTCCCAAGTGGAGGGTTTTTTTATGTCTAAAGAGAAGTTTGAGCATGTTCACCTTATTCACTTATTTTCGGCTTTGCTTTTTTTTAGGGAAAAGCCTATAATCAGAACAGAAGGTTAAGCGGAAGAAAACGGTCACGAGATTGTGGGCGTTTTTTGTTTGCGACTATCATATAAATAAGTAACGAGTATATTGCCGCGTGCTTTGATACGGTTAAAGATTGAACAAATATAAACATTCTGCATGAAGAATTAAGATAGAGAAGATAGGATGATGAAGGATGAAACGTGCGAGACTAATCTATAATCCAACGTCTGGAAGAGAACAAGTGAAGAGGTCACTACCATATATCCTCGAACGCCTTGAAAAAAATGGGTACGAGACGTCTGCTCATGCAACCACTTGTGAAGGCGATGCGACGGAAGCAGCGCGCATTGCCGTCGAGCGACGCTTTGATCTTGTCATTGCGGCAGGTGGAGATGGGACGATCTATGAAGTGATCAATGGTATTGCCGAGCAGCCATATCGGCCGAAGATGGGGATTATTCCAGTTGGTACAACCAATGACTTTGCACGAGCGATTGGTGTTCCGCGCACAGTTGAAGGTGCGATGGACGTTCTGTGTAATGGTCTTGAAATGCCAATTGATATCGGTCGAGTGAACGAGCATTACTTCATCAATATCGCAGGTGGCGGACGCCTGACAGAATTAACATATGAAGTACCTAGTAAGCTTAAAACAATGCTTGGCCAGTTAGCTTACTATATGAAAGGCATTGAGATGCTTCCATCGATTCGTCCTGCAAGAACCAGGATTGAATATGACGGTAAGCTTTTTGAAGGTGAAATTATGCTTTTCCTTGTTTCAAATTCAAACTCCATCGGCGGATTTGAGAAGCTAGCCCCACATGCATCGTTGAATGATGGCCTGTTCGATTTAATGATTTTAAAGAAGACGAACATCGCAGAATTCATTCGCATCGCAAGCAGTGCACTTCGCGGTGATCATATTAATGATCCAAATGTTGTATATAAGAAAGCTAGTCACATTAAAGTAGAATCAGTTGATAAAATGCAGCTGAACCTGGATGGCGAGTACGGTGGCCCACTTCCAGCCGAGTTTACGAACTTATACCGTCATATTACAATGATTGTGCCGAAAGAAACGAGCGAAAAACATACAAATGAAGAAGACGCCGCGCACAAGCGTGCCATTTCAGGTGAGTAGAAATGAAGGAGAGAAGTCAGAGACGATGAGCTCTGGCTTTTTCTGTTGTTCTCGAGGATAGGAGCAGTGGAAGCTAATATATTTCAGATTTGGCCATCGCGAGTATAGCCAATATAATTCGATTTTGGCCAACAAACCATGAAATAGAGCTTGCCTCACATGCAAAAAACACCGCGCTGTTCCATTTCGCGATTCATTCACACTGTGGTACAATTTTTGTACATGAAATCGAACGGAAAAGGACGGAAACCTAATGAGTAATCAAGAAGTACCTGTAAAAAAGAATGACGTTGTTGAAGTAGAGTTCAGAGACCTTTCCCATGACGGGGCAGGCGTCGCGAAAATAGATGGCTACACGCTTTTCGTCCCATATGGCATTCCAGGAGAAACCGCGAACGTAAAAGTGATTAAAACGAAGAAAGGTTATGGCTTCGGAAAAATTCTTGATGTCAAAGTTGAGAGCGAAGACCGCAACACGCCACCATGCCCGATCTTCTATCAGTGTGGGGGCTGCCAAACACAGCACATTACGTACGATAGCCAGCTAAGATTCAAGCACAAGCAAGTACAAGACGTAATGGAGCGTATCGGAAAGATCGACGTACCTGTTCACCCTGTTCTTGGCATGGAAGATCCATGGCGATACCGCAACAAAGCGCAGGTACCAGTTGGGGAACAGGATGGTAAAATTGTTGCAGGTTTCTACCAGCAGCGTAGTCACCAGATTATCGACATGGACCAGTGCCTCATTCAAGAGCAGGAGAACGATGAGGTTCTACGTGTGGTGAAAGAGATCGCTGTAAAGTACGGCATTCGTGCATACGACGAGCGCTCTCATCGGGGAACGCTCAGACACGTGGTAGCCAAATACGGGAAGCAAACAGACGACATCATGGTCGTTATCGTAACAAAAAACAAAGACTTGCCGAATCGCAAGAACATTATTAAAGACATCACAGAGCAACTTCCGAAAGTGAAATCAATCGTTCAAAACGTGAATCCAAAGCGCACAAACGTGATCTTTGGTGATGAAACCCGCGTCCTATGGGGATCACCATATATTTACGATACGATTGGTGACATTAAATTCGCGATCTCAGCTCGCTCCTTCTATCAGGTGAATCCTGACCAAACGAAGGTGCTTTACGATCAGGCGCTTGAATACGCTGGACTGACTGGGAATGAAACGGTCATCGATGCTTATTGCGGCATTGGCACGATCTCTCTTTTCCTCGCGCAAAAAGCGAAGCAGGTATACGGCGTGGAAATCGTACCAGAAGCGATTGAAGATGCGAAGCGAAATGCAGAGCTAAACGGCATTACAAACGCAGAGTTTGCCGTTGGCGAAGCAGAGAATGTTATTCCAGCCTGGAAAGAGCAGGGCATTAAGCCTGACGTGATTGTCGTTGACCCACCACGTAAAGGCTGTGATGAAGCGCTCCTGCAAACGATTATTGATATGAAGCCTGAGAAAGTCGTCTATGTATCGTGTAACCCGGCAACACTAGCACGAGATCTACGCATTTTAGAAGATGGCGGGTTTGAAACGAAGGAAGTTCAGCCGGTTGATATGTTCCCGCATACCACGCACGTGGAGTGCGTTGCCGTACTAGAGCTATAATAAACCTCACTAAATTCCACCTTAACTCCAAAGTTAAGGTGGAATTTTAATTAGTTGCAATAAAGTGGTCGGTTTATAGGAGGATACGTCTCTATAATTGTTATGCCTGTTGAAAATGCATTTTGTACAATCGAATAGAGTGCAATTAAATTGAATCGGGTATAGGGGTGTGATATGGTTTAGGCGTGAAGCATTATCGTATTCTAAAAGGAGTGAGGGTTCTTGACTATTACGTTTACGGACGCTGCAATTGAACAGTTAAATACAGAGGATTACGTAGCTTTTCAGCTTAATCCTAGTTTAGGTGGATGTAGTATTGGTGCGGATTGGATCACATTTAAAGCTTTGTCTTCCAAAGAAACACTGACAGGCGAGAAGTTGGTAGAGACTAATTATAAGCCTGTGGTTTTAGGAGTTAAGCACGAATCCTTTTTCAAAGAAGATATGATCATTGACTATTCTAGTAAAAGAAATGCATATATGTTAAAAAGCAAAAGTGAAATTCTCAGTTCTCGTTTGCCATTGGAAAAATAATTTAGATTTACGTTTGAAAACGTAAGGAAATGAAAGGATTATGTTCGTAAAAAAGCACCATCTCAAACGCTTTGAAGCGTTTGAGATGGTGCTTTTATGATTTATTAAGCGTTAGACGCCATCTTATCCTTACTCATTTTCAGATCAAAACGATCGGCATTCATGATCTTCACCCATGCCGACACAAAGTCGCGCACGAATTTCTCTTTGTTATCTTCTTGTGCATAAACTTCTGCATAAGCACGGAGGATGGAGTTTGAACCGAAGACAAGATCCACGCGTGAAGCGGTGCGTACGAGTTCGCCTGTTTTACGGTCGCGTCCTTCGTATTCATTGAAGTTAGCTGGCTTCCATTCAATGCCCATGTCGAGTAGGTTCACGAAGAAATCGTTCGTTAGTGTACCAACGCGTTCAGTGAACACGCCATGCTTCGTACCCTTGTGGTTTGTCCCGAGTACGCGCATACCACCAATAAGAACGGTCATTTCAGGAGCAGTTAGACCGAGCAGCTGTGACTTGTCGACGAGTAGCTCTTCAGGGCTTAACGTGTATTCCTTCTTCTGATAGTTACGGAATCCGTCAGCCATTGGCTCTAATACGTCAAAGCTTTCCACATCTGTTTGTTCTTGCGTTGCATCTCCGCGACCTGGTGCAAATGGAACAGTAATCTCAACACCAGCATCTTTTGCCGCTTTTTCTACAGCTGCACTACCACCAAGGACGATTAAGTCAGCTAAGCTCACTTTTTTCTCAATTTTGCTTTGGATTTTCTCATATACGGATAGTACTTTTGATAATTGTTCTGGTTCATTTACATCCCAGTTCTTTTGTGGTTCTAAGCGAATACGCGCGCCATTTGCACCACCGCGATAATCAGAGCCACGGTACGTACTTGCAGAAGCCCAAGCTGTTGTCACAAGTTCGCTGACGCTTAATCCTGAGTCCAGGATTTTAGCTTTCAGGTTTTCAACTTCAGCAGCAGTCAGTTCATAATCCACATTAGGGATTGGATCTTGCCAGATCAAATCTTCCTGTGGTACTTCAGGGCCAAGGTATCTTTCTTTCGGTCCCATGTCACGGTGAAGTAACTTGAACCATGCTCGAGCAAATGTATCAGCGAAATATTCAATATCTTCGTGGAAACGACGTGATATCTTTTCATAAATTTCATCTTCACGAAGCGCCATATCTGCTGTTGTCATCATAGTATTCACTTTGATTGAAGGATCTTCAGCATCTGGTGCAAGGTGCTCTGGTTTAGGATTAACTGGCTTCCATTGATGTGCACCTGCAGGGCTTTTCGTTAATTCCCACTCATATCCGAATAGTAAGTCATAGTATCCGTTATCCCATTTTGTTGGATTAGCAGTCCATGCGCCGTCTACACCACTTGTAATTGTGTCGCGACCTTTACCACTTCCGTAAGAGTTCTTCCAACCGAGTCCCTGTTCTTCAATATCAGCAGCTTCCGGTGCGGCTCCAACGTTAGCTTCAGCGTCTCCTGCTCCGTGCCCTTTACCAAACGTGTGACCACCAGCAATCAGGGCAACTGTTTCTTCATCATTCATTCCCATACGTGCGAATGTTTCACGAATGTCACGTGCACTTCCTAGCGGATCTGGTTCGCCATTTGGTCCTTCTGGATTTACATAGATAAGTCCCATTTGAACGGCAGCTAACGGACTTTCGAGCTCGCGGTCGCCTGAATAACGGTTGTCACCGAGCCACTCTTTCTCGGTACCCCAATAAATATCTTCTTCTGGATGCCACACGTCTTCGCGTCCTCCGGCAAAACCAAATGTGTTCAAGCCCATTGATTCAAGTGCAACGTTACCCGTGATGACGAGTAAATCAGCCCAAGAGATCTTATTTCCGTACTTTTGCTTAATTGGCCAAAGGAGACGACGTGCTTTATCAAGGCTCGCGTTATCCGGCCAGCTGTTCAGTGGTGCAAAACGCTGTGATCCAGTAGCGCCGCCGCCACGTCCGTCACCAGTACGGTATGTACCGGCTGCATGCCATGACATACGGATGAAGAGGGGGCCGTAATGTCCGTAATCAGCTGGCCACCAGTCCTGGCTTTCTGTCATTAAGTCACGAAGATCCTGCTTCAGTGCATAATAATCCAGCTTTTTGAATTCTTCAGCATAATCAAAGTCTTCACCCATTGGGTTGCTTTTGCGGTTGTGTTGTTGAAGAAGTTGCAAGTTTAACTGGTTAGGCCACCAGTCTTTATTTGTTGTTGCGACTTTTGTCGTTGTAATCGCACTATCTTCCTGAGTTTGGCCATGAGAGACAGGGCATTTCCCAGCTTGACTGCTGTGCATTTCATTATTATCCATATTTCAATCTCCTTTCGAATGTAAGAAAATTAATTATAACTCCTATTAGATTATAATTATAATAAATTAATAATCATTTTGGAAGAGTTATGCACTAATTTTCACAAAATAATTTCAAAACACGACTAAATAGAGCGATTAAAACTAGTTTGGAAATGAAGATAGGGACTGGTTAATCTTCCAACGTTCATGGTAAGTAGATAAGAGATCCATCCGATCAGCTAGGCAACAGAAGAAGCGCTTTTCTTCCAGTTTCATTATCTCCCACTTACTATATACTTTCGATTTATTAAGCGGTTTACCTCTTTCAAAAAACAGTTAGAGACATTCATTTAATAAAAAAAAGAAAGGCAGTGGTAAACCGCCTCTCTTTTTGGAACTCTATTTTGTTACGAGCTGATCTTTTAATAGAAACTTTTCAACTACTTTTGCGACACCGTCATTCTCATTCGTATCAGCGATATAATCGGAAATCTTTTTAATGTCATCTGGCGCATTCCCCATGGCTACGCCAAGTCCTGCAAATTCAATCATTTCTTGGTCATTGTAACTGTCTCCAACGGCAATAACTTCTTCTCGTTTAATACCGAACTCTTTAATAAGTCTCTCGATGCTTGTGCCTTTCGTGATTCCTTTATCGGTGAATTCGAGAAAATATGGCTTGGAACGCATCACGCTGAATTCTTCTCCTAACTCAGCTTGAAGTTTCTTTTCAACTTTCTTGAGATGCTCTGGCTCTCCCACCATGAGAACTTTGACGACGGGTTCCGTTACTCCACCCATAAAGGGATCGACGACAGTAATCGGTAAACCTGTCAGTTCAGACTCAATCGTTGTGTAGGGATTTTCTTCTGCAGTAATAATTTCATCCCCAACGTACGTATGAATGTACACATTTTCTCGTGTACTAATGTCATGGAGTCGTTGAACAGCTTCTACAGATAATGTCTGACTGAAGAAATCCTTTTTAGAGTGACAGTTAATAATTTTTCCGCCGTTAAAGGATAGAATGTAACTTTCATAGTCTGCGAGGAAAAGTTCGTCAGCATATGAAACCATTCCGAACGTTGGTCTTCCAGAGGCAAGCACAACTTTTTTTCCTTCTTGCTGCGCTTGCATAAGAGCTTCTTTATTTCGATTAGAAATCGTTTGATCAGCACTAAGCAATGTATCGTCTAAATCTAATACAATCATTTTATAAGTCATAGGTGATTTTCCTCTCTTAGCTAGTTTCCTTACCATTCTACTAGAATTCAGGTGAAAAGGGGGAAGTGTTGATGAAATGGAAAAAAGTAATGAATTCGGTGTTCAGTTTATCGTGTGGGTGGAAACTCTTTACAATGCAAATCAATTGATTAACTTTGGTTAGAGGAGTATCTTTGAACTCATCATTCCGATTGAAAAGCAATGAATTATATTTTGAAACGTTTAAACAAATCAAAGGAGTAGATACAATGGAAAACTACCAAGAACTTACACTAAAGCAAAAATCATTTTTTCGAAGTGGAAAAACAAAAGATGTAGCCTTTCGAATCGATGCGTTAACAAAATTAAAAGAGCTCATGTCCTCTCATGAACAAGACATTATTGCCGCTCTTAAAGCAGATTTAAATAAACCTGAAACAGAAACAAAGCGCGCGGAGATTGGTCTTGTTTTAGGGGAAATTAATTTCATGATTGAGAATTTATCTGCGTGGTCAACACCAAATAAAGTGGAAACACCATCCACTCATGCTGGAGCAACAAGCTTCATTGTTCCTGAACCGTACGGCTCAGCACTTGTCATTGCACCGTGGAACTATCCTGTACAACTTGCCGTTGCACCGCTAGCTGGAGCGATTGCCGCTGGAAACTGTGCTGTCTTAAAACCATCAGAATTAACACCTCATACTTCTAATCTTTTAGCTAAGATGATTAATGAGCATTTCCCTGAAGAATACTTGTGCGTTGTTGAAGGGGAAGTAGAAACAAGCACGGCTCTTCTCAAAGAGAAATTTGATTATATCTTCTTTACTGGTAGTACCGGCGTTGGGAAAATTGTGGCAGGAGCGGCTGCTAAGCATTTAACACCCGTAACACTTGAGTTAGGTGGAAAGAGTCCTGCTATCGTGCATGAAGATGCTGACCTTGATGAAGCAGCAGCGCGAATTGCCCGCGGTAAATTTGCGAATGCGGGTCAAACGTGTGTAGCACCTGACTATCTTCTTGTCCATCGAAAGGTAAAAGATCAGTTGATTAGCAAAATGAAAGAACTGATCACTAACACTTACGGAGAGAATGTTGCAGAAAACCTTGAATTCCCCCACGTGGTAAGTGAACGTCATTTTGATCGTTTGAATGAATTCTTGAGTAATGGAGAAGTAGTCGCTGGAGGTAACGCTGACAAATCACGCTTATTCATTGAACCAACAATATTAGATCATATTTCATGGGATGATCCTGTGATGCAAGATGAGATCTTTGGGCCTATACTACCTGTTCTCGTCTATGACGAAATGGCAGAAGCGATTGATGCGGTCGTGGAACGTCCGAAGCCACTAGCACTCTATCTTTTCTCTGATAATGAACAGGTTCAAAATGACGTATTAAGTACCATTTCATTTGGTGGCGGAGCAATTAACGATACGATCAATCACATGACTTCTCACTACCTTCCATTTGGCGGGGTAGGGAATAGCGGTATGGGAGCTTATCATGGGAAAGATAGTTTTGATACGTTCTCACACTTCAAGAGCATATTGAAACGCTCAAATAAATTAAAACAATAGCATATTCTCATGCTTTATGACGCTTCATAAAGGGTATATGACGAAAGTAGACAACATTGAAACTGAAGTTTAGTTTAATAGGAAAATCTACGTAGAAAGGATGTCTAGAATGAAAGTACTAATAGTTGGAGCAAACGGTCAGATTGGAAAGCATTTAACTTCCTTTATTAAAGAGCATAACGATCTAGAAGCGAAAGTAATGATTCGTAAGGAAGAGCAGGCTTCTTACTTTAAGGATTTAGGCGCAGAAACTGCTGTGGTTGATTTAGAGGAAGATATTAACGCGATCGCGAAAGCGGCTGAAGGCGTGGATGCGATTGTCTTTACAGCAGGGTCTGGTCCAAATACCGGTGCAGATAAAACCATGCTAGTTGATTTAGATGGTGCTGTAAAAACAATTGAAGCAGCGAAAGTAGCTGGCGTAAAACGGTTTGTTATGATTAGTTCTTATGACACAACGCGAGAAGCGATTCAGTCTGCTCCATCTTCATTTTCACCTTATGTTGCAGCGAAGCACTATGCAGATGAATGGTTGAGAGGAACGGATTTAGATTATACAATTATCCATCCTGGTGCCTTAACGAATGATCAGGGAATCGGTAAGGTCAACGCTGCTACTAGAGTTGAAAGAAATGAAATCCCTCGAGAAGATGTGGCAAGTGTTATTGTAGCGACGCTCGAAAATGATGCGACAATTGGCAAGGAATTTCAAGTCGTGACAGGAACGGAGTCAATTAAAGAAAGCATCCATTCACTTTAATTGAAACTCGAAATTTTATAAGAGAGGTTGCATCAAACAAAGCCCCTTGTTCACACGCAAGGGGCTTTGTTTTGATCTTTTTATTAAAGTAAAAATTAAAAACCATCAGGGAATCTCCCCGATGGTTTTGATGAAGTATTAGCAGTCTTTTCCATTAAGGAAAGCAGCGCCAACGATGATAAGAAGAATGAACAATACAACGATTAGAGCAAAGCCATTCCCGTAACGAGCGCCACCAACTTGGTTTCCGCAACCGCCGTATCCAGCGCCACCAACTTGGTTTCCACATCCGTAACCATAACTCATGAAATCATCTCCTTTCATAGGTTCTTCTTTAGTGTATGAAGGAGAAGGGGATGGTGCTTAGGTGTTGGACTAGTTTAAAAAAAGTTAGGTGCGCTGCTGGCATCTTCTAGGACTTAAAGAAAAATCCTGCTTGAGAAAACTTAGTTTTGTTCGCTCTATTTAAATGAAGCGTATCCTTCATCAGCCATGACGACACTGCCGTTTATCGCACTAGCTTCTTCTAATGAAAGAAGGTAAACCGCGTCGGCTAGCTGTTCGGGATCTGTGAGTTTATTGCCGATAACTTTTGCTTTCATGCCGTCGATTAAGCCTTTATCACGATATCCTTGAACGATTGGCGTATCGACAACGCCAGGTGCGACACCAACGACGCGGATGCCGTATGGTGCTAAATCAAGCGCAGCTGATTTCGTCATCATATTGACCGCCCCTTTTGTTGCATGGTAAGCGAAAGTGGCTGGCGAAGCGAGAACACCAAAAACAGATGTTGTATTGATGATGACGCCTTTCACATTTAAAGCCTTCATCTTTTTAGCGGCAGCCATAATTCCATACGCGACGCCGTGCTGGTTAATGTCGATTACTTTATGATAATCTTCTAAATCAAATTCCGGAAGAGGGGTAGGACGTCCAATTCCCGCGTTATTAAACATCACGTCGATCGTCCCGAATTGCTCAACAGTTTTTTCGATAAGCGCTTCCACATCTTCATAACGCGAAACGTCTGTCTTCACAAAGAGTGCAGCTCCACCTTCTGCTTCAATTAATTCAACGGTTTCAGTACCTTTCTTTTCATCAAAATCAGCAACAACGACTTGATCACCTTTTCGTGCGAACTTTAAACATGTTTGTCTCCCAATTCCACTTGCTCCACCTGTAATTACTACTACTCTATTTGCAGTCATATCTAAGTGCCCCTTTTTAAAAGTATTTCACGGCTTTAGTTTATCATCGTTCATATTTATTAAATATTTAAATATCGTTATACTTAATTAAGCATTGCTTAAGGAAGTGTGTAGAATGAATATCGAACAAATGGCGTATATCGTTACAGTGGCAAACACGGGATCACTATCGAAGGCTGCGGAAGAACTACACATCAGCTTATCGGCTATCAGCCAATCAATAAGTAAGTTAGAGAACGAAATAGGTTTGAAAATATTTGTGCGTAATCGAGCAGGCGCGGCTCTTACTTCCCAAGGTGAGCAAATTGTATCGAAGGCAAGAGAAGTCATAACAAAGATGGAAGAAGTAAGAGAAGAAGTAAACCGTCAACTAGATATGTTGAGCGGTGAATTAAAAATCGCTACGATTCCAGGACCGATTCATTTGTTAGTTGACGTTGTTTCACGTTTTAAAAGAGCGTATCCCAATGTGAAACTAGAGATCTATGAGAATGGACCGGTAAAAATAATTGAAGAACTGTATCAAAAGCAGTTGGATTTAGGGCTTATTTTAATATCGGAGCGGCTTATTCAAAAACATAACATGCTTTCTTTTGAAAAAGTAAGGGATGGAAAAATGGTCGTTGGGGTAAGAAAGGAATCACCTCTAGCTAGCAAAAAGACGATTAAACCAGAGGATCTTATTCATGAAACGCTCGTTCTTTACGATGATGCTTATATCGAACAATTTGTGGAAGAAACGTTATCGCAATTTGGTTCGCCTGATATTTTGTTTACGACAAACAATACAGATGCAATAAAAAATGCTGTTAAGAGAGGGATTGCAGTAACCCTCGGAATTGACTATTCGTTTGGGAACAGGCATATAAGAGAGCGTGATATTGTTATGGTAGAGATTGAGGAAGAGGAGCAAGAAAATGTGTTCCTTGCTCTTGGGCGTCATCGTGAAGGACAAGCGAATCGCGTTAGGGGAGAGTTTGTATCGAGTATAAAGAAGTATTTTTAACAAAAAGGCCGGTTCATTACTTGAACCAGCCCTTTTCTTTAAAACGTGAGATCGCTTCGATTCGGTTTGTGACTTCTAATTTATCGAGAATGACTGAAATGTAATTACGAACAGTACCTGGCGTAATATAAAGTTCACTTGAGATATCTTTCGTGTTTTTACCATCAGCCATCAGCTGGATTACCTGTTTTTCGCGTTCGGTTAGTGGGTTTTCATTCCCAAAAGCGAGATCGACTAGCTCCGGAGCAAAAATTCGCTGACCTTCCATGATTTTACGAATCGAGCTAGCTAATTCATCACTCGGACTATCTTTTAACAAATACCCACTAACACCAGCTTTACGTGCTCTCTCAAAATAACCGGCGCGTGCAAAAGTGGTAAGAATAATGATTTTGCACGATACACTACTTAATACTTCCGCAGCATCCAGTCCGCTTTTCAATGGCATTTCAATGTCCATAATACATATATCGGGCTTTAATTCTTTCACTAAAGAGATCGCTTCTTCACCATTTGTTGCCTGGCCGACGACTTCCATTCCTTCTTCTAGATCGAGTAGAGAGCCAAGCGCTCCAAGGAGCATACGTTGGTCTTCTGCAAGTACGATGCGTATCACACCGATCCCTCCTGTTCATTTTGTTGAATCACATTTGGTACTCGAATGTTTAAGGTTGTTCCTTGTGAAGAGTGAATTTCAAGAGTTCCGTTTACGAACTCTAATCGTTCTCTCATCCCCTGAAGTCCGTGCCCTTGAAATGACGTCGTTCCTTCGGGGATGCCAATACCATTATCCTCAACTTGGATCAGGACTTCGGTTTGGGATTGCTTCACGAGAACCCTGCACCACGAAGCTTGGCTATGTTTGACGATATTTGTTACGGCTTCTTTCAGACACATACTTAAAACATTTTCGGCAAGCAATGGCGTGTTTTCGAGCTGTGGATTCCCTTCAAGACGAAACTCCATTTCCGCCGCTTGTAGGATTTGTTGTACACGAATCAATTCATCCTCTAACCTGGCTCCGCGCATATTTGAAACCATTTCGCGAACTTCTTTCAATGCGGTTCTTGCAGTCTGTCTTATGTCATGAATTTCATTAATGGCTGCATCAGGTTTTACTGGGATTAATTTTCGAGCTAAATCGCTTTTCAAACCGATCATCGAAAGCTTTTGACCAAGTGTATCATGTAAATCACGTGCGATTCGTTCTCTTTCTTCAATCACCATTAATTGTGAAATCTTCTCATTGGCGCTTTGTAATTGTTGTTCGAGGCGGTGCTGCTTATTACGGTACCGAATTGTGAATGGGAGGAGAGCAACCCCTAGCACACAGATGAAGATAAACGGAAGCTGTGGAAGCAAGGTATCATCATGTGTAAAGAAAATAATGACTGTTGCCGCAATGGTTGTTGTTAAATGAACAATATACAGTGAGAGAAAACCAGCTTTATTCTCAATGCTACCAATGAAAAACGCTAAAAATAGAGCGAAGTACACGTACCCAAATAAGATTGTCATTACGATGCTAATTGCCATTTCAATACTGATCCATAAATAGACCAATTTACTATTGGAGATGAAAGAGAGACGATAGGATAAGAAAAATAAAAGGATGACAAAAATGCCAATTGTAATTTCAATAACCGATGATGATCTGAAAATAAAAAAGAAGGGAAGCAAACAAAAAATAATCCAAACATAAGAACTGATCCCGGTGTTCTTAGGAATGATGTGATACCAGCTTTGCATGGGGATCTCCTTTCGCGATACTATGGTTACAGGATATACCATCTGTAGGCGGATGTCACTTATCTACCATTAGTATAATCGCTTTAAAGATATTAAAAAACCCATTCAAGCTGAATGGGTTTTTCAGTAATGTTATTTTTCCTGGAAGCTTGGTCTTTTGGGATTCATTATCGCAAGTTTGCCAGGGTTTTTAAGAAGTGGTTTTACTTCTTTAAAGGTAACAAACGTTTTGTTTTTTGTATCATAGAGACGGAATCGAATTGATTCAAAACTTGATAACAACGTAATTGTCGTCGCCTTATGCAATGGAGGCGTTGATTCATGCGCTTTCTCAAGATGATAGTTAGGTACTCTTGGACTTAAGTGGTGTACATGGTGATACCCGATGCTCCCGGATACCCATTGAAGGATTTTTGGAAGCTTATAATAAGAACTACCATCAACCGCAGCTTTTACAAAATCCCATTCTGTTTCATCTTCATAATAAGAGTCCTCAAATTGGTGCTGTACGTAGAACAACCAAATTCCAAGTGAGCCTGCTACGTAAAGGATTGGTAGCTGAATCATTAGAAACGCTTCCCATCCAATCGCGAGAATCAAAAGAGAATAAATCGCTACAATGGATGCGTTTGTAATATATGTGCTCATACGTTCTTTACGTTTCGCATCTTTACGGTTGAAACGATTAGCGATAAGGAACAAGTAAACTGGACCAAGACCAAACATCACAATCGGGTTACGGTAGAGACGATAAGCAAGTCTACCCCAAAATGAAGCTTGGGCATACTCTTCAACCGTCATCACCCAGATGTCACCTGTTCCGCGCTTATCTAAGTTACCGCTCGTTGCATGGTGGATATTATGCTCACGTTTCCATTTTTCAAAAGGAAAGAGTGTGATGATGCCAGAGATTGTCCCAACAATCCGGTTTGCTTTTTGACTTTTAAAGAAGGAACCGTGGGTGCAATCGTGAAAAATGATGAAAATTCGAACAACAAATCCTCCTGCAATCATCGCAAGTGGAACGGCTAGCCAGGCAGAAACGCTTAAGCTCTGGTAAGCGAGAAACCATAGCAATAAGAATGGAAGAAGGGTGTTCAATAGCTGTCGTACCCCTACGACCGTGTCGGGCTTTGCGAAAGTTGATACACTTTTTTTCAATTCTTTTTGTTTTTGTTTTTGTTCATTCATATGGTTACCCCTTTGTTAGGCAAAGTTTAAATAACGTTAACCTTAATAATAGAGGATGGAGTGTCATCGTGTAAGACACAAACGTCAGGACATAACCATGATAAACGTCATGGGTTTGTTGGGGATATTAGGAAAAAGTGGGGTGGAACGATCATTAAGGGATAAAAAATGCCTGAAAACCCCCTTACGTAGGGTTTTCAGGCTAGGTAAAAACTATTCTAAATTCGCATGTTTCCCATACATCTTATTCGTATCTAAACCTTTTTTCTCCATGAATCGTAAAATAATCGCATCATAGAAAAGCAAAAGGGTTTGTTCGAATAACGATCCCATTGGTTGGATTGTTTCGTAGTCACCAGACTGATCTTTGGGAGAGCCTGGTAGTGTTACGATATTATCTGCTAATTCACCAATTGTAGAGTTGGGGTTAATTGTAACAGCCGCAATTTTTCCACCAATGTTCTTAGCTTTCTTCGCAATAGAGACGAGCTGCTTCGTTTCACCAGAACCAGATCCAATGATGATTAGATCACCTTCTTCAAAGGTTGGTGTGACTGTTTCGCCAACAACGTAAGCATCGATGCCCATATGCATCATGCGCATGGCAAAGGACTTTGCCATGAAGCCAGAGCGACCACCGCCAGCAACGAATACTTTCTTGGCTTCTAGTATTTCATTTGCGAGCTGTTCAGCTTCTTCGTCAGCAATGAGATCTACTGAACGATTTAGCTCATCAATAATTTCAGCTAAATAGTGAGTAGTCTGCATAGTAGTATTATCCTTTAATAAGCTTTTGCATTTTAGATGCAACGGCTTTTTTATCGTCTTCACCAGTAATCCCGCCACCTACGATGACAAGGTCTGGTTGTACTTTCACAACTTCTTCAAGAGAATCAAGTTTAATGCCACCAGCGATAGCGGTTTTTGCATTTTTTACGACCCCTTTGATTGTTTCAAGGTCTTCAAAAGAATTTTGTCCTTTTGCTTGAAGGTCGTATCCAGTATGGACACAAATATAGTCAACGCCTAGTGCATCTACTTCTTTTGCACGAGTTGCGAGATCTTTCACTGCCATCATATCAACAAGGATTTCTTTCCCTTGTTTCTTCGCTTCTTCAACAGCGCCTTTAATTGATTCATCTTCTGCGGCACCAAGAATGGTGATGATATCTGCATTTGATTCAGAAGCTTTCATCACTTCATAACCCGCAGCATCCATAATTTTAAGGTCTGCAAGAACTTCAAGGTTAGGGAACGCTGCTTTCATATCTTTAACAGCACGAAGACCCTCATTAATGACGATCGGCGTACCGATTTCAACGATATCAATGTGCTCTTGAACTTCTTTTACTAGTTCAATACCTTCTTCTGTGTTTACCAAGTCTAATGCTAGTTGTAATTTCATAATCCGTTCACTCCCAATCCATATTTTTTCTTTCTCTCTTATCCAACACCAATATAAGTGATGAGATGGTGTAGTAGCAAGTATACTGCTTACTCCCTAAACTTGTAAGTACGCACATTAAACTTACATAGTGTCAAAAAGTATACTATGAGTTATAATGGGCTTGTACGGAGGTGATCTCATGTCACGCACCCAGGATAAAACATTTTACTGTGAAAAAGAATTAACGATTGCGGTTATCGGAGGCAAGTGGAAAATGCTAATTTTATGGCATTTAGGCAAGCAGGGTACGAAACGATTTGGTGAATTAAAGTCCCTTATGCCAGGAATTACACAGCGTATGCTAGTAAACCAGCTAAGAGAATTAGAAGATGACCAAATTGTTCATCGAGAAGTGTACCCAGTTGTCCCTCCGAAAGTAGAGTATTCCCTTACCGAGCAAGGTGAAACATTAATGCCCATACTCGACTCCATGTATGAGTGGGGGAAGAACTACAATCAGAATGTCCTTGGCAAAGCGATTGAAACGAAAGAGTCGGTATAAAACAAAAAACCCCTGCGCGCTCTGTACAGAGCGCGCAGGGGTTTTACATGTTAGTGTTCAACCAATAACTGTATTTCTTCTTTGATTGTTTCCCATGCAAAAGATGTTGTGTCGATTAATATGAAGTGTTCCGCTGAAGGTAGCTCAATCAGTTTTACAAAATCACCTTCACCTTCAGCTTCCCGCTGATAGTAGTCGCTAATGCCGATTGGTACGTTAATATCTAACGCACCGTGAACGAGAATTTGCTGAACGCCAAGTGGAAGAAGTTCTACTGGTGAAGCGTTTTTGTACCGATCTGGATAGTGCTTCGGTGAACCCCCTATCAGTTCAGCCGTTGGATTGTTGGGGGCAAGAGAAAGGGCTTGATCTCTATAGTTGTGAACGCCATACATCATTTCGAGATCGTTAACCCCTGCTAGACTAACCACGCCATGGAGGGAGAGGGGGTTTGCTATAAATATTTCACTATTCTTATCAATACGGTGGCGAGCAGCAAGCCATGTGGCAAGATGACCGCCAGCGGAATGCCCAATTGTGACAACCTTGTCCAGATTAAGAGGGTGAGAATCAGCAAGTGTCCTTATGTAGTCAGTTGCTTGCGCAGCATCCATAAGCGTTCCGGGATAACCCCCGCCTTCTTGTCCGGTGCGACGGTATTCAATGTTCCATGTGGCGAACCCACTCGCTGTAAGATCTTCTGCTATTTCTCTCATGATCTCAAGTGTAAACGGCTTTCTCCAAAAGCCCCCATGAATCACGATAGCAACAGGAAACGGGCCATCTCCTTCTGGAAGGCGTAGCTCACCAAATTGGTTTTCGTTTTCGCCATAAAAAATTTTCTCCACGTTCGTAACCACCTCTCTGAACAATTTATTTCCACACTATTATCGCATATCTAGTAAAACTTTCATCATATAGAAAAGTGAAAAAACCAATCGTTAAACGATTGGCTAGACTGCATATAATGAATAATAAGGCCTAATCACCAAGCTTTATGCCTTTTGCGATGCTGTAGAAATTGTTTACGAGTATGAAAGATCCTGTATTTCCACCGCCTGATCCTGATACCGTATTACTAACTGAAATTGGAGAGATCGTGTGAGCACATTGAACGACTGTACCGCTATTGTTCGTAATCACAACCGGACCTCGAATAAAGCAACCCATTTTGTTTTCACTCCTCATTAACGAACTACTGATAACAATATATGGACAAATTGAGTTAACTGTTTGGACATGTTCCAAAAAAGGACGTCCAAATTGTGCATCACAAAAGAAGGAGTCAGTTTCCTGACCCCTATATGAAATGTTAGCTTATGAAAATGGCTTGAGAGAAAGTAATTACTCCGGTAATGAGTAAATAGACAAAGCTATATTTAAGTGTGAAGCGGAAAAGGTCGCCTTCACGTCCTACAAGACCAACCGCTCCTGTTGCAACGGCGATAGACTGTGGAGATAGCATTTTGGCCATCACGCCACCTGCTGTATTCGCAGCAACGAGCACCATCGGAAGAACAGCAATTTGTTGAGCGGTAATCTGTTGTAGATTCCCAAATAGTGCGTTGTTAGATGTAACAGAACCAGTTAAGAATACGCCAATCCATCCTAGAAGTGGAGACAGGAATGGGAAGACACTGCCGCTTGCAGCAAGGGCTAGACCTAATGTAGAGCTCATGCCACTGTAATTTGCAATGAAGGCAAATCCTAGTACCATCATAATTGTAAGAACGGGCTTTTGAAGTTCTTTTACTGTTTCAACAAAAGTTTCTAGCGCTGCTTTAGGACTCATTCTAAGAATGAAAATAGATAGGATCGCAGCGATGAAGATGGCCGTTCCTGTTGCTGAAAGAAGATCAAGTTTCAACATCGCCCCATATGGTGTAGGTTCATTTACAATTGGTGCTGTTTTAATAACGAGATTATGGAGTCCAGGTACAGGAATTTGAAGGATCGTTGCTTCAAGTAATCCACCTTCTACAAATAAATTTTTGAAAGGCTTTAGACTCCAAATAGTGACCATTACTGTTAAAGCAATGAAGGGAGACCATGCTTTTAAAATTCGGCCAGCTGTTAGCTGAGCTTCAGGGTCAAGAGAAACAGCAAGCTGTGCTTCAACTTCAGGATCAATCGTAAGGTTTTGCTTCATTTTTGGGTGCCACATTTTCACGAATACAGCTACCGCTACTAAACTAACGATAGAAGACGTAATGTTAGGGAGTTCAGGTCCAATAAATGTGACTGTCGCCCATTGAGTAATGGCATACGTACTACCGGCAACGAGAGCTGCTGGCCATACTTCTTTCAAGCCTTTCGTACCATCCATAATGACGACGAGTAGGAATGGAATCGTAATAGAGATAAAAGGAAGAGACGTGCCGAGAAATTGCCCAATTTCCATTGGGGCGAGTCCACTTACTTGACCAGCAACAATGACAGGGATACCCATTGCGCCAAAAGCACCGCTAGCTGTATTGGCGATTAAACATAATCCAGCTGCTTTAAGTGGTTCGAATCCAAGTCCGACAAGAAGGGCTGCTGTAATCGCAATCGGAGCTCCAAAACCAGCAGCGCCTTCAAGAAACGCATTGAATGAAAAGGCGACGAGCAACATTTGAATTCGTTTATCATCCGTAATGGATACAATGGAACTCCTGATAATATCGAATTGCCCACTTTTTACAGAAAGTTTATAAAGGTAGACCGCTCCAATAACGATGTAAGAAATTGGCCATAAGCCAAAGGCAAATCCGTAACCAGTTGTGGCTGCAACCATCGTGATCGGCATATCATAGAAGAGAATCGCTATCACGATAGCGAGTATCACTGTAACCGTAGCAGCGATATGCCCTTTCATTCGAAAAGCGGTAAGAGCAAGAAAGAAAAAGATAATCGGGATAAGAGCAATAAAAGCGGATAGCCAGATGTTAGTAAATGGGTCATATATTTGTGTCCATGTTTCCATGCGGAATCACCTCTTAAGCGTTATAGTAGGGGGTCATTTTACTATTTCAAAACAGGGTTTCATTGCTTCTCGTAACGTCCTTGCAGAATGGTGCAATTGCTTCATCTCTGTTTCTGTGAGTTCAAGCTCCATAATTTCTCGAATACCGTTTCTGTCAATAATGGCAGGGGCGCCAATATAGATGTCATCGAGACCATATTCACCTTGCATCAATGTTGAAATCGTTAGGATAGAGCGTTCGTTTCTTAGAATTGCCTTAGTCAGACGAACAAGTCCCATTGCAATACCGTAATAAGTAGCGCCTTTCCGATTAATGATGTGGTAAGCTGCGTCGCGTACGTTTGTGAAAATCTCGTCAAGGACTGGCATCTCTTCTTCTGATAGCATTTGCTTTACTGGGCGGCTACTAATGGTGGCGTGACTCCAAACTGGAAGCTCTGTATCGCCATGCTCGCCGAGGATATAAGCATGTACATTTCTAGAATCGACGTGGAAATGATCACCGATTAAGTAACGAAGCCTTGCGGTATCGAGAATCGTACCAGAACCAATGACACGTTTCATCGGAAGACCAGAGAATTTCCATGTCGCATAAGAGAGGATATCAACCGGATTCGTTGCAATGATGAATAGTCCGTCAAAGCCACTCTCCATAACGGCAGTAACAATTCCCCTAAAGATGTTTACATTCTTTTCAACAAGATCAAGTCTCGTTTCTCCAGGTTTCTGATTTGCGCCAGCTGTAATGACGACAATGTCAGCATCTCGACAGTCTTCATAATCCCCTGCCCAAATTCTCATAGCTGACCCAAACGGGATGCCGTGATTTAAATCTCTGGCTTCTCCTTCAGCTTTTTCTTTATTTAAGTCAATGAGAACCATTTCATTCACAACTTCTTGATTTAATAAGGCGAAAGCATAGCTTGTCCCAACAAATCCAGTTCCAATGACGGCGACTCTCGTTGTATATCGTTCGTTTTTCATATCAATTCCACCAATCTATTGTTTGTGATGTATTTCACATACATACTATAACGTGAATTTAATTGCTCATATGTGACAAAGATCACATGAAAAGGTTTACATATACAATTAATTTAAAAAGGTAAAATAAACACGATTGAATGAGAAATCTACGTAAAAAAACGCTCAAATTTTGAGCGTTTGGTTTTTTACCAGAAAAAGAAAGGTGACCAGCTATAAGCAGCGATGGAGGCAAGACCGACTGCAATGAGAGCCGCCCCGAAAAAAAAGTAGTTACCAAAGCCGGGACCGTCGTTTCCGCCGCCCTCCATCGGGCGCAGGTAGACATTGTCACGATCACAATGGTCGATATATCCATAGTGCGTTGTACCATCGTGGCAGCGAATGGCTACACATCTGCCAACATTATTATTGAATTCCTCGTGATAAGACATGTTATTCCTCATTTCTTGTTTAGTGTAAGAGTCATGAAACTCTCCGATCTTGCTAGATACATTATTACTCTATGAAATAAAAGTAGAGGAGGTTTGGACAGGAATGGAATTGAAGCAAAATAACAACGCTTTATTAAAAGAAATAAAGTAGCTATGATAAAAGTAGAATAGAGGAGGTGCTGGATGGGCGCTATTAAACCATTGGGGTCATTTTATAGAGTGGATGATGAAGGCTATTTGGTAAACGATACGTCGTGGGAGAAAATTGATCGAAACTATCGAAATGCGATCAATCGTGCTGTTGAGATTTTAACTCTAGCAATCCCTATAAGCAGCATTTACTTAAGAGGATCAGTGCCAAAGGGAAAGGGGATTGAGGGTATATCGGATCTTGATTTCATTGTTTTATCTGACCAGGATAACGAGCAAGCAGCTGAGCTTCTAAATGAAAAACTAACAGATGAATTTCCATGGGTGAGTGGTTGTGAGGTCAGTTTCTTTTCAGTTCAAAAGCTAGAAAAATTAACGCGCTTTTCAATCATTCCATTTATGCTCAAAACATCTAGTCTCTGTGTATACGGAAACGATGTGACAAATGATATTCCGAATTTTAAGCCAGACCGAGCCCTTGCCAATGATCATCTCATTCAGCTGCGGAAACATATTAATCAGGCGAAAAAAGAGCTGCTCGGCAATGAAGATGCGGAAGATATTGCGGATTGTTGTACATGGATTATGAAAATAATGGTTCGTAGTGGACTAGCGCTTGTCATGGAACAAAAGCCAACGTATACAAGAGATCTATATCCAGCATATGCGTTATTTAGCGCTCATTACTCACAGAAAGAACAAGAAATGAAGCAGGCCATAACTTATGCGATTGTACCATCTAAATCTGCAGATGAAATAACTCGTTTTTTGAATGGGTTTGGCGAATGGATGATTCAAGAATCAAATCAATGGTTAGATCAATACAATCCGAATCGAGTACCTTATATGCCTATAACATAATAGGTAATGAAAAAAGACCGGAGATCAAGAAAATGATCTTCGGCCTTTTTCCATTTATAAATAGGTAATTAACGCGATTCCGACTAATAACAAACCACTTAGAATGAGTTTACCGAAAAGAGGAAGTTGTTCTTTTCCCTTTTCGTTGATTCGTTCTTCTTCTTCATCAAGAGTCGTTTTGTATTTTGAATGACAGCAGCCCAAATTATCACACCTTTACTATCCGTCAAAGGGGATTTTCTGTTCAACGTATCCTTTATGCAACGCTGTCCTTATCCCAACCTGAAATATCGATTTCAAGAGGAATGTTGGCAGCACGTTGCTTACGAGCCGAGTAGAAGAAAGCTACAATAACAGCGATCGTAATGATGGTTGCCCCAATGTAAGCGACATTCATGGGTAAGCGAAATCCAATTGGCGCATTTAGAATGTAAGTGGTCGTTGCCATTGTGATGAAAATCGCTGGAATCATCGCAATCCAATAGTTTTTCTTCGCAATAAACAAGTACATTGCACCAACCCATAAGGCAATCATCGCTGTAGACTGGTTTGCCCATGAGAAGTATCTCCATAGAAGAGTGAAATCAATTTTCGTAAGCCCAAATGCAACAACGAAAAGCGGTAGAGCGATCCAGAGACGATTTGTTACTTTACGCTGTGAGTAATTAAAGTAGTCTGCAATAATCATACGAGCACTTCTGAAGGCTGTATCGCCAGACGTAATTGGAAGGACGATAACACCAAGAATGGCTAGCGTTCCGCCGATTGCACCGAGCATGAGCGTAGAAGCTTCACTTACAATTGCAGCGGGACCACCATTTGCAAGTAGTTCATTTAACCCAACCGGGCCATTAAATAAGCTCATAGCAGCAGCCGCCCAAATCATCGCAATGACACCTTCAGCAATCATCATACCGTAGAAAATGTTACGACCTTGTTTTTCATTTTGCGTTGTGCGTGAAATGATTGGCGTTTGTGTGGCGTGAAACCCAGAAAGCGCGCCGCAAGAGATTGTTAAGAATAGCAATGGAAAGACCGGTGCATTGTCAGGGTGAAAGTTACTTAGCGAAATTTCAGGAATTGGTGCTCCGGTGAACACAAGCCCAGCACCAACACCAAGTGCACTAATAAGAAGAAGGGCGCCAAAGATCGGATAGAAGCGACCGATGATTTTATCAATCGGTAGCAGCGTGGCTAGGATATAGTAAACAAAAATTGCTCCTAGAATAAGGCCCATTGTTGCCCAGCCATTCATTAAGTTATTCAATAGACCAGCTGGTGCTGTGACAAACACCGTTCCTGTTAGAAGGAGAAGTAGCACGGCGAATGCATTGACAACGTGCTTCATTACTTTTCCAAGAAACTTTCCTGCAAGTTCAGGTAAGTGAGCGCCCCTGTTACGAATGGAGATCATTCCTGTAAGGTAATCGTGAACAGCTCCGGCGAAAATACAGCCAAATACGATCCATAGAAAAGCGACTGGGCCATAGAGTGCGCCAAGGATTGGGCCGAAGATGGGACCAACGCCTGCAATGTTCAATAATTGAATCAAGGAGTTTTTCTTCGTATTCATTGGAAGATAATCGACGCCATCCTGATGCGTGTAGGCCGGGGTTTGACGAGCTTCCTTAATGCCGAAAACCTTCTCTACAAATTTACCGTAAGTAAAATAACCAATAATAAGAAGTGCAATACCTGCTAGAAATGTATACATGCAATCATCCCTTTCCGTCCAATGTATGCGTTTACATAAATTATAAGAGATGAAAGGGAGGAATGGACTCATTCCGCTCTAACATGTCTGAAAGTTGGATTGAGATGTCTGTATGAAAGACTGACATGCACTCGGAATTACAATTCAAGTTCATTACGAAGCGCTTTTACATAATTACGACTTACAGAAAGCTTTTCTCGGGCACCTTCTAATTCAAGTTGATAAGCACCATTAAACCAGGGGGTCAGGCGCGTCACGTAGTGAAGATTAACAAGATATCCTTTATGGATTCTAAAAAATGAGAAGGAGGATAGTCGGCTTTCAAGTTCTTTTAGCGTCATCTTCACTTCGTACTCGCCATTTTTCACAACGATCCGTGAGACTTTTTCATCGCGAAAAATAAAGAGGATATCATTGGGATCGAGGTAATGAATCTCGCCATCTAGTTCAACTGAGAGCTTGCCTTTTTTGGGAGGAAGTTCTTCTTTTGGCGAAACTTGCATCAACTTCTCTAGACGCTGTACGGTTTGATGAAGCAGCTCTTCGTCATAAGGTTTCAAAAGATAGTCAACTGCTTCATATCGAAAAGCTTCTGCAGCAAATTCAGGATAAGCCGTCGCAAAGACAATGTGCGGCGGTTTTTTTAGTGCCAATAAGGCTTTTGCTGCTTCCATCCCATTCATTTTGGGCATCTCTACATCAAGAAACACAACATCTGGTTGGAGTTGAAGTGCTTTAATCACAGCTGTTTCACCTGAATCAGCTTCACCAATAACATTTATCGAATTACAGTGTGAGAGTAAATGAACGAGTTCCTTGCGGCTGTATCGCTCATCATCCACGATTAAACATGTCATTTCGTTCATCTATTCGTCCTCCATTAGTGGAATCAAAAAGCAAATGGTTGTACCGTTATAAAGCTCGCTATGAATGGAAAGGCTAGCTTCGTTTCCAAATAGCATTGTTAGTCGACGATTAACATTATACAGTCCAAGTCCTGTACCAATTTCTGAGGACACGTGTGCTTTTCCAAGCTCTGTTAAACGATCAGGAGGAATCCCTTCACCGTTATCAGTCACACAAACAGTAACCCCGTTTAGATTATGAGCAATTGTAATTTCAACGAGACAATCGTTTTCCTTATTTTTGATACCGTGTTTAATCGCATTCTCAACAATCGGCTGTAACGTCAGGGGAGGCAATTGAACCGTTAATACACTTTCATCAATTTTATATCTAACGGTTAGTCTGTCTACAAAACGAGCTTCTTCCACTTCGAGATAGGCTTTCACATGTTTTAACTCCTGGTTAAGCGACGTCATATTCGCTGTCGTTCCAGATAAATTCTGTCTTAAAAAGTGTGAAAGGGAGACGAGTAATTTACGTGCTTTATCTGGTTCAATTCGAATTAACGAAATGATCGTATTAAGTGAATTAAACAGAAAGTGCGGACTGATTTGTGCTTGTAATGCTTTGATTTCGGCTTCTTTTGCGAGCTGATAGGCTTTATCCGCTTCAGCGATTTCAAGCTGGTTACTGAGCAGGTTGCTGAGGCCGAGCACGAGCTCGGTGATAATATGGGTAATCTCTTTTTCCGATCGGAAATAAAATTTTAGCGTGCCGATTGTTTTCCCTCGCTGTTTAAGTGGGGCAATGATGGCAGCTCCGAGCGGGCAGTCTTTCTCAGCGCAGTGAATGGTCTGATCGTTTGCTACAACAATCTCACCATTATGAATGACGTCTTTCGTAATGGTCGTTTGAATCTCATGTCCTGATTGGTGATGGTCGTTCGCAAGGCCAACGTGACTTAAAATGTGTGTACGATCTGTTATCGCGACTGCACTACCTTCAATTTCACGATGAAGAATCTGGCAAACTTCATTAGCTGAAGCTTCGGAAAGCCCCTGTCTGAGATATCCGAGTGTTTGATCCGCTATACGAAGGGTTTTCTGTGCCTGAAGAGCACCAGCTTTTTCTTCCTCGTTTACAACATTTTTTATAATAAGAAGGAAGAGCGCACAGCCAATCCCGTTTGCTAGAATCATTGGGATACCGATTACTTCTACTAGCGCCAGGGCATTTTGGAACGGTTTAGAAAGAATCAAAATAATGAGCATTTGAACGGCTTCTGCACCTGCACCGATCATAAAGGCTGATCGAAGTTTCACATGACGATTTCGTTTATGTAGAGAGCCCGCGATAAGTCCAGCAATAACGGAGGCAAGTCCACAAGCAATTGCTGTGAATCCACCTAGCATATAGCGATGAACCCCTGCGATAAGTCCAGCACCAAAGCCAACCTTCTTTCCACCAAGAAGTCCAGCAAGAACGACCCCAATTACTCTTGAATTCGCGATGGCTTCGTCAGAAGAAACTTCCAGCGGCCAGGAATTAAATTGGAATGAATCTGTACTAAATGTTAAACCTGTATACGTTCCAATGATACCGAAGAAACCAAAGAAGCCAATCGCAACATACTGCTGCTTACGAGCAAGCTGATCGCTGTAGATCATATCTCGGAAGAAGCGAAACCGGGTTAGCACAAATGCAATTGTAACGATAATGCCAAGTCGCTCTAGCATCGTAAGCAAGAGTTCGATCATGAGGAGAAGCTCCTTTCCGGCGCCTGTCACCACCCGGTTTAAGTCAAATTGTGTCGAATGGTAAAGCGGTTACTTTTTATTATACGGGTTTTAATAAAGAGATAAAATGGATGAACGAGAGAAGATGAATTACTCAACATTAAAATATGATTTCATTTCTTAGTAGTTACGTTTGAATATCAAATTTCCTTAATCGGTACTGCAAGCTTTGTCTACTCAGACCTAACACCTGTGCTGTTTTCGAGATATTGTTTTTATTTTCTTTAAGCACTTGATGAATATAATTTTTTTCAGCTTTCTCCATTTGTTCTTTCAATGGGATGACTTGATTTGATGGATAAATGGTTAGTGGATCAGGCTCAATCAAATGCCTTTCTTTTTGTAATGGAGATTTATTTCGATACTGAATGGGCAAATGAGAATAGTGTATGATGTCTTCGCTCATCATTAAATTCATCGCTCCTTCAATAATATGCTCTAATTCTCGAACATTCCCTGGCCAGTCGTAAGCCTGGAATGACTCAGAGACATCGGTATCTACTCCTTTCACATCCATTTGAAAGAGATCATTATATTTTGAGATAAAGGAATCCACTAACAAAGAGATATCCTCTTTCCTTTCTCTAAGTGGAGGGATAAATAGTGTCACAACCCCAAGTCGGTAATACAAGTCTTTACGCATTCGTTGCTTCGCAATGGCTTCAATGGGGTCTTCGTTCATTGTAGAGATAATTCTGACATCAATAGCCTTATCTTCTGTATCACCAATGCGCCGAATTGTTTTTTCCTGTAGGACTCTCAATAGTTTCGCTTGTAAATTCATACTTAAAGAATTGATTTCATCAAGTAATAGCGTTCCGCCTTCAGCTTGTTCGAATAATCCTGGTCGTTCTGTGGCACCTGTAAAAGCACCACGTTTCGTCCCAAAAAGAAGGCTTTCAATTAAGTTATCCGGCAGTGCTGCACAATTTTGCGAAATAAATGGAGCCGAAGAGCGATGGCTTCCATTGTGAATGCTTTGCGCGAACAATTCTTTCCCCGTACCGGTTTCCCCTACGATTAAAACAGACGACGACGTTCGCGTACTGCGTTTTGTATTCTCAATCACTTCTTGAATGGCAAGACTATTTCCGATAATGCTATCAAATGTAAAGCGCGTGTTCCCTTTTCGATTCATATTATCTCGAATTAACCGTTCTAATTTAGTCACATCGTTAGAAATTTCGACAGCGCCTTTAATCGTACCATTTTCTAAAATAGGAAAAGAGTGATTAATTGTCGTGATTTCTTTCCCTTTATTATTGAAATACGTTTGTTTCACATTTGACGTCTCGATCCCCTTTTGAAGTGCCTTAACGAGCGTGCTGCTTTCATTTGAAGAGAACATGAAAACATCTAATAAGTATTTATCAAGCACATCCTGGTGATCCATTGCTTCAATTTGCATCATTTTCGGATTGTAAATGATCGTTTTTCCTTTCTCGTCGATCACATGAACACCTACGTCGATTTCATCGATGATTTTTTTATATACCTGGTTTATGGTTTCAAGAGATTTACAGTCATTCTCAGTGTCATTATCCAAAATACATACCTCCTTTACTGCTATCGCTATTGTATGTTTGGAAGTACATGGGTTGCAATGTTATTTTGCGTATACATGCAAAATAGATCAATTATACGCAAAAATATTTTGCGCCTCCGAATTGAGTAACCCCCGTCATTCTTATGCTTAACCCATAATTAAAAGTTGGCATAAAACTTGCTTATTACTAAGGGGAAAGAAGAGCGGAGTCATTTTTTGCTCTTCGGAATGAGGCAACTTTTAAAGGAGGAAGAAAATGAAAACTAAAACAACGACTGAAAACCTGATTGAAAAAACAACTCAACTTGGAGCGAATAACTATAACCCGCTTCCAATTGTTATTACGGAAGCGGAAGGGGTTTGGGTAAAAGACCCTGAAGGTAACCGATACATGGATATGCTGAGCGCTTATTCAGCAGTTAATCAAGGACACCGTCATCCGAAGATCATTCAAGCATTAAAAGATCAAGCAGATCGCATTACGTTAACTTCTAGAGCTTTTCATAACGACCAATTGGCTCCGTTTTATGAGAAGGTCGCAAAGCTAACGAATAAAACAAAAATTCTTCCAATGAACACGGGGGCAGAAGCAGTAGAAACCGCCATTAAAACAGTGCGACGCTGGGCTTATGATGTGAAAGGCGTTTCTGAAAATCAGGCTGAAATTATCGCGTGCGTCGGGAATTTCCATGGACGTACCATGACGGCTGTGTCCCTTTCTTCAGAGTCTGAATACCAGAGAGGATTCGGTCCAATGTTACCTGGAATTAAATTAATTCCTTACGGTGATATAGAAGCGCTAAGAAAAGCCATTACGCAAAACACGGCTGCATTTCTTTTTGAACCGATTCAAGGTGAAGCAGGGATTGTAATTCCGCCTGAAGGGTTTCTAAAAGAAGCTTATGACGTATGTAAAGAAAATAATGTTCTTTACGTAGCTGATGAAATACAGGCCGGGCTAGGTCGCTCTGGTAAAACGTTCGCCTGCGATTGGGAAGATGTTGAGCCGGATATTTATATTCTTGGAAAGGCACTTGGCGGTGGCGTTTTCCCGATTTCGTGTATTGCAGCAAATGAAGAAATTCTTGGGGTTTTTAATCCCGGGTCACATGGTTCTACATTTGGTGGGAATCCACTTGGGTGCGCAGTATCGGTTGCAGCCCTGGAAGTCTTGGAAAATGAGCAGTTAGCTCAGCGGTCACTCGAGCTTGGCAACTATTTTCAAGAAAAATTAAAAGAAATCGATAACCCTCTTATTAAAGAAGTGCGCGGTAAAGGATTATTTATCGGAGTTGAGTTAGCAAAGTCTGCAAGACCTTACTGCGAAAAGTTAAAAGAAGAAGGGCTCTTATGTAAAGAAACGCATGATACTGTGATTCGATTTGCGCCACCGCTCGTGATTTCACGTGAAGATCTAGATTGGGCCATAGCTAAAATCATAAGTGTGTTGTCAAATTAAGAAAAATTAATAAGATGAGGTGTCTACATGGAAACGGCAGTTAGCCAACAATTAAAGCAGGTTGAAAAACAAGATACAGAATCACTGAATTTATTTCACTCCACTCAAATTGTCGTGAAGGAAGCACTGGACCAATTAGGCTATTCAGATGAGATGTATGAACTTTTAAAGGAACCAATGAGAATGCTAACTGTCCGTATTCCTGTGCGAATGGATAATGATAAGGTTCGCATTTTTACCGGATATCGGTCTCAACATAATGATGCGGTGGGACCAACAAAAGGTGGGGTGCGATTTCATCCAGAGGTAAATGAAGATGAAGTAAAGGCGCTATCTTTATGGATGAGTTTAAAATGTGGGATCGCCAATTTACCTTACGGCGGAGGAAAGGGCGGGATCATTTGTGATCCACGTGAGATGTCTTTTCGCGAATTGGAACGATTAAGCCGTGGCTATGTTCGTGCAATCAGTCAGATTGTTGGGCCGACAAAAGATATTCCTGCTCCAGATGTTTTTACAAATTCACAAATTATGGCATGGATGATGGATGAATACAGTCGGATTCGAGAATTTGATTCTCCTGGCTTCATTACAGGTAAACCAGTGGTGCTTGGTGGCTCTCATGGAAGAGAAACTGCAACAGCTCGTGGCGTCACGATTTGCATTGAAGAGGCTGCTAGAAAAAAAGGAATCAAACTGCAGGGAGCACGCGTCGTCATTCAGGGGTTTGGCAATGCTGGTAGTTTCCTAGCGAAATTCATGCATGATGCTGGGGCTAAAATCATTGGAATCTCTGATGCTTATGGTGCGATTTATGATTCTGAAGGTCTTGATATTGATGACTTGCTAGATCGGCGTGATAGTTTCGGAACGGTGACAACTTTATTTAACAACACGATTACGAATAAAGATCTTCTTGAGTTAGACTGCGATATTCTTGTGCCAGCTGCAATTTCAAATCAAATTACAATCGAAAATGCTTCAGCCATTAAAGCTTCCATTGTAGTAGAAGCTGCTAATGGTCCGACATCAATTGAGGCTACCAAAATCTTAACAAAGCGGAATATTTTACTTGTTCCTGATGTACTGGCAAGTTCAGGTGGTGTGACAGTCTCGTATTTTGAATGGGTCCAAAATAATCAGGGGTACTATTGGACCGAAGAAGAAGTAGAAGCAAGGTTACGAAAGGTGATCGTAGAGTCTTTTGCGAAAGTTTATGAAATCTCAAAAACTTACCACGTTGATACAAGGTTAGCAGCTTATATGGCAGGTATTCGAAAGATGGCAGAAGCTTCAAAGTTTCGAGGTTGGGTTTAGGTCGGATTCTATATTACTATAATGAAAGGGAGGATGATAGAATGAGTGAGATCGTTCATAAAATCAACAGTCCTTATTATGGTACAATTGAGCAGGTCGTTACACAGCCATTGGATCATGTATATGAGTGGGAAACCTTGTTTTTAGTTAAAACAGGCGAAGGTAAACTTGAACATATTAATGTTGGAGTAAGTGGACATCTCCTTTCAATAGAAGTGAGCCAGGGAGAAGAGATCACACCTGTTACAGTGTTAGGGACCTTGAGAGATGATTTGTTAATAACTGGTAGTGATTGATGAAAGGTAAGCGCGCCACCCTTTTCTGTTTAGGCAGAAGAGGTACATAGGTAGACCATGAATCAAACTGGAGGTAAGCGAATGAGGAGAACCGATAAGCAGATGACTTTTGGTTTAGCAATTGTTCCGTTCATAGCTATGATTGTTGCGATGGTTTTTACCATTGTCGTTTTTGAAGGAAGTGCCCATATTCCTCTTATTTTGGGTGCTGTCGTATCCGCTTTCATTGCTTGGTTTGTTGGTTTCAGTTGGGGTGAAATCGAATCTAGTATTTACAAAGGAATTCGTCTTGCGTTACCAGCAGTGGTTATCATCATTCTTGTAGGGATCGTTATAGGTGCCTGGATTGGCGGAGGAATTGTAGCAACGATGTTTTATTATGGTTTAAAGCTCATATCGCCGGCTTTTTTCTTAGTTTCTATTGCGGTTATTTGTGCAATTGTCTCGATTGCGACGGGAAGTTCGTGGTCCACAATGGGGACAATCGGTATTGCAGGGATGGGAATAGGAATGAGTATGGACATTCCTTCTGGGATGGTTGCTGGAGCAATTATTTCAGGAGCGTACTTTGGCGATAAAATGTCTCCTCTTTCAGATACGACGAATCTCGCTTCAGGAACAGTAGGGGCAAATTTGTTCGAGCATATTAAGCATATGACGTATACTACAGTGCCCGCCTTTATCATTGCTCTAGGTGTTTACTGGTATTTAGGAACAAAATTTGCCTCAAATAAGATTGATTTTGAGAAAATCGAAGCGATTATGAAAGTGTTACAAGAAGAGTTTGTTATTTCACCCTGGCTCCTTATAGCGCCAGCTCTAGTAATTGTATTAGTATCAAAAAAAGTACCCGTTATCCCTTCCTTAATTTCTGGTATTATTCTGGGTTTTCTTGCTGATGTTTTTGTGCAGAGCGGTGATGTAGGAACAGCAGTCAATACATTGCAAAGCGGGTTTTTCATTGAAACAGGGAATGCCACAATCGATGAACTTTTCAATCGAGGTGGGATAGACGATATGATGTATACCGTCTCTCTCGTAATTTGTGCGATGACGTTTGGTGGAATACTAGAAAACACAGGAATGCTTCATGCAATTGTAAATCAAATTATTAAAATAGCAAAAACAGCAAAAGGGTTATTAACAACGACAGTGATGTCTGCCTTTGCAACAAATGTGTTAACGGCAGAGCAGTATATATCAGTAGTGCTACCAGGTCGGATGTATGTGAAGAGATATAGGGATTTAAATCTCCATCCCAAAAATTTATCAAGGGCCATCGAGGATGGTGGGACATTAACTTCTGTGTTTGTCCCGTGGAATACGTGTGCTGTATTTATCTTTGGTACTTTAGGAGTTTCTGTGATGGACTATGCGCCATATGCGATTTTAAATTATCTCGTGCCGATTCTTTCGATTGTCTTTGCATGGACTGGTTTAACAGTTGCTTATATGACAAAGGAAGAGAGAATGAGCTGGGTAGAGGATGAAGAGAAGGTAGAAGAAGTAGGATAAGTAGGTTAATAGGAAGCGATATGAAATAAAAAGCAGAATTCCTTTTGAAGGGATTCTGCTTTTTGAATTGATCTAAATTTTATCGGCAAAGCTCCGTAAGAATTTTTTGGACTGTATAGATGCTATCGTCCTTCTTAAACTGTTTTGAGAAAGTAGGAGTCTGTGAACTAGAGACCCAGATTTTAAGCTCTGCATCAAGATCGAAGTGTCCTGCTGTTTCAATACTGAAGTGTGAAATGCTCTTATATGGAACAGAATGATATTCTACTTTCTTACCTGTCATCCCCTGCTTGTCAACAAATAAAAGCCGTTTGTCTGTGAACACGATTAAATCTCTGACAAGCTTAAACGCAGCGTTCACCTCTTCTGTGTCAGCAAGAATGTTAGACAGTTCTTTCTTCACATCTTCTTTTTTCATCGTAGAAGCATTTCCCATAAATCCGCTTAAAATGCCCATTGTAACTCCTCCTCACATTTTTTATCATGCTCTCCCTCATATTCTAGCATAGGTAGTGCCTGTCACCACCCGAACTGGATCGAATGGTGTCGAGCAATATATGGATAAAAAAGCGGGTTTTTGCATACGTATCGAATGATGCTCGTGCTACACTCAAGTTAACAATGCAATCAGGAAGAACAGCAGTGATTACTATTAGGAGGGGTAACAATGCCATTCATGAATCTTGAAGATGATCTTGAAATTTATTATGAAGATGTGGGAATGGGGAGTCCAGTTATCTTTATTCACGGTGTTTGGATGAGTAGCCGTTTTTTCAAAAAGCAGCTTCCTTACTTTAGACAGAAGTATCGAGCCATTTCTCTGGATTTAAGGGGTCATGGCCAGTCCTCTCATGTTCAAACTGGTCATACTGTGGCAAACTATGCTCGTGACCTTAAGAAGTTCATTGATGAACTTCACTTAAAAGAAGTCACGCTAGTTGGTTGGTCAATGGGAGCCTTTGTCATTTGGGAATATTTGCATCAGTTCGGTGAAGACAATGTGAAGGGAACGGTTATTGTTGATGAGCTCGCATCTGACTTCAAATGGCCTGATTATGATATAGGTGCATTTGATCTCCCAGCACTTACAGGGATGATGAGAGATATTCAATCCGATCAGAAGGGATTGCTTCAAGGGTTTATTCCACTGATGTTCAAAGAGGACCGCTCTCAATCTGAGCTTGAGTGGATGTTAGCGGAGACAACGAAAATGCCAGCTTCCATTGCGAGTGCTATTTTATTCGATCAATCGATCATTGACTGCCGTCCTTATTTAAATCAAATCACGAAACCAACGCTATTGTGTTTTGGAAAAGAAGAAAAGCTCATCCCTGTAGCAGCAGGAGAACACTTAGAACGTGAAATCCCTAACGCAAAACTCGTCTTATTCGAAGATAGCTGCCACTGTCCCTTTATAGAAGAAACTGACCGATTTAATCGGATCGTTGATGAATTTATAGGGAATTTAAATTAGCTTATGAAAGAGACAAGTAGCTCGTTTACTTGTCTTTTCTAATTATTCAAAAACTTTATTATTTTTATAAAAAAAGCTATTGCTTATCCAAAAATGCTGGGATATAATAACATCAACGAAAGCGCTTTCGATCCAGAGGAGACAAAGATGATTACAATCTATGATTTAGCAAGAAAAACTGGATTTTCAAGTACGACTGTTTCCAAAGCTCTTAATAATTATCCAGATGTTAGCAAAAAGACGAGGCAGGCCATTCTTGATACGGCTACTGAAATGGGCTACTTACCAAATGCTCATGCACAATCTCTTTCAACGAAGAAATCATGGACAATAGGCGTCATGTTTTCAGAAGACAATCAAATCGGGATGAAGCATCCATTTTTCAGTGCTGTTATTGAAAGCTTTCGTAAACATGCTGAGAAGGAAGGCTATGATCTGATTCTTGCTTCTAGAAATCTTCGTAACAGAGGTTCGAGTTACCTTGAGCACTTCCTGTATCGAGGTGTAGACGGTATTGTGGTTATCTGTTCAGATCCGAATGATCCACAGGTGCAAGAAATGATTGATGCTAGCATTCCAATTGTTGTCATCGATATGAGTAATCGAAACTGTAGTGTCGTATTCTCTGATAATCTTTCCGGTGGTGCACTTGCAATTAACTACTTGTATTCGCTTGGCCATAGGAAGATTGCCCATATTTCAGGTGAACCTTCTATCTATGCTGGTCAAGTAAGAATTCATGGATATTCGGACGCGATGAAGAAGTTAGAGCTTCCAATTTTAGAAGGCTATCTTGTAAATGGTGGAATGTTTTCTATTGAAGAAGGCGCCAAAGCCATGGATAAGCTTCTTGATTTAAAAGAGCCTCCTACAGCTATCTTTGTAGCAGGGGACCATATGGCCATAGGTGCAATGGAAGCTGCTAAGAAAAGAGGGTACAATATCCCGGATGATATCTCGATCATCGGTTATGATGATATTGAAATGGCAAGTTATGTAACACCGAAATTAACAACAATTAAACAGGATACTGATTCAATTGGCATTCGTGCAACCCAGCTTCTTATGAAGCAAATCATTCAAAAGAAAAAAATCATCACAGAAGAAATTATCCCAGTCGAGTTAATTGAAAGAGAATCTTGTAAACGACTAAAGAAAAAATAATTTTTTTTAGTCGTATAAGAAACCGCTTTCAATGAAGGGGATTTATATTTTTGGTTAAATCGAAACCGGTTTCGATTTTATTTTATACCTATTTCGAAACCGGTTTCGCTAATAATACATTCTTTGAAAAAAGGAAGGGGCTCATCCATGAAAAAGGTTATTGGTCTTATGATGTCACTCGTCTTATTGTTTGGTATTTTAGCTGGGTGTTCAAACTCGGAGTCTTCAGGTGAAGCAAAAGGGGATAAAGATGTTGATTTAAAAGTTTGGTCTTTTACCGATGAGTTAAAAAAACCAATTACAAAATTTGAAGAAAAAAATGGTGTGAAAATCGAGCTAACAATTGTACCGATTGCTGATTACCCTACTAAGCTTAAGCCTGTTCTTGAAAGTGGCGTAGGAGCACCTGATGTGTTTACAGGAGAAATCGCGTTTTTGAAGCAATGGGTAAATGCTGGTTACTGGGAAAACCTTTCTGAGGACCCTTATAACGTAAATGAAATTGCAGATAACTATGTGCCTTATGTTTTTGACTTAGGTAAGGATGAGAATGGTGATGTAAGAGCATTATCATGGCAAACAACTCCTGGTGGAATTTACTACAAGCGTAGTATTGCGAAAGAAGTGCTTGGCACAGATGATCCTGATGAAATTGGTGAAATGCTAACGTCAATGGATAAAGTATTTGAAGTATCAGAAAAAATGAAAGAAAAAGGTTACCGTATGTTCCCTGATGAAGGATCGATTCGCTGGTTCTCTCAAGGAGATGATCCTCAAGCTTGGGTCAATGAAAAGGATGAATTACAGTTAACAGATCAAAAAATCGAATTTCTAGATTATGCAAAAAAACTGCGTGAAGAAAGCTATACAGCACTTGCTCCAGAATGGTCACCTTCATGGTTCGAAGCAATGGATAAGCCAATTAAGGTAAAAGAAAATGGTGATGAAACTGAAACAGAAGTTTTCTCTTATGTTCTTCCTACATGGGGTCTACATAGTGTCTTGAAGACAAATGTAGAAGACTCTGTTGGAGACTGGGCAGTAACAAGTGGTCCTAGTCCGTATTTCTGGGGGGAACTTGGTTAGGTGTCTACAACAAGTCTGAGAATAAAGAGCTTGCGTATGATTTTGTGAAAATGATGACACAAGATGATGAATTCCTAACAGATTGGGCGAAAGAAACAGGCGATGTTCTTTCTTATCTTCCAGTTACGAATGAAATCAAAGGCGATTTTAGTGATGAGTTCCTTGGTGGACAAAATAACTATCAGTTCTTCCTTGAGCAAGCAAAGAGCATTGAGCCAGGTATCGTAACAAAGTACGATCAGCAGCTTGATACATTCTATGGTAATGCGGTTCAGGAGTATGTAGACGGTAAGAAATCAAAAGACGAAGCGATTGCTGAATTTTATAAGAAAGCACAAAATGCTTACCCTGAATTAAAGGTACCAAAGAAGTAAGAAGTGTAGGCGGTGTAAGGATTCTTATACCGCTTATCTTATTTTGAAAGGAGCGACGAGATGAAGAATCTGAACCGCTATGGCTATGCCTTTATAGCTCCGTTTTGGATCATTTTTCTCATATTTAATATCTATCCTGTAGCACTAACCTTCTACTATAGTTTTACAAATTACAGCGGTAGTGGAACGGCAGAAGTAGTTGGATTTGCGAATTACCAACGATTAATAGCTGACTCTTATTTTGTAGAGGCCTTCTTTAATACATGGAAAATCTGGGGTGTGAACTTTGCTCTCCAAATTGTTATTGCACTTATTCTAGCTATGATCTTCTCAGATGCGCGAGTGAAAATGAAAGGACTTTCATTCTTCCGCTCGATCTTCTATCTACCAAATTTAATTACGGTCAGTTCGGTGGCCTTATTATTTGGCATTCTACTGGATTGGCAGCACGGATCGTTAAATATGGTTTTAATGAATATCGGGGTTATCTCAGAGCCTATTAACTGGTTGAATCAGCCAACAACTGCTCAACTTTCAGTATCTCTTATTCTCACGTGGATGTGGTTTGGGCATTCCTTCATCGTCGTTATGGCGGGTGTATCAGGAATTTCCACTGATTTCTATGAAGCTGCTTTAATTGACGGAGCGAATCGTTGGCAAACCTTCACCAAAATTACGCTTCCTTTGTTAAAACCGATCCTTCTTTACATTATGATTACCTCGTTAATTGGTGGTCTCCAGCTATTTGATTTACCTATGCTTTTAACAGATGGTATTGGTTCTCCAGATGGATCGTTAAATACGATGGTTCTCTACTTATACAACCAGGCATTTAAGTACAACAATTATGGTTACGCTGCTGCAGTTGCATACGGGCTGTTTATTATTACAGTGATCTTCTCAGCAATTGTCTTTAAATCAATGTATGGCAACGAGCGTAAACAAGCGAGGCGGGTGTAAATCATGATCGACCGATCAGAAATCGAAAACAATGTGACGCCTGAACAACTGGCAAAAAGAACGCTAATCCCTCAAGAAAAAAAGACGAAGAAGCGTCGCTCGATTGTGAAGGGAATCATTTATGCGCTACTCATTTTAACTGCGGTGATTTGTTTTATTCCATTCCTTATGATGCTTGTCAATGCGACACGTTCAAATGATGCAATTCTTACTGGGTTTACGTTAATTCCTGGTACAGCACTGATGGAGAACTATCGCACGATGATGGAATACGTAAACATCTGGAATGGTTTTAAAAATAGTTTAATTATTTCGGTGCTTGTGACGCTTTTAACTGGTTACTTTTCAGCTCTAACTGCGTATGGCTTTGCTTTCTATACATTTAAAGGTAAAAATTTCTTGTTCGTTTTTATGCTTGTGATGATGATGGTACCAGGTCAGTTAGGTCTAATCGGCTTCTACGAGCTTTGTAAAAACCTAGGCATTCTGGATACGTTCATCCCATTAATTGTCCCTGCAGTCGCTAGTCCATTTGTTGTGTTCTTCTTGCGTCAGTACATTCAAACGACGCTTCATCCAAGCTTAATCGAAGCGGCTAGAATTGACGGAGCAAGTGAATTACGGATCTTCCATACGGTTGCCATTCCGATCATGATGCCAGCAGTGGCAACAATGTCGATCTTTACTTTCATCGGCTCATGGAACAACTACATTATGCCGTTAGTGATTCTATTTTCACCAGAAAAGTACACGCTACCGGTTTTGATGGGATTCCTAAAAGGGTCACAGGTCGCACAAAATTTAGGTTCTATGTATCTAGGTATCGCCATTTCTGTTGTACCGATCATGATCGCCTTTCTATTTTTATCTAAATACATCGTTAATAGTATTTCAGCAGGAGCTGTTAAAGAGTAGAGGAGTGGAAGTATATGAATTTCAATAAAGACTTTACGTTTGGAACGGCAACATCTTCGTATCAAATTGAAGGTGCCTACAACGAGGGGGGAAGAACTCCTTCAATCTGGGACATGTTCTGTGATATCCCAGGTAAAGTGCATCAACAGCACAATGGTAACGTAGCTTGTGATCACTACCATCGCTATGAAGAGGACATCCAAATTATTAAAGAGCTTGGGGTAGACAGTTACCGCTTCTCCATCGCTTGGCCACGAATATTCCCAGCGAAGGGGGTTTACAATCCAGAGGGGATGGCCTTCTATAAAACATTAGCAAAACGATTGCATGAAGAAGGCATTAAGCCAGCTGTTACTCTCTACCACTGGGACCTTCCAATATGGGCACATGAAGAAGGCGGTTGGGTAAATCGAGATTCAGTCGAGTGGTTCTTGGATTATGCAAAAGTTTGCTTCCGTGAGCTTGATGGATTAGTAGATTCATGGATTACGCACAACGAACCATGGTGTGCTGGCTTCCTTGGGTACCATATGGGCGTTCATGCTCCAGGACATACGAACTTAGATGAAGCTGTTCGTGCTGTTCACCATATGCTTTTATCTCATGGAGAAGCGGTGAATCTGTTGAAAAACGAATTTGCTTCGACGACATCCATTGGGATTACGTTAAATTTATCGCCTGTTTATCCGAAAACGGATTCAGTTAACGATCGCCTTGCAGCAAATAACTCAGATGGTTACTCGAATCGATGGTTCTTAGATCCAGTTTTTAAAGGAAGCTACCCGGTAGACATGATGAACTTGTTCTCTAAATATGTTCATAATTTTGATTTTATTCAAGATGGCGATTTGCAGACAATATCCACTCAATGTGATTTCTTTGGAATCAATTTCTATAGTCGTGGATTAGTTGAATTTAACGCAGCGAATGATTTTCTAACTCAAGGTGCACATTCCGACTATGAGAAAACAGGAATGGGTTGGGATATTGCACCAAATGAATTTAAGGACCTAATTAGAAGATTAAGAAATGAATATACAGATCTCCCAATTTATATTACGGAAAATGGTGCAGCGTACGATGATCAGGTGGAAGACGGACGAGTTCACGATCAAAATCGAATCGATTACGTTGAAAAGCATCTTCAAGCTGTTTCAGATTTAAATGAAGAAGGCATGAATATTCAGGGCTACTATTTGTGGTCGTTGCTTGATAATTTCGAATGGAGCTTTGGGTATGATAAGCGTTTTGGCATAATCCACGTGAATTATGAAACGCAGGAACGAATCTGGAAAGACAGTGCATTGTGGTATGCGGACATTGTGAAAAATAGAGGATCCGTTCTGCCACTTAATGCATAGAAGGAAGGGGCATTCTGTGAAAACAAAAACAATGACTCATATTCAATCGGCTAGAGATAATGGAGATCTTCTTAACGTTAAAGAACCACTAGAAGTCTCATCTCTTCCAAATGAAGATGCTACTCAGATTAAGCTTAATCCAAATGAAACATATCAAACAATACTAGGGTTTGGTGGTGCCTTTACAGAGGCATCTGCTCATACCCTTTCTCTTATTAGCGAAGAGAAAAGGAATGAAGTTATTCATCGCTATTTTCATCCAGAAGAAGGACTTGGCTATCGTTTCGGTCGTACTCACATGAATAGCTGTGATTTTTCGTTAGGCAACTATACGTATGTTGAAGATAATGATACATCTTTATCAACCTTTTCAATTCAGAGGGAAAAGGAACTTGTCATTCCATTGATAAAAGATGCGACTAATGTAGCTGGGGAAAGCTTGTTTATCGTTTCTTCGCCATGGAGTCCTCCGCATTGGATGAAAAGCAATAATGAAATGAATCATGGTGGAAAGCTTCTTCCAGAGTTTCAATCAACTTGGGCGAACTATTACATGAAGTATGTTGACGCAATGGAAGCGGAGGGAATCCCGATTTGGGGATTAACGATCCAGAATGAACCTGAAGCAAAGCAAGTATGGGACTCTTGTCTTTATACAGCAGAAGAAGAACGAGATTTCATTAAAAACCACCTTGGACCCGAAATACGGAAGAACGGTAGAGACGATCTTAAGGTGATTATCTGGGATCACAATCGGGACGTTGTTTATGAGCGGGCAAGTAAAGTGTTGTCTGATCCAGAAGCAGCTCAATATGTTTGGGGGACTGGACTTCATTGGTACGTTTCTGAGGAGTTCGAAAATCTTTCAAAAGTTCACGATGCTTTCCCTGATAAGCACCTTATCTTCACAGAAGGTTGTATTGAAGGAGGAGTGCAACTCGGTGCGTGGCATACTGGTGAGCGATACGCGCGGAACATAATTGGAGACTTGAACAACTACTTAGAAGCATGGATTGATTGGAATATCGTATTGAATGAAGAAGGCGGTCCGAATCACGTAGGTAATTATTGTGATGCACCGGTCATTGTTGATACGAAAACAGGTGAAGTTCATTACAATAGTTCTTTTTATTATATAGGTCACTTTAGTAAGTATGTAAAGCCTGGTGCCGTTCGGATATCATGTACTGCTTCTAACAATGATATTCAACTAACTGCTTTTCAAAATCCGTCTGGTGAAATAGTCGTTATCCTTATGAATGAAAATGATGAAGAACATGCTGTTAATCTGGAGCACGAGGAACAGAATGTAGCTGTTCAGATGCCTGGTCATTCGATCTCTACAATTCTCATATAAAGACATCTTTTAAAATTTGAGGAGGACCATTTTTTATGCGAAGTGTTATACCCGTTCTACTTGCCGGTGTTCTTGCTTTAAGTCCTGCGATTCCAACTGCTGCCTCTAGTCATGATAAAGGAAAAGAAAAAAACGATAGTGAACAGGTTGTTGCGAAACCCTTTCATCCAGCTGTGATGAAAGGGAAAGTCCACGGAACAACAAAATTGAGAGCTTCTGTTCAAGATGATCTGCATCTTGCAGTGAAGATCTCAAATGAAGCAATCAAAGCTAAAGTAGGAGAAGCTGTGCCGAGTGATCGGACTGTTACGAATCCTTATGTCTCTGGAACAGATTTATCTGGTGTGGATGAAGAAATTAACAAGTTCGTGATGGTTTATGTCCTTGATGAAGATAATGTAATCGTGGACTTTAAGCAAATTGAGCTAAAGAAAAGCGACATTCAAAAAGAAGAATGGAACCTCGTATGGGAAGATGAATTTAATGGTGAGTCGATTAACGAAGAAAAGTGGAATTTTGTCCAAGGTGGCGGTGGTTATGGGAACAACGAGTGGCAAAATTACACCAATCGAGAAAAAAACGCTCGTGTGGAAGATGGATCTTTAGTTATTGAGGCTCATAAGGAGCAATTCGGAGGAAACGACTATACATCTGCAAAGTTAACCACCCAAAATAAAGGCGATTGGACGTATGGACGTTATGAAATTAAGGCGAAACTTCCAAAAGGACAGGGGATGTGGCCAGCGATCTGGATGATGCCGACAGATTATGAGCTTTATTCAGGTTGGCCAGCAACTGGTGAAATCGATATTATGGAGCTTCTCGGCCATGATCCTGATACCGTATATGGAACTCTACATTACGGAAAGCCGTGGAAGAATACAGGTGAATCCTATGATCTTCCTGTAGGCGATTTCTCAGATGAGTATCATACGTTTACATTAGACTGGGAGCCAGGCGAATTTCGCTGGTATGTAGATGGTATTCTTTATGCGAAGCAAAATGACTGGTTTACTAAAAATGAAAATGAAGCGGCGCCTTATACGTATCCTGCACCTTTCGATCGTGACTTTTTCTTGCAACTTAACTTAGCTGTAGGAGGAAACTGGCCAGGTTATCCGGATGATTCAACCACTTTCCCAAACCAGATGCTCGTTGATTATGTGAAAGTATATGAGCTTGATGGTGAGTACCGTGAAGCAGGAGAGCGGCCGATATCGGAAGAAAGTGTTCAAGATTTACGAGAACCGATAAATGGTGACTACGTTTATAACGGTCAATTTGATACAGACCTTGAATACTGGGATTTTCAACCCTTTGAACCATCCGATTTATTTGGTGGTGCAGGGGAAGTCACTGTAGTCGATGGAGAAGCAAATGTGACGATATCTGATCCAGGCGACCAGCCATATGCGGTTCAGTTTGTTCAACCCAATGTACCACTTGAGAATGGCGAACGTTATAAGCTTTCGTTTGATGCACGCTCAAGCGGTGATCGTGGAATGGTTGTGAATGTTTCTGGTCCTGAGCAGGGGTTTGCTAGATATCTTTCAGATAAAAGTGTAGACCTGTCTTCAAATTATCAAACTTACTCATACGAATTTGAGATGGAAAATGGGACAGATCCTCATTCCCGCATCGAGTTCAACATGGGGCAGAGTTCTAATTTACCAGTGTGGATTGATAATGTCAGTCTCGTTAAACTGCCAAAGGATCCAAATGCGTCGAAAAAAGTTCTTCCTACAGGAAACTATATTTACAATGGAACATTCGATCAAGGAGATGATCGAATGGTGTTCTGGAATGTCGATCAGGATGGAAAGGCAAAAGCTAGTGCTTCTGTAGGTGAAGCAATTCCATCTCGTGAGATGACAATTGATATTAAAAAATCGAATGAACTTGAGGATGTACGTCTCAGTCAGGATAATTTGAATGTAGAAGAAGGTGTTTACGTTCTGACCTTCGATGCAAAAGCGGATGAAGCAAGATCAATTGGAGTACGATTGACAGATAAAGCTCGTTCACAGGAGTATGTTAGGGATGAGAACATTTCCATTACAGAAGAGATGAGCTCTTATCAAGTTATGATTGATATGAAAGAAACCGATTCTAAAACGGTATTTGAATTTCTACTAGGCGGAAGCAGTCGCTCGAGCGTTACGATTGATAATGTAGAAATGAAACGCGTAGCACCACCTGTTACGATTGAAGGCGTAACGAAAGTGGAGGCAGAAGATTTTCAATCAATGTCCGGCGTTCAGATTGGAGAAGATGGCAAAAGTGTTGGCTGGATTGATGAAGGCGATTGGATGCAGTATGCCGTGGATGTAAAAAAAGAGGGCAATTATACTGTGCGCTATCAAGTCGCTTCAGGTCGAGATGGAGCTAACGTAACACTTTTGAGTAAAGCGGGGAATGTGTATGGTGGCACACGAGAAATGGGTGAAATTTTAGTTGGAGAAGCCGATCAACTAACTTCTATAGACGTCGCCCAAACAGGTGGATGGGGGACTTGGAAAACTGTTACAGACACAATCTATTTAGAAAAGGGTCTTCAAACGCTTCAAGTTAATGCGGCTAACCTGAACATAGATTGGCTCTTCTTTTCACCAGAGCAAACAGATACTGAAACTGTTGTAAGAAATGGAGATTTTTCCGATGGATTAACAAATTGGGGCTCATGGTGGGGAGATCAGTGGAGCGGTACAGCTGAAGGAGAGATCACTCATGAAGATGGCCAGATGAAGATCGTGGTTTCAAAAACGGGTGAGCAGTCATACAGTCCTCAAGTTTTCCAGGAGAATCTTTTCTTAGAAGAAGGGCAAACGTATAAAGTCTCCTTTGATGCTAAGGCTACGGTGGCAAAAGATATTAACCTTGTCATCGGTGAACCATTAACATCAGATCCGTGGTTCATTCCATTTATGGAAACAAAAAAGGTTTCTATTGAGGAAGAAATAGAAACGCATTCGTTTACTTTCCAGATGGATCAAGCAACAAGCGCTAATGGCAAAATTGTCTTTGAAGTTGGAAAAATTGATGGTGTTGCTACGCCATCAACGATCGTGTTAGACAACGTGGAGATAGTGCCTGTCACCACCCGATAAAGCTCAAGATTTGTCGATGATAAAATTAGTGAAGATGAGAGGGATTCTTATAACAAGAATCCCTCTCATTTTTCTTTTACCTCTCTATATTTGCTATACTTCTTTATAGGTATTTAGTTGACCATCTAAAGTAGGTGAAAACATGAAAGATCGACATAAAGAATTAATGCGTCTTCTATTGGAGAACCATGAAGGGTTTTTTCTTGTCAAAGAATTAGCTGATCGGTTAAGCTGCTCAGATAAAACGATTCGAAACGATTTAGATGTTCTACAACCCTATATAAAAAAAGAAACGAATGGTTCGCTCATTCGAAGACCTGGACTTGGAATCCAACTAGTCATAGAGGATGACGATCGTGATTGGCTTTATCAGAAGTTTTCATTTAGAAATAGCAATCCTGTGGAAATTTCTCAAAACGAAAGGTTGCTTGAGCTCGCATATAAGCTATTAACAGCAAGTGAACCGATGACATTACACGCACTTTCTACCAGTCATTTTATCAATCGCTCGGCTCTTAGAAGAGATCTCGAACAAATCAATCGTTGGTTAGAAACCATGGATTTAACCTTACATTCAAGACAAAAAGTAGGGGTAATGATTGAAGGGAAAGAACGGTCGCGTCGAAGCGCTCTTGTTAATCTAGATAAACTTGTACAAGATGAGACACTTATTCGTCCGTTCTTGAAGAAGCAGTTCACATTATATGAAATAGAGCTCGTCGAGAAGGAATTACGAAACCTGCAAGAAGAGCACTCGATTACGTATACAGATGAATCTTTCGAAAACCTTCTTTATCATACCCTTTTTATTATTAAAAGAACAAAACTACGCCAACCGATCCAAGTTACCGATAAGGAAGAAGAGCAAATCAAAGAATATGAAGAGTATGAGTGGTCAAAATCTCTTCTTAAAAAGCTAGGCATCGTCTTCGTCGTCCATTTTCCAGCAGGTGAGGTTGCTTACCTTGCCTTTCATTTAATAGGTGCTAAACGCACTGGTGTTTCGATCATACGAGAGCCAGAGGTGGAAAGACTTGGATTAGCGTTAATCAATAAAATGACGAACATGACGAATCTGTCTTTTAATGCTGACTCTATCCTTTTGGAGGGTCTTTTGGTGCATCTGTATGCGGCTTTAAACCGCATACAGTATGGGCTGTCTGTGTCTAATCCTATGCTTCAAGAGATTAAAAGCATGTATCCCTACTTGTTTGATTTATTACTTCAAATAACAGAAGAAATGAAGGATGAGTGGAAATTATCGGTTCCAGAAGATGAAATAGCTTATTTAACCCTTCATTTTGAAGCTGCGGTTGAGCGGTTACAATCCAATCGTGGAGAAAAGAAGAATGTGGTGATTGTTTGTCATTTAGGTGTTGGGATGTCTCAACTGCTACAAACAAAGCTTGAACGGAAATTTTCTTCTTTGACAATTTTAAACTGTATCGGACGTACAGCATTACAAGATTTTCTTAATCACCATCAAGTGGATTTTATCATCTCTACAGTTGAGTTGGAGCGTCACTCGATTCCTCATATTGTCATTTCACCCCTTCTTAATATTGAAGAGGAAAGTAAGTTGAAATCCTTTATGGGGGAATTGGATCAAGCAAACCGTGAAGAAAGGCGCAATGCCGTATTTTCTACTTATCTTCAGGCGGATCTTGTGTTCGTTCAGCATAATGAAAATCACCGTTATAAAGTCATTGAAATGCTCTCGAATGCTTTGTATGAAAAGGGATTTGTAAAAAAAGAATATGTGCACAATGCTCTTATAAGAGAGCGGACCTCTTCAACCGCAATTGGTTCTGGCATTGCGATTCCTCATGGTAATCCTAACCTTATATATAAACCGGGTATAGCGGTTGCCGTGTTGAAAAATTCGATTGAATGGGGAGATGAGCAGGTTAATTTAGTATTTCTATTAGCTCTTGGAAATCAAAGGAATGGGGTTACTCATGAGTTGTTTAGGGAGATCTCCTCAATTAGTGAGCAACCTTTTTTCTTAAAAAAGTTAACACAACAAACAAGCGCCAAAGATTTTATTAATTGTTTGGATACAAATGTAACCGATAAATAAAGTCTACTTTACCGAAAGCTCCGGTAAAAGATTAACCCTTTTTCTTTTTGATCTTACGTTACGATTTATGTAAGCGATTACGATTGAAGAGGGGGAATAAAAAATGAAACTGTTAGCGATTACATCGTGTCCAAATGGAATAGCGCACACTTACATGGCAGCTGAAAATCTTCAAAAAGCAGCCGATAAGTTAGGCATTGAAATGAAAGTTGAAACTCAAGGGTCAATTGGAGTAGAGAATGAGTTTTCTGAGAAAGACATCGAGGAAGCTGATGGCATTATTATTGCAGCAGATAAAACGGTTGAAAAAGGACGTTTTATAGGTAAAAAAGTTCTCATAGTTGGGGTTCAGGATGGTATACGTAGGCCTGAACAGTTAATTAACAAGCATCAAAATGGAGAGGTGCCGGTATTTCGTTCAGGTGGTAAAGCAGCCAATGAAGATAAGAAGGATAAGAAAGATAAGCAAAACCCAATATATCGACATCTCATGAATGGTGTATCTTATATGATCCCGTTTATCGTTGTAGGGGGATTATTAATTGCTATTGCCTTAACAATAGGAGGAAAGCCGACAGAAAGTGGTCTTGTCATTCCTGAAGATTCATTCTGGAAAACAATTGAACAATTAGGTGGAGCATCATTCACATTCATGATCCCTATTCTTGCTGGTTTTATTGCCTATAGTATTGCTGACAGACCTGGTCTGGCTCCAGGGGTGATCGGTGGATATATCGCTGCAAATGGAAGTTTCTATGGAAGTGAAGCTGGAGCAGGTTTTATTGGTGGTATGATCGCTGGCTTTTTGGCTGGTTATGTAGCACTAGCCATTAAACGTATTAAGGTACCCAAAGCAGTACAGCCGATTATGCCAATTATCATTATACCTGTTTTTGCGTCGCTCATTGTTGGGTTAATATTCGTCTTTATTGTAGGGGCTCCAGTTGCACAGGTATTTGAATCATTGACGAGCTGGCTATCAGGAATGCAAGGAACAAGTTCGATTCTTCTAGCCGTTATTCTTGGAGCAATGATTTCCTTTGATATGGGAGGGCCTGTTAATAAAGTTGCATTCTTATTCGGAGCTGCAATGATTGGGGAAGGAAATTATGAAATCATGGGGCCAATCGCGGCCGCCATCTGTATCCCTCCAATCGGGATGGGACTTGCAACATTTCTTAAAAAGAGAAAGTATGAAGAAGCCGAGAGAGAAACCGGAAAAGCATCTTTTACAATGGGACTGTTCGGCATTACTGAGGGAGCTATTCCCTTCGCTGCTCAGGACCCAATTCGAGTGATTCCGAGTATTATGGCAGGGTCAATTACAGGATCCGTTATAGCGATGATGGGAAATGTAGGAGATCGCGTTGCTCATGGTGGCCCAATTGTAGCGGTTCTAGGTGCAATAGATAATGTATTGATGTTTTTCTTGGCTGTTATTGTAGGAGCATTCGTAACAGCTATTCTAGTTAACTTATTGAAAAAAGATGCTGTGGTCGAGGTAGCTGGAGTTGGTATGGAACTAAATAGTGAAGAACTAGCAGAGAAGCAGCCTGCTCAAAATATAAAAGCGCCTCAATCTACTGCAACCGAAATCACAAAACTTACAGATATTACGAATGAAAGGCTCATTGACATTGAACTAAAAGGCTCAAATCGTGACGATGTAATCGATGAGATGATTGCGAAATTAGAAGGAGAAGGCGTTATTGATTCAAGCCACCAATTTAGAGACGCAATCATTAGCCGTGAGAATGAAAGTTCGACAGGAATCGGAATGAATATCGCCATTCCACACGGAAAATCTTCTGCTGTACGTGCTCCACGCGTGGTCTTTGGATTGAAACACGAAGGAATCGATTGGAACAGCTTAGATGGAACAAAGGCTCGATTAATTTTTATGATTGCTGTTCCGAAAGAAAGCGAAGGAGATGCTCACTTAAAAATACTCCAAATGCTTTCACGCCAATTAATGGATGATCAATTTAGAGAAAAGCTGTTAACTGTGCAAACAAAGAAAGAAGCTTATGATTTATTAAAACAAATTAAATAAACGTTTAATTAAGAATAGAGTGTGGACCTTATAAAGGTTCGCGCTTTATTTTTTTGACGAATAAAGGAGTATTTTGAAGTCTGTCGAATGTTTAAAATTGGAATATAATTTTATGGTTTTGGGGTGGCAAAATGATTGAGTTAAAGAAAAAGGGAGATTCGATTAATCTTTCAAAAACAAGCAAGTCATTAGGAGAAATTAAGGTCAATCTTAATTGGAGTGTAGGAAGCAATGAGCAGTCATCTGGATTTTTCTCTAGTTTGTTTAAGAATAAAACACAAAATCAACATACAGACCTCGATCTCGGTTGCCTCTTTGAATTAAAGAGCGGAAAAAAGGGTTGTGTTCAAGCACTAGGGGATGCGTTTGGATCTTTTGATCAAATCCCTTACATGCAATTGGATGCAGATGATCGAACGGGTGCAGTCACTGGTGGAGAGAACTTGCGAATTAATGGAAGTCGTATTTCAGAAATTAAAAGAGTCCTGATCTATTCGTTTATCTACGAAGGAGCTACAAACTGGTCCGAAGCGGATGGGGTTGTCACGTTAACATACGATGATGGAGAAGATATCACTGTGAAATTAGATGAGCATCGCAACGGACAAAATATGTGTGCCATTGCCATGATCGAAAATATTAATGATAAGACATTTAAAGTAAGAAGACTTGTAGAGTACTTCAGTGGACATCAACAAATGGATCGGGCCTACAAATGGAAGATGAAATGGACTGCAGGATCTAAATAGTTTTCATACAAAAGAAGGAGTAGAACATGACAAGAATATGGTTTAATCGATGGTTTACAACAGTTGCACATTACATAGAAATGATTCGACAGAACCATGACGGAAAGGTGTTCGAAGTATATGGTTCACACCCGAGTGAAGATGCCTTGTATTTACAGTATTGCGATCAAGCGTTTGTAGAACCTGATCTAAGTGGGCATGCGTACGTTGAGTATTGCCTTCAGACTTGTAGCGATAAGGAAATCGATTTGTTTATTCCGCGTAAAGAAAATGTCCTCATCTCAAGGAACCTTTCGAAATTCCACAGCATTGGCGTAAAAGTTCTCGTAAGTGATGCAGAACTGATGGCTCTTATGGACAATAAAGCTGCCATGTACCAATCCATTCTTACGAAGGAAAAAGAGCTAAAGAAATCAATAGTGCCTCTTCCGGACTATGTGGTTGTAAACAAAGTGGAAGACTTTAAAAAAGCGTATCATTATCTTCGAGAGAAAGGTCATACGGTTTGTTTCAAGCCTGTAATCGGGGAAGGTGCAAATGGTTTCCGAGTGATCAAAGAAGGACAGGAAACGATTGAAGAGCTTCTTACAGAAGGAGTATCGAGAAGAATTTCATTTGAGCATGCCTGTTCCATTTTAGCTCAACAAGATTCGTTTCCAGACTTAATGGTCTTAGAGTACTTAGATGGGTATGAATATAGTATAGACTGCCTTGCGTATGATGGAGAGTTGCATCTTGCTATTCCTCGTAAGAAAGTTGAGGGAAGAGTAAGAGAACTTGAGAACAATGAAGAGTTGCTAGATATTGCACGTGCTATTCACAAGGAATATAACATCGATTACATCTCAAACATTCAAGTTAAGTTCAGTGAAGGGATTCCCAAGCTCCTTGAAATTAATCCTAGGATGGCAGGAGGCTTGAACATTAGTTGCTTATCTGGTGTAAACATTCCCTACGAAGCGATTAAATTATTGCAAAATGGGGGCAATCTATCTCTTAATTTAAAGCCAGAAATGGGCATACGTGCTAGTCATATCGAGAAAGAAGTTGTCCTTTCTTAAAAATAAAGGAGGTAGTCTGATGAGTATTACATTAATGAAAAAGAATGCTGGGATTGTATTAAAGAAAAAGAATCTAGATCAGGTTGTAGCCAGAGTAGGGCTTGTTCTAGATATCAGTGGATCAATGCGAAAACTATACAAAGAAGGGATCGTTCAAAAAGTCGTTGAGCGTGTTCTGGCCGTTGCGAGTCAATTTGATGATGATGGTTCATTAGATGTGTGGGTCTATGATAATGAATTTAGTCGGTTAAAACCTGTAACAGAATTTGATTTCGAAGGATACGTAGATCATCAAATACTTTCGAACGACCTCGTTCATAAATTTGGTAGAAACGATGAACCTCAAGTAATGGAAGATGTTATCAGTAAATACGTTAAAGAAGACCCCTCTAAAGAGCCGGTGTTCATTGTGTTTATTAATGATGGTGGCTGTAAACGTGGAATTAAGAAAGCTATTGTTGAATCCTCAGACCAACCTCTTTTTTGGCAGTTTATTGGAATAGGAGATTCTAACTTTGATGTGCTAGAGAAATTGGATACCATGACGGGGAGGTTCATAGATAACGCCAACTTCTTCCATATAGAAGATATCGACCGGACAAGTGATGAAGTATTGTACAATAATCTTCTAAATGAATTTCCAGATTGGTTGAAAGAAGCAAGAGAAAAGAATGTGATACAGTAGCGTTAACAGAATCGACAAAATCTTTTCAATTTATTAGAGTTGACCAAGGGTTAAAGGATTCATTTTAGCTGAAAATATGTTAGTTTTAAATAGAAAGAATCTGTTTTTGCTGTTAAAACAATTTTTTTGTTGAAACTTGAAACTTTTCGAAGTTAGGCACGTATTACAGAATAGGCAGCTAACTATTAAATTTAACACGCACAACATCATAATCGATTTAAATCTACTAATAGGAGTGAAACGATTTGACAATTTCTTTGCAGAAAGGTCAAAGAATTGACTTAACAAAAGGAAATGCCGGCTTATCGAAAATTATGGTTGGTCTTGGTTGGGATCCAGTTGAGCAAAAGAAAGGTGGCCTTCTAGGCGGTCTTTTTGGAGGCGGAAGCGGCGGCGCTAACGTTGACTGTGATGCTTCAATCTTAATGCTTGAAGATGATAAGTTAACTTCTAAGAAAGATTTAATTTATTTTGGTAATTTAAAAAGCGCATGTGGAAGTATTAATCACACAGGTGACAACTTAACGGGTGCCGGAGACGGTGATGATGAACAAATCATGATAGATCTCGGACAAGTTCCACAACGCATTACGAAGCTCGTTTTTGTTGTTAATATTTACGATGCCGTAAAACGTAAACAGGATTTTGGTATGATTCAGAACGCGTTTATTCGCGTGGTCAATCAGTCAAATCAAGAAGAGATGCTTAAATTTAATCTTACAGATAACTACTCTGGTAAGACAAGCCTATTTGTTGCAGAAATCTATCGCCACGGTAGTGAATGGAAATTTGCTGCTATTGGAAATGGAACGAACGATGCAGGGTTAAGCGATATTGCGAAAAAATACTAAAATACTAAAATACTAAAGGGGCTGACTAGCATGGCTGTATCATTATCTAAAGGACAAAAAGTAGATTTAACAAAAACAAATCCTGGACTTTCAAAAGTTATCGTAGGACTTGGTTGGGACACAAACAAATACGATGGAGGAAATGACTTTGACCTGGACGCAAGCATCTTCCTATTAGATAGCACTGGTAAGTGTTCTTCTGATAAAGATTTTGTTTTCTATAATCAAACTGAAGGTGGCGGCGGTTCGGTTGTTCATACCGGTGATAACCGTACTGGTGAAGGTGCAGGAGATGACGAGCAAGTAAAAGTTCATCTTCAAGATGTTCCGGCTGAAATTGAGAAAATTTCATTCGTCATTACGATTCATGATGCTGAAGCACGTAGCCAGAATTTCGGTCAAGTATCGAATGCATTTGTACGCATTCTAAATGAAGAATCAAATGAAGAGCTCATCCGTTACGACCTAGGAGAAGATTTCTCAATTGAAACGGCGATTATTGTAGGTGAACTATACCGTCATAGCGGCGAGTGGAAATTCTCTGCAGTTGGTTCAGGTTATCAAGGTGGACTTGCTAGAATTGCAACTGATTTTGGTTTACAAGTCGGATAAATTCTTCTTTTTGGCAAGAGGGACACCCCCTCTTGCCATTCCAATATAAACGCGAATTGGGGGATCACATTGGGAATTCAACTATCTAAAGGACAGAGAATTGATTTAACAAAAACGAATCCAGGACTCGTTAAAGGACTTATTGGACTTGGTTGGGATACGAATAAATATCAAGGTGGTTCGGACTTTGATTTGGATGCGTCAGCTTTTCTAGTTGATGCAAATAATCGTTGTCAAAATGATCTTGATTTCATTTTCTATAACAATTTGGAACATCCGAGTAAATCCGTGATTCATACAGGTGATAACCGTACGGGTGAAGGTGATGGAGACGATGAACAGCTGATCGTTGATTTTTCCAAAATCCCAGCTCATGTTGATAAAATCGGGATTGCCGTTACGATTCATGATGGTGAGTCGCGGCATCAGAACTTTGGACAAGTATCGAACGCATTTGTTCGGCTTGCGGATGAATCCACTGGAGAAGAGCTATTGCGCTTTGACCTTGGTGAAGACTTCTCAATTGAAACGGCGGTTGTCGTTTGTGAGTTGTATCGCCACGGTAGCGAATGGAAATTCAATGCAATTGGAAGTGGGTTCTCAGGCGGACTTGCTTCGCTTTGCAAAAATTATGGCCTTGAGGTTTAAGGCTTAGCTAGTTGACATTAGGAGGAAACATCAAGTGGAAATTTTACAAGAAATTCTAAACACATATGCCTCTTTCTTTGATTGGGAAATGTGGGGAGAAGTTTTAACAGACCCTGTTTCATGGGGACTTATTGGTACATTGGTTCTTCTGGAAGGTTTGTTATCAGCTGATAACGCACTCGTTCTTGCCGTTATGGTTAAACACCTTCCGCCAGAGCAACGTAGAAAAGCGTTAACGTATGGCTTAATCGGTGCTTATTTCTTCCGATTCCTATTTATTGGTATCGGAATGTTTCTAATTAAATTCTGGTGGATCAAAGTATTTGGTGCCGCATACCTTGCTTGGATTGTCATTCAACACTTTAGAAATAAGGGTGGAGAAGAAGGCACAGAGGGTATGAAAAAAGATACATGGCTTGTACGTACATTCGGATTGTTCTGGGCTACTGTCATTTCGGTAGAGCTAATGGACATCGCGTTCTCTGCTGATAGCATCTTAGCTGCACTCGCTATTTCAGAACAGGTATGGGTACTGTTACTTGGAGGAATGATTGGTATTCTTCTTATGAGAACAGTAGCTGGTGTTTTCCTTAAATTGATTGAAAGAGTACCTGAAATGGAAAATACAGCATTTGTATTAATTGCAATTATTGCACTGAAGATGTTCTTAAGTGTCTTCCATATCGAAGTTCCTCACGTAGCATTCTTTGGGATCATCGTGCTTGCGTTCCTTGGAACATTTGTTGTTCATTATATTAATAATCGAAATCGTCCTTACGCAGAAGAAACAGCTTCAGCAAAAGAGAACGAATAGCAGAAAAAGGAGGAGACGCTGGTGCTCTCCTTCTTTTTTATACGGTTAAACCGGTTTTTGTAAATAAGAAGTGATTACAGGGGGTGAAGAAGCTGGAATATTTTCAATACCTATCAGAAATACAGAAAGAGCATATCTTCTTTAAGAAGCCAGCTCCAATCAGTAAACACGTAGGACGAGAACAGCTTGCTTATGCGGTTGGTGCTGCTTTATATATGCCTGCAATACGAAAAGATATTGCAACGATCGTGATCCAAGAAAAGTATAAAGAAGTAGTTACAATTGTTCTTGATCTTGAAGATGCGATTGGAGACAACCGTGTCGATGAGGCGATCGATCAAACGGTGGAACATCTATCAGCCATTGAAGAAGCGATGGTTTGCGGGACATTAAATTGGGAGAGCTTACCCCTCTTATTTATTCGCGTTCGCTCTGCCAATCAACTAAAAGAAGTGGCAAGAAAATTAGAAACTTCCATTCATTATTTAACAGGATTTGTGTTTCCTAAGTTCTCCACAAGTAATGGTAGAGATTACTTACATACTTTACGAGAGGTGGAAATGACCGCAGGAACACAATTATACGGGATGCCAATATTAGAGTCTCCAGAGCTTTTCTATAAGGAAACACGCTACACGGAGTTCCATTCTCTTTCATTATTGTTCCAAGAATATGAATCTTCCATACTAAATGTACGTATCGGGGCCACAGATCTTTGTGGACTTTATGGAATACGTCGAAGTGCACAGTCAACGATTTATGATATTTCAGTAATGAGAGATTTTATAGCAGATGTGGTCAACTATTTTGGGAGAAGCTTTGTCGTTTCTGGTCCTGTTTGGGAGTATTTCAATAATCGACAGGAATTAAGAGAGCATGGAGAGCAGAACGTCTCTGATTATAATATTGGACTATTGAATGAGGCATTACTTGATTTAACCAATGGTTTGATTGGGAAGACGGTTATTCATCCCTCGCACCTTACCGTGGTGCAAAGCGTGAATGTCGTATCGAAAGAAGAGTACCTTGATGCACTTAGTATTCTTGAAAATGCAAATGGTGAAATAGGTGTTCTTAAAAGTGACTCACAAAACAAGATGAATGAGATTAAGCCGCATCATAAATGGGCAGTAAAAGTTATTATGAAATCTACGATCTACGGGGTGTATCATGACAAGTATAATTTCTTCAAAATGCTCACCGAAACAATACCATTTTCCGATCCTGTCGGATATGAGCGTTAATCTAGAAATCGAGCAAAATGCATTGAACATACCAATCAATGAATTTTTCAATATGGCAGCACGCATTAATAAAAAACGAGGTTTTCTATTTGTTAGTAAGATACTAGGGAAGCATCTTCCGGTCAATCCCTATAAGCCATTGCTTGCTTCAGGACTTCTTGCATCTACTTATTATGAACGAGTCACAGGTCATGTTGTTGATGATCTTTCAGACATTCGAAAGGGGTTCTTAAGTAATCAAAGGGAAGAGATTGAGAAAGCATATGAGCTCTTGCAAATGAATCCTCTTACCCTTCAAGAACCTCCGATTGTAATCGGATTTGCTGAAACAGCCACTGCGCTTGGCCATGCAGTGTTTGATTGCTTTCAACAAGGCTACTATATTCACACAACACGTGAGAATGTAGGCGAGCTCGTACCAGAGTTCAACTTTAAAGAAGAACACTCTCATGCAGTAGATCAATGCTGTTATGCCAATCGCTCAATTCTTGAGAAACAACATCCAATCTTATTAGTGGATGATGAAATTACGACGGGTAAAACGTGTCTTAACATTATCCGTGAGCTCCACGCTAAATATCCTCGCGAGCATTATGCGGTTCTTACCTTATTAGATTGGCGATCGGAAGAAAACATGGAACAATATCAGGCATTGGAAAAAGAGCTCGGCATAACTATACGTGTTGAATCCCTTCTTAAAGGAACGATTGCGTTTGAAGGGAAGCCACTTGAACGCCCGATCAATGCGTTTCATGCTAATGAAGATCTGAGTAAGGAAACGGTTATCAATCGAATAAACCTGGCATCTGAGTTTCAGTCTTTACCTGAGAGTGGCTACCTTTCTTATAGTGGTAGGTTTGGCATTAATGAGTCGGATAAAGCAAAGATAGAGGAGTCCTGTCGAAGTGCATCGAAGCATCTGAACAAAGAGAAACTCCATGGAAAAACGTTATGTCTTGGGACGGGAGAGTTTATGTACATTCCAATGAAGATTGCGTCTTACTTGGATGGAGACGTCTCCTATCATTCTACTACGAGAAGTCCCATCCAACCGGTTAAGCTTGAGGATTATGCTATAACAGAAGGCTTCACTTTTCAAAATCCAGAAGACCATGCCATTCAACACTATGTCTATAACATTCCAAAAGGCGAATATGACGAGGCATTTGTTTTCTTTGAAAAACGGGTGTCAGACGACAATTTTATGGAAATCGCAACATTATTAAAAGAACGAGAAATCAAAACGGTTTATATCGTGACGTGTTCGTGAAGAAAGGAATGAAAGAATTGACTGCGCAGATTACTAGAATGGGAAGCTATCCTAAACAAGATGTCACTTTTCTTTTAAAAGATTTATCAGAAATAACGATGGAAAAAAGCACCGATGAAAGAGAGCAAGCGATCCAACAAGGAACTCACTATTCAGAAATGCTACCAATTGAATATAAGCCTACAGAAGAATACATGAAGCTGTTTTACGCTTCACTTGAGGAAACAAAACATAAAGTCGCCGTAGCCGTAGGCTTGGTGGCTGAACAAATCGTAGCGGAAAGAGGCTTTCAAACCGTACTGGTTTCTTTAGCTCGAGCAGGAACGCCAATTGGAGTTCTGATCAAACGCTATCTTTTTTATAAGTACGATCAAAGTTTCCCTCATTACAGCATCTCAATCATTCGCGATAGAGGGATTGATGAGGAAGCACTTCGGTATATTTTAAATGAACATCCTGGTTCTTCGATTTCATTTATTGATGGCTGGACGGGTAAGGGAGCCATTACAAACGAATTAACAAAGTCAGTTGATGAATTCAATACAATGACTGGAGAAAACGTATCAAGTGAGTTAGCTGTTTTAGCTGACCCTGGTGACTGCTCGTCTCTCTTTGGAACGCGTGAAGATTTTCTTATTCCAAGTGCCTGTTTAAATTCAACTGTTTCAGGACTTGTTAGTCGTACCGTGTTAAATAAACGCTGGATCCATAAAGGTGATTTCCATGGAGCGAAGTACTACTCAGAGCTAGCTTCAGAAGATGTCTCAAATTTGTATGTCGATACGATTTGCAGTCAGTTTCCTCTCATAGGTAATGAGGTGAAAAGCGGATTAGAAGAGATCAAAAAGCAGAAGCGGAAGCCTGAGTGGAAAGGGCTAGAATCAATTGAGAATATCCAGCGCGATTTTGGTATAACGAATAGCCACCTCATTAAACCAGGTGTTGGAGAAACAACGAGAGTTTTGCTGCGACGGGTGCCCTGGAAGATCCTCGTTCATCCAAACGCTGAAATGAATCTTGAACATATTCTCATTTTGGCAAGGGATCGGGGCGTGCCAATAGAAGAGTACTCTACTATGTCTTATTCATGCTGTGGGCTCATTAAGCCACTGGGGAAAGAATAATGAGGGCTTTTGCGAGCGATTTAGATCGCACTTTAATTTATTCTCATCGCATGATTGATCCTAGTACTGCAAAAGACGTTCATTTGATTGAAACGCTTGATGGAAAAGACATTTCTTATATTTCGAGTTATTCGCTTAAAGCTTTGCAGCAACTGAATAATGAAATCTGCTTTATTCCAGTCACAACGAGAACGATTGAACAATACCAACGAATTACGCTGTTTCAAACAGCCATTCAACCGGAATATGCTATAACGAGCAATGGTGGTCATATTTTAAAGGATGGGAATGTTGTAAAGGGGTGGTCAGATCAGTTAAAAGCATCACTCGAAACGTGTTTATCTCTTCCTGTTTTTATACGTCAACTAGAGGAAAGAATTACAGGGAACTGGGTGGAGCGAATTCGTCAGGCCGATCATCTCTTTATTTATCTCATTATTCAACGTGATCAAGTATCCCGAGAAGAACTTTCTTCATTGTTTGAATGGGCACGTGAACAAGGTTGGCAACCGAGTCTTCAGGGAAGAAAGCTATACTTTGTACCAAATCCAGTAAACAAATGGAAAGCTGTCGAGTATCTGAAGAATGAGCTAGGGCTTTCTTACGTTTATACAGCCGGAGACTCATTATTAGACTATGAGCTTGTTAAGTATGGCGACTTTGGATTTGTTCCGTTGCATGGTGAAGTTCTTGAAAGCTATCCAGGTTTACATAAAACAGAAGCACATGGAATGGCTGCTTCAGACGAGATTCTATTATCAATCACGGAAGACTTATCGTTAAGCAAGATCACTTCAGAACAAAACAGTTAAGCATGGAAGAAATAGTATGTTATTCTGAAAGATAGAAAATGTTATATTGAGGTAAAGAGTGCGACTACGTTTTAAAAATTGTAGGAATGTAAGGAGGATTGATCCTAATAGACCATCCTCCGGAAAGGAATGAGAAAGCGGGGAGAACACCATGAGTTACTATGATCAAATTCTGGTCAAAAAAGCATCGCTTGATGATGAGAATTTAAAAGAACAGTTACTTCAGTCGTTTCCAGAGCGTGATTTTTATGAGAATGGGAAAGAACTACACATTACGCAAATAGTTGGTAGATTTCTCGGAAGCTACTATGATGAGAATGACTATTTCTTACAATTGCATGATCTGTACAAGTCAAATCAATTTCATGTGCTAAGCGAAGAATTGAACAAAGTGATAAGTCCTGAGCGACTTCAAGCGATACAGTCGATCCATTCGATTAACCAAAAAGAAAACGGACTCTCGGCAAATCGGTTCGTTGCTTTCTTAGAAGGTGCTAAGCTTATTCCGTCTCATCAAAATCCATCTTTGCATCGCCACATACGAAAATCATTAATTGCAACCCTTACTCTTTTTGAAAAACAGCACCAGGATGGATTTAGTCATCCTGAATTCCGCAGGGTCTTTGTTGATTTAATGAAATGGACGTGGAATCACCTCGATCCGTGGTTAGCAGAAACTCAGTTTGAAATCAAAATGCCCGGTGTTGTTTGGTACGGAGAAGCAACAACTAGTCAGCAATACTTCTTACTTTATTTAGTTGAACTTGGATGTGATGTGCTTTATTTCCATCCTGAAGGCATCGATTCGTTTCAGGAAATCGATCCGAATGGAGATTTTATGGAGAAGCGCAAACTACCTGCAACTACTAAGCTAGAAGCTTTTCCGATCGAAAAGCCGGAGAGACGTTCTACTGTCGCTTATCGGGCAACGAAAGAAATGGATACGGTCCTTCACCATGAAGGCTCCCAGTTGTTTAAACCATGGCAATTAAGAAGTTATGCTCCAAAGTCCGTCACATTAAAAACCACCTATGATGAATTGTTCTTAATTGCAAAGGAAAAAGCATTCATTCGGCCAAATTTCAAAGTGGATAACGGAAGCGTTCACATCCCATCTTTATTTGCCAAGGTTATGGGAGTTTCAGAGAATAAGAAGGAATATTGGAACAGACTTCAAGATATCAGCGAAATGAAATCAACTGTTATGATACGTCAATTCCCTTTTACTCAGGAAACGAGAGCCAATCAAAAGTTTCACTATCAACATGCATTAAATCAAGAAGGTGTATTGGATCCGGAAATTATGATGCAAGGTAACTGGTGGCAATATAAGCACTTGCCAAATGAAACGCAAAAGGCAATTGGACAGGCGATTTCGAGAATGTGCAACAACCCTAAGTTACTTCCTGAAGGTAATGAGTCAGAAGAAGAAATAAAACTTTATCTTTTCTCACAAACAACCAATATTCCTGAAGAGTTTGTTCATTTAATTCAAACGTTTGATTATTCTCAGGAAGTACCAAAAGTTGTTTTATATAATACAGAAATGAATGGCACGCTTTCTCGATCCGATGCAGCCGTTTTACATCTGCTAAATGAATTTGGTATTGATATTATTCTTTACAATCCACCAGGACACCAATGTATCGAGCGCTTTATTGATGCAAATCAATTTGATATTCATTGGCTAGAAGAAATGGCATATCGTCAGGATTTTAAAGAACCCTCTGTTTTTCGGAAGCTGTTTAAATCAATTAAATTATAATCATAGGAGTGATCGTCCATGACGAATGAAACAGGTTTAACAACGCTTGATAAAAATGAAGAGATCACAGAAGCGAAAGCAGAAGATGTCCGTCTGAAGCTTCGCGAGGAGCAAGAAGTTCAGAAGCTCGCAGGTGAAATTGATGTAAGAGATCAAATGGCTTTACTTGAGTTCGGTAAAGAACCTGCTGTTGAGATTTCGAAGTTCTCCGATAAAATTTTATCGATGATGCGCACAACAAGCGTTACTGATTCTGGTGAAATGCTGAAGCAGCTTGGGAAAATTATGGATCGATTCGATAAAAAAGACTTTGAAGAGCCGAAAACAGGCTTTCTTTCAAAATTCTTCAAAAAAGGCAATGATATGGTTGAGAAGATTTTTGGCAAATATCAAACGCTTGGTGGAGAAATTGAGAAAGTACATGTTGAAATTTCGAAATATAAAGATGAAATGTCACGTTCAACAGGTACACTAGATGAAATGTACCAACATAATCTAAACTATTATGTCGAACTAGAGAAATACGTTGTTGCAGGTCAAATTAAACTTGAAGAGCTTCAAGACAAAGTTCCTGCTATTCAGCAGAAAGTTAGCGCTGGTGATCAGATGGCGCAAATGGAATTGGATACGTTAAATAATGCGATTCAAACGCTTGAGGAACGCATATATGATCTTGAAATGGCAAGAATGGTGGCCATTCAAACAGCTCCACAAATACGTCTTCTGCAACGAGGAAATACAAAGTTGATCGGGAAAATCAATTCAGCCTTCATTATTACCATTCCGGTTTTCAAAAATGGTGTCATTCAAGCTGTAACAGCGAAGCGCCAAAAGCTTGTTGCTGACTCTATGAATGAGTTGGATCGTCGTACAAATGAAATGTTGAAAAACAATGCGCAGAATATCTCAAATCAAAGTGTTGAGATTGCGAAATTGTCAGGTAGACCGAGTGTGAAGATTGAAACGATTGAGGAATCCTGGAACACAATCGTAAAAGGGATGGAAGAAACGCGTGCGATTGAGGATGAAAATAAACGTTTACGTGATGAAGGTACGAAGCGTATTTTAGAACTTCAAGATAATATGAAGAAGATCGGGAATAATTCAGGTCGATCCTAAATAAAAAGGAAAGGAGAGCGGTTTCGCTCTCCTTTCCTTTTCTTATTTCTTTAAATTTCCTTTACGATCCTGGTATTCGCCTTTCGACTTATCGCGCTTACCTTCTTCTTGAAGGCGATGGTCATTCTTTGCGTTCCCAACCTGATCTTTTACTTCACCTTTTGTTTTGGAAACAGCACCTTTTACTTTGTCACTTAACCCTTTATTGTTACTCATAAGATAAACCGCTCCTTTCGTGTTTCTATAAAAGAAAATACCCCATGAAAGGAGTTACCAAACAGGCTTTTCCTTCATGGGGTGAAAAATAGTCATTTAGTTGGATTTGTCTTTCAATGGCTTATTTGTCCATATATCAGATTTTAATCCTTTAATCGTATCCGCATAGAACTGAGGATCTTTCCCAGCTTTACGCTGATCTCGATAATCTTTAAGAGCAACAAAGGCAACTTTACCTATAATTGAGATAACAATTAAGTTAAGAAGCGCCATGAGTCCCATGGAGAGATCAGCCATGCCCCATACGATACCAAATCCAGCTTTAGCACCAAACATGACCATAGCAAGTACGGCGAGTCGGTAAATAAGAAGGGCGGTTTTACTAGATTTAATAAATTCGATATTCGTCTCACCATAATAATAGTTACCAATAATGGAACTAAAGGCGAATAGAAGAACGGCGACGGCAACGAAGATTCCTGCACCACTACCTAAATGCTGGTTCATTGCTTCTTGTGTCAGTTGGACACCGTCTAACTTTGAGTCAACATAACCATCCGACATAAGAATCATAAAGGCTGTAGCTGTTGCAATTAGTAGAGTATCAACAAATACACCAAGCGCCTGAATAAGACCCTGTTTTACCGGGTGAGACACATCCGCAGTAGCTGCTGCGTTTGGAGCACTACCCATACCTGCTTCGTTAGAGAAGAGACCGCGTTTAATACCTAGTAGCATTGCAGCTCCAACTCCTCCTCCAGTTACTTCTTTAAATCCAAAAGCATGTTGGAAAATAAGAGCAATCATTGCAGGGATTTCAGTAAAGTTTACGATTAGAACAAAAGCTGCAACAATGACGTAAATGCCGGCCATTATTGGAACAATGATCTGTGAAACGACTGCAATTCTACGAACGCCACCGAAAATAATGATGGCAGTTGCCACAGTTAAGATTGCACCCAATACCCATCGGTTTACATCAAAAGAATTTTCGAAGGCAAGTGCAATCGTATTTGATTGAACAGAGTTAAATACAAGTCCAAAACTGAACGTAATTAAAACAGCGAAAATGATCCCTAACCAACGAGCATTTAATGCGCGCTGCATATAGTAAGCAGGTCCGCCTCGGAAGTCATCTCCATCACGAACTTTATATATTTGAGCAAGCGTACTTTCGACAAACCCACTAGCTGCACCGAGTAGAGCAATGACCCACATCCAGAAAACAGCACCAGGACCACCAATACTAACGGCAGAGGCTACGCCGGCAAGGTTTCCAGTCCCGACACGAGAGGCCGTGCTAATGAAGAAAGCTTGTAAACTCGAGACTGAGTTTTTTCTTCCTTTCATCGTGTCTTTTTCAGCTAACACATGGAACATTTCACCAAACAGGCGAAATTGAACAAAGCGCGAGCGAATCGTGAAATAAAGACCGACACCAATGAGAATAACAATTAAAATGTTTGACCAGATGAGTTCATTACCAGCATCAACAATCGTTTTTAGAATATCCATATGTAAGTCCCTTCTATAAAAAGATTTAGGAAAGAGGAATGGAAGATATTTCACACTTCCCTTATTTGTTCAGAATCTAACGCGGGCTAGGAATCTTTTTTTAAATAATGGAAAAAATAACGTATTTTCTGATAATAACAACAATACGTTAGAAACTGTCGCACAAAAATCCATTATACATGTTCTTTGATACAGTAGTAACGTATAATGTTAGAAAATCTAACATTATAAAACTTGGTATGTAACCTCAAATGACTACAGTGAGAATTATGTATAATGAAATTACACTGATCATCAAGAATTCCTTAATAATCGATTTTAAGAAAGAGCTGTTAAAATTGCTTCTCTTTCATTACCTTCTGGAATGGAGGGGAAGTCTCCTGCTATTGTGATGATTCATGGCAGCGGAACTGTCGATTGAAATGAGAATACAAAGAAACTAAAGATAAGATAAATGCATTCAAGGAAATGACACGCCGTTTTAAATCGATTCTCAAGTATTATGAATGATTACAAAATCAGGAAAAAAGTCCGGTCGAACCCGAAATAAAGCAATTGGTAATGAGCTGGATACGGAAGCTATAGAAGCTAGAAGGGAGGCAAGCCTGTCTCTCTTAAATTCGTTTGTTCGACTTACTTTCTGCAAGGAGGGATTGTTCGCTTTATTCCTATGCAACAGAGTGGTAGAATAAAGATGGAAGGTATCAAATTCAGCTCTGCCCGGGAGGGATTTCAATGATCGAGCAACCTCAAAGTGTTACTGTCATCTCGAATCAACGACAAGTCCAATTACGTGTTGAACGCCTTGCGATTCATCACAGAATGAAAATTCTTGAAGCAGAGAAGGTAGACGGAAGTAAATTTTATCTTTTCTTTTATAAAGATGATTTTATTACAGGAAAAACAGCCGAAATGAAGAGTGATTCTCTCGTTGAGAAAGCTTTCCAAAATGGCATCGTACTTCAAGCTTCACATCCGCTTATTGATTATTATTTGTCTAATCGAACGCTGCTCCTCAAATCCACTAAGCAAGTCTTTCAATCTGTCCAAAAGCATTACACTCCTCAAGAGACAGCGTTTATTTTTTCTTACTTTGACTCATTTCTCTCGAACGATACGATTATTAAGTTAATGCGAAAGCACTTCTACGAGTACCGACGGAACGGGCAATTGCGCTTAGCGTTTCAAATTCTAGCTACAATGCTACATTTTGATCCAACAAATAAGTGGGCACTTGAACTAGCGCGTAAGTTAGAATACCAAACAATAAGAAATATATATGAAGGAGATTATAGTGAGCTTGTAGAGGCAGATCCCCTGTTTGCTGAAATCAAGGCTTACGACGATTTGAAGCTAAATCACACCTCTCTTGAAACGATCTTTCGTAAAGAAAAACGAATGTTTGAATTATCCGCATTGCGACTCCACCTTTATCTCCAGTCTCCTTGTGAGGAAGAATTGGACCCACAATCCCTTATCCATGTTACACTCTCTGAACCTGAGAGAGCTCGTCTGCTTTGGTTAATGTACGCTGAAGCGCCTCACCACTTACAACTCAGGAAAAATGCTTTTGAAGCGCTCATGTATTTGAATAAAACAAGTGAAGCGATTCATTTATTATCCGAAAAACAGAGAGCGATCTTACAAAGTGAATATGAACTTCTACTAAAAGCTTTTCAAGATGAAAGCATCTCCATGGCAGCTATTGATTTTATTTCTCTACAAAATTTACTTGGACATAAAGAAAATCGCCCTTACCTAGATGGTTTGCTTCATGCGCTTATACCAAGAATGCTCCATGAATTTGGATTAAGCTACGTCTATAGTTGGGTGAAGCCTTTTATTGAGAAAAACAATGATCTTTCGATACTAGCAACGGTGCAAACGATGGTAGATATTCAGGATGATCCAGATAAGCAATTTCAGCTAGGAAAACTTTATCATAAAATGAAGCAGTATGATGAAGCAATCACCTGCTTCGATTGGGAGATGGAGCTTCATCCAACAGACCCAACTCCAGTACAATGGTTAACGAAAGTTTACCGTGAGATGGGTAAGGTGGAAGAATCCAATACGTATATGTCAATCTATTCACAGATGCAAAGGACTTCACAGCAATAGCGCGGGGCTAAGCCTTGCGCTATTTTCTCTTTTTCTCAACGTTTTAAATAATCGAAAGGGCATCTGGTTTCGTTAATATTTGATAAATATTAGCAGGTTCATATAAACTAAGTGTCATTAAGATTATTTTAAGCTTGTCAGGAGCGAAGTATGGAAAATCAATCGAGTTATGCGTACGACATTATACAAGTGTGCCTATTGGCAGGAAAGGTCATGTTACAAAACGGTGGAGAGACGTATCGAGTAGAAGATACGATGACACGAATAGCGGACGCTTACGGTGCATCTCATTCGAATAGTTACGTAACACCAACGGGTATTATTTTTTCAATTGAAGGTCCTGAACCTTCCAAAACGCAATTAATCCGCATATCAGATCGAACGACTGATCTTGATAAGGTGACAAAGGTAAATAGTATTTCTAGACGGATAAGTAGCGGCGATTTGTCGATTCAAGAAGCATACAATGAGCTTTATCGTCTTGATAAGATGACCGAGCGCTATACCTTTACGAAACAATTCTTTGCTGCTGCGGTTGCCAGCGGTTGTTTTTTAATTATGTTCGAAGGTCAGTGGAATGATTTTGTGCCTGCCGTTCTTGCTGGCGGAGGTGGCTTTTATAGTGTAACTCTATTTAATCGTCTCGTACCCATTAAGTTTTTTGCTGAATTTCTTGCTTCGTTCGTAATTGGTTTACTTGCTGTTCTATTTGTTTCGACAGGACTTGGTGAACAACTCGATAAAATTATTATTGGTTCGGTTATGCCACTTGTTCCGGGGCTGTTAATTACGAACGCCGTAAGAGATTTGATGGCAGGACATCTTATATCCGGGTTATCAAAAGGCGCAGAAGCTTTTCTAACAGCTTTTGCAATCGGAGCAGGTATTGCGCTTGTCGTATCATTTTTGTAGAAAGGAAGTAAGGAAATGACATTTGTTGCTCAGATTGTAACGAGCTTTGTGGCAAGCGCAGCTTTTGGCTTGTTGTTTAATGCTCCGAAATCCTCCCTAATAAAAGGTGGGTTTGTCGGTATGTGCGGTTGGATGATTTATTATGTTATGGAAGCTTCAGGAATCGATGTAGTCATTGCAACGGTGACCGCTTCTTTCTTTATTGCTGTGATTAGTCAGTTTTTTGCAAAAATGTACCGGACGCCCGTTATTATTTTTAGCGTAGCAGGAATTATTCCGCTTGTTCCTGGTGGATTAGCGTATGATGCGATGCGGAATTTTGTCCAAAATGACTATAACAATGCCATTAACCTCGCAGCAAAAGCTTTTATGATTTCAGGTTCAATCGCAGTCGGATTAGTGTTCTCAGAAGTGATTAACCAGATCATTCGTCATTCAACACTTACGAGACGTCAAAAACAGTAAAAAATAGGTCGTAATCCTTTTGCGTCATAGCCATTCCCTATGATAACGTTTAAGCGGATGACTCTGTCGAACGGTGTCAAATAATGTTAGTATCTGGGGAGGATCAACGATGAAAACCTATCCCCATCTCGGATTGTTAACAATTCGATTGGTCGTAGGTGTGCTTTTTTTTGTTCATGGGTTTTTAAAGTTTTCTGGAGGTATTGAAAACACGATAGCATTCTTTGAAACAATTGGGATTGCTGGTTTTCTAGCTTATGTTGTTGCTGTCATTGAGATAGCTGGAGGAATTCTAATGATTCTTGGCATAGGAACACGTTTCATTAGCGTGTTATTTTCTATGATTCTAATTGGCGCTCTTCTTACAGTAAAAAGGTCAACAGGTATGCTTGGTGGCTATGAGTTAGATATTGCTTTTCTAGCGATGTCGGTCTCGCTTTTATTAAGTGGAGGCGGACCTTATAGCCTTTCCAACTGCTTGATCAAGTCGTTACCATTTAACCAGGAGTCGGAATCGAAGGATTAAAGAGGAAGTGAATGAGTGGCTAAACCTAAAAAGAAGTTAAAACGAAGTGCCAGATGGTTTTTCTTAATTGTAGGTATTTTGCTTGTCCTTTTGGTTATTAGCATGCGATTTAAGCCATTTGCTGATACGAAAGGTTTTCAATTAGAAAATCAACCTTTTCTAGGAGAAGAAACGGCTCCGGTAGAATTGGTAGCTTTCGGTGACTATCGATGCCCTTCCTGTCAATCATTTAATGATTCTTTCTTTCCATTGATTCAAGAAAAACTGATTGCTACGGGGAAAGTTAAATTTTACTTTGTTCAGCACCCATTTGTAGATGAGGATTCAACTAGAGCAGCACAGTTTGCTGAAGTGGTTTACCAAGAGCTTGGAAACGATGTTTTCTGGCAATTTCACCACGTTGTCTATGATCAGCTTCAGGTAGATAAAAACAAGGCAACTTTGTCGTTTTTAACCGAAACTCTTAGTGGTTTGGTGAGTGAGGAAGAAACAGATAATGTTGTTGCTGCATATAAAAGTGGAGCCGGTGAAAAAGCAGTAGAAGCCGATCTTGCTTATGCAAACAAGCAAAATGTTTCGGAAACGTCTGCCTTACTGGTTGATGGAAAACGATTCGAGGGAAACAGCCTATCAGAATTAAATAATATGGTTGAGAACTCTACGAGTGAATGACTATTAGGCGCCTAAATGGCGTCTTTTTTTTAGACCTTTTGTTAAACAAACGTTTGATTAGTAAAAATAGAGATTAAACAAACGTTTGATTAAGAACGTGTCTTGACTTTGTAAAGAAAGAAGTAAAGAATGAAGAAGTACATTTGAATAAATATGGAAAAGGTGTGCTGAATCCAGTACATAATAGGGAAATTGGTGTAAATCCAATGCGGTCCCGCCACTGTAAGAAGTATAAACGATGCGTTATTCCACTTATCAATGATAGGGAAGGAGTATTCGTTCTATGAAGCTTCAAGTCAGGAGACCTGCCTTTTCTAAAGCACTGATTGACCTACGGATGATAGGGGGGTGTATCGAGAAGGCTAGATGATGCCTATTCGTTATGCATGCTCTTATGTGAAGAGGATGCATTTTTTTATTGTGTAGAAGAGGAGCGAGGATATGAAAAAGACAGTAAGCGAATCAAGAGTCTATAAGAGCAGTCGTATTTTTCCACCGGACTTGAACAGTCACGGAACCTTATTTGGAGGGAAATTACTTGCGGACATGGATATGTTAGCATCAATAGCAGCAACAAGGCATTCTCGTCTAGAATGCGTAACGGTATCAATGGATACAGTTGAGTTTTTGCATCCTATTACCGAAGAAGATTCGATTCATTATGAAGCATTTGTCATTTGGACAGGAAAAAGTTCTATGGAAGTTTTTGTTAAAGTAACCGCTGAACATTTATTAACAGGTGCAAATCGTATAGCAGCTACGTGCTTTATTTCCTTTGTTGCTTTGTTTGAAGGAAAGCCGATGCAAGTCCCTGGCATCGAACCAGAAACAGAAGGGGAGAGGCAACTTAATGTGCTGGCGCAAAAACGAGCTCAAAAACGATTGGAACGTAAAGTAACAAGTAAGAACTTAGCAGAAATTTTAACCATGTTATAAAAAATGGGGGAGCGGAGTTATCCGTCTCTCTTTTTTTTGTTTTCATCCTGATTACTTGGAATAAGAAACTTTTTTTGAAAACGAAGTTAAGAAAAGATCGTTGAGTGGTATAGGTGTTAGAGTGCAACGAAATAACCAAAGGAGACGGCCAATGTGGATTAAACATGATTTTTTTAAGTATGTTACAGGTATAATTCTATTATTAATTTGTTTCTTCTTTCTAACGGAGTTAGGTTTAGTCAAACCAGTAAAAACAATTATCGGTACACTTTTCTACCCCGTTCTTATTGCTGGCTTTTTGTACTATGCGATTAAGCCAATTGTTAAGTTAATAAAGAAAATTCCCTATGTGTCGGATCTTGCCGCGATATTAGTCGTGTTTTTAGCGGTTGCAGGTATCCTCTATACAGGTTTTACTTTTCTAGCAAATCCGATTCAAAGCCAGGTATCTGAGTTTTCAAAGGAATTACCTGAGAAGTTGAAGGAATCAGCAAAAGATGCAGAAAAGATGATGGAGAATAAGGATATGGGAATGTTTTCGGTAGAAAACCTCCAACAAAAAGCAACAGGATTTTTAGGGAATTTAACACAAAATTTGGGTGATCATATAATGCAAGTTGTGAGTGCATTAACTAGTGCCACCACAGTTCTTGTCATTGTGCCTTTTGTTCTGTTTTATTTCCTTAAAGATGATCACAAATTAAAGCCTTTTTTGTTAAAGTTAATTCCGAATAAACATCATGGGGAAGGGGAAAAGGTCCTTCATAACATTGATAAAACATTATCTGCTTATATTACCGGACAAATCATTGTAGCTGTTGTGGATGGTGTTTTAATATACGTTGCTTACTTAATCATTGGTTTGCCTTATGCACTGATGCTAGCCCTATTTGTTATGATAACAGCAGTAGTGCCTTTCTTCGGGCCAATCATTGGTGTGATTCCTGCCCTTGTGGTCGCTTTAACACAAGAACCAATTTTAGCATTGTATGTCATTATTGCTATGATCGTTGTGCAACAGTTAGAAGGAAACCTAGTAGCTCCGGTAGTACTTGGGAAAAGACTAAACGTTCACCCTTTAACCATTATTCTATTACTTATTGTCGCAGCGGCTTTATATGGCTTCATCGGAATGCTGATTGCTATCCCACTTTATTCAGTCATTAAAGTCATTGTTAAGAATTTCTATGAATTCTATCGCATACGACATCGAGCGGAATTAACTGAATAATCATGAACTCCCCTAATTCGTTTAAGAATAGGGGAGTTTGTCTTTTAGATATCATTATAAATAAAGGTGTGCAAGGCGTTCATATGAATTTTTCCGTTCTTTAGGGTCGTGTAAGTTTGTCAGTACCATAAATTCTTCTGTCTCATAAAGCTCGGCCAAGTCATCGATTTTCTTTTTAACGGTTGACGGAGAACCAATAATCATTCGCTTTCGGTTTGTCTCTATCCTCTCCTTTTCGGAAGCTGTATATCGATATTTCCTTGCTTCTTCAGGAGAGGGGATACGACTATCGAGGCCTTTTTCAACACGTAAAAGCCAGAGGTCCTGGCTTTGAGCAAGTTCCTCAGCATGTTCATCTGTTTCTCCACAAACAACAAAAAGCGCTATGATTGCAGAAGGGGATGAACTATAGTAGGTTGATTTGAACAATTCATAGTAGGTTTTTAACGTATTTTCTCCTCGATCGGGCTTAATGAAGTGCCCAAAAACATAGCCAATTCCTAACTCTGCTGCTTTTTTTGCACTATTTTCTCCCATGCCGAGAAGCCAGAGAGAAGGCGGGGTGTTCGTTTGTGGTGCTGCTTTGATACCAGCATATTCATGTCCGCTAGGCATGGAATCGGTTAAATAGTGAGAAAGCTCTTTTAACTGACGAGGAAACTCATTTAAGCTTTTATTTACGCCATCTGTTAATGCGAGTCTCGTTTTTGCTGTACCTCCAGGAGAACGTCCTACGCCAAGGTCAATTCGACCTGGGTGCAGGGCTTCTAACTGACGAAAGTTTTCGGCTACTTTAAAAGGACTGTATTGTGGGAGTAAGACACCTCCAGAGCCTACTTTAATTCGATTCGTTGAGGCTGCAATATGTGCCATCATAATCTCAGGAGATGTGCTAGCTAGCCCTTTTGTACTGTGGTGTTCAGCAAACCAGTAGCGTTTATATCCTAGATCTTCTGCTAAAATAGCAAGGTTTCGTGTATTTTCAAGGGTTGTATATGAGTCACTTCCTGAGGGAATGGGAGCTTGATCAAGAATACTTAAGTTTATCAATCGTCCTGCATCTCCTTCTATTCTCTTTGTTAGTATAAGCAATCTCATTCTATCCTAACGCTTTCCGTAGGGATGGTATAGTGATAAGGCTTCTTGTTGTGAATATATTGTGAAGTGTTGAGCATGATGATTGCGACGTAGAAGAAGGTGTCGTATACTAAGAATGTAGAAATTGTGAAATTCATCACATAACTACTATTTTATATGTGAAATAATTCACAATTTAATGAGGAGGAGTTTTGATGAAGGTAGCAGTAGTTGGATGTACACATGCCGGAACAGCGGCAGTTACAAATATAGCAAGACGTTATCCAGAAGCTAGTATTACTGTTTATGAGCGTAATGATAATGTATCCTTCTTATCATGTGGAATTGCTCTATATGTAGGTGGAGTTGTAAAGGATCCGCAGGGGTTATTCTACTCATCTCCTGAAAAATTAGAAGAGCTGGGCGTAACGATGAAAATGAAGCACGAAGTATTGCAAATTGATTCTAAAAATAACCGTATTCGCATTAAAAATTTAAAAACAAATGAAGTGTTTGATGATGATTACGATAAACTAGTAATGGCGACTGGTTCATGGCCAATCGTACCGCCAATTGAAGGAATTCAACTTCATAATATCCTTTTATCTAAAAATTACACCCAAGCCAATACAATTATTGAAAAAGCGAAAGACGCTAAGCGCGTAACCGTTATTGGCGCAGGCTATATTGGCGTTGAATTAGTAGAGGCTTTTCAGAAATATGGAAAAGAAGTAACGCTTATCGATGGAGAGGACCGTATTTTAAGTAAGTATCTTGATCCTGAATTCACAAATGTTATTGAAGAAGACTTTAGAGAGCGTGGGATAAAGCTTGCTCTTAATGAAACGGTAACTCGCTTCGAAGGTGAAGAGACCGTCTCTAAAGTGGTAACGACTCAAGGTGAATATGAAACAGATCTCGTTATCCTTTCAGTAGGTTTTCGTCCAAACACAGATCTTCTAAAAGGTCAGGTAGATATGATGCCAAACGGCGCCATTATTGTGGATGAATATATGAGAACAAGTCAACATACGATTTTTGCTGCGGGGGATAGCTGTGCGATTCGTTATAATCCAACTGGCGAAAATGCTTATATTCCTCTAGCTACAAATGCGGTTCGAATGGGAACGCTCGTTGGACAGAATATTATGGAGCCGACAATCAGATATATGGGTACTCAAGGAACATCGGGCTTGCATCTTTTTGATTATAGTATGGCTTCTACTGGACTAACTGAGAAGGCAGCTCTTCGTGCGGGAAATAATGTGAAAACAATCACAATCGAAGAAAATAACCGTCCTGAATTTATGCCAGATTATGAAATCATTACGTTAAAAGTTGTCTATGAAGAAGAGAACAGGAGAATTTTAGGTGCGCAGGTGATCTCTAAAGCTGATGTAACGCAATCGATTAATACACTATCTGTGTGCATTCAAAACAGTATGACAATTGATGAACTAGGATACATTGATTTCTTTTTCCAGCCACACTTTAATAAACCTTGGAATTTTCTTAATCAGGCCGGTCTCCAGGCGGCTTTATAATTGTCTCTCCTCTGGCATCACTATGCCAGAGGATTTCTTGTATTGCCTATGCTTGCATCCTAACCTTTCGATAGCCATAATAAAGGATAGAAAATGTGTAGGAGAGAGAGTGAAGAAACATTGACGAATAAAATTTCGGATATAAATGTAGAACAAAAGCATACGCGTATTTACCTCATTCGCCATGGTGAAAGTGAATGGAATGCAGCAGGAGACCTCTATTGTGGGCGAACGGATATTGGGCTTTCTAAAGAAGGCGTAACACAAGCGAAGAATGCAGGTGACTTTCTTAGTTCAGTGGCATTTGATCGCGCATACGCGTCCCCATTGATTCGAGCACGTGATACAGCTAAACTTATTTTAGGAGAACGGAATTTACCGATTCAACTAGACGAACGGATTTATGAAGGAGATTTTGGCGAGTGGGAAGGACGATCTAAAGCAGCTTTTATAAAAGAAGATCCCGATTCATGGGAGAGTTGGATGGCAAATCCCTGGGAAACAAGAGCTGGTAGAACTGGTGAAACTGCTCGAGAAATGTATGAGAGAGCATCGGCTTTCTTTAAGGAAGTTAGTGACAAACACCCAGGTGAAACTGTACTCGTTGTCGCTCATAACAACACCATTCGCTTCTTCCTTGCGGGTATATTAGGGATGCCTTTTTCAAACTATCGTCGCATCTTTCAAGATAATACAGGTATCAATGTTCTCGATGTGGACGGCGATGATATTCTCATACGTAGTCTGAATATCAATGCTCATCTAAATGATTGAATAAAAAAAAGCGGTGCAGCACCGCTTTTTTCTATTGAGAAAGTTCTTTGTATGATTTTTTGACAACGCTACTTAAAGCGATCAGAGCAATGACGTTCGGTAATACCATAAATGCGTTAAATGTATCGGCAAGTTGCCAAACGAACGGAACGTTTAAGACAGTCCCAAGGACGATGAAGATAAGCACAGCGGCACGATAATACGGCACACTTTTTTCACCAAATAAATAGTTCACGTTTGTTTCACCAAAGTAAGCCCATCCTAAAATCGTTGTAAAGCTAAAGAACAATAAACTAAAAGCAATAAAGTAAACACCAAAGCTTCCGAGCCCACTAGTAAAACTGGCCTGAGTTAATTCAATGCCAGTTAAATTGGAATTTGCGCCGTCAGTTACGAGAATAACGAGGGCTGTAACGGTACAAATAATCACGGTATCAATGAGAACACCGACCATGGCCACAAACCCTTGTTGCGCAGGGTGTTTCACTTCTGCCACAGCGTGGGCGTGAGGTGTTGACCCCATACCTGCTTCATTGGAGAATAGCCCTCTTGCAACCCCATATCGAATGGCTTCTTTAATAGAAGCACCAAGCACTCCGCCTCCAGCAGATTCAGGAGTAAAAGCTGACTCAACGATAAGTGATAGTGCTGGAAGTACTTGATCAAAATGTAAGACAAGAATCATAATGGCCCCAATGATGTAGAGTAATGCCATGATTGGAACAACATTTCCTGCAAATCGGGCGATGCGATTGATACCACCGAATAGAATTAAACTAATTAATATCGCAACGCCGAAACCGATCACAAGCGGTGGAATTTGAAAGGCGGTTTGAAACGCTTCTGCTATTGAATTGGATTGCACCATATTCCCGACAAATCCAAGTGCACAAATAATAGCTATGGCAAAGAAAGCGGCTAGTTTTTTACTACCTAGCCCGTCGCGGATATAGTAAGCAGGACCACCTTTCACAACTCCGTTTTCTTTAACGCGAAACTTCTGAGCTAGCACCGCTTCCGCAAAGATCGTGGCCATACCAAGAAAGGAAGAGATCCACATCCAAAAAATAGCTCCTGGTCCACCTGCTGCAATAGCAGTGGCCACCCCGGCTAAGTTTCCTGTTCCTACTTGAGCGGCAATGGCTGTTGAGAGTGCCTGGTAAGATGATATGCCGTTTTGTTTCTTTTTTGAGAAAAGGGGGCCAAATGTTTGACGAAACCCTTCTTTTAAACCTGTAAACTGGATAAATCCAAGACGTATCGTGAAGAATAGTCCAGTTCCAAGAAGAAGGGAAATCATAATAGGTCCCCACAGTATCTCATTTATTGCTTCTATTGCTTGCACTGTTGTCAACTCGCTCTCATGAAAAAATAAGATTCTCCAATGATAGCTTATTTTTTCACTATACTTCAACCCATTAAATCACTATGGTAACCATTTCCTTAGTAATTTGTTTGTGATTGAAGATGTTTTTCTGTTTTCTTCTGTTTTTGGATCCATTGATAAAAGAACAAAATTCCAATAACAAAGATACCGAGCATCATGTAAAGATTTGCATATCCTAAAGTGGTTACGATAATCCCAAGTATAAACGATCCGGTTGCAATCCCCGTATCGAAAAAAGTGAAAAACGTGGCAGTGGCGTGTGCACTTCTTGATTCAGGAGCGGCTTGTATGGCTAACGTCTGAAAGCTTGGGACAATTGATCCATAACCTAACCCGATTAAAGCACCAGCAAGAAGTAACATCCATGACTCGGTTGTTAAGCTAAGTGTAACGAGACCGAGCGCAAATAGAACGAATGCAGGCAAGATGACAGTATTCGGTCCTCTTACGTCAAACATTCTGCCAGTGAAAGGTCTTGAGACGAGCATCGCTACAGCAAATACGGCGAAAAAGAATCCTGCAGCTTCAAGAAGACCAATTGATTTCGCATAAAGCGAAATAAATGAAATAACACTCGCATATGAGAATGCGACGAACAGTCCAACGATTGCAATAGGAAATGATTTTTTCTCAAAAAGATCATCGAACGTTAATTTATGCCTTGGTGCGGGTTCACTATTTTCAATTACTTTCACCCCGAGTGTACAGAGAACGCCAATCGTCATAATCCCACTAAGGACAAGGAAAATTGTCATATATGAAACATATTGAAGAAGTGTAAGTGCGATAAATGGTCCTGTAACAACTGCTAGATTCATAGACATCGCAAAGTAACCAAGACCTTCTCCACGTCGTTCACGTGGAATGGTGTCTGCTGCAATTCCGCCAGCTGCGGTTGTCACAATACTAAACCAAACCCCATGAAAGAAGCGAAGAAAAAGCAACGCAACATAGTTATCCACTAATGGGTATAAAAAGGAGGCTGCTGCAAAAAAAGCTGCGCTTGTGACAAGCATTTTCTTTTTCCCAAACCGATCAATTAATCTACCAGAAAAAGGCCGCACAATAATGGCAGATAACAAGAAGATTGTAATGATAAGACCAGCTTCAGATTCACTCCCACCAATTTCTTCTGTTACGTAAATTGGAAGTAGAGTTAATAGCGCATAGAAAACGATGAAAATAAATAGATTACTAATGGAGATGTTTAAAAAACTTTTGGTCCAAATCGGTTGTTTAGTAGACATGTTGCTCCTCTCCTTTCTTTGCTCCAATTTGTTTTAAAAGATAATAAAAATGAGCTTGCTCTTCAGATGATAATTGCGAGAGAAGTGATTCTTCTAATTTTTGGATGGATTCTTTAATAACAGGTAAGAGGTCTTCTGCTTCCTGCGTGAGACGAACAATCCGTTCCCGTTTATCAGAACCTTCTGTTCGTGTAATCCAGTTGCTTTTCTCCATTCGCACGAGCGTGCGTGTTGTTGTAGGAGCTTCAACATTTAAATATTTCCAAATGTCTGTCTGTTTCATTGGTCCAAATTGATCAAGGCAGTACAAAATGGTCCATTGAGAACTATAGAGGTGGTAGTGTTTTAGCAATTCGTTCACTTCTTTTGTGATAAAGCGAACTTGTTGATGTAAGTTGTGAAAAATATCGCTCGTTGAAATCATATTTCCTCCGTAGAATTTTCATTTTATTTACCTGGGTAAATAATCACATGAGGTACAGTCTAGCGACATTCTTACCAGTTGTAAAGCAAAGGTGCTTAAGAAAAAATAAAAAAAGCCAATAGTGGCTTTTTTAATCAAGCTCGTCTTTTAAATTTATTAGTGGCTGATCCGCTGGTCCTTCAAGCACATCGCCATCAATACTGAAGCGAGATCCGTGACATGGGCAATCCCATGTACGGTCATCGTCATTCCACTTTACTTCACAATACAAATGAGTACATGTTGTATCAACAACATGGAGGTCTCCTTCAGGACCTTTATAGGCACCAGCTTTCTTCCCATTTACTCGAACAATTGCTGCTTCATCATTACCAAGTTCTGAAATTTCTTTTGTGAACGATAATTTACCTTTAATGAATTCACTTGCCACATTCGCATTTTGTACAAGAAATGTTTTAATGCTTGGGTCTGCATGAAAGCGAGATGGAGAGAATAGATCAACATATGGACTGTCTTGATCTAACAGGTAGTCTCGGAATAGTAAGGCTGCTGCTGTGCCGTTCGTCATTCCCCATTTATGAAATCCGGTTGCAATAAGGATGTTTGGCTCGCTTTTTGTAACTGGCCCTATATACGGAAGTTTATCAAGCGTAAAGAGATCTTGTGCTGACCATCTATTTACTATTTGAGACAAGCCAAACGTTTCTTCACCAAAAAATTTCAAGGCCTGATAGTGATCTGTCACTTGATGTCCTTGACCTGCCTTGTGGCTTTCACCCCCGAACAAAACAATGTTTTCTCCATTCATTTGAAAGCTTCTAAGGGAGCGCTTTGGCATATCGGCACTAAGATACATGCCACCTGGGTATGCTTGCTTTGTTTTTGCTGCAATGACATAGGATCTTTCTGCATACATCCTAGAGAAATAAAGAGCATTGCCATCATAAAATGGAAAATGCGTACAAGCAACGACTGTTTGACATGAGATTTTTGCTCCATTCTTTGTCACTACAATAGGATTTAATCCTTTTTCAACATCGACTGCGACGGTTTGTTCGAATATTTGACCCTGCTGCTCTTTAATCTTCTGTACAAGTGGAGAAAGGTAAGCTACCGGATTGAAATGAGCTTGATTTTTCATTACAATCGCAGCTTTAATTGAGATATCAATTGGGAGGTGATTCTGAAATTCACCGTGAATCCCTAATTTATGGTAAGCGTTCATTTCATTCGTTAGTTTACGGGCGTAGTTATCTGTCGTTGTATAAAGATAGGAATCTTCTTCTGTGAAAGAGCACTGAATGGATAACTCATCTATTGTTTGTCGTATAAACTGAAACGCTTCGTTGTTTGCATCGTAATATTTTCTCGCTTTCTCCTTTCCGAAGTGGTTAAATAATTCATCATAAATAAGGTCGTGCTGCGCAGTGATTTTCGCTGTCGTATGTCCAGTCGTCCCATTCAAGAGTTGATTTGCCTCAAGAAGAACCACCTTCTTGCCGACTTTTGAGAGAAGGTAGGCAGTAGTTATACCAGTGATTCCACCACCAACGACAACGACATCAGTGGAAATGGATTCAGTAAGTGGTGGATTACTTTCATGGCGACTATCGTTTCGCCAAATCGGCTCAGGATTTTCTGGCCATGTGCTGTTAACGTTCACTTCGATTCCCCCTAAAAGTTTTTGTTCCAATCCTATTTTTTCCATCTAGAAGCTTTTCATTCATTAAGAGGGTGATAAAGGAACGGGTGCAAATGAATCAATTAAATAATATATGGAAAATCGACATAATATTTCTTGTAGAGAAACTTTAACTCAATTATGATGAAGATATTTAATAGTTCGACAAAATTTACGCTTTATTTTAAGTAGGGGGCATTATCTTGGAGAAATACAAAAAGAAGTTTGTTTCAAATATGAAAGAAAAATACGACGAAATTAGTGCAAGAAATATAAGTATGACAGAAAAAGAATTATATGAGTTATTACATACATTTAAAGGTACTGCCGGAACAGTTGGATATCAGGTGTCGGCTGATAAGGCGGAAACGTTTTTGTCCAAGATGAATCTTGAAAGTGAACGAATTGTATCAAAGGAAGAAACCATTCATCTTCTTGACACTGTCATGGAGGAGATTTTAGAAGCGGCTATAGAAAATAAAGAAAAAGAAGAAGAGTCAACAATACAGAAGATGATCATGTTAATTAACCCAAACCCAATGGTGCTAATTGAGCGAAAAGCTCAGTTGGAGCAAGAGGGCTATATTGTTTTTGCGGCGATGGATCTTAAGAAGGCACAAACTGCGTTATACGATATGAATCCCGATTGTATCATTGTAGACTACCAATTAATTGAAACGGATCAATCAGATATTGCTAAAGAAGTGAGAGAAAAAGCCGAGTTACAGTTTATCCCCTTTATTATGACGGACTCAGTTAGTTCTGCTGCAAATCGCATTAATGGGTATCGTTTTGGAGCCGATGATTTCCTAGATCATGAAGTGTCGTTAGAGGAGTATCTTCTACGAGTGAATGGAAAAATAGCCAAAAGAAAAACAATTGTCCACTCTGTCTTAACCGATGAGCTTACGGGCGCTTATAATCGAAAATACCTTGATAGAAAGCTAAATTATATACGGTATGATCTTGTGAGAAATGATGAGAAAGCTTCGCTTGCTATTTTTGATATTGACCACTTTAAATCAATTAATGATAGATTTGGCCATATAATTGGGGATCAGGTCCTAAGGAAATTATCTCAGTATATCATCGATGAAAAAAGACGTACGGATATTTTAATTCGATACGGTGGTGAAGAATTTGTATTGCTTTTACCTGATACCACAGCAGTGCAGGCTAACCAATTTCTACAAAGGTTGTTAAACGGGTTTCGAACAAAAAACTTTCGATTTAACGAAGAAACTTTCTCCGTAACGTTTTCTGGAGGGATTGTGGATATTGACGGCTCTTCTACTAATAAAAAACTATTGAACCAGGCGGATGAAGCACTCTATCGAGCTAAGGCAAATGGGCGCAATCAGATGGTTATCTATGAAAGCAACCTAACAGACATAAAGCCTGTTAAAACGATCCGCATTGCGGTAGTAGACGATGATGAAATTATCCGGACTTTACTTACATCTCAGCTCCAACAGTTTCTACCGGATGAAAACTATGAAATTGAAGTGAAAAGCTATCGTGAAGGCGAAAGTTTCTTCGAAGATAGCTGGCACAAAATAGGTCCTTCTTGCCTTGTCTTACTCGATGGAATTATGCCGAGAATGGATGGCATTGAAGTATTGCGGAAATTACGTCATGAAAGTAGTCAAGGCAAATATACAGTAATGATGCTAACAGGACGCAAAGCGGAGAAAGATATTGTTAAAGCTTTGGAACTTGGTGCCGATGACTATATTACAAAGCCATTTAGTATGGGGGAATTAGAAGCTAGAATTAAAAGGCTTATTCAGAAGATGCTCTAATAGAAAGAATGAGGCGATTGAACGTATGAGTGCTATTTTTATTATTTTCCAGGTGTTTTTAATCCTATTTGTTGTATTAACCGTCCTTTTTCTTTTCTTAATCTGTGAGAAAGTTCGATCGAACCGTTTTGATAGGAAGAAGAGTGAGTGGAAAGAGTATTATCTTGAACATGTTACCCGCGCTTCTCAAGGAGACGAGGAGTTACAATTACCAGATAATGATCCTATGGTTGAAGCTTTTGAAGAAGTCATTACTCGATATTATTCCCTAATAAAAGGTCGTGCCTCTTCTGAAAATATGGATGAATTAGTGGAAAAGATACTGCATGATCATTATAAAAAAAGGCTACATCATCATCGGTGGAGTATACGTATGAACACGCTACATCGAATTGAAAAATTACGTATGGTTTCGCTAGTTGAAGAATGTGTGAGTTTATTAAACATAAAACGAACGAGTGAATTAGAAGTGATTCAAGTATTGAGGATTCTTGCAAACTTACAAGATGATCGTCTTTATATAATTCTATTAGATGAAGAAAAGGTATATCCGAACTTTTATTATCTGGATCTATTTCGACGCCTGGATGATGTTCACTTAGACTACTTTATTGATTCGATAACTAACTTTCCTCATTGGGTTCAATTTGCTCTTATTGAAGTAATGGGGGAGCTGGGAGAGTATAAATATTTAAGGACAATTGAATCTTTTGTTACGTCAAACGACACGGAATTTCGAATTCGTTCATTAAAGTCTCTTGTGAAAGTTGGCTATGTGACAGATGCAATGAAGGTTAAGGCATCACTCCATGCAGAAAGCTGGCAAGAAAGGATGATGTCAGCTAGGTTGTTTAAATTGGTGAGAGATCACCGTTTTCTCGAAGATTTGTTAAACCTTCTAACTGATGAAAGCTGGTGGGTTAGAACCACTGCAGCAGAATCGCTTCTAGCTCAGGAAAATGGTCGATCGTTGTTGGAAGATGTTGCGGCAACTCATAGTGATCCATTTGCGCGTGATACTGCAAAAGAATGGTTAGTTAGAAGAGGTGTAGATCGTGTCTATCGCTAGTGTGTTTTCTACCATGCTACTTATATTTACTATTTTTGTAGCTGTGTATATGGTTGGGATTATTTTATTTTACCTTATCCTCTTTGTCATCTCTGCTATCCAACTAAGGAAAGAATACAAACTTGATCAGTACGAGCCATATGAAGAATTATCTCAATCCACTTTCACAAGACCTGTGTCGATTCTAGTACCTGCTTATAATGAGGAGGCAGGTATTGTACCAAGCGTTCGCTCACTTCTTAGCATTAATTACCCGGAATATGAAGTGGTCGTTATAAACGATGGTTCAAAGGATCAGACATTAGAAGCCGTTATTCAATCATTTGAAATGGTGAAGGTTGAGAAAGTTATTCGAAAACAAATTCAGTCGAACGATATTATTAGCGTCTATCAATCAACCATTTATGAAAACCTCTATGCTATCGATAAAGTAAACGGCGGGAAAGCAGACGCACTTAATGCTGGAATAAACATTGCTCATTATCCTTATTTTTGCTCGTTAGATGGTGATTCAATTATTGAGCGAGATGCCTTTGCGAAAGTGATGAAGCCAATCATCGACTCAAAAGAAGAAATCGTAGCAGTTGGCGGAAGTGTTCGAATCGCAAATGGTTGTACAATTGAGCGAGGAGAAGTAATGAAGGTTGAACTATCAAAAACACCGCTTGTCGTCATGCAAGTGATCGAATATTTTCGAGCTTTTCTTATGGGAAGAATCGGCCTCTCGAGACATAATCTCTTATTAATTATTTCAGGTGCATTTGGCGTCTTTCATAGAGAAAGTGTTGTTAAAGTAAACGGTTATCGCACGGACACGGTCGGTGAAGATATGGATCTTGTCGTTCGACTTCATAAACAAATTAAAGAAGAGAGGTCAGGTAAAAGAATTGTATATGTTCCGGACCCCGTCTGTTGGACGGAAGCACCAGAATCTTCGAAGATCCTAAGAAGACAACGAAGTCGTTGGCACAGAGGCCTTTTCGAAAGCCTCTGGCACAATAAGAAAATGCTATGTAATCCTAAGTATGGTCTTGTTGGTGTCGTTTCAATGCCATACTTTTTAATTGTTGAGTTTCTAGGTCCTGTCATTGAATTATTAGGCTATATTATCATGGTTATCTCACCGTTTGTTGGAGGGATTTATACTTCTTTTGCAGTCCTTCTCTTCCTTCTAGCCGTTATTTATGGGTCGCTTTTATCAATGAGTGCTGTCTTGCTAGAAGAATGGAGCTTAAAAAGGTATACAAAAGTACAAGATTTAATTCGACTCTATTTCTATTCTTTATCTGAAGCGTTTTGGTTTAGGCCGTTAACTGTATTTTGGAGAGTGGAAGGAATAATTCAGCTTATTCGTCGTAATAACAGTTGGGGAGAAATGAGCAGAAAAGGGGTTTCAAAATAAGTGAGTCACATAAAGAAAAAGACAATCATTGGTTTCCTACTTGGAATAATAGCACTAGTACTCATTCTGTTGTCTCCTGTCCTGCTTTGGTTTATGAGTGATGAATCTACTAGTGATATTGTCATTATTGATAAAACCATTCCAGATAAAACGTATCGTGAACATAAAGGACTTACGTGGATTTTGAATCATAAGAAATGGATAAAGAATAATGGAACCCCTTACAGCGCATCTGAAGATTATATAGGATTTCACCCAGGAGATGGCGAGGAATATAGTGTCGACTCTTTTCCAGATTCGTTAGTAGGAAAAGACCTTATCTATCTAGCAGACTCTTATGGTGTATATGAAGACGATTGGTATGGGAAAGCATCCGAAGGTGATCGTTCTAAAAACATTTACGGTGGAATGACTCAAGAAGAAGTGAGTTTGATTTCAGAAGCTGTGCAGAAGGGGTCAACCTTTATTGCTGAATTTAATGCATTTGGTAGTCCGACTGAAGAGAAGGCACGGCAGAGTCTTTATTCCACTTTAAACCTTGAGTGGTCAGGTTGGATTGGGCGATATTTCGATGATCTTTCGGTCGGTGGTGAAGTGCCAGGATGGGCTATTGATAACTATGAAAAACAGTATGATGAGAAGTGGGACTTTTCGGATCATGGGCTTGTTTTTGTGAACGAAGATAACTCGATCATTGTCATTGAGAAAGAAGACATTGGAGATCAAACAGTTCAATTTTCATTCAATGAAAAAGGATTGGAATGGATTGAAGATTCTTTAGTGAAAGAGTCGATGTCATATCATTATTGGTTTGACATCGTGGAACCAATTGACGAGGAAGATGTACTTGCAAACTATACAGTAGATGTGAGTCAAGAAGGGGGAGCGTTACTTGAAGATGCTGGAATCCCTCTATCTTTTCCAGCTGTTATGAAACACGATCACTCTTATTATTTTGCAGGTGATTACGCTGATCATGATGGTGACTTGAATTTTCACCAATATAAGTGGTTACCAGCCATTAATCGCTTATTGACAACAGGTGATAATGAAACGCTTGAAGCTTTCTACTGGAAAGTTTATATGCCGATGATGGAAACGATCTTACAAAACTTTAAAGGTACTGATACCAAAAAGGAAGAAAGTCATGTGAACATCCCAACTATACAAGGTGTTAAGGTTGCGGGTAAAGTCGGTGACGATAAAATTCAAGTGTTTCAAGATGGAGAGTGGTCAGACCTTATTATTAAAGGCGTCAATATGGGGATCGCAAAACCAGGTTACTTTCCAGGGGAAGCAGCGATCACAAAATCAGAATACAAACGATGGTTCGACCAAATCTCTGATATGAATGCAAATGCTGTGCGGATTTATACCATTCATCCGCCCGTTTTTTATGAGGCACTATTAGAACACAATAAAGAAGCAGATAAGCCGCTATATTTGTTTCATGGTGTGTGGGTAGAAGAAGAACCGTTACTTAAGACTCAAGATGCTTATGCGAAAGAAAATACGCAGCTTCTTGAAAAAGCAACGAAAGATACGGTTGATCTTATTCATGGGAATGCAATGATTGAAAAGAAGGTGGGTCATGCAGGAGGTCGTTATACGGCAGATGTGTCACCATACGTACTTGGCTGGGTACTTGGAATTGAGTGGGATCCTGAAGTCGTTGTAGCTACAAATGAAAAGCATCCTGACATGAAGGAATATAATGGCAGCTTCCTCACGACAAAGAATGCGAGTCCTTTTGAAATATGGATCGCAAACATGATGGATGATACGGTTCGTTATGAGATGGACAAATACAACTACCAAAGACCTGTAAGCTTCACGAATTGGGTGACGACTGATTTGCTCGAGCATCCTGCAGAACCCTCTGAAAAGGAAGATTTGGTTTCAGTTGATCCGAACGTTATTCACTTAAAGGATGACTTTTATGCAGGCCAATTCGCCTCTTATCATATTTATCCATATTATCCGGACTTTCTAAATTATGAAGAAGAATACGTGGATTATGTTGATCAGAACGGTGAGAAAAACAATTATGCAGGCTACCTTAATGCACTTAGAAAAGTGCATAAGATGCCAGTTGTAGTTGCTGAGTTTGGTGTACCGGCTTCTAGAGGGATGACGCATCGGAATGTCTACGGCATGAATCAGGGTGGAAACTCTGAGGAGAAGCAGGGAAAGACAGATGCCAAATTGTTTGAGAACATCGTTGCGGAAAATTATGCAGGTGGAATGGTGTTTTCCTGGCAGGATGAATGGTTTAAACGCACATGGAACACAATGGATTTCGATAATGCAGATCGTCGACCATTCTGGTCAAATGATCAAACAAACGAACAGCAGTTTGGATTACTAAGTTTTGATCCTGGTGAACAGCTGAAAATAAAAATTGACGGTGAGTTAGCAGATTGGGAAGATGAAACACCTTTATTTGAATCAAATGATAAAGAGCAGAACCTTCAACGTTTCTTTATGACTAGCGATGAGAAATCTATTTACTTCCGACTAGACTATCAAAACATGTCACCAGAACAAATGGAACAGGATAAGACGATGCTACTGTTTGATACGATTAACGGACAGGGAAGCAAGGATATTTCTAAAGATCCAGAATTAAAAACTTCGTCTGGAATTGATTTTATACTTAACCTGACTGGAAAAGAAACTTCACGACTTACCGTGCACAGTTACTATGATGCATTCTACTACCAGTATGCGAAAGACCTTGGTCTGATTGAGGAAAGAAACTATGTCAGTAAAAAGGATAACGATGTGTTTCATCCAATACGTTTAGCCTTGAACAAGCAACTAACAATTCCGAGCACAAGAGAAACGTTTCCATTTGATGATTATGAAACAGGTATCCTAACCTATGGTAATGGAAATCCAGAGAGTGAGGATTACAATTCCCTTTCAGATTTTATTGTGAAAGGAAATTCTATCGAAATACGATTACCGTGGGCTCTTTTCAATGTGAAGGATCCAAGTGAAAAAGAAATCATGGGGGACATGTGGAAAGAAGGTCTGAGTGCTTCAAAGAAGATAGACCGTTTTAAGGTTGGCTTAGTGATGTACGAAGGAGATGAGGAGGATGCAAGTCTCTCGCTCGCTTCTATAAATGAAACAAGACCGGTTACGAAAAACGGACAGTTGGACGAATTTTATGAATTTACTTGGGATAAATGGAAAGAACCACATTATCATGAAAGATTAAAACAATCTTACTATATTATGCAGGAAGAGTTTAGCCGATATAAGGAATAGAGGGGAACCCCTCTATTCTTATTTCAATTAATTGCAAAGGGTGATTTTCGTGGCTCCAAAGTTGTTAGTCGCAGAAGATGAAGAAATTCTACGAATGTTAATCGTTGATGCGCTTGAAGACGATGATTATGAAATCGATGAAGCTGAAGATGGCGCAGAAGCATATGACTATATTCAAAGCAATGCGTATGACCTCGTTTTACTTGATTATATGATGCCAGAAATGACCGGTCTTGAAGTGATTAAAAAGGTTCGAGAGCAAGGGAATCACGATGTTAAAATAATGATGCTTACTGCAAAAGCGCAAAAAAAAGATGAAGAGATTGCAAGAGAGGCAGGCGCGGATTACTTTATTTCTAAACCATTTAGTCCAGTGGAACTTGCAAACGTAGTAGGGGACATTCTAGGTGAATAGACAATGGAGAAGTAGTTTATCGCGACAGTTTGTCTGGTTTATGAGTGGGTTTTTGTTTTTGATTTTAGTAGCGGCAGCTGGTTTAGGGCTGTATAGCCAGTCAATTGAAGCAAAGTATGAGGAGAAAGTGGTCGATCTTCGACAAAAACAACAGTATGCAGTTGAACTGGAAGATAGTTTAAATGATATGTTTTTTGAGGCTCGAGGGTATTTAGGGTTTCGTTTAGAAAAACCTTTTTTAAAAAATTATGTTACTCAAAAAAATATGATTGCAAATAAGATCAAACAGCTTGAACCAGAGCTAGAAAGTAGAGAAGAAAAGGAATATATTTCAGACCTTCAAGGTGAATTGATTAATTATTATAATCTTTTTGAAGACGCGAAAATACAGGTAGCTTCAGATAATACAGAAGGGTTGCAAAATCTTTCTCAAGATCAGGGCGGGAGTAATTTGGTCTATGATTTAAGAGATCAAACGCGAGACCTCGTTTCTGATGTGGAGAACGAAATCTATGCAACTGAGCAAGATTTGGTTGATCGTTTATCGAATTTACAGATGCTTTTCGTCTCATTTGTTATTTTTCTTCTATTAATTGCAACGATACTTGCTGGTATTATGGCTAGGCGTATTGGAAAACCACTCCAGGAATTGGCGTTAGCTTCTAGTCAAGTATCTTCAGGAGAAAATGTGGAAATGCCCCATGTGAGAAGATCAGATGAACTAGGAGAGCTTGCACGATCATTTAATTTAATGGTTAAGAATATCCAGCAAAATGAGAGGGCACTTATCACATCGAACGATGCATTAGTCGAGCAGAGCGAAGAACTGAAAGGAAGTAAATTCACGCTTGAACAAAATGTAAAAGCGATGAATGTACAAAAAAAAGTGTTAGAGCATCGCAATGAATTAAATCGTTCGCTTGCCTCTACCTTAACGAAAAGTGAACTATTGCAAAGTATCATTACGAACATGATTCATATCCTTAACTCTGATAAGGGTATTATCGTTATGCTAAATCAAGGAAAAGACTATGCATCGCTAGGCGTTAGTCAAGAGAAAGTCCACGAGTGGATTGATCATTTAATAGACGGTCCTGGCGTTAAAGCAATTGAGCAAAAGAAATTTCATACTGTTCAAAGACAGGCTTCAATTGGGGAAGCAGGTTATCATGGAGTAGAAGAAGTCTCAAATGATATTTACATTCCAGTTCTTTCTGACAACGAACCAGTTGCTTTACTTTGTATTACGAGAATAGGAGGGGAATTTACGACTGATGAAGTAACGGAACTATCCGATTTGTCGCGTCAAATTTCTCTCGCTCTCGATAAGCTTCGATTATATGAAACGACTGAGAATGAGCGACAAATCAATAGAGAGATCTTGAATACGATTCGTGAAGGGATTCAGCTCGTTGACAGAGAAGGAACAACTCGTGCTGTGAATGATCAAATGTGTACGATGTTGGATGCGTGCTTTCCTGATGGTGCGAATGAAAAACCGTTTACTGAGTGGAGTACTAAGTTCCTTATGCAAGTCGATTTAAATGATCGGGATGCAGTGAATTCATATGTTCATGATGTGATTGCAGGGGTTAAGCCTAAACAGAGTGAACTTATCTATCAAACTAAGACGGAACCTTCCCTATTTATCCAAATGTACTACGAGCATTTATATTCTGACGGTAAATTTATTGGTTCGATTTTCGTCCATCGGGATATAACCCGTGAACATGAAGTAGATGAAATGAAGAACGAGTTTGTGAGTACGGTTAGTCATGAACTTCGTACACCCCTGTCAAGCGTACTTGGTTTTACAGAACTTATGCTTTCCAAAGAGTTAAAACCTGAGAAGCAGAAAAAATATTTAAATACGATCTATAAAGAAGCAAAGCGTTTAACATCTCTAATCAATGATTTTCTTGATATTCAGCGGATGGAAGCTGGTAAGCAAAACTATGATAAAACGCGAATTAATCTTAAAGACATGATAGAAGAAGTACTCGATAGTTATCGCGATCATTCTAAGCTACACTCCTTTATTATTGAAGATTTGGCAGATAGACATGAGATTATCGGTGATGGGGATAAAATTAAACAGGTCTTCAATAATTTTGTTAGCAATGCAGTTAAATATTCTCCTGAAGGCGGCACTATCTTAACGAGATTTAGAGTAGACAATGATCAGCTTTACGTGGATTTTAGAGATGAAGGTCTTGGGATTCCACAGGATGCACTCACCAAATTATTTACAAAGTTCTTTCGTGTTGATAATTCAGACCGACGCCAAATTGGTGGAACGGGACTAGGACTTGCCATATCAAAGGAAATCATGACTGCTCATAATGGCGACGTTCTCGTAACATCAGAATTGGGAATAGGGAGTATGTTTACTCTTGTTTTCCCACTAGGAATCGAAAAGCAGTCGGTAGACTCCAAATCTAGAGAACTTCAAGACTCTGGCGTTTTAATTGTAGAGGATGATGAGAGTCTCGCTCTCTTATTGATGGAGGAAATTACCGGAAACGGGTTTGCTGTCCGTCATTGTAGAAGTGGTGAAGAAGCGATTGAGCTCCTTGAGCAAATGACACCTGAGGGAATCGTCCTTGATATAATGTTAGATGGTCGTATGAGTGGCTGGGATGTGTTGAAAACAGTAAAAGAAACGGAACGGACAAAAAATATACCGATCTTTGTTTCAACCGTCAGTGAAGAGAAGCAACGTGGCTTTGAATTAGGGGCAAAAGACTACCTTATTAAGCCATATCCTCCAAAAAATTTGACGAAGTCGTTGATAAAATCTCTCGTGAATAAGAATAACAATGGAAAAATACTAGTACCTGATTATTCGATTGAAGATAAAGAAGAAGGCATATCCGATTAAGCGGATATGCCTCTTTTCTATACTAATTTTGTTGTCCAATCTTCACAGTTCCAGACATCGGTTGCGATGTCCTGGTAAAATTCAGGTTCGTGAGAGATTAGGATAATGCTTCCTTTGTATTCATTTAAAGCACGTTTTAATTCGGCTTTTGCCTCAACATCGAGGTGATTTGTGGGCTCATCGAATACAAGTAAGTTTGATTCTGTATTCATTAATTTACAAAGTCTAAGCTTAGCTTTTTCACCACCGCTTAAGACATCGACCTTGCTTTCAATATGCTTTGTCGTTAAACCGCATTTTGATAAAGCTGCGCGAATTTGAGCCTGACTGTAGTGCGGGAACTCTCGCCACATTTCTTCGATGCAAGTATTTGATGTTCTTGTTTTAATTTCTTGCTCGAAATAACCAGTATAAAGGTAATCGCCAAGCTCAACGGATCCTTCAATTGGTTTGATTTCGCCAAGAATACTACGAAGAAGCGTCGTTTTACCAATACCATTTGCACCCATGAGAGCGATTTTTTGACCACGTTCCATTGAAAGATTTAATGGACGGGATAGTGGCTCATCGTAACCAATCACAAGATCTTTTGTATCGAAAATAAGCTTGCCAGAAGCACGAGCTTGCTTGAAATGAAATTCTGGTTTTGGTTTTTCTTTTGCCATCTCAATAACATCCATTTTATCAAGCTTTTTTTGTCTCGACATGGCCATATTTCGTGTGGCAACACGGGCTTTGTTACGGGCAACAAAGTCCTTGAGCTGAGAAATTTCTTGTTGCTGTTTCTTAAAGGCTGCCTCGACTTGTTGCTTCTTCACTTCATATACGGACATGAAATTATTGTAGTCACCAACATATCTTGTTAATTCTTGATTTTCCATATGATAAATTAAGTTAATGACGCTGTTTAAGAAAGGAATATCATGTGAAATCAGAATAAATGCATTTTCATATTCCTGAAGGTAACGTCTGAGCCAGACAATGTGCTGCTCATCTAGATAGTTTGTCGGCTCATCGAGAAGAAGAATATCTGGTTTTTCAAGAAGTAGTTTAGCAAGAAGGACCTTTGTTCGTTGCCCACCACTTAAATCCTGAACATCTTTTTCAAGGCCTATTTCATCAAGTCCAAGCCCACGTGCAATTTCTTCTACTTTTGCATCAATGACGTAGAAATCATTGTTAGCAAGCATATCTTGCATCGTTCCTGTTTCTTCTAATAACTTCTCTAGTTCTTCCGGAGAAGCTTCCCCCATTTTTGCAAACAGTTCATTCATTTCTGATTCGTAATCAAATAGATATTGAAAAGCACCTTTCAGTGCGTCACGAATTGTCATGCCTCGCTCAAGAACAGTATGCTGATCAAGATAGCCAACTCTCACATTTTTAGACCATTCTACAGAACCTTCATCAGGTTCCAGCTTACCTGTAATAATATTCATGAACGTTGATTTACCTTCGCCATTCGCTCCAACTAATCCAATATGTTCACCTTTTAATAGACGAAAAGATACATCATCAAAGATGGCACGGTCACCGAATCCGTGCGTAAGGTTTTTCACGGTTAATATACTCATAGGAATACACCCTTTATTTATGGTTTAACAATCCTCATTGATTATATCGGACAATGAGCTTTGATGAAAGTCAGGAAGAGGGGAAAACGATGGGAATTTTCGTCAGAGCAACGTTTGTAGTAAAAAAGGCTTGGTTTTATTCAACCTAATGCATTTGACCTACTAAAAATAAAGGAATATTTACATCGTGTTACCACTGGCTAAATCGTGTACGTTTAAACTAAAAGAAGCTTCATGAACAAGAAGCAATTATAAAGGGGAGGGAAGCAAAATGAACAAGGCACATCGTACGTATGGAACGGTAGTTTTTATGTTAGTTGTTTCGTTAATTATGATGTATTTCACAATTACACCATCATTTGCAGATGGCTCAGGAACATCCTCATCACCATATTCGGTTACACAGGGGATTGCAAATCAGGGGAGTAGTGGAGCAGTCGAAGGGATTATTGTAGGAAAACCAGAATCAACATCCTCCATTGCCACATCTAGTTTCTCAGATGACTATGCGATTGCAATTGCTGACCAGGCAGATGAAACGAATATCAATGAAATGCTTTTTGTCCAGGTTCCATCCTCGTTAAGAAGTGATTTTGGGTTAAAAAGCAACCCGGATTTAATGGGTGAATCAGTTGTTGTAAGTGGGAGTTTAACAGATTATTTTGCTCATGCGGGAGTTAAAAGTGTTTCAACGATCGAATTAGATGTTAGCGGAGGTTCTGATGAAACTGGAGAAGGCGGGTCTTCTCCTTACGATGATACATACTATCGTTCTGCTGTTGGGAAAACAGGAAGTGCTTTGAAAACAGAATTGCATACAATTATCGATGATCATACAGAACTTTCTTATAGTAGCGTATGGGATGCCTTGAGGGTGACAGATGAAGATCCATTAAATCCTAATAATGTGCTTCTTCTTTATAGTGGAAGATCTCAAAGTAAGTATGAAAACGGTGGAAATGTAGATGACTGGAATCGTGAACACGTATGGGCAAAATCTCATGGAGATTTTGGTACATCGATGGGACCAGGTACAGACATTCATCATCTGCGCCCAACTGATGTTACCGTTAATAGCTCACGTGGTAATCTTGATTTTGATAACGGTGGCTCTCCCCAATCAGAAGCACCTGGAAACTACTACGATAGCGATTCCTGGGAGCCGCGCGATAATGTAAAAGGGGACGTTGCTCGAATGATTTTCTATATGGCGGTTCGTTACGAAGGCGATAGCGGTGAAGTTGATCTTGAGGTGAATGACCTTGTAAACAATGGATCATCACCATATATCGGTAAGGTCTCTGTATTGAAGGCTTGGAATGAAATGGATCCAGTGGATTCTTTTGAAGAAAATCGAAACAATGTGATTTATGACCAGTACCAACACAACCGGAACCCGTTTATTGATCATCCTGAATGGGTGGAAGCGATCTGGTAGAAAAAAGTACCTGCCGAAATTGAGGCAGGTACTTTTTTTATAAATTTCTTAATAACCTCTTGGCAATCTGTTCATAATGATCCTTTGTAATTCCGGGTGCAAATTCTTCTGGAAGATCATCTAGATTAGGAATCGGCGCTCCTTCTGGTGCCCCTTCTATCACGCGCAGCCGTTCCCCATTTTCTGGATTCGTACCTTTCCAAATCTGTTTAATTCCTAGATAATCTCCTTCGCTCCAAGTGTAAAGAACATTATTTAATCCCTTTTCTTCAAATTTTCGTGCGTAGTCGAATTTAGAGTTATCAAGACTTGGTATTGGGAGCATTTTTGTTAAGTCTGTACCTGTCGCCATCTCAATCGCTTTTGCGTATGCAAGTACATGAGTTCCGCCACGCACGAGTAAGTAACCGATCATTTCACGTGCGGTTGGATGATCTGTCATTTCATAGACGCGCATTTTATGGGTTCGTGCACCAACCTCAAGAAAAAAGTTGTGAAGGAGATCAAGAACAAGATTTCCGCTACTGAAGACATAATCGCCACGCCAGGAATTGCCCATACTATCAGCTGCAAGAGCTGTTTGGGCTGTAGCAACAAATTGAGCTGTATTACGCAGGTCCTTGGCATTCTGTAACGGGGTTAAATCAGGGGGAGCTTGAAAAGAACTTCCTGTGGTTAACAGATTTATTGAGGTTGTGACCAATTCCACATGTCCGAATTCTTCTGCAGTAATACTGGCAACAAGATCATAAAAAGGTTTTAACTTTTTTTTCTCACGAAAGCTAAATGACTGGAACATGTAGTTATTTAACGTAGACAACTCTCCAAAGCGTCCACCAAGCAAATCCTGTACTGCAGCTGCCGCATTCGCATCGCCATGCTCTGGTATCGGAAGTTCAATCAATTGCTTATCAAATCGCTTAAACATGTCATCCCCCCTATTAATTAGGAAATACCCAGACGATTTGTTGAATTCGAACAAAAAAAGGGGTTTCATTCACTTCCAAAACAATATGATCTGGCATCACGGATTGCAGCATCCCTTGGAGCGATCCATTTGTTGTTTGTACTGTAATCATTCTTCCTTCAATCGACAGGAGCGTTTGATAGACATACGGGTCTACAGAGCTGATTAATTGAGGCTGTTGACTCAAATTCTCTCATCCTCTCAAAAAAGGTTTTTACTGCTATTAATTTACGCAATCAATAGGTTGTCATAGTCTATAAGAATGAAATGAACCTATCTCTATGATTGCCCATAACCTGATAGGGGAGAGGGTGATCATAAGTGAAACAGCAACCTACAGTGACGTATCGGGATGGGATGAACGGAAACAAATGTGTATTGGGAAGAAAATACACATTAACACACTCTGATATCACTGGTGAGCTATTTTTAACGATTGGAAAAGAATATGCCATTGATCGTATTTCTTTCATTCGAGATGAGGTGCTTGGAAGCTTTCGAAACGACTGTGGATTGTATTATTACGCATACGTTTTAGTGGATGATCCAACTGAAGAAGGGAGAGAACAAGTAAGGTATCGTATATTTCGAAAAGAGTTGCCAGGGGCATTATCTGCTATAAGAGTAGGAGATATGGGGTTATTTCAAACTTATCCGGAACTTGATGATGTACCGATTTGGATTTACTTTGATTCTAATGAAGAACAGTGGGAAGCTTACGAATACTATGGCTCATTTAGAGAATATAGAAACAGCCAGCACAAATAGACTGGCTGTTTTTCTTTATTTACAATTCACTGAGAATGATAGGGGAATATTCGTTTATGGATTTGTTGTCCACAAACCTGCTGTCTTAATGAAAACACGCTTGTTCATCTTTAGTTGGGCAACGATAAATTCGGCCATATCCTCTGGCTGGAGCATATTGTCCTGCTGTCCATCTGTTAAGTTATTCTCTACTGCAAGATCAGTGGAAACGGTACTTGGTGTTAGTGCACTAACACGAATATCATGCTTGCGAACTTCTTGAGCAAGTGATTCAGTTAGTCCCATTAATCCAAATTTAGAAGCGCTATAGGCACTTGTTACTGGGGCACCTTTTTGTCCTGCTGTAGAAGAAATATTGATAATATCTCCTGATTGCTGTTCGATCATGTCTGGCAGTACAGCCCGAGTGACATAATAAGCACCCAGTAAGTTAACCTGAATGATTTTTTCCCATTCTGCGATTTCAAGATCCATGAAGCTCCCAAATTTTGCTATACCGGCATTATTAATAAGAATGTCGGTCTCACCAAGCTCGTCTTTGATCTTAGCAACTGCTGTTGTCACTTCTTCATTAGAAGAAACATCTGCAATTGCGTAAGAAGTTTTGACACCTTCAGCTTCAATTTCTTTCGCAACGTTTTGAAGTGTTTCTTCTGTACGTGCGATCAGTCCAATATTGACGCCTTCTTTTGCAAGAGCGATTGCTGCTGCACGACCAATCCCTCGAGCTGCTCCAGTAATGAGCGCTGTTTTTCCTTGTAGTGCTACCATGGTGATTCCTCCTTCAGTCTGTTCAAGTTCCATTCCATCGTATATTCTAGTCGTTCATTTTATTGCTGAAAAGAATTTTGCTTGAATTAACGCCTTGTATGATAAGATATGAATGTAAGATTATTCAAAAATGAATAATAACTAACGAGAATATAAGGCGTTTTGTAAGAGAATGACTGAAAAATATTCAGAAATGAATAAGTGGGGTGTTTATTTGACAGAGTGGAACGAATATAAAGCGATCTTTCATTCTTTGCAAGACGATATTCTAGTAACAGATCGAAATGGAATTATCGTCAAAGTTAGTGAGGGAACGGGTATGGTGTATGGCGTGAAAGCCAGTGACTTGATGGGTAGATCCGTTTATGAACTTGAGAAAGAAGGATTATTTACACCATTAGCAACGCCGCTAGTAGTGAAAGAAAAGAAGCGCGTCACGTTTGTACAAACCGGTCCTGATGGGAAAAAGCTTCTTGTTACTGGCCTTCCTGTTTTCAATGATAGTGGTGAGCTTGTAAGGATTGTCAGTTATTCACACGATATAACGGAATTAATGGAAATTAAGGCTGGAATGGAAGAGATGTCTTCTGAGATGGAGCGTGTTAGAAGTGAGCTTGAACAGCTCAAACAACAACAGGATGATGGAGGATTGATTGCAAGAAGTGATTCTATGAGAAAAATACTGGCTACTGGAAAGCAGGTTGCTGGAGTAGATGTGAACGTTCTTCTCTTAGGTGAGTCAGGGGTAGGGAAGACAGAACTTGCACGCTACATTCATTCTAAAAGTGAACGGAGAGAGGCGCCTTTTATTGAAGTGAATTGTGGAGCCATTCCTGAGTCTTTATTTGAAGCGGAACTTTTCGGATATGAAGATGGCGCATTTACTGGAGCTAGAAAAGGCGGCCGCATTGGTCTTGCTGAAATGGCAGCTAGTGGAACCCTTTTTCTTGATGAGATTGGAGAACTTTCGCCACAAAATCAAGTGAAGGTATTGAAACTTATACAAGAAAAACGTTTTTATCGTTTAGGAGGCAGAAAGGAGATTAGCTCAGATTTTCGAATCATCAGTGCGACGAATAAAGATTTAGAACAAGCAGTACGAGAGAAAGTGTTTCGAGAAGATTTATATTTTCGGTTGAATGTTGTTCCGTTAGTGATCCCCCCTTTACGAGAGAGAAAAGAAGACATCCTTCCTCTCATCCAATCGTTTGTTGATCACTTCTGCAAGGCGTACAAACGAAAGCGGATATTGAATAAAGTTGTTATCCATGAATTAACACAGCATGTGTGGAGAGGGAATGTACGAGAGCTGATGAATTTAATTGAACGCCTTATTGTTACTTCAGATGCATTCGTTATACACGAAGAAGATTTGCCTTCTACATATAAAAAAGCAACAGAATTTTATTCAGAAATGAATAATTTTAATGAGACATTACAAGAAACGGTAGAGAAAGTTGAGAAAGAACGTCTCGAGCAAGCAAGACGATATTTTCGTACGACAACAAAAATAGCTGAGGCGCTAGGAATGAGTCAACCTACTGTAGTTAGAAAACTTAAAAAATACAGAATAAAATAACTTATGGCACAATACTTGCATGTTAAAAGAAGCAAAGAATGAAAATTTCTCTTGCTTCTTTTCTAATTTATATGCAAGAATATGAATTAATATTAAATTTGTCGAAGGAGAGTGAAAAATGGAAGTTAAACAAGAAAAGTCGTATTCTCTTGAAAGTGCCAGTCAATCGGTAAACGCTTCTCATTCAAAAAAAGCATATTCGTGGTTTATCATTCCTTCTCTAATTGGTATCTTACTATTTCTTGTCCCTGTTCCTTTTAATGGGAAAATGACGATTGGTGTAGGAATTCTAGCCGAATCTATTCAAATAAAACTGGCTCCAATTCTACCTGGCTTTATGACGGCTATTCTCATTTTATCTGCTATTATACCTATTGTTACAAAAGCGTTTGAACCTAAGCCGATCATGCTTCGTCCTTTTCTTAAGCAACTATTCTACGTGAACTGGTTCTGGATCGGAACGAGATTGGTAGGAGCGCTCTTTGCGGTCATGACGTTATTTAAGTTTGGACCAGAATTTATCATTTCAGATGTATCAGGTGGGACGATGCTGTACTCCCTTGTACCCGTTCTTGCAGCATGGTTTCTCTTTGCAGGACTTTTAATGCCACTCCTACTGGAATTTGGATTAATGGATTTCTTTGGAACAGCCCTTCGCCATGTGATGCGCCCATTATTTAAATTACCTGGTCGCTCATCCATCGATGCGCTTGCTTCCTGGATGGGGGCCGGAACCGTTGGTGTATTGATTACAACGAAACAGTATGAAGAAGGTTACTATACAAAAAGAGAAGCGGCTGTTATTGCAACAAACTTTTCGATCAATTCGATTGCATTCAGTCTTGTTGTTATTAGTTTTATTGGTTTAGAAGATATGTTTATTCCTTTTTACTTTACGGTTGTCGTTGCAGGGCTAGTTGCTGCATTTGTTTGTCCTCGAATTCCACCGCTATCTCGTAAAGCGGACACGTATTATGAAGGGACAGGAAAACAGATTTCAGAAGATGTTCCAGAAGGTGTTTCTAGCTTTAAATGGGGAATGCAGAAAGCGCTCGAAAAGGCTTCAGAAGTAAAAGGTGTTAAGTATATAGCAGGGCAAGGTGTGAATACAGTGCTAGATATTTACTTCGCTTTGATCCCACTAGTGATGGCTCTAGGTACTATTGCACTTATCATTGCTGAATTCACTCCTTTCTTTACGTATTTATCGATGCCGATTGTCCCTGTACTAGAACTGATGCAGATTCCTGAAGCAGCTGCTGCAGCTCCAGCCATGCTCGTTGGTTTTGCAGATATGTTTTTACCAGCTGTAATAGGAACGGGTATCGAAAGTGAACTTACCCGTTTTGTTATCGCGGCTGTTTCGTTAACACAACTTATCTACATGTCGGAGATTGGGATTTTGCTAGTGAAATCTAAGATTCCGATTTCAGTTCTTGAACTAGCGATTATTTTCTTACAGCGTACAGTTATTACGCTCCCGATTATCGTCATTATGGCTCATTTCTTTTTATAAAATAAAAGCTGAATCTAAAGGAGGAGATCACATTGTCTACATCATTTGAACAGAGATACAGCAACATGTCAGACTATCTAGCACCTAGTATGGCGAAAGATCATCCTAATTTGCCTGTCGTGAAAGAAGAAGGATGCTATTACTATGGTGCTGATGGGAAGACCTACCTTGATTTTACTTCTGGGATTGCTGTTGCAAATACAGGACATCGTCATCCAAAAGTGGTACAGGCAATCAAAGATGGTGCGGATTCTCTGATGCACGGACCATCTGGAGTTATTATGTATGACTCGATTCTTCAACTAGCTGAACGATTGCAAGGGATTATGCCAAAAGATTTGGATTGCTTTTTCTTTGCAAACAGCGGTACTGAGGCCATAGAAGGCGCATTGAAGTTAGCGAAATATGTAACGAAGCGTCAGTACGTCATTTCATTTACAGGATGTTTTCATGGTCGATCGCTAGGAGCGCTTGGTGTGAGTACATCAAAAAGCAAATATCGTAAGTTTTTGCAACCGAATGGACTAACGTATCAAATTCCTTATGCTGATACTGCTAGTTGTCCCAAAGATCAAAGCGTTGAAGACTATTGTGTGAAAGAACTCGAGAAGGATTTTGAGCGTCTTTTTGATCATCAGGTTACTCCTGAGGAAGTTGCGTGTGTAATTGTGGAGCCGGTACTAGGAGAGGGCGGTTACTTAATTCCTCCAAAAGAATGGCTACAGAAGGTGAGAGAGATTTGTGATCGAAACGGGATGTTACTCATTTTTGATGAGGTTCAAACAGGATTCGGACGTACAGGGAATTGGTTTGCTGCACAAACGTTTGAGGTCATACCGGACATTATGGCGATTGCAAAAGGAATTGCTTCTGGGATGCCGTTGAGTGCTACTGTCGCTTCAAAAGAATTAATGAGTCAGTGGCCAATGGGGACACACGGGACAACATTTGGTGGGAATCCAATCGCATGTTCAGCAGCGCTTGCAACGCTTGATGTGATTGAAGAGGAAGGATTACTTCAAAACTCCCGGGAAATGGGGGCATATGCTTTAGAAAAACTGGCGTTAATTAAGGAAAAGCATCAGGTGATTGGTGATGTGCGTGGTGTCGGCTTAATGATAGGCATCGAAATTGTCGACCCTGAAACAGGTGCACCTGATGGAAACGGGATGATGCGTGTTCTAGACTTATCACTTGAAAAAGGTGTGTTATTTTATCTTTGCGGGAAGCATCAGGAAGTTATTCGAATGATCCCCCCGCTCATCATTACAAAAGAACAGTTGGATGAAGGTCTGCGCGTTTTTGAGGAAGCTGTAACTGCTTTTGAACAAGAAAAGGCTGTCCCTGTAGGATCGTAATAAGGTTAACCCTATCATGAAGTTCATGATAGGGTTTTTGCTTTTACATAACTTTTCCGGATCTAAACAAAATTCGTGCAGATTTGATCATTTCCGCGGAAATATTTATCATAATCGCGAAATATAGATTAAAAATTCGATTGGAAGATTAAAACAGATTTATTTCGGTTTCGTACTTGGAGATCAGGGAATTGAATAGATAGTTTTAAATAGAGAGTAAAGGAGATCCAATATGTTGGAATTTCTGATTCAATTCCTGAAAGAGCTTGGCATCTGGGGTCTTTTAATTAGCAATGCGCTTGAGGCATCATCTTTGCCGTTTCCAGGGGGGATGATGACGTTAACGTATGGTTACTTATTAAATGCTTCGGTTATTGAAATGATCGGTTTTGCATTTCTGACAAGCGTGATTTATACCATTTTTAGTTTTATTCCTTATGGGATCGGTTTGAAAGTTAAGGATAAAGTAGAGAAAAAGCTTAAGAAGAAGAAAGTAGAACGTGTACAGAGATGGTTTAGAAAATGCGGTTCATGGAGTATTGCGATTACACGCCCACTTGGTGTAGGTAACTATGTTTCTTACGTATCAGGTATGAGTAAAGTAAAAGCATGGGTATTTGCAGCACTTACCTTTGTAGGAATTTTTCCGTGGACAATTGCGATGTTATGGATCGGGAAGAATGGAAATATTAAATCAGTCCAAGCAATCTTTGGAAGTATTCAGAAATACATCTTCTTACTACTGATCGTGGCAGTTATTGGATTCATTGGGTATCACTACTATCAAAAAAGGTGTAAAATTGAACATAAGAAACAGGTAATCAACTCAGATCAAACGCCATGAAAAGTGAGGAGAGTTTTCATTGGAGCAATTAACTTATCAGCTTGAAATTCCAGAAAGTACGAATGTTACACTTGCACAGCTAATTAATCAGAAAAAATCGATGGTTGTATTTGTCCGTCACCTTGGCTGACCAGTTTGTCGAGCTTATCTTACGCAGTTGCGTAAGCGCGTAAACGAAATTGAGAAGGAAGGCTTTCAAATTATAGCGATTGCACCTTCTAATGCCACATATATCAGTCAGTTCACAGAAGCTTTCGGAGAGTTTCCGTTTGTTATAGCGGGTGACCCGAAAAGAGAAGCCTATCGAGGGATGGGCCATCATACAATGCCAAAGTGGAAATTGCTTGGACAAGCAGCAATTGGTTTCCTTACTCGTAAAATGGATGGCTTTATTCCAAAAGAACAAAAGAAAAAAGATTTTGTTCTTAAATCAATGAAAACTCAGGATGTGTATATTCAAGGTGGAACGTGGATTTATGATGATAGCGGGAAGCTAATCTGGCATCATATTGATCAGTCACCTGAAGACCATGCAAAAATCGATTCTGTCATTGAAGTATTAGAAAAACATAATCGATAAGAAAAATCGCTTCTAACCTAGGTTAGAAGCGATTTTTTACACCTATTTCTTTGGATAGAATGCTAGCTCGATTACTGATTAACGACTTTTCTACGAATAGCAAATGCTGATCCTGCTACAGCGAGGGAACCTACTGTAATCCAAAGAGCTGTTAGGTCGGTTGACTGCTCACTCGCACCACCCATACCTGTCTTAGGCATATCACCAGGCATTGCTTCTCCAGCGAACTTATCTGGCATTTGTTTCACAATCGCACCACCTAGAGATTCACCTACACCAAACATGAAAGCATACCCTTCACGGAATTGACCTGTGGATGCTTTAAAATCACCAGACATATAGGATTCAAATGATCCGATAACTTGTTCTTCGTGAGCCATAAGTGCTTTAGTTGCAGCATCAGTTGGAAGGTTTTCTTCTGTTGCTGTTCCAAGGAAAGCACCGAAATTTTCAGGGAATGTTGTTAATAGACGTTCTTTTGCCATTTTCATTGCTTCTTCGTCTTCAGAAAGAGAGGCAACGACAAGATCTGCTTGTGCAGCGATGTGATCTTCCTGCCAGATCTTTTCAAACTGATCTGCACCTTCATCTCCGTAGATTGAACCGATTGCAGCTTTAAAGTCAGCGGTGTTTCTGTCTTCTGCCCAGTTTACAAAGTCATAGTCTTCTGATTGATCATAACCTTTTTCAAGACCAAGCGAAGAAAGAGCGAAGTGTTCAGACGCTAAACTGTTTAGCGTTGATCGTAAATCGGCAGCTGGTGTATCAGCTTTTGTGTTATCGAATTTATCGGGCATCTGTGTGACGATCGCACTTGATAATGCTTTACTAATTGCAAACATATGCTTATGTCCTTCTCGGAATGTGGTATAAGCTTGTTCGTAATTTCCTTCTGTATACTCATCAAATGTTGTTAAAACTTGCTCTTCATGGGCTTCTAAAACATCTGCAGCAGCTTCTTTTGGAAGATTCCCTTCAGTTGCTGTATCAAGGAAAGTGGAGAATTCATCAACAAATTCATCGACTTCTTTCTCAGCTTCTTTTCGAAGTTCTGCATCATCTTCTGTTGCTGCTTTTACGAAATCTGCGGAATAATCATTGTGCCCTCTAAAAATGTCCTCAAATTGTTGCGAGGCTTCATCGCCATAAACAGATGCGATCGCTGGTGTCATGTCAGCAGCATTTTGGTCGAGTGCTTCTGTCACTTCTTCAGCATCCTCAGTGCCATCATACGATTTGGTCATGGACGTAACAGCTAGTACAAAATGTTCGGATAAGAGTTGATCAAGTGTGGCTCGTAGATCGGCAGCTGGTGTACTTACTGTTGGTTCTGGGTCAGCTGCACCTGCAACTGTTGGAAACAATAGGGTTAGCCCTAAAGCCGGAACCATTAATTTTTTAAATGCTTTTTTCATGTTCATTTTTTTCTTCACGCTCCTCGTTTTTTTTACCGTTAATTTTGATTACATACAGCTAACGAGGTGAAAAAGAGTTTGGATCATTTTAAGAACTATTTTTTTAGGAAAAATTATATTTTTTAATTTTCCAAAAATAAATTGGTAGATAAACTGTACTTATGGTAGTATTAAACTTCTGTCTCAGTTAAAGACAAATCTCAGAAGGAGGTAACTGATTTTGGATCATAAGAATCAAAGTGCCTATCGAAAAGAGAAGCAGCAACTCGATCAAATTGCTGCCGAGATTACAAAACAACAAAAAACATTGGAAGGGTATCCCCGGTATACAGGTGATAATGTAACCGAACAGGCTCTTGAAAGCATTCGTGAAGAAAATCGTCAATCACTATCTATCGCTGCTAAAGAACCGTATTTTGCGAGAATGGATTTTCAAGAAGATGAGAAGTCATCACGCGCCTACTACATTGGGAAGGTTGGCGTAGCAGATGGTGATTCACAGGATTCTCTAGTCATTGATTGGCGAGCGCCTGTTGCAAGTATGTTCTATGCCTTTACTGGTCCAGAAGAGGATGTTTATTACTTGTCTCCAGATGGCGTGATTGAAGGGAATATCGAACTAAAAAGAAATATTGTGATTCGAGATAAAGAACTTCAGCGAGTGGTGGACACTTATGTAGAAGGAAGCGATGATTTAAGTGGATCAGATGAGTTTCTACTCTATCGCCTCAGTGAAAATAAAGACAATCGCCTTCGCGACATTGTTTCTACAATACAAGCAAAACAAAATGATATTATTCGTGCAGAACGATCGACACCCTTAATCATTCAAGGTGCAGCAGGAAGCGGGAAAACAACTGTTGCCTTGCATCGGTTAGCTTACTTATTGTACGAGTATCGAGATACGATACAAGCAGGAAGAATGATTATTTTTGCACCGAACCGTATGTTTCTTGACTATATTTCTGGTGTTCTTCCCGAGTTAGGGGTAGGAGGAATTCAACAATCGACTTTTACCGATTGGACATTAAGCATGATTGAGGAAAAAGTGAAATTAGATGCTACAGAAGACGACCTTCAAAAATGGTTCGCGAGAGAGCGGCCAGATATTAACTTAGCTGAGGGAAGGGTGAAAGGATCGATTCTTTTCAAAGACTGGATCGACAAAGCCCTATTCAATTATAGTCAGTCAGTAGGTCCAGGAGGAGATTTTACTCCATTTGAAGGAAGTAAGCTACCTGAAGATAAAATTCAGCAGTGGCTAGAAGATCTCTCCGCATATCCTGTTGGACGAAAGCGTGATATGATCATGAATCGCTTTAAGGTCTGGATCAAAGATGAGATTAAGGCAATTGAAGGAAGTCATTTACAAAAAGAGTATCGTAAAGTTGCCAATACACAGCTAAACCTATATTTTAAAAAATGGCCGAAGCAAACAGCGCTTTCTTTTTATAAGGCATTGTTTCAGGCAAATCCTCCAGAGTATGTTCCTAAAACCGAACGAACGCAACTATTAGATGAAGGAATAATATCAGGAACATCTAAGCTATTAAAAAAGAAGAATGCATCCCCATCTGACCTTGCTCCTCTTCTCTATATTCAATTTAAATTAAATGGCGTGCATAAAAACGATGTTTTTCAACACATTGTGATAGATGAGGCGCAGGACTTTTCCCCTTTTCAGTTAGCTTTATTGATGGAAGTGAATCGATCGCAATCGTTTACGATCCTAGGAGATCTAGCTCAGGGCATTCATGCCTATAAAGGGATTCATCAATGGCAGGAATTCAAAGACCTCTTTCAGAAAAACGAGCTGTATATCGAATTAGAACAAAGCTATCGCTCTACATTAGAAATTATTGAATTTGCAAATGAAATTATTGCGCATGCTAACATACCTGTTCAACCTGCAGTCCCTGTATTCCGTAGTGGAGAGAGTGTTACCGTTCGTAAAATAGAGAAAGAAAGTTTATTCGACCGCTTATTTGAAACAGCTCAGGAAATGAAAAGTCGAGGGATGAAAACGATCGCCATTGTTGGAAGAACTGAAGAAGAATGTGAGCAGTTGTATCAAAAGTTTGCTAAGGAGAAAGATGTCAATCTTCTTACAAAAGAAGATCGCTCATATGAAGGCGATATTTCCATAGTACCGATCTATCTAACAAAGGGTTTAGAATTCGATGGGGTTATCATAGCAAATGCGAATGAAGGAAATTACGGATCCAATGTGGAAGATGCAAAACTTTTATATGTGGGTTGTACGCGAGCATTGCACGAGCTCAACCTGTTTTATACAGACGGTCCTTCAACGTTGTTACCAAGTTAATCAAACGTTTGTTTAAGAAATAAGAGGCGGCATTCGTGAAGAATTAGCTGCACAGTATGATTTAATATGCGATAAAATTCAGCTAAACTCTCACGATCTCACTACCGATAAAAAAAGTAGTTGGAAGATAAAACTGAAAAAGGCAAACCTATTGAAAAGTAGGGACGCAAAGTTTTGGGCCTGCCCGCCATGTTGCGAATGGTTGCCAGACTGCCAGGGGTTGAGCTCTGGTTTCAGAAAAAAGGAGAGCATACATGTGAAAAAGGTACCTGTTGCTGTTGTTATTCTCTTTTTTGTACTGAGCTATTTTGTGCAATCTATCGTATTGTCCGATGGGAAAGCTGAGGCGATCGAAATGGACACATCCCTTGCTACATGGATTTGGAACACCAGGGACATTGAAACAAAACCTGAAGAAATCCTTCAATTTATGGAGGAACAACAAGTTAGTGATGCGTATTTACAGATCAACCGATCCATTATAGCATCGTCATATCACACATTTATCGAACGAGCCACTGCTAGAGGGATACGTATCCATGCACTTGATGGAGCACCAAACTGGGCTACGCTTAAAGGTGCTACATATCAAACGAATTTATTTTATTGGTTGAAAGCATATCAGGCCACTGCATCAGAGCTTCAAAAATTTAGCGGTGTTCACCTAGATATTGAGCCATATCTCCACTCTGGATGGACAAACAACTATCAGAATACAATTGCTTTTTATCAGGATCGATTAACAGATGGAAAAGCACGGTCCAAAGAGCTCGGTCTATCATTTGGAGTAGACACACCCTTCTGGTTTGATGAACAAACGTATCAAAATCGATATGGAAAAGGGAATTTGGCTGAATGGATTATTCAAATAGCTGATGTGACGACAATGATGGCTTATCGAGATCGTGCTGATGGAGGGAATGGGATTATTGCGCTTGTTCGTAATGAAATAGCATTCGCTGAACAGTATGATAAAAAAATTTCTATCGGTGTAGAGACGGGAGAAGCGTCAGAAGCTTCCTACATTACATTTTTTGAAGAAGGAGAAGCCAAAATGACTGAAGAGCTTCGCATAGTGAAAACAGCGTATGAGAATTCAACAGCTGTAGAAGGTTTTTCTATTCATTATCTCGATAGTTGGATGGCATTAAAACCATAGGAAAGTAAAAACCCCGGGAATTGTCCGGGGGTTTTTCTATTTCTTATGACAAAATTTCTTTTACACGACCAACTTGTCCATCTTCAAGACGTACCTTAATACCGTGTGGGTGAGTTGGAGACTTTGTTAAAATATCTTTCACAATTCCACGTGTTGTTTTACCTGAACGCTGATCTTGTTTCAAGACGATATCAACGGTTTTCCCAGGTGCTATATTACTCCGATTCTGTCCGTTCATGTTTACCCTCTTCCTCTGTCGTTTTGTGCCGATGCTCCTCTGGCAACGGATCGACAGTATGTTTGACGCTGTATCCCTTTGATACAGCTATTCCAAAAGCAGCGGCAATGACAATTGTCATAATGATTACAACGATAATTGTAATAATGATAACCATCCCCGAACTCCTTTCCGTGATGTCTGATTTCACTTTACCATGATTTGCTCGGTTAAGATAGAACAGGCACTAACCATATATGTGACACGTTCTATCATCTAACTAGGACTCAGGTCTTATGCAAAGATATAGCTCTAGCTCATTATGAAAGACAGTGCAAGAAGATAGAATAAGGATATGAAAGGAGGCGATTATGATGAAGAAAGCAGGCTTGTTGTTAGTAGGGGTTATTGCTGCAGTTGTCTTACTATCGAACCTTGGCTCGTTAGTAGGAATGATCATTAGCCTCGGTATCTTATACGTAGCTGCTAAGAAATTCCTTCAAACGGATTCAACATCAGGAAAAGTCATTTGGGGAATCATAGGGTTCATTGCTTTAAGCACGGCTGTAGCAAATATGCCAGCTATTCTTGGGCTTGTAGCAATCTACATCCTCTATGTTATTTATAAGAAGTGGGATGAACAAGATAAAAAAGACGCAGATGATCCGTTCACCAATTTTGAAAAGCAGTGGGATGAACTTAAACGAAGCTAATAAAGGAGAGAATAAGATATGGCTAATTTACTTACGCGCATCAAAAATTCAATTGAAGCTGATTTTCATAGTATTCTTGATCAGAAGGAGCAGAAAAATCCAATTTCGTTGTTAAATCACTATCTCAGACAATGTGAACGAGAAGTGGAAAAGGCAGGGAAACTCGTTGAGCGACAATCAACGCTTCTAGGTGAGTTTAGAAGAGAACTTGATAAGTCAAGAAAAAATGCGGAGAAGCGTGCAGGACAAGCTGTTCTAGCTAGTGAGGCTGGCGAAACAGATTTGTACGAGTTTGCTAAACAGGAGCAGGTTCAGTACGAAGAACGAGCAGATCGGTTATCGGAATCAATGGATGAAGCAGGACTTGAACTTAAACGACTCGAACAAAAACATGAGAAGATGAAACATAAGCTAAAAGATATGTCGCTCAAACGTCTGGAATTAATGGGTAAAGAGAATAGTGTAAGAGCCCATCACAAAATGGACGTGATTCTTGAAGAGAGTCTACTTAACAAACCATTTAATCGATTTGATGAGATGGAGACGTATATTGATAAATTAGAGAAAAAGGTGAATCGAGATTACTATGTTTCGAGTATGGACGTTCGATTTCACGATTTAGAAAAAAAGGTAAAAGCGCAAGAAGCTCATTAAAAAAGAAATAATGGTATTCTAAAAGAGGCGCTTGCGCCTTTTTTAGTGATGAGTCGGATCATACGGAAGCAAGGAGGTACACCGATGTGGAAAAATTTAAATAGTGACACGGTTAAAGGGCTTTTAATTATTGGAGTCATTCTAATACTGCTAGAAGTTTCTTTAAATGGTGGCCTTCTATTCTTATTAATTTTATCCGGCGTATTGATTTATATGGGAAGAAAACGTTTGCCACAAACTTCCGGAAAGTTATTTCTGGGAGGGGGTATTTTCTTTTTTGTTACGACGGTAATGAATATGGTCGTTGTAAAGTTTTTTCTTCTCGTATTGTTAGTATATCTTGGGTTTCAACTCTATCAGTCAAAACAAAAACCTAAAAAAATCCGTCCTGTTTTAGAAAAACCTGAACATGTGAAAGAAGGTCTTGTTCATCAACAGCCGATTTTTCAAAATAGGTGGGTTGGAAAACAAAAGACACATGAACATGTGTATGAATGGAACGATGTGAACATCCAGGCTGGTTTTGGAGAAACAGTCATTGATTTAAGCTATACTGTTCTTCCGAAAGGCGAATCCATCATTTTGATTCGTAACATCGTGGGCAACATCCAAGTGCTTGTGCCGTATGAACTTGAAGTTAGTATTCAACATTCATCTATGTTCGGATCAGCCACAATCTTTGCTCATGAAGAACCTGGGTTGTTTAATAAAGTGCTTTCTTACAAAACGAGTGGCTATGAGGAAGCTTCTGAGAAAGTGAAGCTTGTAACCTCCATGTTTGCAGGGGATTTAGAGGTGAAGCGCGTATGAGTGTGATACAGCGTCATATGTTCATTGGTGCGTTGCTCTCTCTCTTGCTTCTTATCCTCTTCACTGTCGCTTACTTATCCGTCTATCCAATCGCCTCCTTCTCTCTATTGTTTGAAAAAGATTTAATGGATTTACCGTTTGGGTTAATCGTTCCAATTATGACAATTATACTTGGAGGAGTTGCTGGAGGAATATCAGGATTTTACGTTAGTAAAGAGCTTCAATATGTGGCTGATACGCTTCAAGAACTTGATAAAGGACGCACGATACATAATAAAAACAGCACAGTTCTAAATGGCGTTTTTGAACAAATTAGCAAGCTGCAAAATCGGATAAATGAGCAGGTGAGATTAGCTCAAAAGCTAGCGAATGAAAAAGCAGAAGATCATGAGAAGCGTGTCCAACAAGTTGTGTCAGAAGAGCGGAATCGTCTTGCGAGAGAACTACACGACTCAGTTAGCCAACAGCTTTTCGCTGCTTCAATGCTTATGAGTACAATCACAGAGACGCGTCAGGAAGCGGATGATTTAGAAACAAAGCATCTTAAAATGGTCGAGGAAACCATTCATCAATCTCAGTTAGAAATGCGCGCTCTTTTACTTCATCTTAGACCAGCCGCTTTAAAGGATCGTTCTCTTGAAGAAGGAATAAAGGAACTTCTAAACGAATTGTCACAAAAGGTTCCAATTGATGTGAGTTGGAAACTTGAAACTCTTGAACTAGATAAAGGTGTAGAAGACCACCTCTTTCGTATTTTACAAGAATGTGTTTCCAACACGCTGCGACATGCGAAAGCATCAACACTTGATGTTCTTCTTATTCGGCGTGAGGGGCGAACAATTTTAAGAATTGTTGATGATGGTATTGGATTTAAAATGGATGAGAAGAAAGCTACCTCATATGGTCTACAAAATATGCATGAACGAGCATTAGAAATTGGAGGCGTTCTTAAGTTAGTCAGCTTGCCACAAAAGGGGACAAGACTAGAGGTGAGCGTACCACACGTTGGAGGGGAACGAAATGATTAAGGTGTTGTTTGTTGATGATCATGAAATGGTGCGAATCGGAGTATCGTCTTATTTGTCAGCTCAAGCAGATATTACCGTTGTTGGAGAAGCAGACAATGGAAAGAAAGGTGTAGAACTGGCTCTTTCACTTCGGCCTGATATTATTCTCATGGACCTTGTAATGGAAGAGATGGATGGTATTGAAGCAACGAAGCACATTATTGCAGATTGGCCGGAAGCAAAGATTATTATTGTCACGAGTTTCATTGATGATGAGAAAGTGTATCCGGCACTTGAAGCTGGGGCTACAAGTTACATGCTAAAAACATCAAAAGCTGTGGAAATTGCGAATGCCGTTCGAAAAACCTATCATGGAGAATCTGTGCTTGAACCTGAAGTGACTGGGAAGATGATGTCACGCATGCGTAGCCGGGTTCAAACGCTACCTCACGAAGAGTTAACGGAAAGAGAAATGGAAATACTCTTATTAATGGCCCAGGGTAAAGCAAACCAAACAATCGCTGATGAATGTTTTATTGCTCTTAAAACCGTAAAAGTTCATGTAAGTAATATCCTTGGTAAACTTGAGGTCCAGGATCGAACTCAAGCTGTTATTTACGCATTTAAACACAACCTTGTGAACTGATGAAAAGAAAGCAAAAAAAATCATTAGCACCGAAAATTAAGAAAATTCTTGTATATCACTGTCGAAATAAGTTGATATCATAGTACTAAAAGCCTATTTATCTATTGTAACCGCTTCAATTAAAAATCTTAGGTTTAGGTTGTTTACAAAGCATGAAATCCCTATTATAATCCCGATTGTGCTTACGAAACGAAAACAAAACAACGGGAGGGATAATAGATGCTTCATCACATCAAAACTTATCTGCTAATTACTTTGGGTGCGCTCGGTGTTGCTACCCACGTTCATTTCTTCCTATCTCCTAATAGTCTTGCAACAGGGGGAGTCAGTGGTTTGTCGATTCTGATGAACCATCTTGTCCCAAACCTGTCAGTCGGAATGTTTATGATTATTTTGAACGCAGTTCTTTTGTTAGTTGGAATTCTTTTTCTCGGACCTAAATTCGGTGTTAAAACGATTTATGCAAGCTTTGCGTTATCACTTGCTGTATGGGCATTTGAGCGCTTTATTCCAGTGACTGAGCCATTTAGTCAGGATATCTTAATTCAATTGATCATTGGACAGTGTATTGCTGCAGCTGGCATGGGACTTGTTTTTCATCAGAAAGCTTCTACTGGCGGTACGGATATCATTGCGATGATTCTCAATAAATTCTTCTCAATGGAAGTTGGGAAAGCCGTTCTGGTCTCAGATATTTCAATTGCCCTATTCTCAGTCGTCTTATTTGGACCTGAAATCGGAATGTATGCAATATTTGGTGTCATATTAAACGGCTTAGTGATTGATTATACGCTTCAAAGCTTTGAAGCAAAGAAAGAGATTGTGATCATTAGTAAAGAGAGTGAAGAAATTCGTTCCTTTATTGTTGAAGTAATTGGGAAAGGCGCTACAATTCACACAGCAAGAGGCGCGTTTACTTCAGATGAAAAAGAAGTGATTACAACGATTCTTGGAAGAAAAGATCTTCTAAAACTGAAAAAGCACGTTGGTGCCGTTGATCAAAAAGCCTTTATAACAGTTCATAGTATGAAGGAAATTCTTGGTCAGGATTTTAAATCACTTGCTTAATTGATAAAAGCCTCGTTTCCTTTTGGAAACGAGGCTTTTATTTAGCGTTTATTTTTAATAGCATACACAATAGTGACGATGAAGATCAGTGCAGCAAGAAAGTAGGATGAATAGACGACTAGGGGAACGTCTCCATTTTGATTTTTTACGCCAATTCCAATAAACGCCCATACAAATACGAGCGGATAAACCCAATCTTGCTCTTTCTTTAGGAAAGTAAGGGCCAATATTGTGGCGATAATTAATAGAAGGAAAGTCCATAACGAATCAGATAAGCCGAAACCATCCCAGTCGATGTATGTTAGATAATAACTAATGTTTGCGATTGTCGCTACGCTAATCCATCCAAGATATACGGAAAAAGGGAGTAAGTCAAAGAAGGATGCATCTGCTGCTTTTGCTTTCGTGTATAGTCTGATGAGAGTTAAGAGTAAAAGAAGCATAACAATAACAGATAGTCCGAAGAATTCATAATGCCATAGGAAAATCCATAGACTATTTAGGATGGAGCTTAATACAAATAGTCCGCTCGTTTCCTGATAGACTGGCAGATCGCGACGACTTTTAGGGAATTGGCGAATAACCCATATCCCTAATAAAAGATAAATTAGTCCCCAAATACTAAACACATAACCAGCAGGTGTAAACAATACATTTAGTCTATTTGAAATTTCACCAGTCGTTTGTCCATTTAGTGGAAGTGCATTAGCTAGCCCGTTTACCGTTACGACGATCACGTATGCAATAAGGTTAAGAAGAAATTTACCCATAAGAACCTCCTCGTTATAGTCTATAGTACATACTATTCCTTCTCGACATTAAAGATAACCGCCTTTTTATGAGCAAGAGCACATATAAAAACCTGCTCCAAGTAAGGAGCAGGTGAGTTTGTTTAGCGATTAGGAAGTGTAGCATATTCTGGATCTGCCACTTTAACAAGTTGTTTACCAAGATTTTTACCTTCAAAAAGGCCAAGGAATGCATTTGGAACGTTTTCGAATCCTTCTACGATCGTTTCTTCGTATTTTAATTTACCTTCTTGTAGCCATTTACCAAGTTGTTCAGCACCTTCATTAAAACGATCAGAATAGTCGCCAACAACAAAGCCTTTCATGAGAGAACTTGTTTGAATTAGTTTACCTTGAACGCGTGGACCAAGATCTGCTTCCTTATTATTGTAAGAAGAGATAGCGCCACATACAGGGATGCGAGCAAATTTGTTTAGTAAGCTAATAGCGGCATCGCCTATTTCGCCACCAACATTCTCGTAATATACGTCAATGCCGTCCGGACAAGCGTCTTTTAATGCTTGATAGACGTCCTGTGTTTTGTAATTAATGCCTTCATCAAAGCCAAGCTCGTTTTTAATATAATCGATTTTGTCATCAGAGCCAGCAATACCAACCACACGACAGCCTTTAATTTTAGCGATTTGACCAACTACAGAGCCTACTGCTCCAGCAGCGCCTGAGACGACTACTGTTTCGCCCTCTTTAGGTTGACCGATGTCTAAAAGTCCGAAATAAGCCGTTTGACCTGGCATGCCGAGAATTCCAAGGTGCGTGGTAATTGGGGCAACACTTGGGTCGATTTTGCGAAGGTGTTTTTCGTTCGCTACTGAATATTCTTCCCAGTTTAAGTGCCCGATAACGACGTCACCTTGATTAAAGTGTGATGATTTAGATTCTGCTACTTCAGCTACAACACCACCATTTAATGGTTCATTTACTTGAAATGGTGCTACGTATGATTTTGCATCTCTCATACGACCTCTCATGTAAGGGTCTACTGTAAGGTATAGTGCACGAAGAAGAACTTCTCTATCTTTCGGGGATGGAATGTCCGCTTCAACAATATTGAAGTGTTCCATTGCAGGCATACCTTCTGGTCTTTTTGCTAGATGAATTTGTCTTTGTTTACTCATTCATAATCCCTCCATTATATGATTGATGCTTCATTCATTTCCTATCTAAGCTATTCCACTTAAACGGTACCATAAAACATTACAGTTCATCAAAACATTCGCATTCTAAATATGGAAAGTATTATTTGTTAGGTTAACCAGGATAGAGGGGGGATATTTAGATGAGAGCACATTCAAATAGTTCTTTTTTTGAAAAGAATCGTTGCAATTGGTTATGATACATGTGAGAGGAGGAGAGGCAATTGAGCGAAAAATTAAGCGGATGGATCATGAAGCAAACTTGGGAGGACCTCTTATTCTTGCACTGGTCCGTTGATCCCTACTGGCTTCAATCAATGCTCCCACCTCAATTAGAAGTTGATACGTTTGATGGCAAAGCATGGATTGGGATCGTTCCATTTGAAATGACGCATATTCGGTTTAGAGGATTGCCTTCTGTTCCATTTGCTTCAAGACTACTTGAATTAAATGTACGAACGTATGTGAAATATGGTGAAAGGCGTGGAGTATATTTCTTTAGCCTTGATGCTAGTCATAAAGCAGGTGTCGCGATTGCTAGAAATATTTTTTATCTTCCATACTTTCACGCAAATATGGGTAAAAAAAGCGATGGAAACCAAATTAGTTTCTGGTCCTCACGAACCCATAAAGATGCTAAACAAGCCGATTATCACGTTATTTACGAACCAGTAGGTGATAGCTTCGAGACAACAGAAGGAAATCTTGATTACTGGCTGACAGAAAGAGATCGGCTTTTTGTCGTACGTGAAAACAACGTTTATCAGGGTGAAATTAGGCATGATAAGTGGCCGCTCCAAAAAGTAGACGTGGCTGTTCTCCGAGATACACTCTCTCAGTCGTATTACTATCATGATTCTTACATCACTCATTTTTCTAAATCTGTGACGACCTATTTGTGGCCATTTGAAAAGATAACAAAAACAACAAGCCCCTCTTCGAAGTGAAGGGGGCTTGTTGTCTTACTAAGATTCTAGTGAATGTTTTCTTTGAAAGAAGGGTGGTTCAATTCTACGGAATAGTTTTGTACGGGCAAAACTGAAAAGTATGAGCGCTGCCCAGATTAACGTAAAGCTGACGACGTGTACAGAAGTGAATGATTCATCATAAAGAAATACACCTTGTACAAGCATTAGCGTGGGAGCGATGTATTGTAAAAAGCCAATCATGGAAAGAGAGATGCGATTAGCACCACTTGCAAATAGAAGGAGTGGGACAGCTGTTACGATTCCTGCACCTAGCAATAGACTGAAAATAACTGAATCCTGAATATATAAAGCATCCGCAACGCTAGAGCGCACTGTCATTAAATAGATTAATGCAAACGGCGTGATGAGTAAAGTTTCAATGGTAAGTCCCGTTAGAGCACCAAGTCTTGCTTTCTTTTTCAATAAGCCATATAAACCAAAGCTCATCGCGAGAATAAGAGAAACCCACGGTATTTCCCCAAAACGAAAAACGAGATTTAATACACCAATTGTCGCAAGAAAGAAAGAAATAAGTTGCCAGAATGAAAGTCTTTCTTTTAAGAATAGAATTCCAAGAAGAACGCTAATCAATGGGTTGATGTAATATCCAAGACTTGTTTGAATCACGTGATCGTGATTAACCGCCCAAATGAACGCAAACCAATTAATTGTAATAAATAAAGAAGCAAAGGCAATAGCCATTAGCTTTTTAGGCTGGCGAAAGATGGCGTACAGTTCACCTTTAAAAGAAGAGATTTTCCTCAGCACAGCTAGAATGATTAACATAAAAACAAATGACCAGATGATACGGTGAGCGAGTACTTCTTCAGATGGCACGCTCCCGACTAGCTTCCAATATAGCGGAAGAACCCCCCATAAGAAGTAGGCGCCTGCACCGGAAAGTATACCGATTGTTTGTTCATTATCTAAGTTCTTCATATACGAATCCTCGTTTCAATAGTGTCACTCTTACCAGTTTAGCTTCCTTTCCAAATCATTACAATGAAAAAGAGTTCGGATAGTAACATACATTGTGTAAGAGAGGGAAGGGGGAAAGGTAATGAGGATTGAACGAATTTTATTAGATCAACAAATTGGAGACGTAACAGGTAATGGGATTCCAGATCTTGTTCGTCTTACTGGTACGAAACCTTATGGACCCGACACGCCGTTTGTCGATGAAGTGTTGTTAACGATTCAGAATGACGGTTCGGGAGGAGAGGTTTCTTTCTCACTACCCGGAAGTAGTGGTTATCGTCCTACTCTTTATTTGGGAGATTTTACAGGGAATAAGGTAAAGGAAATATTAGTTCGCACGGATTCAGGAGGAAGTGGAGGCATCACGTATGACTTTCTATATTCTTATCTCAATCAATCTTTAAGATTACTTTTTGATCAACAAAGCTTTTATGAGTCTTTTACTTATGAGGTGAATTATCTTGATTACTATCAAGCGAAGGTCGAAAATAAAACGTTAAATCAGAGTTACGTTGTGAGTTTGCTTTATAAAGGAAAGGAATATCTTTCGGAAATATATAAGGAGAATGGCCAATTAAAAGCACCAATAGCAGGTGACGTGCTGCCTCCAGGAGGCGTATATCCAATCGACTTGCAACGTGATGGAGTGGATGAATTATTGGTTTATCAGAGGGTTATCGGCAGATACAATGCGGATGGACTAGGCTTTCTTTCAACACCGCTTCAGTGGAAAGAAAACCAATTCGTTCCGATGTATCAAACGTTATGTATCTTTGGATAGATGGTATGTAAAAAAAGGGGGGCTCCCCCTTTAAAGGAACTTCAATTTATTGCTTTTCAAGAAGAGCTGCAAGTACGTGTTTCTTAAATTTCTCTGTCTTGCGTCCTTCAATGTAACGTACATCATGTTTTTTAAGCTGTTCAACGTACCAGCCTTTGCTTGCGTAATGCATCGAACCATCCTTTCTCTAATGAAAATTCTATAAGGATTATTCTATAAACCTTAACCGTCAACCATGTTATCATCCATTGGATTTATTGAAAAGGGGAAAACAGTAATTCTTTTAGTGGAAATTATTCTTCTTATTTTATGACAAAATAAAAAGTAAAATGGACCATAAAAATAAAGGGGAAATATGGATGGATTTTGGCTAGCTTATGAGCGACGTGCAATTTTTGTCTCCGAGTATCGGCATAAAGTAAATACCAAACTTTCTTATTCGTACTATCACCCCCTTCATTCACTATGAGGTTTTTTTGCATGCTCGCTTAAAGGAGAAGGTAGTTCTGAAGCGAATGTATGTATAACAGCGTGAAGAAGGGAAGGGCGACGTGAAACGTACCGACAAAAGAGGGGGAGCGGGCATGGATGGTTCTATTTCAGTTCAAGATCTAGTAAAAACGTATAAAGGTGATGTGAAGGCGGTACAGGGCGTCAGTTTTGAAGTGGCTGAAGGAGAGTTTTTTGCTTTTCTTGGTCCGAATGGTGCGGGGAAATCCACAACCGTTCAGATCTTAACTACACTCGTTAAACCTACCACAGGATCCATTCGGATTGGCGGAGTAGATGTTGGAGAAGAACCAGAGCGCGTGCGCTGGAATATAGGAGTAGCCTTGCAAGAAACGGGAATCGACCCGGTATTAACGGGAAGAGAATTAATTGAAATGCAGGCGCGGTTATTTGGCTTCACTAAAAAAGAAGCGAAAATAAGAGCTGTCGAGTTACTTGCTCTAGTTGACTTAAATGATGCCGCTGATCGTCCATGTGGAAAATATTCTGGAGGTATGAGGAGGAGGCTAGATCTCGCTCTAACTTTAGTTCATAAGCCTAAAATTCTTTTTCTAGATGAACCGACAACAGGACTAGATCCTTCTAACCGAAAAGCTATTTGGAAAGAAATTAAGAGGTTAAATAAAGAAGAAGGCACGACAATCTTCCTCACAACGCAATATCTTGAAGAGGCTGATCAATTGGCAGATCGCATTAGTATTATTAATCAAGGAAAAATCGTAGCTTCTGGAAGTGCCGAAGAGTTGAAAAGAACACTTGGCTTTGATGCCATTCAACTTTTATTTGAACGGGATGAAGAAGCAGAGCGAGCAGGTCAAATTCTTGTAGATCTTGGAGAGAATATTGAACGCTCAAAAAATGAGGTAACGCTTTATACAGAGAACGGCACCAAACTCCTCTCTGATCTCGTCCGAAAACTTGATGAACATAACCTTTCGCCCAAAACATTAAATGTAAAACCTCCAACTTTGGATGATGTCTTTATTAATGTCACGAATGAACAAAAGGAAAGGGCGTGAGGGCATGAGTGAACAAAAAAAGGGTTCTTTTCTAGTTGATACACTTGTATTTACAAAAAGAAGTATTATTACGATCGTTCGAAATCCATTAATATTTATTCCTAACCTCATTATTAGTCTTTTCTTCCTGTTTGTGTATGAAGGAGGTTTAAGCGGGATCTCAGAGCTCCCGGCATTCGAAGGAGCCAATTACCTGGCGTTTATTTTACCAGTATCAATCGTTTCAGCAGCGATTGGAGGAGCGGGTGGTGCGGGGCAAGCTCTCGTGAAGGATTTAGAAAATGGGTATTTTTCACGTCTTCTTCTTACACCTTCTTCGAGGCTTGCAATTGTTCTTGGACCGATTATTGCAGGGATGCTACAGCTGCTTATTCAAACGATTTTAATTCTAGTTGTCGCTTATTTTCTAGGTCTTGAAGTAGCAGCTGGATTCGGAGGAGTCATTGTGGTTTTGTTATTAACGCTTGGATGGGGGCTTGCGTTTGCGGGGTATTCAGTTGGTGTGGCACTAAGAACAAAAAATGCCCAATCCGCACAGGCTGGTACTTTCGTCTTTTTCCCACTAATATTTCTAAGTACGACTTTCGTACCTTATGAACTAATCGAAGCAGGTTGGTTAAAAGTAGCCGCAACGATCAATCCAACGACATATTTATTTGAAGCAATGCGGTCGGTATTTATTGACGGATGGGAAGCCTGGCCACTTGTTAGGGGATTCTTAGTGATTGCACTCTTATGTGCCATTACGATTAGCTTCTCAGCAATAAGTGCCTCAAAAGCGGTTAGTGCTGACTAAGAGCGCGCAAGCTACTGCGCTCTTCTTTTTTGTAGTCAATATTTATCTGTGTAATTGGGTTTTGTTGCATGGATGAGAAACCGATGAGATGGCAAATCGATAAAACCATTTTTCTCGATTTGCCCATGAAGACGATAAAGGGCGGATTGATAACGGGTCGTTGAAAAGTCAGGAATTTGCCATGGGATCGCTTTTAAATAATAAATAATCGCTCCAATGTCATAAAATCTTGTTGAAGGAAAAGCTTCATTTGCTTCAAGAATATGAAAGCCGGCAGCTTCAAGTTCTAGAACGGCATAATCTAAATTCCAATGGTCATATTCAGTTTTTAAAGGAGCTCCTAGAACACGATTCAGTTCCTTCATATCCTCGCCTCCCACTTGTTGCGTGATGAAAGATCCAGTTGTTTTCAGAATGCGGTGGACCTCTGTTGGTGAGTAAGAATCATGTTTATTCATCACCAATTGGAATTCTTCATTTGAAAACGGAAGGTGATGATCATCTTCAAATCCTTTAACAATGACGCCCTGAGGTTCGAGACGAGCTTTTGCGATAGGAAGGTTAGGTGGATAGCCTTCTGTAGCTGATAGCTTGTTTGGAAATGGTTTTAGCGCATTAAGAAATTCTCCGCCACCTGTTCCCATATCCAAAACACTCTCACTTGTTCGAAATGGTTTGATCACTGAAGATGTGTAAGACCATGGAAGCGGGGCGGCACTTACTCGTTCCGTGTCTGTAATATAAGAGAAGTCCCATCCTGAAAAAGGTTGATCTACCTCAGTTAGGTAGAATTCGAATACGGAGTTTTTCATCATTAAAATTCCTCTCCTGTTAGTAATTACCATTATAACAGGGAGGTATAAATGTTGAGGGATGAATATGTCTTTTAAGATTTAAAAGTGGTAGAAATAGGGTAAAACAAGATATGCGAGCATCCAAGTGTTTCGATCAAGCAAATCAATTGAATTTGTAATGTAGATAAAAGGACGTGGAAATAGTGGATACAACAAAACGATATGATCTAGTAGGAATTGGGATAGGTCCATTTAACTTAGGGATGGCAGCCCTTGCGGATGAATCAGAAGTAAACGCAATTTATTTTGATCAAAAAGAGGAATTTAATTGGCATCCAGGCATGTTGATTGATGGAGCAGATCTGCAAGTTCCGTTTCTAGCTGATCTTGTCACGATTGCAGATCCAAAAAGTCCTTATACATTTATAAATTATTTACATGAACATGATCGTCTTTACCAATTTTATTTTTTTAATAAATTAGATATTCCGAGAAAGGAATACAATGCTTATACTCGCTGGGTAGCATCAAAATTATCAAATTGTTTTTTTGGTAAAAGAGTAATTGATGTGAACTATGCTGAAGAAAAAGAGTGCTATAACGTTACAATTGAGGATGTGAAAACGAGGCGCTCTTCTGTCATTCAAGCGAAGCACGTTGTTCTCGGTACAGGAAGTGTACCAAATATTCCACAAGGTTTTGAATCATATCCACTTGAAGACGTTCTTCATACGAATCATTACCTTTTCCATGAAAAAGAATTAAAAAAATCAAAATCCGTTACAGTTGTAGGATCGGGACAAAGTGCTGCGGAAGTATTCTATGATCTCCTTCATGATCAAGAGCAATATGGTTATCAGATAAATTGGCTAACGCGATCAGCAGGTTTCTTTCAATTAGAATCAGCGAAATTAGGTCAGGAGGTATTCTCGCCTGATTATGTGAGTTACTTTCACGGTCTTTCGTTTGACGATCGTAAAGACGCCCTTTCAACTCTTGGTACATTGAGAAAAGGAATCGATCCATCTACATTAAAAAACATTTATCACCTTCTTTATCATCGCTCTTCTGAGAAACGGTTAGATGTTATGATTCAACCGTTATCAGAAGTAAATGGAGTGGAAAAGTCAGAAGGGCACTATGAGTTAAGTTGCAGACAGTGGCAAGAGGACAATGAGTTTAAGGTCAAAACCGAAAAAATTGTTTTGGCTACTGGATACAAGCCTCATTTTCCTGAATGGTTTAAACGGATAGAGAATGAAATTGAATGGGAAGATGAGAAGCGGTTTAAAGTGGAACGAGATCAGCAACTCGTTTTTAAAGATGGAAGAATAAACCATATTTTTTCCTTAACAAACCTGGATCATTCCCATGGAACGGGAGCTACAAACCTGGCTCTTTCAGTCGAGCGAAACAAACGAGTGTTGAATGCTGTAGCAGGAAAACCCCTTTTTAAAGTGAACACTAATACGGTTTTCCAACAATTTTCTAGTAAAGAAAGATAACAACAAATTAGGATAAAATGTAGCAAAAAAAGAAGCTGAATCGTTCAGCTTCTTTTTTATCTTTTCTCGTAAACGAGCGAGTAACCTTCAAGATTGACAACATGGTTAATGCCCTGACGAAATGTAGCAAAGGTGGGGATAGTAGGATCTAAGTTAAGTTTCATTAGCCACTGCACGACTTGCTTTGTAATTCCGACATAAACGACGAAAACACCCATCAAAGTCAGAGACTTGGTCATCGTTTCACAGAGGACTTGTGCTGATCTATTATCCAGTTCGGACAGTCCAGAGAAATCAAGTAATACGTAATCAGTATTGTTCGTTACACAGTAATTCAATGTCCTTTGAACGAGTCTTTCTGTTCGTTCTTCATTCATTGTACCGATAAGGGGGATAAGGATGGCGTTATCGATTACCGTTGGAATAATGACGGTAGACAATTCATGTACAAGTTTCTTATTTTCCTGAAGCTCTTTTTGTCTTTCCGTAACATCCCGCCAGACAAGAAGGTATCCTATCTTAACTCCTGCATCATCTTTGTATTCGGATATCACAATGCTCGCTGCAAAGCGCTCGAATAATGTAATGGTACTTTCATATGGAAGACGGTGAAGTAAAACATTTCTTTGATGTGAAGGGTTTTGATGAAATTCATCAATGCTTTTTCCTATCAAATCTAAAGGATGATTAATATGCAAATAAGAGATGATTGAGTTTAATAAAATTTCGGCCTGGTCATTAAACCAGACTACTCTTAAGTCTAAATCGCATAAGAATATATTGTCTCCTAAACTGTTAAGAGCCCTAGCTGTTTCACTATGTGAAAAAAAAGTTGTTTCTACCAACTCATTACCTCCGAAATTCAACTAACTTTTCCTTTTATTATAGTGGAAAGAAGTTAGAATGCCTATTAATATCGAATGGAAAAGGAGCGCTCGTGATCATGGACTTGTTTCTCTTGCGCCTGAACTTCATCAACAGCTGAAAAGCGGCTACCATTTTGTAAGGCAGATTGGAACTTTGTAAGTGTGTTTTCCTCTCCCTGCGCCTCAATTTCCACAGAATTATCCATCTGATTCATCACATACCCAGTTAGCCCAAGTTGGGCTGCTGTTTGCTGTGTGAAAGCACGAAATCCAACACCCTGCACTCTTCCTTTCACTATAAACTGATACCGTTTCATTTTATGTCATCCTTTCCATAAAGTCTTATAACGTTCTTTTCCTAATTTCTCTGTTATTAAACAGGGGTGAATGGTGACAAGGTCGCCGAAGTAGATAGTGGAATGGGAGATAAAGTAAGTGAAAAACAATGATTGTGATCACTTCAAGTGAAAGTAAGTAGAATGGCCAGGGACCAAGATATGAAATGAGCGTTTGACTGCCGGGTTCTTTCATTAAAAACATATAGTTTGAGCCAAGTGTAAGGTTAAGTGGGAACAGCAAAAGAACGTAAATGTTTAATCCTGCAAACGACATCCATAAGGAGCGATATGAGGGAAAAGCTTTTTCAACGATAATCATAAACCAGGTGGCAAGAAGTATTCCCCCATGAGCAATAAAGAAGTGAAAAAAACGAAAATGCGGGAAAGCATATGGCCCAAGGTCCGGAGTAATCATAGCAAGTAGAGCACTAGCGGAACCTGCAAAATAAGTGATCGGAAATAGCTTTTTATTCTTTGTTAGAACGAGTGCGATCGCTAGAAATAGGGATATACTACTAAGCTGTAGTGGCAAAGCCGTGGTTATGCTCCACTCATTATAGTAGGCGAACCAGACATGAAAACTTATCTCTGATAGGAGTAAGAGATAAGCAATAATTAGTCGAATAACGAGGTTGGGAAGTTTGTTTCTTAACGTTTTTCGAAATAGAAACATTCCAATTATACAACTTCCTACTAGGAAGAGTGTCAAAAGGTGTGGAAATGAAAATAGGGTAAAAGAACTCTCGGTAAACCATGAAAAATATCTCTCCATTGACAACACCTCTATTTTAATAATGGAGATATAGAGTTGGGATACAAAATGAAATAAGCTTCCGAGCCTAGTATCGAAAGCTTATTAATCATAGACATACTCAGTTGATCGAACTTGAATCATCTATGTTTTTTAAGGCATGTTTAACAGATGGGAAACTTTTCAAAGATGATAAAGAGAAATCCGCCTGAATCCCTTCTAAAACGAAATCGGGACGAATTCCTGTTATTCTTAATTCAGCACCCATTAATTTAATTAGTTGATGAAGTTGGTAAACACCTTTGTGAAGTTCAGAAGTGAAATGACTGACTCCGGACAGGTCCAGTATTAGAAACTCATCTCCGCTTTTTTGGATATGAGAACTTACGTGATGTAAGAGAAGCTCAATTCGTTCTTCATCGATTTTTCCAACGAGCGGTACGATGGAAACATTCCGATCGATTGGCACAATCGGTGTGGATAAGCGTTTGACCTCATCGAGATAGTGCTCAGAACGTTCTTCCGCTTCTTTTCTCTTTGTAATATCTTGTTGCACACCGACAAAGTATGTTTGATTTTCACTTTCAATGTGAACAGGATAGATTTGCAGTTCATTCCAAAAATATTGCCCATTTTTTCTATAGTTTTTAATTTCGATTTTAACTTTTTTTTCTTTACTAATCGCATCTCTTAATTCAGCGATTGTTCCTGGATCCGTGTCTTCTCCTTGCAAAAATCGGCAATTAAAGCCAAGTATCTCTTCCGAAGTATATCCAGTTAGCTTCTCAAATCCTTCATTCGCATACACGATGGGGTTGTCCGGAAGCTCGGGATCAGTAATGACAACACCTGTATCAACATACTCGATTGCCGTTCTGACAAATTCATTTCTTTTCATACGCTTAAATTGTTCTTTGTTTACTTTCATGATAAACAGCTCCATGACATCGAGGTTCTCATTTGATCATCACCTTTTACAATTGAATGGTACTTCTAGTATAAAACGCTATCGTAAAAAATCCAATAAAAACCCATCTAACTCCTTTGAGTAAAGAGTAATTGGGTGGATTTTTTTGAAATATCAGCAAAACATCTTTCGAGAAGAAAGGTAGTTTGGTATACATGGTATAATAAGAATATTTATTGTGATCGAATGGGAGGGCCTTGTTATGGATGCACTTGATATTATGGGAAAAAAAGAAGAGATCTTCCCTTACTTCCAGCCGATTGTTAGCGCTGATAAGCAGCAAATCATTGGATACGAAGTTCTTGGAAGAATTAACACTGAAGAAGGAATGAAAAGTCTCGGCTTTTTCTTTCAGGATCAATCGATTCCTGAAGAGTACATATTGGAAATTGATACGCACATTCGTGATTGTGCTATTGATCTATTATTAGAGCGAGGTACGAGTCAGAGCGTGTTTTTTAATGCTAGTGCAAGACATTTACTATTTGACCATGGTGAAACGCTAACACATTCTCTTGAAGAATACTTTAATAGAGGCATCGCTTATGAACAAATTGTGATTGAAGTATCTGATTATGATATTACTGATGAAAGCCTTCAGAAACTGCAACACATTCTTACTTACTATAAAAGCCTTGGGGTACAAGTTGCTATTAGTCATGCCGGAAACACAATGAGTAATATTGAGAAAATCGCTATACTAAATCCAAACATCATTAAAGTGGGGTTATTGAACTTAAAAGACAAAGGAATGCCTCCAGAGTATCGAGAAGTTCTCTATGCGTTGTCTATGTTAGGAAGAAAAATCGGGGCAACCTTATTGTTTGAAGGGATTGAAGCGATTGGACAATTAAAGTATGCCTGGGAGAATGGTGGAAGGTATTATCAAGGACATTATTTTGGCAAGCCTGATGCAGAATTTCATGATGTGAACAAATACAGAGCACTACTAACAAAAGAATTTCAACATTTTATTACACATGAGAGAAAGCGCCTTCTTTCACTTTACGAGCTTTCCCAAAATTTTAACCGTCATTTGCAGCAGCAGATGAAGCGAAATAAACAACATGATTGGAATACGATTGTGTCTGAAGCAGCTCATTCGCTAGGAAATGCGTGTTTTAGAGGATATGTTTGCGATGAAGACGGTCATCAAGTTTCAGCTAACTATTATCGTAATGGTGATGGGAATTGGGAATTTCAACCTGAATATGAAGGTGATAACTGGAGTTGGCGTCCTTATTTCCTAGAGAACATCGTAAGGATGAAACATGATCAGGTAGGAATCCTTTCCGATCTTTATAGTGATATCGAAACAAATGAACTTATTCGTACCTATTCTTATCCTATAAACGAGTCTTACTACTTGTTTCTCGATATTCCATACCTTTATCTCTATGAACGAGATGACTATTAAAACGAGACTCTCATTAGTAATCGATGTTCCACGTGGTTATTCATACTAAAATTGAATGAAATTACAGTAACAAGGGTAGTAGTAATACAGTAATCTGAGGAGGGGATCGTATGCTTAGAAGAATTTCTGTGAAAACAAGTAAACGAGATGAAATGATTGATATTACAAGTGACGTGAGAAGCGCAGTTCACGACGCAAATATCAAACAGGGAATTGTCATGGTTTATTCTGCGCATACAACAGCAGGAGTTACGATCAATGAAAATGCGGATCCAGATGTGAAGCACGATATGCTAATGAAGTTGAATGAAGTTTATCCTTGGGAGCACCCTAAGTATCGACACGCTGAAGGGAATTCTGCTTCGCATCTAAAAACGAGTACAGTAGGGACTTCGCAAATGATCATCATTGAAGAGGGGAACTTGATTCTCGGCACGTGGCAGGGAGTTTATTTCTGTGAATTTGATGGTCCACGGAACCGTACTGTTTACATTAAAGTTATGGAGGGATAATGATGATCCGAGTTCTATTCGTATGTCTTGGGAACATTTGTCGTTCTCCTATGGCAGAAGCTGTTCTCCGGTCTAAAGTAGCGAAAGCTGGATTAGCTAATCAAATTGAAATCGACTCAGCTGGAACTGGCGATTGGCACATAGGCGAACCCCCACATGAAGGGACAGCCGACATTCTTTTAAAACAAAACATCTCAACAGATGGTATAAAAGCACGACAAGTGAAGGAAGCTGATCTGCTTCACTTTCAGTACGTCATCGCAATGGATGCAGGAAACCTTGGAGAACTTCACGAAATGGCAGGAATTAATTCTACAACCTCTATTTCAAGGTTAATGGATTATGTGAGTGAAAGTGAAATAGAAGACGTTCCTGATCCTTATTTTGAAGGGAATTTTAAAGAAGTTTATGAAATGGTAGATGCTGGTTGTGAGAAATTATTGGAACATATCAGAAAAGAAGAAGGTATATGAAACATATTGAAGAAGCGATTAGAAAAAGCGGTGACTTGACTTCTATTGAGGTAGTAGAAGGTGTGTCAGGTGGGTCTATAAATAAAGCTTACTATGTTCGAACAAAGGATAGGGAATACTTTGCGAAAAGTAATTCATCAGCACCAGAAGATTTTTTTCACGCTGAAAAAGATGGTCTTGAGCTTTTAGGACGACATGGGGTCTCGGTACCTGAACCTCTCTTAATTCTGTCTCAAGAAAATCGTGAGAGTGTTTTTCTTATGGAGTGGATTCGATCTGTATCATCGAGCAATAAAGGAGACCGAGCACTAGGAAGTCTCGTTGCATCCTTGCATCAGAAGAAAGAAAATTTTGCTGGTTTACATCAAGACAATTTCATTGGTGAATTAGATCAACTAAATGAACCAACCACTGATTGGGTTATCTTTTTTAGAGATCAACGACTTGGGAGAATGCAGAACCTCGCTCGTAAGAAAGGAAAGCTTACTAAGGAACGTGATAAACGTTTGTCAAAACTCCGTCAACGTCTTGATGAGATTATCGGGCATCAACCCGATTTTTCGCTCTTACATGGTGATCTTTGGGGAGGAAATTGGCTCATGACTGATGAGGGACCTTATTTAATTGATCCTGCCGTTTATTATGGAGACCGCGAGATCGATATTGCTTTTACATATTTATTTGGTGGGTATTCGAAAGCATTTTACGATCGATATCAAGCTGATTTTCCGCTAGAGAAAGAATTTACCGATCGTCTTCCCATTTATCAATTATATTATTTACTTGTTCATCTGATCTTATTTGGGGAAAGCTATGGAAGTGCAGTGGATCGCATACTGCAAAAGTATACGTTTTGACTGCAATGGTTTCATTATGAACGATTAAGGGAAATAAATGTCATCTTAATCTAATGAGGAGGAAATGAAATGAGTCAAACATATTCAGGCGGTAGTCAAAATAAACTGTTTAAGGCAGTCCTTATTGGTGGACTGGCAGGTGCCCTTATTTCACTTTTAGATAGAGGGACGAGAGAATCCATTCAGAATGGTTCGAAAAAAGCTGGAAGTGTTTTGCGTGACGTTAAGAATAATCCTTCTTACTATACGGATAAATGGAAGCAAACGGTGAATGATGCTAGTGAGCTAATGAAGGAAGTACAAGATGATATTTCAACATTATCAGAGAAGTTTAACGGGCTGAAAGAAAGTTCAGTTGAAGCATTTAATCTTGTGAAAGAAACGCAGCATGATCTTAAAGAAATAGGCTCGAGAGTCGTTGAAGCCGGTGAAGAGCTAACTGGTAACAACGGGGATCCAATGACACACTAATCGAGTCCCAGGAGGGTAAATAGTGGATGCATCGCTAGGACAATTTACAAAACAGCTTTTTTCAAGAATAAAAGAACATCAGGTGACTGATTTGTCAGCGCAACTTGCTTATTATTTCTTGTTATCGCTGTTTCCTTTTCTTATATTTGCGATTACCCTCCTGACTCATTTTGATTTCTCACAGGATCAAATTCTTGATTTAATTGCTCAATATGCACCATCTGAGTCATTTGTCACGATACAAGAGAACATTATTCTCGAAGATGGAGCTCGGAAAGGGCTTTTATCCTTCGGAGTAATCGCGACAATATGGTCTGCTTCCAATGCAATTAATGCGATTATTAAATCACTTAACCGTGCATATAACGTTCAAGAAAGTCGGCATTTTCTCCTTGCGAGAGGTTTGTCTGTTCTTTTATCGTTAGCAATGATTTTTGTTATTGTCGTTGCATTAGTATTACCTGTTTTCGGTGAAACGCTGTGGAGATTTTTCGTTTCATTTTTTGATTTGCCTGAGTCATTAAGCTTTATGTTTGGGATCATTCGGTGGATTCTAAGTCTTTCGATCATGATTGTTGTGTTTATGTTTATTTATTTCTATGCACCGAATAAACGATTGAACTATAAAGATGTGCTGTTAGGATCTATCTTTGCTTCAGTGCTATGGCAGCTTGTCTCTCTGGCTTTTTCTTATTACATAAATAACTTTAGTAACTATTCTGCAACGTACGGAAGTCTTGGAGGCGTAATCGCGCTAATGCTCTGGTTTTACCTGACAGGTCTTGTCATTATTATTGGTGGAGAAGTGAATGCCACTTCGAATTATTTTAGAAAAAAAGCCTGACAGCGCGCGTGACGCTATCAGGCTTTTTTATTTTAATAACCTCAGTCCATTTAATATAACGAGTATTGTACTACCTTCATGACCGAGTACTCCTAAAGGGAGGGTTAGGAATTGAAAGAAGTTAGATGCGATTAAAATAAGAATAACGGAAATAGAGAATATCACATTTTGCTTTACGATTTTGTTTAATCGGTTTGAAAGCTTTACGGCTTGTGTCAGTTTTCCGAGATCGTTCTTCATAAGAACAACATCTGCGGTTTCAAGAGCGACATCAGTACCCTGGCCCATTGCAATTCCTACATCAGATGCGGCAAGAGCAGGTGCATCGTTAATGCCGTCCCCAATCATTCCTACCGTTTGGTATTTTTCTTTTAATTCCTTCATTCTAGTTACTTTGTCTTCTGGAAGACAATTGGCGTAATACGTGCTTATCCCGACTTCTTCAGCAATGGCTTTTGCCGTTTGCTCGCTGTCACCAGTTAACATAACCGGTTCAATTCCACGCTTTTTCAGTTCCTTCACCATGTTCGCTGATTCGCTACGAACTTTATCTTTTAAAGCAAGCATTCCAGCTATGCCTTGGTTATCTGCAGCAAGTACGATTGTTTTTCCACTTGATTGCAGTTGACGATAGTTTTCTTCAAATATATTGAATCCATCCTCTTCAGACAAGAACGCTAATTTACCGACTTTCCAACTAATTCCCTCAATTGTGGCTTCCACGCCCCATCCAGAATGATCCATCATATCATTTGGCTCTAGAAAGATGACTTCTCCGGCATGATCGACAATCGCTTTAGCAAGTGGATGTGTTGATTGTCGCTCGATTGAAGCGACGATATTGATAAACGTTTTTTCATCAATATCAGTTCGGGTGAAAACATCTGTAACGACAGGAGAGCCTTCCGTTAATGTTCCTGTCTTATCAAGCGCAACTGCCTTCATTGTACCTAGCTGTTCAAGATGCACTCCGCCTTTAAAAAGGATACCATTTCGTGCGCCTGCAGAAATAGCGGAGAGCGTGGCAGGCATAATCGATGCGACTAGTGCACAAGGAGAGGCAACTACGAGAAAGACCATTGCGCGATAAATCGTTTCATCCCATGTCCAGCCAAGTAGAAAATGGGGAAGGACCATGAGAAGTGCGCCTACAATTAAAACGATTTTCACGTACCAGCCTTCTAGCTTTTCAATAAAAAGCTGGGATGGTGCTTTTTGATCTTGTGCTTCTTGAACAAGTGCAATAATTTTTTGGAACACCGTATCCTGACTACGTTTGGTCATTTTAATCGTTAAATGACCAGAGATATTTAATGTTCCAGCAAATACCTCTTCGTCAATTCGTTTAATAACTGGAATGGATTCACCAGTAATGGCCGATTGATCAAGAGAAGTTTGGCCTTTTGTGATCACACCATCAGCAGGCACCCGTTCTCCTGGCTTTACAAGAATGAGATCACCTATTGAAAGAGATTCTGCTGGTACAATGCGTTCTTCTCCGTTAGATAGAATCGTTGCCGTCTCTGGTTGTATTTCCATGAGAGACTGAAGTTCACTTTCGCTTTTATTAAGAGTATAAGTTTCAAGAGCTCCACTGAGTGCGAAAATAAAAATAAGAATAGCACCCTCTGTCCAGTAACCAATACTTCCTGCGCCAATGGCAGCAATAATCATAAGAAGCTCAACATTTACATCTTTTTCAGCAAATGAGTCTTCAATTCCCTCTTTCGCTTTTGCGAACCCACCGATAATAAATGCGGTGATATATAAGACAGATTCAATCGTAGGAGAGTAGATACCTTCTGTGATCCATGTAAATGCAATAATGATTCCACTTAACAGGGCAGCACCTAGTTCGCCATGTTTTTTTAACGTATTCCACCAGAATGACGAGTGGGAAGGGTATGTGTCTGACCGTAAATTTATCTGTTCCATTATCATTCCTCCTTTTCCTAATTGAGAATAATAGTCATCATCATTCTCCTTATAAACGTGCAATGCTGTGACCACGTTTGAGGTCACAGCATATTAAGCACTGACAAATAAGTCATTTGAATTCGTTACTGAGAATGGATTTCAATAGATTAGAATTATTATTATGTTTTAATGATTTTATTCTACCACATACTTTGCTTCTTGACTATGCTTATCATCACAATTGGGCTGTTGGATTTTACGTTTAAGAATAGGAAAAAGGAGGGAATGGAATTAATAACAAAGTAATGATGAGGAGGAGAAAAATGTTATTAAAAGAGAAGTTAGATCAGTTAAAACATGCTCATGTTCAAAAACCTGATAAAGTGTTTACCTTATATTTAAATACGGACCGTCGTGATGCTGACCGACAAAATGGAGAATGGAAAATCCAGCTAAAAAACGGCTTTCGTAACTTTGAAGATTACTTAAAACAAAGTGATAATAAAGAAGAGCTTGAAAAATACGAAAAAGTAAAAGAAAAAGTTCAAAATGAGCTCAATCGCATCGAAAATGATTTAAATCGTGGCCTTGTTATTATTGCTTCCTCAGACGATCAAATATGGTTTGTGGAACGCACACAGGTGCCAGTTGAAACAAATTTATATTGGGAAGAAGAACCTCAACTTGAAGCGCTAGAGAAGTTGAAAAGTGACTATCCGAACACAGGAATCATTCTTGTTCATCATGATTATGTACGTATTCTTGAAACAGAGCTTGGTTTTCTAACAAAAAGTGAAGAGTATGCTTGGGATCCTGATGAAGACAACTGGAAAATCTACGAAGGAACTACTGGTAATGAGAATATTTCTGGAAACGGTAGTACAGCCCAGCGAGAGCTTTATGAAGATCGCATTAAAGCCAATCGTGAAAGATGGTATAAGTCAATGGCAGCGAAACTTGATAAAAAAGCGAAAAATCGTCAGTGGGAAAGAATATACGTAGCTGGTGAAAAAGAAGAAGCTAGTGAATTGAATGAGTTAATGAACAAAGAGTCGATCGTTGTCGGAAAAAATTATTCTGATAAACGAGATGACGAAGTCATTGAGTCGCTTGTTTCCTAACGAGAAAAGCACCCATCCGGGTGCTTTTGTTGATTTAATAAGGTTGTTTTGTTGCTTTAACAGTAAAGATCTTTGGGATACCTCGATCATGAAGCTTGATATTTGGTTCCTCTGATACTTGTTTAATAATCAAATCCTCATCTGCCATGCTCGTTAGAATTTCACCGAGCGTCCATTTTCGCTGCAAGACCACACTGTCTTCCTTTTCGTTTGTTAGATGCTTTTCATATGCGACTACAGTTTTGTGAATTGTAGGATCAAAATAGTTACCATCCACTTTATGCTTCTTACCTTTAGAAGTAATAAGCTTTGTAGAAATCGGATGGAAATCCTGAAGGACAAACGTGCCTCCGCTTTTCAGGAGGCGAGACACTACTTTAAACAATGGATGAAGATCAAGGAAATAATGTAGGATCCCTAGCTCCATCACAATGACATCAAATTCTCCGTCTTGATGATGATCCATCTTTAAAATATCAGCTACAATATATGTGAGGTCTATACCACATTTAGAGGCTACTTCCTTGGCGTAACGTTCATTTTCATATGAAAAATCAATTACCGTTGCATCGGCGCCCATAAGACCCATCGCTGTTGCTTTCATACCGTGTGACCCCATTAGATTGGCTACTTTCTTTCCTTGTAGTGTAGGAAGATAAGGCAATAATGATTTCATTCGTGAAGTTGGATTTTCTATTAACTTTATTGCTGCTTCTTCCGGAGTACCGAAACGATTTAATAATGCCTCATATGTTTGTTGATTCCAAGATTTTTTGTTTTGTTCTGTCACGCTTTCTTGAACATTATTTAGGTGTGCTTCAACAGTCATACGCCACTCTGGAATCTGCTGATAGTAGTATAGTGAAAGGCAAGGAACGCTTTCTTCTTTAAAATCAACATAAACTAAGTAAGGGTTCGTTCGGATGACCGTGTTATATGTGCATTCTATTCGAACAGATGTATTAGCAATCGGATAGACAGCATAAGAAATATCAGCCTTGTGTTCTGGTGTGGCAATGCCGTATTTTAAGTTGAATTCCTCAAGTACGGACTCAAAAGCATCCCATTGAACCGAAACGGCTATAGAATGAGGTGCATCCACTGCACCTTGAAGCCAAAGTGCTGTTTCGTTTATGAAAAAATAAGGAATGTTATAGTTATTCAGGTCTGAAGATAGTTGCATTAAGACATTTTCTTTGGAGCTCGGCATTTTTCCACCTCAATTTTATTACATGAACATATTTTGTATAGAATACTATAGCATATAGACAGCCCATAAGGCATCTGAAGAATAGGGAGAGACAGAGATTATGCAGACTCAGAATGAAGGTGTGTCAACGCAAAAGTGGGTAAAAAGAGGCGGATCCTTCGCATTAGGTATCTACTTACTTGCACTTTTCTATGCAACGTTGTTTATTTATAATTATTATCCGTATGGGAAATCCGTTAACCTTGTTCTATTTGATAGCATTAAGCTTATGTGGGAAAGCGGAAGTTATTGGCTTATCTTAAAGAATATCATCGGGAACATTTTGCTTTTTATGCCGCTAGGGTTCTTGATGCCACTAGTCATTAAAAAGGGGAAATCTTTCCTTATCATTGGAATTATCGGATTTTTAACGAGCACGGTTATTGAATTACTTCAGTACTTTGTGGCTCATCGTATTTTTGATATAGACGATATTCTCTTAAATGCTCTCGGAGCACTTGTAGGTTATGGGGCTTATCATTTCGTTCTTATCATCTATCAGAAAATAATAAAGAGAAAATAGAAAGAGGCAGCGAATTCGCTGCCTCTTTCGTGATTCATAGCTTAGTCTTCTTTTTTTGCTTTATCAAGAAGTTTTGTAATTCGTTTCGTAAGCATTTTACGTCCTTCTCCGCCTGCCTGGAAATGGCGCAGTTTGCCTTCTGAATCAAATACGTAATAAGCTGGGACATATTGATTGTCGAATGCATCTGTTAGTTTGTGGTCGCTATCGACAAAGATCGGTTGACTAATATCATGCTGATCAGCAACCTTTTTGATTTCGTCTAGATCAAGATCCTTCTCAGAACGGGGCATATGAACGGCTACAACATTCATGTCTTCACTATACTCGTCACGAAATTCATTTACCATTGGCATAGCTTCTTTACATAGGCCGCAGCTAATCGACCAGAAGTGAACAAGTGTAAGTGGTTTGTTGCCAACGAGATCATTTTTTTTAACTTCTCCGTTAAACCATTGTGTAGCGCCTTCTAATTCAGGCATTTCTTCGCGTAGTTTCATTCTCTATCGACTCCTTTATTCGGAATTAATTATAATCATTATCAGATAATCACAGTTATTATTATAGTACATATCCATCATAAGTCAATGAAAAGGGTTCATTCCATATAGTATTAAAATGGCTATAATAACGTTTCTTTACTCACGAAGTTGAATATTGTCTCATTGGCTCAGGATTTTTATGAACAGCCGTTGCAATAAATAAAGTTAGCAACATACCGCTAATCGCATAGAAGATGCTTCCAGTAGCAAACCAATCGATAAAAACTCCACCAAGAAACGGTCCGAGAATACTGCCAAGACCAAAGAAAATGCCTGCTAAAATGTTTCCCGTAGGCAGAAGACTAGTGGGGAGAAGGTCGGCTAGGTAAGTGATGCTCAAGGAAAAAAGTGATCCAACCATCATCCCGGCTAGGAAGAATAGTGTAAATAGCAACGGGATGGATGTTGTAAAGATCGCACTTGAAAAACAAACCCAGCCAATCAGAATACTAATAAGCAGGATGTTTTTACGTCCGAATTTATCACTAATGATCCCAAGTGGCATTTGAAACACCAGACTTCCTACAACAAATGCGGGAAGTAGAATCGAAACAGCTTTTACGTCTAATCCTGCTCGAAGCGCATACACGGGGAAATTCCCATGAAGGGATGCTTCAAGGAAACCGTATCCGAACGAAGGTAATAGGGCTGCCCAGCCGATTTTTAATACGTGAGCATATTTAGAGAGAACTCGTTCAGAGCCATGTGTTAATGGATCGGGAAACTCATTTTTAATTTTCGATAGTAGCAGCCAGGTAACGCAAGCAATTCCTGAAGCAAGTAAGAATGGAAGATACAAGGAATATTCAACTAAAATCGTAGAAAGTGGTCCTGCTGCAAACCCTAGCCCAAAAGCAGAGCCGTATATTGCAATGTTCCTTCCCCGTTTTTCTTTTGGAGTTGTTGTTGTAATCCAGAGCTGTGTAGCAAAGTGTAGAAGGTTATCACCAATTCCTACAATTACCCTTAAAATAAACCAGAACCAGAAAGCTTGCCAGATAGGAATCAACGTAATTGAAACGATAACAAGAAAAAGTCCAACAGCAATGGCAGGTTTGTATCCGTATTTACGCACGGGTTTTTCGATAAATGGTGAAGCAAATAAAATTCCGATATAAAGAGCAGAAGCATTTAACCCATTCATACTTGACGAAACGCCTGCTTCTTCAAGAAGAATAGATAATAATGGAAGTAGCATACCTTGAGAGTACCCTGAAATAAAGACAATCGAAATTAAAATTAGGAAACGATATCGTTTTGATTCAAACAAACTGTTCACACTCCATCTGGCCAAAAAAGGAAATTCTTATCAGTGCCATTATAATAGAATGGAAAGAAAAGGGCTAACGTTCGCAATTTTTCATTTCCTGATTTAAAATAAGAGCAACGTCTAGTAACGAGGAGTGGTCATGTTGGAATTTAACATGAAAAAAGAAGAAACAGGTTTCACAGCTGATTTTGAGTATGGGACACTTCACATATCTGGAGATGAACAGTTTGGCTTTCGACCTTACCAGCTGCTTGTCTCGTCTGTAGCAGTTTGCAGCGGTGGTGTACTACGACAGATTCTTGATAAAAAGCGAATGAAATATGACGATATTAAAATTAAGGCTGATGTTACACGTAATAAAGAAGAAGCGAATCGCGTTGAAAAAATCCACCTTCACTTTACGTTATATGGTGACCTTGACGATCAAAAGGTTGAAAGAGCGCTTGAATTAACGAAAAAACATTGCTCTATGGCGCAATCTGTTATTGGCAGTATTGAACTGGAAGAATCCTATGAAATTGTAGCTGAATAAGAAACGAAAGAAGGGACACGAGCGTGTCCCTTCTTTCGTTTCTGCTCTACAATTCTAGCGTTTCTGGAGTGTTTTCTCCCTCGTTCATAAGGCGGATTGTATCCGGTTTGATTTTAAGAACGATATAGTTAGGATCTTCAGGTGAATCAAACCAGCGTTTCAGTTGATCCCCCCATAATTTTTCCTTCGTTTCTTTGGAATTATCAATGGTAACCTGCCCCTGTACTTCTACAAAGCGATCATGCCATCCTTCACCATCGTAACCAAGTAGGACATGCACATTCTTATTTTGTTCGATGTCTTCGACCTTATGTGTTTCCTTACTTGTTGGTGTCATGAGCGTTAACTCGTCATTGAAGAAAGTCATAAATCGTGAGTGTGGCTTATTATCCTTCACTGTACTTAGCGTACCAACATAGTGAGAATCGAAAATGCTTAAAACCTTATTTTTAATTTCTGATTGAGACATTGACATTACAAATTCTCCTTTCGAATTTAACTCTAGTCTTAATCTTCCTCTATTCTCAAATTCTAAAACACCTGAATATGCCATTATTTCCTACAAGTCATTGTGGCGCATTCGATCGTTTTTCAAACCGATACTAAGGGTATACCAAAGTGAGATTCTAAAACGTTAAGTAAGAAGGGTATCAGATGAACAAAACACACGACTTTACTCAAGGAAATATTGCGAAACAAATGGTCTTTTTTTCGTTACCTATATTCTTAACAAATTTACTCCAAACGTCGTATCAATTTATCGATAGCATTTGGGTCGGGAACTTACTCGGGGCAAATGCTCTTGGAGCGATTTCTATTGCAGCTCCGGTGATCTTTACTGTTCTTTCATTCATTATCGGGGTGAATAGTGCGACGTTAACCGTACTGTCTCAGAGGAAGGGAGCTTCTGATCAAAACGGACTCATTGAGTCACTAAACGCATTTGTTGTAGCTTTAACAATTCTCTCGGTTCTTTTTGGGATTATTGGGTTTCTTTTTACTGATCCCATTCTAAAATTTTTAGGAACGCCTGATGAGATATTTGAGAGTACGAAAGTGTACTTACGAATTAATTTTCTTGGTATTTTGTTTTTATTTGGCTATAACTTTATTGGGACAGTTTTACGGGCGCTTGGGGATAGCAAAACTCCGATTCGTTTCGTACTGTTTGCTGTTATTTTAAATACCGTATTGGACCCTCTTTTCATTTCTTATTTTAATTGGGGAATTGAAGGGGCAGCTTATGCGACAATTCTTTCACAAGGGGCTGCCTTTTTGTATGGGGTGATTTATTCTGTATGGAAATCTAAAATCCCATTTACAATTCCACATCTTCCTGATTCAAAAGAAATTAAGCGTATTTCCAAGCTAGGTATACCGGCAGGATTGCAAATGATGACTGTATCTGCAGGAGTAACAGCGATTATGGGAATTGTCGCGAGCTTTGGTACGCAAGTAGTTGCAGGGTTTGGAGCAGCACAAAGACTTGATCGCATTATCATGTTACCGGCATTTACACTTGGAGCAGCGGTGAACAGCATGGCTGGACAAAATATTGGCTCTGGGAAATGGGGTAGAGTATCTGCGATCTCTAAAAATGGGATTATTTTAATTCTTTCCGTTTCTCTTACCATTAGTGCCATTATCTTTTTTTCTGCTGAATCAATGATTCGCCTGTTCATTAACGATCCAAAGACCATTGCCTTTGGTGAAAACTACTTAAAAACGGTTGCCTTTTTCTACCCGTTTCTTGGCATTAACTTTGTTTTAAACGGCGTCGTGAAAGCAGCAGGTGCGATGATTCAAGTGCTTGTACTTAATATTATTTCGTTCTGGGTCCTTCGTGTACCGCTTACTTATCTTTTCTCAAAATGGTTAGGCGCAGAGGGGATTGCATATGGAATAGGAGTAAGCTTTATCATCTCAAGTCTATTCGCGATCGCATATTACCGTTATGGGAAATGGCGTGAAATTGATTTGTTTGAAGGTAATCAAGAGACAAGTGATGACAAATTCCCTCAAAAAAAGAATGGTTAAATGGTCAAGGAAAGTATCGTCTTTTAACTGTTTCCTGCGTTACAATGGACAATGGAGTCTATGCAGTTAAAGAGAGGATGCCATCATTGAAAATGAAGCGTTTTTTGTTCTATGTAGTTGGGTTATTCATATTAACAGCTGGGATAACATTAACCATCAAATCAGATATTGGTGCGGGGGCCTGGGATGCCCTTAATGTTGGATTATCGGAAACAATCGGATTTACAGTTGGCAGTTGGGTCATTATTGTTGGGATGATCTTAATTATTGTAAACGCAATTCTAATGAGAGCTTGGCCGGATTTCTTTGCACTCATTACAATTATTGTTACAGGTTTATTCGTTGATTTTTGGTTATTAACATTATTTGCAGATTGGACGATTTCTGATGTTTTCATGGCATACGCTGTTTTTGCAATTGGAATGATCTTGGTAGGACTTGGAATCGCAATTTATCTTCAAGCGAAGTTTGCCGTTATTCCGATTGATGGGTTAATGCTTGCGATACATCACAAAACAGGTCTAAGCATTCGAACTTCAAAAACAATTGGTGAGCTGATTGCCCTACTTGCCGCTGTTATTTTAGGAGGGCCGATCGGAATCGGTACACTGGCTATTACATTTGGTATTGGTCCACTTGTACAGTTTTTCTATCCTGCTTTTGAAAAAATGAACGCTTAAGCGTTCGTTTTTTTTATTTAGAATGGATGTTTAAATATTAATGACGACTAAGGCTTTAAATATCTCACTTTGTTGGATAAAAGAAAGGTTTCTAGAAAAAAATACGGATATGAGTCTGAATCATTCGTATTGAACAGTTGCCAACAAAGGAGAATTAAAATGAAGAAATTAGTCTTAATTATCCTACTTTTAACCTTTATCTCGCCACTAAATTCCTTAGCTGCCGAGGGGAAGAAAGCAGGAAATAATCAATCGCTACAAGTTCCAGATTCGACGGTCAATATTTCAAAGGAGAACACATACCCTAACCCAGCCCAAGATTTACCCACTTTACAGCCGAGTGAGCTAACAAAAGAGTTGACTGGCTCAGCTGAGGTTCGTATCGAAAATCCTGAGCTAATCCAGATATTAAATGACTCTTCCATTTCACCATCTAAGCTTGCGATTGGCTATCGTGCGAGCATCTATCTAGGTAAGTGGGCGCTGAATTATGACTCTGCTGAGACAAATGTTAATTGGCAATTTAAGCAGGCGAATGTGAACCGAGTGGACAATAGAGGCGGAAGTGGTCCAGTTCAAATGACATACCGTCAAGAAGAAGAGAAAAAAGTAAACGGCGGCCTAACTGCCTCAATTCCTGACAGTGAAGATGTAAAGAAAATGATGATGATGAAGGCTTCTGAAAAAACAAAGCTATCTCTTTCTTTTCAAACAATGATTGGGAAAGATACGAAAAAAGGGAATGTTTATAACGTTGGTGCACAACATTATGGGACACTGACAAGTTTTGTACCTGCTGTAAATGAGAAAGGCAAAGTAACCTATGGTGAAGTGTATCTTGTGTTAAAAGGAAGCAAAATGAAATTGGAAGTACGAAATGTAACACAGCAGGGAATTGGGGCATGGATACCTGTTCAGGATTATTTAAGTTTTGAATTTAATACCCGTCAGTAACCAGCAGAAATGCTGGTTATTTTTACGAACAAGGACAATTCTTTTGAGGTTGGGGATAATTACCTGAGAGAGTTGTAAGGTATTGCGGATAGAAAGTAGATCAAACTTCACACACTAAATAGGAGGGTAGAGAAGGAGGGGTTAGATGAGAATAGCTTTATTAACAATTGTTCTATTTGTGGGCACGATGACTGGAGCACATGCGATCGATAATGAATCGCATGACTGGTATTTCAAACGTAGTAAAAATCATGCACCCGCTACGACAGAACCTGAATTTCAAGAAATGCTAAAACCGTATGATAGTTATTTTATTGGTCAGTCAGAGAAAAAAGAGCTATATATGACGTTTGATAACGGGTATGAAAATGGTTATACAGATGAAATCTTAGACGTTCTAAGAAAAGAAGAAGTACCTGCAACTTTCTTTGTAACGGGACATTACTTGAGAGATCAACCCGATCTTGTGAAGCGAATGGTGAAAGAGGGGCATCTTGTTGGAAATCATTCGTGGAGCCATCCAGATATGACGGCGATTTCTGATGATAAAATAAGGACCGAGTTACGTAAGGTTAAAGAGGAATATGCTCGTTTAACGGGAGACGAGACGATGCAATATTTACGACCGCCGCGTGGGGTTTTTAGCGAACGATCACTCGCAATTTCTCATGAAGAAGGATACCATAACATCTTCTGGTCACTCGCTTATAAAGATTGGGAAACGAATAAGCAAAAGGGTAGTCAGTATGCGTATGACTCGATCATGAAACAGGTGCATCCCGGCGCCATCATGCTACTTCATACCGTTTCAAAAGATAACGCAGAAGCTCTTGAAAAGGTTATCCAAGATTTAAAGAAAGAGGGCTATACGTTTAAGAGTCTTGATGATCTTGTTTTGAAGGGAAAACTGCCGACTATGCCTTAAGAAAGACTGCCAGAGATGGCAGTCTTTTGTATGTGGTTTGGAAGGGGAATGTACTTCAATGTACAACTAGTAATCAAGTACGGTATTTGCGATAATATACAGGACATGATGAAGGGGGCGGTATCGTGTGGGCTGAGAAAATATTTCTTCCAAAACCGTACAATGTGAATCGACTTTTCCGAAGATTAAACATGGATCCGCTTCAGTGCGTTGATGATTATAATCAAATCATTAAAGTTCCGTTAATCATACAACAACAAAGAGAAGTTTATTCTGTTCAGTCCATTGGAACAGACGAACAACCTTGCTTTGAGATAAGTGGACAAGATGATAGCAAAAGAGAAGAAGCTGTTACTCGCATTAACCAAATGTTTGACTTACAAATGGATACGCCTAGTATCTCTTCAACATTTAGAAAAACAGATCTTAATTCATTAGTCGACGATTATATAGGTATGCCTATTATTTGTGAGCCTGATGTGTACAGTGCTTTACTAAAGAATATTGTTCATCAGCAGCTTAATATGAAGTTTGCTTATACTCTAATGTATCGCTTTGTGACGCGTTATGGTATTAAAATTGGTGACGTATGGTTTTATCCTAACCCCGAGGTTGTAAGCAAGCTTAAGGTAGATGAGCTGCGAGAGCTACAATTTAGTAAAAGAAAAGCTGAATACGTGATTGGAATTGCAGAAAAGATTGTGTCTTGTGATCTTAAATTAGAGAAACTCTATGCACAAACGAATAAGGAAGTGTATGATGAGTTACTACCAATCAGAGGCGTTGGTCCTTGGACAGTTGAATGTGTCCTTCTTTTTGGTTTAGGAAGAAAGGATATTTTGCCAGCTGGTGATGTAGGCATTCAAAATGCCCTCATGAAGTGGTATCAGCTACCAACGAAGCCGTCAAAAGAAGAAGTACAGGCTTATAGAAAGAAGTGGTCACCGTATTCGAGTTATGTTTCCATGTATTTATGGGAAAGCTTAAGCGGTTAAATAGAAGGAGAGATTTTGTTGGATAACAAAAAGGTGAAAGGGACAGGACTTACGAACGGTCAAACCATTCCTTTAACAATTAAACGATTAGGCATAAACGGGGAAGGTGTAGGATTCTTTAAGAGAACGGTTGTTTTTGTACCAGGAGCACTGCCTGGGGAAGAAATTACAGCTGAAGTGACAAAAGTTTTCCCTAACCGAGCAGAAGCCAAAGTAAAACGGCTTCGTAAAAAGTCAAAGGATCGTGTTACTCCTCCATGTCCTGTTTATGAAGAATGTGGTGGATGTCAGTTGCAACATATGAGTTATCAGGCTCAATTACGTGAGAAGCGTGATATTGTGATTCAGTCGTTTGAGCGGCATGCAAAATTAGGTGAAAACGATTTAACTATAAAACCCGTTATTGGAATGGAAGATCCATGGAATTATCGAAACAAGAGCCAGCTGCAGGTTAGGAAGCAAAAAGGAAAGGTCATTGCAGGGTTATATGGCGCGGGTTCTCATGAACTTGTTGAACTGACAAATTGCCTCGTTCAACATCCTGAAACAAATCGCGTTACACGTCAGGTTGTAAACATTCTACAGGATTTAAACATTTCAATTTATCATGAAAAAAAGCGAAATGGTCTTGTTCGGACCATTGTGACAAGAGTGGGGTTTGAAACAGGTCAAATTCAACTTGTTCTTGTTACTTCAGAAGAAACGATTCCTAGAAAAGAATTGTTAATGAAAGAAATTAAGAAAAGACTGCCAGAAGTTAGATCCGTTATTCAAAATGTAAATGGGAAACGAACTTCGCTAATATTTGGTGAGAAAACTCTTTTATTAGAAGGAGAAGAAGTGATTCAAGAGTCTTTAGGTGATTTGAATTTCGAATTATCTGCTCGTGCTTTCTTCCAACTTAATCCACTTCAAACGGTAAAACTATATGATGAAGTAAAAAAAGCCGCTGATCTTACTGGTAACGAAAATGTCATTGATGCTTATTGTGGAGTGGGTACCATTGGTCTTTGGCTTGCTGAGGAAGCCAAAGAAGTAAGAGGAATGGATGTCATCAAAGAGTCAATTGATGATGCAAGGGAGAATGCTCGAAGACACGGTTATGAGTCAAAAATGACTTATGATGTTGGAAAAGCAGAAGAAGTTGTACCGAAGTGGATAAAAGAAGGGTTTAAGCCAAATGTTATCGTGGTGGATCCCCCTAGAACAGGTTGTGATGATACTTTATTAGCTACGATGGTGAAAGCGAAAGCAGATCGCATTGTTTATGTATCGTGTAATCCTTCTACTTTGGCCAAAGATGCCAGCTACTTAATGAAAAAAGGATATCAGCTAGAGCAATTGCAACCAGTTGATATGTTCCCACAAACCTCTCATGTAGAAGTGGTATCCGTTTTCAAGAAAAAGCAGCGCTAAAATCGTCAGTCGCGTAGTGTCGACTGAAAAACGAAAGTAGTCATCAACAATTTCCACAGACTTATACACACATTGAAGAGAGTTCACAAGCGTTACCAACAAATTTATCAACATTATCCACAAGAACTGTTGATATTATCAACAGTTCTGGATGTTAATAAATTTTCCTGTTGTGGAGAGGATTATGAAATTTTGTCCACAATATTAACAGTCTGTGGATAACATGTTGTTAACTTCAGAATTGCATGTTTGTTCTGAATTTTAAAAGGGACCAGTGCGGTCCCTTTTTGTGTTATTTGTTTTTCTTGTTACGCTGATCTGCTGCTCGTGCTCTTTCTGCTGCTTTCGCATCAGCTGAATCGAATTCATTTGCGAATTCTACATCTTCGTTTTGTGCTGATGGAATTGGGTTTTTAGCTTGACGTTTTTGTTTACCTTCTGAATAATTTGGACGTTTTGCCATCTTAATCAGCTCCTGTAAATGTGTTTGGAGAGGTTCTCTCCACTCATTAGGATGGCTTTTTATCAGTTAATTATTCATATTTACTTATGACCAGCCCTGTCAGCACGTTTAAATTCACGTCCAAAAAGTACATCTTGTGTTTTGGTTAACGTCATTTTCGATTCTTTGTTATCTCTACCTTTCCGTTTATCCACAATAATCCCTCTCTTCTTTAACTTGGTACTAGCATTGCCATCAAAAAAAGTTCTATGCACATGTGGACAAAGGACATTTGCAAACCATTTGTTGTTAGTGAACTAAAAAAAGTTCCTCAGAAAGGAACTTATGCTTCCATTTGAACCTCAACAGACTCTAGTCCTTCACGCATTACATGAAGATGGTAGTTGTCGCGTTCGATTTCATATAAATGATATGACTTTTCTCCAGAATTGATTTTATGATAAACGTCTGGCCATTTGTCATCGGCTTTTTCAACATAAGGAATTTTTTCAGCTGCTTTTTGCGACCGCGTGTTTTCCTTGTTGATTCTCATAAAAATGGTTTTGATTTGCTTATCAAAAAACAACTCGTTGAAAAAGGCTTCTTTTGCAAGTTGATTGTACCCTTTACCGTGATAAGGAGTTCCGATCCAGGTGCCGAGAAATCCGGTTTCTTGTTCGATATCATATAAATTAATCGTACCGATTGGATTACCCCATTCATCTAGAATGGTTCGAGAAACGAGCTCCCCCTGTTCCTCGGCTTCAATGAGTTGTTTGGTTAAGAACAAATATTCTTCGTAAGAGCTTGCTTTATGACGCACGAATGGGAAGACAGCTGGGTCAACCATCAAGTCAAATAGCACATGACATTCCGACAGGTCACGATGTTTAATCATGAGTTTCCCTCCTGTCGAGGGCAGACGAATCCCCACCCTCGAATAATAGTATGTTGAATTATTATTCGGGGTGGGAATCGAACCCACTAGGACCAGTCATTGCTGGTGGCGCACCAATTGCCTTCCCATATTCAGATATGAAGTTGTTAGTTCATTTTATTTTAATTACAAAAGTATCATACTCGATTTATACAAAAAAAGATACTAGTTTTTCGCGTATTTTTGTCTGTAAAACGTAAACTTTTTGTAAGCCTCTACGTGACAGGAAAACCATAGTCATTTAGCGTATAATTTCCCCGTTAATCATGGTTAAAAGAGGGCGAGCATCATACTGAAAAGGATGATTGGACCAGAGTACTAAGTCGGCATCTTTTCCGACTTCAATGCTGCCAATTCGATGGTCAACGCCAAGACTTTTTGCGGGATTAAGGGTAATGCCTTCAATGGCTTTTTCTTCACTTAATCCTTCTCTAACCGCAAGTGCAGCACATATGTTCAAGTATTGGATTGGAACGTACGGATGATCTGTTGTAATCGATACTTCAATACCATGACTATTTAAGATTCCATAAGTAGCCCATGTTTTATTTTTAAGTTCGATTTTAGAACGTCTTGTCATTGATGGTCCTACTGTTACTTTCATGTTTTGTCCGCTAAGTTCATCGGCAATAAGATGTCCTTCGGTACAGTGCTCAATTCTGAGATCGAGATTAAATTCCCTGGCAAAGCGAACGGCTGTTAAGATATCATCAGCTCGATGAGCGTGTATTCTAACAGGGATTTCTCGATTGAGCGCTGCAATTATAGGTGCTATACGCGGATGCTCTTTTTGATTTGAGCGGCTTGCATCATAGAATGCTTCACGCAGTAATCCCATAATCCCCATTCTGGTAATTGAGTCATTGTTTGATTGACTATGCACTCGTTTGGGATTTTCTCCTAAGGCAATTTTAAGTCCAGCTATTTCTCTTACAATCATTTTCTCTACATTTTTTCCATGTGTTTTTAAAACAGTAGTTAAGCCGCCAATAATATTGGCACTCCCTGGCATAACCTGAACGGAGGTAACACCAAAGGCAATGGCATCTTTAAAGCCAACGTCTAATGGATTAACACCATCAAGAGCTCTCACATGGGGCGTTAGAGCTTCTACCGTTTCATTGGCATCATTTCCAGCCCAACCAGTCCCTTCATCATATAGCCCCAAATGTGTATGAGCATCGATGAAACCAGGAAAAAGATGATAACCTTTCCCGTCAATAACTGTCATTGTAGGTTCCTCAGGTATAGATGGAGATATTTGATGGATAAGTCCGTTTTTTACGAGAACATCTGCACAGGGTAGTAATGGGGAAGCAACCGGATAGACGCGAGCTTGCTTAAATAAAATTGTCATCTTATTCACCTATTATCTATTAGTTTTAATGTTTGACATAGCCGTTATTAGGTTTTTATATAGTATAGCCATTATCGTTAAAGGTTGCTATATAATCGAGTGTAGACAGCGAAGAATTATTTTAATCGACTTTAGGGGCATTTCTAAGGCTTGGTAAGTTAGAAAAAAACCTGCTGATATTATACCAGCAGGTTCTCGAGAGCATCTTTTAATTTAATATAGCGGAAGGGATAGCCGAGTTCTTTCGCTTTTTGTGGTAGGACACATTGACCTTTTAACACAATTCCACTCTTTTCTCCTAAAGCAGCCTGCACTGGCGCTTCTGGAACAGGCATCCAGTGTGGTCGATTCAGTACTTCACCGACCGTTTTACCAAAATCATTCATTCTTTTTGGTTCAGGTGCCGTAACGTTTAATGGTCCTTGAACTGATTCGTGATCGACGGCAAATCTGATCATTCCAACAACGTCCATGATATGTACCCAGGAATACCATTGACGTCCGTCTCCAAGTTTTCCACCCATAAATAATTTATAGGGTAGTACCATTAATGGTAGTGCACCTTCTTCGCCAAGAATAACGCCAAAACGAGCAAGAACTGTTCTTACACCATGGTTTTGTGCTTTCATTGCTTCATCTTCCCATTTTCTTGAAACATCAGCTAGAAAATCTGAGCCGGGCTCTGTATCATTTTCCGTAAATGATTGATCAAGAGAGGAGCCATAAAAGCCAATCGCCGAAGCGTTTACAAGTACGCGAGGTTTTTGGTCAAGTTTCTCTATGATTGAAGTGATCTCTCTAGTTGCGGAGATACGACTATCGAGAATGCGTTGTTTCCGCTCTTCCGTCCAACGTCCACTATTGATCGACTCGCCGGCTAAATTAATAAAAGCATGAATATTGGGCAGTTCTTTTTCTGGCTCAGCGTCGTCCTGCAACCATTTCACATATGTAACACCTTTCTTAACAGGTTTGTTTGCAGGATTACGTGTTAGGATATACACAGAATGCCCATCATTAACAAATGACTCAGTTAGAGCGCTTCCGACAAAACCTGTTCCTCCGGTGATCGCAATGTTCATATTATTTTCCTCCTAAGCGTGCGCGATGTACTTCTAATACTTCTTTACCCATAATCATAATCCTTTAATCAAATGCTCAAACTTCATGGCTAATTTCAGAAAGTGCTACAATGGAACTGGAGGTGAGTGCATCGTGAAGGTTACACGAATTACGACTCAGAAAAATAATAATGAGCGTTTTTCAATATTTATTGATAAAGGATCTGGTGAAGAGTTCGGTTTCGGAGTTGATCAAGATGTTTTGATTAGCTTTGGTCTCCGAAAAGGTGTTGAATTAAGTGACGAAATGCTTGAAGGCATTCAGTTTGAGGACCAGATAAAAAAAGGCATGAATTACGCTTTGAATTATCTATCTTACCGGATGCGCTCAGAAAAAGAAGTGAAAGATTACCTTTTAAAAAAAGAGGTGCCAGAAGAAGCATTTCCTAAAATAATTGAAAAGCTTAAACGCTATGGCTATATAAATGATCTTGAGTTCGCCATTGCATTTGTAAGAACCAAGATAAATGCGGGTGGAAAAGGACCGTATGTTATTGCCCAAGAACTTAACCAAAAAGGGGTTACGAAACCAATGATTGATCAATCACTTGAAGAATACTCTTATGAACAGCAGCTTGAGATTGCTAAAAATTTAGCTGAAAAGAAAGCGTCAAAGCTTAAGAAGTCATCAGCAACGGAGCAAAAACAGAAAGTGAACCAGGAGCTGAGAGCGAAAGGATTTGACCGAGATATTATTCAAGAAGTGATGGAGCAAATCAATTTAGATAAAGGCGATAACGAAGAGTGGGAAGCCCTCGTTATGCAAGCTCAAAAAGCCGAACGTCGATACAGTAAGCTAGGACGTAGAGAATTTGATCAAAAGATGAAGCAGTTTTTGTATCGAAAAGGATTCCCATTTCCATTAATTAATAAGTACCTTGAAGAATTTAACGATCAATAAAAATTTCTTTCTGCCCCTTATCTTCCTCAATGATTTGTTTTGCTTTCTCTAAAGCGGATTTTAATCTAGTGGGATCAGATATATGGTTCGAATGAGACCAGAAAGGCGTATTCATTCCACCCATATAGACCGCCGTAGCGCTTACACCAGTGCCTTCAAGTTCTTTCCACAGGCTCTCTGTAAATCCTCTCACAGCGTATTTTGAGGCCACATAAACAGATTCATGTTTCTTTCCTTTCAAGCCTGCCGTAGAGATGATATTCATAATGCGACCTTTCCTTTCTTTTAATATCGGTAGAAAGGCTTGGGTCGTGAAAATCGTCCCTTTTACATTTGTATCTATGACATGGTGAATGTCTGAAATCGTCATCTCTTCTAAGGAACCGAATGTCCCTATTCCGGCATTATTCACAAGAAGATCAACGCTAAGGTCATCTTCTTTCAGTTTCTTTGTCAAATGCGCTAGATCATCAGGGTTTGTTATGTCGCATTGGTAGCTCAGACATGTCGCGTTTTCTTTCTCGATATGCTGACAGGTAGAGGTAAGTTTTTCTTTTGTTCTTCCTACTAATACCATACGATGTCCTTCTTTTGCCCAGCGCTTTGCAAGTTCAGCGCCTAGGCCAGACCCAGCTCCCGTAATTAAGATGGTTTTCATAGTAAATCACTCCTTGATGTAAGCGTAGCATATTTTTGTCAGGAAGCAGAAAATAAACTATACTTGGGGGAAGAATAGAGTAGTGGAGGTTAAGAATGGAAAAGCGTTTCAGTGAAATGAGTGAGCAGGAATTACGAAGTGAAATAGCACTTCTTAGTGAAAAAGCACGTCGAGCTGAGCAGATGGGAATGGTGAATGAATTTGCTGTTCATGAGCGCAGAATAGCTCTTGCAAAATCCTATTTAATTAACCCTGAGAACTTTGCTCCTGGTGAGATGTATGAAATAGATGGCGACCCAGGTTCAACATTTAGAATAGACTATATGAACGGAACGTTTGCCTGGGGATATCGTGAGGGAAATAAGGAAATAGAAGCATTTCCTATCTCGATGCTCATTAAAAAAGAGCAGCAGTAATGCTGCTCTCTTCATTTCTAAGATCGTTTTCTCGTTTGCACTTGAAGAACGATATCGTTATACGTTTGCTTTGATTGTCCATTTACCTGATTGTGCGCGTGTTTTGGGTTTGCAGTTGGAGATTGGAATGGATCCTCATATTTCGGATGAAGCCGATTTCGGTTATTTTTACCCATAGCTGCTGCCTCCTATATGAGAAAATTATCCCTGACGGTTGCCTGTACGATTAGATGCGCTCATGCGCTCCTGTGGATGAGTGTTAATCGATCCGTCAGCTCGTTTCGATGCATATTCTTCTTTCGCGCGTGGTTCTCCAGAAAACTTTGCATCTGGAAAACCGGTTTTTTTGTTTCTCATGATTGTGCGCCCCTTTCCAATATCGTGTTGTGAAGCAGGCACACAATTAGTATGCGAATCAGAACGTTATGTTATGTGTGATTTATTAAGTTCTACATTGAAAGTACAACATGAAAGGAGCATGCCTCATGGAAGATCTATTTGAAAGGCTTACTCATAACCTTCTTGAGAAAAACGACCATCTTTCTTACGGACAGGCAAGAACAATGGTGGAATTACTGTGGGAAGATTTTGAATCATCAAGAGCGAAGGCTGGAAGAGAGTATAAAGGTCAAGATGTAACTGAAAAAATCGTGAAACAGTGGATTGATTATTATGGTCCAGTTCTTCATGACTTTATGATGAGTAATCCAAAGTACAAAGGTTATTTTGGAGACGATAGAAGTATAAAGCACTAAATAGAAACCGGCTGGACAATTGTCCAGCCGGTTTCTTATATAATCCTTCGAGTGACGTAGCAGTTCAGTCGACAGCAGGATCCAATTTTTTTCTAAGCGTGTCTTCACTGTATACCCAACCTGTGTAGGAGCTAGTGATTTCAAGCTGATCTTCCATCTGTACAACGGCAACAAAAGGATAGTGACCTTTATTGCGATAGCGAAGATCAATAAATCGCACCTCATATCCCACTTCTTTTTCTTCAATTTCCCATCGATATACGGGTGAAAAAGAGAGGAAAGCACTTAAGTTCGGGTCTTCTTTTGCAGATTCGAGTACAGGCGTTTTCGGAACTGGCACCCGTTCAAATTCATCTTGAACGTGTATGGTCGTTCCCTCAGCACGAGCGACATAGAACTGTGATTCGGATTTAACTGCAATGTGCCATTTACTCCAACGAATTGTAGGTGAGACAATGACTTCCACGGCATCAGGAATTCGTTCTCTAACAGCACGAATCACTTTTTTCTGTTCTGAAATTCTCCATAGATAATAGAGAATGAGAACGCCGTATATCGTTAAAAAAGTGAAACCAGGATTTGCACCAATGTACCATAGAATCAGACCTGCAATATGGCTGAGGAAAATAAATGGGTCAAAGATATTTATGACGCCAAGTGCGACCCATCTATTGGAAAATGGTCGAATGGCCTGTGTTCCATAAGCATTGAAAATATCGACAAACACATGAATAAAGACGGCAAGAAATGTCCATAACCAGAGATGAAGCCAGTTTGTTTCTGGATAAAAAAGCATGATACCACTACTAATAATAATGGGCCAGAGAAGGACGGCAGGAATCGAGTGGGTAATCCCTCTGTGATGGCGTATATAGACAGCGTTATTTTTTAATTTTAATACTGTATCAAAGTCTGGGGCTTGCGATCCGATTAGCGCCCCAATTAGAACGCTTTGTGCGGTAATAGGGTCCTGCGCAATAGCTGGATCTAAAGTTGCGAGAGCTCCAATCCCCAGTCCCATGACCACATGTGTCCCAGTATCCATAGGGTAAGATCCTCCTTGTGAAGCAAATCGATTAAGTTGCCAATATCGCGTGAAGTTTAGCGTTCTCTCTTTAGTTATACCCAATTAAAACAAATGTGAAAAGTTAAAAGGTGAATGATAAGGTATGATGAGTTATTATATGTGATAGATGAAGATGGAGGAAGTTAAAAGTGAATTTTAATCGTTCTTTAATACCATTTACTATATCATATCGGAGAGTTGATGCATGACAAAGAAAGTGACAGACCTTTTACAATTATTTGACGAACAAAAATTTCAACAAGATCTTATTACTTGGTTTAAAAAAGAACAGCGAACGCTTCCGTGGCGTGAAAGTAAGGACCCTTATCGGGTGTGGGTGTCTGAAATAATGCTACAACAAACAAGGGTCGATACGGTCATCCCTTATTACGAGCGGTTTATGACCCTTTTTCCTACAGTGGATGCACTTGCAGAAGCTGAAGAAGCAGACGTATTAAAGGCATGGGAAGGGCTGGGATATTATTCAAGAGCACGAAATCTCCAGAGTGCTGTTCGCGAAGTTGCAGAGTCCTATAACGGAATCGTACCCAATCAACCAAAGCAAATTTCTGCTCTGAAGGGTGTAGGTCCTTATACAGCAGGTGCAATTTTAAGTATTGCATACGACATACCTGAACCTGCAGTTGATGGAAACGTCATGCGTGTACTTTCAAGAATTATTGGGATATGGGAAGATATTGCAAAACCTTCAGCTCGTAAGACGTTCGAAGAAATAACACGACGAATTATTTCAAATGAGGACCCATCATCATTTAATCAAGGAATGATGGAGCTAGGCGCAATCGTATGTACCCCAAGATCTCCTTCTTGTCTCTTATGTCCGGTACAGGAGCATTGTAGAGCTTTTGCGGAAGGATCACAAGAAGAGCTACCGATTAAATCTAAGAAAAAAGCCCCGCGCCCTGTCCCAATAGCGGTAGTAGCACTTGAAGATAATTCAGGGAGATTTCTTGTTAGGCAGCGACCGGAAACAGGCCTTCTAGCAAGCTTATGGGAATTTCCAAACGTTGAACTGAGTGAAGGGTCAAAAGAAAATCAGCTTCAAAATCATATATGGGAAGAATATCAAATCGAAGTTGAAATTGAGAAAGAGTTAGCTACTTTTAACCATATTTTTAGTCATCTAAAGTGGCAGTTAACCGTGTATAAAGGATCGTATGATGGTGAAATTTCTCCTAAGAACTTTAAAATGGTAGAGAAAAAGGACTTGAAGAACTTCGCTTTTCCTGTTGCTCATCAAAAAATCACACAAATGGTTCTAGAAGGAGAGGAATAATTGTGGAGTTGAATTTAGAAAATAAACGCGTTTTAATTACAGGTGGTTCAAAAGGCATTGGCAAATCGATTGCGAAGGCATTTTATGAAGAAGGTGCAAAGGTAGGTATTTGTGGAAGGAATCGCGAGGATCTTGAGATGGCGAAAGATGAAATTGGCCCGAACCTTGCTTTATTCGAAGCGGATGTAACTGATGAAAGAAAACGTGTACAGCTATTGGATTCATTTATAATGGAATTTGGTTCTATTGATATCCTCATAAATAATGCTGGAGGAAGCAGTGGAGGGACGATTATGGAAACAAATCTCTCTGAATTTCATAAGGCGATGGATCTAAATTTCTATTCAGCGGTTCACCTCAGTCAACTATCAGCAGAAAAAATGAAGGAGCTGGGTAAAGGGGTGATTGTCAATATCTCTTCGATCTTTGGTCGGGAATCTGGCGGCAAGCCAACTTATAATCACTCAAAAGCAGCCATGATTAGCTTTACAAAAGCAATGGGTGATGAATTAATTCAAGATGGTGTGCGGGTAAATGGCGTAGCACCAGGTGCGATTCTTCATCCTTCAGGAAATTGGCAAAAGCGAAAGGAAGAGGATCCAGAGAAAATTGCTCAGTTTGTAGAAAAAGAAATTCCAGGTGGGAGATTTGGTACACCTGAGGAAGTAGCAAATGCCGTCGTTTTTCTAGCTTCTGACAAAGCCTCCTGGATCGTCGGTGCCACCATCACGGTAGATGGTGGACAATCAAAATCTAATTTTTAATGATGTTAAAAGCCCTCCGTGAATATCCGGAGGGCTTTTGTTTATCATTTTAATCAGGCATAAAGGCAGACAATCCACCACGTTGTTCAATTTCTTTCATGATTTCTCTATGAATTGCCAGGCCCTCACTGTTTAAATAAGGTGCAATTTGCTGCAAACTGTGGTGAAAAAAAGAAAGCTCCTGGTCAGCCCAATCCTTTTTCGCCATCATGGATAGCTCAGTCATATCTCGATGATCCATTTAAGATCCTCCTTTTCGATTATATTTTGCTACAGAAATGTATGTAGTATGAAGGGAAGTTTTGAGAAACCAAGAGAGGATTTTTTATTTTTTGAAATAGCATACATAAGAATGTCTGATCTGGATATTCTATTGTTTGTGGGAGGTGATAAGCCATGGCAAAGAAACCAGGACAAACTCAAGCTGGTACAAGTATTCAACACGTAAAACAGCAGAATCAACAAGCTTCTGCAGGACAAGCAGGTCAGCAACAATACGGTGCTGAATTTGCAAGTGAAACGGATGCTCAAGAAGTGAAAGCTCGCAATGCGAAGTCTGCTCAAAACAAGCAGCAAGCATCTGCAGGACAAGCAGGACAAGCAGGTCAGCAACAATACGGTGCTGAATTTGCAAGCGAAACGGATGCTCAGCAAGTGAAAGCTCGTAACGCAAAGTCTGCTCAAAATAAGCAGCAAGCATCTTCGAAAAACAACCAGCAGCAACAATAAGAGAACTTCCCATGCAGGGCTGACTTAGTCAGCCCTGTTTTTCTTTCAAATGATTAAAGGGTGATAGGGATTTCAACGAAAACATCGAAACACTTACTAGAAGGAAGGAGGCTTCATATGTGTGGACGCTTTTCCTTAACAACAGAACTCGACGCTCTATTAGAACGGTTTCAAATTGAACAGACAACTATTGAAGGCTATGAGCCAAGGTTTAATGTCGCGCCATCTCAACAAATTCCAGCCGTTATTCGAGCAGGCCATTGTAATCGAATGGGAACATTAAGGTGGGGGTTAATTCCTTTTTGGGCAAAGGATGCTTCGATGGCATCTAAATTGATCAATGCAAGGAGTGAAACGGCAGATAAAAAGGCAAGTTTTAAGCACGCACTTAAAAAGCAGAGATGCCTAATTTTATCCGATGGCTTCTATGAATGGAAACAAACGGAGAATAGGAAAGTACCTATGCGAATTCAAGTAAGAAAAGGTGAGCCGTTTGCAATGGCTGGATTATGGGAAAAATGGGATGATGGTAATCACACACACTATACGTGTACCATTTTGACGACTGAAGCAAATGAGCTAATGGAAGAAATACATAATCGAATGCCTGTCATTTTAACAAAAGAAACGGAAAAAATCTGGCTTGATTCTTCCGTGAATGATTTAGCCGAATTAAACCAGTGCATGAAGCCTTTTGCGTCTTCTGAGATGAATGCCTACGAAGTTTCCACAATTGTCAATTCACCTAAAAATGAAAAGCCTGAATGTATCATACCTATTTAAGCTGCTTCCCGTTACAGAGAGAGGCAGCGCAAAAATGTTTTTGACAAAACCTCCTACTTCTCTACAGAACTTTCCAAAGGTTTTTTATCTCACATATGGAATTTGTTTGCTGAAGATGTTTCGTATCTGTGAGTTAACACGTTTAGTTTGAAAGGAGAAGGTTAGATGACTGAGTTTGATGAGCTTATTCAACAACAGCTCAAGCTTGCTGATCAGATGATTTATACCAAGGAAGAAATACAGAAGTTAGAGGAGACGTTATGTGGGTCGGATGAAGCGATGAAAACGATTATTGTTGAAAAAAAAGAACGGCTGTTGCATTTGGAAGAAGAGTTTGAACGACTAATCGAGAATGTCATCTCTACCTTTGAAAATACACCAATTTATTAATAGCAATTGAGGTGCCATTCAATTCGAGTGGCGCTTTTATTTTAATTTTATTTTGTTAAGCGTTATAATGGAGAAGAATATAGATGAGATGTAATAAATTTGATGATAGCCATGTATTGAACGGTAAGAAAGAATGGATACTGTGAGTCTGCCTATATGCAAGAGGCATTCATCGTTTTCCGGAATTTCTTAGGAAAGGAGAAGGAGATGAGTTTCCCAACGACCGGGACGAGAATTCAAATTCAAAGTTACAAACATCGCGGTACGCTTCATCGTACTTGGGAAGAAAGCATCGTACTGAAAGGTACCTCAAAAGAAATCATTGGGGGGAACGATCGCATTCTCGTGACAGAAGCTGATGGAAGACAATGGCGTACGCGTGAACCTGCGATTTGCTATTTTAGTGCGAACCACTGGTTTAATGTCATTGGAATGATTCGGACGGATGGACTTTATTACTATTGTAATTTAGGTACACCATTTACGTACGACGAAGAGGCGTTAAAATATATTGATTATGATCTTGATATTAAGATCTATCCTGATATGACCTTTAAACTTCTTGATGAAGATGAGTATGAAGCACACCGCGAAGAGATGAATTATCCCGAAGCCATTGACCGCATTATACAACAAAATGTAAAAGAGCTGATGAACTGGATTCATCAGCGTAAAGGACCATTTGCTCCAGGTTTTGTGGATCAGTGGTATGAACAATTTCTACAATATAGGTAAGAAAAACCTGTTGAATGTTTTTCAACAGGTTTTTGCATGATATTAAAAAGCATGTGAATAGCTAAAGGATGATGCCATCTGGGTAGTATAAAAAGATATATGACTTTCGTCAGGCCATATAAAAAACAAATTGGAATTACAATTGGAATCGGAATAGTAAAGTTTGGGATTCCTCTTCTTCTGCCATTGATTTTAAAGTATGTTATTGATGATATTATCAATGCAGAAATGCCAGCTGGGGATAAATATGAGCAACTTCTTTGGTTGATGGGAGGAGCTTTCTTCCTATTCGTGGTTGTCAGACCACCGGTAGAATACTTCCGTCAGTATTACGCTCAATGGATTGGAAGTAAGATTCTTTATGATATAAGAGATAAACTATTTTCTCATATTCAACAATTAAGTTTGAAGTTCTACTCTAATAACAAAGCTGGCGAAATCATTTCAAGAGTAATAAATGATGTGGAACAGACAAAAACATTTGTGATTACTGGGATGATGAATGTTTGGCTTGATCTCATTACGATCGTTATCATTATCGGTATATTATCGTTTATGAATGTCTGGCTTACGCTTGCAGCTATTGTTCTTCTTCCTCTGTATGGACTTTCAGTTAAGTTTTTCTATAAGCGACTTCGGGACTTAACGAAGGACCGCTCACAAGCACTTGCAGAAGTTCAAGGTCATCTTCATGAACGAGTTCAAGGGATGTCAGTGATTAGAAGTTTTGCCCTGGAAGATTATGAACAAGATCAATTTAACAAAAGAAATACGAATTTCTTAGAACGAGCACTTGATCATACAAGGTGGAATGCCAAAACGTTCGCTGTCGTTAATACAATTACGGATGTAGCGCCTCTTATTGTTATTGCCTTTTCTGCGTACCTTGTAATTTCAGGAGGACTTCAAATTGGTGAGATGGTAGCCTTTGTAACTTATATGGATCGCCTATATAGTCCACTTAGACGATTGGTAAACTCATCTACAACCCTAACGCAATCCATTGCTTCAATGGATCGAGTTTTTGAATTTGTTGATGAGAAATACGATATTGTGGATAGAGAAGATGCTCGAAAGTTGAGTAACGTTCGAGGAAATATCCAGTTTGAAGATGTTTATTTCAAATATAATGAAAATGATCTTCCTGTTCTAAAAGGAATTGATCTAGATGTTAGGGCTGGGGAAACCATTGCTCTCGTTGGTATGAGCGGAGGTGGGAAATCGTCTCTAGTTAGTTTGATTCCTCGTTTCTATGAGGTAACGGGTGGGCGTATTCTTATCGATGGCACGGATATTCGGGATTACGAAGCAAGAAGTCTTCGTGACAATATCGGAATGGTTTTACAAGATAATATCTTGTTTAGTGAATCGGTTCGAATGAATATTATGATGGGAAATCCGAATGCTTCTGAAGAAGATGTCATTCGTGCAGCAAAAGCAGCGAATGCGCATGAGTTTATCAACAGCCTTCCGGAAGGTTACGATACGCCCGTTGGTGAACGCGGTGTGAAATTATCCGGAGGACAAAAGCAAAGGATTGCCATCGCGCGTGTCTTTCTCAAAAATCCTCCTATCCTCATTTTGGATGAAGCGACATCAGCTCTTGATCTTGAGAGTGAACATCTTATCCAGGAGGCGCTCGAAATACTTGCAAAAGATCGAACAACTTTCATCGTAGCGCACCGTCTTGCAACAGTGACGCATGCGGATCGAATTGTTGTCGTTGAAAATGGACAAATTTCTGAAAGTGGAAACCATCAAGAACTGATGAAACAAAAAGGGTCATACCATAATCTGTTCCAAGTACAAAATTTATAACGATTCATCAAAAAGCATCTATTTTAGATGCTTTTTTTGTTTAATTATGCACATTATCGCGTAAAAGTGACAAAGAAAGACAGAAAATTACCTCAATACACGTTGCCAATTGGTTAAATTAATGTAATAATGATAAACAGATTTTAGTTAAATTAAAAAATTCAGAATTCACAGAAAGGGGTGAGGGTGTGGAACAGCCAGTATTAAAAGTTAGCGGGTTAGAAACTCACTTTTTTACAGATGATGGAGAAATTCCAGCAGTCGATTCTGTTGATTTTTATGTCAATAAAGGAGAGGTGCTTGGGATTGTAGGGGAGTCCGGATCTGGGAAAAGTGTTACCTCATTATCCATTATGCAGCTCATTCAGGCCCCTGGTAAGGTAGTCGGTGGCGAAATTACATACAAAGGCGAAAATCTTATCGCCAAATCTGAGAAAGAGATGAGGAAGATAAGAGGGAATGAAATTGGCATGATTTTTCAGGAGCCGATGACATCGCTAAATCCAGTCTTCCGAATAGGAAATCAGCTGATCGAAGGAATTCGAATACATAAGAAATGGAACAAGAAAAAAGCCTGGGAGCATGCTGTATCAATTCTTAAGTTGGTGGGACTACCAAGAGCTGAAGAGCTAATGAATGAATATCCTCACCAATTATCTGGTGGGATGCGTCAGCGCGTTATGATCGCAATGGCAATGGCATGTGAACCAGAAGTTCTTATCGCGGACGAGCCAACAACTGCTCTTGATGTGACCATTCAAGCTCAGATTCTTGAGTTGATGAAAAAGTTGAATAGAGAAACAAACACATCAATCATTATGATTACGCATGATCTTGGTGTAGTAGCAGAGATTTGTGATCGGATTGCTGTCATGTATTCTGGGAAAATCGTAGAGCAAGGGAAAACACAGGATATATTTCAGCACCCTAAGCATCCCTATACAATCGGTTTAATCGAATCAGTACCTGACGTTCGCGTTCGAAAAGACAGGCTGTATTCAATACCTGGAAATGTTCCAAAACCAGGTTCTATCCATAAGGGATGTCACTTTGCACCACGTTGTAGTTTCGCTTTTGATAAATGTTATGAAGAGAATCCAATGCTTTTAGATGCAGGACCGGCACAACAAGCCAGATGCTGGCTTCATGAAGATGCCGAGAAAGCAGCTGTATTAGAGAGAGTGAAAAGCTAAAGGGGGCGCCTATTTTGCAAGAAGCACTACTTGAAGTTAAACAGCTCAAGAAACATTTTCCCATTCAGGGAGGCGTACTTAAGCAGCAGGTAGGAACAGTAAAAGCCGTTGATGGTGTGACCTTTACATTACATAAAGGAGAAACGTTTGGACTTGTTGGAGAAAGTGGATGTGGAAAGTCTACAACTGGACGGATGTTAATGAGACTGCTTGAACCAAGTGAAGGTGAAGTTCTTTTTGATGGGAAAGAAATGACGACCTTAAACAAAAAGGATCTCCGTCACCTTAGAAAAGATATTCAAATGGTATTTCAGGATCCTTTTGCATCGCTGAATCCGAGGCATACAGTTGAAAAAATTATCGAAGAACCTCTTATTGTTCATCAGCTTGGTAATAAAGTAGACCGAAAAAAAAGGGTAAGAGAACTTCTTGAAATTGTTGGTCTAAGTGCCTACCATGCTAAGCGCTATCCTCACCAATTCAGTGGCGGACAGCGCCAAAGAATAGGTATAGCAAGGGCACTTGCCGTTAATCCGAAATTAATCATTGCAGATGAACCTGTTTCAGCACTTGATGTTTCGATTCAAGCTCAAGTATTAAATCTTTTAGAAGATCTTCAGAAAGAGCTTGGACTAACATATTTGTTTATTGCTCATGATTTAGGTGTTGTCCGTCATATTAGCGATCGCGTTGGAGTGATGTACCTTGGTCGCATAGTCGAAATGGCAGATAGTGAAAAGCTTTATTTGGATTCAAAACATCCGTATACACAGGCTCTTCTTTCAGCGGTGCCGGTTCCAGATCCTGAATATGGGAAAGACAGAATTATTCTTACTGGAGATGTGCCAAGTCCATCGAATCCGCCATCAGGGTGTCCTTTTCACACGCGATGTCCTAAGGCGATGGACGTGTGCAGCTCCGTTGTTCCCGAATTCAGGGAGATAGAACCTGGGCACCATACAGCGTGTCATCTGTATGAAGAAGACCTTGTATAAATCACACACATGACTAAGGGGGAAGAACATGAAGAAAACCATTTTTTCATTAATGTTTGTATTGCTTCTTTCGATTGGTCTAGCCGGTTGCGGTGGATCTAACGAAACGAATGGCAATGGTGGGGGAGACTCCGGAGACGGAGGAGAAGAAGCAGGTGGAACGTTGATCTTTGGTCGCGGTGGTGACTCGGTATCACTTGATCCAGCATCTGTTACAGACGGTGAATCATTTAAAGTAACAAAGAACATCTTTGATACGCTCCTTGATTACGGTGATGATAACACAGATGTACAGGAAGCACTTGCAACAGATTGGGAAGTTTCAGACGATGGGAAGACATATACATTCACTCTTCGTGAAGGTGTAAAGTTCCATGATGGTACTGACTTTAACGCAGACGCTGTAGTTTACAACTTCGAACGTTGGATGAATGGGAATGAAGAAGCATTTTATTACTATAAGTCCATGTTTGGTGGATTTAAAGGTGACGAAGGACATGTAATTGAAAGTGTAACGGCGACAGACGATTATACAGTCGAATTTAAGTTAAAGCGTCCACAAGCGCCATTCCTTAAAAATATCGCGATGTCTCCATTTGCGATCGCTAGCCCGGATGCACTTGAGAAGCAGGGCGATAAGTTTGGTGAAAATCCTGTAGGTACTGGTCCGTTTGTATTTGATCAGTGGAACAGAAATGACAAAATCGTTCTAAATAAAAACGAAGAGTACTGGATGGATGGTTATCCAAAACTTGATAGTGTTATTTTCAGAGCGATTCCTGATAACTCAGCACGTCTAAATGCCTTAATGGCTGGTGAAATCGATTTGATGGATGGTCTTAACCCTTCTGATGTTCAGCAGGTAGAAGACAATGGCGATCTTCAAACGTTCTTCCGACCTTCTATGAACGTTGGATACGTTGGATTGACAACAAATCGCGGACCATTAAAAGATAAGCTTGTACGTCAGGCGCTGAACCACGCCGTGGACAAGCAAGCGCTTATCGATTCTTTCTATGCAGGACAAGCGGAGCCCGCGAAAAATCCGATGCCTCCGGTAATCGGTGGATATAACGATGATATTGAAGGTTACGAGTATGATCTTGATAAGGCGAAGGATCTTCTAAAAGAAGCTGGCTATGAAGATGGATTTGAAATGGAGCTTTGGGCTATGCCAGTTCCACGTCCATATATGCCAGATGGTCAAAAAGTAGCAGAAGTTCTTCAGAAAAGCTTCGCTGAAATTGGCGTAGATGCTGAAATCAAATCCTACGAGTGGGCAACTTATCTTGAAAAAGCTCGTAATGGTGAAGCAGATAGCTTCTTGTTAGGTTGGACTGGCGATAACGGTGACGCTGATAACTTCCTATACGTCCTTCTTGATCAAGATAACATTGGAAGCAACAACTATACGTACTATGAAAATCAGGAGCTTCATGATCTTCTAATCGAAGCACAGTCGACTCCAGATGAAGAAGAACGTAATAAGCTTTATAAAGAAGCACAAGAAATTATCCATGAAGATGCACCATGGATTCCTCTTGTACACTCCAAGCCAGCACTTGGTGGTTCAAGTACAATTAAAGGTTTTTCACCGCATCCAACTGGATCTGACAAGCTGACGAAAGTAACGCTTCAATAGGAAATAAGAAAGGGGAGTGATACACTCCCCTTTTATTCTTCATAACGTTACATACATATTATGACGACAAGATTTTTTACAGACGGAAGAGGTGAGTAGATGCTTGCTTATACAGTTAGACGACTGCTTATGCTTATCCCGGTTTTGTTTGGGATGACGTTAATCGTGTTTTTTATGATTCGAGCTATTCCTGGTGATCCAGCACAGGTTATTTTAGGACAACAGGCAACAGAGGAAGCAATAAAAAGTTTAACAAAACAGCTTGGCCTGGATCAGCCGTGGTATCTACAGTATATCGATTATATTAAAAACTTATTTACGGGAGATTTAGGTACTTCTCTTCGTACAAGTTCAGATATAAGTGGAGAGATTTGGCCATATCTTGCGGCTACTCTTGAACTTTCGCTTGTTGCGATGGTGATTGCGATTTTTATCGGTGTAAATGCAGGGATTATTAGTGCATGGTTTCAGAACTCATGGTTTGATTACACGGCTATGGTGTTAGCGCTAGTTGGTGTATCCATGCCTGTTTTCTGGCTTGGGTTGATGGAACAGTGGGCTTTCTCTCTTGAACTCGGATGGCTTCCATCAACGGGTCGTGAAAATGTGAGAAACCCTGTAGATGCGATTACTCACCTTTATCTTATTGATACCTTACTTCAGGGGAGAATGGATCAATTTGTTGAAGTGATTAAGCATTTGATTCTACCTGGGATTGCTCTTGGTACGATTCCAATGGCTATTATTGCACGAATGACACGCTCAAGCATGCTTGAAGTTATGCGCTCTGATTTTGTTCGAACAGCGCGTGCAAAAGGAACGAAAATGTTTTGGGTTGTCTATAAACACTCTTTAAAAAATGCCTTTATTCCCGTTCTAACCGTTATTGGACTGCAAATGGGTTTGCTTCTTGGGGGAGCGATTCTTACTGAGACGATCTTTGGTTGGCCAGGAATTGGTCGATACATTTACGACGCGATTAATTTTAGAGATTATCCTGTCATTCAATCCGGGATTTTAATCGTTGCGGTAATTTTCGTTTTCATTAATTTAATTGTCGATCTGCTGTATGCTGCAATTGATCCTCGAATCAAATACAACTAAAGGGGGCTTCTAAGATGGCTGAAATTGCTCCGCAAAAAAAAGTGAATGTTCAAAAGCAACCAGATGAAGAAGTATTATCGCCATGGCGTGAAGCCTGGAAAGGATTCAGGAGAAATAAGCTAGCGATGGTCGGCATGGGGATTGTACTTTTTTTCATTCTTCTAGCGATCTTTGCAGGGGTCATCGCTCCTGAAGGGATTAACGAACAAAAATTAGGTGAACGACTTCAATCGCCATCAGCCAGTCATTGGTTTGGAACCGATGATTTCGGTCGCGATATTTTATCACGTATTATTTATGGGGCACGTATTTCTTTATGGGTAGGTTTCTTTGCCGTACTCGGTTCAGCAGCGGTAGGAAGTTTACTAGGTATGGTAGCGGGATATTACGGTAAATTAGTAGATACAATTATTTCTCGTATCTTTGATATCATGCTTGCCTTTCCAAGTATTCTTCTAGCGATTGCAGTTGTGGCAGTTTTAGGACCATCTTTAAGAAATGCGCTGATTGCGATTGCCATTATTAATATTCCAAACTTTGGACGGCTTGTTCGTTCTAGAGTGTTAAGTGTGAAACAGGAAGAGTATGTGATGGCGGCGAGGGCTGTTGGAATGAGAGACTCAAGAATCATTTTTCATCACGTATTACCGAATTCCCTCGCACCTATTATTGTGCAAGGAACGCTTGCGATAGCGACTGCTATTCTAGAAGCGGCTGCGCTTAGTTTTCTAGGTCTCGGTGCACAGGCGCCACAACCTGAGTGGGGGAAGATGCTAGCAGACTCCCGTTCATACATTATCCAGGCTCCGTGGACGGTGTTTTTTCCAGGACTTGCAATTATGCTAACAGTTCTTGGATTTAACCTACTAGGTGACGGTCTCCGTGATGCGTTGGATCCTAAAATGAAGAAATAAAAAAATCAGCCGATTCGGCTGATTTTTTATTTGGCATGAAGCTCTTGTATGTCGACTTCATTTTCTTCCTGGTGATACGAATGGAAGCTATCGACTAGCAGATCAAGATGTTCAAGATGGTCGTTGTAATCAATAATCATACCGATTAAAGGAAAGATTGTCATCCAAAGCTCGCGGTTACATTCACCACTTTCGTATAAATCAACATAGCGTTCGGTTAAAGTGGATTCACCGGATCCGACTGTGTTTAACATTTCCTCAGGAGACTGATGCCTCACTTTGCCGATATATTTTAAATGGATACGTTCGTGATAATTTGTCAGCTCATCAAGGTGAGTCTGAATCATCTTTCTTACCTCATCGGGCATGATCAAAATCTTGACATCAAGTTGATCAAGCATTTTTAGAATAGCGAGTGATTTTTCTGTTGTAGCGATCATCTGTCTGAATAGAACGAGCTTCCGAGCTTTTACAAAATCTCTTCGTTTAAAATAGGTTCGCTCTTCCTTATAAAGAAGAAAGTACTGATCACTTTTCACCGTGTCTTCTTTTAACTTAATTAAGTTTTCTTTAAGGACTTTGTGTTCAGCATCATTTCTCGTAGCAAGTCGAATCCATTGTGAGATATATTCAGTGTTGCTTACGATTTTATGAAACAATTTCGTTTCATACTTCGGTGGGAGGAAAATCAAATTCACAAAGAAAGAACTGACGACCCCAACCATAATGACGAGAAATCGATTCGTGGCAAAAGTGATAAATTCCTCTTGTGGCGCGTTCATAATTAATATCACTGTTACAACAGCTAGTGGAATTGTACTTTCAATCTTTAATTTAATATTAATGGCGATAATGATAATAGCGCCTAAACCAATGACAATGGGCTGATTTCCGAAAAGAAGAACAAGCACGACGGCTAGCAGGGCTCCGATAATGTTTGATTGAAATTGATCGATAATCGTTTGATACGATCTGTAGATGGATGGTTGGATCGCAAACAATGCAGCTACACCTGCGAAAGTAGGTGGCTCTAATCCAAGCCATGTTGCTAAATATAAGGCGATGGTAATCGCAAGCCCTGTTTTAAAAATACGGGCACCAAACTTCATTCTGTTATTATCCTTTCATTGCATACTATTAATATAGAGAGTAACCTCTATTTCCTCTTTTAAACATATGAGACGTTCTAGTTATACATCGGAATGGTTCGGATAGCAAGGCTTATTTCAAATAATACCAAAGATAGTAGAAAAGACAGAATGAAGGTGCTTCATTCTGTCTTTATCAATTTCCATTAAGCCATCTGTTGGAAGACGCGTTTTACTGCTTCAAGCGTTTCATCAATATCTTCTTCAGTATGTTCTGTTGTTAGAAACCAAGCTTCGTATTTAGAAGGGGCAAGATTAATTCCTTCTTGAAGCATGAGTTTAAAGAATCGGGCAAATTTCTCTCCATCAGAATCCTCGGCCTGTTTGTAATTGATTACTTTCTCGTTATTAAAGTAGACGGTAAGAGCCCCTTTTAGACGATTGATTGTAATCTGAATCCCGGCTTCCTTTGCGTGTTGAAGGATGCCTAATTCAAGTCGTTCTCCAAGTTTGTCTAAGTGGTTATATACCCCTTCTTCTTGGAGGACTTCCAAACACGCTATACCTGCTGAGATCGAAGCGGGATTTCCGGCCATTGTTCCAGCTTGATAAGCTGGTCCTAGAGGAGCAACGTGTTCCATAATCTCGCGCTTACCGCCGTATGCGCCAATCGGGAGACCTCCTCCAATAATCTTTCCGAGTGCTGTCATATCTGGCTCAACACCAAGTAAGTTCTGAGCACCGCCGTACATAAAGCGGAACGCCGTGATCACTTCATCGTAGATTACGAGAGCACCGTGTTGGTGAGTGATTTCATTGACCTGTTCAAGAAAACCATCTTCAGGCTCAACGATTCCAAAGTTCCCAACAATCGGCTCAACGAGAACACCAGCTACTTCATCTCCCCATTTTTCCATTGCTTCTTTATAAGCCTCAATGTCGTTAAATGGTACCGTGATCACCTCTCTGGCAATGCTTTTTGGAACGCCAGCAGAATCCGGACTTCCTAGAGTAGCAGGGCCAGAACCAGCAGCAACTAGGACAAGATCTGAGTGTCCATGATAGCAACCAGCAAATTTCACAATTTTGTTGCGACCGGTATAGGCCCTTGCAACACGAATCGTTGTCATAACCGCTTCGGTACCGGAGTTTACAAACCGAACGCGTTCAAGAGAAGGAATGGCTTCCTGAAGCATTGATCCAAAGCGATTCTCTAGAACGGTAGGCGTACCGTAAAGAACGCCATTCTCTGCAGCTTTTGTGATCGCTTTTGTAATATGAGGATGAGCATGTCCTGTAATAATAGGTCCATAAGCAGCTAGATAGTCTATGTACTTATTGCCATCTACATCCCAGAAATAAGGGCCTTTCGCCTTTTCCATGAAAACTGGTGTGCCGCCACCAACCCCCTTGTAGGAACGGGATGGACTGTTTACGCCACCTAGCATAATATCAAGTGATTCTTTATGGTGTTGTTCTGATTTCGTGAAATTCATGTTAACCTCCTAGTCTTACTTGTTCATCACTATCCATTGTAGCATGAGTAGAGTGGAACAAAACACTATTCCCACTTGCACTTAAGCGCAATGATTGTTTAATAGGAGTGGCTCTTGTAAACTAAGTTGGTGTGTAAAAAGGAGGATAACGAATGGAAAAGGTTATTGATGTGCAGTCGTTGCGTAAGGATTTTAAATCTCATTCAAGCCGCTCAGGATTAAAAGGAGCGTTTCGAGATCTGTTTACGCGTAATTATAAAGTGATTTCTGCTGTAAAAGATATATCGTTTACTGTTAACGAAGGGGAAATGGTAGGGTATATCGGAGAAAATGGTGCTGGAAAGTCAACAAGCATTAAAATGCTAACTGGCATTTTAACACCAACTTCTGGGACTGTTCGGGTGAATGGAATGGATCCTCATAAAGAACGTGAAAAATTTGTTCGTTCCATTGGTGTTGTGTTTGGTCAACGTTCTCAATTGTGGTGGGATATTGCCGTACAAGAATCGTTTCGTTTGCTTAAGAAAGTCTATAACGTGCCGGATGATGTGTATAACGAACATATGAATCACGTCATTGAATCACTTGATATTGGACCATTGCTTGATAAGCCTGTAAGAAAGTTATCGCTAGGACAACGTATGCGGTGTGAGCTAGCAGCAGCGCTTCTTCATAATCCAAAGCTTTTGTTTCTTGATGAACCAACTATTGGTCTTGATGTCCTTGTAAAGTTAAAGATTCGTAATTTCTTAAAGGAGATTAACGAGAAGTACAAGACCACCATCTTACTTACTACCCATGATCTTACGGATATTGAAGCATTATGTGATCGTGTTGTGATGCTGGATGAAGGACAGATTATCTATGATGGGAAACTTGCTAAACTCCGTTCTAACTGGGGAGAAGGAAAGCAGATTGAATTTCAGTTTGGTGAACAGGTTAATGGTGAACAACTCCAACCTTTATTGAAAGAACTCGAAGCAGAATGGACAAAAGGTGACCGAGATAACGTATGGATTGCGAATGTCATTAACGAAGAGCACGTGATTTCTGAAGTGATTGGTCGAGTTGTGGCAGCAAATCGAATTACGGATATTAAAATTCATGAAATTTCGACGGAAGAGATTATTCGAAATATCTATGAAGAAGGTATGCTAAATGGGTAAGTATCTCGAAATGATTCGAGTTCGTTTTTTAATGATGCTTGCCTATCGGACGAACTATTATAGTGGAATTTTAATTTATAGCATTAATATCGGAGCGTACTACTTTTTGTGGAATGCCATTTATGGTGGAAAAGGAGAAATTGAAGGATTATCCGTGATTCAGATGACAACCTATGTTGCGGTTGCCTGGATGGCAAGAGCTTTTTATTTTAATAACATTGATCGAGAAATTGCTCAGGAGATTAAAGAAGGTAAGGTAGCAATAGAATTTATTCGGCCTTATCACTATTTAGTAATGAAGACGATGCAAGGACTAGGGGAAGGCATTTTCAGGTTAAGTTTCTTTTCAATTCCAGGTATGATTATCGTTAGCCTTATATTCCCTATTGAATTTTCAGCTGCATTTTCGACATGGATGTTCTTTATGATTGCAATTATTCTAAGTTTTATTGTTAATACTCAAATTAATCTACTGACGGGTGTTATGACCTTTTTCTTCTTTAACAACGATGGACTGATTAGAGCAAAACGCGTTGTAATCGATTTGTTCTCGGGGTTATTACTTCCAATTAGTTTCTATCCAGGTTGGGCGCAGAATGTCATGGACTTTCTTCCATTTCAAGCTATTAGCTATATCCCAAGTATGATTTTTACAGAAGGTTTTACTGGGAGTGCGGTTTGGGAGGCGATTCTTTTCCAGCTTGTCTGGGCGGCTATTTTGATTCTTCCAATTCAAGCGCTATGGGTTATTGCCAAAAAACGTTTGATTGTGCAGGGAGGGTAATAGATGAAACATACGAGTGTTTTCTTTCTATATGTAGCGCAGTATATGAAAACAAGATTAACCTATCGTGTTGATATGCTGATGGAGATTATGTCTGATTTATTGTTTCAAGCAGTCAATCTTATTTTTATATTAGTAGTATTCGGACATACAAATATGTTGAGCGGCTGGTCGAAGGATGAAATTATTTTTATTTATGGCTTTTTTCTCGTTCCATTTGCCATTTTTGGCGCCTTCTTTAATATTTGGGATTTCAATGAAAGGTATATTGTTAAAGGGGAGATGGATCGAATCTTAACAAGACCCGTGCATAGTTTGTTTCAAATTATTTTAGAACGGATGGAGCTTGAATCATTGTTTGGGGTACTAACTGGTATCGCTGTTATGATATATGCAGGAAGTCGTCTTGATCTAAGCCTATCCTGGTATGACCCTATTGTTTTTATTTTCATGGTTCTAGGCGGAGCTTTTGTCTACGCAGGAATCTTTATTTTGCTGGCCAGTATCAGTTTTTGGTCAGATAGTAGAACAAGCATTATGCCAATGATGTATAATATCGGAAACTATGGTAGATATCCAGTTGATATCTACAATAAAGTCATTCGCTTTGTATTAACGTGGATCTTACCTTTTGCTTTTGTTGGTGTTTATCCATCTGCTTATTTCTTGGGTCGTGAAGAATGGTACGGTTATGCTTTTCTTACCCCAGTGATGGGCGCTGTCTTTTTTGGATTTGCGATCTTTATGTGGAATATTGGCGTCACGAAATATAGAGGCGCAGGTAATTAAAAGTCCAGAGGGAATCCCTCTGGACTTTTTGTTTATGTTTAAACAGGTTCTAATAATGATGAATCGATCTTTTCTTTTAATTTTTTCATGCCAAGCCTAACGCGACTTTTCACTGTTCCAAGAGGAATCTTCTTTTTGGAAGCTACTTCTGCTTGACTATATCCCTCTAAATAGATGAGCTTAAGAATTTCCTTTTGATCCGTATTCAAAGAATTTAAGGCGCCATTAATGATATCTTTGTTTCCAAAGTCATCTTGATTATAAATTTCTTTATCAACTAAATGATGATCTTCAACAACTGTTTCTTTAAAATTGCGCTGTTCTTTCTTAATCCGGTCAATAGCTCGGTTTCGTGTGATCTGGTTTACCCATGTGGAAAGCTTTCCTTTATCAGGCTGAAATTGGCTTCTCTTATTCCAAACTTCTAAATAAACATCCTGAACGATTTCTTCGGCAATTTGCTGGTCATTGACTATGCGACGGGCGATGCGTAAAAGCGTCTGATGGTTTTCAATACAAAAGACTTTAAAATGTTCCTCGTTTTCACTATCCCAGTAAGCAATCGCATAATTGCCTTTGCTCATTAGTTTGTTCCTCCTCCGAGCTTTGCTAGTAGCCCTATTCCCTTGAATTTGAAATAAAAACAATAAAAGTGTAAAAAAAAGTGATCCAAATGCAAAGATTTTGTCGTATTAACAAGTGAACAAAGGTTATACAAAAGTATAACAAAAATTAAATCAGGGGAGTGGATGGAATGCTTAGGAAGTTTATGGCAGCTGCGGTCGCAATGGTTATGATGTTCGGAATTATTGGAGGAACAGCGTTTGCGGATAATCACGAAGCGATGGTACGTGTGATCCATGCTTCTCCAGATGCACCTGCAGTTGATGTGTATGTGGATGGTGAAGCAGTAGTAGAAGGTGCTGAATATAAGCAGGCAACAGATTACATGGCACTTCCAGCCGGAGATCATGATATTGAAGTATTCCCAGCTGGAGAGAATGGAGAAGGTGATCCAGTTATCAGTCAGTCCGTGACACTTGAAGAAGGAATGAAGTATTCTGCTGCAGCTGTCGGTAAACTTGATAGCATTTCGCTTTGGGCACTGAATGATGATATGGAAGCTTCTGAAGGTAAAGCAAAAGTAAGAGTAGTACATGCTTCTCCAGATGCACCTAATGTAGATATTGCGGTTAAAGATGGGGATGTTCTTTTCTCCGATGTTGCATTCAAATCGACGTCTGATTATGCAGAAGTTGATCCTATGACTGTTGATCTTGAAGTTCGACCAGCGGGTTCTGAAGACGTTGTTCTTGAAATCCCAGGTGTTGAGTTGAAAGAAGGATATGTTTATTCGGTATATGCCATCGGTCTTGTAGAAGGTGAACCAACACTTGAAGCATGGCCAATGGTTGATGCGACGAATATGCCTTCAGAAATGCCACAAACTGGTATGGGTGGTACAGCGGATCAGTCCAACACAGTTGCTTGGGCACTCCTAGGTGGAGCGATTTTAGCAGCAGGAACTGGAATCTATCTTCGTAAGAAGCAAACAGCTTAAATCAAGGTAGAAGGAGGAGCACATATGCTGTGTAAAAAGCTTTTATTAAGTATGTTACTTTTAGGAGCAGCGGCAGGCTGCTCCTCTTCTTCTGATCACACAGATGAAATGAAAGAAGTTTTACCTAATAATGAAGACACACAACTGGTTTCTGCTCCAGACCTAACCGTATCTTCTTCATATAAGAGTAAAGAATCCATTGAACCTGCTTTAGTAGGGATCATTCCAGCTCAATTATCCATACCAGCTATTCATGTAGACGCAAAAGTGGAACATGTGGGCCAATTACCAGATGGGCAAATGGATGTGCCAAAAGATGAACGTAATGTTGGATGGTATCAGCCTGGAGCAAAACCTGGTGAAAGAGGAAATGCCGTCCTTGCTGGTCACGTTGATAACAAAACTGGACCATCGGTGTTCTTTCACCTTGGAGATTTAGAAGCTGGAGATCTCGTTACAGTTACGGATGAGCATGGGTTGGCATATGATTTTGAGGTGAATGCTGTGGAGTCTTATCCTAGAAATAATGCGCCACTCGAGAAAGTATTTGGAGCAAGTTCTAAATCAAGCCTCAATTTAATTACTTGTACAGGGACATTTGATCAAGATGCAGGAACCCACGAGGAGCGGATGGTTGTCTACACGACACTTGTTTCAGAATAGTTCGTCCTAAATTCAACGAACACCTCATAAACCTATTATGAGGTGTTTACTAATGCTCTTATTGATTACTTGTGCGATTATTCTTGCCCTTATTAGTGTGGGGAGAAGTATGGTTGCTCTCATGAAAAGAACGAGAGTACCTGGAAGTCTGCTCTCTGTGTATAAGATGTTTCTGCTATTTCTTGTTTATTTAACGATGATTATCGCTTTTGGAAGTATGTATTTAAGTCTAATCATACTTGATATCCCTGTTCTACAAGAAGGACAAGTGGATCTAGCAGATATGACATTAACGCCGCTTACAAGAGTTCAATCTGTCCTTTATTTCAGTGCGGTCACGCTTCTATCTGTAGGCTATGGAGATCTCACACCAATTGGATTAGGAAGGTGGATTGCGATTATTGAAGCATTAATTGGCTATTTAATGCCTGCTGCTTTTTTTGTCACTACAATTGTCGATTATCGAGAAAGCTCGAAGTTGTAAGTTATCATGAATTTCGTTACGCTTAACTTAATATGATCAAAGGAGGCGTAACAATGAGTATAGAAATTGGCGAAAAAGCTCCTGATTTTAAATTAGAAGCAAGCACGGGGGAAACTGTGTCTCTTTCCGACTACAAAGGAAAAAATGTCGTGCTTTATTTTTACCCTAAAGATATGACACCTGGTTGTACGACAGAGGCATGTGATTTCCGTGATCACATTGAAGGTTTTGAAGAACTAGATACAGTGATTTTGGGAGTCAGTCCTGATCCTGTCGAAAAGCATAAGAAATTTATTGATAAATATGATCTTCCGTTTCTTCTGCTTGCGGATGAGGATCATTCTGCTGCAGAGTCATATGATGTATGGCAGTTGAAGAAAAACTTTGGTAAAGAATACATGGGCATTGTCCGCTCTACTTTTGTTATTGATAAAGAAGGAAACCTTGTCAAAGAGTGGCGTAAAGTCCGTGTGAAAGATCACGTAGAGTCCGCCTTAAGCTATATTAAAGAAAATTTATCTTAAACGTTTGTCTACCGGGCACTTGGCTATACTCCTTAGATTTTTGTACATAGAGTATAGTAGATCATATCTTCAGTTGAGGGCGCATCATGCGCTCTTTTTTTTTGACTTAGAAGAAAGAGCTTATACTTAAATGCCACCGCTGATTCGGCTATACTTATAGTTAAGAAACATATGAAAGTGGTGAAAAGATGAAGGTAATATCAACTGGTAAACTTAAAACAACAATTAAAGATCACTTAAAAGAAAACTATCCGGATCTCACATTTCTGTTCTTTTCATCAATGACAGAAGCCGAACCATATCTATCTGAAGCTGAAGTTCTTCTTACATATGGGGAAGACTTGAACGATACTCTTATTCAGAAAGCTAACCAACTTAAATGGATAATGGTCCTTTCAGCAGGACTAGAACGTATGCCACTACAAGCGATTAAAGAGAAAAAAATTCTTCTTACAAATGCGAGAGGTATACATCGTATACCTATGGCTGAATATACCCTTTCCGTCATGCTTCAAGTCGCTAGAAACACAAAAGTAGTTCTCGCAAATGAATCATCGAAGATTTGGAAGAAGAAAACTCCGATACGCGAAATCACTGGTAGCACTATCGGAATCATTGGCACAGGTGCTATTGGCAGTGAGATTGCAAGGGTAGCTAAAGCCTTTCGAATAAAAACGCTTGGCGTCAATCGCTCAGGTCATAGAGTAGACCACTTTGATGAAATTTATAAAAATGATGACCTTTTAACAATGCTTCCAAAATGTGACTTCGTTATTAGTGTGCTACCTAGTACGAATGAAACAATGAATTATTTTAAGAAAGAGCAATTTTTAGCAATGAAAGACTCGGGTGTATTTATTAATATTGGTAGAGGAGATACTGTAGAGGAACAGGATCTTATTGATGCATTAAATGAAAATCATCTAGCCCATGCCGTGCTGGATGTGTTTAAAAACGAACCACTTGATGCGTCCCATCCTTTTTGGGGAATGGAGAATGTAACCGTTACGCCGCATCATTCTGCTATATCTGACAACTATCAACCTAGAGCAATTGAAATTTTTGAACATAACTTATTGCAATACCAAAATAGAATGAACGATTATAAGAACGTCATTGATCCAGATAGGGGGTATTAAATTTGAAGATTTATACGAAGACAGGCGATAAAGGGGAAACATCTCTGGTTTATGGACAGCGAGTATTAAAAAGCGATATTCGGGTTGAAGCTTATGGAACATGTGATGAGGCGAATTCTCAAATTGGACTTGCCTTAAGTTATCTTGGTGCGACTCAATTTGAAGGAAAAGAAGAGTGGGAGTCTATTTTTCATAAAGTACAAACGTGGCTTTTCCATGTTGGCGCTGAGCTTGCAACTCCAAAAGGAAAAAAAGTAGGATGGACAATTGAAGAAGCGCATATTAATGAAATGGAAAAGCAAATCGACGCCTGGGAGCAGCAACTTGAACCTTTGCGTAATTTTATTTTGCCAGGTGGCCACTCAGCGGGAGCATGCTTACATGTTGCGCGCACTATTGTTAGGCGTGCCGAGCGTCTGACGACTATGGTTGAAGAGACGAATCCACTTGTTCTTTCATTTTTGAATCGTCTGTCTGATTTCTTATTCGTTGCGGCACGTTTCATTAACTACCATATGGGAGAAAATGAGTCAGTACTTCATCAAGATCAAAAGTAAGAACCCTTCATAGACGTGCCGTTATTGACAAAATACTCTTTTACCATGTACACTAATTATAAACATTACAAAGTAAGAATGCTTGTTGAAAGCGAGGTGCATGACGAATGGCTGAAGAGAAACTGCATGAAGCAATTGATGCAATGAAAAATTCAGGAGTGCGTATTACCCCGCAGCGTCATGCCATTCTGGAGCATTTAATCCAGTCCATGTCACATCCTACAGCAGATGAAATATATAAGTCTCTTGAAGGAAAATTTCCTAATATGAGTGTAGCAACTGTTTATAATAACTTGAGAGTATTTAAGGAAATTGGACTGGTGAAAGAATTAACGTACGGAGATGCTTCCAGCCGGTTTGATTGTGTCACAACAGATCACTATCATATTATTTGTGATGATTGTGGTAAGATTGTAGACTTTCATTATCCGGGATTGGACGAAGTAGAAACGCTTGCGGAACAGGTAACAGGCTTCCGAGTCGGCGATCACAGAATGGAGATTTACGGAAAGTGTCCAGATTGCCAAAAAAGCAAACATTAATAAAAAAGAGCTTCCGCATATGTTGCGGAAGCTCTTTTTTCACTGCGTTCTTTTTTGTGCTCTCTTTACATTATATTTCTCATCAAACTCTTTTCCATCCAAGTCAGGGTCCATAGTTAAAGGCTGCTTACAATGCATACAGGCATCTACACGTCCGAGAACTTTCGTTGGTTTTTCACAATTTGGACAGACTACCTGTATCGCTCTTGTTGAGAGCATACCGATCCAAAAATAAACAACAGCACTTGCGATTGTTGCAAGAAATCCAATGAGCATGAAGATGGTCATAAGCAAGACGGAAGTCTTGAAGAATATTCCTATATACATAATCGCAATTCCAATAAAAACGAGACTCAGCGCGAACGTACGAATTTTATTAATCTTATTAGTATACTTTAATTGCATTGCGTGTCCCTCCTGCACCCAATTATAGCATAAGCAAAAGGTGTAAGCACTTTCCTTATTAGGCAAACTGATTAAAGTTTTTCTTCGTAGCGTAATGTTTCTATAGAAGGAATTAGTAGTTTTCACAGTGAAACTTCAAATTCAGGGATTGCTTAATTTTCGACAGGATTTATAATATGGACTGTTGAATACTTAAGATAATACTGAAAAGAGAAAAATGATTTGTGTAATGAAACAAAAGTATAAGTAGTTCTGGAGGATCGAATAATGGAAAATCTTTTAAGGCCGATTTATCAAGAGAGAGCGAGTCACCCAGGAACGCTCGGTGTACTAGTCATTGAAAAAACAAAGCCTTTTCATCCGCTTACTGATAATTTTGATGTAGTATTACTGATCATTGTTCAAGATAATGAGAAACCATGGTTTGTTAAACATTATGATTTTGAAGGTAAGAAAGCAGCCATGCACGTAGTGTCGGAAGAGCAAGTTAACGAATGGTTGATTTCGGGTAGCCATCGACGTCTTGTAGCTTGGCTTGTTAATGGGAAAATTATTTTCGATCGTAACGAGTACATAGCTGGGGTGAAAGAGAGAATCAGGGACTTTCCTTATGAAGAGCGCACTCGTAAAATCGGCGTGGAGTTTGCAAGGTTAATTCGTCGCTATACAGAAGGAAAAGAATTGTTTGCATCAAGACAATATATGGACGCCTATAATTTTATTCTTCATGCTTTGCATCACCTTGCTCGTTTATCAGTTATTGAGCATGGATTCCATCCAGAGATTACAGTATGGAATCAGGTGAAACAAATTGAACCTGAAATTTTCAAGCTTTATACCGAACTCTTATCGGGGGAAGATCCGCTTGATAAGCGCCTGGAATTACTACTGCTTGCTAATGATTTTTCATTATCATCAAAATCTAAAAACGCGACTGTTCATATTAGGAAGGTTATGAATGAACGTAGTAATGCCTGGACTTATCAGGAACTAATGGAAGAAGAGCAGCTTAAAGAATATGGAATAGATCTTGGTGCCCTGCTAGAATATATGATTGAAAAAGGTTTGGTTGAAGTGCATAGAAGCGAGACAAAAGGATCTGGTATATTTATCAGAGAATACAGCGCAATCGAATAAATGTAATACGCGGAGAAAAAATATCAAGAAAAGGGTTGACCCTATTTTTTCTCCGTGGTATATTATTACTTGTCGCCGCGAGAGATTAACACGGCAACAAAAAACTTCAAAAAAGTTGTTGACGCAAACTTGGTTAATGTGTTACATTAATAAAGTCGCTGAAAACGACATTGAAAGAAACGAATTGCTCTTTGAAAACTGAACGAAACGCCATGTAAGTAGTTGTTTCTACGGAAACAAAACATTGTTTTAAAAGCTAGATTAAGCTTTCTATCGGAGAGTTTGATCCTGGCTCAGGACGAACGCTGGCGGCGTGCCTAATACATGCAAGTCGAGCGAAGAGATGGGAGCTTGCTCCCTGATCTTAGCGGCGGACGGGTGAGTAACACGTGGGCAACCTGCCCTGCAGACTGGGATAACTCCGGGAAACCGGAGCTAATACCGGGTAATACATCGCACCGCATGGTGCGATGTTGAAAGTTGGCTTTCTGAGCTAACACTGCAGGATGGGCCCGCGGCGCATTAGCTAGTTGGTAAGGTAATGGCTTACCAAGGCGACGATGCGTAGCCGACCTGAGAGGGTGATCGGCCACACTGGGACTGAGACACGGCCCAGACTCCTACGGGAGGCAGCAGTAGGGAATCTTCCGCAATGGACGAAAGTCTGACGGAGCAACGCCGCGTGAGTGACGAAGGCCTTCGGGTCGTAAAGCTCTGTTGTTAGGGAAGAACAAGTACCGTTCGAATAGGGCGGTACCTTGACGGTACCTAACCAGAAAGCCACGGCTAACTACGTGCCAGCAGCCGCGGTAATACGTAGGTGGCAAGCGTTGTCCGGAATTATTGGGCGTAAAGCGCGCGCAGGCGGTCTTTTAAGTCTGATGTGAAAGCCCACGGCTCAACCGTGGAGGGTCATTGGAAACTGGAGGACTTGAGTGCAGAAGAGGAGAGTGGAATTCCACGTGTAGCGGTGAAATGCGTAGATATGTGGAGGAACACCAGTGGCGAAGGCGGCTCTCTGGTCTGTAACTGACGCTGAGGCGCGAAAGCGTGGGGAGCAAACAGGATTAGATACCCTGGTAGTCCACGCCGTAAACGATGAGTGCTAGGTGTTGGGGGGTTCCACCCTCAGTGCTGAAGTTAACACATTAAGCACTCCGCCTGGGGAGTACGACCGCAAGGTTGAAACTCAAAGGAATTGACGGGGGCCCGCACAAGCAGTGGAGCATGTGGTTTAATTCGAAGCAACGCGAAGAACCTTACCAGGTCTTGACATCCTCTGACAATCCTGGAGACAGGACGTTCCCCTTCGGGGGACAGAGTGACAGGTGGTGCATGGTTGTCGTCAGCTCGTGTCGTGAGATGTTGGGTTAAGTCCCGCAACGAGCGCAACCCTTGATCTTAGTTGCCAGCATTTAGTTGGGCACTCTAAGGTGACTGCCGGTGACAAACCGGAGGAAGGTGGGGATGACGTCAAATCATCATGCCCCTTATGACCTGGGCTACACACGTGCTACAATGGACGGTACAAAGGGCAGCAACACCGCGAGGTGAAGCAAATCCCATAAAGCCGTTCTCAGTTCGGATTGCAGGCTGCAACTCGCCTGCATGAAGCCGGAATTGCTAGTAATCGCGGATCAGCATGCCGCGGTGAATACGTTCCCGGGCCTTGTACACACCGCCCGTCACACCACGAGAGTTTGTAACACCCGAAGTCGGTGGGGTAACCTTTATGGAGCCAGCCGCCGAAGGTGGGACAAATGATTGGGGTGAAGTCGTAACAAGGTAGCCGTATCGGAAGGTGCGGCTGGATCACCTCCTTTCTATGGAGAATTACGAAGGTAACTTACGTTACCAACCTTACATGAGCGTTTCGTTTAGTTTTGAAAGAATGATTGTATTCTTTCAAAATGTGGCTTATATGATGAAATAGATGTGCACCTGCGTCTTCGAGTAACGCTAACGATGTTGGCTTCCTCGGTGCAAGGCAGCATAGAAGTGGATTCAAGTAGGAGCCTTGTTCCTTGAAAACTAGATAGCATAAACAACGACATCCAATAATTATTTTTTATGCAAGAACTTAGTAATAACTGATGCGTTATGGCAGCAATGCCTAACAAATCGAAGGTTAAGCTACTAAGGGCGCACGGTGGATGCCTTGGCACTAGAAGCCTAAGAAGGACGGGACGAACACCGATATGCTTCGGGGAGCTGTAAGTACGCTTTGATCCGGAGATTTCCGAATGGGGGAACCCACCATCTTTAATAGGATGGTATCCATTTCTGAATACATAGGGAATGGAAGGCAGACCCGGGGAACTGAAACATCTCATTACCCGGAGGAAGAGAAAGCAAATGCGATTTCCTGAGTAGCGGCGAGCGAAACGGAATCAGCCCAAACCAGAGGGCTTGCCCTCTGGGGTTGTAGGACGTCTCTTTGGAGTTACAAAGGCACGGATAGACGAAGCGACCTGGAAAGGTCCATCAGAGAAGGTAACAATCCTGTAGTCAAAATCCGCTGCCCTCCGAGACGGATCCTGAGTACGGCGGGACACGTGAAACCCCGTCGGAATCTGGGAGGACCATCTCCCAAGGCTAAATACTCTCTAGTGACCGATAGTGAACCAGTACCGTGAGGGAAAGGTGAAAAGCACCCCGGAAGGGGAGTGAAAGAGAACCTGAAACCGTGTGCCTACAACTAGTTGGAGCCCGTTAATGGGTGACAGCGTGCCTTTTGTAGAATGAACCGGCGAGTTACGATCCCGTGCAAGGTTAAGCTGATAAGGCGGAGCCGCAGCGAAAGCGAGTCTGAATAGGGCGAAATAGTACGTGGTCGTAGACCCGAAACCAGGTGATCTACCCATGTCCAGGGTGAAGTTCAGGTAACACTGAATGGAGGCCCGAACCCACGCATGTTGAAAAATGCGGGGATGAGGTGTGGGTAGCGGTGAAATGCCAATCGAACCTGGAGATAGCTGGTTCTCTCCGAAATAGCTTTAGGGCTAGCCTCGCGGCAAGAATCTTGGAGGTAGAGCACTGATTGGACTAGGGGTCCTTACCGGATTACCGAATCCAGTCAAACTCCGAATGCCAACGATTTATCCGCGGGAGTCAGACTGCGAGTGATAAGATCCGTAGTCGAGAGGGAAACAGCCCAGACCACCAGCTAAGGTCCCAAAGTATACGTTAAGTGGAAAAGGATGTGGCGTTGCTTAGACAACCAGGATGTTGGCTTAGAAGCAGCCATCATTTAAAGAGTGCGTAATAGCTCACTGGTCGAGTGACGCTGCGCCGAAAATGTACCGGGGCTAAACGTATCACCGAAGCTGTGGATTGTCTTACGACAATGGTAGGAGAGCGTTCTAAGGGCTGTGAAGTCAGACCGAAAGGACTGGTGGAGCGCTTAGAAGTGAGAATGCCGGTATGAGTAGCGAAAGACAAGTGAGAATCTTGTCCGTCGAAAGCCCAAGGTTTCCTGAGGAAGGCTCGTCCGCTCAGGGTTAGTCGGGACCTAAGCCGAGGCCGAAAGGCGTAGGCGATGGATAACAGGTTGATATTCCTGTACCACCTCCTTTCCGTTTGAACGACGGGGGGACGCAGAAAGATAGGGAGAGCGCGCTGCTGGAAATGCGCGTCCAAGCGATTAGGCTGGTGAATAGGTAAATCCGTTCACCGTGAAGGCTGAGTCGTGATGGCGAGGGAAATTTAGTACCGAAGTCCTTGATTCTACGCTGCCAAGAAAAGCCTCTAGTGAGGAAAGAGGTGCCCGTACCGCAAACCGACACAGGTAGGCGAGGAGAGAATCCTAAGACGATCGGGAGAACTCTCGTTAAGGAACTCGGCAAAATGACCCCGTAACTTCGGGAGAAGGGGTGCTTCCTCGGGTTTATAGCCCAGGGGAGCCGCAGTGAAAAGATCCAAGCGACTGTTTAGCAAAAACACAGGTCTCTGCAAAGCCGTAAGGCGAAGTATAGGGGCTGACACCTGCCCGGTGCTGGAAGGTTAAGAGGAGGGGTTATCCCTTACGGGAGAAGCTCTGAATCGAAGCCCCAGTAAACGGCGGCCGTAACTATAACGGTCCTAAGGTAGCGAAATTCCTTGTCGGGTAAGTTCCGACCCGCACGAAAGGTGCAACGACTTGGATACTGTCTCAACGAGAGACCCGGTGAAATTATAGTACCTGTGAAGATGCAGGTTACCCGCGACAGGACGGAAAGACCCCATGGAGCTTTACTGTAGCCTGATATTGGATTTTGGTACAGCTTGTACAGGATAGGTAGGAGCCATAGAAGTCGGACCGCCAGGTTCGATGGAGGCGTCGGTGGGATACTACCCTGGCTGTACTGACATTCTAACCCAGCACCGTGATCCGGTGCGGAGACAGTGTCAGGTGGGCAGTTTGACTGGGGCGGTCGCCTCCTAAAGTGTAACGGAGGCGCCCAAAGGTTCCCTCAGAATGGTTGGAAATCATTCGCAGAGTGTAAAGGCACAAGGGAGCTTGACTGCGAGACCTACAAGTCGAGCAGGGACGAAAGTCGGGCTTAGTGATCCGGTGGTTCCGCATGGAAGGGCCATCGCTCAACGGATAAAAGCTACCCTGGGGATAACAGGCTTATCTCCCCCAAGAGTCCACATCGACGGGGAGGTTTGGCACCTCGATGTCGGCTCATCGCATCCTGGGGCTGAAGTAGGTCCCAAGGGTTGGGCTGTTCGCCCATTAAAGCGGTACGCGAGCTGGGTTCAGAACGTCGTGAGACAGTTCGGTCCCTATCCGTCGCGGGCGCAGGAAATTTGAGAGGAGCTGTCCTTAGTACGAGAGGACCGGGATGGACACACCGCTGGTGTACCAGTTGTTCCGCCAGGAGCATAGCTGGGTAGCTACGTGTGGAAGGGATAAGTGCTGAAAGCATCTAAGCATGAAGCCCCCCTCGAGATGAGATTTCCCACAGCATTAAGCTGGTAAGATCCCTTAGAGATGATGAGGTAGATAGGTTCGGGGTGGAAGCGTGGCAACACGTGGAGCTGACGAATACTAATCGATCGAGGGCTTAACCTAAAACGAAAAGTAAAGCAGGCTTGGTCACATTCGTAGACCATTGGAGCTCTTGAACGTAAGGCGCTTTTCGCCTGAAGTGAAAGAGTGAAATGGGCAAGAATGTAGCCTGCGGAACTAGACATTGTTATTGGAATACGTTGTGCGTGCTATCTAGTTTTCAGGGAATAAATTTTTCTTGAAAAACTAGATGAAATATAGTATGATATATTTTGTCGCTGGCAAATCACAAAAAGTGAAATCCAGTCCAGTTATTAGTCTGGTAATGATGGCGAAGAGGTCACACCCGTTCCCATGCCGAACACGGAAGTTAAGCTCTTCAGCGCCGATGGTAGTTGGGGGATCTCCCCCTGCAAGAGTAGGACGTTGCCAGACTGATATTATTCCACAGTAGCTCAGTGGTAGAGCTATCGGCTGTTAACCGATCGGTCGTAGGTTCGAATCCTACCTGTGGAGCCATGGAGAGCTGTCCGAGTGGCCGAAGGAGCACGATTGGAAATCGTGTAGACGGTCAACGCCGTCTCGAGGGTTCGAATCCCTCGCTCTCCGCCACAAGCCTACATAAATAGCAACAAAGGCCCGTTGGTCAAGCGGTTAAGACACCGCCCTTTCACGGCGGTAACACGGGTTCGAATCCCGTACGGGTCACCAATATCATTTTTACTCTGTGGAGGATTAGCTCAGCTGGGAGAGCATCTGCCTTACAAGCAGAGGGTCGGCGGTTCGAGCCCGTCATCCTCCACCATTTTCTAAGGTCCCGTGGTGTAGCGGTTAACATGCCTGCCTGTCACGCAGGAGATCGCGGGTTCGATTCCCGTCGGGACCGCCATTTTTCTTTCATTAATATTATCGCGGGGTGGAGCAACAAGCGATACATCTTTGAAACAGCATCGAGTTGTTTCGACGGAGACGCTTCGGAGCATAACCTGGTAGAGAAAGAAACAGTGCACAGTGTAATGAGCAGGTGCAGCATTATTTCATTCACATTATCGCGGGGTGGAGCAGTTCGGTAGCTCGTTGGGCTCATAACCCAAAGGTCGCAGGTTCAAATCCTGCCCCCGCAACCAATTATTTTTATCTGCGTTGAGTAATCATCGTTGCTAAAATTAGATGTAGTCCTGTTAAGGGCAACCAAATTCAAATTCTAAACATGGCTCTGTAGCTCAGTCGGTAGAGCAGTGGACTGAAAATCCACGTGTCGGCGGTTCGATTCCGTCCGGAGCCACCATGTTGCCGGTCTAGCTCAATTGGTAGAGCAACTGACTTGTAATCAGTAGGTTGGGGGTTCAAGTCCTCTGGCCGGCACCATTTTCTCGAAATGAGATCAATTTCCATTGCACTTTCATAAGATATGTATTACAATGGTAATTGTCAATTTGGAGGGGTAGCGAAGTGGCTAAACGCGGCGGACTGTAAATCCGCTCCCTCAGGGTTCGGCGGTTCGAATCCGTCCCCCTCCACCATTTTCATAGGGGTATAGTTTAAAGGTAGAACAGAGGTCTCCAAAACCTCCGGTGTGGGTTCGAGTCCTACTACCCCTGCCAATTTAATTCTTTTATGGCGGTTGTGGCGAAGTGGTTAACGCACCGGATTGTGATTCCGGCATTCGTGGGTTCAATTCCCATCAGCCGCCCCATTTTTGGGCTATAGCCAAGCGGTAAGGCAACGGATTTTGATTCCGTCATGCGCTGGTTCGAATCCAGCTAGCCCAGCCATTTTGTTGCGGAAGTAGTTCAGTGGTAGAACATCACCTTGCCAAGGTGGGGGTCGCGGGTTCGAATCCCGTCTTCCGCTCCATTTTACAAAGGCGGCATAGCCAAGTGGTAAGGCACGGGTCTGCAAAACCCTTACGCCCCGGTTCAAATCCGGGTGCCGCCTCCAATCTTAATATTTTTTCTTTAAAGTCCTGCCGGAGTGGCGGAATTGGCAGACGCACAGGACTTAAAATCCTGCGGAGGGTGTACCTCCGTGCCGGTTCGAGCCCGGCCTCCGGCACCACTTATTTTTTGCCTAAATTAAACATGGTACTTTGCCGGTGTGGCGGAATTGGCAGACGCGCACGACTCAAAATCGTGTTCCGAGAGGAGTGTCGGTTCGAACCCGACCACCGGTACCATTACATACGTAATTACAAGACTTCAACGTTCTCGTTGAGGTCTTTTTTGTATATTATAACCTTTATAGTCTTATTTGGGTGAAACCAGATTTAACTAACTAGAAAACGGCATACTAAGCGATAGAATTAAATATAGCTAGGAGGCTGTTTATGGATTTCGATCTACTATGGAAAGCTGTGTTAATTGTGATCGGGGGAACGTTGCTCTTACGTGTGGCAGGTCGTAAATCGATCTCCCAAATGACGCTTGCCCAAGTTGTCATTATGATTGGGATTGGCTCATTACTTATTCAACCCATTGTAGGTAAAAACGTATTTTCGACACTTTTAGTAGGCCTGGCGCTTGTTCTAACTCTCGTTGTTGTTGAATATAGTCAGCTGAAATTTGATTGGTTAGAACGGTTTATTACTGGGCGCTCAAAGATTCTAATTAAAAATGGGGTACTCCAAGAAAATAATCTTAAAAGATTACGATTTACTGTTGATCAGCTTGAAATGAAACTAAGACAATCACAAATTCACTCTATCTCGGATGTAGCTGATGCTACGTTAGAACCAAATGGCCAGCTTGGATTTCAGCTTAAAGAATCGAAGCAACCCGCGACGAAGGAGGAGGTCGCCAAGATTTACGAAGAGTTAAAGAATCTTAATCAAGTTATCCATGGTTTATCAAGCAGTCCTGTACTAAAGACACCTCCGCCAAATTCTGTTGATAAAAAATCCACTTTATTTGATGAAGTGGGGTCAAATGTTCATAATCCACCAGTACGTAATAAACTTCAATGATTCATAGGGAAAACCTTGTTGAGCAAATTCCTGCTCATTTGAAAATAGAGGTGATAAAATATAAGTACGTAAAAATAATGATAAACTGAAAGAGTGATTTGATGAGAATTGAAGTATGGTCTGACTTTGTATGTCCATTTTGCTATATAGGAAAAAGACGTCTGGAGAGTGCGCTTCAGACTTTCCCACAGCGTGATCAAGTAGAAGTCGTTTTTAAAAGCTTTGAACTTGATCCGAATGCGAAAGAATCTAATGGAGAAAGTATGGCTGAGCTTTTAGCAGCGAAATATAATGTGAGTCTAGAACAAGCTCAGGGTATGTGTGAGAATATGAGGCAACAAGCTGAAGGAGAAAACCTTACGTATGATTTCGATCAAATGATTCCTACGAATTCATTTGATGCCCATCGTCTAGTTCACTATGCATCAGAGCATGGTAAAAGTAATGAGATGTCAGAACGTCTTTTTTATGCCTTCTTTACTGAATCTAAAAATATCGGTGATCATGAAACACTTGCGTCACTTGGTGAGGAACTTGGGTTAGACGCTCAGGATATAAAACGTATGCTAGGAACTGAAGAGTTTACGAAAGAAGTTCGCAGTGATGAAGCAATGGGAAGTCAACTAGGCATCCAGGGTGTACCGTTCTTTGTATTTGACGGTAAATATGCGGTGTCAGGTGCTCAGCCTGTAGAAATGTTTAAACAGGCTGTTCAGAAGGCTTGGGGAGAAGGTAACCAGCTTGAGGTTGTTGGTGGTAATGCAGAAGCGTGTTCTGCTGATTCATGCGATTTTCCTAAATAAATGAAAAGCGTAAGAAAGCTCTCTTATTGAAAAGAGAGCTTTTTCTTATACGTCTGTATGCTCTTGTTTAATCGTTTTGTAAGCTGAATCGAGGTTACGAATGCGACGAACAATTTCAGAGTTTTTGTTAAGGTTGTCATAGATCATAGAAGAAACGACAGAACGATAATAGCTATTCATTGCCTCTAATTTTGAAAATACATCTCGGTTTTTCTGTATGTATTGTCGAAAATTTTCTTCGAAAAATGGTGTTGAGAATGGTTCCATATGTGTTCTCCTTTCTACTGATAGTTCCGATTATAGATGGACATCTAGAAACCGTCAAACTTGCTATCGGACATAAATGCCTCCTCTAGAGTTGAGTAGAAGAGATGTTTTGTTAAGAAATTATGAAAAATGTGTTGTTTCTTACATACATTCTATGGTATTCTAGCTACATCAGCGAGGATTGTAGAAATTCCTCGAATTTTTACCATTGACCCAACGCAGTGTTTCGTTAATATTAACGAAGCGTTGCGTTTTTTTATGCCTATATACTCCCTTTAAATGGAAACTCCACTTTCAACATGACCACCATGAATTTGATGGAACATTTCAGCAGAAGCATTAACAAGCTTTTTACATTCCGATAAGGGGAGTGACGGTTGGAGATAAAAGAGCTGAATCGCGTTAGTTGAATTTTCCGTCACAGCAGTTCGTTTAGAATCGACAATCGGACTTCCGAACGCACCTCTTTGGTCGGACGAATGGATTTTGTTATTAAAAGAAACCTCACGACCATTTAAACCTTCATAGAAGGTATTATTATCTCCAATATCGATTGTAATATCTCCTTCGATTTGATCAAGATCGTAGATTCCAATTGGAATTTTGAATTGAAGCGATAATAAGTTGTTGATGTCGGCAGCAGAGTGAACGAGAGGTATCGTACTTCCTTTTTTTAATCGCCGTAAGAGAGATTCAGAAGAGGGACGATATCGAGCAGGATCCGTGCCGAATTTTTTGAAAATGGATCGCCATTCAGAGACGGCGGAAAATGAATTGAGATCGATCTGTTCAAGGTCCATCATCATTGTTTCTTGATAAAATTGAAAGCGACCGCGTACCATTTGCGGTGACTTTTCAACCACGATATTATGATAAATAGCATAACCAATTTTAAAATCAGGATAAAGCTCTTTAATAGATGGAGCGAGAGTAATATTAGTCATCACACTTTCCTCCTAGTTCATATTTTCCGTTCATTTTACCATATACCAAATTTTGAAGCTTAATAGGAGGTTTGCCTCACATATGAAGGAACTAAAAAAACAGCTAGAACGCATTGATGGAAAAGGGTATAAGGCATACAAGGACATTAAAGGACACTATAACTTTAATGATTTTACCCTTGCGATTGATTATGTTCAGGGAGACCCGTTTGCAAGCCCTTCTCGGATAAGAATCATCGTTCCTCGTATGAAAACAATTATAGAACGTGAATGGTTTGAATCGTCTGTGAGGAGAGTCCGAACGGAAGATTGGATTGCGCGAGAAGTAGGAGGGGCCATTAAAAAGACGGAGAAGCATGCAAAAGGCACCGGGAAAAGTGGATTGCTCTTTATCGATCAACCTGGTCAAAAGGTCATTGAGCGAGCCGCTGTGAACCTAACAGAGGAAGTCATTACAATTTGTCTATCAGTTGGATTACCCGCTCAAGGTAGGAAAGTTCTTGGCAGACAGGCGCTTGACCTGCTTTTGAATCGTATTCCAGACGTTATGAAAAAATCTGTCTTTGCACTAAATAAAGATCTCATTGTTAAGGCGCTTTTTCTAGCAGATCAACAGGAGGCGATTCGTGACTATCTCACTGAAAACGGATATGTTAGCTTTGTAGCAAATGGAGCTATTTTGCCACGTGAGAGTGGGGTTAGCGATCGTCCTATGCAGCAAGAGCCCGTCCAATTTGAATCACCTGAAAGTATGGAAGTATCTCTTAAGATTCCACATCGGTCAGAAACTTTAACAGGGATGGCGGTAAAAGAAGGGATTACTTTAATTGTTGGTGGTGGTTACCATGGAAAAAGTACCCTTTTGCATGCTATGGAGCATGGCGTCTATGATCATATTTCAGGAGATGGAAGAGAGTATGTGCTAACAAATCACCACGCAATGAAGATTCGTTCAGAAGATGGGCGTCAGGTAACTGGAGTTGACATATCGCCATTTATCAACAATCTTCCATATGGCAAGAATACACGGTCTTTCACATCTGAAAATGCTAGTGGCAGTACGTCACAAGCTGCGAATATTATAGAAGCACTAGAAGCTGGTGCAGATACGATCCTAATTGACGAAGATACGAGTGCGACAAATTTTATGATTCGAGATTATCGGATGCAACAGTTAGTTGCAAAAGAAAAAGAACCCATTACCCCATTTATTGATCGTGTAAAGCAATTGAGTACAGAACGACACATATCAACCGTACTTGTTATGGGGGGATCTGGGGATTACTTTGAGGTAGCTGATCATGTCATTTTAATGGAAAATTATCGTCCATACGATGTAACCAAAAAAGCGAAAGAAATTGCGCAAGAATCGGCCCGCCAAAAAGAAGGTGGAGAAACGTTTGGTGATGCAAGAAAGAGAGTACCTGAACGAAGTAGTTTGAACAGTCAAAAGGGAAAGAAATCGAAAGTAACTGCTCGAGGACTTCACCAAATTCAATATGGTCATACGGAAGTTTCCTTTCTTCAAGTAGAGCAACTTGTTGATCCCAGCCAAACAAGATTTGCTGCTGATGTTCTTCATTTCCTAGAAAGAAATCATATGTTAGGAAATAAGTCGATTCCTGAGCTATTGGATTTCATTGAAGAAAGAATAAATAGTGTAGGTCTAGGGTCCTTTTCGTTATTTCAAGATCAGCATCCAGGAGACATTGCTCGAATTAGAAGAACGGAAATGGCAGCGATATTAAATCGGATTAGAACGTTAAAAATAAAATAACCTCACGCCAATAAAGAAAGGAGGGTAATTCATGACAAACGCACAATTAAAAGCTGATATTGTGGCATACAGTAAAACAATTGGGATTGATAAAATAGGCTTCGCTGCTGCAGATCCGTTTAAAACACTGAAACAACGATTGCAGCGTCAGCAGGAGCTTGGGTATCAGTCCGGGTTCGAGGAATCTGATATAGAGAAGAGAACAAATCCTGAGCTTTTGTTGAGCGGTGCTACGACAATTGTTTCGATTGCTATTGCTTATCCTTCACGAATGAAGGATAGCCCACGAAGTAAGAAAGGCGAACGAAGAGGACTATTCTGCCGCGCTTCATGGGGTGTTGATTATCATCATGTGCTTAGAGAGAAACTCTCCCTCCTAGATGCATATATTAAATCGAAGGTTCCTGAAGCTAGAACGAGTTCAATGGTCGATACGGGCGAATTATCCGATCGAGCTGTAGCTGAAAGGGCCGGCATTGGTTTTAGCGGTAAAAACACAATGACCATAACAGAAGAATTTGGATCATGGGTCTACCTTGGTGAAATGATTACTGATCTGAATTTGGAACCTGACGAGCCTGTTGAGGAGGGATGTGGAGACTGTAATATTTGTGTAGATGCCTGTCCAACGGGTGCCTTGATTGAAGGTGGTCAGCTTAACGCGAATAAATGCATTGCTTTTCTTACGCAAACAAAGGGTTTTTTACCTGACGAATACAGGTCTAAATTAGGCAATCGTTTGTATGGGTGTGATACGTGTCAGCTTGTTTGTCCTAAAAACAAAGGAAAAGATTTTCATCACCATCCTGAACTCGAACCTGATCCAGAAATGGTGAAACCAAAATTAATCCCACTCTTAACCATGACGAATCGTGAATTTAAAGAGCAATTTGGTAAAGCAGCAGGCTCATGGAGAGGGAAGAAGCCAATCCAGAGAAATGCGATTCTTGCTCTTGCTCATTATAAAGATGAAACAGCAGTTGATACCCTTGTGGAATTGATGGAAAAAGATCCTCGTCCGGTGATCCGCGGAACCTCAGCGTGGGCACTTGGAAAAATCGGTGGTAAGAAGGCCCTTCATGCCCTTATGAAGGAGCAAATGAGAGAAAAAGATACAGATGTGGCAGATGAGATCGCTAAGGGCCTGTCAATGCTTGAAAATAAGGCTTAATGCTGATGGTCAAACGATTAGATGCGTTGTAAGATAGTGAAAAATGTACAATAAAGAAGGGATAGAATGGAGAAACAAGTGATTTATTATGGGGAGTTTCAATCACCGATTGGTCCATTAACGTTGTTTGCTAGTTCGAAAGGAGTTAGTAGGCTCGATTTTGGTTGCCAGGAGGATGTGCTACCTGCTGCTGAAACATGGTACAAGAAACATCATGTAAATGCGGACCTTGTTTTTAATTCTGATATGATTGAACCAATTGTCATGCAATTGGAGGAATACTTCAGTGGAAAAAGAAAGGTTTTTGATCTCCAGCTTGATCCAATAGGAACGATTTTTCAGCAGAAAGTATGGAAAAACCTCTCGGAAATTCCATATGGGGAAACGCGTTCCTATAGAGATGTTGCCGTCGGTATTTCCGCCCCCAAAGCTGTTCGAGCAATTGGTTCAGCTAATAATCGAAACCCGATTCCTATTATTGTACCTTGTCATAGAGTAATTGGAAGCAATGGTGCTCTCGTTGGATACGGTGGTGGCGTGACGAAGAAAGAATATTTATTATCACTTGAACAACACCATGCTATGCATGCAATGTTGCCATAACAAGATTTGAAGCCTGTTTGCTACGATTTATCCGTAGCAAACAGGCTTTTTTGAATTTTTCGTCTTAGGCATAATGCTACAAAAAGCGTGTGCTTTCTTGTAAAATAGCAAATGCGGTTAAATGACAGATGAAAAATATAAATAAAAAGTAATGAATGCAACAAGCAAATGGATTGTATTCAGAGTCTTCTTAAGAGGAGTGGAAATGATGAACAGCTTTTTGTCCAAAAGCCTTATTTACGTAGCAGGCCTTTTTACCCTTGCCTTTGGAGTAGTATTGTTAATCAATGCTGATGTTGGAATTGCTCCTTGGGATGCTCTTTATGTAGCTCTTTCTGATCAAATCGGATTTACAGTAGGATCATGGGTGTTTATTGTTGGAGGTATTTTGATTTTCATTAACAGTCTCATTATGATGAGAAAGCCTAATCTGGCTGGTTTTATCCCGATTATTTTACTAGGCCTGTTTGTAGATTTATTGAATTTAAAAATATTAACTTTTATCGACGTAAATGGAATCGTTCCCAGATGGATGTTGTTTCATGTTGGATTAGTCATTATGGGACTGGGGATAGCTGTGTATTTATTTGCTTCATTGGCATCTATTCCAAATGATGAATTAATGCTTGCACTTACTGAACGAACTGGATGGAGTATCGGTGTTACAAAGACGATAACGGAAGCAATTGCATTTGTTTTAGCTTTTCTTCTTGGTGGCCCCATTGGTGCAGGTACGTTTGTTGAAGTCCTCCTACTCGGTTTCCTTGTCGGTTGGTTTGATAAACTCCTAAAAAAAATAAATCATTCTTCACCTGAAGCAGCTGCTCATTCTTGATTCCATGTCATGTGTGAGTTTCCCTTATCATAAATTGCGATGAGGGGGGACGCATATGGGGTGGGGAGAAGAGTTGAAATCTTTTTGGAAAGATCAAGCAACTAGTCTAATAAATGGTACGGAATTAGCTAGGTTAGGAATTCGTCCTACAACAGAAGAAGAAGCAGCGGCCCGATATCTGCAACAATGTGAGGATAGAGGAGCCGCTGTTATTCGAATAAAAAACAAAGGAATCCTTCTTAGCAAGAAAGGTTTTTCAAAGGATCAAATGTATGAATACCTTCTCCATCAACAGTTCTTGATCAAGCAAGGAAAGAAACTTTATCAAGAAGAACGAATGGAAAAGAGATTCGCGAAGATGAGTGAAGGTGATCTTGTTTTAGATTGTTCTGTGGAGGTTGAAGGAGAGCCACCTCAAACAATAGAGAGTGAAGGAGACGATCGCGTTCGTATGAAAGGGTCATACTATGATCGATTATCTGCTCTTAAGTATGCTGAACGTTGGTGGGACGATTATAATCCGTCATATCAATCATTTGATGTTGATTGTACGAACTATATTTCACAATGTCTTCATGCGGGAAAGGCTCCAATGCGTGGTTATCCTGATCGCACAAAGGGATGGTGGATGAAAGGGAGTAATTGGAGTTATTCTTGGACAGTGGCCCATGCTCTTCGCTGGCATTTAAGTGGCTCGAAGACTGGTCTACGCGCACGTGAAGTAGCAAATCCTGATGATTTAATTCCTGGAGATATTATCTGCTATGACTTCGATGGAGATGGTCATTGGCAACATACTACTTTCGTTGTTGATAATGATGAGAAGGGGTATCCTCTCGTAAATGCTCATACGACAAACAGCAGAATGCGCTATTGGGCTTATGAAGATTCTACGGCGTGGACACCTGAAATCAAGTATAAGTTTTTTCATATTGAAGATTAGTGAATTCCATCTCCATTTAAAAACATGCTATAATAGAAATGTTTTGAAGTGGAGGTGAATGAAGATGTCTTTAAATATCGTCCTTTTTCAGCCAGAAATACCGGCGAATACGGGAAATATCGCACGAACATGTGCAGCTACTCATACAAGTTTACATTTAATTCGTCCATTAGGCTTTTCAACTGATGATAAAATGTTGAAACGTGCGGGATTGGATTACTGGCAATATGCTGACGTTCATTATTATGATTCTCTAGATGAGTTTTTTGAAAAAAATCAGGATGGGAAATATTACTATATAACGAAATATGGTACAAATACACATACTGATTTTGATTACTCTGATCAAGACGAGCATACGTATTTTGTTTTTGGAAGAGAAACAAACGGCTTACCAGATGAATTGATTGAGAATAATAAAGAACGTTGTCTTCGTCTACCGATGACTGATCACGTTCGCGCTCTTAACCTATCTAATACAGCTGCAATTATGGTTTATGAAGCGTTAAGACAGCAAAATTACCCTGGAATGAAATAAAAAAGAACGACTTTTCAGCTAAGAGCTGTAAGTCGTTCTTTTTTTGATAGACGATCGAAGCGTTACTTAGATAAAGAGTTCCAATATCTTCGTTTCTAAACGCTCGTCTCCGCTTTTCGAGAGATCCAGCTGCAGTGGCCAGGTCCTCGATCGCTTCACCCTTCAATCCGAACACAAAGACCGTGTTCATATTGAAGAGCTCCAGCGCTTGTCGGACCTAATCGGCCACTTCCGCTTTTCTTGTCCAGCTGCAGCGCCCAGCCTCTCGATCGCTTCACCCCATAAAATGAACACAAAAAGCGTGTTCTTTTTATAGGGCTCCAGCGCTTGTCGAGGCTAAACGGGCGCTTCCGCTTTTCGAGAGATCCAGCTGTGACTCGCAGAAACTGCGATATTTCACTCTTTCACCAGAACACAAAGGGCGTGTTCTAGTTCAAGAGTTCCAATATCTTCGTTTCTAAACGCTCGTCTCCGCTTTTCGTTAGATCCAGCTGCAGTGGCCAGGTCCTCGATCGCTTCACCCTTCAATCCGAACACAAAGACCGTGTTCATATTGAAGGGCTCCAGCGCTTGTCGGACCTAACCGGCCACTTCCGCTTTTCGTTTTACCGACTACCTTTTTTGGTTTTGCTTGGTCGGTCGTTGTAGCCAGCTGTGAAGATTGCTGCTAGGAATGCCAGGATTACTACTAAAATACCCAGGAAACTCATGGTCTCATCCTCCTCAGGTAAAATTGTGTCCAAATCTACCTCTCATTATAAACCATGTGAGGTGAGGTGTGAATGTTTTGAGGGGAATTCTTGGAGTTGTGGGTGGTTTGAATTGGAAAAAAATACGGTTATTCGATAGGATAGAGATAGAAAGATAAAGGAGGCTTTTAAATTATGTATGTTGTCATGAATGAATTAAAGGTGCCAGATGAAGCAAAGGACATGATGAAACAACGTTTTGGTAAGAGCGCAGAAAGTATGAAGAATGTAGAAGGTTGTTTAGAATTTATGTTTCTGGAACAATCTGCTGAGAATGGAAAGTTAATTGTGTTTACGAAGTGGGAAAATGAAGAAGCTTATCAGAACTGGGTACATTCCGATTCCTTCAAGAATGCTCATAAAGAAAAACGTGAATCGAAAGAGAAATCACCCGCAACTGGTAATGAACTTAGTGAGTTTACTGTTGTCTATCATACGTAAGAGTGAGAGCCGGCTGAGCTGGCTCTTTTTGTTTGTTTTATAAAGTTCTTGTGATCTCTCTTTTACGTGAACTTATTTAGCCCTTATCCGTGTCTTTACGTTCAAAAAGAAAGCCGAATGTTATAGGACATCCCCGCATAACATGTATTAAATCCGATGAATCAAACTTGGAGGGGGCTCGTAATGGATATCTTACGTAAAATCCAGCAGCATCGAGAAGATGAAAGGCGGCTGAAGTGGGAAGGAACCTTCAGCGAGTATTTAGACATTATCCGGGAACGACCTGAAGTAGCGCAGTCAGCTCATTCACGTGTTTATAATATGATAAAAGATGCCGGGATCGATGAAGTTGACGGGAAGCGTAGTTATTCTTTTTTCTCAGAAGAACTGTACGGTCTCGAGGAAGCTATCGAACGTCTTGTAGAAGAATATTTTCATCCAGCTGCCAAACGGTTAGATGTCCGCAAACGAATTCTCTTATTGATGGGACCAGTTAGTGGTGGTAAATCGACGCTAGTTACTGTATTGAAAAGAGGTTTAGAAAAATATTCGCATGAAGATTCAGGTGCCGTATATGCCATTAAAGGGTGTCCTATGCATGAAGATCCCCTTCATTTGATTCCACATCATTTAAGAGATGAGTTCCATGAGGAATATGGAATACGAATTGAAGGAAGCCTCTCTCCGCTTAACGTTATGCGTCTTGAGGAAGAGTATGGTGGCCGTATTGAAGATGTCATGATTGAACGTATTTTCTTTAACGAAGATAAGCGGACAGGTATTGGTACATTTAGTCCATCAGATCCAAAGTCGCAAGATATAGCAGACTTAACAGGGAGTATTGACTTTTCAACGATTGCTGAGTTTGGATCGGAGTCTGACCCAAGAGCATATCGATTTGATGGCGAGTTAAATAAAGCAAATCGCGGTATGATGGAGTTCCAGGAAATGTTGAAATGTGATGAGAAGTTTCTATGGCATTTGCTGTCACTCACACAAGAAGGGAATTTCAAGGCCGGGCGCTTTGCTTTAATTTCGGCGGATGAATTAGTTGTGGCCCATACGAATGAAGCGGAGTACCGTTCATTTATATCCAACAAAAAGAATGAAGCTCTTCACTCTCGTATTATTGTTATGCCGGTTCCATATAACTTGAAAGTTAGTCAGGAAGAACGTATTTATGAGAAAATGATTCGTGAAAGCGATGTGGCAGATGTTCATATTGCTCCGCATGCTCTTAGAGTGGCTGCCATTTTCTCTATCTTGACGAGGTTAAAAGATACGAATCGTCAGGGAGTAGATCTTGTTAAGAAGATGCGACTCTATGATGGAGAAATCGTGGAAGGATTTAATCAAGTAGATGTGGATGAGCTTCATAAAGAGCATTCAGATGAAGGGATGAGCGGGATTGATCCACGGTATGTCATTAACCGGATTTCTTCCACCATTATAAGAAAAGAAGTACCGTCCATTAATGCACTAGATGTATTACGTTCATTGAAGGATGGACTAGATCAACATGCTTCTATTTCGAAAGAAGACAAAGAGCGCTATATGAATTTCATCTCCATCGCACGTAAAGAATATGATGAAATTGCGAAGAAAGAAGTACAGAAAGCTTTTGTATACTCTTATGAAGAAAGTGCGAAAACCTTAATGGATAACTATCTTGATAACGTAGAAGCATACTGTAATAAAAATAAATTGCGTGATCCACTGACTGGTGAAGAAATGAGTCCAGATGACAAACTCATGCGTTCGATTGAGGAGCAAATCGGAATTTCTGAAAATGCGAAGAAAGCATTCCGTGAAGAGATCTTGATTCGAATCTCTGCTTACGCAAGGAAAGGTAAGAAATTTGATTACAATTCTCATGAGCGTTTAAGAGAAGCGATTCAGAAGAAATTGTTTGCAGACTTAAAAGATGTCGTGAAAATTACAACTTCATCTAAAACACCAAATGAGAACCAACTCAAAAAAATCAATGAGGTTATTGCTTGTCTTATTGATGAACATGGCTACAATTCGATTTCAGCCAACGAACTGCTCCGTTATGTTGGAAGTCTCCTAAACCGATAATTTTCAAAAAGCATACCTCAAAAGGGGGTATGCTTTTTGGAATGTATGAATGTGCCAAACATTCTTTATGTAATCGCTTACCAAGACGGGTACGCTTGTGCCAGCTAATTAGGAGTGATAGATTAGACGTAAAGACGTATTGAAAAGAGGTTTGAGATGGAGAAGGAACGCAATCCGCTTTGGGAGTGGATAAAGGCTTTTTCAATAGCTGTCGTCCTGGCGATTGTTATTCGTGAATTTCTCATCACGAATTATGTGGTACACGGCGAATCGATGATGCCAACGATTCAAGACGGGAATCGTTTAATAATTAATAAAATTGGCTACGAAGTATCTGAGCCTGATCGGTTTGATCTTGTCGTATTTCATGCGAATGAACAAGAAGATTATATTAAGAGAGTGATTGGTCTCCCGGGGGATACAATCGAATACAAAAATGATCATCTTTATGTAAACGGCGAGAAGATGAGTGAACCTTATCTTGAACGATACAAGGATGAGATATTTAACGGTAATTTAACGGAAAACTTCAATCTTGAAGATAAAACAGGCAAAATGAAGGTTCCAGAGAACTCTTTGTTTTTAATGGGTGATAATCGGAGACATAGTTATGATAGTCGGCATATTGGTTTTGTACCAATGGATCAAGTAGTTGGAGAAGTAAACCTTCGTTATTGGCCACTTGAAAAATTCGACTTCACGTTCGAAAAATGAAGTGAAAATAGGTTAATAATGATGAGATCTGGGTACGTAAATTAATGAGGTGATGCATGATGGCAGACCGAAAAGATAAACCGGACAATAGCTCAATGGCAATGGATGAAAAGGAAATGCAGGCGCTTGGTAAAGAGATGGAAGAACTAGAGACAAATGATGAACTTAAGAAAAAGGGTCGTCGTCCAGACCCAGTTCAACATGAAGAGAAAGCGGATGAAAAATAACTCCCAACCGGGGTTATTTTTTTTTGGAATAATCGTAGGAATAGCAAAAGAGGAAAGGAAGTGTCCATATTTTGTCCAAATCCAGTAAGAAGTTTGATAAAACGTTAATTTGTCAGAATTAATTGTCAATTATCGCTTGTATTTGCATAGGATAAAGTATACTATTCAACGCAGCCAGGGGATGTCCATATAAGGATGCTGCTTTTGAACAATCATCATGAGCGATCATCGATCATTGAATAAATTTCCGATAGAAATTTTATTTTTTTAAGGAGGGGAATAAGGCATGAAAGACAAGGATTCCAACAATTTCGTCGTCTCTCAGGAGAATTGGTCCCTCCACCGAAAAGGCTATCAGGATCAACAACGCCATGCCGAAAAAGTTCAGGATGCTATCCAAAACAATCTCCCGGATCTCATCAGTGAAGAGAACATTATTCTTTCCAACGGTCGAGATGTCATTAAAATACCAATTCGATCACTTGATGAATATAAAATTCGTTACAACTATGATAAATCAAAGCACGTTGGGCAGGGCGAAGGCGATAGCCAGGTGGGAGACGTAGTAGCACGTGATGGCTCCGGCGAAAAACAGCCAGGAGCAGGTAAGGGTGAGGGAGCAGGTGATCAACCTGGAGAAGATTACTACGAAGCGGAAGTGTCGCTTGTAGAACTTCAGGAGATTCTATTTAAGGAACTTGAATTGCCGAATTTACGTGAAAAAGAAACAGCAGATGTTGTCCAGAAAAAAGTGGAATTTAACGATATTCGAAAAACTGGTCTAATGGGTAATATTGATAAAAAACGTACCATATTAACTGCGTATAAGCGAAATGCCATTAGCGGTAAACCAGCAATTGCACCGATCTATCAAGATGACCTTCGGTTTAAAACATGGAATGAAGAAATTAAGCGTGAGTCAAAAGCGGTTGTTTTAGCGATGATGGATACAAGTGGCTCGATGGGAAAGTGGGAAAAGTATATGGCTAGAAGCTTTTTCTTCTGGATGTCTCGTTTTCTTAGATCAAAATACGAAACAGTGGAGATCGAGTTTATCGCTCATCATACAGAAGCAAAAGTCGTCACAGAAGACGATTTTTTTTCAAAAGGAGAAAGCGGTGGAACGATTTGTTCATCCGCTTATCGAAAAGCACTTGAATTAATTGATGAAAAGTATTCTCCATCACGCTATAACATCTATCCATTCCACTTCTCAGATGGTGATAATTTAACGTCTGATAACACAAGATGCGTTAAACTGGTGAATCAAATTATGAAGGTATCTAATATGTTCGGATATGGAGAAGTAAATGCTTATAACAGACACTCTACACTAATGAGCGCTTATAAGAATATTCATGACCCGAAATTTAGGCATTATATTTTAAAAGAGAAAAAAGATGTTTACCATGCCATGAAAAGTTTCTTTCGAAAGGAAGAAGAAGTTCGTTCATAAAACTTCCCTGAAATGGGGAGTTTTTTCTTTTTGTACGCAAAGTAACGGATTACCAGCAACATTCTGCTTTTAGTTAAGAAAGGAAAGAGCATACTAATGGGAAGAAAAAATAGGAGGGACGATGATGAAGTTTTTAATCGCTCTTGTTTTCTCCCATCTTATCCTATTACAAATGCCGTATCTCGTGACTGCAGAAACAAATTTGGTTGAGGTCCACTTTCTGGATGTTGGACAGGCTGATAGTATTTTCATTACATTTGGAGAAGAAACCATGTTAGTGGACGCAGGCGATAATGGTGATGGGGGAATGGTAACCAATTATTTAAAAGAGCTAGGAGTTAAGCAATTGGATTATCTCGTAGCTACTCATCCTCACCACGATCATATCGGTGGCATGGATGAGGTGATAAAAGGTTTTGAAGTGGAACGGGTGCTGATGCCAGATGTATCTTATCCAACTACTCATTATAAATCTTTACTTAAGGAATTGAAGAAAAAAGACATTCCTGTTACGACGGCGCAAGAAGGCGTGAAGATAAAACTTGGGCGTCGCGTTAGTGTACAGGTGGTTTCACCTTCTGAAAATGCAGAGTACGAGGATTTTAACGACTATAGTGCAGTGCTGCGTCTTAAACATGGGAATAATCGTTTTTTATTTATGGGGGATGCCGGTGTAGAAGTGGAAAAGCAAATGCTCAATGGAATGAAAAAGAAACATCTAGTATCTGAAGTGTTGAAAATCGGACATCACGGAGCAAACTCTGCGACGACAGAAGCGTTTATAAAAGCTGTGAGTCCTGAAACTGCTGTGATTTCAGTCGGAAAAGATAACCGGTATCATTTTCCTGATAATGATGTGCTTCAAAGGTTGCGTGGAAATAATATTTCAATTCTTAGAACGGATCAAATCGGTACAATTATTGCAACAAGTGACGGAAAGAATATTAGCTTCCATACCGAAAATAATCTTATCTCACATAAAAAGGAAAAATAATATACTCGAATTGAGTCTACACTATAACGGCGGAAGGCAATGCCTTTCCAAGCTCAATGATCATACAACCTGGGAGGAATGCTTGTGCAAAACAATCTGCAAAATCTCATGTCTAAGAACATTGTGTCTGTAACGCCAGAGCAGTCCATTCAAGAAGCAGCCGCGTTAATGAACCAACACAACATTGGCTCATTACCAGTAATGAAGAACGGTCAGCTTTATGGAATGGTCACGGATCGTGATATTACAACTCGTGCCACTGCGACTGGAGGAAATGCTAACTGTCAGGTGAGTCAATGTATGTCTGATAACATTGTTTCAGCCACTTCTAGCATGAGTGCAGAAGAAGCTGCGGCTTTGATGGCTCAGAATCAAATCCGTCGCTTGCCTGTTGTAGAAAACAATCAGGTTGTTGGAATGGTGTCACTTGGAGATTTTGCAACCAAAACACCGGAGCAACAAGAAGCAGGTACAGCACTATCCAGCATTTCTCAAAATGGTTCTCCAAAGGCGTAAAGCTAGGGAGACTGACAACGTCAGTCTCCTCTCTTTTTACATATGATAAAATTAAGGTACAAACAGTCATAAAAAGGGTACATAGTAAAATAGATCTAAAGTGGAGGGAAAGCAGATGTCAGAATTAGACGTATCGAAATTCGAAAAAAAGATTGAGATCAGGCAAATTCGTCACGCGGATATCGAAGAAATCCTAGCGTTACAAAAAAAGTGTTTTCCTGGAATGGATCCCTGGAAAAGAGAACACCTGGAAAGTCACCTTGATATCTTTCCGGAAGGTCAGTTTTGTGTAGAGCTTGAGGGAGAAATTATTGGTTCCTGTTCAAGTCTGATGGTTAACTTTGATGAGTACGATGATCAGCATACATGGGACGATATTACAGATGAAGGTTATATTACAAACCATAATCCCGATGGCTATAACCTATATGGAATTGAAGTAATGGTTCATCCTGAATATAGAAGAATGAAGATCGGCAAGCGCTTATACGATGCACGTAAAGATCTTGCTCGTGAATTAAATGTTAAGAGTATCATAATCGGTGGACGAATTCCGAATTATCATAAACATGCAGATGAAATGAAGGCATCTGAATATGTGGAGGAAGTAAAATTCCAAAATATTTATGATCCGGTGTTAACGTTCCAGTTAATGAATGGTTTTAACGTGATGAGGATCAATCCAAACTACTTACCAGACGATAAAGCGTCAAAGCAGTTTGCTACGTTAATGGAATGGAATAACGTTGAATATAAGGCAGTGACAAGAAGGCACTTTAGGTCCTCTTTCCCTGTAAGGATTTGCGCCATTCAATATGCCATGAAGAAGATATCTTCCTTTGAGGAATTTGCAAACCAGGTAGAATATTATGTAGATGTGGCAGCTGATTTTGGGTCTGATTTTGCAGTCTTCCCAGAGATCTTTACAACACAACTTATGTCGTTTATGGATGAGAAAATCCCAAGTAAAGCCGTGCGTAAATTAACCGAGTATACAGAGCCATACATCGAACTTTTCACTGAATTAGCAGTTAAGTACAATGTGAACATTATTGGTGGCTCTCACTTTGTATTAGAGGATGAAAAAATCTACAATATTGCCTATTTGTTTAGAAGAGACGGAACGATTGAAAAACAATACAAAATCCATGTTACACCGAATGAGCGTCGCTGGTGGGGCATCCACGGTTCTGATGGGATCGAAGTTTTCGATACAGACTGTGGCAAAATCGCAATCCAAATTTGTTATGATATCGAATTTCCAGAGCTCGGTCGGATTGCAACGGATAAAGGGGCAAATATCTTGTTTACCCCTTTTTGTACCGATGATCGTCAAGGATATTTACGCGTCCGATACTGCGCGCAGGCTAGAGCAGTTGAAAATCAAATTTATACAGTGATTGCTGGTACAATTGGCAACCTTTCTCAAGTAGAGAATATGGATGTCCAGTATGCGCAATCCGGCATTTTTACGCCATCTGACTTTGCATTTTCAAGAGACGGGATTGCCGGAGAGTGTCACCCGAATATTGAAACTGTCGTTGTAGGAGATGTCGATCTTGAAATTCTAAGAAGGCAGCGTCAGTCTGGAACAGTTCGTCAATTACGAGATCGTCGAAAAGACTTATATGAAATTCATTATAAAAAGTAAGCCCCAGCGGCTTGCTTTTTTTGTCGTTTTTTAGGAAATAGTGTCTTTTTCCTAAATAGCATTGGCTGTTCAAACAATTCGTATTATGATTAAGTAAGGATAGGAGAAAATCTGACCAAAAGGAAGGACTTCAGTCGGTTTTCTAGAAATGATACAAACGTGATAATGAAGCTATACATAACGGGAGGAAAAAAATGGACTGGAAAAACGCGTACAAGAGATGGACATCAGCAACTTCACTTGATGAGGAATTAAAAAAGGATCTGGATGCTCTTAGTGGACAGGATAAAGCACTTGAAGATGCTTTTTACAAAAACCTTGAGTTTGGAACAGGTGGGATGCGTGGAGAAATCGGTCCTGGTACTAATCGTATGAACCTATATACGATACGTAAAGCGTCTGAAGGCCTAGCGCAATACATAGATGCAAACGGGGAGGAATATCAAAAACGAGGAGTAGCTATTGCATACGATTCACGTCACAAGTCACCAGAGTTCGCAATGGAAGCCGCTAAGACGTTAGCGACACATGGGATTCAAACCTATGTCTTTGAAGAGCTACGCCCTACACCAGAGCTTTCTTTTGCTGTTCGAACGTTAAATGCCTGTGCTGGAATCGTTATCACAGCTAGTCATAATCCGCCAGAGTATAATGGGTACAAAGTATATGGCGAAGATGGAGGACAACTTCCTCCTAAAGCTGCTTCAGAAGTGATTTCATATGTAGACGGCATAGAAAATGAGTTAGAGGTGACCGTTTCTTCTGAACAAGAATTAAAAGACAAAGGTCTCATCCAAATGATTGGCGCAGAGATTGATCGTCAATACGTGGAGCAATTAAAAACGCTTCGCGTGAATCAATCACTACTTTCAGAAATGGGTGAGCAGTTAAAAATTGTCTTCACTCCTTTACATGGAACAGCTAATATCCCTGTTAGAGAAGGATTAAAAGCTTATGGTTTTAACAATGTGACGGTGGTAAAGGAACAGGAGATGCCAGATCCTAACTTCTCTACTGTATCTTCTCCAAATCCGGAAGAGCATGCAGCATTTGAACTTGCTATTCAATACGGTGAGCAGCAAGATGCTGACATTCTTTTAGCTACTGACCCTGATGCTGATCGCGTTGGTGTAGCTGTAAAGAACAAGGAAGGTAAATATGTTGTTCTTACTGGGAATCAAACAGGTGCTCTTCTGTTGAATTATATTATTACTCAGAAAAAAGAAAATGGTGAACTTCCACAAAATGGCGCAGTCCTAAAGACTATTGTTACTTCTGAAATCGGTCGTAAGATTGCAGAAGACAATGGCCTGACTTCATATGATACGTTAACTGGATTTAAGTTCATTGGCGAGAAAATAAAAGAGTTTGAAACGACTGGGGAGCATACTTTCTTATTCGGATATGAAGAGAGCTATGGCTACCTTGTTGGAGACTTTGTTCGAGACAAAGATGCTGTTCAAGCGTGTCTTGTCGCCGCAGAAGTTGCTGCATTTTACAAATCCAAAGGGATGACACTTTATGAAGGACTTCTCGAGGTATTCGAACAATATGGCTATTATCAAGAAGGGCTGGAATCACTAACACTTAAAGGAAAAGAAGGCGCTGAAAAAATCGTATCATTACTTGCGAAATTTCGTGCAGAGCCGCCTACTGAAGCAGCTGGATTAACTGTTCATAGCGTAGAAGACTACGAGATAAGTAAACGAACTTATTTAGGTCAAGATAAGAGTGAACAAATTAATTTGCCTACTTCAAATGTATTAAAGTATAAACTCGAAGATGGATCATGGTTCTGTCTGCGACCTTCAGGAACCGAGCCAAAGGTGAAGTTTTATTTTGGAGTGAATGGTGATAATCTAGAACACAGTCAGAGTAAATTGGCTGATCTTAGAAAATCTGTGATGAGTAAGGTGAATGACCGGTTATAATAGGATAGTGGTGAAAGAAAACCAGGACAATGATCGTCCTGGTTTTCTTATTAAACTAAAGACATGAAAAAAAAACCGGTTAGCTAACCGGTTTTTCTACTATTGGTGAAGTTGTTGTTTATTCAATTGATGTTCGTAATCAGCTTTATTCTTACGAATGAGATGAAATACTTTGTCTTTCGTTTCGCTATCTAGTTTTTCGAGAATTTTACCTGCCTTGTATTCGTTCGAGGTAACAATTTTTCGATAAATTTTAGATAACCGTTTATCATCTTCGGATAAATCCAAAAGGCACTGCCTCCTTATAATGATCTAAACCTTTTTCCTATCCTTAAATTACGATTTATTTTACAATATATGAAGAGAAGTAGCAAGAAATTAATATAATTATGACAGAATATTCTTATATAAAATAAATTAAATGGACATGAAAGGGAGTCATACCATGGAATATACAAATGAAATGAAAAATCGTTTAAAAAGAGTGGAAGGTCAAATTCGCGGTGTTCTTCGGATGATCGAAGAAGAAAAAGATTGTAAAGACGTTATTACTCAGCTTTCTGCGAGTCGGACGGCAATTGACCGTACGATTGGATTAATTGTAGGTTCTAATCTTGAAGAATGCATTCGAGAACAACTTGATAAAGGTGAGTCCACAGAAGATGTCGTAAAAGAAGCCGTACAACTATTAGTGAAAAGTCGCTAGTTCAAATTTCCCTCAAATATTTTATAGTGTCGGATACAATTCATCTTATGGTCAATTGAAGCGGATGAGAGTGTATATTACTTGCAAGCTGGAGAAATAGTGAATAATAGATCTTCTCATTTCTGTTATTTACTTTTAGTTCTATTTGTATGAATGGATAGAGATGATTGCTTTTACGTTTATTTGAAAAAAGGAGGAGCAAATGAAACGTCTAAGAATAGGAATCGTTGTTGTTCTCGGTTTTCTGGCGTATAGTCTCTATTCTTCTCATCAAGAAAAGGAAGTGAGCGATCCAGCTCAAATGCAAGCTGCTGAAGTAACGTCTAATGCTCATGAAATAGGAATTCAAGAAGGAAATCGTGCACCTGATTTTACATTATATTCGCTTGAAGGGAAGGAAGTGAGCCTTTCAGATTCCAAAGGAAAGGTTACCTTTATTAATTTCTGGACCACCTGGTGTCCTCCATGTAAAGAAGAAATGCCTGATATGCAGGAGTTTTATGAGGAAGGTGGGGAAGAGTTTGATGCGGAAATCTTTGCGGTTAATCTTACAACGAATGAGTCATCCTCACAAGTTGTAAAAGATTTTGCAAGGAAAAATAATCTTACTTTTCCTATTTTATTAGACACAGAGGGACAATTAATGGAAACATTCGCGACCATTACAATTCCTACTACTTATGTTATTGACAAAAATGGTATAATTATGAAGAAAGTGATTGGTCCTATGAGTAAAGAAATGATGAGCGATTTGGCATTCTCTGCTCGATAAAGTGATCACTAGTTGGTTATTTATGTCTTGTTGTTCGTTCCTTTGTTCTTTTTAGAAGACGAATTTAGGAAACACTGAGGGTAAACAGTTGACACATAAGGGGGGAGTGAACTGTGACAAATCTAGGATTTGGTGTAATGCTATTTGCTATTCTCGGGTATGTCCAATACAGTTGGATTTATGAAACAGTAGATGGAATTGGGTACGAATTCAAATCAAAATGGTCTTACATATCGATGTCAGTGTTTCTGGGTGTGTTAGTTGGCTACTTCATTACAACTGGTCTTTATCAAGCTTATTAAAAAGAGTTATTCATTTTATAAAGTTTGAAAGAATAGGTTTATGTTGACGTTTTGTGAAATAGCACTTATGCTGTACATTGTATACTAAAACCAGCCAAAGATGGCTGGACGGCGATTTTTCTGAGAGACCGATCTCTCATTTTCATCGCCCTCTGTTGATTAAATCGACAGGGGGCGATTTTTTATTGTTTACATATAGTAACAAGCTCTTTCTGAAGTTGATAGGAAGAAAAGTGGAATGAATGGGGGATTTACAAATGTGGAAGTATGTATTGCTTGTTTTAACTGCTGGATGCAGTCTGGGATCACTATCCACAATTACAAAGATAGGGATTACAAGAGGATTTTCTGTTGGAGAACTTTTAGCAGGACAGTTTGTCATTGGGTGGTTGATCTTACTTGTTCTACTTCTAATCTTTAAACAAAAGCCAAATTTTAAAGGAGCTAAATTTTTGTTGATTGGCGGGGCTATGATCGGATGTGTTTCCATATTTTATACGCTTGCTGTCTCAAAGCTACCAGCTTCCATAGCTGTACTGCTTTTGTTCCAATTTACATGGATTGGTATTGTCTTTGATTCCTTATATCAAAAAAAATGGCCAGACTTAAAAACGTTATTTTCCGTTAGCATTCTTCTTATCGGGACGATTCTAGCGAGTGGAATTATTGGAAGTGAGAAGATCGCTTATGATCCAACCGGAATCATGTTAGGGCTTTTATCAGCAATATGTTTTGCTATGTACATTTTTATTATGGATAAAACTTCAGCGGAAGTCCCTGCAATACAGAAAAGCTTTTTCATGGTAACGGTGGCAGGAATTCTGGTGTTAACGACATTTTCTCCAGAATCTCTTCTAAATGGTGGACTATCGTTAGAATGGACGCTGTTCGGTTTCTTCTTAGCGATCCTTGGGAATATATTCCCTGTTCTTTTTATGGCAATAGGTGTACCGAAAGTTGGTTCGAGTGTTGGAACAATCCTTAGTTCTTCAGAGCTCCCCGCAGCAGTGTTTCTCTCGGCTATCATTCTCCATGAAGCCGTTCATATGATTCAATGGTTTGGCGTTTTTCTCGTTCTTGCTGGCATTGTCATTTCCCAATGGGATGTTTTCGGTGAAAGTAAATCCAAAAAAAGCAGTATAATTTTAGATAACTGACAAATAGAAGTAAATGAAAACGAATGTATATCTTTATAACCTATTTTTGTAAAGGGGAAATTGCGTAATGGATTTGTTACGTATTGATGACACCTGGATTCAGCTTGGAATTGCTATTGGAATCTTCCTTCTTTTTCTATTAATGAGGAAAATTTTCGCGAAGTATATTTATAATCTCGTTCTTAAATTAAGCAGAAAATCTTCTAATGAATTTTTTACACATCTTTTTTTAGCATTTGAAAGACCGCTACGAATGCTGTTTGTGATTATAGGGTTAAATATTTCTGTTCGATATGTTTCTTTTCTTGATCATCATAATGAACTCTTCACAGAAATTATGAGTTCATCGTTAATTTTCTTAGCGGCTTGGGGGCTGTATAACTTATCCTCAGCTTCTTCATTGTTTTTCCAAACGATGAACACGAAATATAATTTAAAAATTGATCAACTTCTAATTCCATTTCTATCAAAAACGCTCCGTCTCTTAATTGTTGCCATGACGTTCAGCGTCATTGCTGGAGAATTTGGTTATGATGTGAATGGGTTTATTACAGGGCTTGGACTAGGAGGTTTAGCCTTTGCTCTTGCAGCAAAAGAAACGATTGAGAACTTCTTTGGTGGCATTGTGATTATTACAGAAAAGCCATTCTCAATTGGGGAATGGATTAAAACACCGAGTGTTGAAGGGGTCGTTGAAGACATTACGTTTAGAAGTACGAAAATCCGTACGTTTGCTCAAGCGCTTGTTACCGTTCCAAATGCGAGACTAGCTAATGAAAATATTACAAACTGGTCAAAAATGGGGAAACGTCAGATTACGTTCCATATTGGTGTCACGTACAATACGCCTTCAGAAAGACTTGAAACGTGTATTTCTCGTATTGAGAAGATGCTTCGAGATCATGATGAAATTCACCCTGAAACGATTTTTGTTTCATTTGATGAATTTAATCATAGTAGCCTTGATGTTTTTCTTTATTTCTTTACAAATACGACAACGTGGGGCGATTTTTTAAATGTGAAGCAAGACGTGAACTTTAAAATTATGAAAATAATGGAAGAGGAGCAAGTTTCGTTTGCATTCCCTACGCAAACACTCCATGTTGAAAGTGCACGCTCTCATGAAGAAGAGAAGATGTATAGCTAAAGAAGAAGGCAGGTCTCCATTTGAGAGACCTGCCTTTTTGCTATGCGCTTCTCTTTGATAAAACGTTTTGTTCTTTAGTAGCCGGCTTCCTTTTACTCCAGATGGTAGCAAGAATAGGACCGGATATATTATGCCATACACTGAAGATTGCACTCGGTACGGCGGCAATTGGATTGAAATGAGCTGCCGCGAGTGCTGCTCCAAGTCCCGAATTCTGCATCCCAACTTCAATAGAGATAGCTCGTTGATCCCGTTCATTAAGTCGTAATAATTTTGCCAGAAAATAGCCAATCAGTAGGCCGAGCAAATTATGAAGAATAACAATTGAGAAGATCAAGAGTCCTGTGTCTGCGATGCGGTCCTTACTTGCGCCTACGACTGCAGCCACAATGGCGACGATAGAAATGACCGAAACAAGGGGTAACGCTTTTACACTTTCAGCAACTTTTTCTTTGAAAATAAGCTTTACGATAACGCCGAGAGTGATTGGTATGACGACCATTTGGAAAATCGATAAGAATAGATCTCCAGCTGAGATCGGTAGCCACTGACTCGCAAATAATAAAACGAGTGCAGGCGTTAATAAAGGAGCGAGTAGTGTTGAGACAGCTGTAATGGCTACAGATAAAGCTGTATTTCCTTTAGAGAGATAAGTGATCACATTGGAAGCTGTTCCGCCAGGACAGCAGCCGACTAGGATGACACCTACAGCAACTTCAGCGGGTAACTGAAATACAACCGCTAGAGCATACGCGAGTAATGGCATAATGATGAACTGAGCTGCCACCCCAATAGCAACACTTTTTGGTTGCTTCACCACTTCTTTAAAATCGTTGGTAGAGAGGGTCATCCCCATCCCAAACATGATAACGCCTAGTAGTATGGTTATGTAAGAAGTAATCCACGTAAATCCTTCAGGATAAATAAAACCTAACACTGCAAAAAGAAGTACCCATACTGCAAATGTATTTCCGGCAAAGCGACTTGCCTTTTCAAGAGCTTTCATTCTACCACATCCTTAGAAATTTTAACCTTGATTATACGCTTATTAAAGGAATTTTCAATACTATCTGAAAACTTATTCAGCTATTTTTCCATAACGATTTTCTTCCCCCTAATCATGAACCTACTTGTCCGGTCATACATATTAGTAAGCAATACATTAGGAGGGAATGACATGTCTACAGAGAAAGAAATCTTTTATGCCATAGAAGAGATTACGGAGATCGCAAAAGGGTTCGGACTCGATTATTACCCAATGCGTTATGAGATATGTCCAGCAGATATTATTTACACATTCGGAGCATATGGAATGCCAACGCGGTTCTCTCATTGGAGCTTTGGAAAACAGTTTCATAAAATGAAGCTCCAATATGATCTAGGACTAAGTAAAATCTATGAGCTTGTTATTAATTCAGATCCTTGCTACGCCTTTTTATTAGATACAAATAGCCTCATTCAAAATAAGCTTATTATTGCTCATGTATTGGCGCACTGTGACTTTTTTAAGAATAATGTTCGTTTCTCAAATACACGAAGAGACATGGTGGAAAGTATGACGGCCACTGCTGAGCGTGTTGCTTATTATGAACATCACTATGGGAAAGACGAAGTAGAAAACTTCCTTGATGCCGTCCTCTCGATACAAGAACATATAGATCCTTCTATCATGCGCCCTAGACTAACTTATAATTATCAAGACGATACACCAATTCCTGTGAAACATGATTCACCATACAATGATTTATGGTCAATCGATAAGGATGATTCTGCGGACGAGCCAGCTCCAAAGAAAAAGAAGAAATTCCCTCCACAACCAGAAAAAGATCTTCTTCTTTTCATTCAGGAATACAGCACGGAGCTAGAAGACTGGCAACGAGATATTTTGACCATGATGAGAGAAGAAATGCTTTATTTCTGGCCACAGCTTGAAACAAAGATAATGAATGAGGGCTGGGCGAGTTACTGGCATCAGCGTATTCTGCGCGAAATGGATTTAACGACGGATGAAGCAATCGAATTTGCTTCTTTAAATGCTAATGTAGTGCAGCCTTCACGCACACGTATTAATCCTTACTACCTGGGGCTTAAAATTTTCGAGCATATTGAAGAAGTCTACGATAACCCAACGGAAGAGATGAGGCAGCGTGGCTTCGAGCCTGGGAAAGGGCGAGAAAAAATGTTTGAGGTCCGTGAAGTAGAAGCTGATATTTCATTCATTCGAAATTATTTAACGAAAGACCTCGTCCACAAAGAGGATTTATATTTATTTCAGAAAAAGGGGCGGGATTATAAAATTGTAGATAAAGAATGGGAGCATATTCGCGATCAACTTGTGACAATGAGAGTAAATGGCGGCTTTCCTTATTTAACTGTCAATGACGGAAACTATATGAAAGCTGGCGAAATGTATCTTCATCATTCTTTTGAAGAAACAGAACTTGATCTTCAATATCTAGAGCGCGTTATTCCTTATATTTATCAACTTTGGGGGCGTCCGGTTCATATGGAAACAAAAGTGGAAGATAAAGAAGTTCTTTTTTCGTATGACGGAAAGAAATTACATCGAAGGTATTTGTAGGCCTTGGACATCCTGAGTCATTTAAATGATCATTTCTGGACTTATCTTCTCTTTATTACGGTTGCTGGCGCAGTAGGAGGAGTTGGGAATATTCTGATCTCAGGTGAATTCCAGCGTTTTCGTAAAGTTATTAATTACGAAAATCAAACAGTTTATTACAGTCTAGGGTCTATTAAAGAGCCGTTTGTAGGAGCTATTGGTGGTATTTTAACAACGCTTTTGTTTATCGAAACTGCTTCAGCTCAGTATTTGTTATACTTAGCGCTACTTACAGGATTTGGGAGCAGTGCTTTTCTAAAGCGATACGTGGATCAAAAAACAGATCAAATAATTAATCAGAATAACAGTGCGATTCAAAATGAAAATATTCAAATGTATGTTGTGAAAAATGAAGCAGACGGGTCAAAGGTAAAAGGAATTATGAGTCCATCACCTGTTTACTTAACGCAAGAAGAAATGGAACGTCTCACAAAACTTCAAGCAAAAGTGGGTGAAGCGGTAGGTCCGAAAGAAGCAAAACTGTATCAGTGTGAAATTAATTCGCTTCTAAGTCAAGGCAAGCAGCGATCGTTTTAGGTGTCTCTTGTCGAAGTATGAGATCTATCGTATGATATATGTGATTATGCACATATAAAGGGGATCTCATATGATAAAAATGATAAAACGAATCAGCCTTATTGTTTTACTGTTAGTAGTGGTCCTTTCGATCGCTTTCTTTTTCTGGGCGCGCACTGCATATGAACCAACGAAAGAAGCGCTAGCTTATCTGGAAAAATCAAATGAAAATCAATTAACTTTTGGATCAACAGACGCAGATAAAGGGATTATCTTTTATCAAGGCGGCAAAGTAGAAGAAGAAGCCTATGCGTACCTAGCGCACCAGCTTGCTGAGAAAGGTTATTTTGTTGTCATCCCGCGACTAACGTTAAACCTCGCTATTCTGGATGGCGACGAAGCTACGAGTATTATCGATCGGTATAGCACGATCGATAATTGGTACATTGGTGGTCATTCACTAGGTGGTGCTGTGGCTTCCTCATTTGCAGTCGAACATCCCGATCGCATACAGGGGTTGTTTTTTCTCGCTGCTTATCCGATTGAAGACATGTCTAACTTAGAGATGCCAACTTTAACAATATACGGGGAGGAAGATGGAGTAGCTACCTTATCTGACCAAAAGGAAAAAGAAAGCTTGCTATCTACTCAAGCTGTCATTCATATAATTGAAGGCGGAAATCATGCGAATTACGGTATGTACGGTGAGCAAAAAGGAGATAATCCTGGATCACTTACATCGGAACAACAAATCGATGAAACTGTCCGAACCATTTCAACTTGGATAGAAACCTCACAAAAATAAGAAGCTGTCACTGACAGCTTCTTATTTTTGTGAGGTTTTTTAGTTCGGATAAAGCAATAAGGAATAGAAGGTAAGAAGATTCTCAATAATGGGGGATATAGGAAAGAGATTGACAGAAAGCGTATATGGGTTAAGATAGGGAATGTGATTATCTAACCCTTCATATGAGTTCAACTCCTAACTTTAAATGATAAATTACGGAACAAATGGTTAGGAGCTCTCTCAAAAGTTTGTATTATATGAAAAGGCTGTGGATGCTTTGTTAAGATCTCGATTTCGACGAATTCGATTAACGTCTGTTCAGTTAATCGTTTTGTTTTATTTAATAGCGGTAACGGTCTCCACTTTTTTAATTGGTTTACCGATTGCCCATCAACCAGGTGTGCAGCTTTCTTTTATTGATGCACTATTTACAGCCGTTAGTGCGGTAAGTGTAACGGGCCTTTCTGTAGTATCTATTGCGGATACATTCAGTGTTCCAGGCATTTTTATACTCGCTGCAGTCCTCCAAATTGGTGGGATTGGAATTATGACACTCGGTACATTTGTGTGGCTTGTCATGGGCAAGAAAATTGGGTTGAAAGAAAGACAGTTGATTATGACAGATCAAAATCAATCAACCCTCGCAGGCCTAGTGCAACTGATGAAACAAATTCTTGGCTTGATTTTCATTATAGAAGTGATTGGAGCTCTTGTTCTCGGTACGTATTACCTTCGCTTCTTTGAAACTTGGCAGGAAGCCTATTTACAGGGGTTCTTTGCCTCTGTTAGTGCTACGACAAATGGTGGCTTTGATATAACAGGTAGCTCGCTTCAGCCGTTCGCTCAAGACTATTTCGTGCAATTTATTCATATCTTATTGATTGTGACTGGAGCAATAGGGTTTCCAGTTTTAATTGAAGTGAAGAACTTTTTGTTTTCTAGACAAAATAGTTATCGCTACAAATTTTCTTTATTTACAAAACTAACTACAATGACGTTCTTTGTGTTAGTTGTATCAGGTGCTATTCTGATTTGGGCTTTTGAAGCGACGACCTTCTTTGCGGATAAAAGCTGGCATGAATCGTTTTTCTATGCCATGTTTCAGTCGGTAACTACTCGTAGTGGGGGACTCTCAACGATGGATGTGAATCAGTTCCAAGAGCCTACACAGCTACTATTATCTGCATTAATGTTTATTGGTGCTTCCCCAAGCAGTGTTGGAGGAGGAGTTCGAACAACAACCTTTGCAATTGTACTACTTGCTATTTTCTTCTTCGCAAAAGGCGGGACATCGATCAAAGTCTTTGGACGAGAATTGCATCATGAGGACATTCACAAAGCATTTGTCGTCTTCACCGTAGCCATTATCGTATGGAGCTGTGGAATTATTATGCTCTCATTCTCAGAACCATTTCCTATTGTGGCGATTATTTTCGAAGTCTCATCAGCATTTGGTACTACTGGTTTATCAATGGGTGTAACACCAGGGCTAAGTACATTTGGTAAAATTGTAATTATGTGTTTGATGTTTATCGGAAGAATTGGGATTCTTTCGTTTCTCTTCCTTATTCGAGGAACGGTTCTTCGTGAAAGATACCACTATCCAACAGAACGAGTTATTATTGGATAAAAGCAAGTGGCCTAGTGCTACTTGCTTTTTTTTTTCGTTAAGTCCTTTCAATGTAGTAGTCGTTTTCTGTTACGCGGAATTAGTTGGATTTTCGCGGAAATATTGTTCATTTTCGCGGGAAAAATAAAAATAACGCGGAAATATCGCAGAAATCGCGGAAATACGGTTTTATGATGCCTGCAGTGTCTAATCGCCCACTTCCGCTTTTCTTGTCTAGCTGCGACTCACAGAAACTGCGATATTTCACTCTTTTACCAGAACACAAAAGGCGTGTTCTAGTTCAAGAGTTCCAATATCTCCGTTTCTAAACGCTCGTCTCCGCTTTGCGTAGATCCAGCTGCAGTGGGCAGGATCTCGATCGCTTCACCATATCAAATGAACACAAAGAGCGTGTTCTTTTGATATGCTTCCAGCGCTTGTCGATCCTAATCGCCCACTTCCGCTTTTCTGGACTTATTTACCAAAAAATATTGGTATATAAAAATCGGGATTTCACAAACTAGTTGTACAAAGGAGGTGATTGACATGGCTCAACAACAAAGCAGACAAGGAAGCTCTAACAACCTTGTAGTACCTGGTGTGGCTCAAGCTATCGACCAGATGAAGTATGAAATCGCTACTGAATTCGGAGTGCAACTTGGTCCAGATTCAACTTCTCGCGCTAACGGATCTGTTGGTGGAGAAATCACAAAGCGTTTGGTTCAAATGGCTGAACAACAGCTTGGCGGTTACCAAAAATAATTTTATACCATGGCTGTAAGGGGTGGATTCGTCCATCCCTTCTTACGTGATTTATCCATAGAAGGAGGAGGCTTTATGTCTTTTGAATGTCCGCTCTGTAATAGCTTTGCTGCTATTGAGCTTGTTTGTCAGGTATGTGGAGATAAGTTAACGGATAAGGGAAGAGAAGCGGAGTATTATGATGAATATAGTGCGTATGAGCCTATTGAATCAATGAAAAAAGCGGACGGATATAAAAGCAAAGCGCATGAATGCCCCCATCTTCTATCTTGTCCAACGTGCGGATGGAATGATGTCTATTTAATTGAAGAATGGATTACATAGCAAAGAGCTGCCGGTTAGGGCAGCTCTTTATCTTATTAAGAGGATGGAATATACAATTTCTTCTCAAGAAAACTTTGGATGAGATTAAGAATCGTTGTAAAGAACCAGTAAATGAAAGCTGCCGTTAATAAGATAGGTAAGACTTTAAAGTTTGATGCAGCAATCTGATCTGCATTATAGGTTAATTCTGAAATCGTCAGAACGGAAGCAAGAGAAGAGGCTTTTACGATATCAATTAAAGAATTCCACACAGGTGGAATCGCTCTTCTCCAAGCTTGAGGTAAAATGACTTCTTTGTAAATTAACGATTTCTTCATCCCGAGTGACATCGCAGCTTCCCACTGTCCTTTTGAGAGGGAGAGGATGGCTGCTCGGAATGATTCAGAGATATAGGCTCCAAAGTGTAAGATAAGGCCAGTGTATGCGGCTTGCCAGGCTGTTAATTGGATATCAACAGAGACAAGACCATAATACAAAATAAATAATTGGATTAGTAGTGGAGTGCCTCTGAAGAACGAGACATATAATTTTGCTAACCCAGTCGCTATTTTACTTTTAGAAAGACGCAACAATGCAATCATTAATCCAACGAATAAAGCACCAAAGATGGAAAAGAAACTAAGAAGAAGTGTATTCTTAGCCCCTTCAAGGAGAAAGGGCAAAGAATTAATTAACACATCAGTTGTCTCACTCACTTACGTTCTCTCCATCAAAATATTCTTTTGAAAGGTCTGCGAGTGTTCCGTCTTCTTTCATTTCCTTTAATGCATCATTGATCTTGTTAACCAAGTCTTCATTTCCTTTTGGAAGAGCAAAGGCCATTTCTGTTTTGTTGAACGTCTCGCCAACGCCTTTTACTTTATAATCCTGCTCAGGCAGTTCAGTTAAAATGAAGAGACGGTCATTCATTGCTGCTTCGATGTTACGTTCGTTACTGAGATCTGTAAGAACCTGGTTTGCGCCTTTGTAAATTTTCGTTTCAGCTCCAGCTTCTTCAGCAGCTTGTGCGTAGTTACTCCCCTGTGTGGTTCCAACTGTTTTTCCTTCAAGATCTTCAATACCTTTAATATCATCGTTATTCTCGTTAACGATCACCTGTCCACCTGAATAAGTATATGGTTCTGTAAAGTCAAATTGTTCTTTACGATCATCCGTAATGGTTACTTGATTGGCGACCATATCAATACGTTCAGTTTCAAGTGAGGATAGAAGCCCTTTCCATTCAATTGCTTTGAATTCCGCTTTCATCCCAATGCGATCGGCTACTTCTCTGGCAACTTCCACGTCGTAACCAGTGATTTCATTATTGTCATCACGATAGCTAAATGGTGGGTAAGTTGCTTCCGTTCCAATTAACAGTGTTTCTTTTTCATTGGAACTTCCTTCTTCGCTATTCTCTGTATTATCATTGCTACCGCAGGCAGCAAGTACAGTAAGTGTTAAGGCAAGTACCAACCCTAGCATCCATTTTTTGTTCAAAATAAAGTCCTCCTTTTAATTCCTACAAAATTGATGTGAATTATAAATTTATTGTAGTTAGCATTTGACTTAAAGTCAATCAAGAAACATTATTGACTTTAATTAACCGCTTCATGCAAAAAGACAAATAAAAAGCTTCCTCGCTTTAAGAGGAAGCTTTTTAGCCATTTTATTAACGAATGCGAAGTTCTGATTCAGTATCAAAGAAATGGCATTTATTCATATCAAACGCAAGGCTGATATTCTGACCGTTTTGAATATCGGTACGAGAGTCAACACGTGCTACGAAGTCTTGTTCTGCAACTTTGGAATAAAGGTAAGTTTCTGCACCCATTAATTCAGCTACATCAATGACAGCACTTACTTTTGTATCTTGGGAAGATTCGATAAATACTGGCTCATCATGAATATCTTCAGGACGAATACCAAGCATGACTTCTTTGTTCAAGTATCCTTGATCACGAAGTGTTTTCATTTTGCCTTCAGGAACTTTCACTTGAACATCACCTAGTTTGAAAAAGCCATCTTCTAATGTACCGCGGAAGAAGTTCATTGCAGGAGAGCCAATAAATCCGCCAACAAAGACGTTGTCAGGTGCGTCGTATACATCTTTTGGTGTTCCTACTTGTTGGATAAGGCCATCTTTCATAATAACGATACGCGTTGCCATCGTCATTGCTTCTGTTTGGTCATGAGTTACATAAATTGTCGTTGTTTGTAGACGCTGGTGAAGCTTAGAAATCTCAGCACGCATTTGTACACGAAGTTTTGCATCTAGGTTTGAAAGTGGCTCATCCATTAGGAACACTTGTGGATCCCGTACGATTGCACGACCTAGTGCTACACGCTGTCGCTGACCACCTGAGAGTGCTTTAGGTTTACGATCGAGCAGGCTTTCAAGACCAAGAATACGAGCAGCGTCCGTTACGCGACGTTCAATTTCTTTTTTGTCGAACTTACGCAGTTTCAAACCAAATGCCATGTTATCGTATACGTTCATGTGAGGATAAAGAGCATAGTTTTGGAATACCATTGCGATATCACGATCTTTTGGTGCTACGTCATTCACGCGACGATCACCAATAACGAGGTCGCCATCTGAGATATCTTCAAGGCCAGCAATCATACGAAGCGTTGTTGATTTACCGCAACCAGAAGGTCCTACAAACACGATGAATTCCTTATCTTTAATATCAAGGTTAAAGTCTTTTACTGCCTCAAATTTGTTATCATATCTTTTGTAAATGTGATTGAGTGCGATCTCTGCCATGTTAATGCCTCCTATGAAATGAACTCCTTTTGCTAGTTCTAAGTCTACTCTATGAAAACGCTATCGTAAATTGTAAGCGTGCACAAACTTGTTCCGAGGTTTTGTGCATTTTGACCGAAAGACGTGAGAGAAAAAGGGTAACGCACTAAAAAAACTGCGTCCATTAACGCAGTTCCATTGCAAGAAGAGAAAGGTAAACCATTACAGCTCCTTGAAAGCTCTTAACATCGATACCCGTTTTTTCAATAAACTTATCGACACGATATTGGAGACTATTTCTATGTACGTATAGCTGTTTTGCTGCAAGGGTAATGTTTAAGTTTGATTCTAAATAAATCCGGATACTTTTTAGTAGTTCAGAATCATGTTGAATTGGTTCCATGAGTTTAATTAAGTAATCAATAGTTTCTTCACTCGCTTCATTGAACAGAACAGCAGGGACAATGTCGACGTGTGTGAAAACCATTTGAGAAGGCATCAGCTCTCTTCCTGTAGCAAACCATTTTTTTTCGGCTTTATAAACACGCTTCAAGTGACTGCTATCCGAATGACGGATTGTCTGACCAACAAACAAAGACATCCCAGTAAAAAAGTCAGCTGTTAGGGCTGCAGCTGTTTGTTCAAGTTCATGAACGATTTGTTCGTCTATTTCGTTAGCTTGCACGAGGACGCCTTTCCTTTCATTTTCAAACAAGAGCACGGTTTCCTCAGAAAACAAGCCAGTCATAGCCTCGATAAAATCCGAAAGATCGGATGGTGCTTCTTTTAAATAAAAATGGATATACCGGACAGGCGAATTTAGGTTAAGTTCCACGATTGAAGCATCTTCAAAAAGGAGAGAAGCCCATTTTGCTTGAACCTTATTCATCCGATCATCTAGTATGCGAATGGAAGGGAATAGGGCATTTAGAAGATCCTTCTCGCGTCCCGTAAGACGAGTTTTGCGAATCCCGAATTCTTCCCCATCAGTGGTTCGGTACCAATGGAACAGATCGGGCTGTTCGGAGGTGAGGACATAATCATTTCCATATAAATCGGCAAGTTTTGCATTCATAAGTGGTCCTCCTAGTGTACAGTTATCCTCTAGTATAACGCATCAGCTGCTTCAAATTAATAGAGAAGGAATCGAAAAGAACCTCTTCGTATGCAAGAGGTTCTTTGGTTACATTATTTCTGTTTGTCTTTATCTTTTTTTTCTACACTTGAATAGGGTGGCTCTTGTTCCATCACGGGGATGGCTTCTTCAATTTGTGCTTGTCTGTAACTTTGATGAACGGCCCCGCCAGCCATTCCTTCATTTACCATACGGTCGATATCCATATCATACTTATCGCGGCCTTCGTACATCGAGTCTTCTGTTTTTTTAGTTGGCAACCTGATTCATCTCCTTATTTCATTGAATAAGGATAGTATGCGTTCCCTTGAGGAGGATTATGAATCTTGTTCGTATACATGGAAAAGCATAAGTTCATGAATTTGAGACTGAAGTTTGTTTTGTTCGTATTCGGGTGGAGCGGGCTGGAACCATTCGAATTCTCCAGTATGAAGGTATAGCGTACGATAATACGTTCCTTGGTGAAAAAAAGATACTTCCCATTTAGGTTTTCTTACTTTTGATCCAACGGATTTATATTGAAAGTGCGAAATCATTGTATTCCCCCATGTCCACTTTTTTTATCATCATAACATAGGATGTTAATACGCTGAATACGTTCGAAAAGATGTGGTGAGGGAACGTATAAAAGCTTGATGAATCAATGGTTCATCAAAACGCATTGGTTTTGCATTCGCTTCAAAAATCCATAGCTGTCCATCTTGATCTTTCCCGATGTCTAAAGAGCATTCAAGCATCTGTTCTTTTTCTTCGAGAACTTCAGCTGTACGAATCGCAAGCGCAGTCAGTTGCGCTTCATCTTCCTGAGTGGCAACCTTATGAAACGGAAGAATACGACCACCTTTTGGAACATGGGTCGTTAGTCCATTAGGTGGAGCTGCACGAATTCCAATGCCTGTGACCTGCCAGCTTTTGAACGGTTTTTGTAAGAGGACTCGAAAATCATAAGCTTCTCCTTGATGTGTTGCCAGTTTAATTTTACGTTGCATGATGTAAGACTCTCCAATTTGAGTAGCAAGATGTTCTTTTAATAAGGAGAAAGTTGAAAATAAATAACTCTGTTCATGATCGATATAGTGAAATCCAGTCTTTACTCTATTTAATTTAAAAATACCTCTTCCTTTACTACCTGAAGTTGGTTTAAAAAATATGGAGTGATGTGTATTGAGAAATTGTTCTACATTTGATTCGGTAACAGATGCTGTCTCTGGAATAAAAGGTAATAATTCTTCGTTTGCTGATAAGTGAGCAAGTACATGATCTTTTTGAAAAAATGACCGATTAAAATAGGGGATTCCTTTCTTCTTTAATAAGCTGAAAAAAGCGGTCACTTTATCGGAGTGCTCTTCTTCGCGGTCAGGAATCCGATTGTAAACGATGTTAGGATACGGGAAACGATAACCTGTCCATTTTTGAGAAAAGTGATCGTAAAGATAACCAGTTATAAACGATGAGTGAATATCGTCAGGTGTAAATACGTAAGAAAGCCCGCCAGTATCGGTAAGCTCTTTTTGAATGGCTTTGAATATAGTGCCATTACCACTAAAGTGATGTTTGCGGTTAGATCCTGCAAGAATTCCGACAAGAGGCCTGATGGCATCATGGGACGACTGCAATTTCATAATAGAAGAAGCAAAAGAGGGAGAGGGAGAGAGCTTATTCGGCTCTTTCCCCCAGTAAATGGATTGATAGCTGCTCTGCTGATACCAGCGTTTATTTGCAGGACTATAAAATAATTCAATCATACTGTCGTAACCAGTTGCTTTTCGATTGTCGATTGTGCTAGAAAGATGGCATATTCGATCGGTAACATTCTCGTTCTTGCTTCTTCTGCCTTTAATTTCGGATGGGAGAAAATTCCTCTTCCTGGCTTTGAATTTGCTTCAAATAAATAAATTCTTCCTTCTTTTGTTATACCAAGATCAAACCCAATTTCACCAATAAAGCCAGAGACTTTTTTATCTATTGCACGACTTAATTGAAGGGAAGCCTCCATTAAATCAGTTTCTACTTGTTTCTTTACCCCATATTCAGAAGTGAGCTCTCCAATCGTTTTAACCGTTCCGTTTGATGCCATGTGAGTCGTTAAGCTTCCTGCGCCTGCTATCTTTGCAGCAATTGCACTGACTTCCCAGTATCCCTCTTTATTTTTGTTTGTATGAACGCGATAATCCATTGCACGATGATGAATACGATGTAAATCTATTCCTTGTTGAGCAATGAGACCGTCCATTCCATTTGGGTACTGCGTTTTGAGGAGCCTTGCTAGTGATGTATATCGTCTAAGCCGGTTCTCTTTATCTGTTCTGAAGCGGCAATAATAATACTTTTCATTAGCTGGTTTTAAGATTTGCTGAATGCCAAGACCGAGACTTCCGTTGGCAGGTTTAATATATAGTTGCTCATACTCTTTCAACATGCTTGCAATGACCGTTGTTTTAGGACTTAAAACAGTTTCTGGTAAATAATTCTTTACGGTTTCTTCTTCGCGTAATTTCTCGAATATCGTCCACTTATCAAAGAAACCAGGATTAAACCAGGGAGTGAAGTATTGCGACTGAAGTTTCTTCATTGTGGTACTGACTTGTTCAATGTTTGCTGAACTTCGGTTTGGAAGGCGGTCGTAAACAACATCAGGGATCGGTACGGTTACTCTGTACCAACCTCGTTTGTTATACATTAATCCTTTAATACTTCCTGTTTTCCAATCAATGTGATGCGCGCCAAAAGCAAAGCCAATAGCACCACACTTCAAGGTAGCTGACAATAATTTAGCGAAATACATACTTCGTTCTCCAATTGGCCTCATACTATCTTTTGTGAAACCTGCTGTGAAAATTCCAACTAGCGGTCCAATATGAAGTGAATTTCCCTTTTCAAATAGGTGAACAGACGTTTCAGAAGGCACACCCAGCACTTTCCATAAATCTTCTGATAGAAGGTACTCTTCTTTGTTATCAGGATGAGGAGAGACTGTGCAAAAGGATCGTCTGGAACCAAAACATAGCTGATTAGGAAAAGAAATGCGGTCGACCCAACGCTTAAACAGAGTAGCTGGAACATAGAAGTTTCCTTGAGAAGTACTATCCTTTTTTAATGGAAGAATTGCATTCATAGCGGTTAACTCCTTTCTTCTCGCTAATAAGCGAATGGCAATAGTAAAATGGAATCGTATGGTAATCTTGATGCGACCGAATGGCCTTATGTCCCGGTTTTGAATTTGCTTCAAGTAGCCAGACTTTACCTGATTGATCAATACCGAAGTCTAAACCAAGTTCAAACAATGGAGAGAATGTTTCTTCTAAAGTAGAAGCTACACAATGAGAAAGTCGGCTAATTATTGGCTCAGCTTGATGAAAGACAGACTCTGGCATTAAAAGCTGTTGGTCGGTTTGGATGGTGCCTCCACTATGCAAGTTTGATACAAAAGATTCAGGATTTCCTACACGAGTTGCCCGACCGATTTCTTCCCATGTTGTATAGGAGGTTTTCTTCATGACCACTCTACGATCAAACGGTCGATGGTTTTGATCAAGTAAAGAAAGCCATTGTTGTGCGATATAATCGCGCTGTTTTAAAATGCTCCTGATCATTTTTAGTAAAGAACTGGTTTTATCATAAGTATGATGAAGGATACGCCCATTATGATTGATTTGAACACCAATCTTATCCTGGTTTTGAGTGAGTAGCATAATACCGTTTCCCTGTGAACCGATAATTGGTTTCAGAATAAGCTTGCCGTGTTCAGTTAGCAAATCAGATAGTACTTTAGCACATGTATGAGGATGAAGCTTTATCGATTGTGGCATATGACGATTGAGTAAAGGGCTTTTCTTTAAATGTTTGTATATCTCCCATTTTCCTGGAAGTCCATGACCTAGGAAAGTTGCGTGAGATTTCGTTTTTAACCATTTAATAAAAGCTGCTTCTTTTTTGGTGGTGCCTCCGTTATGAAAGCATCGATCATAAATAAACTCCGGTACCTTAAAGTCCGTTTCCACCCAATCTTTTTTTTGTGGTTCGTATTTAACCCCCCGTAAGTGATGAGAGGAATGCTGGTTAGGAGAAAATCGATAGACATTGAAACCTAAAGCTATTCCAGCTTCACTTAATTTGGAGACGTAATCCTTTTCATGTTGAAGTGAATGTTGGAGAATACCAAATGATTTCATAACCTCCCCCTTCTATATGGATGCATACCAATGCACCAATCGGATTAGCGCTTTTACTGATGGGCGGTAGGTACTTGATGTAGTTCCATCTGAGGTTTTTGAAGGTTTTGTGTTTACTTCAATTATCCACGGATGACCCTCTTGATCCACTGACATGTCGATGCCAAGCTCTGCAAATAAACCTTCACTCTCACGATCAATGATTTGTGAAACTTCACGAGCAAGTTCAGGGAGAATCCGCATTAGCTGGCTTTTCATCGAATCTTCAAAAGGAGCGAGACCTTCATGGAATTTTTTTAATAGAGCACCCCGTGCGATATTAGAAACAAATTGTTCATTTGTTTGGGAAACTCTCGATACAGCTGAGACCACTGACCATTTTCCACCAGTACCTTTTAAACATAGAATTCGAAAGTCTACGGGACATCCGTCAATATCGATAAGAGGGATGCCTTGTTGGATAAGGTAGGGAATATATTTAGAACGTAAGCGAATCGTCTTGTAGAGGTTCGGTAAGGCAGAAGATGTAATTGTTTGACTGCCATTAAAGCTAGAGTAATCGAGATGAAAGAGATTATCACGTTGACTGATTCGAAAAATATGTTTGCCCTGGCTTCCATTTAACGGTTTTAAATAAAGGATAGGATGTTTTGTAATCATGATTTCAATCGCATCAAACCCTTCTAGGAGAACCGTTTCAGGAAGATATGGAACGATCTCATCGTATAATAGGAGTTTCTGATGTACGTCCCATTTATCAAGAAATGACTCATTAAAATAGGGGATTTTCTGTTGTTGCCAATAGACTTTCAATTGTTTGATAAAGTGAGAATTCTCAAGTTTTCTAGAATGGATTCGATTATAGATAACAGAGGGTATTGGCAGTATCGTTTCCACCCATGTTCGTTGATTCCAAATGAATCCAGATACCTTTGTTTGATTCCAAGGCTGTAACGTATACACGTAGAAAAGAATATGATGTTCCTCGCAATACTCTGCAACTTCCTTACAAAAATCCGTATAGGAGCCAAACGGATTCTCTGCTTTTGAAGAAGAATTAAGAGCAAGGCAGAAGATTGGACCAAGTGAGAGTAGTTGTTTCTGATGACAAAAGCTCATGGTAATCGGAATGGTTTGATCTGGCAGTGACAGGGAACGGAGGAGATCAGGTGAACAGTATACGGTATGACTTGATGGTGTATGATAGACCTTTATTGAAACGCTGACTTCAACCGCACCACATCGCAGTGGAAGGGGAGAATCCGTCAGTTTCCATTTAGAAGCGATTTTTTCTGGAATGGTTAACGTAAGTTTTGACTGGGAAGAGCTTGAATTCTCTGGTTGTAAAATAATTTTTTCAGCAAGTTTCATTCAAGACCCTCGTTCAACATTTTTTGCTTTATACCTTCCTTTAACTGGATAGGCAATAGCGGATATCGTATACTATGAAGATGAAGTTTACTATGTGAACGTGAAGGATAGAAAGGTTGAGGTATCATGTCGTCCATAATTATAACAATCCTCTTTATGATCGCTATTGGCGCAGTAATAGGTGGATTCACGAATTCATTAGCGATTAAAATGCTGTTTAGACCATATGAAGCTCGGTACATAGGTAAATGGAAAGTTCCATTTACTCCTGGCCTCATTCCGAAACGAAGAGATGAATTAGCAGTGCAACTTGGGAAAATGGTTGTTGAACATCTTTTAACTGCTGAAGGAATTCAGCAAAAAATGAATGACCCTGTTTTCAAGCGTACGATGATTGAGTATGCACAAAAAGAAGTATCGAAATTAGTAGAGTCTAATGAAAAAATCGAGGATCTTTTAAAGCGAGGACTTCACCTCCAGAATCCCGAGCAAGAAATAAGGTTAAAAGCAAGCACGTATCTTACTGAAAAAATTGAAACAAAACTAGTGAAGTTAAAAAGCAAGGATTTAGCTGAGATTCTTCCAGAGAAAACACAGGAGAGAATTGATGGCGCAATCGAACCGATTGCAGATCTTATTTTAACGAAAATCAGTGACTACATCGCTTCTTCTGAAGGAAAGAACAAATTATCTGTCATGATTGATCGTTATCTTGCTGACCGTGGAACGCTTGGAAGTATGATTAATATGTTTTTTACGAATACAAGGTTAGTCGATAAGGTGCAACCTGAGCTGCTTCGTCTATTGAAGCAAAAAGATATTCAAAATGTTATCATCACGATGCTGGAGAAAGAATGGCAATCACTGAAAGAAACGAAATTAGAGACGTTTGAAGACAAATTCGATTCAGAAGAGCTCGTGCAAGGAATAACGAATCTTATTGTAAATGAACTTCCAATTCAGCATGTGATGAACCTAAGCCTATCAGAAGCCATAGAGCCTTATAAACAGCGTATTATCGAAGACTTTGTGCCAAGAATAGTAGATGCTGCTGGTCAGTATTTAAGTCAGAATTTGCAGCCGCTCATGGAACAACTGCATCTTGCCGATGTGGTGAAAAGTCAGGTAGAAACGTTCTCTGTAGGGCGTCTTGAAGAAATGGTTTTATCGATATCTAGACGCGAATTTAAGATGATTACGTATCTAGGAGCAGTACTTGGAGGTATGATTGGATTAATTCAAGGTATAATCATTACCCTTATGGGATGAATTTCGTTTCAGTCTTTGTTATAGTGGGGAAGTATAGGGTTATGAGAGCGAAATAATCCTCATTTACTAAGGAGGTATATACAATGGCAGAGAAAAATCTTTACGACGTAGCATACGAATTAGAAAGCGCAATGCGCGAGCATGAGGACTACACGAAGCTTAAAGAATTATACGATCAGGTAAATCAAGATGAGGTATCAAAGAAACTTTTTGATAACTTCCGCAACATGCAAATGGAGCTTCAACAGAAGCAAATGTCTGGTCAACAAATCACAGAAGAAGAAGCTCAAAAAGCTCAACAACAAGTTGAACTTGTGCAGCAACATGAAGTGATTTCCCAGTTGATGCAGCAAGAACAGCGCATGAGCCAGGTAATTCAGGACATTAACAAAATCGTAACGAAGCCTCTAGAGGACCTTTACGGTAGCCCTGAAGAAGACATTCAGCAGTAATAAAAAAACCGTTCATCTTAGGATGAGCGGTTTTTTTCATATAATTTCTATTTCAAACTCTCAATAATTTGATTTTGGGTTTATTCGAGTGAAACGTATGTTTCATTCGAATAAGCTCAAAATGATAATAACAGTTAAAAAGAGGATAAGTGCTTAGGAAGCGTTCTCAATAACGCCAATGACTTCAAACTGAGTCGGTTGTGTAATGATCGTTTCTTCTACTGAACAATGAGGACAGTTTAATTGGTGATCTGTTTTCCTATCTTCGGCAATGATCCCTCTAAATTCATGGTCACACTCAGAACATTTATAAATGTGAGGCTCACTAAATGCTCCAGTGCAGTCAAATCTGATTCTTTCTTTCCCTTTTGTCATATGTTTAAGACCCCTCTCCGTTATTGTAATACGTTTGTAATAATACTAGTTTCATATTAAAACTTCCCACGCTTTTCCTTTTCTAAACGCCTAATTTTGGTAACGAAGGATTTTAGGTGAATTTTAATGTGATAAGACAAGATTTACGAGTCATAGAGATAAGTGGGGAAGGGAGTACTTCTATATAGGAGGGATTTGAATGGTTTATCAACTTCTAGCATTAGATATTGATGGAACTTTACTTAGATCTAATCATAAAATTGACAAAGAAACGAAGGAAGCCATTAGTTATGTGAGAGAGAAAGGAGTATACGTAACGCTCACAACGAGTCGTAACTTTGCATCTGCTAAGAAAATTGCAAGGGCAGTGAAGTTAGATGACGTCATGCTCGTTACGCATAGTGGCGCCTTTATTGCTGAAGAGGTTGAAAAGCCAATTTATGAAGAAAGGATTTCAAACGAAGATGTTAATAAGATTGTTAATATTCTAGAGGAATTCGATTGCCATATTCGCATCATTCATGAACGGTTAGCTGTTGGAAATCGAGTGAAGCATAACAACTATTTATCAGCAAAGATGACACTAGGTATAGGCGACCCATTATTCTATCCTGTCAACTTTGTGGAAACCCTAAGTGAGTATTTAGAAAAGAAAGACCTCTCTCCTCCAAAAATAGATGCGCATTTCTTTAATGAAGAAGAAAGAGAGGAAGCACGTCTTATGTTAGAGGAGCGCATTCCTTCGATATCCGTTGTTCGATCGACAAAATGTAATTTTGGCATTATTCCTAAAGGCGTTTCGAAAGCAAAAGGACTTCGTATTTTAGGGGAGAAATTAGGAGTAACTGTGGATGAAATGGTTGTGATTGGTGACGCAGATTGTGATGCTGAAATGATTCGACAAGCGGGTCTTGGCGTGGCAATGGGGAATGCTTCGTATGAACTAAAGAGACTTGCCGACTGGGTAACGCGATCAAATGACCAACAAGGCGTTTCTTATATGGTAAAAGAAGTTTTTCGAAAGCAAATGCGTGTTCAACTTAAAAGGTAGCTCAAGTTTACTGACGCCTTCACCGAACCCTGACGAATAGTAGGGAATGAAGGCGTCTTTTGTGCGACTTTTGAATCATTTTCTTTAAATGAAAAGGCTTTCAAGAAAAAACAGCTAATATGTATAATGTTTGATAATTTTGAATTCTGGAGGGATAGTATGCAAAAATTACTCGACTTGAATCCAAAGGTGACGGAATTTCTGAAAGGCACAAAGCAACTTTATATTAATGGTCAATGGAAGGATTCGGTATCAGGTAGAACATTTGATACATTAAACCCCTCAACAGGTGAAGTACTTGCTACAGTTAGTGAAGCGATGAAAGACGATATTGATGAAGCTGTTATGTCAGCTCGGAAAGCTTTTGATAGCGGACCGTGGTCTCGCATGTCTGCCTCTGCTAGAAGTCGCTTAATTTATAAGCTAGCTGATTTGATGGAAGAAAATAAAGAAGAGCTTGCGATGATTGATACGCTTGATAATGGTAAACCGATACGTGAGACGCAAAATGCGGATGTTCCACTTGCGATTGAGCATTTTCGATACTACGCTGGCTGGTCAACCAAAATTATGGGACAAACCATTCCGGTTAACGGGCCGTTCTTTAACTATACGCGCCATGAAGCATTAGGTGTTGTGGGACAAATCATTCCGTGGAATTTCCCTCTACTTATGGCAGCCTGGAAGCTTGGTGCTGCACTCGCAACCGGTTGTACAGTTGTACTTAAGCCAGCTGAGCAAACGCCGCTTTCAGCACTTTACTTAGCTCAATTGATGGAAGAGGCTGGTTTCCCTGAAGGTGTTGTGAACGTAGTACCAGGATACGGGGAAACGGCAGGGGATGCACTCGTTAAGCATCCGAACGTAGATAAAATTGCATTTACTGGGTCGACTGAGGTTGGGAAATATATTATGAATCAGGCTTCAAATGATTTGAAGAGGGTTACGCTTGAACTCGGTGGGAAGTCTCCAAATATTATATTACCTGACGCCGATATGAAAAAAGCGATACCAGGGGCGTTAAGTGGTATTATGTTTAATCAGGGCCAGGTTTGCTGTGCGGGATCAAGACTTTTTGTTCAGAAGAAAGCTTATGATAATGTGATGGCTGACTTAGTAAGCCATAGTCAAAAGATCAAGCAGGGAGCAGGCTTGGATCCTGATACTGAAATGGGACCTCTCGTATCGGCTGAACAGCACGAGCGAGTGATGAAATATATTTCGAAAGGACAGGATGAGGGCGCTGAATTACTGACTGGCGGACAGGTTCCTTATGATAAGGGATACTACGTCCAACCAACCATTTTCTCTGACGTTGATGATAAGATGACGATTGCAAAAGAGGAAATCTTCGGACCGGTTGTTGCTGCCATGCCGTTTGAAGATTTGGATGAAGTGATCGAACGAGCAAATGACTCTAACTATGGTCTCGCAGCCGGCCTCTGGACTGAGAATTTGAAGTCCGCTCATTATGTTGCAAACAAAATCAAAGCTGGTACTGTTTGGGTAAACTGTTACAATGCGTTTGACGCTGCTTCTCCATTCGGTGGTTATAAGCAATCCGGTATTGGAAGAGAAATGGGTTCTTATGCTCTAAATAATTACACTGAAGTAAAGAGTGTATGGATTAACTTAAAATAATAAAACAGAACCGCCTGTCCTTTTATGGACGGGCGGTTCTTTCATGATAGCGCTATCTTTTTAAGACGATCAATTTTCCTGCAGATGAGACGACGCGGGCCGTATGATTTTCAAATCCTTTTTGCTTCAACAGCTCTTCGCCTACTTTTTTAGCTTCCTTGTCGTCTTGCGCCTCAAAACTTTCATCAAGAACGGTAGCGCCACTTTTTTCAAATGCTGTGATAATGTATTTTTCCATGTTATCCCCTCCTATTAGTAGTTTACCGATTGATCAATATGTTGTCACTTTTTTCTAAAAAAACGAATCTTTTAAGAAAATGAAACGTTATACTTATCATGACGTTTAAAGGTAATGAATAGTTAAAAGGGGGAAGCTATGCTCGAATTTCAACATGTTTCAAAACAGTTTGGTGCCTTTACGGCAGTTGAGGAACTGAATCTTTCCATTCCAGAAAATGAGATCTTTGGTTTGCTGGGTGGGAATGGAGCTGGTAAAACGACGACATTTCGGATGCTATTGAGACTGATTGATCAAACGAAAGGAACAATAAGCTGGAAGGGAGAACGAATCTCCTATGATTCTAGTCATTTAATTGGTTACTTACCTGAAGAACGCGGCCTCTATCCAAAGATGAAAGTAAAAGAACAATTAATTTACCTTGGGAAATTACGGGGGATGAAGAAATATGAGGTTGAAAAAGAGATCACAAGCTGGCTAGATCGGTTTAAAGTACCAGAATACCTCGACAAGAAAGTAGAAGAACTGTCGAAAGGAAATCAGCAAAAAATTCAATTCATTGCTAGCGTCATCCATAAACCAGAGTTGCTCATTCTAGATGAGCCATTTAGTGGGCTGGATCCTGTAAATGTTGAAGTGTTAAAAGAGGCTGTGCTTGATTTGAAGAAAGCTGGCACAACGATTTTATTCTCCAGTCATCGAATGGAGCATGTGGAAGAACTTTGTGAGCATCTCTGTATTTTACATAAAGGAAAAGCAGTCGTTTCAGGAAATTTGAAAGAAATTAAGCGTTCATATGGGAAAAAAAACATTCGAATTGATGCAGATTTTGATCTCTCCTTTTTAAAAAATGTGGAAGGGGTTCTTCGTTTGAAACAAGGCATGAATCATAGTGTCGTTCAGATTGAGAATGAACAGGCTTCTCAGACAATTTTAGGAGAGTTAGCAAGGAAAGGGTTTGTTCGAAAGTTTGAATTAGAAGAGCCATCTTTAAATGATATTTTCATTGAAAAGGTGGGTGCGGCATATGAATAAGTTTTTCATCGTTCTTTCTCAAACCTATTTAAATCGCTTGAAATCCAAAGCGTTTATTATTACAACGGTTATAACATTATTGATGATCTTCTTAATTACAAACATATCAACCATTATCAATACCTTTGATTCAAGTGAGGCTGATCGAGTAGGAGTGATTGATACAGGATCGTTTTATTCACCACTTGAGAAGCAGATCAACATGATGAACGCTGATATTGTTTTAGAGAAATTTGATGGAACGGAAGAGGAAGCGGAGAAAGCGATTGAACAGGGAGAGTTCGACAGCTATTTGGTTCTTGAAGAAAATGAAGCGGAGGAGCCTTCAGGAGTTTATAAAGCAGAGACGGTGGCCGAACAAGTAACCCCACAAGTACTTGAAGCCGCTCTTCAGCAAATGAAGAGTACCTTTGCTGCTGAAAAAGCTGGTGTGACACAAGAGCAGCTTAACCAAATCGATCAGCCTGTACAATTTGAGAAAGTGGCTTTAGAAAAAGGTGCAAAGACAGAGGACGAATTAAATCAAGCGCGTGTGTTTGTTTATGTTCTTTTATTCGTCATCTACTTTTCAGTCATTTTTTATGGGAATATGGTAGCTGTTGAAGTAGCGACAGAAAAATCATCACGAGTGATGGAAATATTAATTTCAAGCGTTTCTCCTGTTAAGCAAATGTTTGGTAAAATTCTTGGAATTGCTTTGCTTGGTTTAACACAATACGCGATTATTATTGCGAGTGGTTATCTGTTTATGCAGATGCAGGAGGAAAGTCTCACCGAAACAGGCTTTCTTTCATTTCTTGATTTTAGTAACATTTCAGCTTCGCTCATTGTTTATGCAATTGTTTTCTTTATGCTTGGGTATTTGCTGTATGCAACGATCCTTGCCATGGTTGGATCACTTGTAAGCAGGGCTGAAGAAGTGCAGCAGATGATTATGCCAGTGCAACTTCTAATCATTGTTGCCTTCTTTATCGCGATGTTTGGTCTAAGTACACCATCTGCTACATTCGTCACGATTTCATCCTATATTCCGTTTTTCTCACCGGTCGTCATGTTTTTACGTGTAGGAATGCTCTCGATTCCATTCTGGGAAGTAGCTCTAAGCCTTTCGTTGCTTGTTGGAGCAATTGTTTTATTTGGGATTATGGGCGCGAAAGTCTACCGAGGTGGTGTTCTCATGTATGGAAAGTCATCTTCATTAAAAGACATTGGAAAAGCATTAAAGTTATCGAAACGTGAACAATAACATTAAATGAAAAGAAGTTAGCAGACCCGGAGATATGGTTCTTCGGGTCTTATTTATATTATTAATCTTTATCGGTTGGGCTCATAAGTGTTCGATGCAGGTGAATAAAGAATGTGAAAGCGTACGAACGTGCGCTCGATTAGATATGGTAAAATGAATGGTAGAGAGCATTTGAAAGGGAGATGAGTGATGAAAGAAGTATCCTTTCTGCACTGTGCGGATCTACATTTAGATAGACCATTCACCGGTGCTAATCAATTACCAACTTCGATTCATGAATTTGTTCGAGAAAGTGCTTATCGCTCTTTGCGCGCTATCGTTGATCTGGCTATTCAGCAACGTGTTGATTTTGTCCTTTTTGTTGGAGATTTGTTTGATAGTAGCTACCGTAGCATAAAGACACAGATGGTTCTCTTACAAGAGTTAAAGAGATTAGATGAAGCGGGGATCTATAGCTATCTTTCTCATGGAAATCATGATGCACTGGACGGAGAGTGGGCTGCTTTAACTTGGCCAGAATCAAGCTGCTTTTTCAGTGAGGAAGTGGAAGCTGTTCCATTCAAGCAAGAAGAGAAGACGGTTGCCTGGATTCATGGATTTAGTTATCCAACTCGTCATGTGAATGAACGGATGATAAGTGCTTACCAAAGGACGGATGAAGAGAGTTTCCAAATCGGAATGCTTCACGGAAATTTAGAAGGACAGACGGAGCACTCTGCTTATGCCCCGTTTACGTTAAGTGAATTAATCGAAAAAAACTTCGATTATTGGGCGCTTGGTCATATTCATCAACGGACAGAGTTACTGGAAAATCCACCGATCGTGTATCCCGGAAACATCCAGGGGGCTCATTCTAAAGAACGAGGCAAAAAGGGATGTTATTTTGTAAAGTTAAGCGATGATGATTCAGTCACGGTTTTTCATCAGACATCTGATGTTACATGGCATAGGCCAGTTGTTGATATTGGGAAATGCAATTCCATGGAGCAACTTCTAAACGTTTGTGAAGAAATACTGAATGAGGAAAACTTCTCTACAGGCGGGCATTTAATCAATTTTGAATTTATTGGGATAAGTTCATTACATACAGATCTGCTGTATGCAAACCAATTAGATGACCTTCTCCAGACGCTCCAATTAAATCGAGACATGGAAGATAACGGATTTGTATGGCCGTACAAATTATCTTTGCATTCTATGCCTTCATGGGATCGGGACAGTTTAAAAGAGCAGAGTGGCTTTTTACAAGACATTCTCTTTATTTCAGACCACTATGAGCAAAATGATCTGAAAGAAGCCATATCCCCTCTCTATAGCCACAGGCGAGCGAGAAAGGCACTTCATCCTCTAGAAGATGAAAGCCAGTTAATAAAAGAAGCGGAAGAACTCTTGCTCACCTACCTGATTGATTCAAAAGGAGATGGCGAGTAATGAAACTTAAAGGCATCGAAATCTATGGTTTCGGAAAGTTTGAAAACGATCGAATCGAAGATATTTCAACTGAATTGCAACTTATATTTGGAGAGAACGAAGCAGGGAAATCAACGCTTATTGCGTTTATCGAATACGTATTATTTGGCTTTCAGGCTCGTCAAGAAAATAACTATAAGATGAATCAACTGCCGCGTTTTGGAGGCGTGCTTTCTGTTGAAAATAATGGAGAAATGTTTCGGATTGAAAGAACGAAAGATCGCATGTCTGAACAGGTTGTGATCTACTTTTCGAACGGCTCAGTTGGAGATAGTGACGATTTAAAGGCCCTATTAAAGGGAATGAATCGAACGAGCTTTAGACAAATTTTCTTTTGTAATTTGACAACGCTAAATGACTATCAATACTATGATGAAGAAGGTTGGAATCAAGTATTATATGAAGCCGGTATGAGCGGTGGGGCTTCATTACTTGCCATTGAAAAGAACTTTGAAAAGTGGCAAGGCGAAATTTTTAAGCCAGGTGGTAGAAAACCACAACTTAATGAAAAACTGGAAAGCTATGAGTCTTTAAAGAAAAAGACGGACGAATGGGAGAAGAAAAACGAGAGCTATAACCATTTGATCGAGAAGGTCGAGAAGTTAGAAACACAAGTGAAGGACAATGCAAAAAGGTTGCAATTACTTCAATCTGAGCAGCGAACGCTTGATTATGAGAAACAAATCTTCCCTCTTTTAAAACAAAAACAGGAGCTTCATCATTTATTGGAAACTCTACCTGAGTTTGATCCTTTTCCAGAGGAGGGACTTGCGAGGTTCGAAAAATGGAAAGAACAGTCTGTCCTGTTATCTGGGGAATTAGAAAGTTTAAAGAAAAGAAAGCAGGGTCTACAAGCAGAAATTAACCCTAATCATCTTCTTCCTGATGCAAAAACATTCTTACAAGAAGTTTCCTCTTTGAACGAAGAAATGATTCTTTACCGAGGAAGAACAGAAGAAAGAAGAAGACGTAAGCAAGAACTTTTATCACTTGAGAAAACACTTGAATCAGAGTTGCAGGAATTAGGAGAAACTGAAGAAAAAGTAAAACCTCTGAAGACGTCGTTTTCAGGACGTGAAAGTTTAAAACAAATCACAGAAGCCTACCAGCTATCAAATCAGAAATACCAATACGTCAATGAGGGATTCCTCACGGCTAAAGAAGATCTTGAGAAAGAAGAAAATGAGTATAAACGCATAAAAGAACGCATTGCTTCTGAGAAAACGCATAAAAAGGGAGAAAGAGAAAGCTTTACAACCCAAAAGCGACCATTTGAGATGATCGCAGTCGCCATCATACTTCTGATTGTGATAGGTTTAGCTGAAAATTGGCTTCTTGGTTTCGTGGCGGCGGCTATTGTTCTCGGTGGAGCAATCCTTATGACTTACACATCTAAGGCCTCTAAAGGCGGCTTGCAAGATGAGGCACTGATCCGTGAGAGAGAGTGGACTCGACAAGGTGAACAAATAAAAGATCAAGTAGATCGCCTTAACCGTGCATACTTGAAGGCTGCAGAAAAAGTGGATCTTTGGGAAGCGGAGAGGTATCAACTTGATAAAGAATTGGAGGAGTGGCGTGTACGTCATTCGTTTCCAGAAAATTGGCCTTCTACATCATTGCTAGACGGATTTGACAGGGTGGTTTCAATTAAGAAGCTGCAGACGGACCGCCATCAAAAGCAGAAGCAGATAGAGGAGCTTGAATCTCATTTAGCCTTATTCGAAGCTAGAATGAAGCGTTTATGTAACAAAGTGAATTTACACGATCAAACGCCTGAAAATGCGATTCAACGCGTGCTCCAAAAAGCGGAAGAACAAAGAGAAAGTTTGAAAAAAGTTGACATTGCGAAAAGTAAGTTAAAATCCCTTGAGGAGCAGTATGATGAGGTTTCTGCAAAATTAAACAGCTGTAATGAGGAAATAAATGGGCTAATGCTGTTAGCAGAGACAGAAGGCGAAGAGGCCTATCGAACTAAAGGAAAAGCTCACCAAGAAGCAAAAGAGCTAAATCACCAACTTGCTACTCTTTCCTCTCAGCTCGGTGAGGATGCATCTGTAAGATTTGCAACTGTGGAAGAATTAGAGGATCAGCGTCAACAAGTAGAGCAGGAAGAAGCGTCTATATTGGAGAAGCAGCAATCACTTTACAAGCAGATAGCTACTGAGCAAGAAAAAATTCGTCTTTTAACAGAAGACGGCACGTATGATGAGCTGCTTTTACAACGGCAGCAAAAGGAGGATGAGATTAACGCTTATGCCAGAAGATGGTCTGTCATGAAAGTAGCATCTGATCTTCTAACGAAAGCGAAAGCAAGATATCAAGAAGAACGCCTACCAGCTGTGATGAAGAAAGCGGAAGAATACTTCAAGAACATAACAGATGAGCGTTACACCGCTATTTATCCACCTTTAGAAGGTGAACCTTTTCGAGTAGTTCATAAAAGCGGACAAGCGTACAAGCCATCTGAATTAAGTAGGGGAACAGCTGAGCAATTATATTTGTGTATAAGACTTGCACTTGCTTCTATATCTGCAGTAGAAATGCCCATTTTTCTTGATGACATTTTTGTGAATTTTGATGAAAAACGGACGAATCTTGCGAAAGCATTTATTAAGAAGTTTTCTAAAGAACATCAAGTGGTTTTATTAACATGCCATACAGCTACCACGGTTGGGATTAATCACAAAATGCATGTACTTGAACGTTCATCTGATGTGATAAATAATAAAAATCATTTAATGAGGTGACCTTATGGAGGAAGTTTACAAAATACACTTGGTTGAAGATGAAGAGAATCTAGTTCAAATATTAAAAACGTATATGGAAAAGGAAGGATTTGTAGTGAAAACTTTTTTGAGTGGAGAAGAAGCGCTCGAAAGCATTCACGAATCCTGTCACCTTTGGATATTGGATATTATGCTTCCTGGAATTGATGGATACGAATTGTTAAAGAAAATTAAGGCAGAGGACGATGTGCCGGTTATCTTTATTTCAGCGAGAGATGAAGATCTTGATCGCATTGTTGGTCTTGAATTAGGAAGTGATGATTATATTGCAAAGCCATTCATGCCGAGAGAACTAATCATTCGCGCAAAAAAGCTATTAAAGCGAGTGTATCAGCAATCTTCCCAAAAACGATTTGAAATTGTAGAATATGAAATTGATCCTGTTTCAAGAAAAGTGCTAGATCGAGGGGAGCCTGTTGAATTAACCACGAAAGAAATGGACTTAATTCTTTACTTAGTTGATCACGTTAATCAAACATTGTCTAGAGAACAAATTCTTGTTCACGTTTGGGGAGACGATTATGTTGGATCAGATCGCGCCGTTGATGATGTGATAAGACGTGTACGAAAGAAAATGCCGCGCATGAATCTTGAGACTTCTTATGGACTTGGTTACCGGTTAATCACATGATTCGCCTGAACTTAACAAAACGGATTTGGCTCTCGTTTATGATTCTAGTACTGCTTGTGGGTGTCGTGATTGCGGTTATCTATCCTCTCTCTATTAAAGGAACGTTAACAGAAGAAACGTACCAGATTATTGAGAGTGAGCAACAACGATATACGTTTCCTGATCAGGATGGTCCACTTCCACCTCAAACAGATCAAGATTTTATCGAGCGGAGAGACGCTGAGCGGTCAGTTGGACATACATTGATTACAAGGCTGTATAGTGGCCCACTACAGGGAGACCCAATTCCAGATGAAGTTATTATTGAAATGCGTAAAAATGCGCTGGATCAGAAGAAAGATAAAGGGCGTTATGAACTCACGTATAACAACCAGGCATCACTGTTTTATGTGATATCCAAAGTGGATGTGAATGGACAAGAAGCGTACTTTATTTCTTATATGTGGGATACGTATCGCAACCAAATGATTGATCGCCTTTGGTGGAGATTAATTATCATTTTACTCTTTGCTTTGTTTCTTAGCCTTTTTCCTGCAGCGTGGATTGCGCAATATTTGCGAAGACCTTTAACTGTACTTGGGGAACGTTTTGAGCAAATCGCAAACCGCAATTGGAAGGAGCCGTTCAAATGGGAAGGTGATGAGGAATTCCAGAAACTTTCCAATCAATTTGAGTCAATGAGACAGAACTTAATGAGGTATGATAAAGCGCAGAAAACATTTATCCAACATGCTTCTCATGAGTTGAAAACACCGATAATGATCATCAAAAGCTATGCGCAGTCTATTAAAGATGGCGTCATGCCTGATTCACTCGATAATACGATGACAGTCATTTTAAATGAATCCGATCGGATGGAACAGCGTGTAAAAGGGATGCTGACGTATATTAAGCTGGATTCAATTGATGAGCCTGAAGGAAAATGGGAAACATTTCGCTTTGGGGTCCTTGCTGAAGAACTTCGCGAACGATTCATGTATCAGAGGGAAGATGTGACGTTTTCGATATCAGGGGAACAGATTGAATTGACGGCAATACATGAACAAATGTTAACGGCTATGGACAACCTTGTTCAAAACGCGTTGCGCTATGCTAAAAGTGAAATTCACTTAATGGCTCGTGAGGATGAAGGACGCATTATATTAGAAGTCTATAATGACGGTGAACCACTATCATTTCAAAAAGTAGAAAAAGATAGATTGTTTGAGCCGTTTCAAAAAGGTGATAAAGGGCAATTTGGTATCGGACTTGCGATCGTCAAAAAAATTGCGGAACGTCACAAAGGAATAGCAGAAGTAACTAATTTGGATCAGGGAGTTATTTTTTCGATTATCATGCCGAAAAAACAAAGCGAAAGGTCTGAGTAAGGCGCTATGCTATACTAGATAAATACATTTTGACCCGGAGGTGGAAAGATGAAGGAATTCAAGGGAATCGGACATTACCGAGTAGGTGATCAAGTGGATCACTTCTTATTAATTAAATCATCAGTGAAAGGCGTAGCAAGTAATGGAAAGCCTTTTCTTACATTAATTTTACAGGACAAGTCAGGAGATATTGAGGCTAAGCTTTGGGACGCATCTTCTGACGATGAAGAGAGTTTTGATGCTCAACAAATTATTAAGGTGAAAGGTGATGTGACAAGCTATCGTGGACGTAATCAACTAAGAATTAAAGCTATTCGCCTTGCAACAGATATGGACCAGGTGAAAGTAAGTGATTTTGTTGAATCAGCTCCACTTGAAGTGAATGAAATTATGGAGAAAATCACGCAGTATGTGTTTGAAATGCGTAATCCAAACATTCAGCGTATTACCCGTCATCTTGTGAAGAAACATCAAAATGACTTTCTGACCTTCCCAGCCGCAACAAAAAACCATCATGAGTTTGTTTCGGGATTATCTTATCATGTCGTTTCCATGCTTGATATTGCTAAGTCCTTATCTCAGTTATACCCATCTCTTGATACAGATTTGCTTTATGGCGGAATTATCCTACATGATTTAGGAAAAGTCGTAGAGCTATCAGGATCGATTGCAGCAAGCTATACGAATGAAGGGAAGCTTCTCGGTCATATTTCGATCATGGTGAATGAAATCGGTCAGGCAGCAAAGGATTTAGAAATTGAAGGTGAAGAAGTTATGCTTCTTCAACATCTGATCTTGAGTCACCATGGTAAAGCGGAGTGGGGAAGTCCAAAGCCTCCAATGATTCGGGAAGCAGAGATTTTGCATATGATTGACAACATTGATGCGAAAATGAATATGCTTGATCGAGCTCTCAATAAAGTTGAGCCAGGTGAATTTACAGATCGCGTCTTTGCCCTTGATAATCGTTCATTTTATAAACCTAAGATGACCCCTATTAGTGAAAATGCAACAAAATAAAGTAAGGTAATAGAAGGGAAATGCGTTCTTTGAACCATTTCTCTTTTTTCTGAGAAAAAGGACACCTCGGAGGATGGACATGAAATTAAAGGATTGGGATCGGAATTTAAAGATTAGACTATTTGGGGAGGGATTGATGAACATTCTTTTTTGGATGTTCTTTCCCTTTATGGCCATTTATTTTTCGGATTCATTTGGGAAAGGAATGGCAGGCCTTTTACTAGTTTTGTCTCAAGTTGTTGCTGTTATCGCTAATTTAATTGGTGGGTATTGCGCGGATCAATATGGAAGAAAGCAAATGATGTTTCTTTCTGCTTTAGGGCAGGGACTCACGTTTGTTGTGTTTGCGTTTGCTAATTCTCCATGGCTTAGTTCCCCAATGCTAACGTTTGTAAGCTTTTCTGTTCTTGGGATCTTCGGATCATTGTACTGGCCAGCTAGTCATGCCATGGTTGCAGATGTTGTGGATGAAAAAGACCGGAATACAGTCTTTGCTGTCTTCTATACGGCACTCAATATTTCAGTTGTCATTGGACCAATTCTAGGCGGACTATTCTTCTTTCAGCATCGATTTGGTTTACTTTTAGTTGCTGCTGCCGTCAGCTTCTCTCTGGCAGTATTAATTTCCATCTTTATTCGTGAGACAGCTCCTGAAAAGAGACAAAATAGTCTCGTTACAGATTCCTCTACGAAATGGACAAAGTTTCTCTGGACTCAGCTTCAGGACTATCGAGTGATTGCGAATGACAAAGTTTTTCTGTTATTTATTTTGGCTGGCGTCCTTGTCGCTCAGACATTTATGCAGCTTGATTTATTAATCGCAGTTTATTTAAGCGAAAAAGTGCCAGAGCAAGCTATGTTTACTTTCTTAAATAAAGCGATCAGAGCAGATGGCAATCAGATATTTAGCTGGCTCATATCAGAAAATGGCTTACTGGTTGCTCTGTTAACCGTTTATATGACAACTAAAATGAATCAATTTAAAGAGCGAAATGTTTTTATTGTTTCTTGTTTGATCTATGCGCTAAGTATGATCTTATTCGGAAACGTTACTTCTATATGGCTTCTTGTAATTGCTATGTTTATTTTTACAATTGGAGAGTTGATGGTTGTTGGTATTCAAGAAGGATTCGTTTCACGTCTAGCTCCAGAGCATATGCGTGGTCAATATTTTGCAGCTGCAAGTCTTCGTTTTACAATCGGTAGAACGGTCGCACCAGTAGCTATACCACTTACAGCCTTAATAGGATTTCAGTGGACGTTTTACTTGATCAGTTTTCTTGCAGTGGGTGCTGCTGCCATCTATTTTGTGATGTTTAACATGAGTGAGAAACAGGGTGTTAACCATTCTTAACTCTTCTAACTGGTATAATTCATTTCTTTCATACATAAAGTGTAGTAATTAAAGAAGCTTGTACGAAAGAAAGGATGTGCATTGGATGAGGAAAGGCGTTCTTATACTTCTAGGTTTTTTGTTCATTTTAAGTTTGTTTCAACTCACAGAGATATCGGCCACATTATCAGGCGTACTCTCTCAATTTCCATGGTGGATTTATTTTGTACTAGCCGGTATTGTCTACAGTGGTTATAAGACAATGCAATTAACAGCTGAAGAGAGAAAAGTTGATCAGATTCATATTGAAGAAGAAGGTAGAGTGTACGTGGAAAGAATGGAGGAAGAACGCGAGCGTAGGAAACAGCGAATACCGGAATAGCACAATAAAAAGACGAAAGGGCTAAGCCCTTTCGTCTTTTTAACGTTATTCTTCTGATTGAGTGTCGTCAGACTCTTCAGTTTCAGTGTTTTCTTCTGTCTCCTCTTTTTTGAAGAGATCCTCAAACTGATCATCTTTTACTTTAATATCAGATTCTTTGATTAGTTCATCAATAACTGTTGGTACGTCTTTTGCATTTTGTAGCATATACTGTTCTTCAACTTGATCTTTTGCATCTTCAAATGACATAACTGTTTTCTTCTTTAACTTAATAATGTGATAGCCAAATTGTGATTGAACAATGTCACTTACTTCGCCTTCTTTCAATGCAAAGGCAGCTTCTTCAAACTCTGCAACCATGTCACCTTTTTTGAATACGCCAAGATCACCGCCATTTTCAGCTGATCCATCTTTCGAATATTCTTTTGCAAGTTCAGCGAAATCTTCGCCGTCTTCTAGTTTCTTTTGCACTTCTTTCGCTGTTTCTTCATCGTCAACTAAAATGTGGCTTGCTTCTAGTTCTGTGAAGAGATTCTTGTTATCCTCATAGAATTCTTTAAGCTTCTCGTCCGTCACCTCTACACCGTCGGTCGCCGCTTTTTGAGCAAGAAGTTGCTTTCGTACATCGACTTTAAACTGCTCAATGTCCTGGTATCCATTTGATTGAAGGGCTTGTTCAAGTTGCTCATCTGTTTCAAAATTTTCTTTGATCTTATCGAGTTCTTTCTCAACTTCTTTATCAGAAACATCATATTTATCTTCTAGAATTTTCGTTTGGACTAGATCGCTTAGTACCGATTCACCAGCTTGATCTTTTAATGCTTGATAAAATTCTTCCTGTGTAACATTTCCAGCACTTGTTTCAACGACAGCTTCTGAATTATCTCCTGAATCATTGCTGCAAGCGGATATCGCAAGTAAAGCGATTAAAGCAGAAAGCATAATGAACATTTTTTTCATCAAGTATACACTCCTAAAGGGTTAGTTAAATTTAACAATATTGTGATACAGTTAATACTATAGCATAGAAAGATATGTGAAGTTAAATTGAATTGGAAATATGAGAAAAATTACACAAAACAACCAGGTTCTGTGTGAAATTGATATAATTAAATGCAGGAAACCTCTTTTTTTTTGAACGGCAATAGTCGAGCAGACGAAACAGGCGAAACAAAAAAGATGAGGCTCATCGCCTCATCTTTTTTGAGTATGCATGGAGATACGCTCTTTGTGTACTAAGTGAATAAAACTTCTACGTAGGAAGAAATAAGCAAAATCGTAATAAGAACGTTAATGGTTCTAAATACATTTGGCTGTTTTTCTTCAGGAATGTTTTTCTTCAAGCATAGGGCATTTGTCATAGAGTTAAATGTAACTAGAATGAAAGTCGCAAATAGGATGAAGAATAATCCAATAATGGTCATGTAAGAACCTCCCAGAGTCCATTTCGTTATTTCGAAGAAATATATAACGGTTTTCTTTAACTTATCTTTCAATCCGTAGTATCATGGAAAATATTCGTCCCATAAGGAGCTGTTCAAATGTTTAAAAACCGATGGAAGACGGCCTTTATTATTCTCTTAGCTGCTGTCGTCCTCATTTTTGCAGGTATAGTAGGATTCTATCAATACTATTTTCCTGAAAGTGAGATTGCCAAACTCTCAAATGAGAAAAATACAGAAGAACCTTTTGAAACGACATTTTCAATTCAGATGAAAAAAGATGAATTGAATGAAATCATTAATCAAGAACTTGAAAAGTACAGTGAGAAACAAAAGAACATTGGATATAGTGTCAGTCTCAATGAGCTGGCCTCTTTTCAAGGATACGTAACGATTTTTGATCGGAAAGTGGACTTTTTTCTTAAATTCGAGCCTCAGGTACAGCCAAATGGTGACCTTTTATTAAAAGAAAAATCTTTTCAAATTGGTCTGCTTGAGCTTCCAAGTGATAAAGTTCTTTCCTTTATAAAAAAGCAGGCATCATTGCCGCCTGAAATAACAATTGATTCTGATAAAGGGACAATTTATATGGCTGTAAGCGAATTAGAATTGAAGAATGATATGAAGCTTAGGGCGAAATCATTCGACCTTCCTAATGATGAAATTGTATTCGATGCCTACTATCCTATTAATTAGCATGTTGTCCTAACATTATTATGAAGGAAGTCTTGTGAGAATTCAATACTGCTGACTGCAAGGCAATAGTAAAAGAACAGAGCGCTAAGTTTTAGCGCTCTGTTCTTTTAGAATTTCTTCTTACTTTTTTGATATAAGTTAAGAAGCTCGTTTAATAAGGATATGGAAACCTTCACTGCGGTCTTCTACATAGGCATTCTTTGGTGCGCGAAGCACTTGAGAAGCATACAGAAAGTCGCTAAAGCTAAAACCAAGGTTAACCGCAGCCAGAATTGAGAAAAACGATACATAGGCTGGCATGTAAACTGATGCAACAATTGCGGCAGTCGAAATTGTAACAGCTGGTGCAAGAGCTGCAATTAAGAAAAGATTTCTTGAAATTGGACTGCACGTTTCACAGCGCATCATCGGTAGAAGGACAAATCCTTTTTCTAATTTCATCGTTGCTTTTAAGCCGGCTAATGTTAAAGGAAGCCAGTGGATCAGCTTATGAATAGGAAAAAGGACAGCCAGGGAACCGAGAAACGGTAGTATCGGTACAATCGCATGTTTTGTTGTCGGGTATAACATACTGAAGACGAGATAAAATGCAATAAAGTATAATAGAGTTAACAGCATCGAGAATATAGTTAATCGATGTGTTCCGAATTCACGATTAAGGTAAATCGATTTCCAACAATTCATAAGAATCACCTGCTTCCGTAACTTTCATGTGGGTTCGTGTTATAGTGAATACTCGTATACTGTACAGCGATTCTACGCAGAAATCAACACGTTTTTTTGTAAAGAAATAAGTCGAAATCTTTTTGACAAAATCAGCGCTTTTTCGCGCTGGATTAGTCTGGAAAATACATTTCAATTTATACCCTGTTCCGGTAAACTATAAGTACAATTGATCGCAAAGTAAGGAGTTAAGTTAACATGGAAGCTATCCACAAAAGATTAGATCGAATTGAGTTTCATATGCGCTTACTTGCTAACATGGAAGAGGAAGGAGAATACCCATTTTATCGCCTTGTGATTGACAGAGGACTAACCGAGGCTGAGGTAACAGAAGTGTTCCAATTATGTGTAGAAGTAAATAAAAAAATGCACGAACAAATCGAAGAAGGTCTCTTAAACCGTTCAACGTTGCTCACGCATTTTGTAGGTATGTTAAATATTAAGTTAGATCCGCTAATGACAATTAAAGCATTACTTGCTCAGGAAGAGACTTACCGAGAACTAATGGAGACACTTCTGAAAGTATCACCTTATCGTTAAAACGATTTCAATCGTTCTTCGTCATCCTGACTTGTGAATTCTCTTGAGAATTCACTTTCAAGCTTGGTGAACGACTTTTGGAAAATTTCCATAAAGTCTTCCCCGTAAAGTTCTTTAATTACACACATCATTTCTGTAAATTCAGGAAACTTACCATAAAGATCTCGAATAGGCATGGAAGCTTTTAAGACACTATCACGATTCGGAGAGTAATGTTTCCACGTTTCCTGCAACAATTTCTCACCCTTTTCAGTAAGTTGTACATATGTATTGCGCTTATCATTCTCTTTTTTTGAAAAAGTGAGAAGAGATCGAGATTCTAACTTTTTTGAAAAATTAAACGCGGTTGAAACATGCATCACACCAAATTTGGCAATATCAGAAATAGAAGACCCGTCAAGGTGGTAAGCAATGGAAAGGATATGATGTTCATTAATGTTAAGATCAAAAGGCTTTAGCCATTCTTGCCAATCACGTTCAACAGATTTCCAGAGTGCTTTACTCAATTGGCCTATTCGATGACTGAAAATCATCGCTTCTTGAATTGAAATTTCCTGTTCTTCCTTCATAAAGGCCCTCCTTTTCTTTTCGGTCTTTCAAGCTATATTAGAATATTGTTGATCCTCTGTAAAAAAACCGGCTATTTCGAAGCCGGACTGTTTACTTCATCTTTAACTGTCTCGATTGTCTTTTGCATTTCTTCTACATCTTCTTTTAACCTTGTTAAATTAGGTTGAATGTCCTGTTGATAAGAAGAAATAGAGCGCTTTAAATCAGCAGCGACTTCTTGGATCACTTCTTTTCCTTCAGAAGACAACTGTTTAACTTGAGTACTAAGCTCGTTCAAATCGCTTTTAAGCTTTGCAAACCCTTCTTTTATGTCATCGCTCTTTACTTTTGTTTCAGCGATTAGTTCTTTGCCTGATTTAGGTGTTGTTAAAAGTACAGAAGCGGCTGAAACTACCCCTCCAAATAAAAATCCTGTTAGTAATGTCTTCGCTTTCCCCATGATGATCATCCTTTCCTATCCAAATCCTTATATAGCCACTTAAACAAATTAGTTCGCCGTCCTCTTAAAAAATCCTGCTTATTTTGTTCATTATTCTATTAGGTTATGAAAACAGCTTTTGTTACATATACCTTTAACTATACGCTAAGGTAATGGGAGGGGACGGGTGTGGCTGGATTTATCTTTTTTCTCATAGCAGCTGGTAGTTTATTATTAACAGCTATGGTTAGTCGATTGTTACTTATTAGAAAATATTCTTTTCATAATGAACAAATGATTCGGAAACAAAAAAGTGCTTACTTGTTTGGAACTTGTGCCCTTGTTTTTCTAGTTCTGGGTATTTCGATGGCTATGCTTGTTTTCTAGCACGCTTTCTTATTTTCCCCAGCCGTTTCAAGTCGCAAACATAAAAAAACACATAGGTGGTTAGAAAGACGCTCTTTTGAGGTATCTTATAGAGAGAAGGATAGCAAAGGAGCGTGAAAAGATGAATCGAATGGTGAAAAGTGTTTTTAAACGAATGACAAAAAAAGCAGTTTCCGTAATGAAAGATAAAGACCGAATGCAAGAAGTGTCAATCGAATCTCTAAAAAAGGGAGCTCTCTATAAGGGTCGTAAAGGAATGGATGATATGTGGGTTGATGTGAAAACATTCTCACGACTCGTTCAAGAAGTGAGAAAAGGTCGCTATCGCGATATTTCCAAAAAATCTGTCATCATGATTGTAGGAGCCCTTCTTTATTTCGTTAGTCCGATTGATGCAGTGCCAGATTTATTAGTTGGTATCGGCTTACTAGATGATGTAGCTGTTATCGGATTTGTAGCAGGGCAATTAAAGAATGAACTAGAAAAGTTTCGTGAGTGGGAAACTGGAGTGAGAATATAAAAAAAATCCGGCCAATTTGGCCGGATTTTTGTTGCATTTAAAAAGCAAAACTAGTGCGTTTAAGAATCGATTGAACGACTGGAAAGATTAGTACCATTGCAATGGTGTTTACTGCAGTAGTTGGAAGAACGACTGTTAGAAACAATCCTGTAAATGCAGCGCCACCAGGTAGTCCTGTGAAAACAAGAGCAGCTCCAAGGAAAATAGCACCACTAATCATTGTTCCGATCGCTGTTAGAATTCCAACAGTTACTAGCGACTGTCCAAAACGCTGAACAAGAAGATAAAGTCCAAAGAATGCAAATGCTGTAACGGGCTTATCGATCATGTTTGCAAGCTGTCCACCAGGAAAGGTAGTTGTTGCAGCAGAAATAACGCCAGTTGCAAGACCAAGTACTAGAACGCTTTTACGCTCAGGGAATAGCAAGATTCCTAGGAACATCATAGTTAGAAGCATATCGTTTTTCATTCCTGAAATTAACCCTGGAATAATCGCGTGAAGAATTGTTCCAATACCAAGCAATAAAGCCATTAGTACTAAGTTTTTTGTTTTCATAAAAAATCTCTCCTCTTCTCAACTCATTCTCCATCATTCGATGGTATTCTCTCCAACAGTGCCCTATGTGCCTGCTGCGAAAGATCTAATTTTTTATATCATAACAAACGAAGGTCCTATTGAAAAGTGTTAAATATTGTGTTTGTGATGGAAAGTATGCATAAAATCGCTCAAGGCTTGAACGGAATTAAGCGGGACGGCGTTATAGATGGATGCTCGGCATCCTCCAACCGAACGGTGGCCCTTTAGACCTACAAACCCTTCTTCTTCCGCTTCTTTAAGAAACAGATCTTCAAGCTCTTTACTAGGAAGAGTAAAGGTTACGTTCATAGAGGAACGACTGTCTGCCTGGGCTGTTCCACTATAAAAACCTTTACTACCATCAATGGTGGAATAAAGTAATTTTGTTTTCTCGGCGTTCATTTTTTCTATTTCTTTTAATCCACCCTGTTTCTTCGTCCATTCTAGAACAAGAGATAACATATAGATAGCGAAGGATGGAGGAGTGTTATAAAGCGATTTTTTATCAACATGAGTACGATAATCTAACATGGTAGGGAGATTATCTGGAATTTCACTCAGTAGATCTTTTTTCAAAATGACAACTGTAACGCCAGCTGGTCCTAGATTTTTCTGGGCACCAGCATAAATAAGTCCGAATTGATCGATCGGAAGAGAGCGACTCAAGATATCACTCGACATATCCGCAATAAACGTGGACTCTTTACGCTGAGGAAAGCTCTTCCACTGCGTCCCGTGGATTGTATTATTTGATGTCAGGTGAACATAGGCATCATTCTCCCCATATTTTAGCACGTTTAAATCTGGTATACGTTTGAAATCCGCTTCTTTACTACTGCCCCCAATGTACGTTTCCCCTATTTTTTGGGCTTCTGTTAAGGCCTTTTGAGACCAGCTTCCAGTGAGCAAGTAGTTTGCCATATAACCTTGATGAAGAAAATTCATCGGAATCATTGAGAACTGCAGGCTCGCTCCGCCTTGAAGAAAAAGAACTTCATAATCATCTGGAATCTCAAGTAATTCTCTAAGGAGTTCATTAGCTCCATCATGAATTCTCTGATACTCTTTACTACGATGACTAAACTCCATAATTGACATGCCTTGCTGCTGATAATTAAGAAGCTCTGATTGAGCATGACTAAGCACATCTTGCGGTAAAGCAGACGGACCAGCATTAAAATTATATCGACGCTCCACGATTCGACACTCCTTTAGCAATGTAATGCGATGCTTCAATTAAACTTGTACTCATCCTATCATTAAAAGAATCAGCGTAGCTATATTTTTTCTAATCTTTTCGAATATTTTGTTCGATTGAAGCAGAAGCATTTGCTCTCTGCTTTTGTTTTGCTATTCTATATAGAAGTGAATGTTAAGAAAGTGGTGTTATGCAATGTATCGCGAAAACAAACCAACTCATATCGGACCATACGATCATCCAGATATTTACCCTGGGCCACGACCAGCTTCGTCGTTTTTGTACCATAATGGAAAAGCACATCGGATTGATGAAAGTGAGCACGTACCCGTTGAAAAACAAATTGTTCATTATGCCAGAGGAGAGGATGTTTCAGGATCATTAGCTTTTTCTAGTTCAGAACAATTTACGGTAGAGGAGCTTCTATTATCAGAAGGTTTATCTCCAATAGAAGAGCGAATACCCCTCCTAGCTTATGGATCAAATGTTTGTCTCGCTCAACTTCGGTATAAATTTAGTCTTAACCCTGATTTAAGTGACTTTATTCTATATTATCGAGCAGAATTAAAGGATACGGACGTAGTGGCGGGGGCTTTTCTTGCGCCATATGGTGCGCTCCCTGCTGTTATTGCCCCTGTTCTTGGAGCAAAGACAGAAGTATGGGTAACTTTTGTTGATCGTGAACAGCTCGAGCTTTTAAATAGGACAGAAGGTGGCTATGTGCTGCGAGAACATCTTCATGGAAAGTTAACGCTTAAAACCGGCGAACATTTTGAGCGAGTATATGCCTATTACTATCCACATGCTTTTTTGAGAGAAGGTTCTTATGTTCGATTTAAAGATATCCCGGGAGAATCTGATTTGCCTTCTATGTGGCAAGCTGATTTATTAAACGAATTGAAAGCGATGCTTGGTTACGGAGGCCATCGTGAAGAGTTCATACATGAATTAAGGTGGAATCCTGATTTACGTACAAAATTATCTACCATGTTGAAAGGAATGGAACATACATTTGAACATCCTGATTGGGGAATACCAAATGGTTTTTATACGTTGAATGAAATGACTCGTTCCCAACTTAAAAAGAGACCGTAGCGGTCTCTTTTCAAGTGGTAAGAAGGATTTACTGAGATAGCTGTGAACGAATCCCTTCAGCTAGGCGCTGCAACTTCTCTGCATCGTATTCATCTTCATGTGTTTTCCAAACAGCTCCAAATCCGTCTCCTTTTCCGTAGCGAGGAATCAGGTGGAGATGGTAATGGAAGACCGATTGTCCTGCAATGGCTTCATTGTTATTAAGAATATTCATCCCTTCAGGGGTAAAGTTGGCTTTTAGAGCATTTGCAATCTCAGGGACCGCTTCAAAGAGCTTCGACGCCGTTTCAGGCTCAAGTTCGTAGATGTTTTGTTTATGCTTTTTTGGGATAACGAGGGTGTGTCCTTCTGTCACCTGGGTGAGGTCGAGAAAAGCTAACACATCATCATTTTCATAAACTTTGGCTGATGGGATATCCCCATTAATAATTTTGCAGAAGATACAATCTGGTGAATGACTCATGAGTATCATCCTTTCAATCTTTTTATTCATCGTACCATAATTTTCTTGTTTAATGGATTGACTCTAACTAAAAAAAGGCTCTGCCGGGGGTGCAGAGCCCTGAGTGTAACTTGATTAAGGGAAGACGCCACACTCTTTAAAAGGATGCTCCTAAAAGAGAAATTCTATTCAATGTCCTTGTTTTTTGGACTCTTCTAGCATCTCTTCTATGAAAAAGGTAAGATGTGGATAGTGAAAGAAAAAGAATGACTCCGGTCTATCACTACCTAAATAAAAGTTTGTTAAAATAAAAGCAAATGATGAAATGAGAGGAACGCTATGAATAATTCAATTTTAGAAGTCAGTCATCTTACTGGTGGGTATCAAGCTAATAAGCCTGTCCTTCATGATGTGTCTTTACGTGTAAACTCAAATGAAATTGTTGGATTGATCGGACTTAACGGTGCTGGTAAAAGCACAACAATTAAACATATTCTCGGATTGCTTGATCCAATGAATGGCGAAATCAAAGTGGGAGGGACGACTTTTGCTGATAATAAAGACGGATATCGCAAACAATTCTCCTACATACCCGAAACGCCTCTATTATATGATGAATTAACGCTTTGGGAGCATTTGCAGTTAACGGCATTGGCTTATGAACTTGGTGAAGAATGGAAAGAAAGAGCTGAAGCACTTTTGCAGGAATTTCGTATGACGAATATGAAAAAATGGTTTCCAGGGCATTTTTCTAAAGGAATGAGACAGAAGGTTATGATTATGTGCGCCTTTCTAGTAAAGCCATCCCTGTATATCGTCGACGAGCCATTTGTTGGGTTAGATCCCATCGGTATTCAATCATTTCTTGATATGATGCTTGAAATGAAAGATAAAGGGGCTGGAGTGCTAATGTCCACCCATATACTTTCAACGGCTGAAAGATATTGCGATCGTTTTATTATTTTGCATGATGGTCAAATTGTTATGGCAGGGACAATGACAGAATTACGAAATCAAATCGGTAATGGCGCTGCAACGCTTGATGACATTTATATCGAAGCGACCAGGAGTGGAAAATGATGCAGCTACAGACCTTATGGAAAGAAAGGGCAGGAGCCTTCTGGAACATTGCTATGCGGTATTTCAGGCTAATTGGAAACAGCAGCTTTTTGTTCACTCTTGTTCTGACTCTCATTTTTGGAGCGTATTATTACAGTGAAATTCTAAAGGTGTTACCCGAATCCTTTCCAGGTGTGGCCGTTATTACCATCGTTGCGGCTATTGTACTTGTTCGTACACCACTTCGCTTCTTTTTATCCGAAGCAGATCTAGTTTTTATGCTACCTGCTGAGAACCGATTGCAAGGTTATTTTCGTCAATCACTTATCTATAGCTTTGCTCTTCAAGTATTTACGACAGTAGTTGTGATGACGATCCTGGCACCACTCTATCAGCATGAAATGGCTGCTGGAACTGGATATTATATTTTTGTGATTTGTGTTCTAATTGTATTAAAAGGCGCGAATGTTCTTATGAAATGGATGGAGCTGCATCTGCCAGCTCACCATTCGACTATTGTTCATATCCTTGCAAGACTTGCTGTAACGATTATATTCACATATTTATTGCTAATACAGGCGCAATGGTTCTATGTCGCTCTAGCTGCCGTACTATTCGTCGTCACTTTCTTTTTGATGTTTCTCCCTCTGCAACGGAAATATGCGATCAAATGGGAGAAGTTGCTTGCAATGGATGAAAAGCAAAGTATGAAATTCTATCGTACGGCTAACTTATTTACAGATGTTCCTAAATTGAAGCAATCAGTTAAACAAAGACGATTGGTAAGCAGCCTGGGTGAGAAGCTATTACCATCTGATTCTGTCTATGCTACTCTTTATCAAAAAGCTTTTATTCGGAGTAACGAATATTTTGGTATTTATTTTAGATTGTTGCTTCTAGGTCTTGCAGTCGTTGCTTTTGTGCCCGGCTTAATTGGGAAAGTGATTGGTGCTGCTCTGATTATTTATCTGACAGCCACTCAGTTACGCACGCTTTATCCTCATTATCAAGCACATGTCATGGTAAAGCTTTATCCATTATCGGATCATGAACAAGGAAAAGCGTTTCGCCTTATGCTGCTTCGCTTATTGGGTGCACAAGCAGTAACATTTGCAGCTCTTTCTTTTCTTCTATCTCTTGATGTGATCGTATTTCTATCAATGCTTTTAGCAGGAAGTGCAGCCGTTGCTGTTGCAACATCTCGCGCAACAGTAGTTAGAAGGTCGGTCTCTTAAAACGTTAGGAATGAACAAGCAAAGGGTGTTTAGTTGCATGGAATATCGAAGCGAAATATCGGAAGAACTTGAGGCGTGGGAGCGAAAAATCACGAGAAAATCTTCTATGGTTTCACGATCAGCCAAAAAAATACAAAATCGAATCAATGGTGTTATACCAGAACGTCTTCATTCAATGGTGACAAATAGTATAAAGACGATGGTGCAAGGGGTACTCATTGGAAGTACGTATACGGTACATCCGCCCCAAAAAAATCGATCACTTCAATTGAGAGATCAACAGGCGAAAGAATTGATACGTAAATACAAACGAATTGCTGCTACTGAAGGTGCTGGTACAGGAGCGGGAGGAATTCTATTAGGATTAGCTGATTTCCCGTTGCTTTTATCGATTAAAATGAAGCTCCTCTTTGACCTCGCTAGCACTTATGGATATGATGCTAAAAAAATAGAAGAAAGGGTTTTTATTCTAACTATTTTTCAGCTTGCTTTTTCATCTGATGATACTAGAAGAGAAAGTTATCGGAAGATTTCTAGTTGGGATGAGAGGCTTAGCCAAATAGAAGTTCGGAAAAAGTACGAAGAGCATGATTGGAAAACTTTTCAGCTTGAGTATCGAGATTATATTGATCTCCCTAAATTACTTCAAATGATACCTGGCGTAGGGGCAATTGTTGGAGCTTACGTGAACTATCACTTTCTTGATTGGTTAGGTGAAAATGCAATCAATGCTTATCGGACACGGATAATCAAAGAAGAGAACCAAACAACATAAAGAAAAGAGCCAGCTGGAGGTATCCATGCTGGCTCTTTTCTATCTGCCATATTACCACTAATAGTTGAAATATTTGTTTATTCGAACCGTGCATCGCTAAGAATGCGATCCATTTCTTCCATGTGATGTGTTTCGTCCGCAATCATATCGTCTAGCTTTACAACAAGTTCAGTAAAACCAAGTTCTTCAGCTTGTTTTTTACGCTTTTCATAACGATCAATGGTATCCTTCTCAGCTGTGCGAGCTTCAATAAGCATCTCTTTTACATCGGTAAGCTGTTTTACTTCAGCTGGAGCAGTAGTAGGGGTACCGCCTAATACTTTAATCTTTTCTGCAAGGTAAAGAGCGTGTCCCTGTTCATCTGCAATTTCACTTTCAAAGAATGGTTTCAATGTTTGACGATATAAGCCAGATACAACTGCCGCATTATAAGTATACATAATACTTGCAGCGTATTCGTTAGCAAGGTCTACATTTAGTCCATCGATGAGTTCTTGTTTTTTGTCTGCCATTTTAAACATCCTTTCTAAATCTTTACTGTTTTGGTTCCATATTAATTTTACCCTTACATTGGCACGATAAAACATAAACCAAAGAATATTTAGGGAGAATAGAATTAATGTTTGACGGATGTTAGGAGGGGTAATATCCATTATATCGATGACACTATTTCATTTATCTAGGAGGGTTTATCTTGAGTAAGATTGCCGTAATAATGACAGATATGTTTGAGGATGTAGAATATACAAAACCCGCAGAGCAGTTTAACAATGCTGGTCATTCCTTAACCGTTATTAGCTCGAAAGCAGGTCAAGAATTAACTGGAAAACAAGGTGAAGCTAAAGTTACATCTGATAAGGGAATAGACGATGTAAAACCTGAAGAATTTGATGTTCTGTTTATTCCTGGAGGCGTTTCTCCAGATGAACTAAGGGCAGACGATCGATTTGTTGCGTTTACGAAGAAAATGATGTTTTTGAATAAGAAAACGCTTGTTATTTGTCATGGCCCACAGCTACTCATTTCAGCAGAAGTTTTAAATGGAAGAAACATTACTGGGTTTAAATCCATTCAAACGGATTTAAAATATGCTGGAGCGAACGTATTTGATGAAGAGGTTGTCGTTTGTGGAGGTAATCTCGTGAGCAGTCGAAATCCTGACGATATTCCAGCGTTTATCGAAAAATCGTTATCAGTGATGGATAGCTGATTAAAGGAGTGAAAGCAATGACTGAGAAAAATCATTTAGTTAATAAAGAAAGTGAGCTTAACGTAAATAAAGTTGATGATACGTTAGATCGAATGAGTGACGAGCGTATGGATGATATCCTTTCTAATTTCGAACAGTTTAAATCTTACCTTGCTACAAGAGTGGAGTTGGGAGAAAAACTAGGACTTAGTGAAGAGAGATTGGCCCAGGCAGCAGAAAAAGTAGCAGGTTACTTAGCCGCTAAGGAAGAACCTAAAAATAGAGAAGAGAAACTTCTTCAGGAACTTTGGCTCGTTGGCAATAAAGAACAGCGTCACGAATTGGCGCATCTTCTCGTTCGAATGGTATTGAATAAAGAAAACTAAGAAAAAGCCGCTGCTGGTTCAGCGGCTTTTTTTAAAAGTCTAAATAAGAAAGGCGTAAGAATATGAACAAAAATGAGTTTTTTAGTACGCTTTCTGGAGCGTTAAAACAAAAAAAGGTTTGGTTACCTCTTCTCTTAAATGGATTTGGCCTATTAGTTGCTATATTAGCAATCATGTTATTTTCAGAGTTAGCGGAAGAAATACTTGAAAAAGAAACGCTTCAATTTGATCAATCGATCATATCGGCAATCGACCCTATCAGATCTGATGGACTGTTGAACGTTATCGAAATCATTACAGAATTAGGATCAGTTTGGTGGATTACAGTAGTTTCAATCGCAACAGTAGCTATACTGTGGTTTAAGAAACGTGATGGGTGGAGTATTCTCTTTTTTATCATTGCCCAAGCGGCAGGCGGCCTCTTAACAAAAGTGTTAAAACATTTCTTTGCACGATCAAGACCTTCTGTAGATGCTGCTTATGATGCGGTTGGGTATAGTTTTCCAAGCGGCCACGCAATGGGATCTTTTTTACTTTATGGGTTTATCGGATATTTAATTGTAAGAAGCCAGAGAGGAAGGACAACAAAATGGATAAGTGGCTTACTAGTACTACTATTTATTCTAATGATTGGATTTAGCCGAATCTATTTAGGGGTTCATTATCCAAGTGATGTACTAGCAGGCTATGCAGCCGGTACCCTCTGGCTATCTGTTTGTATCTTCTCATTGGAGTGGGTTCTTTGGATGAAACGTTCCTCTTTCAATTTAGGATCAGTTCGGAAAGTTTTTTCCAGTAAGAACAGTTAAGTATTTTGGTAGAACTTCGAGTGTGGACGGGGTCGTATAATAACGTTCTCCGTCGCAGTCGATTGTTTGTTCTGGACTGGCCGTTATACTTAAGTTTTTTGTTTGGAAATGAAGTATATCTTCGTTAAATCGAGATTGTTTGAATACTTTGGATTGAAAAATTGACCAAAAAGTAGGAAGTGACGTCTCTTTAATGATTAATACATCGAATTCTCCATCTTGGAGGTTGTTTTCAGGGAAGAAAGCTTGAATGCCTCCTGTAAAAGGACCGTTCCCCACAATCATCATCACCGCTTCGCCTTCAAAATTCGTTTCATCGGATTCTACTTTAAGGTGAAAAGGTTCTGGATTATTAATTGTTTGGGCTGTACTAATGTAGTAGGAAAGCCTTCCAAAAACCTCTTTCGTATCAGGATTAATGTTCTCTGATGTTTGCGTGATTAACCCAATCCCCCAGAAATTCAAGAAATACTCGTCATTAGAGCGTCCAACATCAATAAGGGAACGGTTATCTTCTAAAAGCTGTTCGACAGCTTGTATCGGATTTTGATTGATCCCAATCGCTCGAGAGAAGTCATTACAAGTTCCTCCAGGAATTACACCGAAAATAGGACGATTCTCCCGCTTACAAATCGCATTTGCTAGTTCATAGATGGTACCATCTCCACCAGCCCCGATAAGAATGTCGACATCATCCGCCAATTCCTCTACTAATTCAGCACCGTGCCCTTCATGTTCTGTCTTGTGAAGAGAAACGTGTTCATATTTTTCTTGCAGTCGTTCTTGTATCCGTTCAATTTGATTGACCATTTTAACATTTCCTGCTTTAGGATTTAAGATAATGGCTACACGTGTCAATGTTATGGCTCCTTTCACATAATCTCTCTTTCTTATTCCCTTATAAATCACAATCTACACTCGTACAGGATGATTAATCTTTTGATTTTGAACGATGCTGATAGCTAAGATAGCGCTCATTTTTATTCGTTTAATTGAGATTATAAAAAGCAGCATGTCCATTGACATGCTGCCTTATTTCATTCTGCTTCTTCTTTTGGCAGTCGTTCTTCATTGATTTCTTCTTTAAAAGCATAGGTGAACGTTAAAGCTACGAGAACACCACCACCGATTAAGTTACCGATACTCGCGGGGACCAGGTTGAAGAAAAGGAATTCTATCCAGGAGTATTCGGACCCATGAATAAAGGAGGTACTGAAATAACCCATATTTGCGACACTATGCTGGAAATTTCCTGCTACGAAAATAATGACAGGGAGTGTGGTTGCAAGTACTTTACCAGTTAAATCACGAGCGGCAGTGGCGAGAAATGCAGCCATTCCAATTAACCAGTTTGCGATAATTCCTGAGAGCAGAATTTGGAACCAGCCTAACGTTCCATCAGATAAGAATTTCATTTTATGTTCGGTATATGTCGTTAATTCTGAATAAAATTCAGGGGTTAATGAGCCGGAGGCCACAACAAGCGTCCCCACTAATAAAGCACCAATTAAGTTACCAAAGTAACAAACGACCCAGAACTTTAAAATGTTTTTCGGAATCCAAAACTTCCTTTGAAGAATATAGGTGGGAAGGAGGACATTTACTTCTGTAAACAAAATAGCTCCTGAAATAAAGACAATGGCATACCCCGTTACGAAGCCGATGCCTGATAGAAGTTTACTAACGCCTTCTGTTTCTACCCCCATCGCGATAAGGACAGAGAAAATAGCGCCAAATGTTACGAATGCTCCAGCTAAAATGGACAGTATAAACTGTCTGTTAAGGGGACGATCGCTATGAGATTCTCCTTTAGCAATAAATGTTTCTACGATTTGTGCGGGAAAATAAAATTGTCTTTCAGGATATTTAACTTCTTTGTGTTTTTTACTTGGATTTGCCACAAAAACGCTCCTATCTTTTCTCTTTTACAACAAGTACCCTTTTTAGGAGGAAATATAAACCAACAGATTTGTGACAGGCGAATTTGTTGAAAACTCGTGTTGGTTGTCCACTATTCAGATTCCCTGGGAAATGATCTCGGATTATGTCAAAATAAGCGAGATGGAAGACCACCTCGCCTTAGTTAAAATTTCCAGTATCCAGTTTTTCCATAATGGGCATGAAGATCTTCTTCAAATCGACGTGTAATTGTTTCGTTTAATCGATATTCTGGAGCCTGATCAATGTCTCCTTTAGTAACATCTACAATAACCGTGCGGTCCTGCCAGTTAATATCATGGATCCATTTGGTTGAGAGTAGAACTTCTTTACCTGAAAACCAGTTTTTTGTATCAACGATAAAATAACGAAGCTGCCAAGTTTCTTCGTCAAAGATAAAATCTTTAACATGACCAATCTCACCATCCGTAGCCTGGATGTGATAGCCGGCAACTTCTTTCGTGCTACGCAGATGGTTTTCCTCGTCTTCATTGGAATTGGGTAGTGATGAATTTGCATCAGGTAAATCATCTGCCATAAATGGTCTAGGATACATGCCGTTTCCCCAAGCACCAGTACCAACCCAATAATAGGGCCAGCTAAAATGGCGGTTTACGTCCATTTCATGTTTTCGAGAAATGGGTTGGTTTGTATCGATATCAGGGCTTTCACTTACTTCTTGAGAAGTAAGTGAAACGGAGAATGATTCAGTCTCATGGTTCGTATGTTCGATAGAAATAGGAGAAATGAGCACCTTACGACCCGGTAACCATTTATGTGTATCAATGACGAGATAGCGGATCGCCCAGTGTTCATCATCGAAATAAAGTTCCTTTAAGATGCCTTTTTCGCCATCTTTTGTATCGATTGCATATTTATAGACTTCATTTTCGCTAACTAACATAAGGCTCACTCCTCTACCATAAATCCGTTTTAATAAAGCGTTACCCAGATCTATTTGCGATTAAACTGATTCTGGTGTTTCTATTTGATAGGTTTTTAGATAAGGTTTACCCGAGAAAATCGTTTTAGGAAGACCTTTACTTGTATGACGGTTTTTATGAGCTGTTTCATAGGCTTCAGATGCTTGCCAGCTCTTGAAAGATGCTTCACTATCCCAGAAGGTTGCTACTACATAAGTGTCATTAGCCACAGGACGTAAGATTCGGATTCCCTCACAGCCCGGTTCATTCTCAACCTTGCCCGCTCTGTTTTTAAAACGATCTTCAAATACAGCGCGTTCACTTTCTTCGACAGGGATATGATTTAACACAACAAATCCAGGATTTTGTACATTTCCTTTACTGTCGATAACTTCATATTTTTTTGCGTTCTTGAAAAAAGTAGTGCCATTTGTTTCGTGATATAATGCAGCACCATCTGGATTAGTGAAGAGGAAAACATTCTCATCCTCGTGTTTTTCTTTTAGTTTCAATAGATAATCGTAAGTTCCATATGTAACGTAACTATTCATCATACCCATCCTTTCAATTAAATGATCAGGGATATTTGCTTGATACTTTACCCTTATTTGGCAAAAACTAAACAGAATCGTCATTGTCTATAGTACAAAATACGTACTATTTCATGTAAGCTTAGCTGTAATTAATTGATTAAAGGGAGTGCCATATAGAATGAAAAAACTCGGCATAGGCTTAATCGCAACTCTCGCCGTGTTCCTAATTGGGTTATTGGGATATTTAGGGATATTATTAGCAGGAAACTATGTTATTGACGAAAAAAAGCTTGTAATGAATTCTGCAACCGAACTCGTCGATGAAAATGGTGATCTTATAACGAAACTTTATTTCGAAAACCGTGAACCTATTTCAATAGATACCATTCCTGATCATGTGCAAGAAGCATTTGTAGCAACAGAAGACAGTCGCTTCTATGAACATCATGGTTTGGATGTGAAAGCGATAGGAAGAGCGCTCTATCGTGACATTTTAGCAGGGGGGAAAGTGGAAGGAGGGAGTACAATCACACAGCAACTCGCTAAAAATGTGTTTCTAACGAATGATAAGTCGTGGCTTAGGAAGACAAAAGAAGCCGTTATTGCGATTAATCTCGAACGGAGTTATAGCAAAGAAAAAATTTTAGAAATGTACTTGAATCAAATTTATTTCGGTCATGGGGCCTATGGTATTCAATCTGCTTCTACAATGTTTTTTAATAAACCCGCTTCAGAATTAAGCGTAGAGGAGGGGGCCATGCTTGCGGGTCTCCCGAAAGCGCCATCTAATTATTCGCCTATTAATCATCCAGAGGAAAGTAAAGATCGACGTGATCTTGTTTTAACTTTGATGGAAAAGCATGATTATTTAACACCAGAAGAAGCAGTTCGCCTTCAGGGAAAAACTCTTGCTCTTGATATTGCTGAGGTTACGAAAGAACCGGCATATCTTACTTATATTGATATGACACTTCAAGAAGCTAAGACACGATATAATTTATCGAATGAAGAGGTGCTGAGGGGTGGTTATCAAATCGTTGTACCATTGAATCCTTCATTGCAGAAAGCTGCATATGAACAGTTTCAAAATAATGCTCTATTTCCAGGAAGCGATTCAGAAACCCCTCCAGAGGGAGGGTTTTCCATGATGAATGCAGCAAGCGGAGGTGTGGTGGCCGTTCAGGGAGGTCGTGATTACGTTCAGAAGGGGTTTAATCACGTTACAGCAAAGAGACAACCTGGTTCTGCTCTAAAACCATTAGCGGTTTATGCTCCGGCGCTTGAGAAAAAAGAGTATAGTCCTTATACGTTACTTAAAGATGAGAAGATTGATTACAATGGTTACTCACCATCCAACTATAATAATCAATACAAAGGCCAACTTTCACTTTATGATGCTGTAAGAGTGTCGGCGAATGCCCCTGCTGTTTGGCTTCTAAATGAAATTGGTATTCCGTATTCCAAATCTTATCTTGAGAAAAGTGGACTTTCGATTGAAGATCGTGACCTGAAAATCGCACTTGGCGGGATTGATAAGGGGGTATCACCATTTGAAATGATGGCAGCTTATCGACCGTTTATTGAAGATGGGAAGCAGATTGAGCCATTTTTTATTAGTAAACTATACAATAATGATGGCAAGCTTGTGGGAGAAGCCAATCAGACTGAAGAAAAAGTTTATTCAAAGCAAACGGCATGGTATATGACTAGGATTCTTGAGGGCGTTGTAAAAAATGGTACTGCTACAAGTGGTAAGTCGGAGGTGGCTGTTGCTGGTAAAACTGGGACCACTTCTTATGAAGGAGTATCAGGAGGCTCTCGCGATGCCTGGTTTGTTGGATTCACTCCTGAATACGTTGGTGCTATTTGGATGGGGTACGATAGAACGACCGATTCTCAATACCTAACTGGAGGAAGTGAATATCCTGTAAAGTTGTTTAAACAAGTGGTGAATGCTTCTGTGAATGAAAATAGTCAGAAGGAGTTTAAGAAACCTTCTGGTGTAAAAGATATGGAGAAACCCATCACCCTTCCTAAAATTAAAGATGTTAAAGCACAGTTTGATTTCTTATATGGTCTTCCTGCGGTCAAACTAAACTGGACAGCTTCATCTGATGAACGTGTCGTTTATCGTATCTATGAAATTAAAGATGGAAATCGAGAACAAATCGCTGAAGTGGAAGGCGACGGTGAATATACGAGAAATTCGATTTCTTTCTTTGGATCTGTATCATATGAAGTTGTACCATTTAACCCCTTAACAGAGCAAGAAGGTGAAGTATCTAATGAGGCTTCGGTTAGCTTATTTGATAGGTTTAAAAATAGTGAATAAGAGAAACAGAAAACAAGCGTTATAAAGAAAAACAGAAAATGAGTGAGGAAATTCACTTTTTTGCTAAAGGAATTGTGTTAAAGTATACGATGTAAACGGCTTCAAAGTAGGACGATTTTATGACTTTTTTCTTCAATATCTGTACACTGAAGCTAACGATCGCTATAGTATGTAAGGATGTATAAATGAACGTTTTGGAATTAGAAAGGTGGACAAGCATGAATAAAGCAACATTTAATGATCAATTTCTTCGGGCATGCCGGGGGGAAGAAACGGACCATACACCTGTATGGTATATGAGACAAGCTGGACGATACCAAGCCGAGTATAGAAAGATCAGAGAGAAGTATTCGTTTCATGAGATGAATTTGAATCCGGAAGTAGCAGCGGAAGTAACGCGATTTGCTGTTGAACAACTTGGGGTTGATTCAGCCATTCTATTTGCGGATATTATGACGCCTCTTCCGTCTATTGGAATAGATGTTGAAATTAAATCAGGAATTGGTCCTGTTATTGATAATCCAATTAAAACAAGATCTGATATTGATCGACTTGGCGAACTTGATCCATTGAAAGATATTCCGTATGTGATGGAGACCATTAAAATGCTTCGAGACCAGCTATCTGTTCCGTTAATTGGATTTAGCGGGGCGCCTTTTACTGTAGCGAGCTATATGATTGAAGGTGGGCCGTCTAAGAATTATCATAAAACCAAGGCATTTATGTATTCAGATCCTGAGGGATGGTATCAACTAATGAATAAGCTTGGAGATATGACAATTGCTTATCTTACAGCTCAAGTACAAGCGGGAGCTCAGGCGGTTCAGCTTTTTGATTCATGGGTAGGTGCGCTAAACGAAGCAGATTATCGAACTTATATTGCACCAGTGATGGATAGAATTTTCTCACGTCTTAAAGAATTGAATGTGCCGCTCTTAATGTTTGGGGTTGGAGCTAGTCACTTAATTCAGGAGTGGAATAAGCTTCCTGTCGATGTGATTGGAATTGATTGGAGAATATCAATTAAGAAGGCGAGAGAAGTGGAAGGCATTACAAAGCCTCTAATGGGAAATCTAGAGCCGGCTCTCCTTCTTGCCCCATGGGAAGTAATTGAGGAAAGAACAAAGGAAATCCTTGATCAGGGGATGGAAACACCTGGATTTATTTTTAATCTTGGACACGGTGTGTTTCCGCAAGTTCAAGTCGAAACCTTGCAACGTCTGACTCACTTTGTACACGAGTACACACGAAAGAAATAGTTAAAGAAACGGGGGAGGTATGGGATGAAGCGAACCATCGGCCTACTAGTTATGGCCTACGGTACACCGCGAAGTGAAGCAGAAATTGAACCATACTATACACATATACGTCGGGGGAAACGACCTACAGAGGAAATGCTGCAGGATTTAATTGAACGCTATGAAGCCATAGGCGGTATATCTCCCCTATCAGATATTTCGAAAGAACAAGCTCAAAAATTAGAAGATCAGATGAATAAACAGTTTGGTGATGAGGTTACCTTTAAAAGCTATCTTGGTTTAAAGCACATTGAACCTTTTGTAGAAGATGCAGTCCGCAATATGCAAAAAGATGGAATAGAGGAAGCGGTTAGTATTGTGCTAGCTCCACACTATTCGACTGTTGGTGTAAAAACGTATAATGAACGAGCTAGAACAGAAGCAAACAAGCTAGGTTATCCCGATATAGTAGCGATTGATCAATGGTACAACGAGCCGAAATTCATTCAATACTGGGTCAATCAGCTTCAATCCTATTTAAGCCAAATAAGTGAGCAAGAGAAACAGAAAACGATTGTTATTTTTTCTGCTCATAGCTTACCAGAAAGAATACTAAAAGAAGGCGATCCTTACCCAGCTCAGCTTGAGGAAACAGCAAAACATATTGCAAAGAGAGCTGGTATTGATCACTATGCGGTAGGTTGGCAAAGCGAAGGAAATACGCCTGACCCTTGGATTGGACCGGATATTCAGGATTTAACACGTGATTTATTTGAGCAAGAAGGCTACACAGGTTTTATCTATTGTCCTGTGGGTTTTGTCGCAGATCATCTTGAAGTATTATATGATAACGATTATGAGTGTCGGCAGATGACTGATGAACTTGGGGCAGCTTACCATCGCCCAGAAATGCCAAACGCGACAAATGAGTTTATTGAGATCTTAGCAACAGTTGTGACGAACGAATTAATTAAAAAGAAGATGATATAGTCATGAATAAGCAAACAAAAAAAATTGTCATTATCGGAGGCGGAATCACGGGCTTAACAGCCGCCTACTATCTTCAAAAAGAGATGAGAAATGCTCAACTTCCATATGAGATAACGTTACTTGAAGGCACGGATCGTCTCGGTGGAAAGATTCAGACAGATACAACAAATGGCTTTGTAATTGAACGCGGTCCTGACTCTTTTCTTGCGAGAAAAGAGAGCGCGGCACGTTTGGTAAAAGAAGTTGGTATGGAAGATCAGCTTGTTCCAAATTCAACTGGTCAAGCTTTTGTGTTGAATAACGATCAGCTCTATCCAATACCGGGTGGAGCTGTGATGGGTATCCCAACTGAACTTTCACCATTCATATCGACTAAATTATTTAGCTTAAAAGGAAAATCGAGAGCGGCAGGAGATTTAATTCTTCCAAGAGCGAATAACGGAGATGCAGATCAATCGCTAGGATTATTCTTTAGAAGGCGACTTGGAAATGAAGTGGTGGAGAATTTAATTGAACCGTTATTGTCAGGCATCTATGCAGGCGACATCGATAAACTAAGCTTGATGTCTACATTCCCGCAATTCTCAGAAGTGGAAAAGAAGTACCGTAGCCTGATATTAGGTATGAAAAAGACAACGCCACCTTCTAGAAGAAGTACTGGTAAGAAAAAGCCAGCATTTTTAACGGTTAAATCAGGATTACAGTCATTTGTCAGAACTCTCGAAGAAAAGTTAACAGATGTGCACATTCGAAAAAGTGTAAAGGTTGATCAGATCCAGAGAAACCAGAACTCATATACGCTTCTGACAACGAGCGGAGAAGAATTAATGGCTGATTCCATCATCGTTACAACGCCGCATCAGCAAGTTTTTCACATGCTGAGAGAGCATGAAGAAGTCGCTCCATTGCAAGAAATGCCTTCTACAACAGTTGCCACAGTTGCAATGGCCTTTCCAGAAGAAGCGATCAAAAAGGCAATGGACGGCACAGGGTTCGTTGTATCTCGAAATGCGGATTACACCATTACAGCTTGTACCTGGACTCATCGGAAGTGGGAACACGCTGCACCAAAAGGGAAAGTTCTTCTTCGTTGCTATGTTGGAAGAGCAGGGAAAGAAGAAATTGTGGACAAGAGTGATGAAGAAATTGTACAGACGGTATTAAACGACCTAAATCAAATTATGGAAATAGAGGGCCATCCTGAGTTTTATCGTATCACAAGATGGCGACAGTCGATGCCGCAATATGAAGTCGGTCACCGTGAAAGAATCGATAAGGTAATAAAAGGTATTCATCAGAAAATGCCTGGTGTTTTTCTGGCAGGTGCTTCTTATAATGGAGTAGGCCTTCCTGACTGTATTGACCAAGGCGAGGAAGCTGTTACTTCTGTTCAAAACTATTTGAAATAAGGTTAAGGACACATCCATTGGATGTGTCCTTAAATTTGTTTTACTCTAAATTCTTTGCCGTCTCAAGCTGGAATGATTATCTAATTTTGTTAGTGTAGAATGAGGTCTAGTGGTAGAATGTAAATGGCAACAATTAGTCTCAAAGGAGAAATAATCATGTTAGAGATGGCAAGACCTTTACTTGTTAATATTGCAATGCTCTTCTCAGTGTTATTTATCTGGAATATGGTCATGCCATTTACGAGAGCAAGCTCAATTAATTTAAAAGAAAAATTAATATACGGAGCAATCAGTTCAGTGATGGCGTTGCTTTGTATGCTTTTCCCACTGGAGACATTCGGAGATACTGTATTTGATTTACGAGTTGTTCCTCTCATTCTTGTCACTCTTTATGGTGGTAAACTACCTGGGATCATTTGTACACTTACCATTTCTACTGGCCGATTATGGATGGGCGGCGAGAATGCATGGGTGGGTGTATTAATCGCTGTTATTGGGTTTATTATTGCGAGTAGTTTTGGCCCTTATTTCCGTAAGTCTATTCGAAAGTGGAAGGGAATTCTAATTACTGGTGGAGTGTTTACCCTTTCTTATATCGTGATTCTCATTCTATTCTTAGATCCATTACAACCTTATTTCTATCCCATTTATTTTACTGCATTTATGATTGCTTATTTTATTATCTTTTACTTAACAGAGCGGTTAGTTATGATTAACATTCAGCTTCAAGAAACAGTTTATTTAGAAAAGTTGTCTGTGGCAGGGAAAATGGCAGCGGCAATTGCGCATGAAATTCGAAATCCTTTGACGACGATTAAAGGACTGCTGCAGTTTATCTCAAGTGACACTGAGGATAGTAAAGTGAAAAATTATGCTCCACTCATGCTCGAAGAAGTTGAACGAACCAATAAAATTATTACGGACTACCTCATGTTAATTAAACCAACTAAAGATAACTATGAACAGGTTGATTTGAACAAGGTTGTGAAAGATACAACGGCTCTAACTGAAGTACTTGCCTCTTATTATAATGTGAAAATTCATTATGAAGAAAAAGGTGGATTTTTAATATGGGGGAACTCTCAAGAATTAAAACAATGCTTAATCAATTTAATTAAAAATGCGATTGAATCCATAGAAGGCGAAGGTCTTATTCTTGTAGCTTTGCAATATGGGACAAAAAAAGGTACGGTAGATATCGTGATTCGTGACAATGGGGCAGGGATGAGTGAACAAGAACTTGAGAAAATCGGTTTGCCATTTTATACAACAAAATCGAAAGGAACTGGACTCGGTACGATGATTACAAATCGATTAATTCGTAATGTTGGGGGGAAAGTTCACTATACAAGTGCCCAGGACGTGGGAACAACCGTAACCGTCACATTGCCAATTATAAAACAATAGGAGGAGAAAAATGACGTTCGATCGAAAGAAGAGCATAATGGAAGCAGCCGAAAAATCATTTTCAATGTTTGGCTACAAAGCGACAACAATGGATCAAGTTGCCAAAATTGCGAATGTAGGAAAGGGAACAATCTATAATTTCTTTAAAAATAAAGAGGAACTGTTCAATGAAATTGTACGCGGAATGGTTATTGAACTGAAAGAACTTGCTCAAGATTCCATTCATAGAGAGGATACGTTTTTTGAAAATCTTCATCGTGCTCTCTATAGTGTATTGGAACATCGGCGGGAGCATAAGTTGGCGATAAAGCTCTCTCAAGAAGTACGTGAGATTGGAACCCCTGCAGCTATGGATGCTTTGAACCTTGTAGAAAAGGCGATCCTTCATTTTCTTGAACAAGAGATTGAACGTGGCATTTCAGATGGCGAAGTGAAAAGATGTGATCCATCTCTTGCAGCCTTTCTTATGTTCAAAATGTATATCGCGCTTATTTTCGATTGGGAAAAAACGCATCCTTCCTTTAGTAAAGAAGAAATAGCAAATCACCTTGAATTTTATATGATGAGTGGAATTAAGACGGAAGAGCAGTAGTGAAAATAAAGTAAGCTACTGCTATTGCTATTCTAAATAAAGGGTGATATATTATCTCTTGTAGCAAAAAATGACCAGATTGAAGAACCGGTCACCTTGTTTTCAATCCATAGTAAGTAAAAAAAGTCTTTTTTTTGAGGTCAAATGACCATATGAGAAAAATGGTCAATTAGACAGGAGGGTAAACATGAAGAAATCATCAAAACAATTTCGCTCTGAATGGGCGTCATTGCTTAAGAATAAAAAAATCTTAATTCCAGTCATTGCTGTGTTGTTTATACCGGTATTATATAGTGGCATGTTTTTATGGGCGTTCTGGGATCCATACGAAAATTTAGATCAGATTCCAGTCGCGGTTGTTAATAGTGACAATGGAGCGGATTTTGAAGGGGAGCATCTTGAAATAGGGAATGAGCTTGTCGATAAGTTGAAAGATGAGCCTGAATTTAAGTGGGATTTTGTTGATGAAGAAGAAGCAAATAAAGGTCTTGAAGATCAAACCTATTATATGAAGATTCATATCCCAGAAGATTTTTCTGAGAAATCGACCACCGTTCTTGATGAACATCCTGATAAATTAAACTTAGAATATGTGCCAAATGAGAGTTTTAACTTCTTGGCTGGGCAAATAGGCGGAACGGCTGTTAGTGAAATCAAATCACAAATTGCTGAGAACATCACAGAGAATTATAGTGAGCTCGTCTTTGATAAGTTTAGTGAAATAGCTGATGGCTTGTCGGAAGCATCAGATGGCGCTGGTGAACTAGCTGATGGATCATCTGAGTTAAAAGATGGCACAAAGCAGTTGAAAGACAACTTAGCAAGTCTGAATGAAGGATCGATTGAGTTAACAAATGGTATTAGTAGTGCAGAAAACGGATCTATTGATCTTGCAAATGGCATTAGTGAAGCGAACCAGGGAACGACTAATTTATTAGATGGTTTGAAAGAAAAACAGCCACAAGTTAGTCAGTTAGCTGATGGATCTTCTCAACTCAGTAATGGGCTTGGTGAACTTAGCAGCAATATGGGAGATTTTAAAGGTGGACAAGAGCAACTTCTAGCTGGTGTGAAGCAAAGCAAAGATGGAACAAAGCAGTTGATGGATGGCCTAAATGCTTCAGTTTCAGCATTAGAAAATAAATCATTACCTTCTGTTGATGCAGAAGGACTGAAACAATCACTAACAAGTGGCGTGACGAATGCCTCAGCTGTTCCTAAGGAATTGCAGGGTGTTATAGAGTCAATTCAAGGAAGCGATCAGTATACGGATGAGCAAAAGCAAGCGCTGATTAGTCAGCTTCAACCAATTGCTGAGAAGTCTGGTACAGCAGCGAAGTCAGTTGGGGAAGCGGCAACACAATTTTCGAATGAGGCAGAGAAACTTTCAGGTGCTTCTTCTAATCTCGATGCTCTAGTAGAAGGGCAGCGGCAGTTAGCTCAAGGAGCAACAGCGTTATATGAAGGACAGGTTGACCTTGAACAAGGTCTTGAAAAATTCGGTGATAAAATTAACCAAGCCAGTGCTGGAATCAATCAATTGCATAATGGTGCAATACAGGTTGCTGATGGAACAAACACAGTGGCTTCTGGCTGGAACTCATTGATTGATAATGTAGGAACGTTAAATTCTGGCATGAATGAGCTCTCTAACGGTTCACAAGAATTAGCAAGTGGACTTTCGGAATTAGAAGGAGGCTCATCTGAGTTATCTACGGGCGCAGGGAAATTAGCAGATGGATCTAAAGACCTTGATAGCGGAGCTCAAAAATTAACAGATGGTACATCAGAGCTTCGGGATAAACTAGGAGATGCTGCGGAAGAGACGTCGAATACGAATGCTGATGATGAGACGTACAGTATGTTTGCTGATCCAGTTAAAGTAGATACAGAGGCTGTCTCAGGCGTACCAAACTACGGAACCGGATTTGCACCTTATTTCCTTTCCCTTGGTTTGTTTGTAGGGGCACTTCTCATGTCTATTGTCTTTCCACTTCGTGATCCAGCAGGAACGCCACGAACGGCAATTGGTTGGTTTATGAGTAAATACGGTATTTTATTAGTAGTTGGTGTGATACAAGCACTTGTCTCTGATGCTGTTCTTTTATATGCATTGCAGATTGAAGTGCAGAGTGTGCCGTTATTCTTACTCTTCTCTGTCGTATCAAGTCTCGCTTATATGACATTGATCCAATTCTTTGTTACGACGTTAGGAGATCCAGGGCGATTTGTAGCGATCATTATCTTGATTTTACAATTAACAACGAGTGCCGGTACGTTCCCACTTGAGTTGATTCCTGAAGGGTTACAAGTCTTTAATACTTGGTTGCCAATGACGTACACCGTTTCAGGATTGAAAGCTGTTATTTCCAGCGGAGATTTTGCATTCATGTGGAAGAATGTCTACGTATTATTAGGATTTATTGCAATCTTTGCTATTGGAACAATCACTTTCTTCTTTGTAGAATTGAAGAAACGTAAGAAACATGGGTTGGAACCTGCGATGAACGAATAAGAAATCTATCTAAGAGGCTAGTTTAATCAATTGATTAAGCTAGCCTCTTTTCTTTTGATAATTAGTTGGAAAAACGATACAGTATTAGTAAGAAAGTTGTGTTATTGTGCGATAAATAGTTTACGTCTAGGAAAGAAACGGGTAAATACAATAAAGTTATGGATTTATAGGGAGGCAGGAGAAGCGATAGAATGATTACTTTCGAGCATGTTAGCAAAAAGTTTGCTGATGGTACTGAAGCGTTGAAAGATATTAATTTACATATTGAACAAGGCGAATTGTTAACGTTAATTGGCCCGAGTGGATGTGGTAAAACGACCACGATGAAAATGATTAACCGATTAATCGAACCGAGCGGGGGTCAGATTTCCATTGATGGAAAACGAATTTCTGACCAAGATCCTGTTGAATTAAGAAGGAGTATCGGATATGTCATACAGCAAATTGGTCTCTTGCCACATATGACTATTGCAGAAAATATTGCACTCATCCCTAAATTGAAAAAATGGGATAAAAGCAAAATAGATAAACGAGTTGATGAAATGCTGAACCTTGTTGGACTTGAGCCGTCAGTCTTTCGGTCACGCTATCCACTTGAGTTAAGTGGGGGTCAGCAGCAGCGGGTCGGTGTCATTCGTGCCCTTGCAGCAGAACCTCCCATCATTTTAATGGATGAGCCTTTCAGTGCACTCGATCCAATTAGTCGTGAACAGCTTCAAGATGAGCTTGTGAAATTACAAAAAGAAATCCAAAAAACGATTGTTTTTGTCACCCATGACATGGATGAAGCGATGAAGATTGCCGATCGGATTGCGATCATGAAAGACGGTGAAATTCTTCAACTCGATACACCTGATCGTTTGTTACGTCATCCAAAGAATGAGTTTGTTCGCAATTTTATAGGGGATGAACGGATGGCTAAAGGACAAGCTCCTACTGCAGTTGATTTAATGATTCAAAAAGTAGCGACTGTGAAAGAGAGCAGAGGTCTAGCTGAAGCTTTTCGGTTAATGAAATCAGAGCGTGTGGATAGCCTCGTCGTCACTGGCCCTGAGCAGGAATATAAAGGTGTCGTGACTCTTGATCAAGTTCAAAAGCATTATGAAAGTGATACAAAACGAATTGTAGATGTCATTGAAATCATTGAGCCAATTCAGAGAAACACGCTTTATCCTGAAATCGCAAAACGCTTTGCTGAAAAGCAGCCAATCAGTATCCCCGTAGTAGAAGGTGAAAAGCTGACGGGATTAGTTACGAGAAGTAGCATGATGCGCGGACTAGCTGGTCTTGAGCAACTCGGTTATAAGGAGGAGGAACCTCTGAATGAATGAGGAAAACTTTTTTACTTTATTTATAGAAACGATGCAAAATCGTTGGGATGATATTTTTGTTGCGCTTCAGGAGCACCTTTTCCTATCATTTATATCGATTGTCATTGCCATCTTAATCTCAGTTCCACTTGGGATTTTTATTTCCAGACGCAAGAAATTGGCTGAGCCGTTTATTGCCGTAGCTGCTATTTTTCAAACGGTTCCGAGTCTTGCATTGTTTGGTTTTCTTATTCCGTTTCTTGGAATCGGAAATATTACTGCCATCATCGCATTAACGGTGTATGCACTTCTTCCGATTTTAAGGAATACATACACGGGCATCACATCCGTGGACCAATCTTCCATTGAAGCTGGTAGAGGGATGGGGATGACAAGTATGCAGATTTTAATGAAGATTGAAGTACCTCTTTCTCTTCCTGTCATTATGGCTGGCGTTCGTACGGCTACCGTATTGACAATCGGAGTAGCAACTCTAGCGACGTTTGTTGGTGCAGGAGGATTAGGTGATATTATTTATCGAGGACTAACGTCTAATAAAGATGAGCTTGTGCTAGCTGGTGCACTACCGGCAACCATTCTTGCTCTTGGTTTTGACCTAATTCTAAAGTTATTAGAAAACGCGGCAACTCCTAAAGGAGTTAAAGCAAAAAAATAAAGGGAGAGATTTGATTGAAGAGATTGACCGTGCTTTTACTGAGTGTATTGATGGTTCTTGCTGCATGTGGGGGAGACAGTGGAAGTGAAGAAAGTGATCCAATCGTTATTTCCGGTAAGCCGTGGACAGAGCAATACATTTTACCGCATCTTCTTGCAGAGTACATAAAGGCGAATAGTGACTATGAAGTAGAAGTTGATGCAGGTGTTGGAGAAGTGAATATTCTTCAACAGGCGCTAGTTGATGGTGACATTGATATGTATGTTGAATATACGGGTACTGGTCTTGAAGCGGTATTAAAAGAAAGTGCTGAATCGGATGAATCGGCTGATGAAATTTTTGAACGAGTGAAAAAAGGCTATAAAGATGAATATAACCTTGTTTGGCTTGAACCTTTAGGTTTTGAAAATGGATACACGCTTGCGATGACCCAAAAAACAAATAAAGAGGTGAATGCAGAAACATTTTCAGACATCATCCCAGCGTCAAATGATTTGGTATTTGGTGGACCACACACATTCTATGAAAGAGAAGATGGTTACGATGCACTCGTAGAAGCTTATGGGTTTACTTACAAGGATGAAGTGAGTCTAGATCCAAACATCATGTATGATGCTTTAAATGAAGGTGAAGTTGACGTTATTCCTGCCTTTACCACTGATGGTCGAATTGCTCGTTTTGATCTTGCTACAACAGAAGACGATAAGCAATTCTTCCCACCATATTATGCTGCACCAATTGTTCGCCAGGAAGTTCTTGATTCCCATCCAGACCTTGAGAAGGTTGTGAATGAATTTGCTGGAAGTATTTCAGAAGAAGAAATGTCTGAGATGAATGCAAAAGTTGATATGGATGGAGAAGAACCTGAAGATGTAGCTGTTGAATTCTTGAAAGACAAGGGATTGATCGAATAATAAAAAGCGAGATGAGGAATTCCTCATCTCGCTTTTTCATTGATGTTATTCAGCTGCTTTTAAATCTTCAATCGAATCAGCTTCAACATAAGAAGGAACAACAAGTCCTGTTTTCGCACCTTTAAGGTTTGGTCCAAGACGGTCCATGTTGTCACCATATTCATCTAGTAAATCAGCATGAGTGATTGGTAGCCATCCAGCAACCATAGCATCAGCATCACCTTCAGAAACAGCGATGAACATAGAAGCAGCATCAAGCTGAGTTAACTCTACTTTATAACCCATACTTTCAAGTACTTTCGCAACGACGTTTGTACTTGCGATTTCAGAATCCCATGCAACATAAGCAAGTGAGATTTCTTCGCCGTCTACTTCATCGGCTCCGTTTGTCCATTCTTCAACCATATCTGTATGTTCGTTTACCCAGTTTTGTGCGGCTTCTTCAGGCTTAGCACCTTCTTGAATTTCAACCATTACAGAACTCATATCTTCTGGAGTCCAGTTGAACTGGTCAAGAATTGTATGTGCAGAAGGTTGGTCTTCTTTTAATCCTTTACGTGCAAATGTTTCGATGTTTTCTTCTTCACCATAAAGTCCATTTGGATCTTCAAGGTATTTAAGATCATATTTCGCGAACATCCAGTGTGGCGTCCAACCAGTTACGATAATTGGCTCTTCGTCTTCAATGGCTTTCCCAAGTTCTGCGGCCATCGCTGCAGAAGAAGACTCGATTAATTCCCAACCTTTCAAGCTATCGTACTCTTCAAGTGCAGAAGTAGTAGCTTTCATAATTCCAGCACCAGGTTCAATTCCGACAATTTCATAGTCTACTTCTTCGCCAACGTTAGCTCCACCTTCGCTAGAGCCTTCACTACTATCTCCGCCATTGTTTCCGCCGCAAGCAGCAAGAATCAATGTAAGTGACAAAAATAATGCTAATCCTGTTAAACCTTTTTTAAAGTTAAACATGTAATTCCCCCTTAGTTTTTTGTTTTACCTATATTTTGAGAAATCCGGTCGAGCATAATCGCTAGAATAACGATTGCGAGACCAGCTTCAAAACCAATACCAACTTTAATTTGTGTAACAGCGCGATAAACATCTGCCCCAAGGCCAGGTGCACCTACTAGAGATGCAATAACAACCATTGAAAGGGAAAGCATAATGCTCTGGTTAATTCCCGCCATAATCGTAGGTGTTGCAAGCGGTAGCTGTACTTTAATTAATTTCTGTTTCGTAGTAGAACCAAATGCATTTGACGCTTCAATTAAGTCTTCAGGTACTTGACGAATCCCAAGATTTGTTAAGCGAATCGTTGGTGGCATCGCAAAAATAACAGAAGCGATGATACCTGGTACCATTCCAATTCCAAAGAACAAAATGGCAGGAATGAGATAAACGAATGCAGGCATTGTCTGCATAAAATCAAGAACAGGTGTAATAATGCCTCTTACTCGGTCACTTTGTGATGCCCATATTCCAAGTGGAACACCAAGAATGATGGATATAATAACCGAAGTTAACACGAGAGCAAGTGTCTCAATTGTTGGGTCCCAATAACCTAAATTATCGATTAGTAGTAGACCAAATAACGTAAAGATGGCAACTGGCCATCGACTTGACCACCAGGCCAGGATCGTAAAGATAGCAATTAGCACAAGCGCTGGCGGGAAGCCTAGAATTGAAACAATTCCTTCAACAAACCAATCGATACCAGATGTAATGCCATCAAAAACAGGTTCAAGATTATCAGTAAGCATATCAACAAAGCTGTCTACCCAATCAGCTAATGGAATCTTAGGAAATAGTTGCATTTAGCTCACCTCTCCTTTCGCTGATTCTGTCTCATTGCCGGCTAGCGCTCCGATAACAGCACCTCGTACAATGATGCCTTTAAACTTATCATTTTCATCAATGACTGGAAGTGGGAGAGACGAGCTTGCCATTTTCACAAACATGTCGGTTAATAATGTATCAGGTGCGACAGTTGGAAGGTCTGTAATGAGAATATCAGCAATTTCTTTCTTTGCTTCTATGGCTTTTGCAGCATCATCCGCCGTAATTGCACCAATTAATTTTTGCTTTTTATCCACGATATATAAGCTAGAAAGTTTTTGTTCTCGCATAAGTTGAAGCGCTACACGTGGGCCTCGATCAGCTCTTAGTGTTTCAGCTCGCTTCATGACGTGAGAAGCTGTTAATACTTTGGAAAGGTCAACGTCTTCCACAAATCGCTCAACGTAGTCATTAGCAGGATTCGTCATAATTTCTTCTGGTGTTCCAATTTGAACAATGGAACCGTCTTTCATTAATGCGATCCGATCACCGATACGAAGTGCTTCATCAAGGTCATGTGTAATAAACACAATTGTTTTCTCCATAGACTCTTGAAGTTCAAGAAGTTCATCTTGCATGTCTTTCCGAATAAGTGGATCAAGTGCACTAAAAGCTTCATCCATTAAAAGAACATCAGGATCATTTGCAAGAGCACGGGCAAGACCAACACGCTGCTGCATACCTCCGCTTAGTTCCGAAGGATAACTTTTTTCATATCCTTTTAATCCAACAAGTTCGAGTGATTCCTGCGCTTTTCCAGACCGTTTCTCTTTACTAATGTTCTGTACCTCTAGTCCGTACTCTGTATTTTCGAGTACTGTCTTATGAGGAAATAGCGCGAACCGCTGGAATACCATACTAAGCTTCTTGCGCCTAACGTCTCGAAGTTGTTCAGGTTTCATCCTGACGATATCTTCATCATCAATGAGAACCTGACCTGAAGTAGGTTCAATTAATCGATTGAGAAGCCGAACAAGTGTAGATTTACCACTACCTGATAGCCCCATGATGACAAAGATTTCACCGGGATATACGTCGAAACTTGCGCGGTTAACACCAACCGTATTTCCGGTCTCTTTTAAAATATCACTTTTTGATTTGCCCTGATCTAAAAGCTTTGTAGCCTGTTTGGGCGATTTGCCAAATATTTTGGTTACATCTTTTACTGTAATTTTGGCTTTCTCCATAGTTTCACCTCTGCCTTTATTTCAAATAGTACGCGGATAAAATTACAAAAATAACTGAAATATGTCTAAATTTACGATAATCAGTCATTTACTAGTCTTTTTTTACCGACCTATTAAGTATAGGGTTTAGGTCCTTCATACTACAAATGGCGTGAGAGCTCAAAATCAGGTAATTCAGTACATACAGAAAAAACTGTACAAACTAAACGGGCAAATCCTTAAGTATCGTCTAAGATGCTAGTATATGCTACAAGGTTTGCTAGTAAACTTTACATTTCATGGGGTTAACACTAAACTATGAAATGACAAACGATTGGAAAAGTAGGTGCATAGTTTGCAAGATAAACGAGTAGAGAATGCAAGAGAACGAGTGATTGAATCAATCTCTAAAAACATGGATATTTATAGCGTAACTCCTTCTGTGGGGCGCTTATATGGCGCGATGTTTTTCGAAAAAGAGCCGATGACGCTTGATGAAATGAAGGATAAGCTTCAAATGAGTAAGACAAGTATGTCGACCGGAGTAAGGACATTAATCGACTTAAATATGGTGGATAAGGTGTGGAGAAAGGGGGAGCGTAAAGATCTTTACGAAGTGAAGTCAGATTGGTATCAAACCTTTACGGATTTCTTTTGTATCCATTGGCGAAAAGGAATTGAAATGAATCGGGATGCTTGCAAAGAATCGATTAGTGAGCTAATGGAAGTGTTAGATGAGGATATTTCGAAAGAAGAAAAAATGATGGCTGAAGCCGATTTAGATAAAATGTCTTACGCTCTTGGATATTATGAATGGTTGAATAAGGTAGTAGATTTATTTGAATCGCGGAGAATATTTGACGTAATTGATAAGGAAGAAGAACTGAAGTGAATGTAAGCGTAGTCTTTGAACGTATTTATTACTAGTAAAGACATGATATGGACGATGTTTCTTTTCTTATCACCCAAACAAAAACGTGCAGGAATTTCCTGCACGTTTTTGTTATAGGATTTTACTTAAGAAAGCCTGAGTTCGCTCATTTTGAGGATTTGAGAACAATTCGTTAGGGACGTTCTCTTCTACGATATAGCCGCCATCCATAAAAATAACGCGGTCGCCTACTTCACGTGCAAAACCCATTTCATGAGTAACTACAACCATCGTCATGCCTTCTTTAGCAAGATCTTTCATAACTTCTAACACTTCGCCGATCATTTCAGGGTCCAGTGCGGAAGTTGGTTCATCAAAAAGCATAACGCTAGGTTCCATTGCAAGAGCTCTAGCAATTGCGACACGCTGCTTTTGACCCCCTGAAAGTTCGCCTGGGTAATTATTGGCCTTATCTCCAAGCCCAACTTTAGCAAGAAGTTCCTTTGCTTTCTTTGCTGAGTTTTGTTTGTTTTCCCCTTTTACTTTAATGGGGGCAAGGGTTACATTCTCAAGAACTGTTTTATGTGGAAAGAGGTTAAAATGTTGAAAAACCATTCCGACGTCCTGACGAACCTTATTGATATTCGTTTTTGGATCCGCAATATTATGACCATTAACGATGACGCTACCGCCCGTTATTTCCTCTAATTTATTTAAACAGCGAAGAAAGGTGCTTTTGCCTGAACCAGAAGGACCGACTACGCAAACAACCTCTTTTTCTTTTACATCTGTATTAATATTCTTTAATACTTCTAACTCTCCGAACGATTTCTTAAGATCTTTCACCTGGATGATGCTCATTGTTGCAACTGTCTCCTCTCATTCTACTTTCTCCCTTCATGTAGAAGAAGCTTTCGATAGAAACCATTATATCAATCCTTTGCTTAATTAGAAAATAACTAACCTTCAAGTAAAGAGAAAGCGTTTTATTTCTAGCAGTTGTACTATGGCTTACATTCTTCTATAATACTTAGTGAAAACGTTTGCGCAAAAGTTTGACTGTATGAAGGAGGAGACAGGTATGGCAAAACAGTGGTGGAAAGAAAGCGTGGTTTATCAAATTTATCCTAGAAGTTTTAATGACAGCAACGGGGATGGAATTGGTGATATTAAAGGGATCACTGAAAAACTTGATTACTTGAAGGAGTTAGGCATTGATGTAGTGTGGTTATCACCGGTTTACAAGTCACCGAATGATGACAATGGCTATGATATTAGTGACTATCGGAAGATCATGGATGAATTCGGAACAATGGAAGACTGGGAAGAAATGTTAGCAGGGATGCATCAGCGAGGAATCCGTCTCGTGATGGACCTAGTTGTTAACCATTCCTCTGATGAACATGCATGGTTTACAGAAGCGAGAAAATCTAAAGACAATCCATATCGCGATTACTATATATGGCGAGAAGGAAAAGAAGGTCAGCCACCAAATAACTGGGGATCTTTTTTTGGGGGATCTGCTTGGGAATATGATGAAGAGAGTGAAGAATACTTTCTACATCTCTTTTCAAAAAAGCAACCTGACCTCAATTGGGAAAACGAAAAGCTAAGAGAAGAAGTGTATGATCTGATGAAATTCTGGCTCGATAAAGGGGCCGATGGATTCAGGATGGATGTGATTAATCTAATTTCCAAAACGCCTGGTTTTCCAGATGCCGAAGTAACGTCAGATTCTGCATATCAGTGGGGTGGAGACTATTTCGTAAATGGGCCTAAGTTCATGGATTATATGAACGAAATGAATGAAAAAGTATTATCAAAATATGATGCAATGACGGTTGGCGAGATGCCGATGGCTACGCCTGAAGATGGGAAACGGTACACGAATGAAGAAAGTGGTATAGTGAATATGCTATTTCAGTTTGAACATATGGATGTAACGAGCGGGCCAGGCGGTAAATGGGATCAGCAGCCCTGGAAACTAACAGATTTAAAGCATATTATTTCAAAATGGCAAACTGAGCTTCACGGAACAGGGTGGAATAGTTTGTACATGGAAAACCACGACCAGCCTCGTTCCGTTTCTGTGTTTGGCGATGATCAACAATATCGTGTAGAGTCAGCTAAAATGCTTGCAGCATGGCTTCATTTTCTGCAGGGAACACCCTATATTTATCAAGGACAAGAATTAGGAATGACAAATGTGTACTTTGATTCAATTGAAGACTATGAAGATATCGAGACGCTTAATATGTATCAGGAAGAGGTTGGTGAAAGAGGCGCTAAACCTGAAGATGTACTTAAAGCCATTCACAAAAAAGGCAGAGATAATGCGAGAACGCCTATGCAGTGGAATGATCAGCAAAATGCTGGATTTACATCGGGTATACCCTGGTTAAAAGTAAATGACAATTATCCTGAGGTTAATGCGCAAAAAGCATTAAGTGATGAAAATTCGATTTTTTACTTTTATAAGAATTTAATTCGTCTGCGTAAAGAGCTACCAGTGATGATTCATGGAGATTATCAACTCCTTTTAGAAGAAAACGAGAACTTATATGTTTATACTCGAAGTTTTGATGGCACAACATTACTTGTTGCTGCTAATTTCTCAAAGGAAACGTGCGAGTTAAAGCTTCCAGAAATCTTAAACGGCGGGAAGTTACTCGTTCATAATTATTCCGATGTCGCGAACCAGTTGCACAATGAGTCAAGCATGCGCCCTTACGAAGTAAAAGTGTATATGTTATAAGCTAAAGCGCGGGCACAGCCTGCGTTTTCTTTCATTTAAATTTTGTTTTATCTTTTTTAAAAGGATTGAATTCTTTCTTTCGAGGGAAGATAATTTTGAGAAAAAGAAATTACTCGAAAAATGGTCGGTTTCCTTTTTCTTTTCGTTTCACTCATGTATAATAGCAGATGTACATTTGTTCATTAGGTATTTTACTAAATTTCAATATAAAAAAGGAGTGTATACATATGACAACGACTCAAATGGATTCACTTGCTGTAAATACGATTCGTACGTTAGCAATCGATGCAGTTGAAAAAGCAAACTCAGGTCACCCAGGCATGCCGATGGGAGCTGCACCTATGGCCTACACGCTATGGAGTCAGTTCATGAATCACAATCCATCTAACCCGGATTGGTTTAACCGCGACCGTTTTGTTCTTTCAGCAGGTCACGGTTCAGCACTATTATATAGCATGCTTCACTTGTTTGGATATGACGTAACAATGGAAGATTTAAAATCATTCCGCCAGTGGGGAAGCAATACTCCAGGACACCCAGAATTCGGTGAGACACCCGGAGTAGACGCAACAACTGGACCGCTTGGCCAGGGACTTGCGATGGCAACTGGTATGGCTATGGCTGAACGTCATTTAGCAGCAACGTATAACCGAGATAACTTTAACGTCATTGATCACTATACGTACAGCATTTGCGGAGATGGCGACTTAATGGAAGGCGTATCTTCAGAATCTGCTTCTCTAGCTGCACATTTGAAGCTTGGTCGTCTTATTGTGATGTATGATTCAAACGACATCTCTCTTGATGGTGATCTTGATCAGTCCTTCTCAGAAAACGTTCAACAACGTTATGAAGCATACGGCTGGCAAGTGATTCGCGTTGAAGATGGAAATGACATGAATGCAATTGCGGACGCTCTTAAACAAGCGAAAAGCAATACAGAGCAACCGACACTAATTGAAGTGAAAACAACAATTGGGTATGGTTCGCCTAACAAAGGTGGCAAAAATACTTCACATGGTGCTCCGCTTGGTAAAGATGAAATTCAGCTAGTGAAAGAAAACTATCAGTGGACTTTCGAAGAAGATTTCTATATTCCTGAAGAAGTGAAAGGCCAATTTGCAGATGTTAAAGAAGCTGGAAGCAAAAAAGAGCAGGAATGGAATGAACTTTTCAATAAATACGAAGCACAATATCCAGAGCTTGCAAAGCAATTATCAGCAGCTCTAAATAACGAACTTCCTGAAGGATGGGATAGCGAAGTTCCTACTTATGAAAGAGGAACAAGTACAGCATCTCGTGCTGCATCTGGAGAAGTTCTTAATGCACTTGCTAAAAATAACCCGCAAATCTTTGGTGGATCAGCGGACCTTGCGTCTTCTAACAAAACAATGTTAAAAGATGAGCAGGACTTCTCACCAGCAGATTATAGCGGCCGTAATATTTGGTTCGGCGTACGTGAATTTGGAATGGCTGCAGCAATGAACGGAATTGCCCTTCATAAAGGTCTTCGTATCTTTGGAGCAACGTTCTTCGTATTCTCTGACTACCTTCGTCCTGCACTTCGTCTATCGGCATTGATGGGTGTACCTGTAACATACGTATTCACTCATGATAGCGTAGCAGTAGGAGAAGATGGTCCGACTCATGAACCTGTTGAGCAACTCGCCTCACTTCGTGCGATGCCAGGTCTTTCAGTTATCCGACCAGCGGATGGAAATGAAACTGCTGCAGCATGGAAGTTGTCTGTTGAAGCAACAGATCACCCAACAGCTCTAGTGCTTTCTCGTCAGAACCTTCCAGTAGTGACAGATTCGCATGAACAAGCTTACGAAGGCGTTAAACGCGGTGCGTATGTAGTGGCTGGTGGCGAGAATGCGGAAGCTATTCTTCTTGCGTCTGGATCTGAAGTTGGTTTAGCAGTAGAAGCGCAAGAACTTCTTTCGAAAGAAGGCATTTCAACTTCTGTTGTCAGCATGCCAAGCTGGGATCGATTTGAAAAACAATCAGCTGATTATAAGCAAAGCGTTTTACCAGATAACGTAACGGCTCGTCTTGGTATTGAAATGGGCGTATCATTTGGCTGGGATAAGTATGTTGGCCAAAAAGGTGATATTCTTGCGATTGACCGCTTTGGAGCATCTGCGCCTGGCGACACTGTTATTAAGGAATTTGGCTTTACTGCAGAAAATGTTGTCAATAAAGTTAAAGCAATGCTCTCCAAATAAGATAATCGTATCTTAAGATGATGAGCGGAAGGCTTTCAGAAGGCGAAAATGGTCTTTCTGGAAGCCTTTTTCTTAACTAAAGACCATTAAATATTTGAATACACGGGTGTTGCTATGGATAAAGATAAACTAACAAAGGTGGTCGAAGCCGCCCGCTTATACTATCAATTGGACTATAGTCAACAGGAGATCGCAAAAAAATTAGCGGTTTCAAGGCCGACGGTTTCGCGTTTATTAAAACAAGCGAAAGCAGAAGGCGTTGTTGAAATTAAAATTCATGATCCATCCCAAGATGTTCATATGCTTTCATCAGAACTTGCTGATTTGTTTGGACTATTAGAAACGAGAGTCGCTATTGTTCCTCAATTTGAGGATGATCTTGTCAAAAAACATATCGGTAAAATTGCAGCTGATTATTTAAATACAGCTATTCAAGACAATGATTTGATTGGTGTTTCATGGGGAACCACGCTAAATGAGATTGGTAAGAACCTTCGTCATAAGTTACTGAAAAATGTTTCGGTTGTTCAATTAAATGGTGGCATTAGTTATTCAGAAACCAATACCTATGCTTATGAAGTGATTCAAATGCTTGGCCGTGCATTTCATGCTACGAGCCATTTCTTGCCTGTTCCTGCCATTGTTGACCATCTTCTTGTAAAGCAAACGATGGAAGAAGATAGACACATTCGTCGTGTTCTTGACATGGGTCGGAATGCGAATATTGCCTTATTTAGTGTTGGAATTCCAACAAATGACTCGGTTATTGTACAGGCAGATTATGTATCAAAAGAAGAGCTTGAAGTGATTCATACGAGATCTGTTGGTGAAATTTGTTCGAGATTTTTTGACGAAAAAGGGAAGCTCATTCATAAGGAATTAAATGAACGCACAATTGGAATTGATCTACAAGAGCTTTCTACAAAAGAAAAGTCGATATTGGCGGCTGGTGGTCCTAAGAAAGTTGAAGCGATATATGGGGCGTTGGAAGGTGGATATGCCAATGTTCTTATAACGGATCACTATACGGCTCGGGCTTTATTAGAGAAGAAAAAGCAGGAGGAGGGATAAACAATGAAAATGACTGTATTAGGTCCGTGGGGAGGTTACCCTAAAGCTGGAGAAGCGAGTGCAGGGTATCTTTTCCAGAGTGAAGGCTATAACTTGTTAATTGATTGTGGAAGTGGTGTATTGGCACAACTTCAATATCACCTTTCCGTCGAAGAACTCGATAGTGTCATCATTAGTCACTACCATCCAGATCATATTGCAGATGTAGGGGTTCTTTATCACGGACGCTTGATTCAATCCAAAACAAAATCTGAATTACCTGTGCTGCCGATCTATGGTCATTCACATGATGAAGCAGGTTTTAATAGTTTGGATCATAAGCCTTATACCGAAGCGAGGTCTTACACGGAAGAAGATCGTTTAGAGCTCGGGCCGTTTTCCATTACTTTTCAAAAAACAAAACATCCGGTTGTATGTTTTGCTTTGCGCATAACTGATGGAAAGCATACCGTAGTGTATACAGCAGATTCAAGTTATATAAAAGAGTTCGAAGTCTTTTCTGCTGGAGCTGACTTACTCATCTCAGAATGCAACCTTTATGCGGATATGGATGGTTCTAAAATGGGGCACATGAATAGTACGGATGCAGCAACAGTTGCAAGCGCAGCGAATGTTTCCACTCTTATGTTAACGCATCTTCCGCATTTTGGAGAGTTATCGGATCTTCAAAAAGATGCAAAACAATATTTTGATGGGGAAGTTGTACTTGCTTCTACAGGACTAATTTGGGATTCAGAAAAAGAGTTATAGTAAAAAGCCAGAAGAAGGACTCCTTCTTCTGGCTTTTTGAATAGGATTTCAAGACAGTCTGGGGTAAAATGGGCTTCCGCTTTTCGTAGATCCAGCTGCGACTCGCAGAAACTGCGATATTTCGCTCTTTCACCAGAACACAAAGGGCGTGTTCAAATGAAAAGGCTCCAGTGCCTGCCGGGTCTAAACGGAGGCTTCCGCTTTTCGTTAGATCCAGCTGCAGTGGGCAGGTCCTCGAGTCGCTTCAGACGTAAATCCGAACACAAAGGGCGTGTTCAAATGTACGTCTTCCAGCGCTTGTCGGACCTAACCGCCCACTTCCGCTTTTCGTTATTCCCCCAGCGTCGCGTCTAGTTTTCCGTTCATGTCCATTAGAAAGCCGATTTCTCGGCCGAGTAGGCGAGCTAGTTCCTTGGATTTTTTTTCGCCTTCGGATTTGATTTGTTCGATGGTTAGGCTTGAGTTTAGGTTTGACGCCCCTACGACTACGGGGATTTCACCTTTTTCGTAATACACGATTTTCATATTGCTCCTCCTCAAAGTACGTTTGCTTACAATATTCGTACGGAGACAGCTAGGAAAGGGTAGAGGTGTTGTGCTTTTTCGTACTTTGGTCGGGGGGACATAAGTATCAGGTTTTGATTCCTTTACAACAATTCATTAGAATAGAGAGAGAGAACATACAGGAGGTACAAGGATGCTTTATATAGATAATGAGAACATAATGGATGCTGGGATTAATCTAGCGATTGAGGAATACATTTTGAAGGAGCTTGATCCTGAGGAAACCTATTTGTTATTTTACTCGATGAATCCAACAGTTATTGTTGGGAAAAATCAGAATACCATTGAGCAAATTGATACGAGCTACATACGTGAGAATGGTGTGGATGTGGTTCGTCGTCTTTCAGGTGGAGGCGCGGTTTACAATGATCCTGGGAATTTAAGCTTTAGCATTATTACAAAGGATGACGGCAATAGTTTTCACAACTATAAGAAGTTCACTGATCCAGTAGTAAAGGCACTTAGCAAACTGGGTGTCGATGCGGAGCTTAGTGGACGAAACGATTTGTTAGTGAAAGGGAAGAAAATATCAGGTAATGCCCAGTTTTCAACAAAGGGGAGAATGTATAGTCACGGAACGCTAATGTTTAATGTGAACTTAGAAAATGTAGTGAAAGCTCTAAAAGTAAATAAAGAGAAGATTGAATCGAAGGGCATTAAATCCATTCGCAGTCGCGTTACAAATATTAGTGAACATATGGATCAAGAGATGACACGTGAGCAATTTAAACAAACATTACTTCAGTATATTTTCGAAGGAGAAAAAGAAATCCCCTCTTATGACTTAACCGAAAAAGATTGGAAAGCCATCCATGAAATTGCGGATGAACGATATAAGAACTGGGATTGGAATTATGGTCGATCACCAAAATTTAACGTTCAGCATTCAAAGCGTTTTCCGATTGGTTCAATAGATGTTCGTCTTGAAGTAAAAAAGGGCTACATCGAACAGGCTACGATTTTTGGAGATTTCTTTGGGGTTGGGGACGTGAAAGAGATTGAAAACCAACTAATAGGTGTTCGTTATGAACGTGGATCGCTTGAAGAAGCTCTTCAAGAAGTGGACGTATCTCATTATTTCGGGAAAATAACAAAAAAGGAATTTATTGATCTTCTATACTAAAAGAAAGGAGCTGGGAATCCAGCTCCTTCTTTTTTTGTTGCCCTTTCTAGTTGTTCTAAATAATTTAGAACGTGAACTTTGGAGAAAGTGAAGGTTTTTTTATTGAGAATTAATTTATGAACTTTTCTTTGTTCCCCTTGCTAGTAAAATTTTCTTCCAATATAATATATTTAGAAAATTAAAAATGAATGACTGCTCATTCATATAGGAGGAGAGCGAATGAATCTATCTCAACAATTAAAAGAGACAGCAGCGACTTATCCTGAGAAACAAGCTTATATTTATCAGGATGAAGCTGTTTTGTACAAAGAACTTGATCAGAAGGTTTCTGCTTTTGCTACAAATTTATTGGCAGAAGGAATAAAAAAAGGCGATCATGTGGCTTTAATATTAGGGAACTCACCAGAGTTTTTAATTGCTTACTACGGTGTCTTAAGAGCTGGTGCAGTCGTTATTCCAATTAATCCTATTTACACTCCAGATGAAATTGGCTATCTTCTTCATAATGGAGATGTGAAGGCAATTGTTACATTGGAACAAGCACTCCCTCTAGTTGAAAAAATGGCCGATCAATTAACCGATATCGTTCTCGTTGCTTATACAGGTGAGGGGAAAGAAGAGAGAGTTATTGCAAACACAAAATTGAAACCGTTTACAAAAATGATCGAGGATCAAAACGAGGTTTTTCCAGATGTTATTATAAATGAAGATAACCTGGCTGTTATTCTGTATACATCGGGAACAACAGGAAAACCAAAAGGTGCGATGCTTTCGCATAAGAATTTATTTAGTAATGCATCAGATACTGGCTCTTACCTTCAAATCTCTTCTAATGACGTTGTTGTCACTGCCCTTCCTATGTTTCACGTGTTTTGCATGACCGTTTCAATGAATGCCCCTCTCATTTCAGGAGGGACGTTGTTAATCCTTCCTAAGTTCAGTCCTCAAGAAGTTTTCCGCGTTGCTGAGAAATTCAAAGCTACTATTTTTGCAGGAGTACCAACCATGTATAATTTCTTATACCAATACCCAGAAGGTAGAGCTGAGTATTTTCAGCATCTGCGACTTTGTATTTCAGGAGGTTCTTCTTTACCTGTGGCCCTTCTACACCGTTTTGAAGAAAAGTTTCAAGTTCGGATTTCAGAGGGATATGGATTATCAGAAGCATCACCTGTTACGTGCTTCAATCCACTTGATCGTCCTCGTAAAGCAGGCTCGATTGGTATGAACATCACGAATGTTGAAAATAAAGTCGTTGATGAACTGGGACAGGAAGTTCCCGTAGGGGAGGTTGGAGAGCTAGCAGTTAAAGGTCCAAATGTGATGAAAGGTTATTATAAAATGCCAGAGGATACCGCAGTAACGCTGAAAGAAGGCTGGCTATTTACTGGTGATTTAGCGAAGATGGATGAAGAGGGTTACTTCTATATTGTGGATCGCAAAAAGGATATGGTTATCGTAGGCGGATATAATGTCTATCCAAGAGAAGTTGAAGAAGTTCTTTATCAACATCCTGATATCGTTGAAACAGCGGTAGTGGGCGTCCCAGATCCAAACTTCGGGGAGGCAGTTCAAGCCTTTGTTGTCACACAGCAGCAGATGACGGAAGAAGAAGTTATGAACTATTGTAAAGAGCATCTGGCAAAATATAAATGCCCGACCATTGTAGAATTTATTAGTGAATTGCCGAAGAATACAACTGGAAAAATATTAAGAAAAGCTCTTCGTAAACAAGTAAACGCTTAAGACAAAAGCCGATCCAAAATGGATCGGCTTTTGTTATGAATAATCAGAAAACAATTGATATTTATATAACAATAAAATATAATGACGTTAAATAAACGTTATATTGGAGGTGCGCACAATAGTGATTTCTTTAAACGAAAGAATGGATCATTTTATGAATCGTATCAATAGTGGCGAAAAAATTGAAGCGGATGATTGGATGCCAGATGACTATCGAGAAGCGTTAATTCGTTTGATATCCATGCATGGGATAAGTGAGATTATGGGAGCTTTACCTGAAAAAGAGTGGGTTCCAAAGGCCCCATCTGTCTATCGTAAGCTTGCGATTATGGCGAAAGTTCAGGATGAAATGGGTCATGGTCAATTATTGCTTCGAGTAGCAGAAGATTTAATGGAACCATTAGGGAAAAATCGGGATGATATTATGAAAGATCTTTTTTCTGGAAAGTTGAAATTTCATAATGTCTTTCATATGAAAGCCCCGACGTGGGGGGATGCTGGTGTGATTGCATGGTTAGTAGATGGTGCGGCAATTATATCGCAGACGATGATGCTGGGAACGTCTTATGGACCTTATGGTCGTGCTTTGAAACGGATTTGCGCTGAAGAGGTGTTTCATGCTCAGCATGGTGAAAGCATTATTATGGCACTTGCTGAAGGAACGAAGGAGCAACGTACGTTGTTACAAGACTCCATTAACAGATGGTGGTCATCGTTACTAATGTTTTTTGGACCGAGAACAAATGCGGAAACCGGACATAGCAATCAGGATAAAAATATGCGCTACAAGCTTCGTACCAAAACCAATGAACAGCTCAGACAGGAATTTTTAACAAAGTATGTTCCTCGAGTATGGGCACTTGGGCTAACGATACCAGATCCCACACTTAAATTTGATGAAGAAACTTCTGAATGGCAGTATCAACAGCCAGATTGGGAAGAATTTAAAAAGATTGTAACGGGACATGGGCCGAAATCGAAGGAAAGATTAGCTCTTCGGGTGCGATCGTATGAAATGAACAGTTGGGTAAGGGAAGCGCTTGGAACAAGTGAGGTATCAAATGTTGCGAGGTGATATGTCGTGAGTAGTAAAGACAGTCTTTTCTATGAAGTTTTTGAGGTGTTTAGTAAGAAAACAGATACATCTGCACTCCAGCATCAATTTAGTCTTCTTGCGCCAAATCAGGAATTAGCATTTGTTATGGCAAAAGAGAACTTCTTTAGACGTGAACAAGTAGCTGATATTTGGGTCGTGAAGCGAGATCACATAAAACGAATGACTGAAGAAGAAAAAGAAGCAACAAAGCATTTAGAGAAAAGTTATCGTGAAACGAAAGGATATGGTTATTTAAAGAAAAAATGGCGCCAGTACGAACAAGAGCAGCTTACTGAAAAAGATATCATGGGAGGAGGAGATACCTAATGGATGAGTCTATCGAATATCGCCAGTGTTTAATTGAACTGATCTATCAATTAGCTGATGATGATTTTCTGCTAGCATACCGCGGTTCAGAATGGCTCGGTCTAGCTCCTCATATTGAAGAGGATGTAGCGTTTGCTTCAATCAGTCAAGACTTGATGGGGCATGCTGCCCTTTATTATGGACTACTAGAAGAGCTTGGAGAAGGAAAGATAGATCACTTAACACATAATCGCTCACCTGAACATTTTCGAAATGCCATACTTGTAGAGTTGCCAAATGGAACAGGGACTTATTTAGAAGACCCCTCTTATGATTGGGCATTTACAGTTGTACGGAATTACTTCTATACGGTAGCAAAAAAGGTTAGACTTGACTCAATCAAGAAAGCCTCGTATGAGCCACTACAGCACATTGTCCAAAAAATCTCTATTGAGATGAGCTACCATATGATGCATTGGGAAGTTTGGTTTAAGCAGCTTATCAGTAGTACAGCTGAAGCGAAAAGTAGAATGGAAGAAGCAATGAGCATTGTATTTGAAGAGTTAGGTGGTGTTTTTTCATACGGGTGTATCGGTGATCGAATGGCCAGGCTTTCGCTTATTGAAAGTGAAGAGGTCCTTAAGGAACGATGGATGGCTTACTTAAACAAAGAAAAAATACAGTATTCTATGAAAATGAAACAGGGGGATGGTCGAAATGGCATTCATACACCCCATTTAGCGGAAGCGCTTGCTACGTTGTCAGAAGTATATCAATCTGTCCCTACAGCGGAGTGGTGAGGAGGGGGAGGAAATGATACTTAAAGAGAAAGTGATGAAGGTGCTTGATACGGTAAAAGATCCAGAGATTCCAGTTGTAAGCGTAGTGGACCTTGGGATGATCCACAACGTTTCTGTTCATCATGATCGAGTCACAATTGAAGTGATGCCAACATTCTCGGGGTGTCCTGCGCTAGAAATTATCAAAAGGAATATCGAGATTGCTGTAGAAAGTATTCCTGAAGTGAATTCTTTATCTGTTGCATTTATTCGGCATCCCATATGGACAACCGAACTTGTTTCGGAGAAGGGGAAGCAGGAGTTGAGAAAGTTTGGTATTGCGCCACCTAAAGACCGTGTGGAAGGGGAATGGCATGTGCCGTGTCCATATTGTGGATCAGTTTATACAACAATGGATAATATTTTTGGACCAGCCGCTTGTCGAAGTATTTTGTATTGTAAGTCATGTAAAAATCCATTTGAAGCGATGAAGCCTGTATCAATTTAATTAAAATAAGAAAGGTTGATGAATGATGGTTAAAGTGATCGCATTGTATAAACAGCCGGAAAACGCCCAGAAGTTTGATGAGCATTATTTTAATACGCACGCCCCAATTACAGCTAAAATTCCTGGACTGAAGAAAATGGAAGTGACAAAGATTGTGGGTTCACCTATGGGGAAAAGCGACTATTATTTGATGTGTGAAATGTACTATGAAGATCATGAATCGATGAAAGCGGGAATGAAGTCTCAAGAAGGTAAGGCTTCAGGTAAAGATCTAATGAGTTTTGCTGGCGATCTTGTAACACTAATGATTGGTGAAGAAGTTGGAGAAACAGCAGATACAAAATAAAGTGAGGTGCAATGAATGTTTGAAACGATTGAATATGAAGTAAAGGATCGCGTAAGTTGGATTCGGTTAAATCGACCGAATAAATTGAATGCGTTTACATTTAAAATGAATCAAGAAATAACAGAAGCAATGAAGCTAGCGAATAACGATAATGAAGCTCGTTGTGTGGTGATCACTGGTAATGGAAGAGCTTTTTGTTCAGGTCAGGATTTAGGTGGCGTTGAAGAAGGTGTGGATCATGGTGAAATGCTGAGGGGTACTTATAATCCGATGGTAAAAGAAATTACCTCTTCATCTAAACCGGTGATTGCTGCAGTGAACGGTGTGGCGGCAGGTGCAGGCATGAGTCTTGCTCTTGCGTGTGATTTTCGATTAGCTCATGAAAACGCAAGCTTTATAGAAGCATTTGTTCATGTTGGTCTTGTGCCTGATTCTGGGAGTACTTATTTTCTTCCGCGCCTGATTGGTCATGCGAAAGCGCTAGAACTTGCGCTACTTGGAGAAAAAGTAAGTGCTTCAGATGCTAAGGAGCTTGGACTTGTGACGCAATTTTTCTCTAATGAACAGTGGGAGAAAGGGATTAATCAGTTTGCAAACCGTGTAGCTAGTCTTCCGCCCAAAGCGGTAACTCTCATTAAACAGAGCTTACTCCGCAGCTGGGATAGTACCCTTGATGAGGTGCTTGAAATGGAAGCAGTTGCGCAGGCCGAAGCTGGTCAAACGAAAGATCATAAGGAAGGTCTGCTAGCATTTACTGAGAAACGTAAACCAGTTTTCCAGGGGAGTTAAGAGAGCGAGAGAAAAAAGCAGGAAACCGGGGGTAAATCTTGAATAGATGCTATAGAGCGAAAGCAGCCGAGGAGGTTGGTGAACCGACTTCCCGGCTCTTTCCTATGCTTACTACCATAGAAGGAGGTCTTCAAATGTCAGTTGTTACATATGAAGTAAAAAACCATGTTGGATACGTAACTTTAAATCGACCAGAAGTTCTAAACTGTTTTAATTACGAAACCCTTTCAGTACTGCAGGGAATTGTTGACGATATTTATTCAGATCGCGAGGTTCGTGCCGTTATTTTTTTAGGAGCTGGTGAAAAGGCTTTCAGTGCAGGAGCTGATTTGAAAGAAAGAAGAACGCTTTCTGAAAGTGAAGTCCGTCGCAACGTTAAAAAAATCCGAGAAGTGTTTTCCTCAGTTGAATCACTTCCTCAGCCAACCATTGCAGCATTGAATGGGTTTGCGTTTGGTGGAGGATTTGAGCTGGCTCTTGCTTGTGATTTTCGTTATGCAGTCAAAGGAACAAAAATGGGCTTAACCGAAACAAGTCTAGGGATCATACCTGGGGCGGGAGGAACTCAGCGTTTACCTCGTCTAATTGGCACAGCGAAAGCGATGGAATTGGTGTTAACAGCACGAAAATTAACATCAGACGAGGCTTACGAATATGGCATCCTAAATGGGGTAGTGGGTCGTGAAGACTTACTTAGGAAATGTGAAGAATTAGCCCAGGAAATCTGTCAAAATGCTCCGATTGCAGTGCAACAGGCGAAGTTTGCTGTACTGGAAGGGATGAACGTAGACCGTCACACGGGTATGGCGATTGAATCGAAAGCATATGAAGTAACCATCCCAACGAACGACCGTCTTGAAGCATTAGATGCTTTTGCAGAAAAAAGGAAACCAAGCTTTAAAGGGGAGTAGTTGTTGCAGAAGAGGAAAGGCTCTGGTAGTATAACATCATATTTGAACCGCGTTTTTATTTCGGAATGCTTTAAGCAAGCGGAGGTATGATGATGAGCGAATCTTTGAATACACGCTCCATGATTTTTACATTGTATGGAGAGTATGTTAGACACTATGGAAATGATATTTGGATTGGTAGTTTGATTCGTCTTCTAAAAGAGTTTGGGCACAATGACCAGTCTGTTCGAGCGGCGATTTCACGAATGAGTAAGCAGGGCTGGGTGGAAGCAAGGAAAGAAGGAAATAAGAGTTTCTACTATTTAACAAAACGTGGGATTAGGAGAATGGATGAGGCGGCTGAGAGAATATTTAAGCTCCGGCCAGCAGAATGGGATGGAAGATGGCGTATGTTTCTTTATACGATCCCTGAAGAGAAGCGACATATTCGAGATGAGCTACGTAAAGAGCTTGTTTGGAGCGGGTTCGGAAGTTCATCCGCTAGCTTATGGCTTTCACCTAATCACCTTGAAGAACAGGTGAAATGGCTGATCGATAAGTATGAAATTAATGACTACGTTCATTTCTTTGTTGCTGATTATAAAGGTCCACACGAAAATCATGCCCTTGTCAATGAATGCTGGGATTTGAATGAAATAAGCAATCGATACCGTGAGTTTATTAAAATGTATAGTGAGCGTTATGTTATCGATCGTAGTAAAATTGAAAAAGGGAAAATGAGTGATGGCGACTGTTTTGTAGAACGCGCAAAGCTCGTTCATGAGTACCGGAAGTTTCTATTTATTGATCCGGGCCTTCCATCCCAACTATTACCTGATGAATGGCCTGGCGAGCATGCAGCCATGTTATTTAGCGATTACTATAAAACGCTCGCAAAACCAGCTTCACGTTTTTTTGAAGAAGTTTTTCGAGAGGGAAATGAACTGAAAAATAAAGATAATGAGTATGATGCGCTCCAGCATCCTTTGTTATCTGACAGGTCATAGAAGTAGAAAGAAGGAACGGATATCCCGTTCCTTCTTTTTCGTTATCTGAGCACTTCATGTACCTGATATTTAAATTCTTTTCCCTTTGTTTTATACGTTTCAATCGTTAAGGTGATGAGTTCCTTGTCTTTCTCTGTTAATTGCCTGATTACTTTTCCTGGAGAGCCGAGAACCATAGAATGTGGTGGAATCTTTTTACCAGAAGGGATCAGCGTATTTGCCCCTATTAACGAACCTTCACCAATCTCAGCCCCGTCAAGTACAATTGCTCCCATACCGATTAATGCTCCATTACGAATCGTACATCCATGTAGAATGGCATTATGGCCAACAGATACTTCGTCTTCTAACACAAGTGGGAACCCTTCAAATAAATGGCACGTACAATTGTCCTGGATATTGCACCCTTTTCCAATGGTGATTGGTGCTTCATCCCCTCTTAAAACGGCATTAAACCATACGGTCGATTTTTCTCCAATTGTGACATCCCCAATAATTTTGGCACCTGGAGCTACGTACACATCTTCCGCTAGGTCTGGTGTTAAACCATTATACGAAAATAACATATAAGCGCGTTCTCCTTTCTGAAATAACAGGCTAGTGACGGGCTAGAAATAAATCGTGGTTCATAAGAAGCAGGAATTTTTTGTTTTATTTTGAATGTTATAAATAAGTATAACACGTTTTATGTAAAGCGTATTAATATCGTCATGAATTTAGGGGGAGGTATAAAATGAAACGTCTTTGTGAGTTGCTGTCCGTTCACTACCCATTTATACAAGGAGGGATGGGGAATATTTCTAGTCCTGTTCTTGCATCAGCTGTGTCTGAAGCAGGCGGACTCGGAACAATCGGAACGGGTACTTTAACAATAGATGAAGTAGAAATTTTACTTCTTGATATGAAGAAACGAACTAAGAAAACATTTGCGCTCAATATACCAATTTCGGTTACAGAAAACTTAAAAGGAATGTGTGAATTAGCTGTAAAACACGCTGTACCTGTCGTCTCTCTTTCAGCCGGTAACCCAGCCCCTTATATTCATTATTTTAAACAAAATAACATTAAGGTTATTTGTGTTACCGCTAGCGTGAAGCATGCACAAAAAGCTGAAAAGGCAGGAGCCGATCTTATCGTAGGAGAAGGCTTTGAAGCAGCTGGGATCAATTCGCCACTCGAGCTTACGACGATGACGCTTATTCCTCAACTTGTCGCTAAAGTGCAAATACCTGTCGTTGCTGCAGGAGGGGTAGGTGATTCAAAAGGCTTTGCCGCAGCATTAGCTTTAGGGGCAGAGGGGATTCAAATGGGAACAAGATTAATAGCAACGAAGGAATCTCCTTATCATGAACGGTATGTTGAAAGGTTACTAGAAGCAGATGATACAGAAACGGTCATCGTAGGACGCAGCGTCGGAAAAGTACGTAGGATCTTAAAAACAGCTTATGCAGACCGATTAATTCAAGCGGAAGGAGCTGGTATTCATCCAGATGATTTTGAAGTAATGACAGATGAGGAAAAACATCGAATTGGTGCAGTAGAAGGGCGATTGGAAGAGGGATTTATTAATGGCGGACAAATAAGCGGATTAGTTAAGTCCATTCCGACAGTTCAGGAGCTATTTAAAGAAATGATGGAAGGAGCTGAGCAAATTTACGAGATTCAAATGAAGGCATTTAAACGTTTTTATTTAAAACACTAGATCTATATCAAAATATTATTTTTGAAAATATAAAATAGTAATAATTGTTTGAATACTCGTTGACAAGCTAGATTTGCCAGTGTACCATAACGATACAATATGCCGGACAGGCGATAGGATTAAAATATGACGACAATAAGTTGGGAGAACTTATTTGGGGGAGGACAGGCATTTGAAATCCTGGAAAAAGTGGATTGGAATTTCGGCAGTAAGCGTGATGGCACTTGCAGGGTGTGGATCGAACAATTCGTCATCAAACGCAGATGATGAAGGACAAGCAAGTAAAGATACTTATACAATTGGCGTCACGCAAATCGTGGAGCACCCTTCACTAGATGCAGCTTACGAAGGTTTTAAAATGGCACTCGAAGAGAACGGATTTAAAGAAGGAGATAACGTTACTTACGATGTTCAAAATGCTCAGAATGACATGAACAACAGTAACACGATCGCGCAAAACCTTGTAGGTGATGAAGTAGATTTAATTTTTGCGAATTCAACTCCAAGCGCACAGTCCGCGTTAAATGCCACTTCCGATATTCCGATTGTTTTTACTTCGGTAACGGATCCAGTCGGGGCAAAACTTGTCGAGGATTTTGATAAGCCAGGTGAGAATATAACAGGTACAACAGATACTCATCCTGAAGCGATTCCAAAAACAATTGAGTTTATTGCCAATGAGTTTGATGCTAAAAATGTTGGACTCATCTACAATGCCGGGGAACAAAATTCTGTGGCCCAAGTTGATATTGTGAAAGAAGCAATGGAAGGTAAGGATATGAAAGCTGTTGAGAAGAGTGTTTCCACTTCAGCTGAGGTAAAGCAAGCAGCTGAAGCGCTTGTTGGTAAAGTAGACGTGATTTACATCGTAACAGATAATACGGTCGTATCAGCGCTCGAATCGGTCATTAGCGTAGCAAATGATAAGGACATTCCGATGTTTGCGGGAGAATTTGATTCTGTTAACCGCGGTGCCTTTGCGGCTTATGGTTTTGATTATCAAGATATTGGCTATGAAGCAGGTCAGATGGCTGCAAAAATTTTAAAAGGTGAAGAAACGACGGCAGAAATTCCAGTACAATACCCTCAGAATTTAAAACTTAAAATGAATGAAACAGCAGCAGAAGAAATGGGCATCGAAGTGAAGTCAGAATGGGAAGAGATGGGGGAATACACAGAGTAGAAAAATGGGTTCGAAAAAGAAGGAGTTTTCTTTTTCGAACCTTTTTTACGAATACCGTTTTTCAAATGGATAAATCCACTGTGAAAAGAATAGGAGGGAGCTCGGTATGGGTTCAGCAATGTTTGGAGCAGTAGAATCTGGCATTATATATGCCATTATGGCACTTGGTGTTTATTTATCGTTTCGTATTCTAGATTTTCCCGATTTAACAGTTGATGGGAGCTTCGTCACTGGTGCAGCTATTGCTGCAATTCTAATTGTAAATGGAACGAATCCTTTTTTTGCAACGCTTATAGCGATCGGAGTGGGGTTTTTAGCGGGTTGCGTAACAGGCCTCCTACATACAAAAGGGAAAATCAATCCTCTTCTTGCGGGGATTCTTATGATGATTGCACTCTATTCCATAAACTTAAGAATAATGGGAAGATCCAATGTTCCTTTGCTAAATGAGGAATCCGTCTTTACCAAATTAGTAGGTTTTTTTGAAGCAACCGGTCTCGATCCTCTACTAAGCAACTTAGCTTCATCAATTGGATTTGGCAACCTAACATCAACATGGTCTGTTTTAATAAGCATGTTACTTGTTACGACAATTATAAAAATTTTGACGGATTTATTTTTACGCACGCAAATTGGTCTTGCACTTCGAGCAACAGGTGATAATAAACGAATGATTCGTAGTTTTTCAGCGAACACGGATCAATTTACGATTCTTGGACTTGGGCTTTCGAACGCTCTCGTAGCACTTGCCGGTGCATTAATTGCACAGTATAGCTCATTTGCAGATGTTGGCATGGGCATTGGAATGATTATTATTGGACTTGCTTCAGTGATTATTGGAGAAGCAATTTTTGGAACACGGACAATAGCAGTGACAACATTCGCTGTAGTTGGAGGAGCGATCGTCTATCGAATTGTTGTCAGTTTAGCGCTGCGAGTGGATTTCCTGGAGACAGGCGATATGAAATTGATTACAGCTGTAATTGTAATTGCTGCTCTTGTTCTTCCACAATTAATAGATGGTCAAAAAGAACGAAATCGAAAGAAGCGAAAACGTCTTCAGCAAGAGTTGAAGTTAAAAGAAATGAAGGATGGAGGCGAAGAGTATGCTTCAACTAAATCAAATTCACAAAGTATTTAACGAAGGTACGCTTGATGAGAAGATTGCACTTGAAGATATTAATTTAACGCTTGATCCAGGTGATTTTGTTACAGTGATCGGAAGTAACGGCGCAGGGAAATCAACTTTAATGAATATGATTTCCGGGGTATTAACACCTGATGTTGGAGATGTCTTTATTGATGATAAGAAGATTACAAGCTTACCAGAATATAAGAGGTCAAAGTTAATCGGACGCGTTTTCCAGGATCCTATGGCAGGAACAGCTCCATCCATGACGATACAGGAAAACCTGGCCCTCGCCTACAATCGAAATCGAAGAAGAACGCTAATGAAAGGCGTGACTAAAAAGTTGAAAACAACTTTCCAGGAAGCACTTGAAACGCTTCATCTTGGTCTCGAGGATCGCCTGTCTGCGAAAGTTGGCATGCTATCGGGAGGAGAGAGGCAAGCACTGTCCCTTTTAATGGCGACATTCACAGAGCCTAAAATGCTCTTATTAGATGAACATACTGCAGCTCTCGATCCTGCCAGAGCAGCTTTAATTACGAAATTGACTGGTGAAATTGTACAAAGAACTCAATTAACAACACTTATGGTCACTCATAATATGCAACAGGCGCTGGACTTAGGCAACCGACTAATTATGATGGATAGCGGTAAAATTATATTAGAAGTTGAGGGAGAAGATAAGCAGAATTTAACAATTGAAGCTCTGCTTCAAGAATTCCAGCGAATCAAAGGTACAAAGATGAACAATGATCGAGCCCTCTTAGGGTAGGAATTGAAACCAATCGGATTTCCGGTTGGTTTTTCTTTAAAATGGCTTATGGAGGTAAGGAGGATTCTTTAGCATACTAACCTTTAGATATTTTCATCATGGACCGTTCTTAATTTTTTGACAATTCATTGACGGTTATTAGACGTGATGTTATTATATCGTTAAATAAACGTCATATATTATGGTGTGAGGTGTAGCTGGTGAAACAGGGAATATCGGTTGGGCAAAGTGCTGTCATTCATGTAGAGGTCACGCCAGATATGTATGCTCAGTTTGAGGGTGAAATCATCCATCAGGCTTATTCGACTGTATCGATGGTCTATCATATGGAGTGGGCCGCAAGACAGTTAATTCTTCCTTACCTTGAAGATGATGAGGAGGGAATCGGCGGCGGTGTTGAGGTAAAGCATATGGGATCAGCGTGTGAAGGGCAGTCCCTTACAATACGAGCCGTTATTATTACACTTACACACAAATCGGTTATTAGCAGAATAGATGTTAAAAAAGGAAGAGAGCTTATTGGGACAGGAAAAGTGATTCAGTTTATCCTCCCTAAAAAGGTGATCGACGAGAAATTAGAAAACGCTAAAATGTAAGCGATTTCATAAAGGGGTGAAAATCGTGTTTGATCGTATAGAAGAGCATGAGCAATTATTATTTTGTAATGATGCTGATACAGGTCTAAAAGCCATAATCGCCATACATAACACAACGCTAGGGCCAGCGCTTGGTGGTTGTCGAATGCGTCCCTATGAAACGGTAGATGATGCCATTGAAGATGTCTTAAGACTTTCCAAAGGCATGACGTATAAATGTGCAGCGGCTGATGTGGATTTTGGAGGTGGCAAGGCAGTAATTATCGGTGATCCGCTGATAGATCGGACGCCTGAGCTTTTTCGTGCTTTTGGTCAATTTGTAGAATCGTTGAATGGACGATTTTACACAGGAACAGATATGGGAACAACTCCTGATAATTTTGTTCATTCACTAAGAGAAAGCAGCTGTATTGTAGGGGTTCCAGAAGAATATGGTGGAAGTGGAGATTCCTCCATTCCAACAGCTAACGGCGTTCTTTACGGCATACAAGCTACGAATAAAACTGTTTTCGGTTCAGAAGAACTGGGTGGGAGGACATATGCGATTCAAGGTCTTGGGAAGGTTGGCTATAAAGTCGCGGAAATGCTTCTTGAAAAAGGAGCAGATTTGATTGTTTCAGATATTAATCAATCAGCTATAGATCGTTTAATTCAACGAGCGATTGAGCTCAAGCAGGGGGTAAAGGTCGTTTCTGGGGATTACATTTACGAAGCAGACGCCGATGTTTTTGTTCCCTGTGCACTTGGAGGGATCATTAATGATCAAACCATCCATAAGCTTAAAGTACAAGCAATTGTCGGTTCTGCGAACAATCAGCTTTTAACAAATGAGCACGGCGATCAGCTCAATGAACGCGGTATTCTTTATGCGCCTGATTATATTGTAAATAGCGGGGGCTTAATCCAGGTATCTGATGAGTTGTATTCACCAAATCCTAAACGAGTGCTTCAAAAAACAAAGGCGATTTACGATACGTTATTGTCCATTTTTGAGCAGGCGGAGACTCACTCATTTTCAACGATAAAAGCGGCGAATCTTTTTTGTGAACAGCGAATTGAAAGCCGAAAACGGAGAAATAGCTTCTTTGCGCATAAGAAACCAGGGAAATGGTCTGTTCGCTCTTAGTATTAATGTGAGAGGGGGGAGTTTAATGGACGTAACTGAGCAATTCCCATTTATTCAATTAGTCAATGGAGAAGGCAAACAAATGGAAGAAAATCCATCCATTACGGTAGCGAATGCAAAACGATTTTATGAACAAATGATGTTTTCTCGTATGTTCGATCGAAAAGCTGTTAATCTCCAGCGTCAGGGTCGAATCGGTACCTATGCTCCGTTTGAAGGCCAAGAAGGCGCGCAAATTGGAAGTGCTCTAGCTTTAGAAGATGGTGACTGGATGTTTCCTACTTATCGTGATCATGCCGCAACGGCAGCTTTTGGGCATTCACTCGTCAATATCTTTCTTTACTGGAAAGGATGTATTGAAGGGTGTGTTCCTCCAGAAGGAAAACACATTTTTCCCCCATCCGTTCCGATTGCTTCCCAAATTCTTCATGCGACTGGTACAGCTTGGGCTGAGAAGAAAAAAGGAAGCGACAGAGTATCGCTTGTATATTTTGGAGACGGTGCAACATCGGAAGGGGATTTTCACGAGGGATTAAATTTTGCAAGTGTGTTCCAAATCCCAGTCGTTTTCTTTAATCAAAATAATGGCTATGCCATTAGCGTTCCGATCGAGCGACAGATGAATACAAAAACCATTGCACAAAAATCCTTGGCTTATGACATGCCTGGTGTAAGAGTGGATGGAAATGATGTTTTTGCTGTTTATAGTGAAACGCTAAAAGCAGTCGAACGTGCGAGAAAAGGGAAAGGTCCAACGTTGATTGAGGCGGTTACATGGCGCTATGGAGCTCACACGACGACCGATGAGCCATCGAAATATCGTGACCAGGGAGAAAGTGAACGGAGAAGGCAGACGGATGATCCAATTACTCGCGTTGAAAAGTATCTGAAAGCTGAAGGTAGCTGGGATGCCGATTGGGAGGAAGAGCTTAAGAAAAAATCTGAGAAACGATTACAACTTGCTGTCGATGAAATGGAAAAAACAAAAAAATCGGATGAAGGACTTATTTTTGATCATGTGTTTGGCACGGATGTTTGGCCTGTTCAAGAACAAAAGAAGCGCTTTTTTCATAAGGAGAGTGGGAAATGAGCATAGCGGTCAATATGAAAAAGCTAACGATGGTGCAGGCGATTACAGAAGCCCTAAAGGTGGTTCTTGAAGAAGATGAGTCTGTCCTTGTTCTTGGAGAGGATGTAGGAAGAAACGGCGGAGTTTTTAGAGCAACTGACGGCTTGTTTGAACTGTTTGGTGATCAGCGAGTGATGGATACACCTCTTGCTGAATCAGGTTTAATTGGTACATCAATTGGACTTGCGATGAATGGATATACTCCTGTTGTAGAGATCCAGTTTCTTGGCTTTATTTATCCAGGCTTTAATCAATTAATTACTCATGCAACGCGCATTCGAACGCGAACACAAAGTCGATATACCGTGCCACTTACCATTCGAGTACCTTATGGAGCAGGTGTACGGGCCCCTGAAATTCATAGTGATAGTACAGAAGCACTTTTTACTCACATACCTGGGTTGAAGGTAGTCGTTCCTTCAACGCCACATGATGCAAAGGGGCTATTAATTAGTAGTATTAAAGACCCGGATCCGGTGCTGTTTCTTGAGCCGATGAAAATGTATCGGACCGGTAAAGGTGACGTTCCTACAGGAAGTTATACAATTCCGCTTGGTAAAGGTTATAGGCGGCGTAATGGAGAGGATGTATCCCTTTTTGCATGGGGAGCAATGGTAAAAGTTGCGGAAGAAGCAGCGAAAAAAGCCGCTGCTAAAGGAATAGAATGTGATGTTATCGATCTGCGTTCTCTCTATCCTTTAGATAAAGAACTGATCGCAGAATCGGTGCAGAAAACAGGTAGAGCGGTTATTATTCATGAAGCCCCTTCCTCTGGAGGAGTAGGTAGTGAAGTGATTTCAATCATTAATGATACTTCGTTTCTTTATATGAGGTCTCCAATTAAAAAAGTAACTGGTTATGATGCGCCTGTTCCTTTGTTTACGCTAGAAGATGATTATTTACCGGATGCTAACAAAGTTTTACGAGCGATTGAAGAGACAGCTCGCTTCTGAAGGGAGGTTGAATGATGGATGTGAAATTGCATGACATTGGAGAAGGAATGTCAGAAGGCGAAATCGTGCAGCTTCTAGTTAAGCCTGGCGATCATGTGCTAGTTGATCAGCCATTAGTCGAAGTACAGACCGATAAAGTGACGGCGGAGCTTCCGTCTCCTTTTGCGGGAAAAGTAGAAACGATTTATGTAGAAGCAGGTGAAGTTATTGAAGTAGGAGGGACGCTGTTAACGATTTCTCCAATTCCACAGCACGCCGAGCAAACACTGCTTCCACACCGAAAGAAAAGAATTTTAGCGGCCCCTTTTACGAGAAAAATTGCGCGCGAAAATAATGTCGATATTGAGGAAGTTAAGGGGACAGGGCCAGCAGGGCGAATTACTGATGAAGATGTTTTTAGGCATCTTGCGACAACTCAAAAGCCCGAAGAAAAAGAAACAAAAGCAATAGAGAAAGAAATAGAGAAAGAAGCAACTGAACGAACGATTCCGTTTTCAACAAGACGGAAACAAATTTCAGCGAAAATGAAAAAATCCACTTTAACCATTCCACATGTAACTCATTTTGACGAAGTTGATGTAACGAACATCTTAGAAATGAAAAAAGCAATGAAAGAAGGTAAGGGTCAATCTATTTCGGTTGCTGCTTTTTATATTAAAGCGGTATGCGTGGCGTTAAAAGAGTTCCCTATTTTTAACTCGGAGTTGAGAGAAGAAGAAGGGCAGATTTGCTTGAAGCCCGATCTTCATATTGGTTTAGCTACTGATACGGAAGAAGGACTAATCGTTCCGGTTATCCATCATTGTGATAAACTCTCAATCAACGAAATTCATAAAAAAATGAAAAATCTACACCATGCAGCAATGAATAATGAACTCACAAGCAAAAACCTTAGCGAGAGTACATTTACAATTAGTAATGCAGGCCCACTTGGCAGTACGGGTGCAACGCCGATTATTAATTACCCACAAGTTGCCCTTCTAGCTTTCCATAAAACGAAAAAAATGCCCGTCGTTAAAGAAAATGATGAGATTGTTATTCGATCGATAATGTCAATTTCCATGACTTTTGATCATCGTATCGCAGATGGAGGGACATCTATGCGTTTTACTAATCGTTTTATTGAATTGATTGAACAACCTTCCCTACTATTAACGGAGCTTGTCTAATGGTGGTAGGTGAAATTATACATGAAAAAGACGTTGTCATAATTGGAGCAGGTCCAGCCGGATATGAAGCGGCATTTCGTGCTGCTAAAAATGGGAGAGACGTTACGCTAATTGATCGATTTCGTCCGGGTGGGGAATGCCTCCATAGCGGATGCATTCCTTCAAAACTGCTTGCGGCAGCTGCTAGGAAAATGCATGAAAAGACACCAGGAATTAAGGTGACACCCGCATTTTGCATGGACAAATGGCAGGAAGAAAAGAATTCGCTAATTGCTACGATGGAAAAAGGACTACAAGCCCGCTTTCATTCAAGCAACATCGAATGTGTAAAAGGACAGGCATCTTTTCTCTCAGAAAACAGGATTGGAGCTGAACAGGGGGAGAAATTTGAAGTGTGGTCATTTAACCATGCCATTCTTGCGACGGGAAGCAGCCCAATTATGCCTAACTTTCTTTCATCTTCTTCTCACCCTAACATTCTTCCTTTAGAACATCTTTATACCTTATCGTCTCTTCCAAATCAGCTTATCCTGTTTGGATCTGATTATCTCACAATAGAGGCTGCTAGCACGTTTCGTGCGCTAGGAGTTGAAGTAACGATCGTGACGCATCAAGAGACCATTCTTCCTGAATGGGATGAAAGCATTCAACGAGAATCGATAAGGCAGTTTAAGAAGCAAAAAGTCTCCTTGTACACAGGAGTATCCAATTGTCTGGTGAAGGAACGTGAAATGACTCTAGTTTTTTGTCATGCTAAAGGAGAAACCGTAGAAGTAGAAACAGAGATGATCGTCTATTCAATTGGACGAGTCGGAAATAGCGATTCGTTAGGGGTGGACCAAGTAGGTATTGATATACAGGATGATGGCACCATTCCTATTTCTGAGGAATGTAAAACAACAAGAGCAAATATTTATGCTTGTGGTGATCTAACAGGAGGACCTTCCCTCGCAGTGAAAGGAATCAAGCAGGGAAAGACTGCTGCAGATCATTGCAGTGGGGTAAAGTCTACTTTCTCGCTTGAATGCCTTCCAAAGGTCATACACACCCAAACTCCGATATCGTCTGTAGGGTTAACCAAAACTGAAGCGAAAGAAGCAGGCTACGAAGTGATGACAGCAAGCTCCTCAATGAAAGCAAACGGTTATGCGATGGTCACTGGAAACACAGAAGGAAAGGTTGTGATCCATCGTGATCGAGAAAGTCATGTATTGTTAGGGTTTCATGCCATAGGAGCAGGTGCAGTAGAACTCATTGAAAAAGCAGCGCTTGCTATTGAAATGGGTGCGAGGGATGAAGACTTTATCTATCCTTATACACCGCATCCAGGTTATGGAGAAGCATGGACAGATGCAGTTGAAAGTACAGTGGAGAACAAGGTGGAAACAAAGATAAGTCAATAGATAAAACGCTCCGATTGGAGCGTTTTTTCATTTGCTTTTAAAAATCTACTGATCAGCGGAAAGGAGAGGGATAATGAATGATCATCGTGGCTTTACATGGTTGATCAGAAGTATTTCGATAATAGTGGGCGTAATTTGCTGTGAATCTTAAACTTTCTCCATGAGAGATGATAAATTTTTGTGTATCAACTTCAAGGCTCATACTCCCTTCTTCAATAAACACATATTCTTCTACGCCCTCAGGGTGAGGATTTGAGTGATAGTTACAGCCCGGGGCAAGTTCAATATAAAAAGTTTCAAATGATTTTCCAGGTTCCATAGGGAAGAGGGGAATGACTTTCATTTTTCCACCTTCTTCTATTAGGGGTTCTATTTCAAATCTGTTTACTTTTTTGATTACGGGCTGTTCTTCATCAATGAATGCTGTGAAAGATACGCCCAGTCCGTTAGCAATTTTCCATAACGTGTTAACGGTAGGATTCGAAGCTCCGCGCTCAATCTGTGCAAGCATTGGCTTACTTACAGAACATCGCTCTGATAATTGATCGAGACTTAATCTATTTTCAAGACGAATTTTTTTTAATTTCTGACCGATTTGTTGCGTTAATGATTGGTTTTCCATTACATACTCCTTTTTAGCTGTTTGATGGAGGTCATTTATTGAAAATTTGTTTAATATAACATACAATAAGTTTAATATATTAAACGATTTGGAGCAACAGGAGGGATATGATGGAGGCAAGCGTAGCAAACGATTCAGAGTTTGGAGAGGGATTAAAGGCAGGAATAAGCATTGCTGTCGGGTATATGCCAGTTGCCCTTACTTTTGGTTTACTAGCAAGAACGACAGGGCTTACACTTTATGAAGCTGTTCTTATGAGCGTCCTCGTTTTTGCTGGGGCTGCTCAGTACATTACGTTAAGCTTAGTCGCGATAGGCACAGGTGCATTTGAAATTATTTTTACAATCTTTATCGTTAATATTCGACATCTTTTAATGAGTGCCTCTATTAATGAGAAAGTGGAAGAAGATACACCTTGGAAAAAAGCAGTCTATGCCTTTGGTATTACAGATGAAACGTTTACGGTTTCAGCAACGAAAGCAGGTAGACTCACGACTGGATATATGTTTGGTTTATGTTTGATCTCTTATTCCAGTTGGGTTCTTTTTACAGGGGGAGGTTACATAGCTGGAGCTACGCTCCCAAGTGTGGTTCAGCAAGGAATGAGCGTTGCGCTTTATGCCATGTTTATCGGACTGCTTATCCCCTCTGCTAAAAAAAGTCGGAAAGTGCTTTTTCTCGCGGCCCTTGCTGCTTTATTTAATAGTTTCCTTACGTTTGCTCAGTTTTCAACAGGCTGGTCGATTGTGCTTGCTACTTTGTTATCTTCCATAATCGTTGAGTGGGTAATGGGGGGAGAGAAAAATGAGTAACACGATGCTCTGGTTAATTATAGGTCTTGCTATTGTAACGTATATTCCAAGAATGATACCACTCGTTTTCTTTAACTCAGATAAAATACCATCCGTTGTTCAAAACGTACTAAAGAACGTTCCCTTCGCTATTCTAGGGGCGCTTATCTTTCCTGGCATCCTGACAATTAATGATGATTTACTGTTTGGTGTTATTGGAGCGGGTGCGGCAATTTTCGCTGCATATCTTGGAGCAAACTTAATCGTGGTCGTTATGTTTGCAGTAGCAGTTTTAAGTACGTATGCCTATTTTATTTAATACAATCAAAAATTAAATGATTTATATTTTCTGATTTTTGTGATATAACCAAAGTAAAACTAAATATTGTCTTCTAAAGAGGAGGAATGAAACATGCATTTGTTTCGTATTTTGATGGTTGGTTTTTTCTCAATGACCGCTGTGTCACTCGTTTGGTTCCAATCTGTCGAAGTGGTCTCCTCATTCATTGACTTTTTCTTTCACAATAAAAGATAACGTGTTGAAAAGAGCTTTTTTAAAGCTCTTTTTTCTTTGCTTTTTTACCTGCACTAAAATTTTGCTATACTATTCAAGAACTTTGCAACAAAGATAGGACCAAATAGAAAAGGATGTTGCCCTTATGAGATGTATTTCAATTGATATGGATGGGACGCTGTTAACGAACGAACAAACTGTTAGTTTTGAGAATGTAAATGCTATTCGAGAGGCACAGAGTCAAGGTATTACAGTAGTTCTTAATACTGGGAGAGCTTATGATGGTGCGATAAAGCCACTTGAAGGTACTGGTCTAGAGCTCCCGATTATTTGCTATAACGGTGCTGAGATTCGTTCAATTGAAGGAGATATTTTGCACGCCATTTATCTTGATGATGAGCAAGTTCAGTCGATAAAAGGAATTCTTGATGATGAAAGTATTTATTATCAGCTATTTACAAACAAAGGTGTATTCACTCATGATTATGAGGGCACGATTGACTTAATCATCGATATGATGAAAAGTTCAAATCCTAATTTAACTGAAGAAGAATTGCATGTTGGCGCTAAGCGTCAGTTTGAGAGTTTGTCACTAAAGGCCGTTGATAACTTTGATGAATTGTTGGCAGATAAAAGCCTCCATGTCTATAAATTCCTTAGTTTCTCTTTTGATGAAGAACGGTTGGAACGAGCAGCATCTTTAGCGGAAAGCGTTCAGAAGACAGTAGTGACCTCATCAGGTAAAGAAAACCTAGAAATCAATCACGAGAATGCACAAAAGGGACTAGCTCTTGAGACGTTTGTTGCCCAAACTGGCCTAGATATGAAGCAAACGGCTGCAATTGGAGATAATTATAATGACATTTCCATGTTTAAAAAAGCATCCTATTCTATCGCGATGGGAAATGCCGATGAGAAAATAAAACAACAAGTTTCGTTTGTCACGAAAAGCAACGAACATGAGGGCGTTGCGCATGCTATTTATAAATTAATGGACGAAGATCTTCTTTCTAGTTAAGAGAAGTCGAGAAAATGTTTAACTTTTTTGACAACGGGAACTGCTTTTTATAGGAAGGGATTCCCAGTTAAGGAGGTTTTCCGGACCCTTGTTCGCGCAGTCTTTGAAATACTCTGCTAAAGGAGCTGGAAAAGACAATGATGAAACCAACAGAAATTGAAGAAAAAGCAACATGTCGGATGTGTGAAACAGAGTATACGTGGTTTATTCCGATTGCTAAGGAAGACGTTCATGCAAATGATCGGGTTGAAGCAACCGGGATCACGACAAAAAGCAGTCAGGCACCAATTGTTGAACTTCATGTCCTTGCAGAATGCCCAGTATGTGGTATCCTCAATCGGTTTGATCACAGTTACGATCGTACAAATGTCTATGTGGAAAGTTCATAAATGCGTTAGGAAGCCGGCAGATTATCTGTCGGCTTTTTTTGAGGGGATTGATTCGATTTCCCTTTTAAATCAATTGAAAGGTTTATGGTAATTTTGTAGAACATATAGGAGAGACTGTGATTGGCCTGTTCTAAAAAAAAGTTTTGCTCGTACTATTTATATAGAGGTCGTATCGGGAGGAGAATGAAGATGAAGAAGCGTATAACATGGATCATTCTAGGATTCTCAATTTATGCCCTGATTCTGGGGCTCTATTTATTTAATTGGGCGGATTTTGGAGTACCTGAGGCGTATCTAGGGACAGCGGCAGATCCGGCCACCTTCATGACAGACAGGCAGTTAGAACTATCAGAGGAGTATTCACGTTACAGAAGTTTCTTATCTTTTATCGCAATTCCCTATGAATGGTTAATTTATTTAGCCGTTCTTGGATTTGGCTTATCAAAGCTGTTTAAGCAATTTAGTGAAGGGGTTTCTAGAAAAAGTGTCGTTGTGGTTCCTCTTTATTTGCTTCTACTTACGACGTTTACATGGTTGCTCACATTTCCTCTGCATTATTGGGCGAGATCACTTTCAGTTAAATATGGCATTAACACTCAATCGTTCTCAGGGTGGATGAAAGATGAAATGATTTCCTTTTGGATTGACATTCTATTGACATCCCTTGTTATCGGTGTCCTTTATGCGTTAATGAAACGGTTTAAGAAAAAGTGGTGGCTGATGGCTTGGGGGCTAATGGTTCCGTACCTTGCCTTTATGATGTACATTCAACCAGTTGTCATAGATCCTTTATATAATGATTTTACTTCCCTAACAGATAAAGCACTAGAAGAAGAAATTCTTACAATGGCGGATAGTGCTGACATTCCAGCTGATCGAGTATTTGAAGTAAACATGTCAGAGAAAACAAACGCAATGAATGCCTATGTATCTGGTATTGGTTCAAATTTAAGAATTGTTCTTTGGGATACTACTCTGAATAAGCTAGATGATGATGAAGTGCTGTTTATTATGGCTCATGAAATGGGTCATTATGTGATGAATCATTTATATGGAAATTTAGTTGGTGCACTCGTTACGAGCTTTATGGGATTGTATCTCGCATATAGGCTTCTAGGAGCAATGATTCGAAAATGGGGTGATGCATGGGGGATTACCTCAGCATCAGATCTTGCATCCTTACCAGCATTATTCTTGCTTTTTTCACTTATGTCTTTCGTTGCTAGTCCTGTTGAACTAGCGATTTCTCGTAACGCCGAAATGAAAGCAGATGCGTATGCTATCGAAATGACTCATGATGTTGATGCCGCTATTGGGTCTTTCCAAACGTTAACTGTAAACAGCTTAAATGAAGTGAATCCGCCATTTATCGTAAAATACTTTAAATATGGGCATCCTACGATGATGGAACGGCTAATTATGTTAAATGAATACGAAAAGGACGTTCCCAATGACTAAGGGGCGTCTTTTTTTTATGAATAACCAACAACTTCTAGGGTATCCTGTTTTGAAGTGCTCTTAACGTAACAGAACATTCACTTTAAGAAAAAGGTAAGATAGTATAGGATGAATAGTGAGTAGTAAATTAGAGTATGAGATCGTGCTTTATTCATATTGTTAGATTAATGGTGATGAGGTGACAAACGTGAACGAAGAAATTAAAAGAGTACTTGATGCTGGCGTATATGGAACACCGGAATTAAAGCCAGCCGAAAAAGCCTTGTTCTTATCAACATTTAGAGAGCGAGTTTATATTGCTCTTACGAAAAGACAAGTTGCGCAAAATAATGTTTATAAAGAAGTGAAAGAAGAAATGAGAAGAGTTCGTAATGGGATTCTTTATTTGAATGGGGACTTATCCTATTCGATGCTTTCAAAATATATTAAGGAAGCAAGTAAGCTTTCTATATCATTTACAATCGTGAATGATAAAGAAACAGACACACCGCTTGGTCTAGTTCTAGCCTCAAAACAGGAAGCGGTTGAGCGAGAAGAGGTTTTTATTCGTGATGATCGCTTTTCATTGGAGTAACGGATGAATAAAAAAGCTAGAATGAAAATGATTAAGAAGTTTGTGCTGATTGTTCTTGCGGTTGCACTTGGATGGGGGATCTACAATACTGTGATTGCTGATCGAAGTGTAGGTACTGAGGTTGGTGATCAGGCGGCTGATTTTACCCTTGAGACGATGGAAGGCAAAGAAGTCGGCCTTTCAGATTATGAAGGACAACCTGTTTTCTTGAACTTCTGGGCAACCTGGTGTCCACCATGTGAAGAAGAAATGCCTGATATTCAACAATTTTCAGATGAATATGGGGAAGAAGTAGCGGTATTATCCGTGAATTTCACTAAGTTTGAGCCCAATAAGGAAGCCATTCCTAAATTTGTGGAATCACATAACTTAACATTCCCGATTCTTATGGATCGAGAAGGCAAAGTTGGGGAGAATCTTTATCAAGTTATTTCAATGCCAACGTCATTCATGATTGATCGTGAAGGAGTTATTCGCCAGAAACGAGTAGGTCCGTTGACGTTAAAAGACATGGAAGGATGGCTTGATCAAGTAAAATGAAAAAACGGTCTCGGAAACTGAGACCGTTTTTCTTATTGAGAAAATGGAAGCTATTTGTTTGATATCGGCTGATAAGCATCTTGAAAACCTGTCGCATTCGCTAGTCTTTCAAGTTTTTCATTAATGTAGCGATGATCAAACTTATCGAGAACTTTAGGATCAAATCCTCTAATAACGAATTGCCCAAATTCCCAGATGGTTTCGTGCGTATCGTGTTTGTTTCCATCAGCAGCTAACACTAACGAGTGTAGAATCGATCCTAGAACGGATACATCTTCCTTCGCATAATGTCTGATCTGATAGAAGCTTTTATAAAGGTACGTATCATATGTGATTGGCCTTGTAATCACCCTTAAGTTCTTTTTGGCATCATGGTAGAGAGGATGAGGGATGTGTTTTTGCCCAAGGCGTGATAATACTCTTCCTAATCGATTAATGCAGTTAATGGCTGTGTTTGGGTCATTAATTCCAGGTGAAATCGCTCTTAAGGCTATTTCAACAAGCTTTTGGATGCCATACTCAATATCTTGATCGGTTGTTCGTTCTGTTCCAAGTGAGAGTGTGTTAAGTAGAACCTGTTGATTGGGATTCTGATCTGAGGAAGACCAGTAGGAAAAAATGACTGTTCCTTCATCAACATACTCTCCAATATCACGCTCAAGTCGAATGATAAAATCAAGTTTTGTAGCGGTTGAAATTAAATCAGGTAAATCGATATTTTGTAAATACCCTGATTTTGTTGATCGTATTGAAATCGGTTTTTTCATCTTAATCTCATCTAATTCCCAGGAGTCCCACGAAGCAAGGTTACCTTGATTAGCTTCTTCAAAGTCTAGGAAAGTACGATCAATTGTGGTCAATGTGTTCATTGTAATGTGGTGAATTAAATTGCCGACAAGTATCCAATTTGAAACGTGATGGATGAAAAATACAAAATAGGCTACACAGACGATGGCATAGATAACGGCGAAAACGGGTGAAAGATAGACGACATCATCTTGACTGCTTTGTTCAATTAAGAGAAGAAGAATAATAAAATAAATAATACCTCCAACGAAAATACCAAGTACTCTTTTTGTAATGCGATCTGTGATGAAGTTTTGTAGGGTTCTTGGTGAGAAGTTAGATAGGTACGTTGTAAGAACAACCATTATGGTTGAGAACGTAATTGTGGTCATTGTTAACATGGAGGAAACAAGCGTGCTTAAGATCGTAACACTTGTGTCATAGGTGGCAAAGAAAAAATAGGGAAGAACGACAGGCTGCCCCTGAATAACTGTACGATCAATTACAAGAGTTAAAATGGCAGCAAGAAATGCCCCTACCCCATAGAATGTTGGGATAAACCAGAAGCTTGATTGGATTCGTTTAAACTTATTATGCTCCATATCCCCTTTGCCTCCAAATAGAAAGATTAGGGTTAGTATGTGAAGATATGGGGATGTTTCATACATATAATGAAATTGGAGAAGAGCAAAAGAGAATTAAGTACACTGTTTTTAGGGTATACAGGAAGTAAAGTCAACTAAAGGAGGATCAATAGATGAAGGTAGACCGGACGGGCATCATTGAGAATTTCTCCGAGAAAAGATATGAATATTGGATTGTCGAGAATCAAGATGTGAAAATTATGGTTTCGTGGATCAGTTGGGATGTACCACAAGAGCTAATCAATAAATGGAAGGAAGACATGGTTATGTCAGGTATCTCTTCCTGAATGTCTTCTAGCTAGAAGACATTCAGGAAGAGAAAGATTCAAGGCATATGCTGAACGATATGAAGTGTTCTATTACAGCTTTATAGGTTATTATCAGTCCTCGAAATGTTTTCTTTTTCCATTCTCTTTTTGACAATTTCTTTTGGTTCCCAGCAATTAAACTGATAAGTAGGTTTCGTTTCAAACCCCAGTCTTCCACAGAGATAAGTTGTCCTTGCACTTTTTATAACTTCGAAATGAATACATGTAGCACAGCAATGAAAGCGAGAATAGCGTCCATTCATTAGGGTGTATCCTCTATTAGTGTTACATTTTCAATCGAGTCTATTTCACCATTTTGAAAATGTAGACAGTAAATTTCAGGATTTCTAAGAGCTTTCCAACTCTTGAAATCGTATGTTGGATCGAAGTGATGTAGTATTAAGGTTAATAGGTTACCATGAGTCATCATGACGGCATATTCTTTTGTGTGATGAATAGCTTCACTTATCGCAGCAATGCCTCTTGACGTAGCTTTGTGACTTGATTCGCCACCTGGAACGGTATAAGAAAGGTCTCTGAAAGTTTTCTCTAATTCTTCTAACCAATTGTCAATTGGTTTTCCAGATAACGTTCTCTCCTCTAGTCGATCATCTAACGTAATCGCTTTATCTAATTGAAGTGCAAGTGGCTCTATCGACTGGACGGCACGTCTAAAAGGAGAACTATACAATTTATCAAACGGGATAGATCCAAGAGTTTGAGCTAGCTTTGTAGCCTGGTTACGTCCTTCTTTTGTTAATGAAGCACTTGGTTCTTGGCCAGTCGCCTGGCAGTGTCTGACGAGATATATTTTTTTCATTATTGTCGCCACTCCTCGTAATTTTGAGTAAGGAATACTATGATCGATTTTAACATTCAAAAGGTTTGTTGGAAAACATTTGTAGAATATTGAAACTTTTATGGTTGCTTAATCGTTATAAGAGAGACCCCTTTTTAACAAGATGTTTTACCCCCTGTTTGCTTAAAGAATGGATATCCATTCTTTAAGCATTTTTTTCATAAGGGAGTGTTTGAAAAGTATGAAAATGAGATTCAATAGGAGTGAGCGAAGTGGAAAAGTTCCCAGAGTTATCAACAAAGCGATTACGGTTAAGAGAATTAAGAGAATCAGATGCTCCTGTTCTCCTATCTATATTTTCAAATCCGCACACAATGAGGTACTATGGTAGCGAAAAAATGACAGGGATTGAAGAAATAGAAGGAATGTTAATGAGTTTCAAACAAGGATTTGAAAAAAAACAGGCGATCCGTTTTGGAATTGAGTTAAAAGAGACTGGACAATTAATTGGGACCTGTGGCTTTCATAACTGGGCAAAACGGGTGAATCGCATAGAAATGGGATATGAATTAAATCAAGAAAAAGAAGGCAAAGGATACATGTCTGAAGCACTTACAGCCATGATCCCGTTCGCCTTTCAACAACTGAATATTCACCGAATTGGAGCATTAATTCACCCAAATAACGATTCTTCGAGAAAGCTTGTGCAAAATCTAGGATTTCTTGAAGAAGGTGTTTTGAGGGATTATGTGTATGCAGGAGGAGTGTATATGGATTTGATTATGTACTCAATCCTAAAAAAAGAATGGTACACAGCTTAGATAAACTCAGGGATGAGAGAATGTCTCATCCTTAAATAAATGTAAATTACAAAACTGGAGAGAACAGTCTTGCGAAAGATTCTTTAGTGCGGTGTTTAAGTCCGCGTTTACTGTATGAATCTTTTGTTACGTTTACCGAATCGGTTAGGTCATTTTGATAGGCTTCAATTAACTCATGAATTGTACTTGATTGAAATAAGAACATGTTTACTTCAAAATTTAAATTTAGAGAGCGCATATCCATATTAGCCGTACCGATTGTAGCAAGATCATCATCGACAATCATAATTTTTTGATGCAAAAATCCTTTTTGATACATATAGATTTCGACCCCATAATCAAGAAGCTCTGAAAAGTAAGACCGTGTTCCATATTGAGTGAGAAAACCGTCACTTATTTCAGGAACAATGAGTCTGACTTCGATGCCTCTCATAGAAGCCATGGCTAGTGCAGTTCGAATGGCTTTATTCGGAACAAAGTAAGGAGTTGCAATCCAGACTCGCTTTCTAGCTGAAGTAATTAAGCTGAAATACAAATCAGACATAGCGCCTCTTTTCGTATCAGGTCCACTTGCAACCAGCTGTGCTCCTCCATCTCCTTCAACATCATAGGTATCAAGGTATTTTCTTGATAGCAATTCTTCTCCAGACATATACGACCAGTCCATTAGGAAAACGCCATGTAGAGCAGAAAGGACCTCTCCCTTAACAAGGAGATGAGTGTCACGCCAGAAGGGCATTGAATTCATATCTCCAGCATACTCATCACCGATATTTAGCCCACCTACAAACCCAGCTTTCCCATCAATGACAATGATTTTACGATGGTTTCGGAAATTAACGGTTTGATTCACGAACCCGTATTTAATGGGTAGAAATTGTTGAACACTTGCACCAGCGTCCCTTAATGCTATTTTCGAAGCTCGGGAAAGGTTATGGCTCCCGATTGAATCATATAGGACACGCACTTCAACACCTTGCTTCGCTTTTTTGACGAGTAAATCAATGATTGAAAGGCCTAGCTCGTCTGATCGGAATGTGTAATATTCTAAGTGTATATACGTTTCGGCCTTTTCAATTTCGTCCTTAATGGCGGTAAACGTTTCTCTCCCATTTAGTAAAAGCTTTGTGGAAGATCGCATACTAATGGGACTTGCGACCATTGTAGCAATGAGATTCGAAAAGTTTTGATTTCGCTCACTTAGATCGTGCCATTTCTCTGAAGCAGGAAAATTAACATACTTCTGAAAAAACTCCAGTCCATTGGTTCGTTTTTCTTTAAACAAATGCCCTTTTACTTCAAGTTGACCAGAAAATAAAAAGAAAACATACCCGACGATAGGAAAGAAAATCAATACGTAGATCCATAATAGCGATTTATAAGGAGATCTTCCCTCAAGTAATAGAACGTATAAAATAGATAGTAAAATAGCGGCATAAAGAAAGCCTGCTCCCCATTTAAAGATAGGCTCTAAAGAAGTGAACAGAATAATTGAAAGGGATGTTGTCATAAGAAGAAAGAATAGTATTTGTCTTGCTTGTTTCATAATGTAGCCCACCTTGTTTGAATTTGAACAAAAAAAGTAAGGGCATAGCCCTTACTCAGCGTGTTTGGATTTACGCTTCACACGGTATCTACCCCATAAATCAATAAGCTGATCACCTACTTCAACTAATTGTGAATTTCTTGTTTCACGCTGCGGATTTGGCGTGTTCTTAATGGATGACACAAGATTTTTAAAGGGTTCTGGTGAAGATTTAGCTGTTTGAATAACGCCTTGAACGGTCTCTTTCTTAGTCTGAATACCTTCAGAAATTGATGCTGCCGTTGTCGTTAGCTTAGTTGTTTCCTCATTAATTTGATCAACTTTTTCTTGAAACCTAGCTGCTGTTTCTGATAAATCTGTTAATGATTTTTTTGTTTCTTTCATATTCTTAACTGCTATGTATCCTAAATAAATAATAGAAAGAACAACAATGCCGATGCTAATGTAGACAATAACCATTTCATAACCTCCCATTTAAGAACATTAGTTAATATTCTCTTACCCTTAACATGCTATACGCAAACAAATTGTTATGAAAACGTTTTGCAGAAAATTGAAACGTTTGTATACTTTGAAACGTAATCAATAACTGGAAGGAGAGATGAAAAATGAATCGTTATTCGATCGAGGAGTTTGTAAAGTCTACAGAACAAAAGGATAAGGGAGAAGGCTTTTTTGAACTAGAAACACAACGTATGCTAGAAGTGAACTTATCAGGAAGAGTTTGGGCAAAAGCGGGCGCAATGATTACTTACAATGGTCAAATTAAGTTCGAAAGAGAAGGAATTCTTGAACACGGTCTAGGGAAAATGTTCAAAAAAGCACTCACAGGTGAAGGCGCTTCTTTAATGAAAGCAGAAGGAAATGGGAAGCTCTATCTTGCCGATGCAGGGAAGAAGATATCCATTCTTCATTTGCAAAACGGAGAATCAATCAGTGTAAATGGGAATGATCTTCTAGCATTTGAAGATGGAATACAGTGGGATATCAAAATGATGAAACGGATAACAGGAATGATGGCTGGTGGATTATTTAATGTTACCTGTCAGGGCCCAGGAATGGTCGCAATTACAAGCCATTATGAACCTCTTACAATTCGAGTATCACCAGGGAAACCAGTCATTACCGATCCAAATGCAACTGTAGCCTGGTCTGGCCAATTGCAACCGGATTTCCAAACAGATATTTCCTTAAAGTCTTTTTTTGGTAGAGGTAGCGGTGAGTCTGTTCAAATGAGATTTGAAGGAGACGGTTTTGTGGTCGTCCAGCCTTATGAAGAAGTATATATGCAAAACAATCAGGGGTAAAAATGTCATTTTCATTGAAAGAGAGTGAACTCAAAGCAGGTGTGAAATTACTTGATGGCCGACCTTTCTATCTTTCATTAGAGGGAATTGAAAAATTGAAAGATGAAGAGGTCATTGAATCATTGTTGGATCGATTGGATAGTGCTTTAAATTCCAATGAAGTAAACCAAGTTTCAATTACGATGGAACGTTTTTTTACAGAGGGTAGCCAGTTGTTAGAAAAAAAATATTATTTTTTACGGTCTACAACGATCGAATACTATAAAAGATTTCAATTGGAAAAAATGGTTGCAAATTATAATCGTAGTATTACGTATGAACAGGTCGAAGAATCGAGGATCGATGCTTTTCTTTCGATGTGGGAGTTATGTTCGAAGGGATCGCTCAATTCACCTTCTAAAAATTCTATCCACGTTCAATATGAGGCGATGAAGCAGGAGATTGGAAAGCAGTATAAAACAAGCTGTTTTAGTGTCTATTGCGATGACAAGCCATTAGGCATGGTTATTCCTATTATTGAACCTGGTACAAATGAAGAGGGAAGGCTGTTTTATATGGGGATTTTACCAGAGTGTCGTGGTAAAGGACTTGGAACGCTTTTACATCAACTTGGATTAGCATTATTGCGAGAAAAAGGGGCTACTTATTATATCGGTAGTACAGGCATTGAGAATCAACCAATGCAGCAAATATTTCGCAATAATAATTGCAAACCAATTTTCCAGGCAGTTACCTATGTGAAAGAGCGTCCAAAACGCGAAACTTATCATAATATGCTGAAGGAAGTAAAATATTCCTATTGAAATTAATAGAATTTTCATTATAATCATACAAAAGGGTTCTCAAAAAAGGAGAGTGCATGTATGATTCGTTTAGAAAAAGGCAACCTTCTTAAAAGTGACTGTACTGTGATTGCGCATCAATGTGACTGTTTTAATGCGATGGACGTTGGAATTGCAAAATCAGTAAAAGAAACTTATCCTGAAGCAGCGAAAGCAGATGAGGACTTTCCATTTTCACCAAAAAAGAAGTTGGGGAAATGTTCATTTGCTTTAAGTCGAGATAATAAACGTATCATTGCAAATCTCTATGGTCAGTATAAACCTGCTGGTCTGCAAACAAATTACCCTGCGTGGTTAAAATCGTTCGAACATATGATTAAAGAATTAAAGCCATTTGAAGAAAAGGGATTCAAAATAAAAATTGGTTGTGGAATAGATAAAGATGATTTGATTAACGTTAAAAAATCTCTTGAAAAGATTTCTAAGAAATATGAAAAACCAATACATGTTTACTATTCTTAAAGTCAAACGTCCCTGTACGGGGGCGTTTTTTTATGTAAAATAATTTCTCTATTTTTAGTAAGAAGGAATCAAAAATGTAAAAAGAATCCATTTTGTCGTTTATCAATTAGATAGCGTGGAATACAACAAGTGTAGCAAACGTTATCAAAATTACTAGAGGAGGTTTCAAAAATGGCTAACAATAGTAATAACAGTAATGACAAAATGAGTAGAGAAGAAGCAGGGCGTAAAGGCGGAAACAAAACATCTAGAGAACATAACAAAGATTTTTATCAAGATATTGGACAAAAAGGTGGAGAAAAGACAGCCAAGGAACATGATCAAGAGTTCTATCAAGAAATAGGCGAAAAAGGTGGCAACAAAACGGCTCGTGAACATGATAAAGAATTCTTTGAAGAAATAGGTGAAAAGGGCGGTAAGAAAACAGCTAGAGAGCACGATAAAGAGTTTTATCAGGAAATAGGCCAAAAAGGCGGAGAACAAACGTCCAAAAATCAAGATAAGGAATTTTACGAAGAAATAGGTAAAAAAGGCGGTAAGAAGAGCGGTAACAATTGAGAAATCGTTATGAAAAAAGAACGTGGGGAATTCCCTTCGTTCTTTTATTTTTTACAAAGCAATGATTAATGAAGGTTTATATCTATACATAAAACATCCCTTCGCTCCTGCGAAGGGATGTTTTATGTATTAAAATGTGCGTTCTTCTTCAACTTCGTGCTGATCATTAAGAATTAATAAGCGACTTGGGGAATCACCTTTCGCAAGTTCTTCTGCCTTTTCAATAGCAGTTGAACGCATATCGTAAAGGTCCGTTGGAGCAACGTCCTCAATTTTAACGTACCAACCTGTAACATCTTTGTTTGGTGCTACTGTATATTCCTTCATGGTTATATCCTCCTTTAAGCTGTGTATAATTAACACTTCCCACGATAAAGGAGAATAAAACCTGCTTTCTAGGAGAATTAAAAAAAATCAGCGCATTTACGCTGATTTTACTCAACCTACCTAGAGATGAGGTTAATCGAGTTGAAAAATTGCTGTTCATTAAGGATCGTTCGGTTCACCTTATTGGGGTTGAGAGATTATGTAGAAACCGATTACAAATGCGATAGGCACAATCCAAACCATAAAGGCTAGTGCCCATACAGTAAAACGGTTCCATTCTTTTTCCTTAGTAGCCAAGAGCAGACCCTCCACATCATAAGTTTAGTTTCATTATAACATGGACATAGCTAAATTATGTGTGAACGATTGAAATTGTTAGAAATTCAAGATACGAACCGAATAGTGATGGGATATCGGTAAAACTCACCTTGATTCGCCTTCACAGAGGCGATGACAATGAAAGTAAGGTGAACGATAAAAAGCAATGGGAGAAGAAATAATCCAATGATCACAAAGGTGAGAATAGCAAGGATAACGGCATATAGCGTCATGCTGATTTGGAAGTTTAGAGACTCTTTACCCTGGGCATCGATGAATGAGTTCCCTTCCTTCTTTATTGACCAAATCATGATGGGAGCGATGATATGTCCAAGGGGAACTAAATAACCAGACAATGCAGAAAGATGAACGTACATAGCCCACTGACGTGTGATTTGATCAGGTGTAATGTCTTTGTTTTCCATCACAATCCCTCCTGTAGCCTCTACCTATGTTCAGCATATTAGAAAATAGTTTGGGATATGCCGTTAAGAAATTCTTCAATAGAAAAAGGAACCAATTTTGGTCCCTTAATTTGCGTTATAGCTGATGTGATAGGAGGCACGGTTTGTGAGAAAGACTAATTCAGCCGACTGCTGTTGAACATGATCTAGTTCTTCAAGTGGTATCTCAAAAATAGAGTGTGGAAGCGGTACGGCAGCTTCATCTGAAATTACCTTTCCTTCCCCTTTAAGCTGAAGAAGAGTGGAAGCAGTGTAGTCGTCAACGGTCTCACCACGATGTTGGAAAGAAAAATCTTCAAGCTTCATAATTGTCTTATCAAGGTCATCTTGCTCTTTTTTTTCGATGATGATATGACCACCAACCCAATCAGCTAGCGTATTGCGAACTTCTGATAACGTTGTAGTATCCATTTTATTCACCTCTCTCCTAATTTTCCCCATCTGAAGGTAACATAAACCGTCTAACTAAATTTACATCAGGGATGATGATATACTTGTACTATGAAATGAGATGAAGGATGATTGTTATGAAAAAAATATCGATAGATGAAGCTCTAAATAAAAAGATACCTTTACTAGATGTTAGAACCCCGGCTGAATTTGAGAAGTTCCATATTCCTGGAGCAGTTAACATGCCGATTTTCTCGAATGAGGAACGGGAAGTGGTGGGGACTACTTATAAGCAAAAAGGGACAGAGGCAGCGAAAGATTTGGGGATTTCGATTGTCTCGCCACTACTCCCTGAGTTTTATAAACGTGCAAAAGAAATAACAAATCATCAAGAATTTGCTGTTTACTGCTGGAGAGGCGGAATGCGAAGTAAAAGTCTTGCTACGATTTTTGAGATGATGGGATTACCGAGTCTTCAGGTCGAAGGCGGCATTCGAGCATACCGACAGAAAGTAACAACTGGCTTAGAGGATTTTTCGACTCAATCAACTCCATATCTTGTTCTAGAAGGATTAACTGGAACTTCGAAGACCGAAATTCTAACTGCTTTAGAAAAGAAGGAATATCCAGTGATTGATCTCGAAGGTCTAGCTGCTCACAGAGGCTCCGTGTTTGGTCGAGTAGATTTACCTGAAAGAAGTCAGAAGGAATTTGAAGCGAAGCTTTACCACCGATTGAAAGAGATTGGAGAAACACCTTATTACATTATAGAATCTGAAAGTAAGCGCCTTGGAAATATCATTATTCCTGACTTTATTCTAGAGGGCAAACAAAAAGGGACGCGTATACAAGTCCACGCCCCGCTTTCTTATCGAATTCGTACGATCTTAAATACGTATCATCCTGAACAACATCACGAAGAAATCACTGACGCCATTACAAAAATTGAAAAACGATTCTCTGCTGAAGATAAAGAAGTGATTGATCAGGCGCTTGAAGCAAAAAACTATGCTGTAATTATTGAACGATTGTTGCTTTATTATTATGATCCAAGATACGAATACAAAGCATATGAAAATGAAGGCAACATCATCAATCTTTCATACGAGTCGCTCGAAGAAGGGACTCAACTTGTCCAGAATGAAATCGATCGTTTAGATATTAAGCTTCGATCAGAAGGCGAGAAAGTTTCGCTTTAATGGATCTTTTTTCTTCAGGCAACTGTTCCTTGTTGTATCGTTCAATCAAATCATCAATACGCTTAAAGTACAAATGACTTATCCACGCTACGTAGCTTCGGTAAATTGGCGATTTTAGAAAGTGTATAAGCATATTATCATCAGGTCCAAAGTAGTATGTCTTATCGTCAAAAAAAGTTGAAAACCGTCTAAAAGATAGTTTGGTAAATGAGTTGTCCAATTCAAATCGAAATTTATTAAGGGCATCTGGAATCAAGCGAATAGTGAAAACATCGTCATTATCAAACATTTCCTTAGGCGTGGGTAAGATTAAATAAGGATATTCTTGATCATCAAGGGCAATAAAGAAGTCTGCTGGGGACTCGTGACAGCTAGGCACTCGTTTGACGGTGGTTTCAACAATCAACTGATAGACAGAATCATTCATATCGTTCGTATCCTCCCTTTGTAATCTATCATCATTGTTACCGTACTAGTAAACTTGTATACCCCTTTGTCGAAAAGTAGTTATTACAATCTATTATCCAACCTTCGAAAAAATTCCTTTATTTCAAATATTACAAATGTTTTCTTCGAAATGCTTAATTCACCCAGCTGAAGACAATTTAATTTGAATACATCTTCTTATGAATAAGATTTTTTTAAACCGTTAATCTAATAAATGTTTGAGCAAAAGACTTGAAAGTCAGAGATAGTCAAATTATAATATGGTTACAAGGTCAAAGATAGTCAAAGTCAAAGGAAACATCTTTCACCTTTTAACTAGTTTAATTAATGACAAGAAAGATAAATAATAAGGAGGCCATCATATGCTTTGTGATCAATGCCAACAAAACCAGGCTTCGGTTCAACTGAATGTCCAAATGAATCAACATAAGAAAAGAGTTAACCTTTGTAGCACGTGTTACGCAAATGTGATGAATGGTCAAACAGCTTCATCGCCAAAAGGTCAAATGGATGAGTTCTTTCAATCCTTTATGGGTTCAGCAGAACAGAATGGTTTTACAAGTCAAGAAGATGGACCACAAACAGAATCAGGAAAAGGTAAAGGCGGTTTACTTGATAACCTTGGTCGAAATTTATCTGACGCAGCAAAAGCTGGTTTGATTGATCCAGTCATCGGGCGCGAAAATGAGGTAGCAAGAGTGATTGAAACATTAAACCGTCGTAACAAAAATAATCCAGTTTTAATCGGTGAAGCAGGAGTCGGTAAAACGGCGATTGCAGAAGGTCTTGCTTTAAGGATTTCGGAAGGTCAAGTTCCTTCTAAACTAAAGAATAAAGAAATTTATTTATTGGATGTTGCGTCACTTGTTTCAAATACGGGTGTAAGAGGACAATTTGAAGAAAGAATGAAACAACTAATTTCTGAACTTCAAAGTCGGAAAAATGTGATCTTATTTATAGATGAACTTCATCAAATCGTTGGAGCTGGATCTGCAGAAGGATCAATGGATGCAGGAAACATATTAAAACCAGCACTTGCGAGAGGCGAGCTTCAATTAATTGGTGCCACAACGCTTAAAGAGTATCGTCAAATCGAAAAAGATGCCGCATTAGAACGACGTTTTCAACCAGTAATGGTCAATGAACCTACTGTAGAAGAAGCCATTCAGATTCTAAAAGGTTTGCAACCTAAGTATGAAGAGTACCATGAAGTGAACTATACGGAAGAAGCGATTCGTGCTTGTGTATCATTATCGAACCGGTTCATTCAAGATCGTTTCTTACCAGATAAAGCAATTGACTTAATGGATGAAGCAGGCGCCAAAATGAACTTAACGTTTGCTGTGTCGAACCATGATGAAATTCAGCAGCGTTTACACCAGATTGCTACTGAAAAAAACAAGGCAGCAGAGGCTGAAGATTATGAACTAGCTGCCAAACTAAGAACAGAAGAATTGCAGCTTGAGAAACAGCTTGAAGAAACGTTAAAAAACAACTCGAATGCAAATCATTCAGTTGATCTTGAAGAGATCCAGCAGATTGTCGAAGGAAAAACAGGAATTCCAGTTCGTAAGCTTAGGGAAGATGAGCAGACGAAAATGAAAAACCTTGCAGAGCGACTGAATTCTAAAGTAATTGGTCAGGAAGATGCGGTTAACAAAGTAGCAAAAGCCATCCGCAGAAGTCGAGCAGGATTGAAACGGCAAAATCGACCGATTGGTTCTTTCCTATTCGTCGGTCCAACTGGTGTCGGAAAAACGGAACTTTCCCGTTCTCTTGCAGAAGAAATGTTCGGTGATCGAGAAGCAATGATTCGACTTGATATGAGTGAATATATGGAAAAGCACTCTGTCTCTAAACTGATCGGTTCTCCTCCAGGCTATGTTGGTCATGAGGAAGCAGGACAATTAACAGAAAGAGTACGCCGTAAACCATATAGCATCATTTTAATTGATGAAGTGGAGAAAGCTCATCCTGATGTACAAAATATGTTCCTTCAAATCCTTGATGATGGACGTCTTACAGATAGTCAAGGTAGGACGGTAAGCTTTAAAGACACGGTTATTATCATGACAAGTAATGCCGGAACTTCTGAGAGAAGAATTACTGTTGGTTTTGAATCAGCAGAAAGCTATACTGGGGTGATGGAGAGCCTTGGTGGTTACTTTAGGCCTGAATTCTTAAATCGGTTTGATGGAATTATTCCATTTAAGTCACTTGAACAATCAAGTCTCGTTACCATTGTAGACCTTATGATTAATGATTTAGATGAAAGCCTTGAAGAACAGAGTATTACACTTACAATTAGTGAAGCAGCAAAAGAGAAGTTGGCTGTACTTGGATATAATCCACAGTTTGGTGCCCGTCCTCTTCGCAGAGTAATTGAAGAACATGTGGAAGATGGTATTGCTGATTTGCTTGTCGATGAAGGCAGTATCAAATCCGTGACGGTTGAAGTTGAAGAAGATAAGATTGTTGTTTCACAAAAAAAATAATTTTTTAAGTAAGGAAGTCGCTCTATAAAAATAGAGCGACTTTTTTTATGTTAGTTTTTACAATAATAGGGAAGTTGTTAATATGAAATCCTGATTTCTTTCCTTAAATAACGTTGTCGAATCTTATATGATTTTGACTTCTTTTGCGGTTATAAGTCGAAAAGTCAGAATATTAGTTAAAATAAGTTGTGAGATCTGCTACGTTAGATAAGGAAGGTCGGGAAAGACTTCTCTACTATTTAATAAAGGAGCGAGAACAAATGGAACTGGATCAGTTAGAGTTGAACCAGACGTTACAAGAAAGTCAGCCAGAAGGAAAGACAATTCCTTATTTAACAGCATTAATTGGATGGAGTCTTCCAGCAATTGAGGCCTGTGACAAGTTGAATCGGCCTTTTGTAGTGGTAGGTCCTCCTGATTTTAAGGATTACGCCGAAAAGCACGACATTACTTTCGTAGGGTGGGAGTTTGATAGATTGAATGAAGGGTCAGACAAGCTCTACAAGCAGCTTAAAGCTCTCGGCGCTGAGGTAGCGGTACCTCTCTATGAAGAGTGTGTAGAATGGGCAGGTGCTCTCAATTCACGCTTTAGAGAAGAACCAAGACTATTTAACCGATCTCTTCTTTTAAGAGATAAAGGAATGATGAAACGAAAAGCCCAAATGGCCGGTATTAAAGTAGGCGTCTTTGAAGAAGCAAGAGATAAAGAGGATGTAAAGCGTTTTCTTAAAAGAGTAAATGATGCTCTTTTGAAAGTTGATGGAGATAAATATGAGCCAATTCACTGTAAGCCTTTAGATAAGGCTGGATCAGTAGGACACCGCGCAATCGATGACCCAGCGGATATTGAAGCACTAACAGATAATGACTTTCCGCTTCTGATGGAGAGTCATCTAGATGGCCAAGAATTTTCATGTGAAGTATTTGTTAATAATGGAAAAATTCAATTTCTGAACATTACGGAATACGTAAAGCTCGGTTATTCAAATTTTGTTCCACCTTCTCCTTCTCTCGAAGAGAAACGTCCTGTTATTAGAAAAGCGATTGAACAACTTATTGAAGCGTTCGAAATCGAAAATGGTGTTATTCATCCGGAGTACTTTATTATGCCTGATGGAACACTACACTTTGGAGAAGTAGCAGCCCGCGTTCCAGGTGGACACATTTTTGATCTTATCGAACGCGCTTACGGATTTAGCGCTTATGAAGCGCAGATTCTATGTAGCGACCCTAATACAACGGAAGAAGAGTTAAGAAAGTTCTTCCCGGCTGAAAATGACGCGTTAGGCTATGCTGGCTGTTTGATGGTGCATCCTCATGTGAATTACATTGAGAAGTTAACCATTCCTGAAGAGCTTGAAGAACATTCCTTCTTTGAGAAGCATGATATGTTTACGCCCCCACAGGGGAAAGTGGCTGAACGCGTTGGATTCGGAAATCATTATGGCACCATTTTCTTTTTCGGAGATGACAGTGCAGAGATGACTCGTTTACTTGTAGACTATGAAAAGTATGATTTCTATTTGTAGCATAATATTTTTACAATAAAGGAGAATTAAGCATGCCATCTGAAGTAACAGAAGGAAAGATTGCAAGGTTTTCCAGGTCATTAACGCGTTTAGAGGAAGCGCCTTCTTATGCGAAATCACGCTATCAGACAGATGTTTTTCAAGAGGCAAATCGCCTTTTGGAAACGGAGGAAGGTCTAGAGTTTCTTTATCAATATGCCCATCGATTTGATGCTGCAGGAGTTTTTCAAGATGGCCCTTGGGAAGATCCATCAAAACTTCAGCCACCGCTTGTCGCTGGCTCTCTTCAAGCGAAGGGACTCCCGTATGTCATCGAGATGCTGAGCGATCTTCGTATGCTTGCATTAGCGGAAGGAAAGGGCGAGCATCCCAAGGTTTCTAAAGAAATGGCTATGGATTTCTTAAACGAAGTCATGGCATTAAACCTTGACTTGCTTTTTCCAAACACATCAGAAGCTTCACGAATTGAAGAAAAGGAAAATACGGTCGAAACACAGCGATTATTCCAGTTTATCTCACAATACCTTTCTTCGAGTGCTTTATCAGAAACACTTATTTATGAGATAGAACGCTTAACCGCACAACGACCAATCACGGTAAAAAGAACCGTGTCAATGATCAAAATGGCGAAAGAAATGCTTCGCTCTGAAACAAGTGAAGATCAGCGCGCGATGTTAGAATCGTACGTATCTTCCATTGAAGGACCTTCAGAATTAAGTCGTTCCAATCAGCTACCAAATGAATATCGCAAACAATTAATGGCGCTCTCCACAGAAGAGCTCCGAAAAGAGAGCGAGCAGCTTGGGCTCTCCATGAGAAAAACAGGGCTTTGTTCCCCGCATCATAGTGTACTTGCCCGTTTTTTAAGTAGAAAATCGCCGCACTTACTTCCAGTACTGTTGCAATTAACTGGTAAAGGAAAAGCCAATCTTGAAGAGCACGCGGAGCTCGTTCATCAGCTTATTAAAGTTTCGCTATTTCCATCGACTTGTCAATCGGTCTATGGATTAGCTCTTTTATTAGAAAGAGGCGTGCTTTCTGCTTCGCCAGTGATTCCAGGTTTAAGGCGGATGATTGAGCTTGATATCCGACCAGAAGTGCGAAGTGCCTTATTTAATACGGTTGGTGAAGGAGAGGGTCTAACGGCTAACAGCATTTTGTTAGCAGGTGTAATTAGCGTTCTTGGTCAGCCGCTTGGTGTTGGACAAGGTTTAAACCCAACTTGTCAGGCAGCAAGAGGAATTAGTCTCTGGGCTCAACATGCGCCTGGATATTTATTGGAGATCATCCCAAGAGCTGCAAGAGATGGAGATATCGATATGGTGTTTGAAGGGGTTCAAATTCATTCGAAAGACCTTCAAGGTGGACTCGCACCCGATCTCCATCCAGAACTAGATCCCGTATCGCTTGTCCTCGTTCCTCATCTTGATCGCATTTATAGTGAGATGATGAGCAGAGTGGCATTAAGAGGAGAAGATGGTCATCGCTGGGTAAACCCAGCCTTTTATGGAAATTGGGTTCAAAAAGGATTTAGCACGGTCATTGAGCCGATTACCGGTAGCGTTACGGACTATCCAGGTTTCGTCAGATTGTTTTATGCCACACACCATCCAGAATACAATGATGATTATGAATTGATCTATCCGAATCCGGTAGGGATTTTTATCACGAACGTTCATGGAAAAATGCTTGGCTTTCATGCGGTGTCCATTCAAAGAATTGCTAAAAGTCCAGATGGAGATTACCGAGTCTACTTTTACAATCCGAATAATGATGGTTCTCAAAATTGGGGCCAAGGAATTGAATGTACGGTTATGGGAAAAGGAGAACTCTCAGGTGAAAGCTCACTACCATTCGAGGAGTTTACTTCACGTTTATATGCTTTTCACTATAACCCTTATGAACAAGGAGATGCTTATGCAGTTGAGGCTGAGAACATCTCCATTGTAAAATCCCTTGCCAAGGAAAGCTGGGGACAAGAGTACACGTGGATCAGTAAGTAGGTATGTATTTTAAATAGTTGCGTATCCTATCTAATCTTATAGCGAAGCGTCAGGTAAATGATTTGTTTCCTGGCGCTTTTTTTGATTAACTTAACTTATATAACAAGGAGGCGATCTTTAAATGATCGAGCATGTAGTTTTATTTAAATTCAGTGAAGAAACAACGGTAGAACAGAAAGAAGAAGGTATGAGAAGGTTAATTAAAGTAAAAGACAAAATTCCGGGTATTGTTGATATTCAAGCTGGAAATAACTTTTCTGATCGAAGCCAGGGATTTGAAAGTGGGTTAACGGTGCGCTTTGAATCGAAAGAAGCACTAGAGTCATATGGACCACATCCGGCCCATCAGGAAGTAGTGGCCTACCTTAAAGAAATAGGAATGAGTGATGTACTTGCACTCGATTTTGAGTGCCTGTAAGAACAGAAAGGAGGATCTACATATGAAAGGATTTGTTCACGGAGGACAGGCAGGTCTACAGGGGTTATCACTGAAAGAGCAACTTGCTGAACAAGAACCTCAGCATGGGGAAGTGAAAATCAAACTGAAAGCAGCTGGTTTGAATCATCGCGATTTGTTTATTCCTGATCGCCATGATCCAGAGGAGGCAGATGTTATCCTTGGTTCAGACGGAGCAGGAGTCGTCATTGCAGTTGGCGATGGGGTGAAAGAGATTCAGGAAGGTGATGAGGTGATCATCAACCCTGGCCTTGGTTGGGAAAAAAATGCCCCCATCCCGCCAGTAGGATTTCAAATTGTAGGTTTTCCGGGGCATGGTACTTTTGCAGAAACAATCGTGGTCCCAGAGGTTAATGCAGTGAAAAAGCCAGAAAGCCTTACATTTGAAGAAGCGTCTGTCATTGGTTTAGCAGGATTAACAGCTTATCGCTCGTTGTTTACGAGAGGGCAGCTTCGAAGTGGACAAACCGTCTTTATTCCTGGAATTGGAGGAGGCGTTGCCACGTTCTTGCTGAAATTTGCCAAGGCAGCAGGAGCAAGAGTGATTGTAAGTTCAAGAAGTGAGGAGAAGCGCCAATTAGCCCTTTCGCTTGGCGCGGATCGTGCACTTGCTGATGATGCAGACTGGATAGAAGAAACCACTAATGAAAAAGTGGATTTAGTGATTGAAAGTGTCGGAGCAGCAACATTTAACCGATCTCTTGAAGTATTAGGTAAAGGAGGTACGCTCGTTATCTTTGGTTCTTCAACAGGAGATAAAATTGAATTTGATTTGCGTACATTCTTTTACGGTCAGTATAACTTGCTTGGCTCGACGATGGGAAGTTCTGAAGAATTTCATGATATGGTTGCTTTTATAAATGAAAATTCAATTAAGCCCGTCATGGACAAAATATATGATTTTCAAGAGATTAATGAAGCTTTTACTCATTTGAACAGTAGCCATCAATTCGGAAAACTAGCGGTTCGACTAGCTGAAAAGTAACGGAAGATCGCTTCTAGAAAAAATGTGCATCTATACGTACAGAAAAGGAAGCCGATCGGCTTCCTTTTCTATGTTAATAGTAATAAGGTGGATACCCATAGTATGGATATGGGCGATAATAAGGAATCAAACTAAGTGCAGCGATGCCAGCTAACGGAAAGAAAAAACTTCCAAATCTGCGGTACCGACCGTATTGTCTTTCCATTTCCTGTCCTTCACTTTCTTCAACTTCTTGTGGAATCATTAAGCACATATGCTCGTCATCTGAGTCCATAATGATTCCTTCATATTCTACTCCATCCTGCATTCTTACTTTAGCGTGGTAGCTATGATAACGTTGACAAAGTTGTTTCATATCCCCTTGAAGCTGCTTTTCTTTACCAGGCATCATCGCCCCTTGAACGGCCTGATTAGGCATGTTGCCTTGCATGGCGCCCTGAACGGCCTGATTAGGCATGTTGCCTTGCATGGCGCCCTGAACGGCCTGGTTAGGCATGTTGCCTTGCATGGCGCCTTGAACGGCCTGGTTAGGCATGTTGCCTTGTATGGCGCCTTGAACGGCCTGGTTAGGCATATATCCTTGCATTGCACCCTGAACTCCTTGATTCATATGATTACCGTACATGTTCATAAGTAGTTCCTCCTTTACACAACACAGGATATTCACCCAAATCGAAAACAGTTACTAACTTAATGAAAAATTGGGCGTAACAATAGTAAAGATGTGTTCTCTTGTTGAAATTTCCATAAAGAAACTATACGATAAGTTCAAATGACCTTAAATATAGAGGTGTCAGATGAGAGGATTTTATTTAACTAGAACAGAAATGGGAACAATTCTTAAAACCATTCGTAGACAAGAAATACCTGATAAGATTTTATTGAAGGCAATGAAAAGGTCCGGTAGTGAAAAAGAAGAATTACCAACGATTTTTGCTAAATTATCAAAAGCAACGGAAGGAAGTTTTGGATTCTCGATAAATGAAATTGCTACCCTTGGCAATCAGCTTGAGTATGCTAGCTTTCGTTCTACAGCGGTACAAAATTGGGTTAAAAGAGACATTAAAGAGTGGATTGGCGCGCCACAATTAGGTAAAAAATATGCTATAGAACAAGCTGCAATTTTATTTATTGTAGAGGATTTAAAGAATACACATGACTTCGAAAGCATTCGTCTTCTATTAAAGTTTGCCTTTAATAATCCGGCTGATCGAAATGATGATCTTATTGATCCGCTTGCTTTTTATACGGCTTATTCACAACTTTTTGAAGCGATCCATACGAAAGTAAAGCCTACTAAAGAGGGTATTAGAAAGAAAGCAATGGAATTATCATCTATTTTTTCGGATTTAACTGAAAAACAAAAAGAAGATATCGAAAAGCTGCTTATTTCTGCGGCACTTTCCGTTCAAGCTTCTTTTTACCAATCGTTATCAAAACAATACCTAGAAGATGTATGGAGATGAAGAAGCACTCCTTGGTGTAGAAAAAAACGAGCTGTTACCTGTTTTAGGCCACAGCTCGTTTCATTTACTCAATTGTAAAGTTAACGGTTTGCTTAAATTGCTCTTCAGTAGCTAACCACATGTCTAACGTGTAGGAACCTGGTTTAAGGTCTTCTATCATAATCGTATATTCAAGAACTTCGGCTTGCTTTAATTCAACGTTTTCTTCTTCTTTTACAAAGCTTTTAGTAGCTGAATATGTTTTAAGGGCTTCACCCTCGTCATTAAACAGGGTATAGTCGTATGTTTGACTACTTGGAAAGTGAATCGTTTGGACTTGTTCCGTTTGATTTTGAATGCGATACAAGAATGTGGCCGTATCATTTTTGGTGGCTGTTAGGGTAAGTGTAGGTTCAAGTGAGCCGGCGATAATACCAGAAGATCCAGATACTTGTTCACTACTTTCATTAGTCGTATTCATTAATGAGTTCTCCTCTCCACATCCAGATAACGTTAGGAGGACCATCGTTCCAATCATTGCATATTTAACCATCTCATCACTCCTTTTTTTAATAGACGAGATGAGGCACCAGAAAGTTACAATTCTTTGTAGCAGGCTGTAGAAACAGGATATATGATCACATCAGCCATATAATAGATAGACAAGTTTAATTAAAGGAGTTCGATAGAATGAAGCCATCATTAGTTGACATTCATGCTAGGGTTAATGGCAGAAATGCAGGTGTACTTGGAAATGAACGGTTTTATAAATTTGCGGTCTTCCTGCCTTTGATTGAACGTCAAGGTGAACTTCATGTTTTATTTGAGGTAAGAGCACATACGCTAAGAAGGCAACCGGGAGAAGTTTGCTTTCCCGGTGGAAAAGTAGACCGCCACGATCAAAGTCCAAAAAATGCAGCAATTAGAGAAACGTGCGAAGAACTTGGGATTCTAGAAAGAGAAGTATCTGTCATGGGAGAATTAGATTTCCTTGTGACCTCTTTTCAATCTATTGTTTATCCTTTTGCGGGTGTAATTAACGTCGCATCTGAATTATCTCCTAATCCAGATGAGGTAGAGGAGATCTTTACAGTACCTCTTTCCCATTTTATCGCCAATCCACCAGAGCGCCACGATATTCGTGTACATGTCCAGCCTGATGATAGCTTTCCTTTTCACCTTATTCCAAATGGTGAAGAATACAACTGGTCTTCCTCAAATATGCCTGAGTTTTTTTATTATTATCGCGATTATGTTATTTGGGGCATGACGGCAAGAATTTTGTATCATTTTATTCAATTATTAGATGAATAAAATGATTGAGCTCCTTTTCTGAAAACAATCTATTGTGAATTGAATCAAATATAGGTAAACTAGAAAAGGTCGATTTATGTCGGTTTTTTCTAGTTTTTTTATATGCAAGCATATTTCATTTAGCCGCTTCTCTTACAAAGGCTCTTCTAAATTAATAGAATATACGACAAAAATCATCAGAAAGCTACGAAAGAATTAATTGTATAAAAGCGCAGTATATAGAGAGAATGCCAAACATTTTTTAGGGGGAAACAATGTTAACCATTATTTTTGTTTTACTTGCCGCGTCAGTTGGGTTCTTTATTTATTCATATTTCGTGAAAGACTATGCGAAAGAAGTGAAAGGACAAGTTGATGACGTATATATCAACTTAATGAAAGAATTGAAAACGGTTAAGAAGCGTACTGAAATGTTAGAAAGCAAAACAAAGTCAGTGAGCGGTGGTCCACATGAGTAAACAAGAAGCAAAGGGAATTGCAGCTGGTCTCCTTTTTGCAGCGATTCTTTTAACAGCTTACTATTTTATGTTTTCACAAGCGAAGGCAGAAGAAAGCAATGAAGTAACAGATGAGATGGTAAAACACCATTTAGAGGAAAAAGGGATGGTTATGGTTGCGAAGGAAGAATATGATTCTCTAAAAGCAACAGAACAACCTAACAACGAAAAAAGCGCAACAGATGATAAGAAAGAGGAAGCAGTCAATAAACCTGAAGAGATCAAATTTACCATTAAAGAGGGTATGACAAGCCAAGAAGTGGCTCAAAGTCTTCAGGATCAAGAATTAGTAAAGAAATCGGATGATTTTATTAAAGCTCTCCGTGACATGGACAAAGAAATGGCTGTGCAACCGGGGGATTATACACTTAAAACAGATATGTCTTCTGCTGAGATTGTAGAAGAAATTACCCGATAGAGAAACACCCGGCGAATATTAATGCCGGGTGTTTTTGTTAGTTTATAACCTTACCATTAATTTAGGTCGACAGCGTTTGGAGACGATGGAATGGTTAATGGTTTGTCTAGTGAATATCTCCCAATCTTGTCGAATCCTGTATTCTCAAAGCGAATTGTTTGATAGTCGTATTGTGAAGCAACAAGCATTAAAGCTTCTATTGTTTGCATGGCTTCTTCTTCAGACGAAAATTTGCTTTCTTCCGTAAAGGCAATGGTTGCTTCTGAGCCGTTACCATCGAAAGAGTAGATAGCTACTGTAGCTGGTATAGATGGCAGGTAATAAGGAGCACTTTGATCGCCATCTTTCATTAGGGAGAAAGCAACATCCATTTCAGCTGCTTCTTCACCTTGAAGCGCAGGTCCGTTTACGAGAAAATGTGATCCTGTCCTCGATTTATAAAGAAAATAAGGTGAAGGCTTTTTGTTTACTGAAGGATCAGCATTCCCGAAATTCCCCAACATGTAGCCGTCTTCTTCATTGGTTTGCCAATTGATTTGGTCTGCACCAAGGCTTTTGGCTAGCTGTTGAACACTATCGTTTATCATAATGGATTCTATAGATGAGAGACCATCACCAGCTTCTGGAAAGCTAACTACAAGCGTTGCCTTTCCAGTCATATTAATCAATTCAAAAGTAGCATCGGTTAGCGGTGAGCGCTCAAGTCCATAATCGGAAGCGCGAAAGTTCGTTAAAATGAACTCGATATTTTCTTGTGTGCTCTTACTTTCATCTAGCGGAAAGGATAGCGGTACGAGTAGCGTGCTTTCTGGGTCAGGATAAGAAATGATGACGCTTTTTCCATCCGATTGTTGAAATGCTGGAATGTAACTATCAAACACAGTCGGTTCTTCCGCAAACGTTGGCATCTCTTCTTCTTTAGTATCGCTTGTCTTTTCTTCGGCAGGAGCTAATGTTGTGGTTTCCGCTTTCGAATCACTACCTGAGTTTGAGTAATTGTCGCTTGTTTCGTTTGAATCGGATTGTGTAATTGCTATATTAGAATCATTGTTATTTTGATTGAAGAGTCCTGGAGTGATTGAAACAACTAACAATAAAACAACAACAGCAGCTATTCCAGGGATAATCCATGGCGTTTTCTTTTTTGTTGATCGGGACATCTGCTCATTCCTTTTTTTCTCGATATTTTCATAAATGGTAGCTTTACTTCTTTCATCTTTTACAACAGGTAGCTGAGAAAGAAGAGATTTTGTTCGATCGTTCATCATAAGACCCCCTTTAGTTGATGATTAGCTGGATCATCAACAAGTTCCCTTAGCGCTTTAATTGCTCGGTGCTGCGTTGTTTTTACTTTGCTAACACTCCAATTTAGAATTTCAGCCGTTTCGTTAATAGAGAGCTCTTGGATGTAGCGAAGAATAAGAACTTGTTGTTGATCAAGTGTACATTCTTTTAAACACTTATAAATAGCTTGAACTTCTTCTTTTTGAAGCAGAATTTCCTCAGGTAGAGGTGCCTCGTCTTTTGGATGTTGTTTGTTAAAGTCAAATTTACTAAGCCACCTTGAAGTTCTTCGATTGTGTGTACGTAAATAATCAATCGCTATATTTCTCGCAATGGCAAAGAGCCACGTCTTTTCATTGCTTCGTTCCTCGTAATTGTGATAAGAACGAAGTACGTTAATGTAGACTTCTTGAACGAGTTCTTCTGCAATCGCTCTATTTTTTACCATATAAAATAAAAATTGAAATAAGTTCGTGTGGTAGCGATCGTACAAACGTTCAAATGTCTTATCCATTCTTCAGCCCTCCTTCTTCTATAAAACAAAACGAGTTATCTAGTTAAAAGGTTACAGGAAGATTACAAAAAGAGATAGCTTTTGATGAAGAGGTATAGAATAAACGAATGGAGTTACCGTGTTGGTGTAGGGGAATTAAACGGAGTGATCGTTAAAGTTACACATGCCCGAGTGATTTGAGGTTGTTTTATGACGGATAATTAATAGAATCGAATGAATCACTATAACTTTTATTTAAATTGATTTATTTGGAGGTTACACAGAGATTCTTTTCATTATTTTTATCTTTCTTATTCTTGCAATGATTGCGGGCGTTTCTGTCACCACCTCCACGTAAACAAGCATAGCAAAGCGCTTCTTCTCGCACGCGGAAGGAGCGCTTACTTGTGTATGAGAGAATAAACAACCACGTCATAATAACGGTTTCGCATATAGATATGATCTTTAAAATGGCCTTCTTTTTCAAAATCTAGTTGTTCAAGCCGCTTAACTGCTGAATGGTTGTCTTCGATTGTTTGAGCATAAATTTTATGAAGCTTTATGTGATGAAACCCATAATGAATAATCGCTTTGGCTGCTTCAAGTCCGTATCCACCACTCCAATATTTTCTCGATAATATAGCACCAATTTCTGCTTTTGATGAGGTGCGGTCCCAATTTTGAAAACCGGCTGTTCCGATTAATTCTCCAGAACCATTTAATCGAATTCCAAAACGGATTGCATGGGTGGATAAGATAGAAGAGGGATCTTTATACGCCCGAATGTAATGAAGAGCCTGAGTTTGTGTTTTCATGACGTTACCACCATCAAAATAGGTAACGTGTGGATCTGAAAAAATGGAAAAAAGAGATGTCTGATCTTCTTCTTTTAAAGCGGTAAGGGTAAGGCGCTTTGTTTCTATTTCAGGAAAAACTCTCAATCACTTCACCATCCTTTACCCTTAACATATGTTCTTAAAAGAAAGGGTAGAGGGCGGATGACACGAAGAAAAGCCCGAATTCATTTAATACGTGTTTCCAAATCGAACCGTAATAAAATTCTTAAGAAGTTCACTACGGTTCTCTTCATATTCTTCAGGTGATAGTGATGAACGCTCGAGCCCATTATCGAAAAGTAAAATCGAATTGTCTGACATGGTGCGATTGAACGAGTACTGATACAAATAAGAAAAACCTGGCCTGGTGGCCGGAAGCATTAAGTATGGCATTCGTGTTGCTCCTGGTCTTCTTCGCATCGCCAGTGCCTCAATCATTCCTCCTACGGTTCGAAAGCCCAATCCATGACCAAAAAAAGTACCATCACCTAAATCGACTATGTTTTCTCCCTGCCATTCAGGTGTAAGAGGATTCACGTCAGGGTTCTTCACATAACGAATATCTCCAGGAAGATAATCCGGTGGTATATTGTGCACAATTTGCAAATCTTGGTCGTATTTCCATCCCCACAACCGCATATTCGCGAATAGTTGATTAAACCTGTTAACTGGTAACATTTTTACAGCAGCATGATAGAGAATAATGATCATCGCCGTGGCGCATTCAAATGCATACATCGGTCCATTCCGATAAATATCTAAAATCGCTTCTGAAGCCGGTACCCCCGCCTTAAGTTGAAACGCGCCGTCCGGTAAGAGGTGCCAAAACATAGGGTTACAACGTGAACGATAAAAGTCAGCAAATTGAACCCCGCTATAATACAGGTCACGTGAACTACTCGTAATGGAAACTCGAAACCGAATTTCAAACACCAAAGCATCGAGCGACCTGTACGCATAAGTATATGGACTCATCAACATGACGTCGACAATGGTTAGTTCAAGAGGGGTCTGTATTCCTGCATTTACTATCACTTCTTTATTTGCGCTGCTACCTGCTATCGTAATCATGCTGAACCTCCTCCATGAACTTCAACTGGGCACTAAGGGGGCGATTCATCCACTCTATCCATTCACTACGTGAGCTCATTCGGATTTTGTAAGAAAGATTTGCTAACTGTTCTTTTTCCTGTTCAGAAAGAGAATGAAATCCATCTTCTCTTAAGTTGGATGATGCTTTATGAGAGAAGCATTCCCGATATTTAGTGTCGTGATCGACAACATATGGTGCGAGCTCAGCAGTTAATTCATAGCTATTTTCGTTATGCAAAAGATATGGCAGGTTTTCTTCATACCAGCTTCTAAAGTAAGCGTAAGGGTCGTCACTTTCATCTAAACCAGTAATAAAGTGAAGAAGCTCTCTTGCAAATGCAACTTCTTCTTCGTCGGCTGATAGTAATTTTTCACCGATTGGAAGTAAACTTGCAATATTGTGTGAAGAAAAATAAGCCCAAGTCACATAGTGAGTAGAAAGGCCGGCGCGTTTCCTGTTGAATAGTAACTTTGAAACAAGTAATAAATCGTCAGGATGTTGATAGATGGTTGTTAATAATCCAGCTGCTCGATCAATCACAAGACGATAGCGGGTGTTTAATTTCTCTTCAGAACCCGTTTCTACCATCCATCTTAGTACAGAGTGGATATATTGTGGGAGGTCACAAATCGAGTAGGGAAATGGAGCTGCAGGTGCACGCTCTTTTGCAAGGATATCTTTTTGAATCGATAAAGCGATTCTGTTTCGATCTGACAAGTGTTTCGATAGATTGTGCTCTCTTATGGTGGAAGATAGGACATAGATAGTGGGGTAAGATAGTGTATCTTCATTTAAGAGAGAAATCACTGCTCTTTTATCGTGATCAATCAGATTCTTTACATAGTGCTCCAGTCGTTTAACCCCTTCTGTTTTTCGGATTATTTCAAGTGAGACAGAGTGTTTCAACGTGTTGCCTCCTTTCAAAAATGCACTATTACCAGCTTATTCGAGAGGGGGCTATTTCATCACAGCTAATCGAATTGGACATTTTATTGAAACCTTCGAGAGTTAGAACCGTCTTAAATGTATATCACAAAGAAAGGAGTAAACACATGGGGAATATGGTACGCATTGGCTCTCAGTTTATCGCTGCTTTTCTAGGCGTGTTGTTACTTGGCGCCATACCAGGAATGTTTAATGGGATGAAATTAGATCCTGAAGGTTATATGAAAAGGCTTCAACGCACGATAGAGGAATTGATTCATTTTCAACAATTAACGTTTCGATCAGGGAATGAGAGTTATCAACTATTTCCTCTCATTTATGAGTACCTCTTCTATTCAATCACCATCTTATTTAGTGCTTTGATTCTTGCTTTTTTTGTTGCATTTCTATTTACCTATCTAACTTACATCTCTCCTGCATTTATTCAAAAATGGTTCAAAAGAGTAGCGTTTTTGACAGAATCCTTTCCAGACGTTTTTATACTCGCGATTGTTCAGATCGGGGTGATTTGGGTTTATAAAAAAACAGAGGTCCTGTTGATGGACGTTGCCGCATATGAACGCATTTACACAATGCCAATTCTCATCCTTTCTATATTACCTACCTTTTTATTGTATCGAATTATGATACACGTGCTAGATGAGGAAGTTGAGAAACCTTATGTTGAACTTGCAAGGACAAAAGGGTTAGAACCCACCAAAATATTTCTTTTCCATATTGTTCGAAATACACTATTATCAACTTATTTTCACTCGAGATCGATTGTTTGGTTTACTTTGTCTAATCTTTTTATTATGGAATATGTGTTTAACCTTAATGGGTTAATTCGCTTTATGTATGAGCACCCTACACCAGAAATATTCACTGTTAGTGCACTATTGCTTTTTATACCTATTTTCTTGTTTCTAACCATATATCAGCTTGTGGCGGAGCGAACTGCTCAGGAAGAAGCTTTGATGTAGCAGAAAAAGGAGGGAATACAAATTTTTAAACATGCTTTAAAAAATCCAATGTTCATGACAGGATTGTTCATCATTGTTCTTCTGTTCGGTAGCAGTATATACTATTCCATTGCTCATGATGATGTTGTGCCGCAAACCTCCATGCTCTATGATCAAGACGGAAATTTAATCGACCGTTCACCTTTTACACCGTTACAGGTTGCTCCATTTGGAACTGATAAGTATGGGTATCATCTATTTGATCAAATCATAATTGGGGCAAAATATACAATTGGTATTGCATTTCTCGTTGCCTCGATGAGATTAGCCCTCTCTTTTGTTGCTGGTGTAGTCGGAGGGACTTATTTTCGCCGCACGTTGCGAAGTACATCTGGATTCGTTGATGCTATGCAATATATACCGATTTCATTGCTTTGTTATTTTATTCTTAGCGGTGTTTTAATGGAAAATGGGATGGAAGGGACATTTCAGTTTTCATTTTTTGAGCGGATGGTATTTGAAATTGTTGTTTTAACAGCAGTTGCGATTCCAACTACCACTACATTAATATCCAATGAAACGCATGCCATTTGGGGGAAAGGGTTTATTGAAGGAGCTAAAACGCTAGGCGGCTCTAAAGTTCATATCTTAACAAAACATATTCTTCCTCACCTAGGACCACGCATGGTTATTATATTTCTCCAACAAATGATTAACGTGCTGATTCTCTTACTTCATCTTGGGTTATTGAAGTTGTTTTTTGGAGGTACATTTTTTAATCCAGATCCAATATTAGGAGATGAATATCGGTCTGTGTCATCTGAATGGTCAGGTTTAATCGGCTCTACATTTCGATTTCTCCCATATGATACGTGGATTCCACTTGTTCCGATTTTGTTTTTTGTGCTCGTTCTTTTCAGTGTAAATCTATTGTTAGAAGGTTTTAAGCAATTAGCAGAAAAACAAATTATGCCACGTTCACGTCAGGTTATTAAGAGTGACAGTTATAAGAAGAGGTTCGATTCGAACGCATTCTATTTCTTGGAAAGAACTGATAGGGGAGAAGAACGAAAAACAGCCAGCAGGTAGTTTTGGTGGATGTTTTTTCGTTACTTACCCATCTTTGCTAAAAGGTAATTGATATGAAAAAAAAGGAACAGCACAATTAACGGTTGTGCTGTTCCTTTATTATTCATTTGGTTATTTATTGGGAAGTAGAGTACCACTGAATCGTCGTTTCCTTTTTTCTCTTTGAGCCTTTTAAATAATAGGACTCGTCTGCTTCGTCAAAATAAGCGGTTGAAGGATACTCTCTATCACCTTTAATAGTCACTTCCACATGATAATGGTTCCAAATATCGTTGATGCCTTCGTTTTCCGTTTGATACAAATGAGACAGCACGCCTAAATACTCTGTTGCGAGTTCCTTCATCTTCTGTTCGGAAAGCTTGTCAGATACCATGAGATCAAGATAAACGGTGGAATCAATTGAAAAATAAATAGCGTCGCTAATATCTAAATCACGATGAGCAATTTCGGAAGCCCTTTTCAGATAGGCAGCACTTATATATGGAGCCTCATTCTGGTCGAGTGAACCTTCATGTATTTCAGGTGAGTCCAAAGAAATACCAGTAACAGAGACAGTGGCGATAACGAGTAATGAAATGCAGGCTAAGATGCCCATCCACTCTAGCATGAGATTTCGTTTTTTCTTATTGTTACCGTAATGGGCAAGAAGGATATTTTCGAGCATCCGTTCTTTTTTTCTGTTTGTAAAGTGTTGTTTTTGAAATAAGGATTCTTTTACTTTTTCTCTTAACTGTTTTTCCTCCACCTTGTTATTCACTCCCTTTCTTCGTTTAGTCTTAATTCGAGAAGGCGACGAGCACGATACAACCTTGATTTAATCGTTGCCTCTTTTGTGTCAAGGAGTGAACTAATTTCTCGAATGGATAAATCTTCATGGTAATAGAGAATGAATGTTTCACGATATTTTAATGAAAGTTGAAAAATGGAGGTTCGTAATTTATGTGATTCTTCATTTTTTACTGCAATAAGTTCGGGTGAGGCGGTATGATTTTTGATGAACTTCATCATCACGTTTGTCGGTATAATATTTCGAAAAGACCAGCTTCGCACATGGTCATGACAACGATTAATCGCAATGCGATAGATCCAGTTTTTTAATGATGCCTCTCCTCGAAACGTGTGAAGTTTTAAAAAGCATGCAAGAAATACTTCCTGTACAATATCTTCCGCTTTTCCCCAGTCCTTTGTATATGTATAAGCGAGTCTTACTAACGCTTCACCATACGTTTCCATTAAATGCTCAATTAATTCTGTTTTTTGAACAGTAGTATAGCTAGTGAAATCTAATTTGAAATCACCTTGTGAGTTTTCGTTCATACGATCATCCTTTAAATGACATTTAGTATAAAGACGTGTCCATAGCTGAAAAGTTGCGTTAATTGATAAATAATTTGATAACGTTGCCCCTTTTTCCTTTTTTCTTTCGATATATAGAATAAGAAGGAGCAGAAGGTATTCTATGAAGTAATCAGAATCAGAAATTTTTTTAGAATAAGGGAGGAAAAAAATGATTATCATTGATGCGGGTCATGGTGGCAAGGATCCAGGGGCTATTGCGGATGGAGTAAAAGAAAAGGATTGGAATTTAGAGGTATCCTTACATCAATATGAATTTTTGAAAAAGCTCGGTATTCCTTGTAAACTGACTCGAAAAACGGATATTGATTTGTCTCCTGATAAGCGTTCTGAGCTCGTACGATCTTCTGATGCAACGGTTTGTTTAAGCAATCATTTTAATGCAGGTGGTGGGAGTGGAGCAGAAGTGATTCATTCAAAATATGCTACCCCCGCTTTTGCTAAAAGCACTGCAGATGCATTGAAGAAAGTAATGCCAGTGCGTAGGGTATTTTCAAGAGAAGGGTCAGATGGGAAAGATTATTATTATATGCATCGATTAACAGGAAAGGTTGAAACACTTATTATTGAATATGGTTTTCTAGACTCTGCTGTCGATCGAAAGAAATTAAATGTTCGATCCTATCGTTTCCAGTTAGCTGAAGAAGTAGCGCTTGCTGCTGTGCGTTACACAAAAGGGAATCTTAACAGTAGCCCGCTCTATTTCGTCCAATCAGGTGCTTATAAGGAAAAGAGCAGGGCAGAGCATTTATGTGAAGAATTGAAGAAAAAAGGTTACAATGCATTTGTGAAACAAGAAGGTTAAATTTTCTACGTAAACAAATAAAAAGAGAGGGAGCCCAGTGGCCTCCCTCTCTTTATTAACGCTAAGCTTACTATTTCGTTCATGTAAGCTTTATATTGATTGTTTCTTAGTTACTGTCGATAGATGATTCAGTTTATTTCAGTAAATCAGGATTTTCATTCTTAGCTCGCTTAACTTTTGGCTTACGAATGCCTCCTGCGATATCTGCTTTCTTAAAGTCTTTCGCGTATTTTACCTCTTGAGCGTCACTTAGAGAAAATCCGCTCTCATGAATCGGTTGATATTGTGAATTCTTAGCCATTAGTAATTCCTCCTTGTAATGTCTCTTAGTACAGGGTTACCCGCATCAATTTTTCAATAAACATACATGCCTAACTTTGTTAAATAAATCATGTTTGTGGTACTTTATTAGTAAACCATTACTTGACGGAGGCATTATGAATAAAAAGAGAGCATTAAACATTACCATTGCCAGCATTGTTGTACTAGTTAGTATTTTTTTAATCGGAAGATACACCTATGTGCATGAGGAACATCTTGAAAGAGGAGAAGTGATTAAGAAAGAAAGTACGGATCATCATCATTACGTGTTTGTTCAGCCAGAAGGAGAAGGAGAGGCAATTGAACTCCTAATGGAAGACGAAATGTCCTGGAATCTCGTGCAGGAAGGCGAGATTTATGAGGTGGCTTATTCCTGGTATGGTTCAAAAGAACCGACAATCGAAGAGATGAAACAAATAGAAAGAGAATGAGCAAAAAAGCTCATTCTCTTTCTATTTAATAATCCCTGTTTCTGCAATATTCACCTTTACATTAGCTTCTAAAGTTAGCTCTGGGAATTCTTTTTCCCACTGTTTTGGATGCCACGCATCGTGATGATAAGCGTTTAAATCACGCCCGATACCAAGAAAATCACAGTTCGCCTCCTGTAGCTTTGCGAGTACGGCGTTCGCTCTTTTTGTTAATCTGATTGATAGCTCATCCGCAATATCCTCAACTTGACTTTCTTTAAAGAGATGATTTTGAGGGTATTCCTCTATATTTCCTCTTATTTCAAGATTAATAACTGCTTTGGTTAGCTTGTGGTCTTGAAATGAATAAGCCATATCTGAATTTGCATTTCGCACATTTATTGTTACTGTTTCCGTAAGATAGCCTTCATTGTAACGTTCACCTAGGCTCTCTACTATGTTTGCTTTTTTACTTTTTTTATTGCTCATTAGAAGTAGTAATGTACCTTCGGAAGGCGAAAGAGTAACCCCTGTATACGTCGTTTGATGAAACAAAGCGATTCCATCTATTTCTGGTGAACCGATTTCCTCATTGTAACGAATGTAAGGAAGAGCATAGTCCTGTCCGACATCATGAGAAAATCGAAACGTTTTTTCTACGGTCATGCGTGGTGCTTCGGTTTTATTCTCCGCCCCTTTTATTAAGTTTGTCATAAATTCAGTTACAAGCGTATCTTCTATTTGATCTATATTGAACATGTCTTCTGCACGCCCATTCACCACTGCTACTCGTGCGTCTAATGGACTTTTGGGGTCGCGATACAAAACATCAAAGGTGTGCTCAATATTGTGCTTTGCAATTTCTTCCCCTAAAAGGAGAAGTTGTACTTTGGATGCTGTAACCTGTTTAGAAATGATACGATCCATTTTTAAACGAGTTTCTCTGGGTGATATCCCTGTTGTAGATAGTATTCGATTGGAATAGCTTCCACCTTGACTAACAGGAATGCCCAAGTTTCGAACAGTGAACGTTGTGCGAATTTCATTGTTACTTTCGTAATCAAAACCTACTCCAAAAATTAGTTTGGACTCTTTTAAAAGTTCTTGGTCCCAGCAACCAGTCATCAGCAACAAAAGCATTGTCATTATGGTGTGATAAAATGTTTTTTTCATTAAAACTCCTCTTTCTTCTTAAATAGAAGACTTATCAACAAGAGAATTAAAGGAAAACCGAATGCAAAAAAATAGCTTGCCTTCGCATGATAACCAGATAGCATTTCAACTGTATAGCGATCATGAGAAAAAGTGGAAAAGATTAGGGCGATCATTGCAGCAATCAAGATTGGCCACGTAGTTTTTTTTCTTTTTGTGAGGTGTTGAATCCCTCTTCCTGCAATATACAAATAGGAGACATATGAAGTCATTACCGAGATGATCCATATTGAGAGAAAAAGTAAGTCAACTCTGTCAACGATAATAAAGGAAACTCCTTTTAACATATAAACAAGAGGTTCTGGAATCATTTTAAGTTCAGCAGGGCTAAAGAAAACGTATGTTGCAAAGGTCAGAAAGGTATATAAGCTTGTAACGGCTATGTTCGCAAGAGTTAAACTCTTAAGGGCAGATTTTCCTTTATTTTGTACATATGGGTATACAAATAATACAATCTCAAAGCCGAGCATGGAAACAATTCCTTGTTGGGTTGCCTTTAAAATTGTTCCTACTCCATTTTGGCCGATTGGCAAAATATATCGAATATCAGCATCTTTTAAAGTATAAGCTGCCATAATGACCAGGGGGAGGATTAGAATAGAAACAAATTGATAAAACCTTCCCATCACTTTAATTTTACCTATCGCGAGATAACTTCCACTAATCGTTAGCAATAACAATATAACTAACATAGGAGTACGAAATAAAATCCAGGTTTTAATTGTCGTTTCAAAAAGTTCTAGTACAATAACAGCTGTGGCAATGGCAAATGCAATGTAAAGAACTGAGACAATAAATGCTGCATACTTTCCAATGATTTTAGGCGCATATTCGTAAAGTGTTAAAGAAGGAAATCGTGTACTTAATAGATAGAGCATAAAGATAATAATTTGAATCGCAGCCCCAGTTACAAGGAGAGTCATCCATCCGTCAAAACCTGCTTTAGCATAAAGAGAAGAAGGCAAAGAAAGTACACCTACACCTACTTGCGTTTGAAAAATAATAAAGAAAAGCTGAGCGTTATTAATTTCACTAGTCGTCTTCATTTTTTTTCCACCCTCTTGAAATCCACTCCTGCCTTTGAGATTGGGCATGTACATCAGATGGTCGCTGACCAAGCAACCATCTTGGTAGACGGACGATGGAATCTTTTAGCTCGTTCAAACGAAATGGTGCAAGTGGCGAGAAGTAAGGAGTGCCGAACGTTTCTAGACTACATAAATGAATGAGGATTATTGATAGACCAAAAACGAGTCCAATAAAACCAAAAGATGCAGAGAGTAGCATAAGCGGAAAGCCTAATAGCCTTATGGACATACTCATTTCATAAGATGGAACAGCAAAGGACGAAATTGCTGTGAGAGCTACAACGATAATCATCATATTGGAGACAAGATTTGCTTCGACGATGGCTGTTCCAATAACTAAACCTCCAACGATACCAATGGTTTGTGCGATTGGCCCCGGCAGGCGAATGGCAGCTTCTCTTAGCAACTCAAGGATTATCTGCATAATAAGTGCCTCAAGTAATGGTGGAAATGGCACATTTTCAAGTGAACTTTTAATGTTTAAAATGAGTTCCGCAGGTAGTACCTCAGAGTGAAAAGAAACAGTGGCAATATAAAGAGATGGCAAACCGAGTGCGAAAATAAAACTGGCTACTCTAATAAGTCTCAGAATTGAACCAATGTACCACCGACTATTGTAATCTTCCGGAGATTGATAAAATGCAAAGAACGTAACAGGCATGATTAGAGTGGAGGGACTTCCTTCCATTAATAAGCCGATTCTGCCTTCAATAATATGAGCAGTTAATCGATCAGGTCGTTCTGTACTTAGCATTTGAGGAAATGGTGAAAATGGTGAATCCTCAATAAATTCTTCTACATATCCTGGCGTTTGTATAGAGTCAGCTTTTATGGAAGTAATCCTTTTTTCTACTTCGTTAATCAGCTCTGGATTAACAAGGTGTTGCAAATATATAATTGCTAACTTCGTATCGGTTGCTTTTCCAACCTTAAAAAACCTTATCACAAGATTTGGATTCTCAATCCTTCTGCGGAGCATTTGTAGGTTTTGCATAATATTTTCGACAAAACCTTCGTGTGAACCACGAACAACTTGTTCATTGATTGGTTCTGATACGGGCCTAGAACTTGCTGAAAATGCTTCCAGTAAATAAAAATGTTGATGCCCTTCTATAAAGAGGACGACAAAGCCCTTTGTTAAACCAGTTACAGCTTCATGTAAATCCATTGATCTTCGATATTCTTTAGATGTCACTGTATCTTCAATGTTTAATTTATTCTTTTCCATTAATGGTTTCATAATGGTTTTCTGAAGTTTATCCTCGTCTACGAGAGGGTCTAGGTACGCAAGTATGCATGGAATATTCTCAATGGTAATGTTTCTAAACTTAATATCTTCTGTATGGTAAAATTTCGAATTGAGATATTCTTTGTTTTGTTCAAGTGAAAAAAACGCCTCATGTGATTCAGTAGCAGTTGGGATTTGATAAGGTTCATTTCGGATCGGTTTTCGTTTACCACGTCTCACGCTGCAACCTCCTCTTAGTGATGATAGATAAGTATAGCTTGTGATGAAATGGTAAAGTTATGTATCAAGATTGGAAAGGATTCGTAGAATGAGGTTCTGTTTGCAAAATAAGTCATTTTCGTAATAGAAAACTGTCTTTCTGTATTAATATAGAGCACTTCTTATAACATAAAACCGATATTTGTCGAAAGAATGTACACCACTTGTCCAATTAATGTATAATGAAATAAACTTAGATGGAAAGGTGGTTCTTACGTTGACGAGTAAAAATATCCAAAAGGAAAAATTAGCGGTTGATCGGTGTATGAAACATTTAGAGGTCGTTAACGTAGAGCCGAAAGTAAGACAGCTGATTTCAATGTATTTAACTTCTATTTATCGAGAAGCCTATCAGGAAGGTTATCAGGATGGAGAGAACAACGTACAATTAGAGTTAGAACCAGGTATAAACAGATAACTAGTTGAATTTATAATAAAATAGGCTATAATGAAAATAATATTTGATCGTCAGAGCGAAAGAGAGTAGTGTCTAATGATGGATAAAGCGATTCGGGGATGGTGAAAGCCCGAAACCTAATCAGACATGAACCGGACTTTCAAGACACTGTTTTGAACTTCAGTAGAAACAGTCGGGCTCGTCCGTTATCCGAGTGAAGTTGGCTCAAGTATCTTTGTTGAGCAATCAGAGTGGTACCGCGGAAAAAAACTCCGTCTCTATTAGAGAGACGGAGTTTTTTTTGTTTTAAGTGGAAAGCGTTTAATGACATAAGGAGGAAGATGATGATGTATAAAAAAATCTTTGCAGACAAACTCGTTGTAGCATGCGGTGGAAAAGTAAAGAGTAGTGACTTGATGCAACGCATTGAAATTCCGAAATATGAGTCACATGGTGATTACGCTTTTCCATGTTTTCAACTTGCTAAGTTGGAAAAAATGTCCCCTAATCAAATTGCGACAAATCTTGCTAGTAAATTGAACGATCCTCTATTCGAGAAAGTAGACGCAGTTGGCCCTTATGTCAATGTGTTTCTTAATAAGAAAATGGTTACGAGTGATGTTATTCATCTGGTCCTTAGTCAAGAAGAAGAGTATGGGAGCTCCAATATAGGTAAAGACGGTGTGGTAACGATCGATTTGTCATCACCTAATATTGCAAAACCTTTTTCAATGGGACACTTACGCTCAACCGTGATTGGGAATGCTCTATCGTTAATTGTTGAAAAAGTTGGCTATCGTCCTATTCGAATCAATCATCTTGGGGATTGGGGTACGCAGTTTGGAAAGTTGATAACGGCGTATCGTAAGTGGGGGAATGAGCAAAAAGTTCGTGAACAAACAATTAAAGAACTTCTTAAATTATATATTTTGTTTCATGAAGAAGCAGCCGTTGATCCTTTACTAGAAGATGAAGGGAGAAAGGCATTTAAAGAGTTAGAACAAGGCGATTTGGAAGCTGTGACGCTCTGGAAGTGGTTCCGTGAAGAATCTCTTAAAGAATTTAATCGTATTTATGACCTTATGGGCATCACATTTGATTCGACAAATGGAGAAGCTTTTTATAATGATAAAATGCAGCGAGTGATTAAGATGTTAGAAGAAAAGGACCTGTTAGTGGAATCCAATGGTGCCATGGTTGTTGAGCTTGGAGAAGATCTCCCTCCATGCTTAATTAAAAAGAAGGACGGAGCATCTCTTTATGCCACTCGCGATTTAGCAGCAGCGATTTATCGATATGAAACATACGGCTTTAGTGAATCCCTTTACGTAGTAGGGAATGAACAAAGCCTACATTTCAAACAATTAATTGAAGTTCTAAAAAAGTTAGGGTTCGAATGGGCAGAGCAAATGCACCATATCAACTTTGGGATGATGCTTAAAGAAGGAAAGAAAATGTCAACGAGAAAAGGAAAAGTCGTTTTGCTTGAAGAGGTGCTATGTGAGGGGATTGAACTTGCAAAAGAAAATATTGAAGCTAAAAATCCTGATTTAGCAAACAAAAGTGCTATTGCAGAACAAATTGGGGTTGGGGCCGTCTTGTTTCATGATTTAAAGAATGATCGTCGAAATGACATCGACTTTTCACTTGAAGATATGCTACGAGTTGAAGGAGAAACTGGTCCATATGTACAGTACACACACGCTCGTGCTTGTTCCATTCTACGTAAAGGGAATTATCAAAAAGTAGAAAATATCGAAAAGCTAGAAGGTGAAGAAGCCTGGTCAGTCGTCACAAAACTTCGTCAATTCCCCCATGCGATTGAACGAGCAGCTACTGAATACGATCCTTCTCAAATCGCAAAATTTGTTTTAGAACTTTCGCGTGCTTTCAACAAATATTATGGACAGGTCCGTATTTTAGAAGAGAACTCATCCAAACAAGCTAGATTACAACTAGTTATGGCTGTATCAATTGTTTTGCAAGAGGGATTACGATTACTTGGTCTTCACGCACCTGAAGAAATGTAAAGAAGCAGCCCAAATTAATGGGCTGCTTCTTTCATTTGTTCATATCCGTATCTTCAATCATTCCTTGCGAAGCCAGTTCTTCATAGTCATCTAATTGTTCTTCATATCGTTCGTGACGTTCATTAGGAACGACACCAGTTGGTTTACCGTCAATATTAGCAGATAAAAAAGTTTCGATTTCTTCAACATACCCATTTAGTTCATTCGAATCGATATACATGCGATCATAGCTCATTTGCTGATCATTAAAATCCGAAGGGGTTTCAGATGTTCCATATCTTGCGGTTCGTTGCCAGGAGTCTTCAGCGTCAAAAAAATTCGATTCTTCTTCATCATTTATATGCTCACTGAATGATTGACCAAGTACATCTTCTTCTGCAGGTCTTTGGTTTGACGTTTTTTGTGAGGGGCTATGTTCGACGCAGGTTTTGGCAGTGGGAAGAATAGAAAGCCTTTCGATGGAGATCTCATTTCCGCATATCTCACATCTACCATATTTGCCGTTACTGATACGTTCAAGTGCATTGTTAAGTTCAGCTAATTCTTGTTTCGCATGTTCATTTAATGAAAGATCTTTTTCTCGCTCATAAAGTTCTGTAGCTGTATCGCCAGGGTGATTATCATAATTTGAAAGTTCCCCCGTAGAATGTTGGACAAATGATTGAGAAATTCCAAATTCATCATTATCAACCAATTCTTCATTGAGTGCTCGAATACGTTTTTGAATCGTATTTTTAAATGAGCGGAGTTGACCTGTCGTTAGCATTGAAAAATCTCCTTTCGTTTGTTTATGTACGTAGTATGAACTAAAAGACCTTGAGTTACTTCTGAAAATAATTCCATGAGGGATGGATGAAATACCATTAAATTGGAAAAAGTAACGAGGTAGTTGATGAGAAGCTGGTGATGAGATGAAGAGAAACGTGTACCCACTTGAAGTCCTTCTTTGGAGTATTGCTTTTCCCGGATTTGGACAAATCTTAAATAAAATGTATTTAAAAGGGGCTTTTTTTATTGTTTTAGAGTTTGTCATCAATGTAAATGCAAATTTAAACATGAATATTCTTTATAGTTTTCAAGGGAAATCCACTCAAGCAATTGAAGTGACTAATTATGAGTGGGCGATGTTTTATCCATGTGTTTATCTATTTGCCATTTATGAAAGCTATTTATGTGCTTTAGAAAAGTCCGGTCAAGAAGTAAGGAAATACCTGTCACTCCCCTTTGTTTCCAGTGCTTATTTTTCTACTGTGGGAGTCATATTTTCTAATATAGGGGGTATTCCTTTTCCGCCAACATTTGTGGCTATCTTCGGTATTGTTTTGGGAGTGGGGGTAGGAAGTGTAGTACGCACTTTATTAATTCGCTATGTGTAAAGGGACAAAAAAAGCCATGAAGCAAACTTGCTTCATGGCTTTTGAGTGATGAGTTTTAGTGTAATTTCTAACCGCTCGTCTCCGCTTTTCATAGATCCAGCTGCAGCCTCCAGACCCTCGGTCACTTCACCCTCCAACTCGAACACAAAGACCGTGTTCAATTTGGAGGGCTCCAGTGCCTGCCGGGTCTTAACGGAGGCTTCCGCTTTTCATAGATCCAGCTACGACTCGCAGAAACTGCGATATTTCGCTCTTTCACCAGAACACAAAAGGCGTGTTCTAGTTCAAGAACTCCAATATCTCCGTTTCTAAACGCTCGTCTCCGCTTTTCATATTAAATCTCGCTCATTCTGAATTCTGGTGATTGTAGTTCTTCGGCATCTTTTTCGCGTTCTTTTCTTGCCCATTGGAAGAAGATGTAGCCGAGAGCGCTGCCGTATGATAATTCTTGGATGATTTTCATGATGATTCCGCCTAGCTGTTGGTCTTCCATAATTCCTAGCGGCTTGAATTGGTCAAATAGTTCAGGTGATACGGTTGTGCCATTAGGGACACAGTATCCCATTGCATTGGCCCATACAGTCGGGTCTGTATAGGTTGCGTAAAGTGGAGTAGTTGCGAAAATGATTAGTGCACATGCTGGTGTCAGTAGAACGCCATCTGCGAAAATATAGCCGAGCTTCTTTACACCTGATAACGTGTCATATTCAGGTACTGGACAAACGAGTGGCCACCACATCGCGAAAGCTGTCACAATCAGAGCTGCTTTATAGAAATTCTGAGCTGTGTAATGGACCATTAAGTAGTCGAATATTTCTGGTATGTGATAAAAAGAAAACAATCCATTAAATAAAAGCAGTGAAATAATTGGGAAAGTGAAAAATTTAACGATTTTGCGAATAACTTTGACATTTAGTAATGGTCGAAGCAACCATGCGGGTGTCCCAACGATAATAAGAGGTGGCGCAACTAAATAGACAAGAGCCATTTCAGTCATGTGAATACTGAGTAATAAATGCCCCATTAGTGATAATGGTCCACCGAGTCCAATGTAAAATAAGGCAACCCCAATTAAGAAGAAGATCTTTTTATAAAGGGGGAAGGGTGATGCGTCTTTAAAGCTATCTTTCCAGGGTCCTGTAAGAAGTAAATAGAAACCAGCGATAACAATCGCAGCTACGAGAATCCCAGGGCTCCAGAGAGCACTAAACGAAAACGTGCTCGTTAATTGTTCCCACATAAGGAACACCTCCATCTATGATCATAATTCTGTTCCGTAAATGTTGAACGTTTTCATCATACCACATCATGAACAGGCATCCTATCTTATGATAGGAAAGCCTTTACTTTTTCTTCTCTTTCTATTGTAAAAAGGATTGAAGGTGAACTCAAGAGAGGTTCAAGAGTTTCTGTGAAGGAATCGTGACAGCCTGATGTTGACAATTGACTGATGACTTTCATACAATGTCAACAGAGTTATATATGAATAATTGTTCATATAATGAAACGGGGGAGATTCGCTTGGATAATCAAGATAAGGATGTAACAAATGAAGAAATGGATTTAGATGAAGAAACGCTTTTCATTGTTTCACAAACCTTCAAAGCTCTTGGTGATCCCACAAGGATACGGATCTTGAACTTACTAGCTGATCGGGAATGTGCTGTTAGTGAAATAGCAGATGTCCTTCATCTTTCACAGTCGACTGTGTCGCATCAGCTTCGCTTTCTAAAGAACTTACGATTAGTTAAGTTCAGAAGAGCAGGAACAAGTATCTTTTATTCTCCTGATGACCAACATGTGATGGCATTGCTTCATCAAGCGATTCATCATGCATGTCATGATTGAACTTATGTTAGAATAGTACGGAAACGTTCAAGAAAACAGCGAAAAGGTAAGCGAATATCCGATATACTATTGATGTGAATGATAAAGTGAAAGGAGAATGGCTTCATGTTATCCAAAATAAAACAGCACAAAACGGAATCTGCTGTTATTTTCCTAGCCTTTGTTCTACCTTTTATAACGATGATTGTCATTGGGGTATTGTCTATTTACTTATCATACAGCGGATAGTGCCTAAGAAAGGTGGAGCTAATATGGATATAGGGTCAATTTTAGTTTATATGTCAACAGGACTTTTCTTTGTTGTGTTTGGTATGTTTGGATTTTTCTTATATATGTTAAAGCGGAAAGGAAAATCCGTTGAACAAGAGGAGATTGAGAATAATGAGAACTAAAAACATTCGTCTCCTGATTATTTTATTGGCGTTAAGTGCAGTATGGGGAGTAGTCTACTGGGTCTGGGCGTTTAGTAATGGGTAGCAAGCCTTTTCGATAGATCGAGAGGCTTTTTTTCATGAACCGGAACACTATTTATTCTCTAGGAGGAGCTATGGATTACATTCAGGAACTTAGAGCGCTTGTCGGGAGTCGACCACTTATATTACCAGGTGTAGCAATTCTGCTATTTGATCAATCAAAGTCAAATCTTCTCATGCAAAAAAGGACCGATAATAAACGATGGGGATTAACAGGCGGATTTATGGAGCCTGGAGAGTCATTCGAAGAAACGGTAGCTCGTGAAACGTTTGAAGAATTGGGAATAACGATTCAAAACTTAACTTTTGAATCGTTTTTTTCTGGAGAGAATCTTTATTACCAATACCCGAATGGGGATGAAGTTTTTAGTGTAATTGCTGTCTATTCTGGGCAGTGTGCAAGTGATGATTTTAAATTAGACGAGAAGGAAGTATCTGAAGTGAGGTATTTTCAAATCAATGATTTACCAGACAACATAAATCCAAATCATCAAATTGTGCTGAAACAGTTAGGCTATTAGCTTAGCGTATAGTCCATTGACAGGATTGTGACAATCGGATATGCTTAAATCAGGTTAAACGTTTAAACTTTTAAACAGATAGGGGCTTACTGTGATGAATAAAGAAAATGACCATCATGAAGCGCGTCAGCTTTTTCGTAAAAGTACGCCGATCTTTCAGGCGCTTGGCGATCCCTACAGGCAAGATATTATCCTGTTACTTAGTGAACACGATTGTCTAAGCGTGAATGAGATTACCGAGCAATCAACCTTGTCTCGTCCAGCGATTTCACATCATCTTAAAATTTTGCGTGAAGTTGGTCTTGTTTCAGTCGAACAGAAAGGAACAACACGTTTCTATTCGCTTCAACTTGAAGATGGTGTAGCTATATTGAAAATGCTACTAGATAAAGTAGAAGAGACTTGCTTTTAAGTCTTCTACTTTCTTTATTAAGTAATATGTTCAAACGTTTAAACTTTAAGAAATAAATGAAGGGTGGATTCGATATGTCCGAAACAGCATTAATTACAGGGGCATCTGGAGGTCTAGGTGCAGATATTGCCACGTTATTTGCAAAAGATGGCATACACTTAATTTTAGTCGCGAGAAGTAAAGAGAAGCTAGAGTTACGAGCACGAGAATTATCAAAATATGGTGTACAAGTTGATATAATCGTTAGTGATCTGGCAAAGCCTGGAGCTGCTGGCGAATTATTTGAACAAGTAAAAGGACTTGGAAAGAAAGTAGATTATTTAGTGAACAACGCAGGTGTTGGTCTATTCGGCAAGTTTGTAGAAACCGATTTGCAGAAGGAATTGGACATGCTGTATTTAAATATTAACTCCCTAACTCATTTGACGAAGTTAGTTGTGGAAGAGATGACACAACGCGGTAAAGGCAGCATCCTAAATGTAGCATCTACAGCTGCCTTTCAACCTGGTCCTTTAATGGCAGTCTATTATGCATCGAAAGCCTATGTACTTTCATTTTCAGAAGCGATCGAGAATGAGTTGAAGGGGACAGGGGTAACCGTATCAATTTTGTGCCCTGGACCGACAAGAACCGATTTTAGTAGCCGTGCTAACCTTGGGAAGTCAAAACTTTTTGATGGAGGTACAATGGATTCCATGTCTGTCGCAAAAGCAGGATATGAAGGAGTAAGAAACGGAAAGAGTATCATTATTCCTGGTACACAGAATAAAATTCTAGCTAAATCAATCCGTTTTATTCCAAGAAAAGTTGTAACAGGAATCGTAAGGCGTATGCAACAAGAAAAATAGATGTCGCTTTATCTCATGATAAGCATGAATCGTTATGGATTCATGCTTATGTTCATGAAATGATCGCATATCCCTAAATCATCATATGGCAACTTTCTTTATTTTGAGATAAGGTAGAGGGAGAATATTATTCCAATTTTTATGGAGGTTAATCTAATGAAGAAACGCTTCTTATTCGTTACAGGATTAATGACACTACTGGTCATACTGGCTGCTTGCGGGAAGGATGTGCCCGACGACCTTGATTGGGAAGTGAAGGACTTTACATATACGGATCAAACAAATAGCGAGTTTGGTTTAAGTGATTTGGATGGAAAAGTGTGGATTGCTGATTTGATATTCACAAATTGTGAGACGGTTTGTCCGCCTATGACAGCAAATATGTCCCAACTCCAGGATAAGCTTGCAGGAGCGGATGTGGATGTAGAGCTTGTATCTTTTTCTGTTGATCCAAAACGAGATACACCTGAAGAATTAATAAAGTTCTCGGAGAAATTTGATGCCGATTTATCAAACTGGCACTTCTTAACTGGTTACGATAATGAGGAGATTAAAAGTTTCGCAGAGAGTAGTTTTAAAACAGCTGTAGATGCAGATCCAAATTCAGATCAATTTATTCATGGCACTGCTTTTTATCTTGTGAATAAAGATGGCGTGGTCGTGAAAAAGTATTCTGGCGTTTCGAATGTCCCTTATGAAGAAATTGTCGATGACGTGAAAGCTTTACAATAAGGTATAGCCCAGTCCTTCAAGAAAAAGGACTGGTATTTTTTATGGGGAAGTCAAATACTCTGTAAAATTGACAAAAAAGAACATGATTTCTATAATAACCTTGGAAAGCGATAACAAAATGTTGGTTAATTCCATGAATTAGGCAAAGGTTTGAAGAAGCTTGAAGAATGGAAAGTTCACTATATTAGGAAGATTCGGTATTGTTTCTACTAGAGCTTGCCGGTTTTTTCAGTGCTGACAGACCAGAGAAGGAGAGAAGATCATGGCAGAAAAGCGTCCAATTACAGTAGCAACCGGAGACGGAATCGGTCCGGAAATCATGGAAGCAACACTAACTATCTTAGAACAAGCTGGGGCTGAGATTGAGCCTGAATTTATTGATGTTGGAGAAAAAGTTTACCTTACAGGTAATTCAACAGGTATTCCTCAAGAAGCATGGGATTCATTACGTCGAACAAAAGTACTCTTGAAAGCGCCGATTACAACACCACAGGGCGGTGGTTATAAGAGCCTAAACGTAACAATACGTACAGCGATGGGATTATATGCAAACGTTCGCCCTTGCGTATCTTATCATCCTGTCGTTGAAAACAAGCATCCAGATATGGATCTTGTGATTGTTCGCGAAAATGAAGAGGATCTATACTCAGGCATTGAGCATCAGCAAACGCCAGACGTTGTGCAAAGCTTGAAACTCATTTCACGCCCAGGTTCTGAGCGAATTGTTCGTCATGCTTTTGAATATGCTCGCAAAAATAATCGTAAGAAAGTAACTTGTCTTGTAAAAGATAATATCATGAAATTGAGTGATGGTCTTTTTCATCAGGTATTTAAAGAAATCGCAGCAGAATATCCTGATATTGAAGCAAATAGTTACATTGTCGATATTGGAATGGCTCGCCTTGCTGATTCACCAGAAGAATTTGATGTGATCGTAACGTTGAATTTATATGGTGATATTGCTTCTGATATTGCAGCTCAGATTGCAGGAAGCGTTGGATTAGCAGGTTCTGCAAATATCGGAGATCAAATTGCGATGTTTGAAGCGATTCACGGAAGCGCTCCTGATATTGCTGGTAAAGGAATTGCAAATCCATCTGGTCTTCTTCATGGGGCAATTATGATGCTCGTGCATATTGGACAGCCTGAAGCAGCAGAGAAAATTCATAACGCCTGGTTGAAAACGATTGAAGACGGCGTTCTTACGGGTGATATCGCTAAAGGCAAAGACGCTGTCGGAACGAAAGAGTTTGCAAATGCTGTGGTTGAACGTCTTGGTCAATCCCCTTCCGTTCTAGCTCCTGTTGTTTATAGTAAGGAAGTCGAGGAGAAGCAAGAAGAAACCGTACGGCCAAACTACATTCCTGAGCGTGAACTTGATGGAACAGACGTATTTTTATTTAACAACACGCTTACAATTGATGAAATTGCAGAGAAGCTCACTCGTGCAGCGGAAGCAAGCAATCATGAATTCGTAATGATGACAAATCGTGGCGTTAAAGTATATCCAAATGGGTTCTCTGAAACGTTCTTATCCGATCACTGGCGCTGTAGATTCCAACCAATTGAAGGAAAGAAAGAAACGCAGGGAGCAATTCGTGAGTTGTTAACACAAATTGAATCAGAGGATTTAGACTGGATTAAGATTGAGAATTTATACCGCTTTGATGGGAAAATTGCCTATTCATTAGCACAAGGACAATAAGGAACGAAAGCGTGCCAAATCGGCACGCTTTTTTTATTTTACTGCACATTTTTTAGGAATTGGATAAATTAAACTCAATTGCAAAAACTACATGGAGAAACCGTGAATGTGTGGTGAATATAATGTTTCGATGGTTGAAAAAAAGTCGTTCTCCAGAAAAATTAAAAAACCTACCTGAGCTTATTCGCAATCTCCAGGACTCAGGCGATTTTCTCCATCATGAAAGCAAGCAACAGGATAGTTCATTTTTTATTTACTACTTTAAAACGCTTGTTCACGAAACGGAGTTAAATGATCATATCCTTCCATACCTAGTGGAAAAACCATTAAAATCATTGGAGGATATACCTGAAAGAGTGCCGATTCCAGGTGTTATTCTTTCGAGCGATCTGAAAGAGATCTGTGAGAAGGTGATGCGAGGCTACGTTCTTATTCGATTAAATGCAAATGCAACAGAATGTGCCCTTATTCCATCACAAGTTAAAAAAGCAAGGGCTGTTACCCAACCAGAAGTAGAATTTACAGTGGTCGGCTCCAAAGAAGCATTTGTTGAATCACTTGATACAAACTTGCACTTAATTAGAAAGCGCCTGCCTGTTCATGAACTAAAAGCCTATGAAGTAACGGTTGGCAAGCTGACAAACACAAAAGTTGTTGTTCTCTACCTTGATGGTATTGCAAACGAAGAGAACGTTAATACGGTTAAACAAAGACTTGAAGATATAAAGGTCGATCAAATTGTAGATAACTCTGTCATTATGCAGCTAATTACTGATAATAAAAATTCTCCTTTTCCGCAACTGATTGATACTGAGAGGCCAGATCGGGCAACATCTGTTTTATGTGAAGGGAAGGTTGTAGTACTCTCAGATGGTTCACCACAGGCATTGATCGGTCCAACAACTCTGGTCGAGTTTTTCTCTGCATTTGAAGACTATTTTGTTAACTGGATCGTAGCATCAAGTGCTCGTTTGATTCGTATTTTTGCTATTTTGTTCTCCATACTTGTGACGCCGGTTTATGTAGCGACGTTAACCTATCACTATGAATTAATTCCAAAAGATTTACTCGGTACGTTAGTTAGTTCAAGGCAGCGCATTCCGCTTCCACCAATTCTAGAAGCGATCTTTCTAGAATTATCAATTGAACTATTAAGAGAAGCTGGAGCAAGGTTACCTACAAAAGTTGGACAAACTATTGGTATTGTAGGAGGTATTGTGATCGGGACAGCATCGGTTGAAGCGGGGTTAACGAGTAACGTATTGCTGATTATTGTCGCGCTGTCAGCACTGGCTTCATTTACAACCCCAGTGTATCGAATGAGTAATACGATTCGTTTAACACGCTTTCCGTTTCTTCTTTTCGCTCATCTGTGGGGTCTTCTTGGGGTAACGATTTGCTTTTGTTTCTTAATCGCTCACCTACTAAAGCTCAAATCTTTAGGAAGACCTTTTCTTGAACCAATTTATCCGCTACGAGTACAAGATTTAAAAGATGCGATTATTAGATTGCCTTTAAAATTCCAGAATAAGCGTCCGATTCATTTACAATCAGAAGATACCGTGCGATTTAAACCTGTTACTGAAAAAGAGAAAAATGATTTTCATGAATAAGATGTGAAAGGAGATGCTTCTATATGACAGGGCCAGAAGTGAAAGATCAATATAAAGTATCTCCATTTCTCGTCTTTTACCTCGTTCATTCTGTCCAAGTAGGTGTAGGGGTAATGGGGTTTCAGCGAATTAGTGCCAAATATGCAGGCAACGATGCCTGGATTTCTGTATTGGCAGCCGGACTGAGCTTGAACGTAATTATTTTTCTAATTTATAAGATTATGATGAAGGAAAAGGGTGATCTCATCTCCCTACACCATAACCTTTTTGGAAAATGGATCGGCGGATTACTAAGCTTAATTGCTATCGTTTATTTTATTGCGATGGGTATAACGGTACTACGAACGTATATTGAGGTTGTTCAAGTTTGGATGTTTCCAGATTTAAATAAGTGGATTTTTGGAACAGTGTTCTTACTCCTCGTTTACTATTGTTTATCTGGTGGTTTTCGAGTGGTAGCTGGGATCTCCTTTTTTGGTGTGGTCATTCCTTTTTACCTGGTTCTTACCATGATATTTCCTTTGTTTTATGGGCATTTTCGTGATCTACTTCCAATCTTCAATCACTCCTTAATGGAGATGTATGAGGGAGTCAAAGGAGCGTCTCTTTCCTATTTAGGATTTACAACTCTTTTCATGTATCTGCCGTTTATTAAAGAGCCAGAAAAATCCCATCGATGGGCACAAGGTGGTCATTTATTGACTGTTTTTATTTATACGACTGTTATGATCACGACAATCGCATTCTTTAGTCCTGAACAACTTCAAAAAACGATCTGGGCAACATTAACGACTTGGAAAATTGCTGAAATGCCTTTTGTACAGAGATTCGAATATATCGGAATTGCTTCATGGGCACTTGTGATCTTACCGAATCTTTGCATTACCATTTGGGCTGCTGGTAGAGGGATTAGAAGATTGTCAAGAGTTAGTCAGCAAAACGTAACCATTCCAATACTAGTCCTTATCTTAATTAGTAGCAGTTTGTTTGCACGACGAGAAAGTATCGACCTTTTGAATCAATATACAAGTAAGATTGGTTTCTATTTTGTCTACATTTATGTTCCCTTTGTATTTGTCTTTCAGTACATTAAAAGTAAGGTGGGAAGATCGGGATGACTCGACTGTTCATTTTCATTGTGAGTATTTTACTCCTAACAGGATGTGTTCAAAAAAGTATCCTGGATGATATTCAAATGGTTACGATTATTGGCTATGATCTTCCTGAAAAAGAAAGTGAGGAAAATCTTATCAAAGGGATTGCGGTAGCCCCTCAATATCAAGCTGATGGAAGAATTGATAATAGTGTTTTTGTTCAAACAGCAGCACTTAGTAAAGAAATACGAAGTCAATACAATTCAGAATCCCCAAAACCGTTCGTAAGTGGGAAACTGGAAGTCGCGCTATTTAGTAAAGACATAGCTGAGACAGAAGGCATTATTCAATTAGTAGATACGCTTCAAAGAGATCCTTCTATAGGATCGAGAGTTTTTTTAGGGATTTCAAGTAGTGATATGGAAACGTTACTAAGGACAAACTATGGCAATGTAGACACAGGTACATTTATTCATGATACCCTGAGCCACAATAGCAAGCACGGAATGCTCCCAGAAACAAACCTTCATGATTTTTTGTACAATTATTATTCTGAAGGAAATGACCCTTTCCTCCCTCTAGTTGAACTGGATGAAGATAAGGTGAAAATTATTGGGCTTGCTCTATTTCAAGGAGATCGAATGGTTGGATCAATTGATGCCAAACATCTTTTCACATTTAAAGTTCTTCATCAGAAATTTTCGAGCAATGATTCTTTTACTGTCAAAATAAATGAAGAAGAACATGCAGCTATCTATAATATTGCTTCAAAGCGAAACCTTAACTTAAAGAAAGTGGGGAGTAATAAAATTGAAATTTATGGGGAAGTTCTTGGGGTTATTAAAGAATATTCCGGTCAGAAGCTTACGCCTGCTAAGTTAAAGGAAATTGAAGTGGCGATGGAAGAAGATATAGAAAATAGGGGAATGGAAATGATTGAAGAATTTCAAACCCAAAATATTGATCCACTTGGACTTGGTAATGCCGTAAGAAGTGTCACGAGAGGAGATTTTAATAAGGAGGATTGGAGACAGAAATATCCTGACATGGATATTTCATTTCAAATGAACGTAACGGTTACGGAATCTGGAGTGATTGAATAAAAAATCAAACTTATAGCGTACTTAATCAAGTACGCTATAAAGTGGTCATTTTACTTCAATTTTCTTCTCGATTACTGACGTCAAGGAAACAAGCTCATTCACTACGATTGTAAGGCGTTCCTTTGCTTTTGTTTCAACCATATAGCCTTTCTCATCAAAGCAAGTAGGGTCTGCACAGAACTGATCAGGAAGGACAAGGGCATAAAGACCTCTCATAACGGTTCGCATATTATTAAGAGCATTAATGCCACCTTTTCCACCGCCACCAACAGACGCTAAAGCAGTAGGCTTAGATTTGAAATGAGAACCTCCTAAGAAATCAAGGGCGTTTTTTAATGCTCCACTCATTCCGTTATGATACTCAGGTGAACAGATGACAAACGCATCTGCTTTTGAAGCATTGGTGATGAGTCGCTGGACTTCTGGGTGATCCAGATCTTCTTTTCTCCCTTTAAATAACGGAAGGTCATGGAAGCCAGCATCGAATGTAAGGACCTCAATTCCTTTCTCATCTAACTGATCAGTCACAGTATTTGTTAAATTTCGTGTCATAGACTTGTCTCTAGGACTGCCGTTTATAACCATTACTTTCATTGTGAAGCTCCTTTCTACTACCTCTATATTCTTTCCATACCTCATATGTGAGTAAATCAATCTCCTATTATCGTATTAAAAATTTATGAAATTTGCATCGGAAATAAGGAGGGGGAATTCTCGTACTTTAGTCTTAGGAATCTTTAAACCAGTTGAATTTTGTTGCATAGAGAGCAGCTTGAGTCCGGTCGTGGAAATTGAGTTTTGATAGTATGCTACTCACATGTGTTTTAACGGTTTTTTCCGTAATATATAAAGCTGATGCGATTTCTTTATTGCTTTTGCCTAACGTGATCTCTTTTAATACATCTTTTTCCCTTGGGGTAAGCAAGGAGAGTTTTCGCTCTTCTTCTGCCGGGCTTTTCTGAGTCAGGTGTGACATAAGCTGATTTGTAACAAGTGGGTGGAGGTGGCGATTACCACGATTGGCTTCACGAATCGTGTGAATCAATTCATCAGGATCAATATCTTTTAATTGATAGCCTTCTGCGCCAGCCCTTATGGCTGGAAGAACATGATCTTGATCTGAAAAGCTTGTTAAGATAATGATTTTGATATGAGGAAGACTTTTCTTTAATTGTTTAGTTGCTTCAATGCCATCCATTTCTGGCATAATTAAATCCATTAATATAACATCAGGGTTTAATTCTTTAGCTAGTTTGACTGCGTCCGTTCCGTTTGCTGCTTCTCCGATAATCTCAATATCCTGCTGTGTTTCAAGAAAAAAGCGCAATCCTTTTCTTACCATAAGATGATCATCAGCTAGTAGTAGTTTTATTTTTCTCTCCATGTTAATCCCTCTTTCATATTGGCAGTCTAACTTGAACTTTTGTTCCATTCTTTCGTTTACTAACAATCGAAAAGGTACCTCCAAGTAGTGAGGCTCTTTCCTTCATTCCTTTAAGCCCAAGTGTGAAATCTCCAACCGCTTCTGGATTAAAACCGTTACCCTTATCAAAAATTGTAAGACAGACCTCTTGTTCAGTAATTTGAAGGTAAAGGGTAACTTCACTTACTCCTGCATGCTTATGTATGTTGTTAAGTGATTCTTGTCCGATTCGAAAAAGCGCTTCTTCAATTGGTCGAGGAAGAAGTTTAAAGCCAGAGACGTCACAAGTGGGAGAGAGACCTAATCCAATCGCGTAGGTTTTAAGCGATGTCATGAGACCGGCTTCAATCCCTACAGGTCGAAGTTGCCAAATTAAAGTTCTCATTTCTTGCATGGCTTCTTGAGAGAGCTGTTGAATATCTTGTAATGCATCACTTAGTACACTTGGCATGTTAAGGATATTTCGTGCACCACGTGCAGTCATAGATAATGAAAAAAGTTTTTGGCTCACTGAATCATGCAAATCTCTTGCAAGTCTATTTCGTTCTTCTGAAAGGATAAGCTCATGTCTTTTCTCATTAACACGTGATTGCTCGATGGCCAGAGCCATATGGTCGGCAACTGCTCGTAAGATTTCCCTATCACTTTTAGAAAAGGATTCCTCCAACACAAATAATATACCGATATGCTCGTCTCGAACCTTTACTTCTATTGCATGAATGATAGAAGGTTTTGGGTGAAGGGGGAAAGTGTTCTCTTTGAACACAACTGGTTTTTCGTTTTGAACAGCCTCGTTCATTTCTTGCATGGCTTCTGCAGAATAAGTTTCGTTCACCACGCTTAGTTTTCCATCTTTATAGATCGAATGGAGAACATCATTCGGTTTGCTTTTCAGAAAGTAGCCGACTAAAGGCCAGTTGAATGACTCTCCAGTAAGTTGCACAATAGCACTAATGAGATCATCAGCACATTCGTGATGCCATAATTCTCTCGTTAATGTTTCTAATTTTAAATAGTTTTCCGCTCGCTTTTGTTCATCCTGGTAAAGTTGTATTCGTTTAATAGCAGTACCAATTTGAAAAGCTACGGACTCAAGAAGTGTCAATTCATCGTTAGAAAACGACTCTTTACCTGGCGAACCAACGTTTAATAATCCAAATGATTCTCCAGCAGCGGTTAATGGGACGGTCGCATGGTGCGTCAGTCCTTCCGTATCACCCGTTTTAAAATGCACAGCATCTTCTAGGCGTTTACATTCTATAATATTAACGGCCTGATTTAATCGCCCGTCCCAATATCTATTTAAGCACCAACATGTGCCTTTGCACATCGGTTCTTTATCGTGTTGAGCAAGAGCAGAGGGTAGTCTGACATCAGCTTCACACGTAAATTTGTTTATATCAGTTGATAAGAAAATCCAACCAGTCTTTAATCCGGTAACACTTAATAAATCTTCAAGAACAGCTTGAAGCATAGGCTTCAAATCTGTCGAACGATTTAATGTTTCTGCAATCGTTTTCAACGTATATAATTCTCGTTCATCACCCATCGCTATTCCCCCAATATTCGAACAATTGACAACGTTTATTATACTATAGACGAGGTTATTCTCTAAAGAGTGGTATTTACAAGATAGCCTGTTAGCGTCATGATCATGATAGAGGATGGGGGGAGGAAATGAGTATGAAATTTAAAGAAAAAGCTACAGAACTTTCTTCAGTTCAACTGATTGTTCTTTTCTATTTATTGGCTGTGGTACTGTCGACAGTTCTCTTAAGTCTCCCAATTGCCCACCAAGAAAATGTTGAGTGGAGCTTTATCGATGCCTTGTTTACAGCGGTAAGTGCCATTAGCGTGACGGGACTGACGGTTGTTTCAACCGCTGATACGTTCAGTACGGCAGGAACTTACATACTCGCGTTTGTTCTTCAATTCGGTGGAATTGGCATTATGACGCTTGGAACTTTCGTTTGGTTGTTAATGGGTAAAAAAATCGGAATGAAAGAACGCCAGTTGATTAGTACGGACCAGAATCGTGGGACATTAGCTGGACTAGTAAAATTAATGAGACAAATCCTTGGACTTATTCTCTTATTTGAGGCGATTGGAACAATAATTCTTGGCATCTACTTATTAAAGTATTATGATTCATGGCAAGATTCATTTCTGCAAGGTTTTTTTGCTGCAGTAAGTGCTACAACTAATGCAGGATTTGATATTACGGGAAGTTCACTTGTACCTTACGCAAACGATTATTTTGTTCAAACGATTAACATGATGTTACTTATTTTAGGTGCGATCGGATTCCCGGTTCTAATTGAATTGAAAGATTATTTATTTCAAAAGAGAGAAACAGTAGCTTATCGATTTACTTTGTTTACCAAGGTTACAACCGTCACATTCTTTGCACTTATTATAATAGGAACTGTACTTATATGGATTTTAGAAGCCGGCAATTTTATGGCGGATAAATCTTGGGATCAAGCACTATTCTATTCCCTGTTTCAATCCGTTACAACGAGAAACGGCGGGCTTGCTACGATGGATGTAAGTGAATTTACTCTCTCAACTCAGATGGTATTAAGTTTGCTCATGTTTATCGGAGCATCTCCTAGTAGTGTTGGGGGAGGAATTCGAACAACTACGTTTGCTGTTGCTGTTTTAACAGTCATTCATTTCGCAAGAGGAAAGAAGAGTGTCAAAGTTTTTGGAAGAGAGCTTCTTCATGATGATATTATTAAATCGTTTATCGTGATTTTTACGGCGACGGGTCTTTGTGGTCTAGCAGTCGTTGTTCTTTCAGCAACAGAAACATTTTCGTTGGCTGAGATTGTGTTTGAAGTAACCTCAGCTTTTGGAACGACTGGTTTATCACTTGGCATTACTTCTGAGCTCAGTACTGCTGGAAAATGTGTGATTATTTTTCTAATGTTTGTAGGAAGAATCGGTATTATTTCCTTTTTGCTAATGATGCGTGGGAATGCTCCTATTGAACATTATCACTATCCGAAAGAACCAATTATTACTGGATAATGAGACTTGTGTGACAAATGTATCGTTAGGAATACGTTTTCATTAGAGCTGTTATTTTCTTCTAGGCAGGGGTATATGTATACTACTTCTAATTCCTAAGGAGGAAGGTATCATGTATTCAAAAATAGTAGTCGCTTATGATCGTTCTGAAGATAGTGAAAAAGCTTTACATCAAGCGGTTAAATTAGCAGAACTAAGCAAAGCTTCTATTCATTTAGTGCATGTAGCAAAAGAATCAAATAAACTCTCGGCTCAACCAGCGACAAGAATACCCTATGGGACAGGCAGTATTGGCAATGAAGGACATGCTGGTGTTCCATCTCCAGTTCCTGACGAGCAGAACGGCGTTATGATTGAAAGAAGCGAAGGAGAAGCCATACTTCGTGAAGTAAAGGAAACGCTCCATCACATGGGAGTGAATGTTCACTCTGAAGTAAGAGGCGGTGATCCTGCTAAAGAGATTGTGGACATAGCTGTAATGATAGAGGCAGATTTAATTGTTATAGGTAGTAGGGGATTGAGTGGGATAAAAAAATGGATGCTTGGAAGCGTTAGTGAAAAAGTTGCCCAACATTCTCCCTGTCCAGTATTAATCGTGAAATAGGAATTTCAAGCCTGGGAAACCAGGCTTTTTTTTACGAAAAAATGTTAAATAAAAATAACTAAAAGTTATGTTTACTTAACATTATGTTTGGTATAGAATAGATATATAAGAGAAGAGGTATGTGAGGAGTTAAGATGATGTTGAACAATCGAATTAGAGAATTAAGGGCACGTTTTCGCTTCACACAACAGGAGCTGGCTTCAAAAGTTGGTGTGACAAGACAAACGATTGCCGCTGTGGAGAAGGGAGAGTATGTCCCATCTTTACTACTAGCAATGAAGATTTGTCGTGAATTTGACATGTCTATGGAAGAAGTATTTCAATTACAGGAGGAATCAGAATGAAGTTATCTGTGATTTACATGATGAATGTCATTGTTCTTGGACTTTTTGGATGGGCAATGGTTACGTACTACGATGCAGCGTCTCAATTCCAACGGTTAATGAGTGGAAGTGGAGATGATGTCATCATTAATATTACGCCTATTTTCATTACTCTCCTGATTGTTAGCATCATCGGATTCATGATTACTCGTAATAAGAGAAGAAATAACAAAGGATGGAAAGAAGCCCTCCTACTTCCTTCCGAACTGTGTGAAGATGATGAACGGGAAAAAACGTTAACAGCTCACGCTTGTCGAAATGCCTATATTGCCATGATGTTTACTTCACCACTTTTAATTGCAGCAATGACTTTGCAACCGGTAGTGTCAAAGCAATTTCCGGCTTATCCTATTCTTGTCTTACTATTCTTACCATTTGTTCAAATTAGCGTGTTCTATTTTTCTCTTCGTAGAAAGTTGAGATGATCGGTTACCAGCAAAGCTTCACAGTTAGCTCGCTACAACTATCTTCGTTTCCAGTGTTAAGATCGACACGAAGGGCATCTGGTGTATAGGCAATGTGGAAGGGAGAAGTGATACCGGCACGCTGAATCAAGGCATGAACATGAGATTGATCATTTTTTTGAGCGGCATCTTTTAATTCATGAGCAAATTGAGCATCTTGATTCACTTTATCCAAAAGTTTTTGTCCTTCCTTCATAAGATTCGTACACGCTACAGCTGAATGCTGGAAACGGGTAACTTCAATAGGAGGAAAGTTGCGGTAATAAGGATAAGTATAGGGAGAAAAAGCCCATTTGCTATAACGATCGTCTTTAAATGCCATTATCGTCCTCCTGCATACGTGATATTGTTACTGTATGGCGTTCCTTAAAAAGGTGTGCGTCTACTCTGAATTTGTGAAATCTGTTTCAAACGGGTTACAATAATTCAGAAGACGTTTGAGAAGGAGCATGATGTTTTGAAGAAATATATTATTTTTACGATTAGCCTTGTTTGCCTTTATTTCATCTTAAATTTAATTATTGGTTCGATTGTGAATGCAGTCTTTCAACCAGAGTGGTTAACTGCTTGGAGTAAGGGGCAGGAATTAACTGGCACAGTGACATTCGGTCTTTTATATAATCCTATTGATCTTATAAGTTTGGTGTTATCATTTGTCATCAGTGCGGTCATCACATCGAAAATCAAGTACACCTAAATCGTGCCAAGGCACGATTTTTTGTTTTTATAAATGTAGAACGTATGATAAGCCTATAATCGGAAACTAGCAAGGAGAATCCATTATGATCATAAAGCAAATAACGAAGGCATTTCCTTTTGCGCTTCTACTTGAAGCTGATCCATCTCTCGCTCATATCGAACATTATTTAACAGAAGGATACTGTTACGTTGCAGTGGAAGAGAAGGAAGTGATTGGCGTCTATGTTTTGGTAATAAAAGAGGAGAAAAAAGTTGAGATTATGAATATTGCTGTGAGGGAAGATAGAAGGGGAGAGGGAATAGGGAAACTTCTTATTCATGATGCAATTAATAGGTCTAGGGATCATGGAGCAAGGAAGGTTTTAATTGGGACTGGAAATTCGAGTCTCGATCAATTAGCGCTCTACCAAAAATGTCAATTTCGTATAACAGAAATTATTGAAGGGTATTTTGATCACTACCCTGAACCGATAATTGAAAACGGAATTCCTTGTCGGGATATGATTCGACTAAGTTACGAGATAGAGTAAGCAAGCTCCATTTTGAATATGAGGAAATGGATCTTTTGTAATATTCCATGTGGAAGACGACCGTCTAAAAAAGATGGTCTTTTTTTGCTGAAACAAATATGAATGCAGTTAATTTATTTCCTGTTAAAAGAGCAGTAGGATTTCAGTGTTACAATGGTTAGTAGAAGAGATAAAGGAGTGGCTAACGTGAACCCCGGTGAGCTTATGAAGAAGTGCAGTATGTTAGAGACAATAATTGATAACGCTTACGAATGGCTTGTCGTTGTAGATAAGGAAGGCACTATTAATTTCATGAACAAAACGTATTGTGAATTTCTAGAAGTGGATAGCTCAGAAGTTATTGGTAAGCACGTAACGGATGTCATTGAGAACACACGCATGCATATTGTTGCAAGAAGCGGAAATGTAGAAATAGCGGACTTGCAGTATATTCGTGGAAACTACATGATAGCTAATCGTGTACCCATTTATCACAACAAAGAACTAGTTGGAGCTGTTGGTACAGTTATTTTTCGCGATACTGAACAGTGGAAGCAAATGAATACCCATATTAAGGAACTATTATCCGAACTGGAATATTATCGTAGCGGGTCGGCGAGGGAAAACGGCGCGAATTATTCCTTATATGACATTGTAGGTGTTACAGATTCGATTAAGAGTTTAAAAGAGAAGGTGAAGCAAGTAGCAAGCGGAAATGTTTCGGTTCTCATTCGTGGTGAAAGTGGAACAGGCAAAGAACTTTTTGCGCATAGCATTCATCAACTTAGTGAGCGTAGCAACAGACCTTTTATTAAAGTGAACTGCGGTGCCATACCGGATCAACTTCTTGAATCTGAACTTTTTGGATATGAGGAAGGTGCTTTTACTGGAGCGAAAAAAGGAGGGAAGCCTGGAAAGTTTGAGCTTGCCAATACAGGTACTATTTTTCTTGATGAAATTGGAGACATGCCGCCTAACATGCAAGTGAAATTATTACGTGTTCTGCAGGATAGAGAAGTAGAGCGTGTTGGCGGAGTATCATCGAAAAAAGTTGATGTAAGAGTGATCGCAGCTACAAACCGACCTTTAGAAGCGATGGTAGAGGAACGTCGCTTTCGTGAAGACTTATTCTATCGAATCAATGTGATGCAATTGCATATTCCACCATTAAGAGAAAGAATTCAAGATGTAAAACCGCTTGCAGAATCTTTTGTAAATAAAATTTCCATGAAAGCTGGGAAGCGTGTCATAGGGATTGGAGAGGAAGCTTTTCAATTATTAAAAAAGCATAATTGGCCTGGTAACGCTCGAGAGCTTGAGAATGCGCTTGAAGCTGCTGTTCATTTAACACGGAGTGAAACAATAGAAGTCACGTCGCTTCCCGATTACTTAAAAGATAAGGATGGTATCGTAGCTGGAAACAGAAAGTTAAAAGATATTTTAGAAGAAGCTGAAATAGAAGCGATCCGGAAAACGCTCGTTCAATGTGAGAATGATAAAATGATTGCGGCTGAAATACTTGGTATAGGGAAAACAAGCTTATATGACAAAATCAAGAAGTATCATCTTAAATAAATTCCAGAAATCCGGAAATTGTTCCGGATTTCTGGAATTTATTATTTTTCTAGAAAATGATGACGTTCTGACGATTAAATGAAGACTAATAAGTCTCTTTTTCCGAAAAAACGGAATTTAGGAAAAGGAAATAAATCACGCAATTATTGAATACGCTTACATTTTTGTGAACAATCCCACTGTGGCATGATTCTTGCAGTTAATCTTATGAAGAAGACAAAAAAGGAGTTGTGATGATGAAGAAACATTATATGAGTGGTTATGATGCAGTAAGCGATATTGCTGATGGGTCAACGTTGATGGTAGGAGGCTTTGGATTAGTAGGAATTCCTGAGCAAATGATTTTAGGGTTAGTAGAATCAGAAGTTAAAAACCTGACGATTATTTCCAACAACTGTGGTGTAGATGATTGGGGGCTTGGTCTTCTGCTTAAAAACCACCAAATTAAAAAGATGATCGGATCCTACGTGGGAGAAAACAAAGAGTTTGAACGACAGGTGCTCTCGGGTGAACTTGAAGTTGAGTTAATTCCACAGGGAACACTCGCTGAAAGAATTCGAGCTGGCGGAGCTGGTATTCCCGCTTTTTATACACCTGCAGGGGTTGGTACTATGGTAGCTGAAGGAAAAGAAACACGCTTCTTTCATGGAAAAGAATATGTCTTAGAGCATGCTTTGTATGCAGACTACAGTCTGATTCGAGCTTATCAGGCGGATGAGTCAGGAAATCTTGTTTATAACAAGACAGCGCGTAATTTTAATCCAATGATCGCGGCTGCAGGAAAAATCACTTTAGCTGAAGTTGAGAACATAGTAGCTACAGGTGAACTGAATGCAGATCAGGTTCATACACCTGGAATTTATGTTCAGGGCCTCCTTGAAGCAAAGCAGGAGAAACGAATCGAACGAAAAACAATTCGTAACGGATAGGAGAGATAAGGATGAAGTCAACAAAAAGTAATGTACGAGAACGAATCGCTAGAAGAGCGGAAAAAGAAATTAAAAATGGTTATTATGTGAATCTTGGCATTGGGATACCCACACTTGTGGCTAACTACATATCAGATGATAAAGTGATTGTCCTTCAATCTGAAAACGGTCTTCTTGGTATTGGAGAATATCCCCAAGAGAATGAAGTGGACCCGGACCTTATCAATGCTGGTAAAGAGACAGTAACAGAGATGCTAGGCGCTTCTTTTTTTGATAGTGCAGAATCGTTCGGGATGATTCGAGGCGGTCACATTGATTTAGCGATACTCGGAGGAATGGAAGTATCTGAAGACGGTGACCTTGCAAATTGGATGATACCAGGAAAAATGATTAAGGGGATGGGCGGGGCGATGGATCTTGTTCATGGAGCAAAGAAAATCACGGTTATTATGGACCATGTAAACAAAAACGGTGCTCCTAAAATCGTGAAGAGCTGTTCGCTCCCATTGACAGGGAAAAGCGTCGTCAATCGCATTATTACTGATCGCGCGGTGCTAGACGTAACAGATAGTGGGTTAGTGGTGCAAGAAATTGCCTCGGGATACACCTTAGAAGATATTAAACAATCCACAGAGCCTGTCATCAAAGTATCACCAACACTAAAATATGATGCGTATTAAGAAGGAGGGCTAGCATGTTAAGTATGATCGGTTTAATTGGTGGGTTATTACTTCTCATTTACCTTACGATGAAAGGAATGAATTTACTAGTTGCAGGACCTCTCTGTGCGGTCGTTGTTGCAGTACTGAGTGGATTGCCGCTTTTTCCACAGCTTGTGGAAGAAGGAGCTCCGAATTTCGTTGGAAATTATATGGGTGGATTTTCAGGGTTCGTTGCTTCTTGGTTTCCTATGTTTTTACTTGGAGCGATATTTGGGAAAGTCATGGAAGATAGCGGTGCGGCAGATAGCGTCTCTAAATGGGTTGTAGAAAAGCTTGGATTAAAACAGGCAGTGCTGGCTATTGTTCTAGCCTGTGCGATTTTAACGTACGGCGGTGTCAGTCTTTTTGTTGTCGCATTCTCAGTTTATCCGATGGCTGTTGGTCTATTTAAGCAAGCCGATTTACCACGTCGATTCATACCAGCAACACTTGCGTTTGGATCGGTTACCTTCACTATGACCTCTGCTGGCTCTCCAGAAATTCAAAACTGGATTCCGATCGAGTATTTAAATACGAGTCCATATGCAGGGTGGGAAGTCAGTTTAGTAGTAGCGTTATTCATGGCGCTATTTGGCTACTGGTGGCTGAAACGTATGATTTCGAAAGCTGTAGCAAAAGGAGAACGATTTGAAGCGAGGAAGGAAGATCCAGAAGTAGAGAATCGTCCGCTTCCAAATCCGTTACTTGGACTTGTGCCACTTGTTATCGTATTGATTATCTCCTTCATTTTCCATGATAGCTTAAAGCAATCAGCGCTCATCATTGCTTTACTCGGAGGGATTGTAGCGACTTATTTGTTAAATCGCAAATACTTCGAGAACTTTGGGCGCGCTGTATCTGATGGTACGCTTGGAGCATTGATTGCGATCGGTAATACAGCAGCGGTAGTTGGTTTTGGTGGTGTTGCTAAAGCTGTTCCAGCATTTGAAACAGCTGTTGATTTTATGACGGGTATTCCTGGAAGTCCTCTTATTGGCGGTGCAATTGCAGTAAGTGTAATTGCTGGATTAACAGGATCAGCATCTGGTGGCCAGGTAATCGCTCTACCAATCCTTGCTCCTCACTATATCGATGCTGGTGTGAATCCAGAAGCGCTTCATCGTACAATTGCGATCTCTTCTGGTGCACTTGATTCCTTGCCTCATAATGGTTATGTTGTAACAACGATTCGGGCCATATGTGGTGAATCCCACCAGGATGCATACGGAGCAGTCGGTGCATTAACCGTTATCGTTCCACTCATTGGGCTTGCCCTTGCTATTCTATTATTCAGTCTTGGACTTGGAAACTAGTATGAAAAAGGAGGGTGTTTTTTGTTTGTAAATAAGAAAGTAGCCGTAATTACTGGAGCAGCGAGCGGAATCGGAAAGGAACTAGCGCGAGTGTTTGCTGAGAACGGGGCAAAGGTTGTCCTTAGTGATTTGGATGAGGATAAGGTCAAAAGGGCTGCAGCTGAAATAAAAGAAAATGGTATGGATACGATTGGAATTCGCTGTGATGTAACGAAAGAAAACGAAGTAGAGGCATTATTTTTTCAAACGCTAAAAAAGTTTGATCGGTTAGACGTTTTGATTAATAACGCAGGTCTTCAACACGTTTCAACTATTGAAACATTCCCGACGGAAAAGTTTGAACTGTTAACGAAAGTAATGCTTGTTGCACCGTTTATTGCAACTAAGCTAGCTTTTCCCATTATGAAGAAGCAGAAGTGTGGTCGAATTATTAACATGTCTTCTATTAATGGACTTGTGGGTTTCTCAGGAAAAGCCGCTTACAATAGTGCAAAGCATGGTGTGATTGGACTTACTAAAGTAGCTGCGCTTGAGGGAGCTGAAGATGGTATTACAGTAAATGCTGTTTGCCCAGGATATGTCGATACCCCATTAGTAAGAGGTCAGCTTGAGGATTTAGCTAAGAGTAGAGAAGTACCGTTAGAGAGAGTACTTGAAGAAGTAATCTATCCACTCGTTCCACAAAAGCGTTTGCTTACAGTGCAGGAAATTGCAGATTACACAATGTTTCTCGCAAGCGATAAGGCAAAAGGGATTACAGGTCAGGGCGTTGTGATTGATGGGGGTTACACAGCACAATAATGGATTCCTTCAGTGAAAAAAGCTAAATCTCTTCCCTCACAAGTACTTGTAAACGCTTTCCTTTTATTTGTAAAATAGAGAAGAATGGAGGGGAAAACATGAAAGACGTTTTTATATTGGAAGGTGCAAGAACGCCATTTGGTTCATTTGGTGGTTCACTCAAAGATAGTAACCCAACAGCCTTAGGGATTTCAGCAAGTAAAGAGGCTTTAAGAAAAAGTGGAATAGAGGCTAGTGAAATTGATCTTACTGTTATTGGAAATGTGATTCATTCTACATCAAATGCTTCTTATTTAGCGCGTCACATTGCACTTGGGAGTGGAATACCTATTGAAAGTCCAGCACTAACAGTAAATCGACTTTGTGGTTCTGGTATGCAAGCTGTCATCTCAGCAGCGCAATCCATTATGATGGGGGACGGTCAAACGGCCCTTGCCGGAGGAGCGGAGAATATGAGCTTATCTCCGTATACGTTAAGAGGAAGTCGTTTTGGAGCAAAAATGGGTGCTCCGAAAATGGATGACATGCTTTTAGCTACGTTAACTGATGAGTATACTGGAACTGGAATGGGGATAACGGGAGAGAATCTGGCAGTAAAGTATGGGATTTCTAGAGAAGATCAGGATGAATACGCAACTCAAAGTCAGCAAAAAGCTGCTGATGCAAGAGAAAAAGGTATTTTCATAGAAGAAATTGTACCTGTTGAAGTGAAGGGGAGAAAGGGGATTGAAACCTTTTCAACTGACGAACATATTCGAGAAGGTACAACACCAGAAAAGCTAGCCGCGCTTAAACCTGCTTTCAAAAAAGATGGAACTGTCACTGGTGGAAATGCAAGTGGCATAAATGATGGAGCCGCTTCTGTCGTATTGGGAGGAGCAGATTATGTCTCTTCAAAGAATCTTAAGCCACTTGCTCGAATTGTCTCCTGGGGAATAGCGGGAGTAGATCCTTCAATTATGGGAATTGGACCAGTACCTGCTATACGGCAAGCATTAGATAAAGCAGGTATGACACTTCAGCAGATGGACTTGATTGAAGTGAATGAAGCCTTTGCCGCTCAGTATTTAGCCGTTGAAAAAGAGCTAGAGCTTGATCGCTCACGAGTGAATGTGAACGGTGGTGCAATTGCTTTAGGGCATCCAGTAGGTGCGAGTGGCACGCGCATTCTTTATACACTTATAAAAGAATTAAAGCGTAGAAATGGAAAGTATGGTGTTGCCTCACTCTGTATTGGTGGCGGACAAGGAATTGCTATGGTGGTTGAAATCATTTAATTTGTCAGAAAAGATTGCCAATTAACTAAAGATTGCGTATACTAAGGGTACTAACATACGGAAAGGGGTTGTGCATAATGGTAAATAACAAAATGAATTCATTGTTAATTGCATATTGTGCACAGTCCAATTGGTAAGGTAGGAGTTCTTTTCTTACTTCTGATTAATATGATCAAAAACCATGGGCTGTGCGACTGTGTCGCTATGTCTATGGTTTTTTATACTTGATCAGCTAATGACTTACGCTGATTGTAGGATAAGAGCCGACACCACTGTACGGCTTTTTGTCATATTTACACTTATTAATCAGGAGGCTTTCAATTGAATCGAATAACATTAGGTTGGAATTCATACTTTGAAGAAAATTATCAAGCTATAGCAAATGGATTTATACCAGCTCGAGTTATAGTAGAACATCGTGGAGGGTATAGCGTCTCTACAGGAGAAAGTTCTTATGCAGCAGAACTTTCAGGTAAGTTCCGATTTGAAGTAACACGGCGTGATGCTTTGCCAGCAGTTGGTGACTGGGTTCTTATTGCTCCTAAAACGGATAACAAAGCAATTATTCACGATCTGCTACCGAGAAGAAGTAAGTTTTCAAGAAAAATTGCAGGGACGACAACTGAGGAACAAATTATTGTAGCTAATGTTGATACGGTTTTTCTTGTCAATGCATTGAATCAGGACTTTAACCCAAGTCGTATTGAAAGATACCTTGTCATGGCGTGGGAAAGCGGTGCTAAGCCGGTTATTGTACTCAGTAAAGCTGATCTTTGTACTGATGTAGAACAGAAAGTAAGTGCTCTTTATAGTATTGCTGTAGGTGTACCGATCCACGTAGTGAGTTCGGCGACCGAAAAAGGGATTGATGAATTAAAAAAGTATTTAACAGAGGGAACGACCACAGCCTTGTTAGGTTCGTCAGGTGCTGGTAAGTCTACGCTCATAAACAAATTATACGGCAAAGAAATTCAGGTTGTACAAGGTATTCGCCAAGATGACGGCAAAGGAAAGCATACCACGACTAGTCGAGAGCTGATAACGCTTCAAACAGGTGGCGTACTAATTGATACGCCTGGAATGAGAGAACTTCAGCTCTGGGAAACCGATCATCTTTCTCAAAGCTTCCCTGATATTGATGCATTTGCAGAGGAATGTCGTTTTAGAGATTGCCAACATGAAGGTGAACCTAAATGTGCAGTGAGAAATGCTATAGAGGAAGGAATGTTAGAAGAAAGAAGGCTTGAGAATTATAAGAAGTTCCATCGTGAGCTAGCTTTTCTTGAGCGACAAACAAATAAGAAAGCACAGCTCGAGGAGAAGAAAAAGTGGAAAAAAATCGCTGGAGATCGAACTAGAAAGAATCGCTAGGGTCTTTAATTTAGGAAGGAGACAACCAAATGACGGATGAGCGCTCTGTGTTAAACGATTATGCTTCGCTAATTAATTGGTTAGAATCGACTGCGATGGAGATGAGCGAAACCATCTTCTTTCAGCCTATCAAGCAAGGGAAGTGGTCTCCAGCTGAAATCCTTTCCCATATCATGATGTGGGACAATTATCTTCTTAAAGAAAGAATTCCTTTTATTGAAATGGAAGCTAATTTGCCTAAACTTGATAACGTTGAAGAAGTAAATCAGCGCGCAGCAGAGTATGCGTTATCTGGTCTAAATAAAGAAAATTTAGTGGTTGAAACCGTAAAAGCACGAAGACGAGTGGTGGCCCGTCTTCAGCAATTTGAACCGATTCAGTGGAGCAACACGTTTTATATTGATAAGTATCCAATCTGTCTAACAAGTTATATCAAAGGTCTTATTGAGCACGATGATCACCATAAGTTGCAAGTAGAAGTTTTTATGAACGAGCAAGGATTTTCCCTATCCCACTTTACCTTATAGTTACACTTTCTCATCTCTCCGACTTCTGAATCAGCGGATAAGAAAGAGAGGCTGGGGTTAGGCTATAAGGTGGAGGTGAGAAGAATGGCAAAACATAAAGCAAACCCTACAACCAATGGCCTGGCTTCATCCCAACCAGAAGGACAGGGAACTGGAGTTGAAGTAGGGATAACGTACGACTCTAAACGAAAAAAGAAAAAGAAATAACAACGAAGCGCTGCTATGAGCAGCGCTTTTTAGATTGCTTTAAGCCCTTTTTCTTTCATTTTAAATTGTTTATTATTACGATCCGTTAGTAAATTTCTGCAAACTGCCTGATGTGCAAAGTATTTAGTGCGCTAACGAGACGGCTTGTGGCTTCATAGAGGTTGTCCTTTGATACAGTTGTAAGAGGTAATTTGAATCTTACAGCACCTTCATAGAGTGAAGGTGACAGCAATACATGAGCTTCTAGAAGTAAATCCCTCAATTCTTGAAGATTTAAGGCTGGTTTAAAATCAAACCAGATGGAAGTAGAATCACCTATTTCTAAAATTGTTATTTGGTCTTTTAATGTATCTAATTTATTTAGTACTTGTTTTTTCCTTGCACGTATTTCCTCTTTCACCTCTTCAAAATGCTCATGAATTTCTACTGAATATAAAATGTTATGAACAATTTCAAGAAAAATGGGAGGAGGGGTCATGCTAAGTTGAATTTGAAGCGCCGATAAACGCTTTATAACATGCTCTGGTCCTAAAACCCAACCCAAACTTAAACCGGGGGAAATACCAGTAATATGTCCTACTTGTACAACGAGTTTTTGGTCGGTACCAAGTTCATAATATGAGCAGCTATTATTATCATAAGACCCTGTAAGTAAAGACTTTTTCACTATTTCTAGTATTGGAATACCAATTTTTTCACACTGTGTTAATAATTTTTTTCTTTGTTGAATTGTTGATGATTGTGTTAGGGAAAAATGGTGCTCCATCATTGAATTTGCAATGATTAGTTTGATTCCTTCCCTTTGGAAATGATGATTTGTTAAAGGGCGATCAGCTGAATAGCGAATAACGTGAATGCCTGAAGCTAGAAATAAATTTAATTGGGAAGGGTTTATTGGTTCTTCCACTGCAATAACGTCACCAGGATTTAGAAAGCATTTCACTGATAAAAGTATTGATTGTTCGAGACTAGAGGTCAGAACGATGTTTTCAGTAGATACTGATTGATTGATAATGCGGTTAATCATATGTTTGGTTTGAAACATAGTTGGAGAAAATTGTTCTTTACTAGTAGTATAAGCAGTTAAATCATAAGCATTTCGCGCAAGACATAAATCTGGTGCAACCTCTCCTGCGTTCAAGTTAATGAACGAGGGATCATTCATATAGTTAGAAGACTGGGTAAATAGTGTCGTATTTTCCGATAAATGCTGATTTCGAAGTTTATTCCACGTTGTAGAATGACTGGGAATGAAATCTGCTGCATCTGAACTCACACGTGTCCCGCTTCCTTGTCTGGATGTAATGAGTCCGCTAGCCCTCAATTCAGCGTAAGCTGTCGTAACAGTGCTTCGATTGACACCTAGTTGGATGGCTAGATCGCGTTCAGCAGGAAGAGGATTCCCCGTTTGGAGAGAGCCATTTATAATGGAATCCTCATAGTAATCAACGATTTGTTTGTACAACGGTTTGCTGCTCTCTGGATTGAGTATAAATCTCGCCATTGTCCACCACCTCACTACTATTATAGAGAAAAATAGAGAAAATTGTATAAAATTTTCAAAAAAATTAGAGTGGAGATATTCACGATATACACAGGTTTTAAGCCATTTGACGGATATTTTTGTAGAAAAAGACAAATTGGCTGGTATACTTTTGGCTAAATTGGATGGTTACAGAAAGTTTTTTGAAATTTAAAATAAGTTTAATCATTCAGTTAATTGTTAATATTCAAACGAGAATCGATAATGGTTTACATAAGTTGAGTGATATGACCTCCCTGTTATAGATCTCGCAATGGTTTCCCAATCGAAGAACTTCGTTTGAATTTATAACACAAAGGTCTACGTAAAGCTAGACCTTAACTGAATGGTACAAACAAATAGGGGGTAACACAATGAAGAAAAAGTTTTCGCTTTTGCTTTCGGTCATCTTGTTGTTAAGCCTTTTCCTTGCAGCGTGTTCCGGTAATTCGAACACTTCAAGCAACACAAACAGTGAAGGAGAAGCGACAAGCGGAGATAGCGATAGCTCAGAAGGATCAGCGGAACAGGTTTTAAACTTAACAGATACACAGGATATCCCGACTATGGACTCAACGCAGGCAACAGATACTGTTGCATTTAATGCAATGAACCAGGTATTTGAAGGTCTTTATCGTCTTGATAAAGATAACAAGCCTGTTCTAGGTATGGCAGCAGAAGAGCCAGAAGTTGAAGAAAAAGACGGCGAAACTGTTTATACATTTAAAATTCGTGAAGATGCGAATTGGTCTGATGGCACACCAGTGAAAGCAGACGATTTCGTATATGCATGGCACAAAATTATTCACCCAGATACGATGGGCGGATATGCATCAATGATGGGTGCTGCAGGTATTAAAAATGGTAATGAAATTATTACAGAAGGCGATCCACTATACGGTAAAGTAGAAGAACTTGGTGTGAAAGCAGTAGATGAGAAAACACTTGAAGTTGTGGTTACACAACAAGTTCCTTATTTCTTTGACCTATTAACATTTGCATCATTCTATCCACAACCTTCGGAATTTGCTGAAGAGCAAGGTGAGAACTATTCACTTGAAGCAGATACAATGCTTTACAACGGTCCATTTACGCTAGCTGAATGGAATCACGGTGAAGGTTGGAAACTTGCTAAAAACGATGGGTACTGGGATGCTGACACAGTACAGTTGAAAGAAGCAAATTACAAAATTGTAAAAGACGAAGCAACTCGTGTTAACCTTTATGAGACTGGAAGCATTGACCGTGCTAGTCTTAGTGCAGATTTCGTTGATCAGTTTAAAGATCGCGAAGATTTTACAACAATCCTTGATACAACAATTTATTTCCTACGTATGAATCAGAAGAACGAAGCACTTGCAAACAATGATATTCGTAAAGCTCTTTATTTATCTTATGACCGTGATGGTCTAGTAAATGTACTACTAAACAACGGTTCAGTAGCAGCTCGTTACCTTGTACCAAAAGAATTCTTGTTCCTTAACGACGAAGATTTCCGTGCGCCAGCTCCAGACGGCTATCTTGCAGATCAAACTGCAGATGACGCTGCTGAGTACTGGAAGAAAGGGCTAGAAGCTCTAGGTACTGACAAAGTTGAACTTGAATTCCTTACAACAGATAGTGATCTTGCATCTAAAATCGCAGAGTACGCGAAAGATCAGTTTGAGTCTAAGTTAGACGGACTTACAATCACAATTAACAAACAGCCTTGGAAGCAGTTCCTAGATCTTGAGGACGCTGGAGACTTTGATATCTCTACTGGTGGTTGGGGACCAGACTATCCAGATCCAATGACTTATATCTATATGTTTGAAACAGATGGCGCCTATAACCGCATGGATTACTCTAATGAAGAGTATGACAAGCTGGTTACTGATGCTAAAACTGAGACGGACGAGCAGAAGCGCTGGGAAATGATGCAAGAAGCAGAGCGCATTCTAATCGAAGAAGATACGGCGATCCTACCTACTTATCAGGGTGGCGGAGCGATTATCATGAAAGATTACGTGAAGAACTATCATATCCACAAGTTTGGTGCTGATTCTTCTCTTAAATGGGTAACGATCGAAAAGTAAAAGCTTCACTAGAAAAGCGCGAGCCATTAGGTTCGCGCTTTTCTTAAGGTTGTTGTGCTGTCTAACCAATCTGGAAGCTTTCGTTGATGAGATAGCTGTTCATAAGCATAAGCGAGCTTAATTAGTTGAGGTTCGCTGAACGCTTTACCCGTGAAGGTAATGCCAAGAGGTTTTTTGTTTGAAGTGAAGCCAGCAGGGACGGTTATAGACGGATAGCCTGCTTTTGCAGGAAGTGTTGAGCCGTAAGCTCCTACAAATAGCAATGCATCTAGCTTCTCGGTTTGCATGAGTTTGTCTAAACCATTTTCTTTTGCATTAGATAAATCCTGGAGGCGACTTTGCAAATATTGTGCTTCGGTTAAAGATCCGCTCGTTTCGTTTGCTTCAATTAAAAGGGATTGTCCGTACGGAAGAGCTAATGGGTTTTGATGATAGTAATTAATAATCGATTGAAGGTCACTTAAAGAAGAAGTTGTGTTTTTTGCTAGATAGCTATTAACGCTGGATTTAAATTCATATCGCAAGACCTGGTAGTCTTGCTCAAGCAATTCTTGATCAGAACATAGTTCATCAACCTTTAATATTGAGCAACCAATCTTCTTTAGGTCTTCGGTTGCTCTATTTAACATCTCTTGTTCTTCAGCATGCATGGAATTATAATAGCCGTTTTGGACAATTCCAATTCTCAATTCTTCATATAAAACAGGGAGTAGATAAGGTGTATAATCTTGATAATTAGGTATGGTATTTGTTGCATGATCCAAAGGGTCTTCCCCTGATAGATGACTGAGTAGAATGGCTGCATCGGTAACATTTCGAGTCATTGGACCAGCGGTATCTTGTGAAAAAGAGATTGGGATGATTCCTGAACGACTAATTGTGCCAACTGTGGGCTTAAGGCCAACGCCAGCATTCGAACTTGATGGGCTTAGAATGGACCCGTTTGTTTCTGTTCCAATCGCAGCTGTGGCAAAATGACAAGCTACTGCAACAGCTGACCCAGAACTGGATCCTCCAACATCAAGAGTACCTGGTCCATAAGGATTAAGTACTTGACCACCTCTTGAACTGTAGCCATTCGGCATTTTATCACTCATAAAGTTGGCCCATTCCGTCATATTGGTTTTGCCTAAAATAACAGCTCCAGCGTGTCTCAGCTTTGTCACTAAAAAGGCGTCATCTTTCCCGTAGGAAGTAGCTAGAGCTTGTGAGCCGGCGCTTGTATGCATATGATCACCTGTATTGATATTGTCTTTAAGTAGAATTGGAATTCCGTGTAATGAGCTTCTTGCTCCTTTCATTTTGCGCTCTCGATCAAGTGAGTCTGCAATCATTAATGCATCAGGGTTAATCTCAAGAATGGCGTTAACTCTGTGATTATGATGTGCGATTTGATTAAGGTAAAATTGAACAAGCTGATTTGAAGTAAACTTATGAGCAAGCATAGCTTGTTGGATTTCGAGGATTGTGGACTTTTCTAACCAATCGATAGATAGCATTTTAATTCCTCCTAACGCTTTTTAAACCTATTTCGACAATAAATGGAAAAATTCCTTTTGGACATTCTGTTGTTTCATGCTAGTGATGGCTGAAAAAACAAAAAAACCGAACCAAGATAAGGTTCGGTTTTTGATCGTTAAGCAACTCTCGTTTGACGAGCAAACCAGGGTTTTAATTTTATGAAAAAGGCAACAAAAATACTAGCTACGATTGCACCTTTTAGTAGATTAAATGGTGTGATACCGGTTAATACAAGTGCCTGACGGGCTGAAGCAGACATTTCTTCAAAGCCCATAAACCATGTGTATGCCGGAAGAATAATTAAATAGTTCAACAATCCCATCATTGCTGACATTAGAATGGTTCCGAGCGTCAATCCCAGTGCTAATCCTTTCTGGGTTTGATTAAATTTACGGAAGATTAAAGAAGTTGGTACGATCAAGAAAACTCCAGCAATGAAGTTTGATATTTGTCCAATCGGTACACCGGTGAAGCTTCCCTGAATTCCAAAGTGAATGAAATTCTTAATTGCTTCTACAAGTATCCCTGCAACTGGACCGTACAGTATGGCAACGAATAGCGCTGGAATTTCACTGAAATCGATTTGAAGAAAGACAGGAAATCCAGGCAGTGGAAAATCTAAAAGCATTAATAAATATGAGATACTGCTGAACATCGCAACTACAATCATGCGTTGCGTTTTTGAAACACTTTTCATTTTGACATTGCTCCCTTTTTTTCGAACCACCGAAAAAGGAGATGTGGTCCCAATGCACACAAAAAACCATGAGTATGGGGCTCATGGTTACGGCATGGGGAAATAAGCAAGCTTCTATTATATTTAAAAGAAAGCTTACTACTCCACCATCTTCTCCCATCCAGACTATACTGTCGGCTCTGGAATCACACCAGATCCTGCCCAAAAAACAGGCTCGCGGGCTTGAGGAATTGCATATCCTTCACCGCCGGTCGGGAATTACACCCTGCCCCGAAGATAGTTCGTTATAATGTTTACAGCTTTATTATACAGTGGAATGATGGATATCTCAATCATAACATCTTGAAACTAAGCTATTTTATGATAACGCTTTCAAAAAAAGGTTGAAAAAACTCTCTACCTTTAGAGATAGAGAGTTTTAAGAAAGCGTTCTTATTTTTTCTCAGCAAGCCAAGCAGCGACCATTTCAGCTTCTTCACCTTGAATCAAACCAGCGGGCATGCCGCCACCTTTACCATTCTTGATAATTTCGAGAATTTCATCTTTCGAATATTTACCACCAACGGCTTCTAGTGCTGGACCAGCACCGCCTCCAAGGTTCTCACCGTGGCAAGACGCGCAGTTTTGTGCAAATACTTTTTCGGCTTCTCCACCTCCAGCGGAATCGCCGCCTTCTTCACCGCCACCTTCTTTGGCCTGTTCACCATGACTGGCTTCGTTTCCACCAGCGTGTTCTTCGGTTGTGGAAAGCCAGTATGTAAAGCCTACAACCATAACTAGGAACAAAATTATTGCAGTAATATAAGCGGATGATTTACCCATTCTGTTCACCTCCTGTATCCTCATCTTTATCATACTTTTCTAACATTCAATTATCAAATATATTTTGCTTATTTCTTCCTGAATTATGTATCTATGAGAACTAGTAAAAAAATCTTCTATTTCAATGTGCGAATTCATAGACATAGAGTGTGAAGTGAATGAAAGGGAGGAGATAAAATGAAAAGCAGCTCTCCAAGGCTGTTTGGTGATACAAGCAGTAGACAAATTCGAATGATTTCTTTTTTTACATTATCAGGACTTATTTTTTTGTTTATTGTAGCAGGTGTGATTTCATCGTCAGAAACGAAATACCAGCTCTCCTCTTCTATGTTACATGATTGGATCACAAGTTTTTCAACAGAAGCGATGGTGTATGGAATGGGGACTGAGAATCATTATTTCACTCAGGTATTACCTGAAGAGAGTGAGCCGCCAGCATTTTCTCTAGTCATGTTTCAATTTATTACGAGCGTTAAGCCAGGAGATATCAGGAGTCTTCTAGGGGGAGAGCTCCCTGGTTTTGCGTTATATGATGCTAAAATCCACGTTGCTGGTGAGGGAACGAATTTTACCAACCTTCCTGTCGAATCCGCTCCACCTTTGGATGATTTACTTAAAGAAAGAGAGGTACCTACGGAGAAATTAGAAATTCAAGATTCAAAAGATCAGGTTACACCGCCGCTTAAAACAACGAATGGGAAGAAAGTGGCCTTTATTTATCATTCACATAGCTATGAGTCTTACTTGCCGTTATTAGGTCTTGAAGGAGAAAAAAATGCTGATTTAGCGAACGATGGGAAAACCAACATTACACTAGTTGGAAAATTGTTAGGTGAAGAACTAGAGGATCGTGGGATAGGCGCACAAGTTGACGATTCAAATATGGGAGCCCTATTAAATGAAAAGGGACTTGAGCATGGAAGTGCTTATGATGTATCGAGAACGATCGTACAGTCTGCGGTAGCAAGTAATGATGATTTTAACTTATTCATTGATATTCATCGAGATTCATTAAGAGCGAAGGATACAACGGTTACAATTAACAATGAGGAATACGCTCGAACGGTTTTTGTTATTGGAGAAGAAAATCCCAATTACGAGAAGAATCTCGCGCTTGCAAAAGAATTACATGCTGCGCTAAAAGCAGAATTTCCAGGGCTAAGCAGGGGGGTAATTAGTAAAAAAGGAAAAGGAGTAGATGGCATTTATAATCAAGACTTATCCCCTAATGCTATGTTGATTGAAATGGGTGGAGTGGACAATAACCTTGAGCAACTTAGTCGAACGGTTAAAGCCATTGCAGATGTCATTAGCGAACATTACTGGGGAACTGAGAAAGTAAATAAGTAAAAAAGTGAAGCGCTGTGTCAGTTCACAGCGCTTCTATAAGGCTTCTTTTTTAATAGTTAATAAGCTAGTAGCAATACCAACTGCAAAAATAGTAACAGCAGAATAGAGCGAAGCATTTAATCCAATGGTTTTGGATCCAATAAGGATAACAAGACCATCTATTAGAAAGATAATGATTCCAACATTTAACGTAACAATGCGGGAGATAAATTGAGCGAGCAAATCTGTTCCACCTGTACTTGTCTCGTATTTCAACATAATTCCAATTCCTGTACCTACAAAAAAACCTCCTAATATGGAACTGAGCAGAATAGGAAAAGAAAAGGCGTATCGAAGGGGAGAAAGAAGATCAATAAAAAAAGAAGAAAGTAATAACCCATGGAGGCTATTATAAAAGTAAGGGCGAAAGTAGAGGAACGCAATAATATAAAGAGGAATACTTAAACAAATGATGGTAAGACCGGTTTGATAACCCCAAATGTATTTTACAATTAAGCCGATTCCAATCATTCCACCGTCAATAAGGTGGTTGGGAACTAGAAAGGCATTGATACCTGAGCCAACTAAAATACTTCCTATAACAACAGCAACTATTTTTTTATACATAAGAGGTTCACCTGCTTGTTCATAGTTGTATCAAGTTTATGTAAGAGGATTTCATTTCATTACGATCACATGAAATAACGATTGTTTATATTGAATTGATAAAGAAGAGGGTTCAGAAATTATATGGATAGAGTCATTTCCTTATATGACATTTATTTCATTTTTAAGAAAGGGAGTAAGATTAGAAGTAGGTGAGGGGTGGATAAGGCGCTTGTTTTATTGAAAAAACAAAGGGAGAAAAGCTTACGCGTTTTAAAAAATACAGCATACGAAATGTAGTAAATTAGAATGAGAACTTGTTATGATTCGTTGATAGGGCAGGCCATTAGCCTGTCTTATTTTCATTTCACCACCTATAAAAGTAATATTTTTACAATTAATTCCTTTCAAAAAGATTATACCATGACGTTCCATAAGATGTTATTGGGAAATTGAATCCCTAAAAACAGCGAATAAACTCACGTTTTCCTACATATTTCCCAATACAAATCTTTAAAATACTGTGATAATCTACAAATGTACCAAAAATTCTAATTATTCCGAAATGGAGGAAAAGAAATGAAAAAAGGAATTGCTGTTGTTCTTGCAACTGGCTTAGCATTTGGATCTGCCCTTCCTTCTGCTTCAGCCGCTTCTACTAAAGATTTAAATGCGGAGCAGAAACAAGCTCTTGAAAAAATGGAGGTCGTGAAACAAGATTGGGAAAAAGAGCGTAAGGTACCATCATTTTTATCTGGTAAACTATCCGAAAAAAGCGTGAAAACAGAAAAGGCAGTGAAATCATACCTTAAGTCGAATGAATCTCTTTTTAAAGTAAAGACACAAGATCTAAAGCTAGTAAATGAAACAACCGATGAATTAGGGATGACACACTATGAGTACGTTCAAACAGTTAAGGGTGTTGAAATCGACAGCGCAAAATTCATCGTACATACGGATGAAAACGGCGAAGTAACAGCAGTGAATGGTAACCTTCATCCAGAAGCTGCTCAGAATTATAAAGGAAGTTCAGAAGCAAAGCTTTCAGAAAAAGATGCAGTTAAAAAAGCATGGGAACATATTGATGTAAAACCTCAAAACGTCGTTACTGATGAGCCGAGTTTTGTTCGAAAGTCCAATGTCTCTGATATGGTAGAGAAAAGTGAACAGGTCGTTTATGAGAAAGATAACGAATATTATCTTACTTATAAAGTGCAGCTTCAGTTTATTGACCCGTATCCAGCAAACTGGCAGGTCTATGTTGACGCTCGGGATGGCTCGGTTGTAGATGCTTATAATGCAGTTGCTGACGGTGCAGAAACAGGATATGGCTATGGCATTCTCGGAAACTACAAGTCTCTCAATACTTACTATTCAAATGGCACGTATTATCTTTATGACACAACAAAGCCAATGAGCGGCGTTATTGAAACGAGAACGGCTAATAATAGAACGTCACTTCCGGGAAGCTATGCGGTAGATAGTAACAATGCGTTTACCTCTAGCTCTCAAGGTGCTGAAGTTGATGCCCATTATAATGCCGGAGTCGTATATGACTATTATAAAAACACACATAATCGCAATAGCTTTAATAATAATGGAGCAACGATTCGATCAACTGTACATTATGGCTCGAATTATAATAACGCCTTCTGGAATGGTTCACAGATGGTATATGGCGATGGTGATGGGTCAGTTTTCGCACCACTTTCAGGTGCCCTAGATGTTGTCGCACATGAAATTACTCATGCGGTGACAGAAAGAACTGCAGGTCTTCAATATCAAAATCAATCAGGGGCACTTAATGAATCTATGTCTGATGTGTTTGGTTATTTTGTTGAGCCTGGAGATTTCCTTATGGGTGAAGATGTCTACACACCTAACAAGTCAGGGGATGCGCTAAGAAGCTTATCGAATCCAGAAGCATATGGCCAACCTTCGCATATGGATGACTACTATTATACTTCCTCAGATAATGGTGGTGTGCATACAAATAGTGGGATTCCAAATAAAGCAGCTTATTTAACGATTCAAAGTATCGGGAAAACAAAAGCTGAGAAAATTTACTACCGCGCATTAAGTCTTTATATGACACCTACAACGAACTTTAGTGCAGCACGATCAGCGTTACTGCAAGCGACCACTGATCTTTATGGAACAGGTTCGACAACATATAATTCAGTCGCAAACGCCTGGAATCAAGTCGGCGTCAATTAAATGATTGAAAGAAGAGTTCAAACAGGAACTCTTCTTTTTTTTGCTTTATCTAAAGGAAAGAGAGGAGGGGAAGTAGGATGAACGATCGAATGATGGAAATAGTAAGAAGGGAATAGAAGAGAGTGTTGTAGGGAGAGAAACTATAGTTGCTATAATAGTGATTGAGTTATTTTCCAATTTTGTTTGATAATGGTTATAATGAAAGCAGATCAAGGATCGGAGGCGAAAAATGGAACATTTAGATATGCATCACATATTTGAACTCGGACTTATTCTTACGATGATTGCGGCTGGTATTACGGCTATTGCAAAAAAACTGAAGCAACCATATCCCATTGCCCTCGTCATCATAGGAACGTTAATTGGATTATTTAACGTTCCGGTACTGGAGCCGCTTAAAATGTTTATTACTGAGGGGGACGTTTTTAATTTCGTTATTCTAACGATTTTCCTTCCAGCACTTCTAGGCGAGGCCGCTTTGAAATTACCTTTTGAACATTTAAATCAAAACAAAAAGCCGATCCTTGCTCTGGCTTTTGGGGGAACCTTTCTTTCTTTTCTAGTGATTGGGTTTTCTACCCATTTTCTACTAGGATTATCAATTCCCGTAGCATTCGTATTTGCGGCATTAATGAGTGCGACTGATCCCGTTAGTGTATTATCGATTTTTAAAAGTATGGGAGTCAATCATAAGCTTTCAACAGTTATAGAAGGAGAAAGTTTGTTTAATGATGGGCTTGCGGTTGTACTGTTTAAAATATCTGCTTTTTCTCTTCTAGCCTATCTCGATATGGGCTGGGGAGGACTAACGAGCGGTGCTTTTGAATTTGTAAAAGTTGTAGCGGGTGGATTACTGGTCGGTGGTGGTTTAGGCTATGCCATTTCCATCCTTACGAAGTACTTTGATGACTATCCACTTGAGATTATTTTTAGTATCCTTCTTTTCTACGGTTCTTATTTAACTGCAGAAAGCATTCATGTATCCGGTGTTATTGCCGTCGTAGTAGCAGCATTAACATTTGGTAACTTTGGCTCAAGAGTGGGTATGAGTCCAACTACCCGATTAAATATTAATAACTTTTGGGACGTAGCTGCACTGCTAGCGAATTCAATTGTATTTCTCATGGTTGGTCTAGAGATTACACGTATCAACTTTTCTGATCAGTGGGGAACAATTGGTCTAGCGCTCCTAATCGTTCTTATTGGAAGAAGTGTTGCGGTTTATGGCAGTACGCTATTCGTCAAGGGCCTTCCGTGGTCATGGAGACATGTTCTTAACTGGGGAGGTTTAAAAGGTTCTTTATCAATAGCTCTTGTTCTTAGCTTACCAGGCGATTTTGACGGACGAGATACGGTGTTAATTCTTACCTTCAGCATTGTGTTATTTTCTTTAGTGATACAAGGGTTAACGATTAAGCCGCTTATTAGCTATTTTGGCTTAAGAGCAAAGCACAGCGGATCAAAAGAGTATGAAGATATCGTTGCTAATTTGCATCGTTATGAAGCGGGAGTAGCAGAGATTAAGAAAGTAAAGACGCAACTCTTCGTACCTGAACCAGTTTATTCGGAATTGCTAAATCGTTACCAGGGTGAAATTGATAAAAGTCACCGAGAACTTGATACCTTGTTAAAGGAGTATCCGGAGCTTAAGAGAAGTCAGCTCATAACGTTAAGAAAGCACTCACTTTACGCTCAGTATGATAAGATTAACCAACTAGAACAAGAAGAAATCATTTCGGGAGAAATAGCTGGAAAGTATAAAGAACTATTGAATAATGGTCTTGCTGAATTTGAAGAAGAGGAAGTTGTGAAAGATTCAAAAAGAACACATTAAGCTGTTACATTTGTAGCAGCTTTTTCTTATGAAGTGCATATCCTATTATTAAGCTGGACAAAGCAAGCGTAATAATGAGAAAATTTCGTTTATTATTGATTGTACGGGGTATGGTTTACAGTAAGTAAAGCAATAAGGTATAGTGTAAAAAGTCATTTTCAACCACATGAAATAAACTCACAAGGAGGACTTTTGAGAGAAAATGCCTTATCTTCAGACCGATCGTCTGACCATCATTCCTTTCTCTTTTGATTTGATCAAAGCAATGACAAATAAGAAGGAACTAGAAAAGCTTTTGCATGTCGAAGTACCTGAAGAATTTAATAACGTTCAGTTTGAACAATTTTTACCTTTTCATCTAACTGATAGCACTATTTCAAGCCAAAGATGGGAAGGGATATTAATTCATACTTCAGATGAAAAAGTCATTGGTACGATGGGATATAACAATTTAGAAGCGACAAACAATCTTGAAGTTGGATATCAGTTAATTCCTGACTATCGCAATAAAGGATACGCCATTGAAATGGCTAGTGCTCTCGTTAGCTGGGCTTTTCCAGATAAGGAAAGTAATGAGGGTAAAGAAGAGATGAACAACGTGATGGACCGCACTGGTTTATCTAAATTAACAGTAGAACCACATCTCCTAAAACACAAAATTGATGAAGAAAAGTTTATAAAAGAAAATGAATATATGTAAAACCCTGCCGATGCAGGGTTTTTTTGTAGTTAATAAAAAATCTGCCTACACATTCTAAAATTTCTCTTCACTCAGCAGACTCACGTGTTAATGGATCAACTAATGAGGGTAATTACATTATGAAATGACGTGAAATATCAAACAATATCAAAACTATCACATATTTGCGAAATCACCGTCACCTCTCGTTAAAATAAGACTATAAACAAATCAAAGGGGAGAAAGGGTGACCGATTCATGGGTTACTATGATAATAATGAAACAAGAATGAAACAAACAAAAAGTGGAAGGAACTGGTTTCTTCCAAGTACGTTTGGCGCCATTGTAGGAGCATCTATTATGCTTGTTGCTGCGCCTTACGTCTCTAACACAGAGCAGCCATCAACGAATGAAGCCGCGGTTACAACAGCTAGTGGAAATGTAGAAACTTCGAATGTGGCTTATAATGTTTCTTCCGATATTACTTCAGCTGTACAAAAAGCACAGGATGCAGTAGTGAGTATAACAAGCTATCAGAGTGGTGGTTTTTCTTTAGAAGATCCTTCGGGTCAATCTGGGCAAGCAGCATCGTCTGGGTCTGGAGTGATTTATAAGAATGAAGGTGGTAAGGCCTATGTTGTGACAAATAATCACGTAGTCGAAGGCGCCTCTTCGGTAGAAGTAACGTTAAGTAATGAAAAAAAGGCGGAAGCAAAGGTACTTGGAACAGATGCATTAATGGATTTAGCTGTTTTAGAAATTGATGCAAAAGATGTCGAAGCTGTCGCAGAACTTGGTTCCTCATCAAATCTTCAAACTGGGGAACCAGCGATTGCAGTCGGTAATCCATTAGGTTTCCTCGAAGGGTCTGTAACACAGGGAATTATTAGTAATCCAAGTCGTACCATTCCCGTGGATCTTGACCAAAATGGACAGCCTGATTACGAAGCAGATGTGATTCAAACGGATGCATCAATTAATCCAGGCAATAGCGGTGGTGCATTAATTAATATAAAAGGGCAGTTGATTGGGATTAACTCTTCAAAAATTGCCGAAGAAACAGTAGAAGGTATTGGATTTGCGATTCCAATTGAGGATGCACAGCCAATCATTGAGCAGCTTGAAATGACTGGGGAAGTGAAACGTCCTGTAATGGGTGTAACGCCTGCTTCATTAGCAGAAGTACCAACGCAATATTGGACTGGCACGCTTAACCTTCCGGCAGATGTAGAAAGTGGAGTCGTATTAATGGGAATTGCACCTAACTCACCTTCTTCGGAAGCGGGTTTAAAAGAAGGGGACGTTGTTGTTAAGCTGGATGATACAGAAGTAAAAGACTCAGCAGCGCTTCGAAAGTATTTATACTCGAATAAAGAAGTTGGCGATAAAATGGAAGTCACGTTCTATCGTGATGGGCAGCAGCAAACCGTAACAATGACATTAGCAAATCAAAATGGATTGTAAACGAAAAAACCCCTCTGGATTATGCATCCAGGGGGTTTTTGTTGTTTACTTGCTGTTTTGTATCAGTCAACCTTGTAAGAAAATAAAAAACTGGCGTGTCTAAAAGAGCCAGAGCCATTTTAATGACAAATTGAGAGAGGACCATCACCCATAGGTTAGGAACAGTCCCTGCAAAGGCAATTGTAATGAAAATGGTTGTATCTAAAAGCTGAGAAGTAAATGTACTTACATTATTACGTAGCCATTTATGCCTGTCAGAAGTTCGCTTCTTTAACAGAGAGAAGACGTAGACATCAACATGTTGAGACACGAGGTACGCTGCAAGACTTGCTAGAACAAATCGGTAGTTTTGACCTAGTAATATTTCATAAGCAGCCTGGGTATCGGCTGCGAATGGTGCTACTGGAAGAAGCATGCCAAGATAGATCATGATACTTGCGAAAATCTGAGCGATAAAGCCGTACTGAACCGTTCGTTTCGCTTCTTCTTTACCGTATTTTTCGTGAATAATATCTGTGAATAGAAACGAAAAGGCATACATCACAACGGCCGCTGGGATGACAAAGCTTCCGATCATCACCACTTTTCCTGCTAGGACGTTTGCGATCACAATCGAAGTCGCAAACAGAACATTAAACAGGACAAGATTTCGGTCGATGAATTGGTTTTTCATCTTATTGCGTTGCTTTCTCACGAATGGCTGTCGTTTTGAGTTCGATACCGCCACGTGCTGATTGATAAACCGTAATGGTCACTTTTAAAGGATCAATGGCGTATACAACATCGTCTGCAATACGTGCAGCGAGCGTCTCGCAGAAGCTTCCTTCGTCACGATAAGACCAAAGGTAAAATTTCAGAGATTTGGACTCGATACATTTCTCATCAGGTACGTAAGAAATCTCAACTCGACCAAAGTCAGGTTGTCCTGTTTTAGGGCAAACCGCTGTAAATTCAAGTGCATTAAACGTAATTTCTTGTACGTTCGGTGCATCGAATGATTCGTTTTTTATCACTTCTCTTGCTTGCTCCACACTCTCTGGGCGAGGCATCGGACCAGAAGAGGGTAGCCAAGCTTTATCCATACTATTCATTAATAATCCTCCTTTAGTTTTGATGAAGCAGGAAGGTTACGAACTGCTGTCATTCAACGTTGTCTATTATAACAGAGGAACTTTCCAATGCGAAGTTGGAAGTTCAGGCCAAATTTATTAGTTTAGCTTTTAACATAAAGGGAAAGTAAAAAATAGCTAAGCAAACTAAGAAAGATAATAGGAGGAATCATCATGCAAACAACGACTACGACTGTAAATAATGAAAAGAATGGTAAGCTTGTAAAAGGTATTTTGGTAGGTGCTATTGTAGGTGGCGCGGTAGCGATGCTTGATTCAACGACTAGAAATAAAGTGAGATCATCAGCAGGCACGTTCAAGGACTCTTCAAAAGGATTTTATACTCGTGTGAAAGAAAATCCGGGCGAAGTGAAAGACGACTGGATGGATCGGATTCAATCAGCTTCTTCTGTTTTAAAAGAAGCAATGAACGATGCTCAAGCCCTTTATGAAAAGGTGAATGATGATGTGGTAGACCAGGTGAATCAAGTGAAAGAAGATTCAACTGAAGTCCTTTCTTCAGCAAGAGAAGCGAGTGAAGATCTAAAGGATATTGGAAGTAAAGTGAAGGACGCTGGGCAGGAAGTAACAGAATCGAATGAAAATGAATACGAGCCAACAAACATTCCTGGCAGTGAAACACGTACACCTGGTAGCACAACAGTGAACCCGAAGACATCTCCAAATACTACTCTTTAATTTATTGAGATTGGTAATTCCCCTAAATATGAAAAAGACTTCCGCTTATTATTGCGGAAGTCTTTTTTTTTAATAAATATAAGATGCACCAATGATAATCAAAAGAATAAACAAAACTACGATTAACGCGAAACCTTGACCATATCCATATCCACTCATCGTCTCGTTCCTCCCGTCAATATGTGTCGCTTCCTTACTAACGTATGTGGAAGAGGAAGATTGGGGACATAGGCAAACGCCCTTTTTAAAGAAGGGCGTTATATGGACCGCATCGCAACTGCAGGAAAATCAGTAAATATTGCGGAACATCCAGCTTGTTTGAGCGCAGCTATTTGATAAGGATCATTGACAGTAAAAGCACGAACAGGGATACCGCGCATATGTGTATTAGTTATAAAATACTCATCAATCGCACCACACTCAATGTGGATACTGTTGGCACCAACTCGTTGAAGATAATCCCACGGCTCAACTAGCTTTTCCATGAGGAGAATAGCGGTTTCAACTTTGCAGCCTTTTTGAGTGAGACGCTGAATACTATAGTGATTAAAGGAAGAGATAATGGTTCGATCATAAAGCTGATAATGTGTCAGCAATTCAAGTACCTTTGTTTCTAAATGGTCATATGGAAAGCGACCATTTTTAAGCTCTATATTCAACATAAGGGAGGTGGAAGTAATCCATTCTAACACGCTTTTTAAAGAAGGTATAGAGTTTCCCTGGAAGCGACTTGAGAAAGAGTGACCGGCGTCTAATCTCACTAAATCTTCGTATAGGAAGTCTTTCACAAAACCAACACCATTTGTCGTTCGCTCTAGTCGTTCATCATGAATTACAACAGGTACAAGGTCTTTCGTTAATTGAACATCGAGCTCGATGCCTTGAGCACCAGCTTTATGAGCCGCCTGAAAAGAAATGAGAGTATTTTCAGGGTGTGTACCTGACGAACCTCTATGTCCATAAATATGGAAAGAAGACATATGTCACCTCTCTTTAGCTAAGGTTAATTGATCTATGTATGGTATTCGTGCTTTCACATGAATCTCCTTTGTCATTTCTACTTCTAAGCTTTTCTCCTATTTGAATAAACGACATAAGCGTTTGAGTTGCATAGATGTTAGGTGGGAAGAAAGGAGGAGAAATTTTGTTTAAAGGAATTGAATTACCAGAAGCTCACGCTCATTATTTTAGAGGGAATTTGGAAGAGCGGTTTAATCATGGGCATTTTAAGATTTCAGGATTCAGTTTTCCTGTAAACGGCAGCTCTTTTGATCAGCATGTTCATCGAATTGAAGGGATAACGATAGAAGAGGAAGGCCATCAACATCGCTTTAGCGTAGAATCTGGACCACCTATTTTATTAGCAAAGGGTGGTCATTATCATAAGTTTAGCGGGGAAACGGTGTCAAAAGAAAACCACGAACATTATTTTTCAGGAGAAACGAGTCTTCCTATAGGGAATTCTCCCTTGAATTGGTGAAAAGCGATGCAGCTGCATCGCTTTTTTTACATTTTAATTTCGCGCTTGTTTTGATAGAACGTAAAGGCGAGTGCCCCTATTAAAATGGTCCCTTTAATAATATCCTGAGCATAGTAAGGAACATTTAACATCGTTAATCCATTGAGAAGAATGCCGATCAAGACAGCCCCGACAAAAGTACCGAGTGCGTTTGGTTTACCAGCACCGAGTACAGAATAGCCAATTAATGCGGCAGCCACACCGTCCATGAGAAGTGGGGCGCCAGCAGAAACCTGGCCTGTACCAATACGAGACGCGAGTACAATGCCAGCAATACTAGCAAATAGACCGCTTAACACATAAGCGAGTGTACGATATCGCTGCACAGCAACTCCTGAAAGCCTTGCTGCTTCGCGATTACTTCCTGTCATATAAAGCAATCGACCAGCACGCGTATACGTAAGGAAAAGGTGAACCAATATGACACAAAAAATCATAAAAATAGCGGGGAACGGGACGCCTGCTATTTCCCCTTGTCCAATAAAGAGAAATGAGGGGATAAACTTGCCTGGTGCTGTTGTACCGTCATCCATTGGCATATTATTGTAGATTGAAAAGCCTTTTGTGTAAGTTAATTGAATACCATTTACAATATACATGACAGCAAGTGTTGCAAGAAGATCAGGAATTCTGATTTTGATCGTAACGAATGCGTTGATCAAACCAATGACTATTCCTAAAAGAATCGGGATAAGAAGGGCGACAAGTAACTCCTGTCTATACCATACGAGGGAGGCAGCGCTTGCAATGGTTGCTAAACTAACTGTCGATCCAACTGAAAGGTCAAATCCTCCTACAATAAGTGTAAACGTTACCCCGAGTGCAACAAGCGTAACAATCGAGATGGACCGAAGAATATCAGCGAAATTACTATAGGTTAGAAAACGATCGTTTAATAGGGTGAAACTTACAATAAGCGCTAATATCACGAGCAGTGTGCCGTATTTCACAAAAAAATGAACTATTTTATTTTTAAAAGGTGTGATGAGAGCATTTTGTTTTTGTGTATGTGCTAATTCAGCTGCTGATTTCAATATTTGTACCTCCTGTTGCTGCTTGCATAATGGTTGATTGATTCATGTTATCACCAGTTAAGGCCGCTGTGATTTCTCCGTCGTACATGACAAGGATTTTATCGGAAATCTCCAAGAGCTCATCGATTTCACTTGAAAAATAGAGAATCCCTTTTCCTTCATCAGCGAGTTGCTTTATGAGGGACAATACCTCAGATTTAGCTTTAACGTCGATGCCTTTAGTAGGTTCATCAAATAGAAATACGTTCCGATCTGCATCTAACCACTTTCCTATCGCCGCCTTTTGTTGATTTCCTCCACTCAGGTGATGAATCGGTTGCCGAGTGGAAGAAGCTTTTATACCAAGCTGATTGATTTTGTTGGATGCATAATTTTCTTCTTTCTTACGGTTAAGTAAGCCATTTTTTGAGTGATGGCGTAATGAAGGAAGCGTCAAATTATCTGATAACGAAAAATCCAGTAAAATCCCTGTTTTTCTTCTTTCTTCAGGTATAAGGCAAACACCCGCATTAATGGCGTCACTAGGAGAGCGAAAACGATACGTGCGATTATGAAGGTGAATCTTCCCTTTTTGAGGCTTTGATGCGCCAAATAAGGCTAAGGCGGTTTCGGATTTACCCGCACCTACAAGTCCTGCGACGCCAATGATTTCTCCATGATTTAATTCCAAATTGATGTTTTTTCCAGTCTCCGGAACATGCACATTCTCAGCTCGAAATAACGGGTGGTTTGATACTTGTCTTTTTCGTTCTTTCTTATTTCCAATCGCTGAACCAAGCATATTGGTAATAATCTCATCAGCTGATACTGCCTTTGTTTCAGCTGTGAGATGAACTTTACCATCACGTAAAATCGTAAATCGATCGCTTATTTCTTTGATTTCTGGCATACGGTGAGAAATATAGATAATACCGACACCTTTCTTTTTTAACTTGTTAATCAGGTGGAATAAAAGTTGTGTTTCTTCTATGCTAAGCGGCGCGGTAGGTTCATCAAGGATTAAGTATTGAACTTCATGAGCCATTGCACGAGCGATCAGAATCAGTTGTTTTTCCGAGAGTGTGCAATCGGAAGCAAGCTTATCTGGATTCAAAGGGATCCCTAGTGTCGTTAGTAATTGCTTTGTTTTTTTGCGCTCTTTTTTAGATGAGTAAAGTTTAAAAGGAGCTTGATTAACGGAATCAGCCCAAATGTTTTCTGCTACCGAAAGGGCAGGAAAGAGGGCCGTATCCACTTCTTGTACAACAATGCCAATGCCTGCTTTTTTGGCATCAGAAGGAGTTCGAATGGATAAGGGTTGCCCGTTATATGAAATTGAACCGCTGTCCCGTTCATAGTCCCCAGAGACAATTTTCATAAGTGTACTTTTTCCTGCTCCGTTTGTGCCTAATAAGGCGTGCACTTCACCTGCATGAATCGTGAGTGAGACGTTTTTTAATACAGTTGTACTGCCAAATGATTTAGATATATTATGAATTGTTAATTGATTCATTTAGCGTTTCCCTTTTCAACGAGTTTTTCCATCCATGGTGATGTGGCAGCGTCAGATGAGCCCCATCCCTCAACGTATTCCCCAAGCTTATCCATGGAGATCGTTTCTTCAGGTAAATCCGACTGCTTTACAAGATGAGGATCAAGTGAAAAGATGTCAGGTGTATCTTCTCCAGCGATTTTTTGATAAGCAAACCGAACTTGAACACGTCCAACTTCAGCAGGATCTGTTGCCGCTGATGATAGCCACGGGCTATTTTCCTTCTGCATCAACTGGAGGTCTTCATCACTCATATCAATGCCATAAACCTTGATTTCGTCTCTGCCTGCTTGCTCGATCGCTCGAGTCGCGCCTTTAGCAAATTCATCCCATGGAGCAAATACAGCGTCAATGTCTCCTTTGTTTGGGTATTGCTTTAGAATCGTTTCCATTTGTGTCTGGGTATCAAGAGCTGTATTAGCGCTTGCCGTTCCGAATTTAGCGATTTCCTTAATTCCTGGATAGCGCTCCTGGAATGCCTCATAGATGACATTACGTCGTTCCATCGGTGCAAATCCTCCAACCCAAACGTACACAATATTGCCTTCGCCGTTAAGGTCTTGAGCAAGTGTTTTCAGCGTGTCCCAAGCAAGGCTATAATCATCCTGATCGATGACGGTAACGCCTGGGACATTAATATCACTATCAAAAACGACAACAGGAATCCCTTTTTCTACTGCTTTTTTCACTCCTGGCTCCAGTGCGTCTGCTCGTCCGTGGTCGATTAAGATGGCATCGACATTCTGATTAATCGCTGTATCAAGATGTGTCGCCATCTTTGAAAGATCATTATCAGCATTATAAACCTGGACACTTCCACCAAACTTTTCAACCTGATCTTCAACCCCTTTGACATATTGGGAAGAGAATGTTCCAAGAGAAGCTTGCATAATCGCAGCAATTTTTATCGGTTTTTGCACCTCTTTTGGAATGTCAGATGAAGGTTGCGATATTTCGTCCTCAGTTTTTGAGGCAGTCTCATTTGTTTCATTATTGCTTGCTTCAGGTTCACTTACAGCATCTTGCTCACTTGTGCATGCTGCAAGAACGAAGAGAAGAAGAATTGATAAAATAAGTCCTAAGCGTTTCATGAATGTACCTCCGTATTTTCAATATCTGTAGTAAGGTGTGCAAGGTTTTCCTTGTACGGTGTTCGAATGATACCGTGTTCTGTAATGATTCCTTTGATTAAGTGATGGGGCGTTACGTCAAATGCAGGATTGAAAACCTCAATATTTTCAGCCGCGATGCGCTCTCCCTGATAGTGTGTGATTTCTTTAGAATCACGCTCCTCAATCGGAATGGCATCTCCATTAGGAATCGAATAGTCAATCGTTGAAATGGGTGCTGCAATATAAAAGGGAACATTGTAAGCCTGAGCGATATGAGCAAGGCCAAGTGTGCCGATTTTGTTAGCTGTGTCTCCGTTGGCTGCTATTCGATCCGCACCGACTATTACTGCAGCGATTTTCTTCGTTTTTAAGACGTGCGCTGCCATGCTATCCGTAATAAGCGTTACGTCGATACCGGCACGTTCAAGTTCCCATGCGGTTAGTCGAGCACCCTGGAGAACGGGTCTCGTTTCCGTTGCAATCGCGGAAATGGTGAGGCCGTTTTGCTTAGCCAAGTGGAGCGGAGCAAGGGCCGTTCCATATTTTGCTGTTGCAATTCCGCCTGCGTTGCAGTGGGTGAGAATGGTATCTCCATCGTTCAATAGTTTAAGTCCGTGTTCCCCGATACGTTGACAGATAAGTTCATCTTCTTTATGGATAAGTAACGCTTCGTGAAGAATCGTGTTTTTCATTTTTTCGACCGTTGTTAAAGGAAGAGTCACTCGAACAATGCGATCGATCGCCCATGAGAGATTCACGGCAGTAGGGCGAGAAGACGCGAGGTATTCTCCTTGTTTAAGTAACTCTGCTTTAAAAGTTGATGGTTCGGTTCTTTCTGCCTGTTGACTCCAGAGGACAAGACCATACGCAGCCGCAATTCCAATCGCTGGTGCACCGCGCACGACGAGGGAAGATATGCTATTCCAAACATCTTCGATCGCCGTCTGTTTGAGATAGCTTTCTTGATGTGGTAATTTGCGCTGATCAAGCAGTAAAAGGTGATCTCCTTTCCACTGAAGAGATGGGATAGTCATTTAAACGACCTCCTTAATCGTATGGATGTAATCTTTAATTGAATCGATGTTCTTTCGATTTAAAATGAGTTTTTTTCCAAGTGTTAAAGCTCTTCTTTCCACTGCTAGTTTTACTTCTGGATTAGTAATCGTCTCAATTTCTTCTACATGAGCAAGTCCAATCGTTCTCCGGATGATTTTACAACCTGCAAAACCGATACTATCGACAAAAATAGACTGAAGATGAGTATTGAGATAACCTCTGGAATAGCGGTTATCTTCTGAAAGGTGGGTATCCCAAAGGGAGCGGAACGTAGAGTCAAATACGGTCCAAACTTCAGTAATAACACCAAAGAGATAGGCTAGATATCCGTCTTTTTCTTCATCGGTTCGATGGGCTTCCTGGGAGAGAACGCTAAGCGTAATATTGGCAATAAAAGCCCCAACATCAAATCCCACTGGGCCATAGAAAGCAAATTCAGGATCGATTACTTTTGTTGAACCCTCCGTCACGAAGAGGCTACCTGTATGTAAATCCCCGTGTATTAACGCTTCTCCTTTTGTTAAAAAGGAATGTTTAAGAGAAGCAACTTCAGTTAGGAAGTCTTGATCTTCCCACAAAATTTCAACATCTGGTCGAAGCTCTTCCGTAAATGAGTTGCTTTCAGCATTATAAAAGGGGTCTGAAAAGACGAGACTTTCCGTGATCCCGCATAAATCTGGATTGCTAAACCGTTTAGCAAGCTCTTTCTTTTTTGCTGAACCAAGACCGTAGTCAGAGGTGAAAAAGAGCATGTGAGCGAGGTAAGTTCCGACATTCCTTGCAAGCTCAGGGTAGACACGTCCTTCAATAAGTCCTTTGCGCAAAATTGTATGCGATGATAAATCTTCCATCACCGTTGCCGCTTTTTCTGAGTCATGCAAATAAACAACTGGGGAAAATTCAGGAACAAGCGAATGAGCTTGTATGAGGGCCTCGCTTTCAATTCTCGACCGGTCAAGCGTTAGTGGCCAGGATTCACCAACTACCTTGGCATAAGGCAAAGCTTGTTTGACGATCCATGATTCCTCTGTTGCTTTATTTTGAACATGGAAAACATAGTTTAAATTGCCATCCCCGATTTCCTTTACGAGAAGGGGGGAAGAGGGATCGATAAAATTGTGATGCACTAAAAAGTGAACAACGCTTTCTTGGGTAAATGGTGTATATCCTGACTTAACTTTAAAAGACATGTGTAAGTCCCCTTTCAAATATTAATGATTGATGTACAGAAGGATTCGTGATTAAAAGACATAAAAAAAGCCTCTTTCCGAAGAAAGAGGCTTGAAGACAGATATCCTTCACACCTCTTATCTTCCAGAATGAATAACATCCTGTTGGAAGTAGCACCGTGCCATCTAAGCCATCCTGAAAAGATGTACTTAAGAATAGGTCGGTTGCTGGGCGTCATAGGGCCAAATCCCTCAGCCTGCTCTTGATAAGAGAAAGTTTATGAAATTATTTTACAATTTTTTCGCTTGAAATGTATGTTACAGAGAAACAGATGCATTTGTCAATAATATTTTGAATTTTATTTATAAATATCTGGACGTCGATCTTCAAAGATTGGTATGCGATTTCGGATAGCTGGTATTTCTTCTTCATCAATCAAGCCTGTTAAGATCAATTCCTCTTCGCCTGCTTCTGCGATAATTGTTCCCCACGGATCAATGATTAAAGAATGTCCTCCAAACGCATTATCTGGATCTTCTCCTACACGATTACAAGCAATCACGTAACATTGGTTTTCAATAGCGCGGCTAATAAGTAATGCTCGCCAATGATCCGTACGCTGTTTCGGCCATTCGGCTGGAACGAACAAAACTTGTGCACCTTCAATGGCATGAAGGCGAAGCCACTCAGGAAAGCGAATATCATAACAGATGAATCCTGCACTTGGAAGTTCTTCAAGTGTGAAGTGGCTTTTCTCATTTCCTGAAACAAGGTATTTCTCTTCGTTCATCAGACGAAATAGATGAGCTTTGCTATACTCATGGATAAGCTGCCCATCTCGATTGAAAACGAGCATCGTATTCGTTACGTAATCATGTTGTTGTTTTGCAATCGATCCACCTACGATACTCACCTTATTCTTTTTGGCCAACTTTGAAAGAAAAGCGATGGACTTTTCTGCATTTGTGTCTCCAATTTCATCAAGTCGAGATAAATCATAGCCCGTCGACCACAATTCTGGTAAAACGATAATATCTGGTTTGTCGTGAACAGCCTTAGAAACAAGCTCTTCCACTTTCGAGAAATTTTCTTCCGGATTTCCAAAAGCAATATCAAATTGCAACAGAGCGATTTTTTTCATTGTTTTCTCCTCCTCGCTTACAAAATAAGCTTTACATGATTGTGTATCCAAGATAACATAACTTACTAGAATTTCACGAAAATTTTAACAGGATGTGATTCTTTGAAACAATTTCAAACTTCGGATGCGCTTAAACGGTTACCGGAACAATTTTTTGCAAAGCTTGCTGGAAAAGTGAACCGCTATGTGGAGGCGGGTTATGACATCATTAATCTTGGACAGGGAAATCCTGATCAGCCAACACCTGATCATATTATCAAGTCCCTGCAGAAGGCAGCTGAAAACCCTGGCTATCACAAATATCCGCCATTTCGAGGACAGCCTTTTTTGAAGCAAGCGGTTGCTGATTTCTATCAAAGAGAATTTGGAGTGAACCTTGATCCAGAGAAGGAAGTTGCCGTTCTTTTCGGTGGAAAAGCAGGCCTTGTTGAAGTCAGTCAATGTTTACTAAATAAAGGTGATGTGGCACTCGTTCCAGACCCGGGTTATCCCGATTATTGGTCAGGTGTCGCGATGGCTGAAGCGGATATGCAAATGATGCCGTTGCTTGAGGAAAATCATTTCTTACCAGACTATGATGCGATTCCAGAGGATTCATTAAAAAAAGCGAAAATGATGTTTTTAAATTATCCAAACAACCCAACTGCAGCTGTTGCAACGAAGCGCTTTTTTGACAAAACAGTCCGTTTTGCAGAGACGAATGATATTTGTGTTGTGCATGATTTTGCTTACGGTGCGATCGGGTTTGATGGAGAGCGACCGATTAGCTTTTTGGAAACAGAGGGTGCTAAAGACAATGGAATAGAAATTTATACCCTTTCAAAAACATATAATATGGCGGGATGGCGTGTAGGATTTGCAGTCGGAAATCAATCTGTTGTTGAGAGCATCAATCTCCTTCAGGATCATTTTTACGTTAGTCTATTTAGTGCGGTGCAAGAAGCCGCAGCTGAAGCTTTGCTTGGATCGCAGCAGTGTGTAGAAGACCTTCGGGATACGTATGAGTCGAGACGAAATGTTCTCATTCAAGGACTCCATGACATTGGCTGGAATGTCACTTCTCCTGCGGGATCGTTTTTCGCGTGGTTGAAAGTACCTGAATCCTTTACTTCAGAAAGCTTTGCCGATTACTTACTTGAAAACGTCCAAATTGTTGTCGCACCTGGCAACGGCTTTGGAGAATATGGTGAGGGATATGTACGAGTGGGGCTACTAACGTCTGAAGATAAGCTAAGAGAAGCGGTTGAACGGATTAAGTCTCTTAATCTCTTTTGATTCAGAAAAATTAAAAAACAGTTTGACAGAATTTCCTACGTCTGGCATAATTCAAATCAATTACTAAAAACGAATAATTGCATACTCTTATCCAGAGAGGTGGAGGGACGAGCCCTTTGAAGCCCGGCAACCGATTTTTAAGTTTTCTTAAAGACACGGTGCTAATTCTCGCAGCAAAAGCTGGAAGATAAGAGGAAGAGCATGGTGATAAAGACCTCTTCCTCGTGAAGGGGTCTTTTTTGTGTGATGAGCGAAAATTGAAAGGGAAAGACTGAAAGGAATGAATGTGATGAGCCGTCTTATAGCTACCTATCTTGTAAATAATGACCATCAACTAGCCCAGCGTGCCGAATCGATCGCTCTCGGATTAACTGTTGGCACATGGACGAATCTACCGTTATTAGAAAAAGAACAGTTACAAAAACATAAAGGCGAAGTCGTTCGGGTTGAGGAAAGAGAAGGTAAAGGGATTATCGTTATCTCCTATCCAGCCATTAATTTCAGTGCTGATCTACCAGCGATATTAACAACCGTTTTCGGTAAACTTTCTCTTGATGGAGAAATTAAACTTATTGATTTAGAGTTTTCGGATGAGTTGCTTCAAGCATTTCCGGGGCCGGCGCATGGTATAGAAGGCATCCGCAAACTTGCAGATGTGCATGATCGACCACTTGTCATGAGTATTTTTAAAGGGGTGATTGGAAAGCCATTGCATGAGTTAGAACAACAAATGCAGGCACAAGCCCTTGGTAAAGTTGATTTCGTAAAGGATGATGAAATTCTTTTTGAAAATGAGTTATCACCTCTTGAAAAACGCGTCCCTGCTTTAGAAAAAGTGCTGGATCAGACGTCAGAAGTGACAGGGAAACGTACACGATATGCGGTTAACTTAACAGGAAGAACGGACATTTTGAAAGATCGAGCAAAACGCGCGATTGAATTAGGTGCCGATGCCCTGTTGTTTAATGTTTTTACATATGGTTTAGATGTCCTTCAGTCTCTTGCTGAGGATAAGGATATCTCGGTTCCGATCATGGCTCATCCTTCTTTTTCAGGGGCTATGGCTGCATCGAGCACTTATGGCATAAGTTATTCCCTGTTACTTGGAAAATTACTTCGAACCGCTGGTGCTGATTTCTCTCTTTTTCCCTCACCTTACGGAAGCGTGGCGTTAGATCGAAACGAAGCGCTCGCAACAGCCTTAGCTCTGACTAAAGAGAATCAACTGAACAAGACATTTCCGGTTCCTTCAGCAGGAATCCATCCAGGATTGGTTCCACTTTTACTTAAGGACTTTGGAAAGGATAGCATTATTAACGCAGGAGGAGGCGTGCACGGTCATCCAGGAGGAGCCGCTTCTGGAGGAAAAGCATTCCGAGCTGCAATTGAAGCTGTTTTAACAAATCAAACTCTCGAAGAGGCATCGCTTAATAGTGAGGCACTTCACCAGGCACTTACAAAGTGGGGGAGCAAAGAGGTGATTCGATGAAAAAGCCGATTATATTTTGTGATTTTGATGGCACGATTACAAATAGCGATAATATCGTTTCCTTAATGAAACGTTTTGCTCCGAAAGAATGGGAGCAAATAAAAGATAATATTTTAGCCCAGAACCTATCCATTCGGGAAGGAGTAGGGCAGATGTTTCATTTGATTCCTTCCAGTCGAAAGCAGGATTTGCTGGATTATTTATTAGCCACAACCGAGATTAGACAGGGATTTGCCGAGTTTGTTCAATATACAAAACAAGAAGGAATCCAGCTTTACGTTGTAAGCGGAGGAATCGATTTTTTTGTCTATCCGCTGCTAAACCCATTTGAAATCCCAGAAGAGAACATTTTCTGCAATGGGAGCGATTTTACGAACGAAACGATCACGATTACATGGCCATACTCTTGTGATGATGATTGTTCAAACGATTGCGGATGCTGCAAGCCAGGCATCTTAAAACAGTTTGATGGAGATACATACCGAAAAATCGTGATCGGTGACTCTATCACGGATCTAGAGGCAGCTAAACAGGCAGATCAAGTCTTTGCAAGAGATTACTTAGCAAAGAAGTGTAAAGAACTGTCCATTCCTGCAGTTCCGTTTGAGTCGTTCCATGATATCGTTCGAAAATTGACGGAAGAAAAGGAGGGGTATGATGAGTCTCGTACAGAAACGTTGGAACGAACTCGCTGATATCAAAGATGAGTTAGCAGCTCGTGATTGGTTTCCAGGAACAAGCGGCAATCTCTCGATCAAAGTAAGTGAGGAGCCGCTACAGTTTCTTGTTACCGCAAGTGGTAAAGATAAAAGAAAACGAACGGAAGAAGATTTCATATTGGTCGACTGTGATGGACAGGCAGTCGAAAAAACTTCTTTAAAACCATCTGCTGAAACAATTGTTCATCAGGCCATCTATCAAAAAACAAATGCAGGATGTTGTTTGCACGTCCACACAGTAGATAACAATGTGATTTCTGAACTTTTTCGTACAGAAGGGGAGGTTACTTTTCAGGGGGTTGAATTAATAAAAGCGTTTGGACTCTGGGGACAAAATGATCGAATAACCGTTCCAATCATTGAGAACTCCAGTGACCTTTCTTTACTTGCTCAGGATGTTGTTCATGTTATCACTAAGGAAACGAAAGCTGTATTAATGAAAAATCATGGTATTACGGTATGGGGACGCGATGGTTTTGAAGCCAAAAAGTATCTAGAAGCATTTGAGTTTTTATTTAGTTATCATCTTAAATTAAGAAACATTCAATCAGTAGTAAGCTAAGCGAGGGAGGAAGAAAAAATGGCGGTTATTAAAGTGAGAAATACAGGTGAAGTAATTGAGGGAAGGGATGCTGTAAGTGCATTTCTACAACAAGAGGGTGTTCTTTATGAACAGTGGCAGGTAGAAAAACTCCCTGAACCATTAAGAGGTAATTGCACTGTAACGGAAGAACAAAAAAAAGAAATTTTAACTGTATTTAATGAAGAAATTCGTTCGCTAGCTGAACGCAATGGATACGGAAACTGGGATGTGGTTGCTCTTTCTGAAGAAACGCCAGACCTAGATGCCATTCTTAAGAAGTTCGAACAATTGCACGTCCATACGGAGGATGAAGTAAGAGCAATTACCGCTGGCCATGGGATTTTTGTGATCAAAGGAAGCGTCGGATATTTTGATGTTGAATTAGATCCAGGCGATGTGATTTCTGTTCCGGTGGATACACCGCATTTCTTTACATTAATGGATGATCGTCAGGTTGTAGCTGTTCGTCTATTTATTGACCCATCAGGCTGGGTTGCCCACCCTTATGAAGAAAAAGAAAGTGTAAATTAAATAAAAGCGGCCGTGAATGTTTCGCGGCCGCTTTTATTTTTGTATTTACGTGCAATTCGTAATCAAATCATCTAAATCTGGCCAACCAAAAGCGGTTTCTAAAAGCTTTTTACCTGCAATCTCAGTTTCCTTCTCATCCACTTTAAGTGGATAAAAGCGTTGATAAAAATGAGCGGCTGGATTTCCGTTCAGAACCCACACAAGCATCGATTGGTATGATTTGCTTCTGAGCTCTTTTGCAACAGAACATAATAGCTTTTTTCCTGCACCTTTTCGCTGTGCTTCTTCAAGAAGATAAATCGCATAAAGCTCTCCATCATAGTGATAAGATGTTGATCTATTTTTCCCACCGTTGGCAAACCCGATAATTTCTCCTTGATCGACGGCTACAAAAATAGTGTTTCCCGCTCCAATCAGCTTTTGCCAACGTGCTTCCCTAATTTGAATATCAAGTGAATTTAGGTAATCTTCTGGAATGAGCACTTGATAGGTCGTTCTCCAGCTATTTACGTGAACAGTTGCGATTGCTAGAGCGTCATCTTTTGTCGCTTTTCTAATTTTCATGAAAGCTCTCCTTATCACCAATGATTTCTTACTTCACTCCTTTCTAGAAAAAGGGAATGAATCCTGCTAGTCGAATTTATGAAGTAAGTTCAACAGAAGGAAGGAATGAGTACTATGAAAAAAATGAAAGTGAAAGTAGAAGGGCTCAACGTTTGTGGATTTGAATGGGGGAATCAGTCTAACCCAACCGTTATTCTTCTTCATGGTTTGACGAACAATGCTCTGGGATTTAATGAAATGGCTAAAGAGCTTGAAGATCATTTTCACCTTTATTCGATTGATTTACCTGGGCACGGTGAGACACCGTCTTTTAATGAAGAAAAGAGTTATTCTTTTCATTTTCTAACGAAATGGCTTGAAAAGGTATGCCTAACCATAAGTGAGCAACCTGTGTTTTTGATTGGTCATTCCTGGGGAGCGGCTCTGGCACTCCATTTTAGTAGTCAGTTTGCTGAAAGAGTAAAAGGCGTAGTGATGATTGATGGAGCGTATCTCCATTTTGATGAAGATCCTTCAGAAACGTTAGAGCAACTCCTTGAGCATATGTCACAGTGGGTAACGGAGAGTTACTATCCAAGTATAGAAGATTATGAAGAAAAGAAGAAAGAGGAGATTGGGAGATGGAGCCAGGAGTTGAAGCAGATGGTACATAGAGATATGAAGGAAGTGTCGGGCGGCGTAGCCATGAGGGCAAGCGAAAATACGGTGAGAGCTATCGTAAAGTCACTCTACCATGAGCCGTGCCGCGATATATTTTCCCGGGTAAATGTTCCGACTTTTTTATTAAGAGCCACGCTTCCTGAAGAAGATGAAGAATTAAGAAACCAGGAAGCAGTCAGGATGCAAAGGGAATTAGGAGAAGAGTGTAAGGTAAGTGCGATCCCCAAAACAGGTCATGTCCTCCATTGGCAAAAACCTGAAGAAACTTTTAAAATGATTGAACATTGGTTACACGAAAAAATAGCAGTGGAGTACAAACAATAACCCCCTATTAAAGTGGGTTATTAGACGCTTTTGGGAAGGTTCAATGTAATCGTTGTTCCTTTCCCCTCATTACTTTCAACGGTAAAAGTACCTTTATGCTTTTTAACAATTCGCTTGCAAATCGTAAGCCCGAGCCCTGTTCCATTCTTTTTCGTAGTGAAAAAAGGTGAGCCAAGTTTTTCAAGTTCTTCATCAGCGATGCCACTACCATCATCAATTATTTGAATCTGTATGTGTTCCTTTCGTTCCATAGCTTTGATAATAATTTCTCCTTCTTCCCCAATTGCTTCCATAGCATTTTTAAGCAGGTTAATAAAAACCTGTTTTAGTTGGTTACTTTCACTATAAATAGGAGGGAGAGAAGAAGCGTATTCCTTTTGTAAAATAATACTTTTCATGTTAGCTTGACCGCTTAGTAATTCAATAACTTCATCTAATATAAGATCAATACGGTTGTTTTGAAAATTGGTTTTTGTTGGTTTTGCGAGAATCAGAAATTCATCAATGATTTGCTCAATCCGATGAAATTCTGAATCCATTACTTGTACATAGCGATCAATGTCTTTATCTGTATTTCTGAATTGAATTAATTTCAAAAAACCTTTTAATGAAGTGAGTGGATTTCGTAACTCATGTGCAATTCCTGCCGCAAGTTGACCAACAATGGACAGCTTTTCTGATTGAGCAAGGTGTTCTTCATTCATCCGTTTCTCTGTAATATCTTTTGCTACCCCGATCAATCTTCCAACTGAACCTTCTTCTACAAGGGGGACAAGTGTAATATCGAATAATTTGTAACCCTGCTTCGGAAAAGAGTACCCTTCCTCAAATTGAATCGTTTTCTTTCGAATAATCGCTTCTTGAAATCTTTTAATGGCTTGAATCCCCTGATCAACACCGAGAAAATCTTCTATTCTTCGGCCGGATATGGCCTCTTTAGAAGTTTCATAATTGGATAGATAAGCTTCATTTACAGCTTCAATTTCATAGTGATGCACATCAATGACCCGAATTTGGAAGATCAGATCTGAAATATGATGAAAGATGATATCTAAATTTACATCTTTTAGCTCGCTTCCTTTTTCCATAGAAATCCCCCATAATCAGCTTTTTGACATCGCATTAATTGGATATTTCTACAAGATATGCGAATTCCCTTCTAATTATGATCGATATGCGTAAATGATTGACGTTTTGTAGCGATTAAACAGAGAGGTTAAATTCTGAATCACTGTCGGAAAGGCTTCTATCCATTGGAAGAAGATTGCAATTCAAATGGTCATGCTATAGAGTTAGAAGAAGTATTTTTGATGCAATCATTCATCTGATCTTGTGAAAGGAAGGGTTTCTAAAGAACATGACTAAAAGGGATAGCGTCTTTTTTCTAAGTTTGTTTTTATTCTTTTTTCATGGTGCAAATACAATCATTATTAGCTATATGCCGGTTTATTTCCAACATAGCGGTATGTCGGAAAGTAAAATAGGATCGATTCTTGCGATTGGACCATTAGCGGCAATTCTAGCTCAACCCTTTTGGGGATACCTAAGTGATAAATTTGGTACGATAAAAAAGGTTTTGCTTGTGACGCTGGTTGGGGTAGCTGTTGTTAGTGTTTTTCTTTTAACGAACAGTCATTACGTGTTTATTTTAATCTCAGCAGCGATTTTTTATGTGTTTATGTCTCCTACCGGTGCACTTGGTGATAGTCTTGCTGTTAAAACGGCTGCTAGCGTGAATAAAAACTTTGGAAGTATTCGAACGTGGGGATCGATTGGTTTTGCTGTATCAACACTAATCGTTGGCCAGTTTTTCTCTTTCTTTGGTATTAGTACGATTCTAATTCCATTCATGTTTATGATTGTGATCGCTTTTCTTACAGCGATGAGAGTATCGGATGTAAAAACGCGTAACAAACCAGTAACAGTGTTTGATGCGGTAAGGATTGGGAAGAATAGTAAGTTTCTATTATTTTTAGGGACAATCCTGTTTTTAACAATTCCACATCGGGCCAATGATAGTTTCATTGGACTATATCTTACAGAACTTGGCGGGAATGAGTCTCAAATTGGGCTTGCTTGGTTTGTTGCTGTATCTAGTGAAGCTGTTATATTCGCTACTAGTCATTATTGGTTCAGAAGATTTAACGAAATTGTCTTTATCATGATTGCAGGTGTCATCTATGCAGTTAGGTGGTTTGGGTTAGCGTACATAGGGGGGCCGGTTGCCGTTATCCTCCTTCAAGTTTTTCACGGTGTAACGTTTGGTATTTTTTACGTTGCTGCGTTTCAATATGTGACAAAGTTAGTACCCGAGCACTTGCAGGCCACGGGACATCTTCTATTCATCTCTGTTTTCTTTGGACTATCAGGGATTCTAGGTTCATTGTTCGGAGGGCTGATCTTTGAAAGATCTTCTGGAGCAACATTGTATGCTGTGATGGGATGTTTAACCCTAGTTGGGTGTGTTGCGTTACTTTTCTATCACATCGTTGAAAGAAGAAAAATGAAAACAGATGAAAGTTATGCTTAGGACAGATGAAATTCTGTCCTTTTTTTATTATCCAATTATTTCATACCCGAATTATGCTGAAATAAACCAGATAGGATATTGGTGATGGTTGTCACAGACCGGTGAAAGAAACCTGACTACAATGAAGGTGTGATAAAAATAAAGTTGTGGAGCGTGAGGAGTATGTTTGTTCATTTTTTGAGAGAGAACAAGGGAGCTTCTGGCATTCTTTTTCTAATTCGATTGTTTCTAGGTTATCAATGGATCACGGCTGGATGGACAAAAATAACGGGTGGTTTTGACGCGAATGGTTTTTTGCAGGGAGCGGTTGCGGGTGCGAGTGGAGAACATCCGGCTGTTCAAGGTTGGTGGGCTACTTTTTTAGAAGGCGTAGCCATTCCAAATGTCGATTTCTTCAATGTCTTAATACCATGGGGAGAGTTTTTAGTTGGACTTGGCTTAATTCTTGGTACTTTCACAACTCTTGCGGCATTTATGGGAGTAGTGATGAACTTTGCTTTCCTCTTTAGTGGGACAACTAGCACGAATCCAATGATGGTTATTCTCGGAATGCTCTTATTAATTGCCGGTTATAATGCCGCTAAAATTGGGATTGATCGATGGCTTATCCCAATTGTTAAGAAAAGCATTCATATGCGACAGGTGAAGCCAGCACTTCATCACTAAGAAAGAGGTTCCGTGAAAACGGGGCCTTTTTTGTTTTGATAATTAGAAAGGTTGGTGCTAGCGAAACATTACAGTTAAATAAAAAAAGAGGAGGAATTGTAATAAAAAGTAAAGAGGCAGATGGTAAGGAACAGCGAATTTGGTTTAGTGATTATTAATTTGGGAGGCTAGACCATGTTTGGTATATTTAAAGAAAATGAAGAACGCTATTTGAGTTGGCACAGCGCTAATCAAAATGGGTATGTTTTTAATCATTTTAAAGGAAAAGATGCGGCTTATAATAAAATTCATTTAGCTACTTGTAGGACACTTTGGCGAGAAAAAGATGAGGGTGCAAGAACGAAAGTTGAAAAGGTTTGTTCTGATAACCTTGATGAGCTTCTTAAGATAACAGAAGAGATGAGGCGGAAAAAAGGTTATTCCTATTGCAAGATCTGTATGTCCGAATACATAGTGAAAGGTGAAAAGTTAGCCAAATATTCCTGGCGTTAAGTTATAAAAAATTAATATGATAACGTTACTTCTAGACGTAGGAGAGGATACAAATGCATCAAGATAAAATTATAGTAAAAGGAAAAACCGTAGATAACCAAACACGATGCGAACATTATCACAGTGCACGAGATATTATTGCGATTAAATTCTATTGTTGTGATACTTACTATCCGTGTTTTTTTTGTCATCAAGAAACAGCTGATCATCACGTAACAGTATGGCCTAAGGAAAACTATGATAAAAAAGCTATCTTATGTGGAAACTGTCGTTCTGAATTAACAATTCAGGAATACTTAACGGCACATTCTATGTGTCCTTACTGCCAAGCTCCCTATAATGAAGGTTGCAAACTTCATCATCATCTTTATTTTGACGAAAATAAAACCGTGAAATAATCGTTTTACTACGGATGAAGATGCAGGTATTATTATTTCAATCTTTAATTGAAATTCTTTTACGATGCATTAAACTAACTCTAACGATAATAGACTGCTTGAGACACAGAAGTTCTGTGTTTTTTCTTTTGTTGTACCCGCTTCGCGTATTGTTCTTGTGTACTTTGGCAGACGTCTTCGGTTGATTCGTTGAGTTTAATGGCACTATTAAGAAAGAAGGAAAATAATAATGAAGCTGAAAGAACTTTTTCTTCATCCGCCAAGAGCTTTTATTGAAATTACCCCAAGCAACAACTACGCCTGTTAGCTGGTTAGATGCCTGGTTTACAGCTATATCAGCTATCACAGTTACAGGGCTCGTCGGGGTAGACACTGGTTCTGTTTATACAGTTTTCGGTCAGGTTGTTATTATGCTATTAATTCAAGTTGGTGGACTTGGTATTATGTCATTTGCTGTTGTTATTTTTCTTCTCATTGGAAAGAAAATCGGGATTTCACAACGTCTTCTAATCACACAAGTATTAAATTAAAAAGAAATGGGCGGCATTATTAAGCTTGTAAGAAGTCTCTTTGTTTTTTCAATAGTAATTGAAATCATTGGAGCCATTCTCCTATTCGCCAGATGGATACCAGAATATGGAGTAGGGACCGGCATTTATGTAGCCATCTTTCACGCCATTTCAGCTTACAATAACGCTGGGTTTTCCATTTGATCTGATAGTCTTTCTTCCTATGTAGGAGATCCGATCATTAACCTTGTGATCGTAATGCTTTTTATTTTAGGAGGAATCGGCTTTACAGTTTTGATTGATCTAAAGAATAAGAAGCATTTTAGAGAGTGAACGCTTCACACGAAGTTAATGGTGATAGGAAGTCTCTTTATAAATGCACTTGCATTTCTCCTCATTATTACTCTTGAGTGGAATAACGCTTCTACTCTAGGTCAGTTAAATGGAGCTGGGAAGGGATGGGCGGCCTTTTTTTCAAGCGTTAACACCACGAACAGCAGGCTTTAATACGATTGATATCGGTAGTATGGAAGAAGCTTCTCTCTTCTTTACAATATGTCTCATGTTTATTGGTGCAGGAAGTGCTTCTACGGGTGGAGGCATTAAGCTGACGACGTTTATCGCTATGCTTCTTTCTGTTAACACTTTCTCAAAAGGGAAGAATGAAGTAACGATCTTTCATAAGACGCTAGCTTTTTCGGTCATTATCAAAGCACTTGCCATTACGGTTATCTCGACAGGGATTGTTCTAGTAGGGGTTTTCATTCTTGAACTTGCGTAAGACTCCCCTTTTCTAGCGAATTTGTTTGAAGTTGTATCGGCGTTTGGTACCGTAGGGCTATCAATGGGGATAACGGGTAGCCTAGATGGTATTGGGAAGCTCATGATTATTGTGATCATGATGGTAGGGAAACTAGGGCCCCTCACATTAGCGTTTATCTTTGCTTCAAAACACCGAAAATCAGGTATCCTGAAGAAGAAGTACTAACAGGTTAAAATGGTTTCTAATTAACTTTTTTAATGAATGAGCAGCAGATGGGAAAGACAATAGAGATAGCGAAAAGACCGGTGTACGAAAATACGTACACCGGTCTTTTAAAAAGTTAGGGAAATAATTTTCAAAAACTGTTGACGACATTATATCCACATGGTAAGATGTTTCTTGTCACTTCGAAACATTAGCAACAACTTACATACGAAAATGTTTAAAAAAAAGACATTGACTTAATGAGAGATTGCTGGTAAGATAGAAGTTGTCACTCGGGAGAAACAAACCGAGATTAATAGAATTAAATCGATCTTTGAAAACTGAACGAAACGCCATGTAAGTAGTTGTTTCTACGGAAACAAAAATGTTTTAAAAGCTAGATTAAGCTTTCTATCGGAGAGTTTGATCCTGGCTCAGGACGAACGCTGGCGGCGTGCCTAATACATGCAAGTCGAGCGAAGAGATGGGAGCTTGCTCCCTGATCTTAGCGGCGGACGGGTGAGTAACACGTGGGCAACCTGCCCTGCAGACTGGGATAACTCCGGGAAACCGGAGCTAATACCGGGTAATACATCGCACCACATGGTGCGATGTTGAAAGTTGGCTTTCTGAGCTAACACTGCAGGATGGGCCCGCGGCGCATTAGCTAGTTGGTAAGGTAATGGCTTACCAAGGCGACGATGCGTAGCCGACCTGAGAGGGTGATCGGCCACACTGGGACTGAGACACGGCCCAGACTCCTACGGGAGGCAGCAGTAGGGAATCTTCCGCAATGGACGAAAGTCTGACGGAGCAACGCCGCGTGAGTGACGAAGGCCTTCGGGTCGTAAAGCTCTGTTGTTAGGGAAGAACAAGTACCGTTCGAATAGGGCGGTACCTTGACGGTACCTAACCAGAAAGCCACGGCTAACTACGTGCCAGCAGCCGCGGTAATACGTAGGTGGCAAGCGTTGTCCGGAATTATTGGGCGTAAAGCGCGCGCAGGCGGTCTTTTAAGTCTGATGTGAAAGCCCACGGCTCAACCGTGGAGGGTCATTGGAAACTGGAGGACTTGAGTGCAGAAGAGGAGAGTGGAATTCCACGTGTAGCGGTGAAATGCGTAGATATGTGGAGGAACACCAGTGGCGAAGGCGGCTCTCTGGTCTGTAACTGACGCTGAGGCGCGAAAGCGTGGGGAGCAAACAGGATTAGATACCCTGGTAGTCCACGCCGTAAACGATGAGTGCTAGGTGTTGGGGGGTTCCACCCTCAGTGCTGAAGTTAACACATTAAGCACTCCGCCTGGGGAGTACGACCGCAAGGTTGAAACTCAAAGGAATTGACGGGGGCCCGCACAAGCAGTGGAGCATGTGGTTTAATTCGAAGCAACGCGAAGAACCTTACCAGGTCTTGACATCCTCTGACAATCCTGGAGACAGGACGTTCCCCTTCGGGGGACAGAGTGACAGGTGGTGCATGGTTGTCGTCAGCTCGTGTCGTGAGATGTTGGGTTAAGTCCCGCAACGAGCGCAACCCTTGATCTTAGTTGCCAGCATTTAGTTGGGCACTCTAAGGTGACTGCCGGTGACAAACCGGAGGAAGGTGGGGATGACGTCAAATCATCATGCCCCTTATGACCTGGGCTACACACGTGCTACAATGGACGGTACAAAGGGCAGCAACACCGCGAGGTGAAGCAAATCCCATAAAGCCGTTCTCAGTTCGGATTGCAGGCTGCAACTCGCCTGCATGAAGCCGGAATTGCTAGTAATCGCGGATCAGCATGCCGCGGTGAATACGTTCCCGGGCCTTGTACACACCGCCCGTCACACCACGAGAGTTTGTAACACCCGAAGTCGGTGGGGTAACCTTTATGGAGCCAGCCGCCGAAGGTGGGACAAATGATTGGGGTGAAGTCGTAACAAGGTAGCCGTATCGGAAGGTGCGGCTGGATCACCTCCTTTCTATGGAGAATTACGAAGGTAACTTACGTTACCAACCTTACATGAGCGTTTCGTTTAGTTTTGAAAGAATGATTGTATTCTTTCAAAATGTGGCTTATATGATGAAACAGATGTGCACCTGCGTCTTCGAGTAACGCTAACGATGTTGGCTTCCTCGGTGCAAGGCAGCATAGAAGTGGATTCAAGTAGGAGCCTTGTTCCTTGAAAACTAGATAGCATAAACAACGACATCCAATAATTATTTTTTATGCAAGAACTTAGTAATAACTGATGCGTTATGGCAGCAATGCCTAACAAATCGAAGGTTAAGCTACTAAGGGCGCACGGTGGATGCCTTGGCACTAGAAGCCTAAGAAGGACGGGACGAACACCGATATGCTTCGGGGAGCTGTAAGTACGCTTTGATCCGGAGATTTCCGAATGGGGGAACCCACCATCTTTAATAGGATGGTATCCATTTCTGAATACATAGGGAATGGAAGGCAGACCCGGGGAACTGAAACATCTCATTACCCGGAGGAAGAGAAAGCAAATGCGATTTCCTGAGTAGCGGCGAGCGAAACGGAATCAGCCCAAACCAGAGGGCTTGCCCTCTGGGGTTGTAGGACGTCTCTTTGGAGTTACAAAGGCACGGATAGACGAAGCGACCTGGAAAGGTCCATCAGAGAAGGTAACAATCCTGTAGTCAAAATCCGCTGCCCTCCGAGACGGATCCTGAGTACGGCGGGACACGTGAAACCCCGTCGGAATCTGGGAGGACCATCTCCCAAGGCTAAATACTCTCTAGTGACCGATAGTGAACCAGTACCGTGAGGGAAAGGTGAAAAGCACCCCGGAAGGGGAGTGAAAGAGAACCTGAAACCGTGTGCCTACAACTAGTTGGAGCCCGTTAATGGGTGACAGCGTGCCTTTTGTAGAATGAACCGGCGAGTTACGATCCCGTGCAAGGTTAAGCTGATAAGGCGGAGCCGCAGCGAAAGCGAGTCTGAATAGGGCGAAATAGTACGTGGTCGTAGACCCGAAACCAGGTGATCTACCCATGTCCAGGGTGAAGTTCAGGTAACACTGAATGGAGGCCCGAACCCACGCATGTTGAAAAATGCGGGGATGAGGTGTGGGTAGCGGTGAAATGCCAATCGAACCTGGAGATAGCTGGTTCTCTCCGAAATAGCTTTAGGGCTAGCCTCGCGGCAAGAATCTTGGAGGTAGAGCACTGATTGGACTAGGGGTCCTTACCGGATTACCGAATCCAGTCAAACTCCGAATGCCAACGATTTATCCGCGGGAGTCAGACTGCGAGTGATAAGATCCGTAGTCGAGAGGGAAACAGCCCAGACCACCAGCTAAGGTCCCAAAGTATACGTTAAGTGGAAAAGGATGTGGCGTTGCTTAGACAACCAGGATGTTGGCTTAGAAGCAGCCATCATTTAAAGAGTGCGTAATAGCTCACTGGTCGAGTGACGCTGCGCCGAAAATGTACCGGGGCTAAACGTATCACCGAAGCTGTGGATTGTCTTACGACAATGGTAGGAGAGCGTTCTAAGGGCTGTGAAGTCAGACCGAAAGGACTGGTGGAGCGCTTAGAAGTGAGAATGCCGGTATGAGTAGCGAAAGACAAGTGAGAATCTTGTCCGTCGAAAGCCCAAGGTTTCCTGAGGAAGGCTCGTCCGCTCAGGGTTAGTCGGGACCTAAGCCGAGGCCGAAAGGCGTAGGCGATGGATAACAGGTTGATATTCCTGTACCACCTCCTTTCCGTTTGAACGACGGGGGGACGCAGAAAGATAGGGAGAGCGCGCTGCTGGAAATGCGCGTCCAAGCGATTAGGCTGGTGAATAGGTAAATCCGTTCACCGTGAAGGCTGAGTCGTGATGGCGAGGGAAATTTAGTACCGAAGTCCTTGATTCTACGCTGCCAAGAAAAGCCTCTAGTGAGGAAAGAGGTGCCCGTACCGCAAACCGACACAGGTAGGCGAGGAGAGAATCCTAAGACGATCGGGAGAACTCTCGTTAAGGAACTCGGCAAAATGACCCCGTAACTTCGGGAGAAGGGGTGCTTCCTCGGGTTTATAGCCCAGGGGAGCCGCAGTGAAAAGATCCAAGCGACTGTTTAGCAAAAACACAGGTCTCTGCAAAGCCGTAAGGCGAAGTATAGGGGCTGACACCTGCCCGGTGCTGGAAGGTTAAGAGGAGGGGTTATCCCTTACGGGAGAAGCTCTGAATCGAAGCCCCAGTAAACGGCGGCCGTAACTATAACGGTCCTAAGGTAGCGAAATTCCTTGTCGGGTAAGTTCCGACCCGCACGAAAGGTGCAACGACTTGGATACTGTCTCAACGAGAGACCCGGTGAAATTATAGTACCTGTGAAGATGCAGGTTACCCGCGACAGGACGGAAAGACCCCATGGAGCTTTACTGTAGCCTGATATTGGATTTTGGTACAGCTTGTACAGGATAGGTAGGAGCCATAGAAGTCGGACCGCCAGGTTCGATGGAGGCGTCGGTGGGATACTACCCTGGCTGTACTGACATTCTAACCCAGCACCGTGATCCGGTGCGGAGACAGTGTCAGGTGGGCAGTTTGACTGGGGCGGTCGCCTCCTAAAGTGTAACGGAGGCGCCCAAAGGTTCCCTCAGAATGGTTGGAAATCATTCGCAGAGTGTAAAGGCACAAGGGAGCTTGACTGCGAGACCTACAAGTCGAGCAGGGACGAAAGTCGGGCTTAGTGATCCGGTGGTTCCGCATGGAAGGGCCATCGCTCAACGGATAAAAGCTACCCTGGGGATAACAGGCTTATCTCCCCCAAGAGTCCACATCGACGGGGAGGTTTGGCACCTCGATGTCGGCTCATCGCATCCTGGGGCTGAAGTAGGTCCCAAGGGTTGGGCTGTTCGCCCATTAAAGCGGTACGCGAGCTGGGTTCAGAACGTCGTGAGACAGTTCGGTCCCTATCCGTCGCGGGCGCAGGAAATTTGAGAGGAGCTGTCCTTAGTACGAGAGGACCGGGATGGACACACCGCTGGTGTACCAGTTGTTCCGCCAGGAGCATAGCTGGGTAGCTACGTGTGGAAGGGATAAGTGCTGAAAGCATCTAAGCATGAAGCCCCCCTCGAGATGAGATTTCCCACAGCATTAAGCTGGTAAGATCCCTTAGAGATGATGAGGTAGATAGGTTCGGGGTGGAAGCGTGGCAACACGTGGAGCTGACGAATACTAATCGATCGAGGGCTTAACCTAAAACGAAAAGCGAAGTAAGCCGTTTAAATCCGACAAGCGTTGGAAGCTTTTGAATCAGACGCGCTTTTTGCGTCAGAATCAAAAGGTGAAACGATCGAGGATTTGGCTTACGTAGCTGGACACATTATTGGAATACGTTGTGCGTGCTATCTAGTTTTCAGGGAATACCCTGTAAAGTCTAGTGACGATGGCGAAGAGGTCACACCCGTTCCCATGCCGAACACGGAAGTTAAGCTCTTCAGCGCCGATGGTAGTTGGGGGATCTCCCCCTGCAAGAGTAGGACGTCGCTGGGCAACTGAAGAAAAGCGAGAAACCAAACGGTTTCTCGCTTTTTTTGTATCTATAAAGTATTGAAAACTCGCAAGAGAAAAAACTTCATGTCAAACAATCAAAATTTCTTCGAAAGCTACGTAGGGGTGGGAGAAGCAAGAAATTCGAGGAAGCAAGCGATGTCAGACCGGAGTGGATATTTGGAGATCCATGAGGATCTGGCAGAGCGCAGCTGACGAAGAAGTTCGCCGCTTATCGCGCCCCGTATAAGAACACGGAAGTTAAGCTCTAGCGCCGATGGTAGTTGGGGGATCTCCCCCTGCAAGAGTAGGACGTCGCTGGGCAACTGAAGAAAAGCGAGAGACCGAATGGTTTCTCGCTTTTTTGTATGGTTTTATGGGTGAGTTTTTACTAGCTCAAAACCTCCATTCATCACGTTCAAGTAATTCTGGAACATTGTGGGATTATTTACTAATTTCCCTCATATATCCCGCTCAAAGAATTAACCTTAAACCTAATCATCCTTCTAACACATTAAAACTATCAACAACTCTTCACTCGACTTAAAATAAGAGAAGAGGTGAAGGAATATGAGTAAAACCGTTATTGTCTGGTTTCGTCGAGATTTTCGTTTAAACGATCATACTGCTCTTGAAAAGGCAATTTCTTATTGCGAAGAAAACGATGCACAATGGATGGGGATTTTTCAATTAGATCCACATTTCACGGAAAACATTGATCTTCATCATGATTATTTTTTTCAAACGGTAGCACAGTTTCAAAATAGGTGTCAAAAGGAAAATATCCCTTTCCAAATTGTTTATGGTCATCCGATTGATGTATTTGAAAAAGTAACAGACACCTTAGATGTGAAAGCCGTCTTCTTTAATGAAGACAAAGCAGGTTACGGTGCGCGTCGTGATGAAGAAGTTTGTGATTGGTTAAAGGAAAAAGAGATCGAATTTCAATTTTATCAAGATTATTATTTACACGATACACAAGATGTAAGGAAACAAGATAATACGATGTACAAAGTCTTTACACCGTACTATAAGCAGTGGCGTACATTGAAGAAACCACAAGTGCTCCAGATTGATTTAAAGAAAGTTAAGAAATATGCTCTCGAAATCAGTACTTCTCTTAATTCTGATAAAGAATTTAACAACGTTTTAAAACAGTGTGAGCGTGATTGGAAAGCGATTGGAGAAAAGAGTGCACATCAGCGTGCAAGGCGTTTTGTGAAAGAAAGATTAAAGGATTATGATCATCATCGTGATATTCCTTCACTCGTTGGGACAAGCAAATTATCTCCATACTTAAAAACGGGCACACTTTCGGTTCGAACACTTTTTCACATGGTAGCAGAAAATGATAGTAAAGGGGCAGAAACGTTTATCCAGGAACTTGCTTGGCGGGATTTTTATGGAATGGTTCACGAGGAATTTCCTGAATTTCGAGAGCGTGAGTTTCAATCAAAATATCAGGGGATTCCATGGAATGACGATAATGATAAATTAAACAATTGGAAAAAGGGGGAAACTGGTTTTCCAATTGTTGATGCTGGGATGAGACAATTAAATCAAGAGGGATGGATGCATAATCGACTCAGAATGATCACTGCCTCCTTTCTTACTAAAGACTACCTTATTGATTGGAGAAGTGGTGAACGTTATTTCGAAGAAAAGCTGATAGATTATGATGAGTCTTCTAACACTGGAGGCTGGCAGTGGGCTTCTTCTACCGGTACAGATGCCGTTCCTTATTTTCGGATTTTTAACCCTACCACGCAAGCAGAGCGTTTTGATCCGGATGGGACTTACATTCGAAAGTACGTTCCAGAATTAAAGAACGTGTCGAAAGAATATATCCATCAGCCATCGAAAATGAGCGATCAAGAGCAAAAGGAAAGTAGTTGTGTCATTGGAAAAGATTATCCTCACCCAACTGTCGATCATAAAGAACAGCGTCAAAAGGTACTTAGTGTTTATAAAGAAAGAACATGATGAGATCAGGTGCTTCTTAGCACCTGATCTTTTTTTTGTGGGATAAGGGGATGAGAACTGTGCATCCTAAGTGGAAGAGACTGTAACGTACGGAGATGATTACTTTTGAAATGGTTTAAGAGAGGTGCAACTGAAAAACCGAGTACATTAGAAGAAATGGTAAAGGATCTGAAGCAATCAATCGATTTTGTTGCTTATGAGAACAAAGAAAGTGATCAGCCTTATCGTTTAATCTACTTTGCCTCTCTTATTGATCCTGAACAGTTACATCGAGATATTTTACCTGTAATAAAGGAGTGCGAATCGAAATCGCTCGAAGGTCTAAAAGGCATTCTTCCAATTGAGAATATTGAAATCTCATCAAAACTGTCACTCATCCAAGAACGTTTATTGGAAGGACATGTCGCTGTTCAGCTTTCAAGGGGGCAAAAAGTACTGCTCGTTAACATTAGTCTCCGTAAATCAAGGGATCTCTCTGCTCCAGAAATTGAATTTAGCGTAATGGGACCAAAAGAGGGATTAGTTGAGGATCTTCATACAAATATGAATTTACTTAGGCGTAGAATTCCCCATCCCAGGTTAAGGATGAAGGAAATTACAGTAGGAACGGTCAGTAAAACAAAGGTGGTAGTCGCTTTTATAGAAGGTGTTGCAAGTGAGCAGAATATCAACACAGTTATGCAGCGTTTGGAAGATCTTGATTTTGATATTATTTCTGATTCTTCTTTTATTGGCCAGATGTTAGAAGATAACTCGTTCTCAGTTTTTCCACAAATGATTGATACCGAAAGAACTGATCGGATTACGGGGCATATGAATTTTGGTGCTTTTGCAATCTTAACAGAAGGGTCTTCTAATGCTTTAATTGGTCCGATAAACTTTGGCCAATTGTTAGTTTCATTTGAAGATTATTATCTAGGTTGGAATATTGCTTCTTTTTTCCGTATTGTTCGAATGATTGCGATCTTGGCATCTATTATTGCCACCCCATTGTACGTTGCCGTATTAACTTATCATTATGAATTATTTCCATCTAAGCTATTAGCAACGTTAATTTCTTCAAGAAGTGACATTCCTTTTTCACCAGTTATTGAAGTGTTTTTTCTTGAAGTCACGATTGATTTATTACGGGAAGCTGGAGCAAGAATGCCGACAAAAGTTGGTCAAACACTTGGTATCGTTGGTGGTATTGTCATTGGAACGGCTGCAGTAGAAGCTTCCCTTACAAGTAATATCCTTCTAATATTAGTTGCGTTGTCAGCGCTAGCATCCTTTACAACCCCAGTTTACCGCATGACAAACACCATTCGGTTTTTGCGCTATCCTTTGATAGTGTTCGCTCAATTTCTAGGTTTGATCGGTGTCGCGCTGTTTGGCTTATTTATTTTGACACATATGATTCGGTTAACGTCATTTGGAAATCCGTATCTTGCGCCATTATATCCGCCAAGAATAAAAGATTGGTATGACTCTTTCTTCCGTTTGCCATATGTAATGCAAAAAAACAGGTTTCAATTTTTTCGAGGAAACCAATCAACACGCTTTGAGGATAAGAAAAAAAAGTCAAAGCATTCGTTGGACTTTGATGAGCAGTAGAGGGTGAGTTGTATGGAGCAGAATCGAAACGATCTTCTAATTTCACCATTCCTAATCATGTTTATTATTCATAGTAATCAAGTGGGAGTCGGAATATTAGGCTTTCCGAGGTATATTGCGGCTTATACAGGAAATGATGCCTGGATTGTCGTGATTATAACGGGGATCATTTTCCATGTTTTTATATGGATGATGTACCGTGTTCTTAGTGATGGCTCGTTCGATATTATCGACCTTCATAATAAATGGTTTGGAAAGTGGATTGGCTCCGTATTTAATATTGCTCTCATGATGTACTTACTATTAGGTACGATTGTCATACTACGCACGTTTATAGAAGTGATTCAGGCTTGGATGTTTCCTGAGTTAGCGACATGGATCCCAGTAGCGATGTATCTTTTGTTAACGTATTACGTCCTAGCAGGAGGGTTTCGTACTGTCGCAGGTATTTGTTTTTTTGGTGTTTTAATTCCGATGTGGTTATTATTTACGGCAACGGCTCCAATTAAGTTTTCGACATTTAGTAACTTACTGCCGATCATGGATCATTCGTTAAAAGAATTTGCTCTTGGAACAAGGCAAATGACGCTTAGTTTTGTAGGCATTGATATTTTATTACTCGCATACCCCTTTTTAAAAAATCCGAAAAGCTCTCGGATATGGGCTCACATGGGCGTGCTATTAACAACTTTGATTTATACGATGGTGATGGTCGTTTCGTTGGCTTTTTATAGTGAGGGTCAACTTCAGCAGTCAATCTGGTCTACATTAATTGCATGGAAAGTGGTAGAGCTTCCCTTCGTTGAGCGCTTTGAGTACATCGGAATTACCTTCTGGTGTTTTGTTGTTTTTCCAAACATTTGTCTCACGATGTGGGGGGCCAGTCGTGTTGGTAAAAAAGTTCTTCATATAAAGCAGAAGTATTTTATTTTTATTCTTATTACATTTGTATTTATCGCATGTGTAATGGTTGTCAATCGTGATCAAGTTGACTATCTAAATACGCTAACCTCTATAATAGGGACTTACGTGTATTACTTTTATATCCCATTTATTTTCCTATACAGTACGATTTGGAGAAGGGTGACAAGGCGAATATGAAATATGTGTGTAGCTTACTCCTATTCTGTTTTCTACTTACGGGGTGTGTGGCGGAAGAAATTATTGATGAAGTTCCCATTCTGTTTATTGTAGGGTACGACGAGGGCGAAGATGGAAAGTTAAAAGGAACGATCTCCCTACAAACGTTTGATCCCAATCAAGAGGTAGAAACGAGAGCTTTTGAAGCGGAAGCTTATACGAGTAAAGGGCTCCGGAATCAATTAAGCGGACTTCCTAAGCCAATTTCGATTGGAAAAATGGCTGTTTTGCTATTTAGTGAAGATATGGCGGAAGAAGGAATTATTGATATTCTAGATAGTTTCTTGAGAGACCCTGCAGCAGGGCGATTGATTTATGTTGGGGTTGTAGAGGGAAGTGCAAGTGAATTAATAAAAAATGAATTTCAATACTTGCAAGGAATCGGTCCATTTTTACAGAATCTTATTAAGCAATCAGTTGAGTATGGGAATATGCCAGAAAATAATATTCATTTATTCGATTACAAATATTATGGTGATGGGATGGATCCAGTTACTCCTATTCTGAGGATGGAAGAAACTGAGGTTAAAATTAAAGGTCTTGCTTTATTTGATGATGATAAAATGGTAGGTAAGCTTAACCTAGATGAAATGTTCATATTTGCTTTGATTAATAAAAGTTTCAGCGCAGGATTATATGAATTAGAGCTTCCTGATGGCGAGTACGCAAACTTACAAAAAATAAAATCAAAGGTAAAATATAAAGTAGAAAACGGGAATACAGATCCTTCACTAAACATATCAGTTAAATTAAATGGCAATATAGTAGAATATACCGGTGAAAAGTTAACAAAGGAAAAGAAGACAGAAATCGCACAAACATTCGAAAAGAAAGTAGAAGCGCAGGGACTTGACATGATAGCTCAATTTCAAAAGTTAGGAATTGATCCTTTCTCCATCGGTGACCATGCCCGAAGTCAAACAAGAAACTTTGATTTTAAAAAATGGGATGAACGTTATCCTAATCTTCCTGTTACGATTGATGTAAAAGTGAATATTGGAGAATCAGGTATCATTGACTAAGGAAGGGTGTGGAAGGCCCATGAGCAATTACACCAATTCGAGTGATAGCAAAAACCGTTTTAAAAATCGAATCGATTTTTAAAACGGTTTTTTTCATGGACCTTTACTTAGATAATAAGGTAGAGGAGTGGGCGAATATGATACTTCTAGATGGAAATCGTTTATCACTTGCGCAATTAAGAGAACTTTTATATAACGGTGAACGAGCTGGTTGTTCACATAAAAGCTTACTGAGGGTAGATGAGAGTAGAGAAGCAGTGGAAACGATAGTGGCGAACGGCAAAACCGTGTATGGTATTACGACTGGATTTGGTAAGTTAAGCGATGTTCATATCTCTTCTTCAGATGTTGATCAGCTACAGTTAAATCTTATTTATTCGCATGCGTGCGGAGTAGGAGAACCGTTTCCTCCAATTGTCTCAAAAGCGATGCTATTGCTTCGTGCAAATGCTTTGCTAAAAGGCTTTTCTGGTATTAGACGTGAAGTCATTGAACGCCTGATTTTGTATGCGAATGAGGATATTCTTCCCGTCGTTCCCCAACAGGGTTCGCTTGGGGCTAGTGGTGATCTTGCTCCGTTAGCTCATCTCGCCTTGCCGTTATTAGGAGAAGGAGAAGTATTTTACATGGGAAAACGCGAAAAAGCGATCGTACCGTTAAAGGAGAAAGGAATTCAACCAATACAGTTAACAGCAAAAGAAGGTCTCGCTTTGATTAATGGCACTCAGGCGATGACGGCTATGGGAGCTGTTACTTATCTAGAAGCCGAAAAACTTGCCTATGAAGCTGATGGTATTTCAGCGCTAACATTAGAAGGATTACGAGCAATTACAGATGCTTTTGATGAAAGAATCCACTCGGCACGAGGATATCCTGAGCAAATGGATGTAGCAAGAAGGTTAAGAAAACTTTTAAAAGGTAGTCGACTAACGACTAAACAGGGTGAAGTTAGGGTACAAGACGCTTACTCTATTCGCTGTATCCCTCAAGTTCACGGTGCCTCCTGGCAGGCGCTGGGTTATGTGAAAGAAAAGCTCGAAATCGAGATGAATGCGGCAACAGATAACCCACTTATTTTTGATGGGGGAGCGAAAGTTCTATCTGGAGGCAATTTTCATGGTCAGCCAATTGCACTGGCAATGGACTTTCTTTCCATTGCCATGGCTGAGTTTGGGAGTATCTCAGAACGACGCATCGAGCGGCTTGTTAATCCGCAATTAAATGATTTACCTGCATTTCTAAGTCCAGAGCCAGGGCTCCAATCAGGTGCTATGATCATGCAATATGCGGCTGCTTCCCTAGTCTCAGAGAATAAAACATTAGCACATCCTGCTTCAGTTGATTCGATCCCCTCCTCAGCTAATCAAGAGGATCATGTTAGTATGGGAACGATTGGAGCTCGTCATGCGTCGCAAATTACGACAAACGTTAGAAGGATTCTCGCGATTGAAGCCATTTGCGCCATGCAGGGTATTGCATACAGAGGTGAAGACCAACTCTCTCCTGAAACGAAACGAATTTACCAGTCAGGTAGACAGATAGTAAAAAAAATTGAGTGTGATCGTATTTTTTCATATGATATTGAGCGTTTCACAGAGTGGTTGAAAGACGAGAATGAGATTACGAATATTGTGCTAGGATTAAAGTAGGTTTGAGTGAAATGAAATAAAGCAATAAGAATGATATAGTAGATGAAATAGATACAATCAGGGGGCCTTTCCATGAATGAAAAAGAAATCGAAATTCTTGAGATTTTAGAAGAAAATGCGCGTATTCCAATGGATGTGCTAGCCGATATGGTTGAATTGTCGGTTGAAGAAGTAGAGAAAACAATCAAGAGACTTGAAGAGCAAAACATTATTTTGAATTACTCGTCTGTCATCAACTGGGATAAGACATCTGGAGTAGATGGAGTTGCAGCTATGATTGATGTGAAAGTAACCCCAAAACGAGACGTTGGCTTTGATGAAATCGCTGAACGAATTTATCGTTTTCCAGAAGTGAAAGCTGTTTACCTGATGTCAGGTGCGTTCGATTTATCTGTACAGATCGAAGGTAAAACAATGAAAGAAGTGGCCTTTTTTGTCTCAAATAAGCTATCCACGCTAGATTCAGTTCTTTCGACAACAACGCATTTTCTGCTAAAGAAATATAAACATGACGGTGTCATCTTTGAGCCCGAAAAGAAAGATAAGCGGATTGTGGTGTCGCCATGAAGCATGTTCAACAGCAATATGTGTCTAAAACCGCTTCGCAATTAAAACCATCAGGCATTCGAAAGTTCTTTGACCTTGCATCACAAATGGATAACGTTATTTCACTTGGTGTGGGTGAGCCTGACTTTGTGACACCGTGGAATGTATGTGAAGCTGGCTACGCTTCACTTGAAAGCGGTTATACGGCTTATACGGCAAATGCAGGGTTACTTGAGTTAAGAGAAGAAATTTCTTCGTATTTGTCAGAGCAATTTTCACTAAATTATTCAGCTGAATCTCAAATCATTTTAACGGTAGGAGCCAGTCAGGCGATTGATTTGGCTTTTCGAGCGGTGATAGATCCAGGCGACGAAGTTATCATTGTCGAACCTGGCTTTGTCGCATATGCTCCAGCTGTCACGCTCGCAGGGGGTACGCCTGTTTCCTTAGAGACAAAGGCAGAAGATGAGTTTAAAATCACTCGTGAATCGCTTGAAAAGGTGATAACGAAGCGGACAAAAGCCATTCTTCTTTGTTTTCCAAGCAATCCAACAGGTGCAACGATGTCTGAAGCAGAACTGAAGAGCGTAACAGACATTATTGAAGAACATGATCTACTCGTATTATCGGATGAGATTTATGCGGAATTAACATACGATGAAACGCACTACAGCATTGCACGTGTCAATGGAATGAGAGAGCGTACGATTCTAATTTCTGGTTTCTCAAAAGCATTTGCGATGACTGGGTGGAGACTAGGTTATGTGACCGGTCCTGAAGAGATCATTTCGGCTATGTTGAAGATTCATCAATACACGATGATGTGCGCGCCTACAATTGCACAGCATGGGGCACTTGAAGCGTTGAAAAGTGGGAGAGAAGATCTCGAGCGAATGAAGAAGAGCTACCGCCAGCGAAGGAATTTCCTCGTGAAATCATTTAATAATATCGGTCTTTCTTGTCATATGCCAGGTGGTGCATTCTATGCGTTCCCATCCATACAGGCAACTGGAATGACGTCTGATGAATTCGCTGAAAAGCTTTTAGAAGAAGAGCGGGTTGCCGTTGTTCCAGGGCACGTGTTTGGTGCCGGTGGCGAAGGATATGTTCGCTGTTCATACGCAACATCCATTGATTCTTTGCAGGAAGCGGTTAAGCGAATTGAACGTTTCATGAAACGTCGTCAACAAACATAATTGAGAACGCCGTCCATTACTTTGGACGGCGTTATGTATTAATAGGACGTTGGATCATCTTTACTCATTGTGATACCAGAAGATGATTGTTTTGCCACCAGCTGACGCAGCAATTCATTTTGCTCCTGATCTGATGCGTTCTTTCGCTTCATAAAGCTCATGGTCTTAAAAATAAAGACAATCGTTAAAACAATAATAAATAAAAGAATGGCGACATAAAGAAAACCAAAAAGACCAAATAGCACACCAAAACCTTCCATTCCACTCTCAGACATACTCTCTCACCTCCATTTTATTTGTATATTTTACCACTTATTCAACTAAATGAAACCCCATTAAAAGGGGAGGCATACCACTCGCCTTTTCTTAACAGACGTGGTGTGATATTATTATCAAGTTGGAGAGTTCGTAATTCCCTCCTCTCGTAAAACAAAACTAGGGACCGTGAAAATGATAGCCCAGATCTCTGAATGGAGTTGGGGTTTTTCATGCGTCTCCCTTACTGAATAATGAAGGGGGCTTTTTTATGTCTTTTATGATTCCAAAGAAGGTTGAAGTACTTGGAGAAGATATTCAGAAAAGCGAATTAAAATATCATCATAAACGGGTAGCCGTTACGAAGGAATTTACATTTGATGCCGCTCATCACCTGCATTGCTATGATGGCAAGTGCAAAAGCATGCATGGGCATACGTATAAATTAGTGATCACGATCAGTGGATATGTTAATGACATTGGTATATCAGTTGATTTTGGTGAGATTAAAACATTATTTAAAGAAGTGATTGATTCGAAGTTAGATCACCGTTATTTGAATGACGTCCTTCCAAACATGAACACAACAGCTGAAAATATGATCGTCTGGATGTGGGAACAGTTGGATCAGGCCCTCACAGAACGCAAGATGAAAGATCTTGGTCAGCGCATCGAGGAACTGGTTCTTTACGAGACACCAACAAGCTACGCAACGCTGAAGCGGGAATGGATGGAAGAAAATGAGTAAATGGGATCTACCAGAACAATCCGAATACATGCAGTGGGAATTACCGATGGTTGAGGTGTTTGAGACAGTAGAAGGAGAGGGAACGCGAGCGGGTTTTCCAACCGTTTTTGTACGCGTCTTTCACTGTAACCTACGCTGTAGCTGGTGTGATACGCCGTATAGCTATGCTCCGGATAAAGCAGAATACACAGGATCTATTGCCTCGATTATTGATCAAATTAAGCAATATAAGAGTCGTCATATTTGTTTTACAGGAGGAGAACCACTGATCCATCGTGAAAAATCGATGGCGCTACTTCAAGCAATGGTGGATTTACCGCATATTGAAGATATACACATTGAAACGAACGGAGCGATTGATCTCACTCCTTATGAAGCCGTTCGAAGAGACGATAAAGCTTGGCAAGAAAAAGTTCGATTTGTGATGGACTATAAGCTTCCTGATTCTGGTGAACAGCATCGGATGCTCCATGAGAACTTTACCCTTCTTGATACGCAGGATGAAATCAAATTCGTGATTGGTTCTGATGAAGATTTTACTGTCGCTAGTGAGGTTGTTGCAGAAAATCATCAAAAAGGTCAGGTCTTGTATAGTCCAGTTTGGGAAACGATGCCGCCACATAAGCTCGTTGATAAAATTCTAGAAGCCGGATTGAGTCAAGTGAAGTTAAGCATGCAGCTTCATAAGATTATTTGGGATCCGAATCGAAGAGGTGTGTAACATGAGTAAGAAAGCAGTGATCGTTTTAAGCGGTGGTTTAGACAGCACAACATGTATGGGAATGGCAAAGGAAAAAGGGTATGAGCTTTACCCGATTACGTTTCACTATGGTCAAAAGCATAACCGCGAAGTTGAGCAGGCCAAAAAAGTAGCGGACTATTACAATGCACCTGATCACCGCATTGTGAACATTAGCTTCCTCAATCAAATCGGGGGCAGTGCTCTTACAGATGATTCAATTGATGTACCGACAGATATGGATGAAGATGAGATCCCCGTAACTTACGTGCCTGCACGTAACATGATCTTTCTTTCCCTTGCATCTGCTTACGCAGAAGTAATTGGTGCAGAAGCGATCTATATCGGCGTATCGGCCGTTGACTACAGTGGTTATCCTGATTGTCGACCTGAGTTCATAGATAGCATGAATGAAACGGTTAATTTAGCTACAAAAGCAGGTGCAACAGGTAGTGAGATGAAGATTGAGACACCGCTAATTAACTTGACGAAAGCTGATACGGTTAGCGAAGGGCTAAGATTGAACGTTCCTTATGAACTTACAACATCATGCTACAATGGTGAAGAAGAAGCGTGCGGCGAGTGCGATAGCTGCCGTTTACGTTTGAAAGGCTTTGAAGAGGCTGGAGCGGTTGATCCAATTCCATATAAAGTTTAATTCATAGTAGAAAAGCTGCCTGTCGGGTGATCCCGACAGGCAGCTTTTTGGAGTTTGGCCAATATACACATCATTTAGCCAAATAGCTTCTTTTCGGAGGCTTGATTCGACAAATAGCGCAGGTGACAGGCACCATTACTCCGGCATTTCACCACTATAAACAGAGGAGGGGCGAATAATTCGGTTATTTTCATTTTGCTCATAGACGTGAGCAATCCAGCCAGCGGTTCTTGCGGCTGTAAACGTAGGCGTAAATAGTTCTGTAGGAAGCTCAATGGCTCTTAAGATAGCTGCGGCATAGTATTCAACATTCGCATAAAGTTTTCGATCAGGTTTGTACTCCTGTAAAAGGCGTACAGCAGTTTCTTCAACTTCGTGTGCTAATTGAAACTCTTCATCATCATAAAAGTCTGAGGTGATTTCGCTTAAAGCGGCAGCACGGGGGTCTCGGGTTTTATAGACGCGATGACCAAAGCCCATAAGCTTCTCGCGATTTTCAAGCTTATGTCGTAATACTTTTTCAACGTCTCCATCTCGCTTAATTTCGTCTAACAAATCAATTACACCAGTGGGTGCCCCGCCATGAAGTGGTCCTTTCATAGCACCAATAGCTCCTGTAATAGCTGATGCTAGGTCACTTTCAGTTGAAGCAATCACGCGTGCTGTAAATGTAGACGCATTTAGACCATGCTCCATTGTTAATATAAAATATGCTGATAATGCTTTCACATGATTGTCCTGAGGTTGCTTACCTGTGAGCATGTATAAATAATTCCCTACATGAGAGAGTGATAAGTCTGGTTCGATAATCGGTAATCCTTTTTGAGTTCGATAGCGATAAGCAATGATTGTTGGAACAATACTCAGTAGTTGGATGCCCTGCTCTTGCGTCGCAGGAAACTGAAACGATTGATTACCGATGGAAGACAACACGGTTCGAACAACACTCATCATTTCCGTGTTGTTTGGCAAACGATTGATAATTTCTTTATGACTCGCCGATAAAACTCTTGCTTCACCAAGTGATGAAGTAAAAGCATTTAGTTGCTTAGCATCAGGAATCACGCCATTCCATAGAAAATAGGCGGCTTCTTCAAATGACTTTTCTTTTGCAATGCGTTTGGCCCATTCTCCTCGATAGACGAGCCATCCATTCTCTCCGTCCACAAGGCTGATCTTGGAATCAGCTGCAACGATTCCTTCTAAACCTGCATGAATCATATGCTCAACTCCATTCTGTTCGTCTTGTTTTTAGTCTATCGTTTCGTTATGATTATGACTAATAAATTATTAACTTATAATTAATAGCGATTCGTAATCAATAGGAGTGCAATAAGATGAACATCAATTGGATTAAAACGTTTGTTGCAGCAGCAAGTTACGAAAATTTTAGAGAGACCGCTGAGAAACTATATCTTGCGCAACCAACTGTAACGGTACATATTCAACAGCTCGAGAAACAGATTGGTAGTAAGTTGTTTATGAAAAGTGGACGTCGGGTTGTTCTTTCTGAAGCAGGAAGGCAGTTTTTACCTCATGCAAAGGAAATGATGGAGCAATATGAGCAAAGCTTACGTCATATGAATGGCTGGCGACAGGGGTATCATCACAAATTAACGCTCGCTGTATCTCCATTGATTGCAGCAACCGTTCTTCCAAGTGTGCTACAGCAATTTATAAAAGCTTATCCATCAATAGAAGTTGTTGTAAAAGTAAGTGAGTCGAATGAGATTGGAGGGATGGTGGCTAGAAATGTTGCAGATTTCGGGCTATCTCGTATGCAATCGGTAGAGACCCATCTAAGGTGCGAGCAAATTGGAGCTGATCCGATTGTGCTTGTTGTTCCCCATGATGGTGGCGATGCTGAAACTAGTCTGCCGCTTTCACTAAATGATTTTTGTACACAGTTAACGCTCCTAACGCACAATCATCCGGATTATTGGAACGATTTATTAGTCGAATTAAGATCGAAGTATGAGGGCATAAGGACGATGGTTGTCTCACAAGTTCATATTACAAAAAGGTTTATTGAAGAAGGATTGGGGTATTCTTTTCTACCACGTTCCTCTGTTCAGCGAGAGCTATTTGAAGGAAGGATGCTACAAGTAGATACGAGAGAAATTAGACTACCTGAGGTTCATACGTATCTGGTATATCATCATTTATCGAACGAAGCTGTGAAATTTAAAGAATTTATCGAACGAAATCTCCAATAAAAAACCCAATCAGCGTCCTGATCGGGTTTACCACTTATTTTCCGAGTGTGAAATAAGTGGTGTGGGATAGGTGCGTGATTTTAGATCCTACAGGCTAGCTTACACGCTTTTCTAGTATGTGTTAAATGAAAGAGAGTATGCACAATTAATAAGAAGTAAGCCCCCATATTTTCCAGTCCTTGTCTACTTTTGTAGCAAAAAGATGCATTCGTACAGGAAGTTGTGCAGAGTTTTTGGTGACAAGGACGTCGATTATATACGTGTGATCTGCCACTTTTTTCTTACAAGTTTTTAGTGCTGGTTTGTAATAGTGAGACGTTTTCTTTAAAGGAGAAATGCTTACAATTTGCCACGTTTTCGTGTCCTGGTTTGTAGCCATAAGTCCTGATAGGAGTGAGTTCGCTTTAGAAGGAAGTCCTTGCTTGGAATTCACTTCACTTAAATTGGGGGTTGGACACTTTCCTTGAAGAAGCTGTACTGGACTAGCTGCGTTTGAAGACATTGGTAAGAGAAAGAAAATAACAAGTGTTGCGCTAATGTATCGTTTCAAGATGCATTCCACCTTTCTCTGCTTACAGTGTCCAGAATGAATAAATGTATGCAGCGTTATCGAATGTATGTTCGGTTTGTGCTATACTTAATGTAAAGGGAGGGAGCAAATTGAAACCTTCAATTGAAACGAAAACAGCTCGATCGATCTTAACCAAAGGAACTGGGTTTCTTCATGGATATAGTCATACACTTAATCCTTACGCTGGATGTGCGTTTGGGTGTTCGTATTGCTACGTTAGAAGAATGCCGATCTCCCTTTTTAGAGAAGAAGATTGGGGAGCCTGGGTAGATATCAAAGAAAATGCAACTGATCTTGTGAAGAAAGAAATCCCGAAAGCACGTAAAAAGGGTCGGGTATCGATATTTATGTCTTCTTCCACCGATCCGTATCAACCAGTGGAACATAAAACGCACTTAACGAGAGGGTTGTTAGAGGCGATGATCGAAGAGAGTCCTGACTTTTTGTTTCTTCAAACCCGGTCTCCACTCGTTACAAGAGATATCGACCTTCTAAAGCAATTCAAGAATAAAATTCTTGTCAGTATGACAGTTGAAACAGATCTTGAGTCAGTTCGCAAAATCTTTGCTCCGTCAGCACCACCGATTCATGCAAGGTTAAAAGCGATTCAACAGTTACGGTCTGAAGGCATACCAGTGCAAGGTGCTGTCGCACCACTACTACCATGCTCAGAGCAATTTCCACTTAAGTTAGCTGAAGTAACGGATCGCATTACACTAGATGACTTTTTTATGGGAGATGGAAGTGGGGGTAAACGAACGGAGCAGCTTGGGATTCGAAAATTATTTGAGGAAAATGGTTTCCTTGATTGGTATGATCGGCAGGCGTATTTGAAAATAAAACGTCGACTGCAAGAGGTTTTCTCTGAAAATGCGATTTATATTTCTCAAGAAGGTTTTTATCCCCCAAAAGGAAGTGAGCGTTAAATTGCTTTGAACATAAATTAACACAAAAAGGTTAGAAGTGATTCTTCTAACCTTTTGTGTGGTGACGCTATTTTAATCTTTATTTTAATTTCTGAGCATTTCCATTTAGAATTTTTAACTGGTCATTTTCATAACCGACTTGATAGGTAACATTATAGAGAGAGGTCGTCGTTTTTTTATCCTCAGTTCGTTCATTTGCTTTAATTGTTGCCGTTACTTTTACTTCGTCATTGGTTTGATTTAAGCTACCGGTCATATTCGAAACTTCAACATTGAGAGTATGGATGTAACCCTTCCGAAAATCTTCATAAACCATCTCGCTTTGCCAGCGGCTTCCAAGCAGGGAGTAGGCTGTTACATAGTCTTGAGTGGAAAGACTTTCATAAAAGTAACCAATGAGGTAAGTAGCATTATTTTTAAAATCTTCTCCTGTTAGTCCTTGAGGTGTAGCTACTTCTTCTTTACTTTCATCATCGACTGTTAGTTTAATCGGTTCATCAGACCAGTCTTTGATTTGGTCGATAACGTTTGGAAGCGGAATGCTAAACCCAATGGCGCCTGAATCTGTACCTGCAGAATTGATCGCAATGGCTTCACCTGTAGTAGCATCGATAAGAGGGCCACCACTGTTTCCTTTTGTAATGGGTGCGGATATTTGATAAATATGTTCATAGCGATAAGGCTCTAAAATAAATTCTCGATCTAAACCGCTAACAATCCCGGTTGTTACAGTGTTTTGTAGCCCAAGAGGACTTCCAAGAGCGATGATGTTATCGCCAACTTCTGCCATGCGTTCCTCAGCAACTGAAAGCGGGGGATTCTTTTTTAGACCAGGTACGCGTATGACCGCTATATCAGTTGTATCTCCCATACCAATAATTTGGGCTTCGAATTGTTTGGCGTCGGACGTTTTAACGGTAATCTTTTGTGCTCCTTCGACTACATGAGCATTCGTAATGACATCACCTTCCGAATTGTAGAGGAAGCCAGAGCCTGAAGATGACCCGTCTTTTAAATTAACCTCAATTTGGACGACGCTTTTTTGTGTTTCATGAATCACGGATTTTAAGTTTGGTTCTTCTACTGTCTTTTCTGATGTATCTGTTTTCTTACCGAGAGAAGAAGTTGCTTTAACGGCCGTACTAGAGTAGGATTCATGTAAAAAATAAAAACCTATGCCTCCGATAACTAGAATGAAGAGAGAACTAGTCAGGGATAGGAGTAAAACTAATTTCTTAGACATCCGTTGTTACATACTCCTTTCAGTTAATCCAAATACCATGTAAAGTGATCAATTTGTACGGTGAACTCATCAAGATTCTCCACCTCATCACCAACATCATAGATCATAAAATCAAATTTCCCTTTATCGTCAGGATAAAGTTTGTCGGGATTAATATACACTTCACCTTGGTCAAATTCGTTTCCATCTCCGTCGATTACCTTATAGGAGGCTCCAATCGAGTTTACTGGAACGGTAGCTTTGCTTGTCACTTGACCAGTTACTTTTAATTCGTCGTAATCGGTTATTTCCGTTTTTAAATCGGTTAGTTCGATAGCACTCGTTCGGTTCATTTCTTCTTCTTTTGCAGCAACAACCATCGCATGTTCAATGCGCTTCTGTTGTTCTTCTTCAAAAGAATTTCGTCTTTTTTCAATGACGGTCTTCAGGTTTGATAATTTTTTATGGTCTTTATTAATCTGTAAACCTTCGTCAACGGCGTTGAGTGCTTCTGTAAAGTGATTTTCTTCTAAAAATTGATTCGCTTCATTAATTGTGAAGTCTATTAGCTGACTGCGAATTTGACTAGCAATTTCCTGCGCCTCATCAACCTGTAACGTTTCTGCTCTCGTCAAAACAGGTTTCAATTCATCAATCGATTTTTTTCCTTTCATATCATACTTTAACTCAGCAACCATGACAGTTGTTCGAGAGGAGGCGATCTCACTTTGTAAATGCGAGGCAACCTCTCCTTTATAAGTAGCTGTTAAATCCTCAGCTCGTCGAATCAGTTCGAGTGCTTCTGCATGTTGGTCCTGCTGTCTTTCTTTTTCCGCCTGATTAAGCGTATCTTTGACGTTAAGTGCAGTTGCAACTATATTGCTATTCACTTCCGCTGCAGGGAAATGACTTCTGTTTTTTTTCGCTTCTTTAAATTGTTCTTGAGCTGCTTCGAAATCGCCTTTTTTCGCCAACTCTTCTCCTCTTTCAAATGAGCGAATCGCTGATTTTGTTACCGATTCTTCATAAAAATAATAGCCTGAAAGGGAGATAGCGAGGATAAGGAAAATCATTAATGGTAACCAACGCCACATAATGGAAAGGCTTCGGTTGGAGTTTTTCTGCGGAATCAATTCTTTTCCGCAGGAGAAGCAAAATTGTTCATTTTGACCTCTCTTTTTTCCACAATGTGGACAATACATTCTTATTCCACCTGCTTTCAATCTCAATCACTAGTTATATTTTGACACATTTTATTGAAGAGGGAAATATCTTTCAAAGGGTTGTTGGTGAAATGAAATATTAAGCAATTTTCACGCAAATTTTGATCTTTCTCCTTTAACAAAGCACTTTGTGTCGCCATTTAATACTAAAGACATGATTTTATCGAACGTGAATAAAATTGAGTGAATAGTCGCAGGTCTAAGATCATGATATCTTTTGAAAGTAGTCGTTTCATACGTTCGTCCCGTGTTTTAGGGTCCTGTTCACACTATATATCCTTTGATAAGATGATCTCAAGACCCCCTTTCAAATATTCCGTTACCAGGAAGACCGGCATTTGCCGGTCCTTTTTTTGTTGGTTCGCGTAAGCAAACAAGCGCATGGTCTTATGTAGGTAAGAGAAACAACTTTTATTTTAAGGAAAGTTATTCTTTTTTGAAACCTCATTCCATGCAGTATCGTCTAATAGTTGAAAACCCTTATTCCCTTAGATGTAGCTACCGAGATCTCATTCTGGTAGCTGCTTTTTTTTTAGGTTCATTGCAAAAATGAAAAGGAATTGGTATAATAACTAACGAACGGTAGGTAGAGCCCTGCGTTTTATTTTTTCTTGTAAACTAACGATCGGTAGGTAATGTGAAATGAAAAAAGATTCAACTCAAGATCGCATTAAAGAGGTTGCACTGATTTTATTTGCTCGTAAAGGATTTGAAGGAACTTCCCTATCAGAAATCGCTTCAGGTGTGGGAATAAAGAAGCCTTCTCTTTATGCACATTATAAAAGTAAGGAAGATCTCTTTTTAGCTGTCATCCATAAAGTATCCGTTGATTACAATGCGTTTTTTATACAGACTGCAGAAGAATTAAGCGGTCGGATTCCAGAAGATCAGCTTTATTACCTGCTTCACAAAAACACAAGTTATTTGAGAAATGATGAATTGAGTCTGATCTTTAAACGAATGATGCTGTTTCCACCTGAATCGCTCAGACCAGACATATACGCTATGTTTGAAAAAACAGAAGATGTGATGAGACAGGTGATTCAATCAATCCTTGTACAGATGGTCCACGAAGAGGAGTGGGAGCAGGTTTTTGATGCTTATTTATGTCTACTTGATGGGGTGTTTGAACAGGTTTTCTATTATTCACCTGAAGAGCATAAAAAACGTCTGGAAAATTCGTGGTCAGCTTTTATTAAAGGTGTTTATAGTAGGGAGGAGAAGTAGCATGGCATGGATTTATCTTGTAATAGGTGGGCTGATGGAAGTTTTATGGGCAATTGGTTTAAAATATTCCGATGGGTTTACGAATCCAATGATTAGTTTGTTAACAATTGTAGGAATTGTAACGAGTTTTTACTTTTTTGCGAGAGCGTTAAAGTATTTACCTGTGGGTACGGCCTATGCCATTTTTACTGGACTGGGAGCCGCAGGAACAGCGGTCATTGGCATGATGTTTTTAAATGAATCAATTAGTTTAATGAAAATCTTTTTTATCATATTGCTCATTTCTTCCATTATTGGCTTGAAGTTAAATGCGAAGGAAGCATAGGAGGAGTTTACAATGGCATGGATTGCATTATTAATCGCTGGACTTGGTGAAGTTGGCGGTGTAATTAGTTTAAAGTTATCTGAAGGGTTTACTAAATTAAAACCGTCTATTTTTACGATCTTATTCGGATCGATGAGCTTTTTTATGTTGTCCTTATCTTTAAAGGCATTGCCAGTAGGTACGGCTTATGCCATTTGGACGGGAATCGGTTCAGCGGGAAGTGTTTTAATTGGGATGTACTGGTTTAAGGAACCAAGGAACCGGATGCAATTAGTGTTAATATCCTGTGTCGTCATATCAGTTGTAGGGCTTCGAATAGCAGAGGGTTGATTTTGTCAGATCATTCAGATAGAATAGAATTATTAATTAGAGGAGGTGAGGAAGAGATGTCTAACGCTTTTGTTCGTACGGAATTTATGGATTATGTATCGATTTGCCGTGCGATTTTTCATGAAGTTGCTATTGAAGGGACAAGTGTGTCCAAATTCAGCAACTTCATAAGAAAAAAAGCGTAAGGCTCTCTTACCCTGCTTCAGGCGGAATGGATAAATTAACAGATATGGGAGCGGCAATTTGCCGTTCTCTTTTTTCTTTAAGTACGAGGCTTCATATTGACTTAAAGATGATAAATTCCAGATTAAACCACAGGTAAGGTGTAACCTTATTTGTGTTTTTTTTTTGTAGAAAGGATGATAAACATGATATGTACAGCGCAAGGAATTAGTAAGATGCTTGGTGGAAATAGCTTATTTGAGGATCTTTCATTTGAAGTGATGGAGAATGACAGAGTTGGAATCGTAGGTAGGAACGGAAGTGGAAAAACGACTCTTTTAAAACTTATAGCCGGAATTGAATCAACCGATCATGGGGTGATTCATTATAAGAAGGGGACAAAAGTTGGTTATTTAGCGCAAATTGCGAGTGATTCTGGGTTAACCGTTAAGGAAGTTCTTAGAAAAGCTTTCACTAACCTTATTACAATGCAAGAGCGAATGAGCGAACTCGAATCGGAAATGGGGAGAGGGGATGAGAATGATCGCACGTTAAAGGAATATGGACAATTGCTTGAGGTTTTTACAAGAAAAGGGGGATATGAAATTGATTCGTCTATACACCATGTCGCAAATGGACTTGGAATCAAGGACCTTCTTTCTACATCTTTTGATCAACTGAGCGGTGGGGAGAAGACGAAAGTAAGTCTTGGTATGTTATTGCTTCAAGAACCTGAATTATTGTTACTAGATGAGCCAACCAATCACTTGGACGTTGAAGCAGTGGAATGGCTGGAGACGTTTATGGAGCAATATAAGGGTACGATCGTCATTGTTTCGCATGATCGCTATTTTCTTGATGAAGTTGTAACGAAAATAATGGACCTGGAAGATGGTGATTTACATGTTTATCAGGGGAACTACAGTGGTTTTGTAGAAAAGAAAGAAAAGTTGTTGCTGGCTGAATTTGCTGCTTATCAAGAGCAACAAAAGAAAATGAAGAAAATGAGAGAAGCCATTAAACGATTAAAAGAATGGGCAAATCAAGCGAATCCACCGAATGCCGCACTTCACAAACGGGCAAGGAATATGGAAAGAGCGCTTGAGCGCATAGATAAAATCAAGCGACCTCTTCTAGAACGAAGAAAAATGGGGTTGGAATTCGATTTGAATGAGAGAAGCGGAAAAGATGTCGTTCGTTTTGAAGATGTTTCAATTGGTTATCAAGGACGATCATTAGTAAAGAGTAGTAACTTGCACATTCGTTACGGGGAACGGGTGGCGATAGTAGGGAAAAATGGAAGTGGGAAAACAACACTATTGAAAGCGCTACTTGGCTCTATTCTGCCTCAGTATGGAAAGGTTAGCATAAGTGGAAGCGTAAAAGTCGGTTATCTGTCTCAACATGTTCTGAAAGAAAGTGGAGAAAAGAGAGTTATTGATGTGTATCGGGATACTGCAAAGGTTTCTGAATCGGATGCAAGGCATGAATTAGCCAGCTTTCTCTTCTATGGTTACAGCGTTTTTTCGAAAGTATCATCGTTAAGCGGTGGGGAGAAAATGCGACTGCGATTGGCCCAGTTAATGAGTCAGAAACTGAACTTATTAGTACTTGATGAGCCAACAAATCATCTCGATATTGACTCGAGAGAAATAGTAGAAGATGCACTCGACAAATTTACAGGAACCATTATTTGTGTCTCTCATGATCGCTACTTTTTGAATAAATGTTTTCCGGTAACGTACTGGATAGAAAATAATTTTCTCCACTACTATAGTTATACTTACAGTGATGCGAAACAGAAGCACCTTGAAACCTTGCAGCAGGAAAAAGAATCTACGGTTAAAAAGAAGAAGACTAAAACGGCTCCGGTGGAAAAGGAGGTCGGACTTGATGCAGAAGCAGAAGTCGAAAAACTCGAGGCACGTCTCTTTGAAATTGATCAGCAAATGAGCGTGACGAATTGCAGAAGAGAATATCAGGATTTATCTGTTGAGAAAGAAAAGCTAAGTTTAAAACGAGAACAATTATATGAAATGTTAATGGGGGAAGAGAGATGACGGAGAAAAAAGCGATTCATACGGTTTGTATGCCACACACAGTCAGTAGTCTTGTCGTGGACTTTCGGGAGTTAGGGATAAAGGAAGGGATGACTTTAATTGTGCATACCTCACTTAGTTCACTTGGGTGGGTATGTGGAGGAGGAGAAGCCGTTATTCAAGCGCTTATGGAAACGGTTGGAGAAGAGGGAACGCTTGTCATGCCAGCTCAATCGGCCGGTAATTCGGATCCGGCAGAATGGATGGCACCCCCCGTACCTGAGTCATGGTGGCCAATTATTCGCGAGAATATGCCGGCGTTCTCACGCGAAACAACAGCAACAAGAGGTATGGGGGCGATTGCGGAACTTTTTAGACGATATCCGGGAGTTGTAAGAAGTAATCATCCAATGTACTCTTTTACAGCTTGGGGGAAGAATAGAGAGTACGTGACGGAGCATCAACCGCTACAAGCAGGATTTGGAGAAACCTCTCCGCTAGCTAAAATTTACGAGCTAAATGGAAAAATTCTATTCATAGGTGTTGGTCATGAGAGCAATACCTCTCTTCATTTATCTGAGCATGCGAAAAAAAATCAAGTATACGTTACTAAATCAGCTGCGCTGTTGGAGAATGGTGAGAGAGTTTGGAAAACCTACAACGAAATCGACTACGATTCAGATTGTTTTGCGAAGATTGGATATGAATTTGAGGAAATTGAAAACTATCAAACAATGAAAATCGGTGGTGCTGTCTGCAAATTATTTGATCAGAGGAAGGTGGTCGACTTTGGACGGAAATGGTGTGCAGAACATTTTTAATAGCCGTTTTAATATGATAACAGTTTAACTAAATGACTTTTCTCTATTCGTACAATTGCCTCATTAGGTAAATAGTACTTTAGGAGTATAGGTGTTGGAACTAAAATGATACAAGTACTTTAACTGATTTAATGAAAAGGACTTCTTTCGAGAGGTCTTTTTTTATTATCAAGTAACTATGCAGGAAAATACGCCCTCTTACAAGAAGATATGATTGAAACATTTTTCTCCCTCCAAAGACCTATTTCATTAACTATCATTTTTAGAAGGAGTAGCTATGACTTATAACAAAGAGAATATGACCTATAATAGCTCGGGCCCTCCTACTGACAATGTATTACAAGAAGAGAGGGGTAAGGTAACGAATTTAGTGAAGTACTATGAAGACTCTACAACAGCACTTGTCGTTCAAAAAAATGAGAAATGGCTTTATTTAAACGCCGCAGCTGTTCATCTTCTTGGCTATAACGATTTTAGTGAACTAGAAGGAAAGTCAATCTGGGAGACGATTCATGCATCAGAGAGGCAAACTGTTTTGAAGCGAATCGAGGCTTCGATCAACGGAGTGAATCCTGGCGCTTTCGTTCAACGGTGGCTGAGGAAAGATGGATCCACCGTTTCTGTAGAGGTTTTGGCGATTCCAGTGGAGAATTTTCTTGGTCAAACGTCAGCGATTATAAAAGAGGTTGATCATGAGACCAAAAAAATACAAGAAATGTACGCAAACTATGAGCTCATTACTGAGAACATGAATGAGATTATTAGTTTACTTGATGCTAACGGAAGACTACTTTATGTCTCGCCTTCTTATCGAGATTATGCTCGAGCAAGCATAGACGAGGAAATTGGGCGCAGTTCGATTCGATATATTCATCAGGAAGACAGGGAGCATGTGAGAACAGAGTTTTATAAGCTGGTTAAATTTCGCAAACCTTTAATGATTAAGTATCGTATGCAGCGAAGAGATGGGGTTTTTCGTTATATTGAATCCCAGGGGACGTGCATCTTAAACGAAGAAGAATGCTCTTATGTCGTCGTTTCAAGAGATGTGACCGAAAAACACCAGGCTGAGATGAAACTGCAATTAAATGAGAAAAAGCATCGTATGATCCTTGAAAACAGCAATGACTTAATTTGTATGATGAATCATGAAGGGATTACTGTCTACGCCTCACCTTCCTATAAGGAAGTATTAGGTTATGAGCAAGGTGAAGTCATTGGGAAGGATATCCTAACTTTTATCCATCCTGAAGATTATGAGAAATGTCATAAAGCCATTCAAACTTTAACAGAAACGAAACAATCAATTACAATCGTTTATCGAAAACGGCATGCTTCCGGGAACAGCGTTATTCTCGAAGCGAAGGGGATGGCTGTTAGCGAGGGGGATGAGCAAGTAAATCATTTTGTATTTATAGCTAGAGATATCACTGAAAAAATACAGCTAGAGAGATATCGTGAAAATATTGAGAAGTTAGCAATCATTGGGGACGTGGCGGCTGGTTTTGCACATGAAATACGAAATCCGCTTACGTCAATCAAGGGCTTCTTAAACCTTTTAGCGAAGAATGAGGCAGAACATGATAGGATGTATCATCAAATTATTGAAAGAGAGCTTGCCAAAATAGAAGAGGTGATCAATGGCTTTATTTCCCTTGCAAAACCGGAGGCAGGTGAAGTTGCTGAGGTAAGCTTACTAAAACTAATCAAAAATGCAATTAACGTATTAATACCGCAGGCTGCTTCTAAAAACATTAGAATTAATATTAGCAGTCAGTTAAAAACAATCGTCATTTGTTGTCAAAAAAATCAGATGAAGCAGGTGTTTATTAATATTCTAAAAAATGCAGTCGAAGCGATTGAGGAAAATGGCAAAATCGATGTCATTCTTGAAGAAAATCAAAACAACGTTTTCATTGAGATTCATGACAATGGCATTGGAATTGAAGAAGAAAGACTTGAGCGAATCGGCGTGCCATTTTATACAAATAAAGAAAAAGGCATAGGGCTTGGCATGACTGTTAGTAATAAAATCATTACCGAGCATAAGGGTAGTCTTCGAGTTGAGAGTGAACCTGGAGAAGGCACGCGGGTTTATATTCAGCTTCCAAGGAATGGGGGTTAACCCTACCCTCTTTATACGTATAAAGGGGGAGAAACATACATAGTAACGGTAGTCTTAAGAATATGTGAGATATGAAAGAAGGGATGAAATGACTGATCTCGTTGGGATAGATGCGGGTGGAACGTTGATTAAAACAGTTCACCTTAAGGAAGGTGAATACAATTATAAAATATTTCCATTGAATGATATCAATGAGGTTGTGACGTGGCTTAAAGATCAACATCCAAAAGCAAAGTTGAAGATCACTGGAGGGAAGCAATCGGTCCTTGCTAAGCTAGTTGAAAATGAAGTTGAACTGGTTCCAGAATTCGAGGCGACGACAAAAGGTGTTCGAGCAATTTTAGAACAATCAAATCTAACACTTCCTGACGATTACTTACTTGTAAACGTTGGCACGGGGACTTCGATTCACTCCGTTCATTGTAAAAGTGCTGAACGACTTGGAGGAACGGGTGTAGGGGGTGGGATGCTCTTAGGCCTTTCTTATTTATTGACAGGTCGAACAGACTTTTCGGAGATTACTCAGCTAGCAGCAAAAGGAGATAGAAATGGCATTGATTTAAAGGTGAATGATATTTATGAAGGTGCCTCTCCTATTGATGGTGATTTAACTGCCAGTAACTTTGGCTTTATTGATCGGATTAAGCAGCAAGAAGTCAAAGATGAAGATGTGTTGGCATGCTTAATTGGAATGATTTCCGAGTCGATTTTAATGATGGCAATTCCATTTGCGAAAACCATTTCTACGTCAACCATTGTATTTATCGGTTCTACTTTTCAATCGAATCCATTATTTAAACAGCAGCTTGAACGCTTTGAGGAACTATTTGATATCAACGCCAATTTTCCACCTCATGGTCAATTTAGTGGAGCAGTGGGAGCTTTATTATATGGTAGTCACTAGATCAAAATGAAAAAAGGGCAATTGGCCCCTTTTTTTAATACTCATAGACTTTCATAGTTTGTTCATTTGAACAAATGCGATTTCGTCCACTTCGTTTTGCTTGATAAAGAGCCTCATCTGCTTCTCGATAAAGCTCACCAGAAAATGGGACTGTTTCGGGAAAAGTACTCGTACCGATTGAGGCAGTGATATGAATGCTAATATCCTTATTAATAGAAAAAGAAATTTCCTCGATCGTGGATCTGACCTGTTCACCAATCTCTAATGCCTCTCTATTTGAGCAATTATCTAGTAAAATGGTGAATTCTTCTCCACCATTACGCGATATAATATCGTTCATTCTGGCGGCAATTCTTAACGTCTTACCAAACTGAGCCAAAATGGTATCTCCAGCTGCGTGACCATATGTATCATTCACATGTTTGAAATGATCAATGTCAATTACTAGAAGAGACAATGGCTTTTCAGCGTTTGTAGATTCTTGTATTGCGCGGTTTAATGCTTCATCAAAACTCCTTACGTTATTTAACCCGGTAAGCGGATCGATGGTAGCACTCCTTTTGTATTCTTTAAACAGGTGATTTGTTTTTCGTAAATGTTCTGTTGTGTAAAGCGCCATCGCCCCTGTCACAGTTGATGTAATCCAATAGAGAACGTTCATTTCACTAAATAAGCTTTTTATATCAAGTAGTACGTATACGATGATAATACTGAAGGCAATGTTGGAATAAATAATCATCCAGAACGCTTTGGCGATAAATGAAACCTTCCATTTTCTAAAGAAAAGATAACCGATATAAAGAGAAGTTAACAAACCGAGTGAAACAAAAGAAGAAAGATTTATTCCAATTATAAAACGCGTTATTTGGATAACAATAAGAGCAATCATCCCAGGCAATGGTCCTCCATATAAGGTGACCAGTAACAGTGGTATATGTCTTAAATCCACGATGGTTGTGCTATCAACAACTTGAATGCTATAAATCATCAGCAAAATTCCGATCATGCCAGCATACAAACCGCTAAGCAATTTTCTTTTGATTGAAGATGTTGGTGTTAGGTTTTCTTCTCTGAAAAATTGATAATAAAGAAAAAGTAGAGCCAGTATTATCATCATATTGACAAAAAAGTCGTGTATTAACTGCATTCGATTACACCTCGAATTTCTGAAGAGTTCTATCGACTTTATTTTACCATTTGCAATAATAACCGGTTCAATTTTTATTACTCGTTCATATTCTATTCATACTTGGGAAGTACACTATCAATATAGAAAAGGAGCTAGTGGTAATGATTACGATATTACTTGCGGATGATGATCAAAACATTCTAGATTTAATGGCGTTATACATAGAAAAAGAGGGATATTTCGTTAAGAAAGCTTCAGACGGAAAAGAAGCAGAAAAAATCCTTGAGGCTAATAAAGTTGATCTAGCGGTTATCGATATTATGATGCCGCATATTGATGGGTGGCAACTATGCGAAGAAATTAGAGCTTATTATGATATTCCTGTTCTCATGGTTTCGGCAAGGGGACAGGCCTCCGATAAGGTGAAAGGGTTTAAACTTGGAACGGATGATTATGTCGTCAAACCATTTGATCCTATTGAACTTGTCATGCGGGTAAAGGCATTATTACGAAGATATCACATTCAAAGTGCAAAGAAAATATCAATAGGGTTATTTGAAATGGATGCTGAATCATACGATGTAGTGCTTGGGGAAGATCACATTCCTTTGCCCAAAAAGGAGTTTGAGCTTCTATTTAAATTAGCAAGCACGCCAGGGAAGATATTCACACGAAATCAGTTAATTGACTCAATATGGGGTTATGATTTCCAAGGAGACGATCGAACAGTAGATGTCCACGTGAAACGAATTAGAGAAAGGTTTTATAGTAGGGAAGTACCTTTTGCTATTAAAACCATGCGTGGACTAGGATATCGTCTGGAGCTATTAAGATGAAGCGGTCGATCTACCTCAGAAGTGTCGTCATCTATATCGGGGTTGTTTTGATCAGTCTCATACTATCATTCTGGATTATGAATGTTTTTTATATTGATACCATCCGAGAACGTCTCCAAAAAGACATTACCGAAGTAGGACGTCAAACGATCGCTTTATACGAGAATTCGAGCTACACCGATCCTTCAGAATTTATTGGGAATATCCCAACCTTTAATTACAATCTTATTCTTTATGATGAATCTGGAAAAGCAGTACCGCCTAACGATAATGGGAAGTGGCGAATTTCCGCAAAACACATCGAAAAGGTGTTAAACGGAGGGGTAGTTCGTGTGAATGATCGGACAGCTTCGCCTCCGTCCCAATTAAATGTCGGCTTACCATTTCAGGACAACGATAGTCGTTACGCTCTTTTTATTAGACCTGATCTTTCGCTTGAAGAGAATACAATTAAACGAGTGATGCTAACGACTTTACTACTTGTACTTATTATTGGAAGCTCCATTTTTGTCATATTAATGAGGTATGTTGTTCGTCCCATTCGGGACCTGACAGAAGCGACAAAAAAAGTAGCGATAGGTGATTTTACTGTTCGTATCAATAGTAAACGTCATGATGAAATAGGAGATCTCTCGAGAAGTTTTGATCATATGGCGCATGATTTAAGGCATTTAGAAGAAATGCGTCAGGAATTTGTTGCGAATGTTTCCCATGAAATACAGTCTCCACTTACATCGATTGGTGGCTATGCACGAGTTTTGCAGGATCGTATGTTAGATGAGCTTGATCGAATAAAATACCTTGGGATTATTCAAAAAGAAACAGAGCGCTTATCCAAATTAAGCGAAAATCTTTTAAAGATGACGACACTTGATGCAGATAATCCGATGTTTCACTTAAGAATCTATTCACTTGATGAACAGCTAAGGGAAGTGATTCTATCACTTGAAACGATGTGGGCTGAAAAAGGGATTGAAGTTCAGGTTGATTTAAAGGAAGTTCAAATCGAAGCGGACTATGATCAACTCAGCCAAGTGTGGATAAATCTACTATCAAATAGTATTCGGTATACGGAATCAAATGGAGTTATCACTATTCAAACGAAAGAGAAAGCAGGAGAAGTAATGGTCGAAGTGCGAGATACAGGCTGTGGTATTCCTGAAGTAGACCAAGCGCATGTATTTGACCGATTTTATAAAGCGGATAAAGCAAGGTCGAGTAAGGGAGGTAGCGGACTTGGACTTGCGATCGTCCAACGTATCGTTCATCTTCACAAAGGAACTATTTCACTTGAAAGTAAGGTAGGCATTGGTACAACGATTACGATTACACTCCCTAAAATGAAAAAGCGAAAAGAAACATAACTGTTTCTTTTCGCTTTTTTTATTTGGCTCTTTTCTAAAAGACTGTTGCTTTTGAAAAGGATTTATATGAAAAACCACACTTAGTGATTGGAGCGGAAATTCACTCGTTATGATTCACAGTAACTATCTGTGACTACCCGAATGTGAAATGGAAAAAATAAATCGCATTGATAAATGAAATGAGTTTGTTCATAATGCGTTCATTTTTGCGTCGTATACTGATGTCAGATCAAGAAGGAGTGAATGAGATGAAATTTCTTACTAGATTTAGTTTGAAGAATTCAGTTGGTGTTCTATTATTAACGATTCTTGTATTGGCAGCTGGAATCATTTCAACTAATCAAATAAAGGTAGAAACTTATCCGGATGTCACATTCCCAGCGCTTATTATTCAAGGGGTTTATCCAGGTGCTTCTGCCGAGGCGGTTGAGCAGGAGGTTACGATACCCATTGAAAATCTACTCGAAAATAGCACCAAGTCTGATGACTTAACGAGTACATCCTCTGAAAACGCTAGTGTGATCTCCCTCATGTACCCGTTTGGTACGGATATTGAGGAAACGAAACGAGATCTAGAAGACATCGTTTCGAAAGCGGAACTACCGGATGAAGCAGAGGTAGAGGTTATAAGCATGTCCGCTGGGGCACGGCCAGTCTATGAAGCTGCGCTTTCATCTGAAGATGCGGATGAGCTTCAACAAAAGCTTGAAGATGATATCGTTCCAGAGCTTGAAGGACTTCCAGGAGTGAATAGTGTAAGCTTAAGCGGAATAAAGGAAACAACACTTTCTATTAAAGTGGATGAAAAGAAGGCAAGCGAATATGGTCTTACGTTAAATGATATTAAGGATAAGATCAAACAGAGCGAATATAGTCTACCCCTTGGGTCGGTGGATGAGGAAGATACGTCGATACCAGTTAAATTACAAGGCTCTATTGACTCTCTTGATAAACTAAAAGACACAAAATTTGTAATTGAAAACAGTCAGACATCACAGGTGGGCCAGCAAAGCTCGCCACAAGTAAGAAATGAAGTCGTTCTTACGGATTTTGCTGAAGTCACGGAAGCATCAGAGAAGAATGAAATTTCTCGGTTTAATGGACAGGAAAGCTTTCTTATTCAGGTAACAAAAAGTCAGGATGAAAATACGAAGGATGTTGTCGATCATGTGAAAGAGGTTCTTGCGGAATATGAAACAGATGACGTGGAACTATTCACCATCCTTGATCAAGGTGAAGAAGTGGAGAAATCAATTTCTTCTCTCCTTAAAGAAGGTGGATTCGGCGCACTGTTCACAGTCATTGTTATTCTCTTGTTCCTAAGAAACATTCGTGCAACGATTATCGCCATTATTTCTCTTCCTATTTCGATTCTAGGAACAATTGCCCTACTCGATCAGTTTGGCTATACGTTAAATATTATGACGTTGGGTGGTTTAGCCGTTGCTGTTGGGCGAATTGTGGATGATAGTATTGTTGTTATTGAAAATATATATAGATGGCGTCAGGAGAATAAAGAAGAGTTGTCCAACAAAGCACTAACCTACTATGCGACGAAAGAAGTACTTGGAGCTATTACTTCTTCAACAATTGCGACACTCGTAGTATTCTTACCTCTCGCATTTGTGGGAGGGATACTTGGAGAATTCTTCAGACCATTTAGTTTGGCTGTTGTTTTCTCAATCTCGATCTCACTCTTAGTTGCCCTGATGTTAATTCCGGTTCTAGGTAGTGCTTTCTTTAAGAAAGTAAAACATCACGAGAAGGAATCAAAATTAAACAATTTATATGAACGTTTTATAAGAGGGGCACTTAAGAAAAAAGCGCTCGTCATTGTAACATCCGTTCTATTGTTAGTAGGTTCACTTGCTATGATACCGGCTTTGGGCGTTTCCTTCCTGCCAGCTGGAGAAAGTGATTCTTTTGAACTAAACGTATCGCTACCAGCTACAACACAGCTTGACAATACGAATGAGGTTGCAAGTCAAATTGAAGATTACCTGACTGAAAAAGAAGAGATCGACTACAGCCAGGTATCAATCGGACTATCTAGTAGCCCAATTCCAGGTGAAGGAGCAGGACAATCAAGAGAAAATGAAACGACTGTTTTTGTAAAGCTAACGAATAGTGATGATCTTCAAAGCACGATGGAGATGTATGAAGAAGATGTCCAAAACATTGTAGAAGAAGTTTATGAAGAAGGAACTGTTAAAGCAACAGAAGTCCAACAGGAAGGTCCACCGAGCGGGAACACGATTGATGTTAGCTTGTATGGAGACGACCAGGAGAAGTTGACAGAAGCTGCTACTCAAGTTGAGGAACTTCTATTACAGGATAATGAGTTAACGAATGTTTCGAACAATCTCGAAGAAGTTCAACCAAAATGGACCATGTCGCTTACCGATGAAGGTGAAAAAGCGAATGTTAGCCCATTCCAGGTTATGCAGATTGTAAACAGTCGTTTGCAACCACTTGATGGTGGGACAATTGAAATTGATGATCAGAAATGGAAAATGTTTCTTTCTTATAATGATGAAGTAACATCAAAGAAGGAATTAGAAGAGCTTAAGATTCAAACTGCAAATGGAATACAACCATTATCAGATGTTGCCTCAATTGAAGAAACAACAGCACCAGTAACGCTTTATCATGATGAGGGCAGAACATCTGCTGCTATTTCGGCTGATATCAAATCTGATGACACAGCACGAATGACACAATCTGTTGAAGAAGATCTTAGTGTGCTTTCCTTACCAGAAGGCATTGAAATGGAAGTTGGCGGTGGTCAGGAGATGATTACTGATGGCTTTGCTGACCTTGGACTTGCGATGGTTGCAGCGATTCTTCTCGTGTTTTTCGTATTAAGTCTCACATTTAGAGGAATTATTACACCGATTGTCATTCTATCCTCCTTAATTTTTGTTCCAATCGGATCGTTAGCGGGGCTCCTTATTGGAGGTCAAACGCTCTCCATGAGTGCAATGATTGGAATGCTTATGCTAATCGGTATTGTAGTCACGAACGCAGTAGTGTTACTTGATCGCGTAGAAACGAACCGAATGAACGGTTTAGAACTGACAGAGGCTTTAGTTGAAGCGGCGAAAGTGAGATTGCGTCCAATCATCATGACGGCTCTTGCAACAATTTTTGCCCTGATTCCTCTCGCGCTTTCGAATTCAGCATCAGGTCTCATTTCAAAGGGACTTGCGATTACGGTCATAGGTGGACTGACTACTTCTACTTTATTAACACTCGTGTTTGTCCCGGTCTTTTATGCGATGATCGGAAAATATCGTCGAATGAAAAAAGAAACGTTTTAAAACCTGCTCACCCCATTGTGTTCTTTGCACAATGGGTTTTTTTTATGGATATTATAAAATCTTTGTTATGATATAGAATGGATAAAGAAAGGATGATCGAAATGCCATGGATTAAACCTGCCAAACAATCAGAGATAAAGGAGCTTGACATCTACAAAGATCTGGAACATCCCGTTCCTGTATTTAATCGATTGATTGCGAAAAGCCCTGATATTTTTTCAACGTTTATGCCTTTAGCAGCAGCTGTTAAAGCTGGTGTTTTAAATGAATTTGAAACAGAAGCAGTTGTGGTTTTTGTTTCTCAATTAAATGGGTGTGAATTTTGTTATACCGGGCATGGAAACTTGTTAAAAGAAATTAGTGAAGATGAGTCTATTCTTGAGGAGCTTAATAACTATAAAAGCTCCAATGCGTTTGAGAGTCATTTGAAAAGTATTCTGAACTATGCAGAGAAACTTGTTGCGAATCCAAAGAGCCTTGAGAAAGCGGATCTAGAGAAACTAAAAGAACATGGCTATAGTGAAAAAGAAATCGTTGAGATTAATCAACTGATTGCCTATACATCGTATACAAATCAAACGTCGATTGGTCTTGGGCTATAAATGATAATTTCACTAACGGATAACACTAGATGTGATTTTAAAAAAACGAAAAAGGACCTTCCAAGATAATTGGAGGGTCCTTTTTAAACCTTTACTTCGTTTTATAATAATCTAATACACCTTGATAAATGCCTTCAGCAAGTTCTTCTCTATACTCTTGTGTAAGGAGAAGATTGTATTCTTCATTATTTGTTAAGAAACCGACTTCGACAAGAACACTTGCCATCTTTGATTCTCGAATTACTGAGAAGCTCTGGTTCTTTACGCCACGATTATTTGCTTCTGTGACTTCAATTAATCGTTTTTGAATGCTTTCTGCAAGAGCTTTACTTTCCGCTGAGCTATATTTATCGTACCAATACGTTTCAATTCCATGAGCTGCTTCACTCGCTGCATTTGTATGCACGCTAATAAATGCATCGGCATTTAAGTTATTGGCGATAGTTGAACGCTCTCTTAGCTCTAAGAACGTATCATCTCTTCTCGTCATGACAACGTTCGCTCCAGCTGACTTAAGTTTTTTCTCGAGATAAAGCGAAACATCAAGGTTGATGTCTTTTTCTAATAGTTTGCCATTGCTTGCACCAGGATCATGATCTCCATGACCAGCATCGACAACAATGGTTAAGTTGTTTAATGAGTCACTGCTTTGAAAGAGTAGGTAACCACTGTGAACGTAAGCTACTTGACCCTGGTATTTAATTTTTGCCCAATCTCCTGCATAACCGTAAATTGCGACTTCAGCATTACGAGGCAGCGCACCTATTTTTGTGCCACTCATTTCAGGACTTGTACGCACATTTAGGCTCGAAGCTGTTACAATACCTGTTTCTAGGACAACTTCTTCTGCTTGTTCTTTCATTTTGTAGGAATTGACAATGCTAGAAGAAAGGGCACCTTCACCACCTAATATCATTAATGTAGACGCATGTTGATAAAGATATGTTTGAACATCTGTAATAGGTTTCACATCATGCGCTAAAACAACAGGTGAGTCTAATTTTTTTGCTAATGAGGCAGCTGCTACAGCATCAGGGTAATCTTCCTGATCGGCTAGTACGGAAGTTCCTCTTGCTAGAATATAAGATGAGCTAGAGGCGAAGAACGCTTCATTAACTGCGATGTTTGTTTGAAAACGATCTTTTCCTGAAAGTCGGACAACTTTCTTGCCTTGTTGTTCTAATTGACTACGTACATCTTCAGTTAATACAGAAGTTCCGCCAATTAAATAGACTGTCTTAATGCTTGAAGGAAGCCTAGGTGCCTTTGAAACTGTCGATAAATAAATAGGATAATGTTTAATAGCTGCTACGCTTGATGCTGAAAGAGAGTCCGCTACTTGCATGCCATTAACGATAATAGCTGTCGAAGTTTGATCAAGTTGAGCGGCTTGATTGATTGCGTTGGCCGTTTCAAAACGATCTGACCCTTTCAATCGTGACACGGTGTATTTTTGTTTTAATTGATTCTCAACATCTTGACTGATTGCTCCGGTACCACCTAGAATATAAATTTTTCTGGCTCCAAGTCGTTCAAGCTCCTTTGCAACGTTAGAATCAAGTTTTGTTGATCCAGTTAATAGGATAGGAGCTTGTTTCACACCGGCTAAACCAGAACTTGCTAGTGCATCGAAAGGCATATCAGCACGAGTTAGGATAACGGCTTTTTCAGCTGTTGTTAGCGTTCCTGGCGAGACTTTCTTAGAAATTTCAATAGCTGTTTCAATTCGATTTGCTCCACTAATACGTTCAACGTCATTGCTCGCTGATGTTTTTCCTGGAAAACTTATTCCTGTAAAAATTAGAATTATGGCCATTATTAATGTAAAAAGCTTATTGCGCACGATATGTATTCCCCCATAGTTTGTTTGTCTATTTTTTATGTACACAGTGACCTCACATCAACGACTCCCATGTCCTCCCTTCAAAATTAGTATCAAATGGAAAGTATTTCTTAACTATTTTTAATATCGGTCTCGAATACGAGAGATTATAGGGTCCTTTTGTACTAAAAACAGATAAAAATCGACGGGATTTGATAAAATCTCTCTTGCAATTTCAAATTGTTTGGATTTAACAACACCCCCATAAATATTGACATTATTTCAACTTTTCTTTAAACTAATGACAACGAAAGACGAAGGGAATGGTTAAGAAGCGATGGAAAACTAATCTTATTTATTCAGATCAACTTTCAATAATTGAAATTGAGATTCTGGAGAATAGGATTAGTCTGCCCTTTTTAACCCCATGCTTGAGAGAACATGCTTCTTTATAGTGCGTTCTTTTTGTGGTATATGGGAATGTGGAATGACAAACCTCTCCAGAAAATGGGGAGGTTTTTTTTTCTCCCCAAAGTATTTGAACGAAGAATGGGGGAGATCCAATGAACGTGATGTCAATCAGAGGATTAAAAAAAAGCTTTCATGAAAATGAATTGTTTGATCAAGTCAATATCGATATCCATCAAGGAGAGCGCATTGGTATTGTAGGACCCAATGGTGCTGGCAAAACAACGTTAGCGAGGATTCTTGTGAAAGAAATTGAGCCAGATCAGGGAACGATTTCTGTTAAAGGAAAAATTGGTTTTCTTAAGCAGTCGGTCGATCAGGAGGCAATGATAAGAGATGATCGATTGGATGCCGATTCTTTCGATTTTAAAAGAGAAAAAGAGTTAGGAGTTGGCTCTCTTTATGTAGATGCAGAGAACTTAAGTGGTGGCGAAATGTTAAAACTAGCTCTGACGAAGATATGGTCGATGAATCCAGATTTATTAGTTCTTGATGAACCAACAAACCACTTAGATGAAAATGGGGTAAATTGGTTGATTCGAGAGCTTCATTCTTTTCATGGGGCGGTTCTTGTTATTTCTCATGATCGTTATTTTCTTGATCAAACGATTACTCGAATTCTGGAAGTGGAAGCTGGAAAACTAAGTGATTACGAGGGGAACTATTCGGCCTATCGCACCGAAAAACAAAAAAGATATGAAGACCAACTGCATCATTATTCGGTACAACAAAAAGAAGTAAAGCGAATAGAAGACCAGCTTGCTGGATTAACGAACTGGTCAGAAAAAGCACACCGTGATTCAACAAAGCAAGATGGCGCGAAGGAATATTATCGAATGAAAGCAAAGAAAATGGATCGTCAAGTGAAATCAAAGCAAAAGCGCCTTGAAAAGGAGCTACAGAAAAATCAATTGGAGCAACCTGAGCAGGGAAAGGAAGTGCACTTTCAGTTTCAGGCAAACGATTCACGTGGCAAGCGCATCGTTGAAGCAGTTAATGCAGGGAAATGTTATGAGGAACGATGGTTATTTACAAACAGTTCGTTTTATATGAAGTATGGAGAAAGAATTGGAATAGTTGGGGAAAATGGATGTGGTAAAACGACTTTATTACGAATGCTGCTAGGATTGGAGCAACCGAGCGAGGGAAAAGTGTGGAAAAGTCCATCGCTCAAAATCGGCTATCTTTCACAGGATGTTCACGATCTTCCAGAAGAGAAGACTCCAATCGATGCTTTAGGTGTCGCAACGAAAGAAGAGATCTTTCAAGCAAAATCGATACTTGCTTCAATGGGAATGGAGCGAGAGCGAATCAATGCTACCATTGCTCAGCTCAGTCTTGGAGAAAGAACAAAACTTAAACTGACGCGCTTGTTGATGAACAAATATGATTTATTAATCCTCGATGAGCCGACGAATCATTTGGATCTACCTACACGAGAACAGCTAGAGTATACCCTTAAAGAGTTTACAGGCAGTATATTGATGGTGTCACACGATGTTTATTTCATGGAAAAGATGTGTGATAAGCTGCTCGTTTTTGAAGATCAGAAGGTGAAAAGAGTGGAACATCATTTATCACACTATCGGGCTCGTTCGAATGAAAAAAGCTCTTCTGCTTCTTCAAAAAAGAGTGAAGAACAAAAGATGCTTTTAGATAATGAAATTTCGGCCCTTATTAGTAAGATTAGTTTATTACTTCCTGGTGATGAGAAAATAGCTCAGCTCGACGATAAACTCGCGATTTTACTTGAGAAGAAAAAATCGCTTTAGACGTCTTCTACTGCAAAGAAGCGTTCTACTGAATACAAATCTGCTTTTGGATGATTACGAAGTAAGACATAGCCTTCACGCTGTGCTTCTTCAAAATTATCGTACTCATCTTCTGAATGAAAGATTGCTCTCCGTCTTTCGTTATAGAGTGTAATGGAGTAGTATTCTTTAATTTCCATTTATCTCTCTCCTTTTTCCTTTGTTTCTACTAGTTCTATGCAAATCTCGTATTGTTTATACTAGACTTATAGAAAAAATGCATTTTCTTCTCTTTGGTTATACTAAGGAGAGATAGGAGCTGATGACAATTCAAATTGGCACACTAAGTGAAATCATGCGTCATCCTGTGAAATCAATGACAGGTGAAGCCGTTACAGAGACAATGGTCATGAACTATGGACTTTATGGTGATCGAAGTCATGTCATTTTAGATGAGAAGCAATCGTTTTTAACCATTACACAGTTCCCATCACTAGTGCGCTATCAAGCATCGTTCAGTGCACGTGAATCACTAGACGGTTATCCAGAACCTGTTATTGTGACACCAGAGGGAGAAACATTTAAATGGTCGGACTCAACCTGGCTAACAGAACTAGAAGCAAAAACGTCGAAACAGCTAACAAAAAAGGTTTACCATCCTGAACACGTTCCGATCGGACCGATTGAGGAAGAACATCTACTGATTCTAACTGACGCTTCTCTTCAGTCATTAGAGGAGTCATGGGGAAAACAAACGGATCAACGTCGATTTCGACCAAACTTGAAACTTAACTTATATGAGAAAACTCCTTTTGTCGAACAATCGTGGGAAGGTAAATATTTGAGAATCGGGGAAGAGGTACTCATTCAATTCGTAAAGCCCTGTGAACGGTGTATGATTATCACGGTTGACCCTAAAACTGGAGAAAAACAGCCTGAATTATTGAAGAAAATTGCGCAAGAACACGAGAATTTTTTTGGAATGTATGCTCGAGTCATTCAAGCTGGAAATATTAGCACGAATGACAAAGTGTGGCTCCTAGATAAAGTATAAAAGAAATAAGGGAAATATTCCCGAAAACATATTTTGGTTTTTACGTTAGAGATCATGATTAGCAGGGTACAAGCAAGGATGGAGCCCCGTCTTTGGATGGGATGCTTCGATTTCCACACAGGAGGGGTCCCATCCACGGGGTGGGGTCCCATTTTTTGTGTTATGATTTTATACTTATCAAAAAGCGGTCGTCCTTTGTGAGTGATCTCAAGGCATGGGCTGTCTTAAAATTCTGTGGTAAACTATGGAATGGTACATAAAGCATCTTAAGGGGGAAGCTGATGAGTACGTTTTACGTTGAAAAGTATGATTTTACACATCCATCTAAACTTGAAGAGGAATTTAAATCTCTTCTCGAACAGCCACTTCATTCTGCTGATGAATTAGAGAAGTGGATCTTGCGTATATCTGAATTAATGGATGGCGTCGCTGAAGGACTTGCTGGACATTATATTGATTTCCAGTGCAGCAGTAACAGTGAAGAAGCAAAAAAAGCGATCGAGCACGATCAAGAATACATTGAACCGATGATAAAGCGGTATGAAGGTGAATTTGATAAGAAGTTTCAGAGCTCTCCTCATAGACTAGAGTTAAACCAGAACTATTACAAGCAATTTCTACTTCGAAAAGAAAACGCGATGGCGCTTTTTAATGAAGAAAATATTGATTTGGAAGTTGAAGAAGATCGAATCGTCAATCGTTATTTTGAACATACCGGTTCTCTTTCGTTTAACTGGAACGGTGAAGAAAAAACGTTAAGCGAAATGTTTCTCATGATGCAAGACGGAGATCGTTCCATTCGAAAAAGAGCAATGGAAGAAATCTTTCAAACGTTAATAACAAAAAAGGAAGATTTACAAGGAATTATGGATGAGCTGATTCAGCTTCGCCAGAAAAAAGCAGAAAATGTAAACCTCGATAATTACCGAGACTATATGTTTAAGAAATACGAGCGTTTTGATTATACACCAGAAGATTGTAAGGCTCTTGCAGAAGCTGTTCGAAAGCATGTAGTTCCATTAAAGGAAAAGTTGCAGAAAAAGCACCAGCAAGAGCTTGGTATTGAGACATATAAACCGTGGGATACGAGAGCTGTTCCAAAAGATAAGCTGCCGCTTCGTCCTTTTAATAAAATCGACGAGCTGATTAAAGGAACATCTACTATTTTCGATCAACTATCTCCACGCTTCTCTTATCTTTTAAACGAGATGAATGAAAAGGGAGCTCTTGATCTTGAGAGCCGTAAAGGAAAGGCTCAAGGCGGATTTTGTGAGTATTTACCAGTTTCGGAACTTTCGTTTATTTTTATGAACAGTACAAAATCACATGATGACTTCATAACGCTTCTTCATGAGATGGGTCATTGCATTCATAATGATTTTAAGCGAAATCAAATGCTATCCGCTTATCAAGATACGCCGATGGAGTCTGCTGAACTTGCAAGTATGACAATGGAACTTCTTACGATGGACTATTGGAATCTTATGTATACGGATGAAAAAGAACTGCTTCGAGCTAAAAAAGATCAGCTTGAAGGCTTGATTCTCTTTTTACCAAATGGGATCGTAGTGGATCAGTTCCAACATTGGATGTATGAGAATCCGAATCATACGAGCAAAGAACGAAGTGAAAAATACATGGAGCTCTCACGTACGTATGATTCTTCCTATGTCGATTGGACTGGGCAAGAAGAATGGATTCAAAATAACTGGCAGTTAATCCTTCATATATTTGAAGTGCCTTTCTATTATATTGAATATGTGATCGCTCAACTTGGCGCCATTCAAATGTATCGTCAGTATCGTGAAAAACCTGAGCAAGCACTTGAGAATTACAACCGTGCTCTATCACTCGGGAGCTCTGTTTCATTAACTGAAGTATATGAAGCAGCTGGCATCCACTTTGACTTCTCTGAAACAATGATCAAAGGATTAATGGACTTTATTTCGATTGAGCTCGATTCATTAGCTGAATAAAACAGGAAAGCCTCTCTCTTAAAATAATAGGAGAGAGGCTTTTTGATGGTTATACTAGCTTAAAATGACGCTTTCTAACTAATTGTCATTAATTGTCCATACCTTACAGCTAGGGCACTGAATGATTTCAAATCGATCTTTTTTCAGTTCATCCATCCACTCTTCCCACGAGTCATGCTCTGGAGACATCTCTAGCGTTTTAACGGTCTGCAACTCATCTCCATCGCTATTTGTACAGGTACATTCTACGATCGCGAGGTTAGAATCTTGATAGTCATGTTCTTTTGTATTTTCAACTGACCAGTTAATTAACCTCTGGTCCGTTGGACGGCGTTCCTTATAATGGGTGCGGGTTAACATTAAATCACTCCTTCTCGTGTAAGGTCAGGTTCTTTACCTCATTAGCGAAATAGCCTATGATGGAAGTAACATTTTTCACTATTCTGCATGTTCAAAATTGACATGGAGCATCCTTTTCCTAGTCCGTTAAAATTGATATTCACTTAAGGAGGGATACACTTGTCGGAAAAAGAGCTTTACAATGCAGTCGTTCTCTCGGAGTCGCTATATTTTAGCGACATCTTTAAAAAGGTGCTCGCTCAGCACAACATTGTTCAAGACGAGCATACTAGACTGACAGATTATACGTACAAAAGCACGTTTCAAAAAGGCGAATCCATGCTTACCTCTTACTATTTTGCCAACCATGAAGTGATGTTTGTTCAGGCAAGTGAACTCTATTCCTTATTTGTTATTGCGCTTGACTCTGTGATTGAAGGCATAACTGGAATGGAGATTTATTTGGAAGAATCCAAACAAGAAAGCAACCTTATCCGAATGGAAAACCGGATCGTAAATGAAAAAGGAAAATGTGAAAAGTTCCCCTATATGCAACTCTATGGACAAGAACTATGGCATTCTCCCGCGTTTTTGTTAGCGAACCGGGAAGGATTGCTTCAGCTGCGCGAAGCAATTGATGTCGCTCTGCAAAACGGTGAGTATCGACACGTGACAAGTTCTTCAGAAGGTGATGGATATGATCTCTTGATTAAAAGAATCGAAGAAGATGTCGAATGGTCTCGTGTGGAAACACCATATACGGGTCTTTCCAATAAAGAAGACGGCACGATCAAACCTTCCGATCTATTTAGTCAGTATCGAACCATTCTTGAAGAAGAATAATCGTTCCTAACGCAGGAGCATTCTTGCCCCGGGTGCTTCTGCGCTTTTTTGTTCAGTTCGTTTTGCGCTTTTCCTCCTTTACTAACTACTCCTTCTCAATCCTTCTCTTAATGATGTTACCCGCTTTTACAAAAAAAATTCCTCAAAGGACCATAGGCTCGAATAAGAGAATGGTATATACTGTCATCATAGATCAAACATGACCGTCATAGAGGGGGATGAAATGACCACAATCAGCGCAACATTACTATCCATGGTTATCTTACATAATGAAGAAACGGACGAGGTTTTATTGTTAGATCGCCCTCCTGAAGCTGGGTTTCCCGGCTATATTGGACCAGGAGGTAAAATCGAGCTTACAGAAAGCTTTACTGAAGGAGCGGTGAGAGAGCTATATGAAGAAACGGGTTTCAGTGTTCAACCAACCGATCTTATTTTTAAAGGGATTGATGAATTTATTATTCCAGAAGAGAAGTACCGCTATATTGTTTTCAACTATGTCGCTCGTTCTTTCTCAGGCGCTCTTCATGAAAATCCTCCTGAAGGGAAATTGCACTGGGTAAAGAGAAGCGCTGCTACCGAACTTCCAATGCAAGATTGGTTTCAGGAAAGATTTCCGAAGTTCTTTGAAGAGGGGACATTTGAAGTTTCGATCGAATATGAGAGGCATAATGAAATACCAGTAAAACAAACGAGAAGAACGCTTGGATAAGGAGGAGCTCAGTTGATTCAAAGAAATGATAATGCACGAGAGTTCATTCAAAATAAAGTGATTGAATATAATAGAGAAAGCCTTTCTGAAAGTGTAAAATCTCCTCTTGAAAAAGTAGCCTATGTAATAGAAGAAGGTGAAGTGATTGGTGGAATCTCTGGAACACTGTTCTGGCAACACCTTCATATTGATTTCTTGTGGGTAGAAGAAAAAATGAGAGGATTTGGTTACGGTAGGAAACTACTTCAACAAATTGAAATCCTAGCAGAAGAAAAGGGCTGCAGACTGATATTACTTGATTCTTTTAGTTTTCAGGCACCGGGATTTTATTTAAAAGAAGGATACGAAATTTGCGGGAAAGTTGAAAATCACCCTGAAGGACATACCCAGTATTTTTTACAAAAAAGACTTCGTTGAGTACGGACGGATTAAGAAGTGAACGCTTAGCGGTGCCTTTTCAAAAGGAGAAGGCAGCAATAGCTTACGAGAAAGAATCCTGCACCAATGCTGACAGGAAGCGTATAGGTTCTTGCAACAGAATGGATATGTATCCAATTTTCACCGAGTTGCAAGCCCATATAGATAAAAAGAACGGACCAGGGAATCATAGCTAAAATCGTATAAATCGAGAATCGCATCAATGACATTTTGGCAATACCTGCAGGAATCGAGATCGCATGGCGAACGACGGGAATAAATCGGGCTGTGAAAATGACGCCGACGCCATTCCGTTCAAACCAGGTTTCGGCGAGCGTAAGGTGTTTTTGAGAAATGAAGAGAAACTTACCGTAGCGCTCTAAGAATGACCGCCCACCATAGCGCCCGATCCAGTATAAAAATAGTTGTGCGATTGTACCACCAATCGTTCCTGCTATAACGGCACCGATGAAGTGAATGGTTCCTTCAGAAACCATGTACCCACCATACGCAAGCACAAGCTCACTCGGAATAATTTCGATCATAAGTGCTAGTGCTATTCCAAGATAGCCAAGCTGAAGTAGCCAGTCTAAGCATTGATAAATAAACGCAGCCATGTTTGAAAACCCCTTTCACGGACAAACTGTTCACCTTAAGCTTATTTTTTATTATGAGAAGTTAGACCTGAAAACCAGTAACCGTCGTATAATAAAGTTTGGTTCCGAATAAATATAGAACCCGGAATGTAAGCACTCCGGGTAAAGTTCGTTCTTATGAAAGAATGACAATCGATTAGAGAGGTGAAAGGTAAGGATGTTAACATCCATGAAGAAATTTCTAGCGACATTAGATCAGCCAATGCAAGCGAAAACGGGGAAAGAAAAAGCTTTAACCGTCCTTTCCATTATTGGATTTATCTTATTATTATATCTTGTAGCTTTCTCTCCGTTTATGTTCAGACTATTCATCACATGTCTTAGCGTTGGCGTATCGTTATATGTGATTAAAAAAATTCATGATTTTGATCGAGTCCTAAAAGGTGAAAAAGCAGAACAGCTTGCTCCTTCATCTAACGAGGCTAATCAGCTTTCGTTTTCCCTTGAACAGCCAAAGGTGGAGGCAGAATCCATCGAGGAAGCAGAAAAGGAACGTGAGCTTGAACAGATCAATAGTGATAAAACGATGCTTTTTGAAGAACTTTTGTCAAAAGCAGACCTCGACGAAATCGAGAAAGAATCGTATCGAAATCGCATGCAGCAGAAGGAGTCAGAAAGTAACCGCATTGTACAAGAGGTGTTACTTTTCAAAGATAAAATCCAAAAAGCTGTTATTGATAAAAAGGGGCTTTTCATTAAAGAGACGCCTGATATGAAAATGGTCGCTGAATTAATCGGTGTGGATTCAGTGGAATCGAGCACTTTAGTTGAATTAAATGAAGAGCTTCGTCTCATTTATAATGAGATTCCAGAAGCAAAGCGAACGATTCTAATCGAATATGAAATGGTTAACGAGGACTTCGAGTTAACGAGATTAGGGTATAAAGAGCTTATGAAAGAAGTAAGAAAGCTCGAGAAGAAAACGAGACAAGTAGTGGAGCAGTAAGCAAAAACGTGTATGAGTACTCATACACGTTTTTCTTATGATAAGCTTTAGAAAGTGAATGGATTTTACAGGAAATGAGGAACGAGATATGAAGATTAGACAAGTTAGTCCTGATGATGCAGCGGCCTTTGTAAACTTAATGAAAGAGGTTGAAGAAGACGCGTCGTTTATGCTACTTGAAAGTGGCGAAAGAAAGACAACGGTTGAAGAACAGCGGAAGCGCATTGAAGAAATGGAACGAGACCGCCATTCAAGAATTTTTGTAGCGGAACGTTCTGGTGAATTAATAGGTTACTTAATTGCGATTGGTGGACAAGCGAAGCGAAACAATCATTCGGTAGACCTTGTGATTGGAATCCGAAAAGAGGATCAGGGGAAGGGCGTTGGTTCGGCTTTATTTACCGAACTAGAAAAGTGGGCGAAAGATCTTCGCATTCATCGTCTCGAGCTCAATGTGGTAACGCGAAATGAAGCCGGCTTAGCTCTTTATCGAAAAGCTGGATTTGAAGTAGAGGGATTGAAGCGTCATTCATTGGTCATTGATGATGAGTTTGTTGATGAATATTATATGTCAAAGCTATTAGCTCATAATTAAATCGTTCTTCATCCATACTACAAATGGAAGGAGGCGATGATATGTTTGATCATACAAAGCATATACCGCTTGAAGGCATACCGGGGGAATTTACGATGAGCGATGAATCTCAAGAAAATGAAGAAGTGGCAGAGATGAGTTTTCCCTTTGACTACAGCTTGATGATTCCGCTCGATCATACGATAAGAAAAGAGTAAAAAAAGCGCATCTGCGCTTTTTTTGGTTGATTAAAAATGATTGGCAGCTTGACGAGCTTCATCCATTGCTTTTTCCTTAATTTCTTCCGCTTTCTCAGGCATTTGCGCCATTCCTTCTGCAATCACGGATTCAACAGACGGGATGCCAAGGAATCCAAGGACGGCATGTAAATACCGATCTCCAAATTCCATCTCTTTTGCTGGACCTTCTGAATAGATGCCTCCTCGCGCTTGGATGTGCAGGGCTTTCTTGTCCGTTAATAAGCCGACTGGTCCTTGATCTGTATACTTGAATGTCTTTCCAGCAATGGCGACGGTATCAATATAGGCTTTTAATTTTGGTGGAAAGCTGAAATTCCAGAATGGTGTTACAAAAACATATTTATCTGCATTAATAAATTGATCCGTAAGATCGTTTATTTTACTCACTTTTAACTGTTCGTCGCCCGATAGGTGATCGAAACCATTTCCCTGTTGGAGCTTGCCCCAACCGTTAAAAACGTCCGTATCAATATAAGGGAGCTCAATGTTATAGAGATCTAGCTTCAGAACATCATCATTCGGATTTTTTTCTTGGTAGGCTTCAAGGAAAACTTCCCCTATACTTAAACTAAATGATTCTTTTACTGGTTTGGGGTTTACGGTAATATATAGTACTTTGGCCACAGCGCTCATCTCCTTTGTTTTCGCCACTTAGTATGGCTTTCGAAGGAAAAAGTATACAAGACGAAGAATGTCATTAAATTTGGAGGTGTAATGATGGTAAACCGGTGCGCATGGGTTAGTGAAGAAGAGATCTACAAAGAGTATCATGATCAGGAGTGGGGTGTGCCTGTTCGTGATGATCAGAGACTTTTTGAAATGTTAATTCTAGAAGGAGCGCAGGCAGGATTAAGCTGGATTACGATTTTAAAAAGAAGGGAGAATTATCGAGAGGCATTTGATCAATTCAATGTTCAGAAAGTAGCGGCTTATGGTGAGGATAAAATCCAAGAACTGCTCATGAATGAAGGGATCATTCGCAACAAACTGAAAGTGCGTGGAACGGTAAAGAATGCGAACGCGTTTCTCAGAATACAAGAGGAGTTTGGGAGCTTTTCAACATACATATGGGCGTTTACAGAAAACACTCCAATCCTTAATCAGTGGAAAAGCATCGAAGAGGTACCTGCAGAAACCGAACTTAGTAAGAAAATCAGTAAAGACTTAAAAAAACGTGGTTTTACGTTTGTAGGTCCCGTTATTCTGTATAGTTTCATGCAAGCGGTTGGAATTGTGAATGATCATACGATAGACTGCTTCAGGCATCCCACGAGGCAAAAGGCTGAACACGTTGTTGATTAAAAAAGTGATCTGTCATGTGAAGGAAGAGATGAGAGAAACGTTTTCGTCTGGACAAGAGCGCTGGCATGGATTGTGTGATTGTAAAGGATTTGTAGCTCAAATGGACGATGACGACTGATAATCTCGAGGAGGGCTCTTAGAATGAAACAAAAGTGGCTGTTCGTAGGAGATAGCATCACAGATTCAGGTAGAAACCAGGACTCAGAAGGACTTGGTAATGGGTATGTGAGAATGATTCGAGATGGAATGATAAAAAAATACGATGTTGAAATTATAAATAAAGGGGTGAGCGGTGATCGCATTACAGATCTTGAAGATAGATGGAATCAAGATGTTCTCGCGCTTCAACCTGACGTTGTGTCGATTTCAATTGGCATCAATGATGTATGGAGACAGCTTGACCACCCTGAAATGGATCAGGTGACGCCAGAGGATTTTAAAAGGATTTATGATGAGTTAGTAGAGAAAGTTAACTCATTAGGAGCAAAATGTGTTTTAATGGAGCCAACAATTATAGAAGAAAGAATTGATTCGATCGGAAATCAGAAGCTTTTACCATATGTAAAGATTGTTCGTCAGTTAGCTGATAAATACGATGCGGTATTGGTGCCAACTCATACTGCTTTTTTAGAAGCACTCCAAAAAGGAAATAAGACATTAACAACAGATGGCGTGCATATGACTGAGGCGGGCAATCAGCTAATGGCGAAAACCTGGCTAGATACGTGTGTAGATGGGTTGCTTTAACAGCTAACAATTAGAATTCCAGGAATTTTAAAAGGCTCTGTTCAAGATGAACAGAGCCTTATTGAGAAAACATCGTAAAGTTAATCAAAAACAGGACCGAGCGCTGGATCGTTATGTAACGCAAAAAGCATTTCGATTTGTGACTCTGTGATTCTTCCTTTTGATAAAGGAGGAAGTTCATTTTGAGCAAAAAAGCCACAGTCACTAGTTTCAATGCTTTCAGCTGCGTTTCCACCGATTAGCTCACATTCAATCATCACCTTATATATATGGTAAGGCGATGGCGGGTGGGGATGTTTTTGGTGATCCAGCACAGCAAGAAGCCGTCTAGCTTTTACTACATAGCCTGACTCTTCCTGAACTTCTTTCACCGCTACTTCTCCTGGTGTGAAGCCGACGTCACCCCATCCGCCGGGAAGAGACCACTTGCCATCTGCTTTTTCCTTTACAAACAGCAGTTTTCTTTCATGAAAAACGACGGCTCTCACGTCTACTTTAGGCGTCTGATAGCCCGTTTCATTTGCGAAGAGTTGCTGAATGGTTTTCATATCGTAGTCGGTATAAGTTTCCATCATTTCAGTACTAAGTTGTCGAAGTTCAATATAGCGTTCGTAATCATAGTTATCCTGTGTATAGGTTAATCCTGCTTGAGCAATCGATTGAATTTGTTTTGCCCACGTAAGCCATTTTTCCTCCATCTGTCATGCATCCTTTCAAAAAACGTAACCTCTTTTCATACTATCAAACAGAATAACCTTGCAGTTAGCAAGGTTATTCAAAACGAGGCTCTGAATAACGACCAAACCAGTCATAGCGATTTTTTGAAAACCAAATATAGAGTGGTGAACCAAGCTTATCAACGAAAGGCAAGTATAGAAATAGTGAGAGGGGTACGGTTACAGGAAGGGCCATTAACAATCGTCTCACAGTATAAAAGCCAGCGTGAAGGTTGCCGGAAGTTGTTAGCATATGAATTTCATCATACATGCGTTTGTGACGAAACTGCATATACGGATAGTCTTCAGGATGTTTTTCAATTTCCTGAACCGGTATCCATTCAATTTTGTTAAACCAGTCAAGTTTGCGAAGTGATTTCTTTACATAAAAACAAAATGGGCATTCAGCATCATAAAATACAAGATGTTTCATCGCGATAGCCTCCAATATTAATTTCATTCTTTATACCCTTTTCACTTATTCGCACTGTTTTAAACAGAGTGGCAATAGTTGACAGAAAATTTTAATATTATTATAGTCTAATTAGATTAAAAAGAAAACGCTTACGGGAGTGGTGATTGGTGAAAAGACTTGAAGGAAGAGTGGCTTACATAACAGGTGGAAGTAGGGGGATTGGGGCAAGTATTGCAGAAACATTTGCAAGTGAAGGGGCAAAGGTTTACCTTGCCGATGTAAATGAAGAAGCGTTATCCATAACGGGTAAGGATTTAGAAGAGAAAGGTTATTCAGTCATGACAGGCATTGTGGACGTTACGGAACGGGACCAGGTGGAATCCAGCATGAAAGAAGCGGCGGAAGCTTATGGCTCAATTGATATTCTTATAAATAACGCTGGAGTTATTCGCGATAATTTATTATTTAAAATGACCGATGAAGATTGGATGACGGTCATGCAGGTGCACCTTACTGGAAGCTTCTATGCATCCAGGGCTGCCCAAAAATATATGGTTGATCAAGGATATGGGCGGATTATTAGTCTTTCCTCAACGTCGGCGCTTGGAAATCGTGGTCAAACAAATTATGCAGCCGCTAAGGCTGGTATTCAGGGGTTAACTAAAACGCTCTCACTCGAGCTCGGTAAATATGGCATTACGGCTAATGCAATTGCACCAGGGTTCATTGAAAGTGATATGACAAAAGCAACGGCTGAGCGTCTCGGGGTTGAGTTTGACCAGTTTATTGAATACAACAAAAAGCAGATTCCGGTAGCTAGAACGGGAAGGCCTGAAGATATTGCGAATGCTGCCCTCTTTTTTGCAGATGAAAACTCGTCCTTTGTTAGTGGACAGGTTCTTTACGTAGCGGGTGGACCAAGAGCATAAACTAGTCTACCGCTTTATTTTTTCCTGCTGACGTTTCACCGATTCTATAGAGGGGTACTTTCCCATTATGGATAAGGAAACGAAGGAGGAGTCATGATGTTTGATAAAAATGCTGGTGAGATACTATTAAATACACTTTCTGAATGGGGAGTAGACCATGTTTATGGTTTGCCGGGAGATTCAATTAACCATTTTGTAGAGAATTTACGAAATGCTCAAGATCGTATGAAGTTCATTCAGGTGCGTCACGAAGAGGTAGGTGCACTTGCAGCAGCGTCGTATGCGAAAATAACTGGTAAAATTGGTGTCTGTCTTTCCATAGCAGGGCCTGGAGCTGTTCATTTGATGAATGGTCTTTATGATGCAAAAGCTGACGGTGCTCCTGTGCTTGTGATTGCTGGACAGGTTGCAAGCGATCAGCTTGGAATGGATCAATTCCAGGAAATTAACCTTGAACGCATGTTTGATGATGTATCGGTGTTTAATAGAAGGGTAGAAACAGCAGCATCACTACCTGACCTTACGCATCAAGCCATACGAACAGCAGTTGAGAAAAAAGGTGTCGCCATTCTTACAATTCCAGATGATCTTGCTGCAGAAAAGGTGAAACAAAAAGTAGAGAATACGTCTCTCATTCGTTCAAAAGCTGTCGTTCATCCTCATGACTCCAATTTAAATGAAGCTGTTGCTCTTTTAAATGAAGCGAAGCGACCGGTCATTTTAGCCGGGAAAGGTTCGAAGCATGCAAGAGAAGAACTGCTAGGTTTTGCCGAAAAAGCAGGGGCTCCTGTTATTTTAAGTTTGCCTGGTAAAGGTGCTATTCCTGATGTTCATCCTTATAACCTGGGGCAACTTGGGCAGATCGGTACGAAGCCTGCATATGAAGCGATGGAGGAAACCGATTTACTTATTATGGTTGGTACATCATTCCCTTATCGTGATTATCTACCAGATAAAGCGAAAGCCATTCAAATTGACATTGAACCAACTCAAATCGGGAAACGCTACCCTGTTACAGTCGGATTAATTGGTGATGCGAAATGGACGCTATCCTATTTAACACAGCATACAAACTACCATGAAGACCGTGATTTTATTGAGAAATGCCAGGATAATATGAAAAATTGGTGGTCTCACCTTGAAAAGATTGAAGACGAACAGTCTACACCGATTAAGCCACAACAAGTAATGCCTCAATTACAAAAAGTATTGGATGATGATGCGGTTCTTTCAGTAGATGTTGGGAACGTGACGGTTTGGGCATCGAGACATCTGCGTGTTACGAACCAGAAATTCATTATTTCCTCATGGATGGCAACGATGGGGTGCGGACTTCCAGGAGCAATTGCTGGTAAACTAGCTCATCCAGATCGTCAGGCCGTTGCGATTTGTGGAGATGGCGGATTTACGATGGTGATGCAAGATTTCTTAACCGCAGTAAAATACAAATTACCGATGATTGTCGTTGTTTTAAATAATGAACGTCTAGGTATGATTAAATATGAGCAGCAGGAAATTGGGAATATCGACTATGAGACTGAATTAAAAGACTTTAACTTTGCCGCATTTGCTGAAACGGCTGGTGGTGAAGGCTATCGCGTTGAGAAGTTTGAAGAATTATTGCCAGCCTTTGAACGAGCTGCAAAATCGACAAAACCAGTTATTGTGGACGTGGTGATTGAAGAGCAGCCGCCACTTCCTGGTAAAATTACTTACGAACAAGCAGCAAGTTATTCAAAATACATGTTGAAAAAAGCATTCGAAGAACAGGAAATTGATATGCCACCGTTGAAAAAGGCATTAAGGCGAATTTTTTAATAAACATACTAGAGAGCCCGCTGATTGGCGGGCTTTTTGTTGTTATAAATAAAAGGAGTGAGAATAATGTATCTCGTTTTTTGCTATGGAACCTTACGATCTGGCGAAAGCAATCATGAGGTCATAAAAGGGGCAACTTTAATAGAGAGCTTCAGTTGGACAAATGGAAAACTTTATGACACAAGGGATGGTTATCCTGCTTTGATACAGAATAATGACGCTAATGTATATGGAGAAGTCTATGAAGTGGATGATCAGTTACTAGAGAAAATCAATCTACTTGAAGGTTATCAGGAAGGGCGAGATCACAATTTGTATGAGCGTGTCATGCAGAAAATTAAAAGTGATCGAGGAAGTTATGAAGCGATTACGTATATGATGAGGAAGCCTGAGAAGCGATTTATGGAAATTCCAGGTGGGGACTGGGTGACGTATCGAAATAGTATAAAGTGACGGATCGAAACCTAAAAAGCACACCTCCAAAACTGGAGCGTATGCTTTCGAAAGAGTTAATCGGTTAATATCTTATATTCTTCAGGAATGTGAAGCGTTGTTTCATAATAGAATTCATCAGAATATCGGTTTGAAATGGGTTTTTCGATCATTTTGTAGGTTAGGTAGGGCTGTTGAATTGGTTCTTTTACAATCGTTGATTCTACGATTTTTTGCTGTTTTTCACCTGTATCCGTAATCGTGTCTAGCTTTACCCAGATGGAATGATGATTATCGCTTACATAGTGAGATTCAATGCCTTCTTTTTCCTCAGGTGCTTGCAGCAGTTGTGAAAAGTCTTCTACCTTTTCGTTATGCTCATCTAGTGAATTAAGATAAGGAGAAAGCGTGTTTTCTTTCCAGTAAGTTTCATCCACCGAAAAATCATAGCTGTTGATGGTGAAAGATAAATAGCCTATGATGATCAAAATAAGGGCAAGTGAGGCTCCCTGATAGATAAAATTTAAATGCGAGAGTGATTTTCGATTTTGTATAAGATGAACCATGAATATTAACCCAACAATGATCCACAACACGTCAGATATGATTGTGAGGGGTGCATCAGCTAGTTTTGCGACTTCGTTGTATTTTTCAATGACTTGGTTGATCGTAGGCATAATCATTTTCCTCCAGAATATAAAATAGCTAATCGATGGGAACACATTGTCGCTTCAATGACGACTTGCTCATTGTAACAATAAAATGGAGGTTTCATCCATATAAATTGAGAAATATCGTATAGTAGGAGGAGGCATTGTTGTTGTCTAGCGCTTAATTGAATTGATTTAAAGAAATGAGGGTATCATCCATGCTTCCATATACCATTTGCTTTATCAAGAAAAATCACCACCTTCTCCTTCTAAATCGACGAAAAGCCCCAACGATGGGACTCTGGAATGGTGTTGGGGGAAAGATTGAAAAGAATGAGACGCCTTCTGAAAGTATAATTAGAGAGACATTTGAAGAAACAGGAATTAAGTTAGAGAGCGTCACATACGCAGGAAATGCGCATTTTCATAGTCAGCATGGTAAGTCAGGTATGTATATTTTTATTGCTGATTTACCAGATGGAATGAATCTTTACACTCCGTTAAATACAGTAGAAGGAATCCTTGATTGGAAACCGATTGAGTGGATCCTTGATAAAGAAAATAGAGGAGTGATCGGTAATTTACAGAAGTTCTTGCCTGAGATCCTTGATGGAAACATCTATCTTGAACACAAATTCGTATATGAGCACCATCAGCTCCAATCTTATACGAGTTTCCCACTAGTAGATCGTGAAGCTGACAAAATGCGTCTATTAGTTAATAGGTGAAGAAGTGCAAAAAGAGCGCTAAACACATGGAGACGTTTAGCGCTCTTTTTAATGACTTAATTAATGAGATGTTTGCAGTTCTCTCTTTTTAAGCTTTTTTGCCTCATGATTGTTACGTAGAAACATATAAAATGAGGCTGAGAAAATAATGATATAGCCAATAATACTCCATGCATCAGGAATTTGTCCGAATAGGACGATGCTGATTAAAGCAGAGTAAACGACTGTCGAGTAGAAGAAAATCGAAATCTCGCGAGCTGGCGCAAACTTATAGGCAACGGTAAGGCCAAATTGGCCAAGCGTAGCGAACACGCCTGCTAGTAAAAGATAGATCAGCTGCTTCGTTTCCATTGGTTCATAGAACATAATCACGAAGGGTAACAAAACAACGGTTGAGAAGAATGAGAAATAGAATACTACCGTATAGAATTTTTCGCGCTGTCCAAGCACCCTTAGAACTGTATAGGCGCCTGCAGCGAAAATAGCAGAAAGTAGTCCAGAAATATACGGGATCGTTTCCACCGAGAATTGCGGCTTGATAATCATTAGCGTACCGATGAAAGCAATGATGATGGCAACGATCTGAAAACGTCTTGCTTTTTCTTTTAAGAAAAGAGCAGAGAAGATAATTAATAAGAAAGGACTTAGCTTATTGAGCATGTCGGCATCAGAAAGAACGAGATTATCGATCGCGTAAAAATAGAAGATGATTCCTAGCGTTCCAAGAGCGGAGCGAAGTAAAAGGAACTTCTGATTTTCTTTTTTACCGAATAGCCTTTCTTTGTAGTACATCACAAAACCAAATGAAATGACGGCAGAGACACCATTCCGAAACATCGTTTTTTGAATCGTTGGTACGTCACCTGATAGCTTTACTAAAGCAGCCATCATGGCAAAACCAAAAGATGATATTAGTAATAGGATAATTCCTTTATTTCGATCACTCATCTAATTCCTCCAGTGTGTGTAAATCACTTCTATCACTTTACTGCAAACCAATCGTCTATTTCAACTGCCACGCTTTAATTAGGAAATGTCACAAAATTGATTCACCCTTTTCTGAGGGAGATGTGGCATAGTAAATGATAGCGAACATTTTTTTATGAAACAGAAAAACGTTCGGTTAACAAAAGGCGAGATATGGGTAAAGTAGGTACTAGACAGATAGCAAAAGGAGAAACGTAAACATGTTTGTGTGGCGAAATATTTATCGAGGTTTATTAATGGGTGTTAGTGACCTGATCCCCGGTGTTAGTGGTGGAACGATCGCGATGGTGCTTGGCATTTATCGTAGGTTAATTAGTGGGATCAATGGGTTAATGAGTAAGAATTGGAAAAAAGAACTCGGTTTTTTTATTCCCCTTTTACTAGGAGTAGGGCTTGCGTTACTGCTCGTAAGCCGGGTTATGGAAAAACTTCTTGAACATTATCCTCAGCCAACGTTCTTTTTCTTTATTGGTTTAATTATAGGAGTAGTGCCTTTTCTATTAAGAAAAGTGGATTACAAACAAAATTTCGAGTCTTTCCATTATGGATTGTTAATTGTGGCGGCAATTCTAATTGCTTCTACCTTGTTTCTAAAGGGCGAAGGATCAGGTGAGGTGATGAAATCGTTAGATATGGTTGATTACGTCATTCTCTTTTTCTCAGGATGGTTAGCGAGTACAGCGATGATTCTTCCTGGAGTAAGCGGGTCTTTTGTCCTTTTATTATTGGGATCTTATCAAACCGTTATAAACGGTATTTCTTCCTTCAATATTCCTCTACTATTAACAGTGGGCGCTGGAATCATTATTGGATTAAGCTTAACAGGTAAGGTAATTGCTCATTTGCTCTCGAAATATACCGTCTCCACTTATGCGGTTATGATTGGATTAGTGATCGGATCAGTTGTTGTCTTATATCCAGGGTTTCAGTCAGATGTAGGACTTGCTATAGCAAGTATAGCAACGTTACTCCTTGGATTAGGGGCAGCTATAGCTCTTGGAAAAATTGAGCATAAGGAAGCATAATAAAAACCGCAGGATTTTCCTGCGGTTTTTTGTGAATCTCATTGCTTCTCCTGCTTTGGCTTCGTACGTGGAAACACGAGATGTTTCATCATAAAGAAGCTTGAAGCAGAAGAGAGCAGCATAGCGAGTCCCTTTGAAATGTTGCGTTCAATGTAGCGAGGAAGTGAAATCCATTCAAAAATGAGAAGCGCCCCATAAAAGACCAGGTTACTAATCCCAAGAGCGATCACAGCCTGGACGACAAACAGAAGCACTTGTTTCCGATCATGAATTGCTTTGGAGGGAAACGTCAGCTTCGCATTCCAAAAATAGCTGTTGATGATCGCAAGCACATATGAAATTGTGTTATACATAATAAGTTGGATTCGATCATCTGTAGGAAAGAACAGCATGAGCAGGTTTAAAGCCCCAATGTCAACAAGTGCATTCATTACACCAATTGCACTAAAGCTCATTACCTGTTTTGAACCCCTTCCAATTCGCCACTGCTTCATAGACTCAACCTTCTATCATTTCTATTGGATCGCTTGTTGCTGTTTTTCTTGTTTCTGTTCAATAGCAGACTCATAGAAATCAAGTAGCTGCTGGGCTGGCCCTCGCCATCCATAATCTCTAGAATGCTCGTACGCTTCTTTTGACATTTTTTTTAGTAGTCCTGACTCTTGAAGGCGATTAATGACTTCAGTCAGATTACCGTTAGTACCTGAACGATAGAGAAGACCAGTTGAACCATCTTCAACTTGTTCGTTCGTTGGACCTGATTCTGCGGCTATGACGGGAAGACCGCTTGCCATCGCTTCAAGAATAACGAGGCCTAATGTTTCCGTTGTTGAAGGAAACATGAAGGCGTCTGCAGAAGCATAGGCCCTAGCAAGCTCTTCTCCGTGTAGAAAACCAGTGAAGGTCACGTTCTCTAGATGACCAAAATTCTTTTCAAGTTCACTTCGATAAGGACCATCCCCGACAATCGCAAGATGAGCATCTGGCTTTTGCTCAAGCATCGGTACAAGTGAATCGATTTCTTTTTCGAACGCTAATCTTCCGACAAAAAGAAGAAGGGTTTTATCTGGATGATCATTTGATAAACGGGATCGCATGTCGCTGTCACGCAGTTCAGGATTGAATCGCTCGGTATCTACGCCACGCTTCCATAAATGCATATTATAGAAATTTTGATCATTTAACTCTTCTAAGATGGCTTGTGATGTACAAAGGTTAATATCCGCTTTATTGTGCATTCTTCTGAAGTGCCACCAGAGGAGAGGTTCCGACCATGACATATTGTAGTAATCGGCGTATTTTGGCACGTGAGTATGGTAAGAGGCGATAAGGGGGACGCCAAGTTTCTTACCATACTTAATACCTGAATATCCCATAAAAGCGGGGTTAACGACGTGAACGAGATCAGGATCAAACTCTTCTAGATATGTTTTAATCGTTCGAGTCGGCATGCCAAATTTCCGATGTTTATAGAGAAAGAATGTACGAGGCTGAACTCCATCAAAGCGAATATTCCGATAGCTACGCACTCCTAAATCTGGCGCAATGACCTGGATTTCGTGTCCTTGATCAATTAAATAATCGATCGATGCACGAAGTCTCGTCACGACACCATCTGTTGAAGGTAGGAATGTCTCGGTTACGATGGATATTTTCATAAGAACACCTCAATTAGTAATTTGCATCCCCTTACTTCCACGTAATATTCGGAAGAACGTTTTCTTTCAGGACGCGATCTTTGTATTTAAGTGCTGTATCTAGTGTTCTCGAAATGTGCTCATCTGTTAGAAGAGATGGCTCAAGCCCAAGATCAATTAAGCTCGTGTTCACTGCATGATAGTAGTGCTCTTCTTTCTCCACGCGAGGATTTTCAAGGTGATCAATGCTCACTTTAAGCCCTTTTGCTTCCGCAACACGCTGAACTTTCTCTGCAAGCTCGAGAACAGAAAATTCTTCTGTAAACTGATTGAAAACGCGGAATTCTCCTTTGTCAGCTGGATTTTCAGCTGCAATTTCAACACAGCGGATCGTATCTTTAATGTTTAAGAACGCACGTGTTTGCTTACCAGATCCATACACGGTTAAGTTATGACCGATCGCTGCCTGAATAATAAAGCGATTGAGTGCTGTACCAAATACCCCGTCATAATCAAGGCGGTTGATTAGACCTTCGTCATGCTCATCTTCGTCCGTATGAAGTCCATAAACAATTCCTTGATTTAAGTCTGTAGCGCGAATGCCCCAAATTTTGCAGGCAAACTGAATGTTATGGCTATCATGAACTTTAGATAAATGGTAGAACGATCCCGGCTGTTTTGGGAATGGAAGGACATCTTCTCGTCCTTTATGTTCGATTTTTATGTATCCTTCTTCAATATCTATGTTAGGCTGGCCGTATTCACCCATTGTGCCCAATTTAATCAGGTGACAATCAGGTGTTACTTCTTTAATCGCATAAAGAACGTTTAAGTTACCAACAACGTTGTTCGTTTGTGTAAACACGGCATGTTCACGATCAATCATCGAATAGGGAGCTGAGCGCTGTTCCGCAAAGTGAACAAAAGCTTCTGGCTGAACTTGTTTGAAGATCTCCTTTAAGAAGTCATAGTGCATGAGATCACAATCGTACACTGCGATATGCTTCCCGGTTTTTTCTTCCCATCGTTTCACCCGCTCTTCTAGCGGTAAGATTGGTGTTAGTGAATTGGAACGTAGTTCGTCATCCCACTTTCGTCGAACCATATTATCAACGATTGTTACCTCATGGCCCTGTTTTGATAAGTAAAGTGCGGTTGGCCACCCACAGAAACCATCTCCACCTGCTACAATAATTCTCATAGATTTTACCTCCATCACAATGGTCGATTTAGTTGTGAAATCCTTGCTTTATCAAATATTTACGATAGCATTCATCAAGATTGCATTCAACTTAGGACATTCTAATTTACGAAAACTTTAAATGAATCTGTGAACTTATACCTCTTTCATTCCCTAAACAAAGTGCGGGTACACCTTTAAGTTTGCCTGAAACGCTTTATAAAAACAATTAATTAATTTAGAAAATTAAAAAGAATAAAATTGGAATATGTTAGAATAAAAAAAGAAATGTATAAATTACTTATTGATCTCATCATAACCCCCCATACAAATTGTGCTAGTACATACTAATTACGGCTTGCTATATTTTGTGAATAACTTGGAGAAATGGAGTGATTGTTCCAATGTAAACTGACTACCCTTACTTTGTGGAAGAACAAAAATAAAAAGGGGTAGTTATGATGAGGTTTCGTTCATTTCGTTTCTTATGGGTTGGGCAGGGGTTTGCCAACACGGGGGACGTTCTCTATATTGTGGCGCTTATTGCTGTTCTTTACCAGGCAACGGGTTCTGCACTTTATCTTTCGCTGTTACCGTTCACAATTACAATGGCTCGTTTTGTGAGCGGAATGTGTGCACCCCTCGTATTAAACCGAGTGTCGTTAAAAGGATTGCTCGTCGGTTCACAAAGTTTGAAGACGGTGCTGTTAGGATGGCTTGGTCTGTCATTATGGATTTTCACTCCTTCCGTGCTTTCCATATTATTGCTTGCTTTTCTAATTGCATTTTTGGATGGGTGGGCCGCGCCTGCTCGGAATGCCATGCTGCCTCAACTCGTTACGGAAAATGAACTTGCGAAAGCGAATAGTTTCGTAGCGGTCGTTGATCAATCGATTCAATTTGGAGGTTGGGCGATTGGCGGTATAATTGTTGCGGCTACTTCTGGCTTTATTGTGATTTGGATTACTTTTTTGATGTATGTCATTTCTACGCTTTTGATGGCGTTCATCGTCGTAAAAGGTTATCAAGATCGACAAACGAAAATTCAAATGATGAGCGGTTGGAAAAGCATCTGGAAACATCCAGTTCTACGTGTTGTTCATATTATGATCGTTATTGAAGCTATCGCAAATGTCGTCTGGATTGCTGCGATTCTTTATATCTTTGTGGAAGAAGTGCTTATGAAATCAGAAGCATGGTGGGGATATTTAAATGCAAGCTTTTTCATCGGTTTGATTGCTGGTGGTATGGCAGTATCAAAATATACGCGTTGGTTTGAACGGTATATGAAGGAAACGCTACTAATGACGTGCTTTTCGATTAGTATTCTCACGTTTATCTTTGGCCTTACAAGTCTCCCTGTGGTCGCGCTTCTTTTAACTATCCTCTCTGGAATAGTAGAACAAATCAAATCCATAGCGATGGTGACGATGATTCAAAAAAGATGTCCGAATGAGTCTCTTCCTGAGGTGTTTAGTGCACAGAGTGCTCTGATCTCGATCACATTTGGTCTTGGATCTTTGCTTTATGGGTTTCTTGCTGAGCTTGTTAGTGTGTCATTTGTTTTTGGTTTGTCAGGAGTCTTATTGTTAGGATCAGCACTTTATTTACGAAAGAGCATTCACGTCTTTAATGAATAGTAAGAAACAGCCCTCATCCTCGCCTAGCAAGGGGGCTGTTTCTCGTGATTATCGATTTTGATCTTTATTTCCCGTTACATCGATAGCGGGTGTATTGTTGCCGAGATAGCTAGTAGGATGAGTGGGCTCCTCTCTATAGAAATCTTCATTGATTTTTTCGTCAACATTTACAGGGGCTTTCCCTTTGTAAAAGGAATCGTTGATCTTTTTGTTGGCGCGCACGGATTCGCTCGGATCTTGTTTCATATTCGACCTCCTTATTTCGTCTGGACCTATTTAGCATGTGTAGTTTAGTGGGAAATCATGTTTTGTAAAGTTAGCTTTACGTAAAGTGTGTTTTACATTAAAATAATGGTGAAGAAGTTAGGAGGCCTTTTAATTGAAAAATGTACTACGTGAAAAAAGAAGAGAAAAAGGCTTTTCACAAGATCGTTTGGCAGAAATACTGGGCGTATCAAGGCAAACGATTATTTCAATAGAAAAAGGAAAATACAATCCATCTTTACCGCTAGCACTCGAAATGGCGAAATTGTTTGGAACGATTGTCGAGGAAATTTTTTATCTAGACTCAGAGGGGGAGTAGGTGTGGGAATTAATAAAGCGTATGTTGTTTTTGGCGTCTTTTTTGCTTTAAATGCTTTATTACTACTGAGCGTTGGGATTGGTACTGGTAATGAACCGATTCCAGCTAGTTATATGCTGATATCAATGTCCATCATGGGTTTTTGCTTAAGTTACCTTCAGCCGCAATTTAAGGCGAAAGATGAGCGAAGTCGCATGATTCGAGAGAAAGGGATGTTTTATTCCTATTTTGCTGTGCTTGGGTATATCATGGTGTTTCTTTCTCTTCTTCAATTCAACATTGTGGATATCAGTGCAGTAACGGTGCTGAGTGTGTTAGCTGCCATGCTGATTAGCACCGTTTTTGTTTCAATGGTGATCGTCGCTAAGCAGCATTAAATGCCATCACGATGATTAGAAAGGATGAGAATCGGGAAACCCCTTTTTGTGAGATCATCAAAAAGGAGTTGGATTGACATGAGTAAATCATTACAAGCCTATTTTACAACAGAGAACGATGCAGAAAGTGCAAAAGCTGATTTGCAGACTTATTCGGTAAGTCAATTGTCAGTTGAACATATTCCAGAAGATAAAAAGCTTAACATTGATGCACCTATTCCAGGACAGGGAACAGCTACACCGGCTGGAGCGAACAACGATTTGTTCTTCTCAAACGAAACGCCTACAGGTAAACAAGAAGAAAATGCAGATCCTTCTGGGAAGGCAGATCGAGAGTTTCGCTATTTGTTAGCATTTGAAACAGATGAATCAGATGATACAGATTTACGTGAAGTGGTTTCAAAACATAATGGTGCTATGGAGAAATAAGGATAAGAGCTGCGCGAATGTGCGCAGCTTTTTCTTTTGAGTGGCGGTAAGGGGTCAGGTACGTACCTGAGCCCCCGCTTCACTACCGCGCTACTTCACAGCAGTATGAAAACAATTGTTGGTGGGCAGGCTTGAGATTGAAGTAGAAGAAGAGAAAGACAGAACGCACGATGTCCGCTATACTAGTGAAGGAAGCGCATCGGATGTGGCAATCTACATAAAGATTTGGTTCAATGAGTATGACACAAAACGTTGCGAATTTAAGTTCGGTTTCCTTTGATTCAGGGGAGAAAAAAAGGTATACTGATAGCTAGATGATAATAATTACAAAAAGATAGTTTGTTTAATTAATTATTGGACGAGAGGGGAACACATTCATGGCTAAAAAAACAATGGGATTACTCGTAATGGCGTATGGAACGCCGTATAAAGAAGAGGACATTGAACGGTATTACACACATATACGACGTGGTCGTAAGCCGTCTGATGAACAATTAAAAGACCTCCAAGATCGTTACAAAGCCATTGGTGGTATATCGCCACTTGCGAAAATAACAGAAGACCAGGCGAAAGGCCTAGAAGCTCATCTTAATAAGGTTCAAGATGAAATTGAGTTTAAGCTATATATTGGATTAAAGCATATTGAACCTTTCGTTGAAGATGCTGTTCAAGAGATGCACAATGATGGAATTGAAGAAGCGGTCAGCATCGTCCTCGCTCCTCATTTCTCCACATTTAGCATCAAATCATACAATGGACGAGCTAAACAAGAAGCGGAGAAAATCGGAGGGCCAGTTATTCATTCGGTAGAAAGCTGGTATGATGAGCCGAAGTTTATCTCCTATTGGGCAAAAAGAATAAAATCTATCTTTGACGACATGTCTGACCAAGAGCGTGAAAAAGCAGTACTAATTGTTTCTGCCCATAGCTTACCTGAAAAAATCATCGCAAATGGAGACCCTTACCCTGATCAATTGAAAGAAACAGCCGACCTCATCGTTGAAGAATCTGGTGTGAAAAACGTGGCAATCGGTTGGCAAAGTGAAGGAAACACACCTGATCCATGGATCGGTCCTGACGTACAGGATTTAACGAGAGATCTTCACGAAAAGCAAGGTTTTACTTCGTTCGTTTATGCGCCAGTCGGTTTTGTCGCGGATCATCTAGAAGTCTTGTTCGATAATGACTACGAATGTAAAGTTGTGACCGATGAAATTGGCGCAAACTACTATCGACCGGAAATGCCGAACGCACAGGATGAATTTATTGAGATTCTTTCAACAGTCGTTTTGAAGGAACTGAATCATAAGTAATAGACATGCAGTCTGTCTTTTTTGCAGGCTGCTTTTTTATAACTTGCAGATCGAAGTATGAAAGATCAATTGACAACCAAAGTAAAAAAAGATAAAGTAATGAGAAATTCATGTATCGGAATAATCAAAAGCTGTGAAGAGGATGCAGTAGCGCGTTATGATCAGTAGTGGCAGAGAACCAGTGGGTGGTGTGAACTGGTACAGCATAACCGTGAATTACCCCTCAGAGCTTTCTTGACGAACGGAGTGAACCTACTAGTCAGGAACGGGAGAACCGTTATCCAAATCGAGCCGGAAGAATTTATTTCTTCAATCAGGGTGGTATCGCGTGTTAAGCCACGTCCCTATTTATTATAGGGGCGTGGCTTTTTATACTATCAAATTTTACTTATTAGGAGGTCGACAGGAATGAACAGGAGCATGGATCAGTTATCAGCAGCACAAAGAAAGGAAATGGAAAGGCAATATGCGGTCTATACCCATGGAACGAGTCAAGTCATTCCTGGAGAGGAGCTTAAGGAGAAAATCGCTACTTCACTTCTAAAAAATAAGCCGCTTAAAGTTAAATTGGGTCTTGATCCTTCAGCGCCTGATGTTCATATTGGACACACCGTTGTGTTAAATAAATTAAGACAGTTTCAAGAAAATGGTCACATTATCCAACTGATTATTGGAGATTTCACTGGAAAAATTGGTGACCCCACAGGAAAGTCTACGGCAAGAGTGCAGCTTACTAACGAAGAAGTGGAACGAAATGCAAAGACTTACCTTGAGCAGTTTGGAAAAGTTCTGGATCAAAGCAAGGTAGAGCTTCACTATAATTCAAAGTGGCTTTCTGAATTGAAATTTGAAGATGTCATTGAACTCGCCGGAAAAATTACAGTTGCTCGTTTACTTGAACGTGACGACTTTGAAAATCGGATGAAGGCGAATAAACCTGTTTCTCTTCATGAATTCTTTTACCCACTCATGCAGGGCTATGACTCTGTTCATTTAGAAAGTGATATTGAACTTGGGGGGAACGATCAATATTTCAACGTTCTCATGGGGCGTCACCTTCAGGAACAGTTTGGGAAAGAGAAGCAAGTGGTGTTAATGATGCCGCTGCTTGAAGGGTTAGATGGAATTGAGAAAATGTCTAAATCAAAAGGGAACTACATCGGAATAACTGAGAAGCCATCCGAAATGTATGGCAAAGCGATGTCGATTCCGGATGAGCTGGTGATAAAATACACGGAACTCATTACCGATTTATCGCTTGATGAAAAGCTAGCGGTTCGACAGGAAATCGAACAAGGACGTATTCACCCAAGAACAGCTAAAATGAATCTCGCCAAAACTATTGTACGCATGTTTCATGGTGTAGCAGCTTCTCAAGATGCGGAAGCGCAATTTCAGCAAGTGTTTCAACAAAAGCAGCTTCCAACCGATATTGAAGAGGTCCTATGGGAAGGTGAGCGCTCGATCTCAGTGCCGAATCTAGTCGTTTCTCTCGACATGTTACCGTCAACGAGTGAAGCGAGACGAATGGTGAAAAATGGTGGCATAAAACTGAATGAGACGAAAGTTACGAATGTTAACGAAGAAGTGACAGTAGAAGATGGACTCGTGGTTCAAGTAGGGAAACGAAAATTTAAGAAGATCAAATTAAACTAATAAAAGGCTCTCCCTTCAAAGTTAAAGGGAGAGCCTTTGCGTTATTCTGTAATTGTTAGGTTTTCTTCTGTATGTTCATGAAGTCCTTCGTCATTCTCGACATGAATGGTAACCGTGTAATCACCAGCTTCTTTAAACGAAGTTGTGGCTTCGTATTCGCCGTCTTTCATTTCTTCAGCGTCAACCCACTCAGCTTTTTCTTCATCCACTTTCGAAATTTCATAACGAACGTCAGCACCTGTTAAAGCGGCATCGTCTTTTTGCAGGTGTGCCATTAACATAACCTCTTCATTGACTTTCATTTCTTCAGGCTGCATGAGATGAATGGATACAGCGCTTTCATGTTCGTGCTCGTGTTCATGACTTTCAGAAGCAGCTTCTTCTTCAGAACCAACGATGATTTCATTTTTAGGCATTGTATGTAGATCTCGAGCTGTTACATGGGATTGAACAAAATATTTTCCAGCTTCATCAAATTGCTTTTCAGCCGAATACTCGCCATCGCCATCGTGAGAAGCTTCGATCATTTCACTCTCTTCTTTAGCGCCCTCTTTCCATACTTCGAACATCACTTCATCTGCATCGTCTACCTTTTCTTCTCCTTGTGTAACCGTGGCAGAGAATGTAACCTTTTCACCTTTTTCTACTTTTTCAGGAGTATCTAGTGCAACATCAAGCGTCTCAACTTGCGTCTCTTCAGCTGCTGAATTATTATCAGATTCATTTGCATTATCCTGTCCGCATGCCGCGAGAACAATTGCCATACTAAGAATTGAAACTAACGATCCTAATTTTTTCATTTCATTCTTCCTTTCGTTATCAACTAAACGATTTTCTAAGTTTACATTATGACCAAAAATCGAATCTTGTAAACTTGATCAACACTTTAATAGTAAGAAAGTTAGGTGGTGATCTCAAGTGGATATTAGATAGACATGTGACTAGCTCATGACAAAATGGTTTAACTCCTAGCTTGTCCTAGGGAATTAAGAGGGGGGGTGAGAAAAAAGGTTAACCCCTAACATGTAGAAAACGGTCCGCTTAGAGAGGGACCGTTTTCTTTAAATCAAAGGTGTGCCGGTTTGAAAATGAATCATCATCCATTTTTCGATATCCTGAAATCCAATCCGTTTATAAATCGCACCTGCATCAGGATTATCATAGAAAAGACAAAGCACTTTCCCTTCTTTTAGAACGTCGAAACATAACTTACTCGTACATGTTGTAGCATAACCGTTTCGTTTATAGTCTGGTAAAGTACACACGCCTACAACCATGGCGGATTGAGAGTTTTCTGCTGCTGTAGAGGCGGCTGATACAGGCTGGCCGTCCCTTTCAATATAGTAGGTTCTCGATACGCCTTTCTCTTGATTACGTTGTTTTTCCTCTACGGTTTCGGTGGCATCAAACTCATCAATCTTATTATGTAGGGAATGAATTTTATTCAGATCATTTAAGTCTGCTTTTTTCACTTCTCCTATGTTCTTTAAGGAAAGCTGCTCCACGCTTTCACACTTTGCATAGAACAGTTCCCGACTTGAACGAGGGGAGTGTGAGATATGTGGCTGAATTTGATTGGTTACTCGCTTTAGACCGGACATCATCAGGAAGGCTGTATCACTTGAAATCACCTTTGCAAAACCTGCTGCATCAAATTCTGCAGGAGCAAAGGGGATATAGTTTCTTTCATATTTTAATAGAACAGCTCGTAATGTTCCGTCCTCAGAGAAATCTCCCCACAGCTTTTGGAATGGTTGATCATATCCATAGGCTTCAATATCTCCTAATATGAACAAATTTTCAGCTGCATGCGGGGTTAGCAGGGAAAGGCATTGGTGATGGTCTTTTTCTGTTAATCGTCTAATCAATGGACATACTCCTCCTCTTGGATGCTAACTTTCAATTTTACATAAGGAATTCAAAAAGTAAATAGATTCGGAAAATTTATCCTAATTTTACAATTTGAAAATAAGCCATTAATAGTTTAACTCTACTATAAGAGTGGGGGCCACTATGAATGAATTAGGGGGATGAAATGAAAAGGAATAAAGGTTTTAAATTAGTCAGTGTAGGAATGATTGGATGCATGTTACTTTCGATGATGTTTTCAACGATTATTGAAACTCCAGCACAAGCAGAGGAAGGTGGGTTCTATCCGCTTCTTATTACAGAAATATCACCGAATATTAAAGGCGCGGAAGATTATGAGTATGTAGAGCTTTACAATAATACGAATCAGCCACTTTATTTAAATGATTATGAACTCCTTTATCGATATACAGATGGAAGCGATGAAGATAAAAAACTGACTGTCGAACCAGCCGTCATCGCTCCAGGCGAAACAAAGGTGTTATGGTATAACAAAAGCGGCAAAACGGTTGTTGATTTTGAAAATCACTATGGAGTGAGCGACCTTCACGATCATGTGATTAGTCTTGGTGGAGAAGAATTTAGTGGTTTTTCAAACGGAGGTAATCGAGGGATTGTTCTTTTAGATCGACAAGGAAATGAGATGCTTCGTGCAGCTTATGCTGGTGATGAGGCTGCAGAGGATTTGAGCGTCCATTATCAATATCCTACTGGTGATAAAGAGATGGTAGTTTATCAAGCAAAACAAGCGCCAACACCAGGAAGTGTTGAGGAGTCCCAGGTTCCACTTAGTCCTCAACCATTATCGAATGTGGCTATTACTCATGATGGACTGACAACGCAAAGTGCAAATGAAGATATGACGATTACTGCTGGAATAACAGCGGAAACCGAAGTGCAACAAGTTTCGATTGTTTATCAGGCACCTCAATTAGAAGAACCTGTTGAACTTCAAATGAAGAAAGTAGAAGATCCTTCAGAACCTTATGGAGGGGTATACGAAGGCGTCATCTCCAAAGAAAATTTTGCTTTTTCAAAGGAAATGACTTACTACATAAAAGTAGAAACAGCTCAATATACAAAGAACCATCCTGTTCATGCTGGTGAGCCATTCACGGTGAAAATTGAAGAAGCGTTAAAAAATGAGCCGCCGGTAATCACTCATGAAATTCCTCAACCAATTGAAAATCAAGATGTGACAATTTCCGCGGAAATAAAAGACGATACTGGAGTGCAATCTGCAGTATTATTCTATCGTCAGGATGAAGAGATGGAACCAGTCTCCATTCCTATGGAGCTCGAAGAGGGAGATTTGTATACAGCCGTCATTCCATCTAAAAAGCTTTGGTCAAATAAAATTTTCTATACGATTGAAGCGAATGATGGCAAGCACTCTGTGACTTCTGAAGAGTATCAAATTAACGTTGACCGCCAGGAAATTAATTCAGCGAAATTGCCAGATCTACTCGTTACAGAAGTTGTTCCTGATTCAACGAATGTTAACGGAGCGGATGGGTATGAATTTATCGAAGTTTACAATACAACAGATCAAGCAATTAACTTCCAGGATTATAAAATCCAGTATCGGTACCCGATGGATGGCCCGGAAGCAGATTTGGTTTGGTCACCGCAAAAAGAAGATGTCACCATTCCTTCAGGTCAATCAATGGTTTTCTGGATTATCAATTCAGCAAATCAAAACGAAACGGTGGCTGATTTTAACAAGAATTACGGATCAGCGCTAGTTGAAAATGAATCCATTGTAAAAGTAGAATCGAATGGGATGTCGAATAGCAGTGCCCGAGGAATTCTTGTTGCAACCAATACGGGAAAAGAGATTTCGATTGGTAATTATAACGATCAGGTCGGCATAGATGATACCGCTGCAAATAAAGGGATTCTTTATACGTATCCAACAGACGGTACACAAATTTTAAGAAAAATCAGCAGTGCTACTGAGCCAGCTTCTCCAGGTAATGTGTTACCAGGTCAAATACCCGCTGATTTAATCAAAGTAGAAGAAGATAACGAACCGCCTTCTATTGAAGCGCTACATGATTTTGAGAAAGTGAAACAAACGGAAAATATCGAACTAATCTTTGATGCTAAGGATAATCATCTTGTGAAGACAGTAGCACTATTCTATAAGCATGAGAATGAAGAGGACTTCCGTAAAGTGTATTTAAAAGAAGACTTTGACGATACGTTATATCATCACACCATCTATTCACCAGATTTAATTGGTAGAAAGGGAATTGAGTATTATACGGAAGTATCTGATGGAACGAACCGTATCAAAAGTGAGGTAAAAAAGATTGTGGTTGAACAGCCAGTTAAGGAAGCCGTTCGATTAAATGTTGAAGATGGTGATATTCTCTCTGGAAAGGAAATCATAAAGGGCGCGGCAGATGGAGCAACACCAGATGATCTCTTTCTTAAAATCGATGCGAAAGAGCTAACGAATACGTACAAAGCTCTAGAAAATGAAGCATACTTTGCATTTGATGTGAAGAAAACGAATCTTTTTTTCCAAAATGGCGTGACGATGGGAGAAGAAGCCCTTCTTATTTTTGATGATACAATCAATCGCTACATGACGCTATCGGTTCCGATCGAATCTAGTCAGCTTGAAATAGGGAACCAAAATACGATTAGCATCCGTTCTGGTACGAAGGTATCGCCATTTGATACCAATTCAGAAGAAAACCGTGATGATTTCTATGTGAAGAATGTGCGACTGGTCATGAGTGATGGCACAATGATTCAAGATGAAGCTTATATGAATCCAGAACAGGAACTTACAATTGGAGATGGTGGTGGAGCTAGTCCTGTTGTTAATTTTAACTTTCCGCTTTCTGAAGACCTCTTTTCTTCTCTTGCTTACCAGTGGGATACAAGGAAGTCTAGTGACGGTTTGCATACCATTCAGGTTCTCGATCCAAAGAAAGGGAGCGTAGAAAAAACAGTTCTTGTCGATAATACAGCTCCAACGATCCTTCCGACGATTGAAACAAAAGAATATAAAGGGAAGTTTACGATTGATGCAAAGCTTGTTGATAAAACCTCAGGGATGGAAGAGCTAACCGTAACGCTTGATGGAGAAACAATCGAATTGCCTTATGAGACATCTTCTGTTGAACTAGAGGCTGGTGAGCACGTTGCGGTATTTACAGGATATGATGTAGCTGGAAACAAAGCAGAAGAAAAGGTTCCATTTACAGTAGTAGAAGAACAGCCTGAAAAACCTAAAGTTATTTCACCAGATAATGGAGAAGGAAATGTAACAGGAAACCCAAAGCTAAAAGTACTTGTGGAAGATCCAACGAATGATAAGTTAGACGTTGATTTTTATAAAGGCTATCAATATTCTGCTGGAGATAAAACTATTAGCGTCCATGCGAACACAGTGGATACAGAACCACCAGGCGTTTTTAAGCCTGAAGGAGAGAAAGCATTCACTGAAAAAGAGATTCAACTAATTTCAGAAGTAGATCAACAATATATGACCACTGATTCAACAACTCAATTCCCATATCACCGTTTTGATATTAAGGTAGAAGAGGCAGTTCAGGATGGAGATCGAATTGCTCTTAATTGGAAAGGAAAATCATTAGAAGGACGAAAAGTATCGATGTATGCCTGGAACCATAATCAGGAAAACTGGGATCCCATTGTGCAGCAGATCGCACCAGAAGGAGATTTCACTCTTGAAGGGTCTGTCACGGCCAAAGATTATGTAAAAGACCAAAAAGTGACGGTCCTTGTTCAGGATGAAATTCCAGAGAATCGTGATCAATATGATTATACGTTTGTTTGGATGAGCGATACGCAATATTATTCTGAGAGCTATCCGTATATTTATCAAAAGCAAACCGAGTGGATTAAAGATCAGCAAGAAGAAATGAAAATTAAATACGTATTCCATACCGGAGATTTAGTGGATGAAGCGGATAAAGTCTATCAGTGGAACAATGCAGATGCAAGTATGAAAGTGCTTGATGATGCCGGCATTCGTTATGGTGTTCTAGCAGGTAACCATGACGTTGATAATAAAACCGGTGACTATACAGCCTTTTCGAAGTATTTTGGAGAGTCGCGCTTTAACGGTCGAGATTATTACGGTGAGTCTTATCAAGATAACAGGGGACACTATGACCTTATCTCTGAGAGTGGCAATGATTATCTGATGCTTTATATGGGCTGGGGAATTGAGCAAGAGGAAATCGACTGGATGAATGCTGTTTTAGCTCAGTATCCTGATCGAATGGCGATTCTATCTTTCCATGAATATTTGCTTGTTTCAGGCAATCGAAGCCCACTTGCAGACGAAATCTATGAAAAGGTTGTTGTGCCAAATAAGAATGTTGTTGCAACTTTATCAGGCCATTACCATGACAGTGAGTTATTAGTAGATGAAATTGACGACGATGGTGATGGGACAACAGATCGAAACGTGTATCAAATTCTTGCAGACTACCAGGGAGGACCAGAAGGCGGGCAGGGTTATTTACGTTTGTTACATGTGGATGTTGCGAATAACCGAATCTATATGAACACGTATTCTCCTTACTTAGATGATTATAACTTCTATGATAATGAGCAATACCCAGGCAAAGATGAATTTACGATTGATCTTAATCTAGAGCCACAAGTGAAACGTGTAGCAACTGATTATTTTGAAGTAAATGTTTATACGGAAGAAAAAATTGGTTCAGATCGCGGTGTAAGGAGTGGAGCCATTGCTGAAGCGAAATGGAAGAAGCTTGCTAAAGATGAAAAGTATTACTGGTATGCCACTGCTTCTGATCAGTTTGGGGGAAAAACAACGTCTGACATCTGGCACTTTACAATGAAGGGGTCAAAAAATGAGAGAGTCGAAAAAGAGAAAGATAAAGAACCTACTCAAAAAGAGGATAAAGAAGTAAAAGAAGATAAGAAAGGCGAGAAAGGGATTAAGAAAGTTCAAGCGAAAGATGAACAAAAACCTAAACCGAATGATGAGCTTGTAGATGAAGAGAATTCAAACAGTGAGCAAGTAAACGAAGAAGATCGTGAGAATAAATAATTTTATGGAGATCGTGAGTCTGACTCACGATCTCTTTGTTTTGGAAGGAAATACACGCTCTCTAACAGAAATGAAGAGAGAAGTGTGAACAAACAATGAAAGGAATTAGAAAGGATGATAAAAGGAATTCTCTTTGACCTGGATGAAACACTTTTAAATCGAAAAAAATCGGTAGAATCTTTTATTCACAATCAATATAATCGCTACGAACCTTATTTGGAAGGAGTAGAAGAAGATACTTATTGCTCTCGTTTCATTGAACTTGATAACAACGGATACACGTGGAAAGATCGCGTATATGAAAGGTTAGTAGAGGAATATCAATTACCGTTATCTTCTGTAGAGCTTTTAGATGATTACCTTCTTTATTTTAAACAGCATTGTCACCCTTTTTCAGGCATGCTAGAAATGCTTGAGGTGTTGAAAAAACGGAACTACAAACTGGGCATCATTACAAATGGAAGAACGTCATTTCAATTAAGCAATATTCGTGCTCTTGGAATTGAAGCGTATTTTGATACCATTGTTATTTCAGAGAAGGAAGGAGTAAAAAAACCTGAGAAAACAATATTTCGAAGAGCACTTAAACGCATCGGTTTAGAAGCTCATGAAGCAGTTTTTGTAGGAGATCATCTCATTAACGACATAAAAGGTGCGAAAGACGTAGGAATGAAAGCGATATGGAAAAAACGAGATAAGGAAACCGTAGAGACGAAGGTAGACTACATCTATTCCCTGATTGACCTTTTATCCATTGTAGAGGAATGGAATGCTAATAGAAACAATACTAATCAACATTGAACCTAGCGAAGCCTGTCGACAAATTGATTAGTTGAGATGGTGTTCGCAAACCATTGAAGCGTATAATTATGATGTTGAATCATTTGTGAAGCCTTTAAAATCGGCGTATCCCAGGTACTATGTGCATCTTCAATTAAATATGTAGAAAAGCCTTTAGAGTGTGCACTTCGGCATGTTGTATCAATACAAATTTCTGTTTGAATGCCGGCGATGAGTAAATTTTGGATCCCTTTGTTATGGAGGTGTTCTTCAAGCGTCGTTTCGTAAAAGGAATCGGGTGTCGTTTTCTGAATCACGATATCGTCTTTTTCAACAGATAGAAAAGGATGAAGCTTCCAGTTTTCGCTCTGCCGCTGTAGATCTAATCCTTTGGACTCGTGTTGTATGTAGAAGATGGGCATGTGTTTCGATTTAGCAGATGCAATCAATTTTTTGAGATTGTATAAAAGCTTTGCATCATGATAGACGGATGCTCCGCGTTGAAACATACGATTTTGAACATCAATAATGAGAAGTGCAGTTGCTTGCAAAAATATCTCCCCCTCCAAAATAAGAACAAGTGTTCTGTTATTAATAATACGCTTATCAAAAGAAAAATTCAATCTGTATTTGAAAAAAACATTCATTGGCACTATGAATGTTTAAAACAGGTAAAAAAAGGGGACATTTCAGTTGTATGCAAATTAGAAGGAGCTGATATTGAATGAGTAATGTAATGTTTACTTCACAAGCAACTGCAGAAGGCGGACGTAATGGACAAGTTAAATCTTCGGACGGTTTAATTGACTTAAATCTTGTTATGCCAACAGAGAAATCAAGCGAAACAGGCTCAAATCCTGAGCAACTGTTTGCTGCTGCTTATGCCGCTTGCTATGATGGTGCATTAAACCTTGTGGCATCCAAGAAAAAAATGGACATTGATTCAAAAATCACAGCAGACGTTAGCTTGTTGAAAGATGAAGCAGATAATGGCTTCAAAATTGGCGCAGCCCTTACTGTAGAAATTAAAGGTGTTAGCCAGGAAGACGCAGAAATGTTAGCAAAAGAAGCTCACAAAGTATGTCCATACTCTAAGGCAACACGAGGCAATATTGACGTAGAAATTAACGCAAAAGCTGTCTAATAGCTAAAAGCCGTTCTCCAACTAGTTGGAGAACGGCTTTTTTATTAAAAGACTGATCTTAAACGAAGAAAAATCGCTTAAGTTATTTCTGAAATTCAATATCTTCCGGAAGTTCTGTTACATCTGCATCGTTAAAGAATGTCTTTGAGAGGTCGCGGATTGTACCGTCTTCGAGCATTTCTTCAATAACGCCATTCACCTTTGAAATGAGTTCTTCGTTTTCTTTATTCATCAATAGTCCACCTTCACTCGGCATGTACTGAATATCAGGGTGAATGGTAAGGTTAAGTTCAGGGAAGGCTGCTAGAGCCAATCGCTGTAAATAGACATCATTTAAAATAACATCCGTTCTGCCGTTATCAACATCACGAAGGTACTGTTCATTTGTAGCGTTATCGTAGATGACTTCTTCAGCGCCTTTTTCTTTTGCAAGCTTCATAAAGTTTGTTGTCGCAGCACCAGCTGCTTTTTTGCCTTCCAAATCGTTAATGGAGTCAATCCCAGAAAGATCATCAGCCCGTACAATCGCTGTTCCGTAAGAATGTTTGTATGGGGTAGACAGGGCGAATTTTTCTTTACGCTCTTCTGTAATGCCAATATCGTTAGCGGCCATGTCAACTTTTCCCGTTTGTACAGCCGTCAACATTCCATCAAAGCCCATTTCAACAAATTCAACTTTTAAATCCAGACGGTTAGCCAATTCTTTTACGATTTCAACGTCGAAACCAGTTAAGTCATTTGTTTCTTGCTCGTGATAAGAAGTTGGGTAAAGGGTGCCAGATGTTGCCACTTCAATTGTTCCCTTATCCTGGATTTCTCCCCATGTCGTTTGTTCCTCTTCTTTCGCATTATTGTTGCCACATGCTGCTAGTACTCCAAGTAAGACTAGCAATAAAAGCATTTGCTTTAATTTCATCTAGTATTTCCCCCTTTTTAGTCAGAGCTTTACCATAGCAAATCTTCCCGCATTCTAGCAAACGATTTAGACTAAATTTTGTTAAGTAGATTGGAGGCGAGTGTCGATTCGTATGCGTCCTGGCACAAACTAATAATGAAAAATAAGCAAGATAAAAAATGTGCAAGCGACGGGCATAAGAACTAGTTTAGTTTATGAATGAGAGGGTAACAGGACCATATCGAACCCCCTGAGAATTCTGTGGGTTATTCAATAATGGAAGGGGTATGAAGCTTTGAAACAATCGGTCGGAAGTTGTACGCACCGATACTCGGTCGTGCAACACCAAACAAAAATGGCGATTGAACATTCCAAGCGCTTGTCTAAAAAGAAAGTAGATGTTCGTAGGATATCTCAAATGACTGGATTTTCAGAAGAACAGATTCTTGAATCGATGGAATTTGGTGATCCCGATTTTAAAGTTGAACGTCCGACGCTTCCAAAACAACATATCCATTTGGACCTATAATGTAAACGTCTTGCAAATGAGTGAGCCTGCTTAGGTGTTAAAAGCAGGCTTTTTTTTGTGATGTCTGATAAAAGGGAAAAGTTGGTTAGTTTCGTAGCTAGTTGGGTACAAGATAGACATAGAAAAATGAATTATTCTTGATTGAGAGTTGAGGAAAAATAACTTTCAATCTGAAAGGAGAGGTGTATGAAAGAAAAGAAAAATCAAAAAGTAAATTCAGTATTTTGGATATCGGGCTTAGTCATATTCGTGCTCGTCATATGGGGAGCTCTTGTTCCTCAATCCTTCTCATCTGTCGCAAGTTCAGTCTATTCATTTACAACGAATGCATTTGGCTGGTTTTATTTATTGGCTGTTATTTTCTTTGTGCTGTTTTGCTTCTATCTAGCGATTAGTAAGTATGGAAAAATTCGCTTAGGTGATGATGAGGAGAAACCAGAATATCCCTTTTTCACATGGATTGGCATGTTGTTTAGTGCAGGTTTTGGGGTTGGTCTTGTCTTCTGGGGTGTCGCAGAGCCGATGACGCATTTCGCAAACCCTCCAACTGGCTTTGGGGTTGGAGGTGAGACGGAGCAAGCAGCAAAGCTTGCCATGCGGTATTCATTTTTCCATTGGGGCATTCACCAGTGGTCTGTATTTACAGTTGTCGGTCTTGTGATGGCATATTTCCAGTATCGGAAAGGTCGCAGAAGTTTGATCAGTGAAACGATTTCGAGTGGATCGAATACTAATGAAAAATCATCTTGGAAAAAAGTGATCAATATCCTTGCTGTTATTGCTACTGTAATGGGTGTTGCCACATCGCTTGGATTTGGTATTTTGCAGATTAATGGGGGCTTAGATTATATGTATGGGCTTCCTCAAAATGGTATGGTTCAAATCGCTATTACCGCCATTCTTTTTCTCTTATATATGGCTTCTTCGACAACAGGACTTAACAAAGGCATCAAGTATTTGAGTAATTTAAATCTTGCCCTTGCTCTTCTACTGATGTTGTTTATTCTTTTCCTTGGGCCAACGGTATTTATTCTTGAAAGCTTTACGCTTGCACTTGGAGGGTACATTCAGAAGTTTATTGAAATGAGCTTCTTTATGACGCCATATCAAGGAGGATCATGGGTGAAGGAATGGACCGTCTTTTATTGGGCGTGGGTCATTGCGTGGTCACCCTTTATTGGGGCTTTCGTTGCCCGCGTTTCAAAAGGACGAACTATTCGTGAAATGATTTTTGGCGTATTGATTGTTCCTCCATTCATTGCGATGGTATGGATAGCCGTATTTGGTGGAGCGGCTTTTCATCTGGACCTGTTTCAAGGTACAGCCATCGCAGACGCTGTAAATAATGATGTAACAAGTGCTTTATTTGTGACCTTAGAGCAATTTCCACTCACTCAGGTGTTATCCATCTTGTCACTGTTTCTAATCTGTGTTTTTCTTGTTACTTCCGCTGATTCAGCTACGTTTGTTCTCGGGATGATGACTTCAGATGGTAACTTAAATCCTTCTCTCTTCTCAAAGCTTGTGTGGGGCACCTTGATTGCCGCCATTACAGCAGTCTTAATTATTAGTAGCGGGCTACAGGGGCTTCAGACGGCTTCACTTGTGGCAGCTTTACCATTTACGGTGATCTTACTCATCATGTGCATGAACCTTTTTAAATCGCTACGTAAAGAAGTAAGAGTAGCAAATAGGAAGCGAGAGCAAACATTATTGAAAAAAGCAGCTGAAGCAACGAAAGAGAAGAAAGAACATCGACAAAAACAATCTTCTTAACAAGTTATTCAATAGAAAAGTTTTTTCATGTATCTATCTTGTCTCTTATTCTTGTAGACTAGTAGTAAGGGTGTGCTTGAAAAATAGTGAGATAGAGTTAATTTCACGAAGTTGTGAAAGAAAGAGGATTGAGAATGTCAGATCTATTATGGATTACGTATCTCGGAATATTAGGAGCCCCAGCGATAGGGTTTTTATTAAAAGGGAAATACAAAACAATTGCGATGAAAGTTGATTTTATCGTCTCATGTATGACATGGACTGGTTTATTTGGATATGTAACGAGTATAAGTATAGGACCAACTCTACTATGGAAAATTGTTTTCGTGGTCGGAATTGTGTGGGATCTCCTATTTGTGATTTATATCGACCAAAGTGATGAAGCGATTGAGGGATTGAGTGAGAAAACAGTGAAAGCTACAACAGTCGTATTCTCAATTTTGATGCTCCTACCACTATATTATGGGCTCTTTCGCTATGCTTTTTAAAGGGATCTTAACTGTGTGTAGAAAGAAAAAGGCGCGTTCCCCAAGGGGAACGCGCCTTTCGTATGCGGACTAGCCAAGTGCTACATCGAGAACCATCATGACGGAGAAACCAATCATAAGTGACATGGAAGCAATTTGAACATTCCCTTTCTCTTGAGAACCAGGAATGATTTCTTTTGCTACTACAAAAATCATCGCACCAGCTGCAAAGCTCAACGCATACGGTAAGAGGGGTTGAATGTAAATGACAGCAAGTGCCCCAACAACAGCTGAAATAGGCTCAACAGCCCCTGATAGCTGTCCGTAGAAAAAGCTTTTTGCTTTAGACATACCGTCACCTCGAAGTGGTACAGAGACGGCGGTACCTTCAGGAATGTTTTGAATTCCAATTCCAATCGCAAGTGCAATGGCACCGGCAAGTGTTGAGCTCGAAAACTCTGCAGCTACAGCACCGAATGCGACACCAATAGCAAGACCTTCAGGAATGTTGTGCATCGTAATGGAGAAAACAAGCATTGCGGTACGGTGTTTTGCTTTTTTATCTTTAATGTCTTTAAAATACAAATCTTCATTAATATGTGGCAAGATACGATCAACGAGAAGAAGGAAAAACCCTCCTAATAGAAAACCAACAACTGCCGGAATATACCCAGGTACTCCCTGTTGTTCAGCCATCTCTATCCCAGGGCTAAGCAGGGACCAAAAGCTTGCTGCGATCATAACGCCTCCCGCAAATGCAAGCATGCCATCAAAGACTTTTTGATTAACAGTTCTTGTGAAAAATACAAATGATGCCCCAAGTGCAGTGGCGCCCCATGTAAACATCGTAAAAAGGAATGCCTGTGAGACAGGGCTTAATCCAACAATCCAATCACCCATGAGTAAACTCTCCTTCTAAGAATCTATCTATACTTTCCTATCATCATATTTTTTGCCTTTAGGAAAAATCTATACACTCAAGTCTAATCCGACTGTTGGTAACTGTCAACATACGTGAATCATAGGAAGTGTTTAATAATCAATTTAAAAAAGCCCGGCAATTGTGCCGGGCTTTGTAAAACTATTTTGTAACGGTCACCGATTGACTTAGCATAGCTAGCATGTCGTCCTTGATGTGCTTCCACATGTCATGATCCGTTGTAAATCGTTCAGTGGTTTCACTAATAAATGAGAGGAACGCCTTCTTAAAGTTTGGATCGCCCTTTGGTGGAAGTGATTGTTTTGCTCGATCCACATAGGCTTGGACTTCTGGAGCACGTGGTCCCCATTTTCCAACTTCACGGCCTTCTGAATCAATCAATACAATAATCGGAATCGATCTTGCTGTTCCATTTGTTAAGTATTGATCCATCAGTTCAAGGTGATTGTCACGAATAAAGTATGCACTTTCAATTAAAGCTTCATCAGCCATACGCATAAAAATAGGGAGGTTAACCATTGCATCACCGCACCAGTCAGCTGTTAGGACAAGAGCACGGAGCTTTTCAGATTGAAGAGAATGAAGAAATTCAAGGTCATCTCTTTCCAGAGTAACATGATTATAAATGGTTAATAAATCTTCTCGATGTTCGTCCATACTATGAATGTATTGTTGCATGGACATGCCCCTATCAAACCAATTTGTTAGATCCATTGATGGCCCTCCTTTATTTGCATTCTTCCATAATTAATTATACTACGAAAAAGCCTGGAAATCCTTTTTATCATAGAATAGCCTTTTCGTATGAAAGCATATCAATAGTGACATAACCTACGCTGTGATATAATTGAGTCACATAAAGGAAGTGATAAAAGTGAATTCTGTTGGAGCGATTCAAAGTATAAAACAGATTGAGATATTAAAGAAAGCCTTAATAAAGCGATCGAAGCGCGATTATTTACTGTTTATTTTCAGTATTAATACGGGACTTCGTTTAACCCCACTGTTGCATCTCACTCTCAATCATGTGATGAAGGATGAATCGTACAATGAATTCTTAGAATCCTCTATTACCGAAACAACAGATATATACCTCAATTCAGAAGTGAAACGCGCTCTTACGCTTTATGTGAATGAGCATCCTTCAAATGATAACTTTTACCTTTTTCATACGAAAAAAGATCCTACTCATCCAATTACAAGACAGCAGGTTCATCGCATCTTATCTCAAGCGGGAAAAGATGCCGGACTGGAGCATCCAATTAGCTTTCATAGTTTAAGAAAAACGTTTGGTTATCATGCGTTTCAACAGGGAGTAGCCGTATCTCTCATTCAAAAAATTTATGGACATGCGACGAGAAGTGAAACATTAAAATATATCGGTATAAATTCTGAGCAAATTCCGAAACTGAAGATTGATGTACATTTATAGAAGGGAGGAAGATCAATGGATACGAATGCAGTAATTTTATTCAGCGCCATCTTTTTAATCGGTGGTGTCCTGATGGCCAAATTTTCTTCCCGGTTAGGTGTCCCGGCACTTGTCTTGTTTATTATCGTGGGAATGATTACAGGAAGCGATGGACTTGGATATATTTATTTTGATAATGCTTCACTTACGCAGTCACTTGGTATATTAGCTCTTGTATTGATCTTGTTTGATGGTGGCTTACAAACAGAATGGCGTCGTACGAAAGCCGTTCTTCCTATTTCATTGTCTCTCGCAACAGCAGGCGTTCTTATTACTTCAGGGTTATTTGGTGTTGCTGCCAAAATGATTTTGGATGTGAATTGGAATGAAGCGCTACTCTTAGGTGCGATTGTAGGTTCAACAGATGCAGCGGCGGTCTTTGCCGTCTTGAAAGGGAAGAACATTAAGCGGAAGTTGCAATCGACCCTTGAAGCAGAGTCAGGCTCGAATGATCCAATGGCTATGTTTTTAACGCTTACGTTATTACAGCTTGCCATTGGCGAAACTGCCTTTGGTGCGTCTGTCATCCTGTCGTTCTTCTGGCAAATGGGCGCTGGACTATTACTAGGTGTCTTGTTTGGCTACGCGGCCTCATGGGCGATGAAGAATATTGAGTTAGGTTCAAACGGGTTATACCCTGTTTTTTCAATTGCGATTGCCTTAATTACATATAGCGCAACAGATTTAGTCAACGCAAGCGGACTGCTTGCCGTGTATGCTGCTGCCCTTGTACTTGGTAATACGAAAAGTCTTCCATACGGTCAAACCATTTTCCGCTTCCATGATGGAATCGCGTGGATGATGCAAATCTTAATGTTTATTATGCTAGGTCTCCTTGTTAATCCTTCTGAACTATTCTCAACCTGGATTGTCTTAAAAGGGCTAGCTCTCTCGTTTATTTTGATTGTAATTGCTCGTCCAATTGCTGTTTTTCTTTCAAGTATTCCGTTTAAGTTCACACTTAAAGAAAAAACCTTTCTTTCTTGGGCAGGATTGCGAGGGGCGGTGCCAATTGTGTTAGCGACTTTCCCGCTGTTAGAAGGATTAGAAAATAGCCAGCTTTTCTTTAACCTCATTTTCTTTATTGTGCTAACTTCTGCCCTTGTACAAGGAGCTACTATCCCTCTTATCGGAAAAAAATTAGGGCTAACTGGACCAGAAGTCCATGTGCCTTCTCATTCACTAGAACTCGTATCATCAACAACGGTTAACGCCGAGATGATTCCTTATACCATTAGGCCATCTTCTAAATTAATTGGAAAAGAGTTATCCGATATATCATTTCCAGATAAAGTGCTCGTTAGTGCAATTATTCGCCGAGATGAATTGATCGCACCTTCTGGAGATACGAAAATAAAAGTGAATGATGTACTCTATATTCTTGTTGAAAATCAAAAGAAATCGGAGCTTGAAAAGGTACTGGGGATCCGAAAGACAATCGGCGGCTAACAAAAAAGTTTTGAACGAAGGGGCTCTGCAGTGCAGAGCCCCTTCGTTCGTTTCATTCACATAAAGTTAGGGAAAATTCCTCCTAAATCATTCGCATCATTTATACAACAAAACGATTATCTAACAATGAAGAAAGAAGGTCATCGATCATGCCTGAAGGTCCTGAAATTAGAAGAGCTGCAGACAATGTAGAAAAAGCATTACAAAAAGGACGCGTTATGGACGTTTTCTTTGCTTTTGAACAGCTAAAAGGATATGAATCTCTCTTAAGCGGTGCACAGGTAACGAGGGTAGATACGAAAGGAAAGGCGATGCTGATTCGATTTGATAATGGGTATACGATCTACTCACATAATCAGCTTTATGGGAAATGGGTGATACGGAACGCCTACAATTATCCAAAAACAAATCGTCAGCTACGTCTAGCCCTTCATAATGAGAAGAAGTCTGCCCTTCTATATAGCGCATCAGATATTGAAGTGCTTCGTGATGAAGAAGTGCCTCTCCACCCGTTTATTGCGAAAGTGGGACCTGATTTACTGAGTGAAGAAGTAAGTGTAGAACAATTGAAGGAGCGCTTTGAATCAAAAGCTTTCCAGAAGAAAAAGTGGACTTCCCTTTTACTAGATCAGTCTTTTATTGGAGGTATTGGTAACTATTTAAGAAGTGAAATTCTCTTTCTAGCAGGTATTCATCCGGATTTACGTCCAATTGATTGCTCGGAGCGGCAGTTAACGAAAGCGGCTGAAGCGACCGTGAAACTCGTTCACCAATCCTATGAACACAACGGAATTACAAATGATCTTGAGTTAGCGGTGAAGCTTAAGGAGAAAGGACAAAAACGCCCCCAATATAGACATTGGGTTTTTAACCGAGAAGGTGAGGCGTGCCGAATCGATGGAACAGAAATTCAAAAAATGAAAGCTGGATCAAGAAGATTGTATTTTTGTCCAACGTGTCAGGCGAAGTAAGAAAAAAACTTGCAAACGTATTCAATGGTGTGGTAAATTATCTGTAACCGGTTACACAAGTGCGAAGGAGTGAAGCAGATGGCTACAATTCGAGATGTAGCAGAACAAGCGGGAGTATCTGTTGCGACCGTTTCTCGTGTATTAAATGATAATGGTTATGTAGGAGTCGAAACGAGAAAACGCGTGATGGGTGCGATCAAAAGTTTGAACTACAGTCCAAATGAAGTAGCGCGCTCACTCTATAAGCGAGAATCTAGGTTAATCGGACTTCTTCTTCCTGACATTACGAACCCCTTTTTTCCACAGTTAGCTCGTGGGATTGAGGATGAAGTCAACCGAGCTGGATTCAGGTTGTTACTCGGAAACAGTGATGAAGAGGCAACGAAGGAATTAGAGTACATTCAAACCTTTTTGCAAAATCAAGTTGTTGGCCTTATTTCAGCAACAAATAATACAGATAACGAGAATTATGCAAATCTTGATTTGCCTGTTGTCTTTCTAGATCGTGTGTCAAAACAACATCCTTCTGTTTATGCTGATGGAGTCGAAGGAGGACGACTTGCAGCGAAAGCGTTAATTGAGAGAGGTTCAAAAAGAATTACACTTATTAAAGGACCTGGGCATGTAAAGCCAGCGATGGATCGGTTTCAAGGAGCACTCGCTGAATTAAGTGCATCTGAAGTTGATTTTTCAGTTCTCTCAACTTCCTCTTACGCATTTGATGATGCACGAAAAAGGGCTGAAGAGCTCTTTGAAAAGCATCCTGATACGGATGGAGTAATTGCCAGTAACGATATAGTAGCAATTGCCATTTTACATGAGGCACTTCGTCTTGGCAGAAGGATTCCGGAGGACTTACAGCTTATTGGTTACGATGATATTCCATTTAGTAGCTTGTCCTATCCTTCTTTATCAACGATCAGGCAACCTGCTTATGAAATGGGAAAGGAAGCAGCGAAGTTACTCATTCGAATGATTCGAAAAGAAAAGGAAATTGATCAAACGATTCAATTGCCAGTTACGCTAATCGAACGAAATACGACAAGAAAGGTTGATCCAAATGCGTAAAGCGAAAATAGCTGTAATCGGAAGTTCCTCAATGGATCTTGTAGTAACTTCCAAGAAACGTCCAGGAGCTGGAGAAACGGTATTAGGAGAATCATTTAAAACCGTCCCTGGAGGCAAAGGGGCAAATCAAGCAGTTGCAGCTGCAAGGCTTGGTGCAGAAGTGCATATGATTGGCTGTGTCGGTGACGACCATTACGGCGAGGCGATCCTAAGAAACTTTAAAAACAATGGTGTAAAAACCGAGCATGTGGAACCGGTTACAGGTGTTGAAAGCGGAACGGCTCACATCATTCTTGCAGAGGGCGATAACAGTATTGTGGTTGTTAAAGGAGCGAATGATTACATTACGCCTTCTTATATTAAGAAGAAAGCTGAGCTCATTGAAAGTTGCGATCTGGTCATGATTCAGCAAGAAATACCGGAAGAAACGGTAGCGTTTGTAGCTGAACTATGTCAGAAAGTGAATGTGCCGTTGTTACTTAACCCAGCGCCAGCAAGACCCATTTCACAGCATGTGATTGATTTAGCTACGTATATGACACCTAATGAACATGAGGCAGACGTTTTATTTAGTGGGCAATCAATGAATGAGTCATTAAGAATGTATCCTGAAAAGGTATTTATTACGGAAGGCGCAGCAGGTGTGCGTTATTTCAATGGCCAGGAGGAAGTGTTAATTCCTTCATTTAAAGTAGAAGCCATTGACACAACCGGCGCAGGAGATACGTTTAACGCTGCATTTGGTACAGCAATTGCGGAAGGAAAAACGCTAGAAGAAAGCATTCTATTTGGTAATCGCGCTGCTTCGCTTTCTGTTACTGGTTTTGGAGCACAGGGCGGCATGCCGACACGTGAAGAAGTGGAAAGGATGCTAGCAGAATGAAAAGAAGAGGAATGTTAAATAGTCATATCTCAAAAATTCTTGCAGATCTCGGGCACACCGATCAGATTGTTATCGCAGATGCTGGCCTCCCCGTTCCAGCTGGTGTCCCGAAAATTGATCTCGCTTTACGTCCGGGTCTACCAGCATTTTGTGATGTGGTGAGTGAACTTCTTCAAGAGATGGTTGTCGAACACGTAACGCTTGCAAATGAAATTGAAGGTAACCAGAAGGTACATGATTGGCTAAAGCAGGAGCTTCAAGAAACGGAACGGATTTATGTCGATCATGAAGCATTTAAAGAGCAAACGAGGCAGGCGAAAGTTGTCATCCGCACAGGTGAGACAACGCCATATGCCAATTGCATTCTTCATTCAGGAGTAATCTTTTAAACGAGGTGAACAGCATGCAAATTAGCATGAGAGACATTCATAAAGCATTTGGAGCGAACAAAGTGCTTGAAGGCGTGAACATCGACATTCAAGATGCCGAAATTCATGCCCTTATGGGAGAAAATGGAGCGGGGAAGTCAACGCTCATGAATATTCTAACTGGTCTTCATAAGAAAGATAATGGCACAATTGTGATTGATGGAAAAGAACGGGTTTTTGATAATCCGAAAGAAGCTGAAGAAAATGGTGTTGCTTTTATTCATCAAGAGCTAAACATCTGGCCAGAATTAACGGTATTGGAGAATTTATTCATTAATAAGGAACCGGTTACATCTTTTGGTCTTATTCATTCGAAAAAAATGAAAGCGGTTGCGAATGAGCAGTTTAAGAAACTAGCCATCTCAATTCCTCTTCAGCAGGAAGCAGGAAAATGTTCCGTTGGAGAGCAGCAGATGATTGAAATAGCAAAGGCATTAATGACAGATGCGAAAGTGATCATTATGGATGAGCCTACGGCGGCGTTAACGGAACGTGAGATTCAAACACTGTTCCAGGTGATTCGCTCGCTAAAGAAAAGCGGCGTTTCCATTGTCTACATTTCGCATCGTATGGAAGAGATTTTCACAATCTGTGACAGCATTACCGTTATGCGAGATGGAAAAACGGTTGATACAAAGGCGATTCCAGAGACAAATTTTGACGAAGTCGTTCGAAAAATGGTTGGTCGAGAATTAACTGATCGCTTTCCTGAACGTTCTCCAAAGCCTGGTGAAACGATGTTAGAAGTCAAAGGCCTCGCCAGAAAAGGCGTGTTTAAGAATGTCAATTTCTCAGTAAGGTCCGGTGAGATCGTTGGCGTTTCGGGGTTAATGGGCGCTGGTCGAACAGAAGTCATGCGGACGATTTTTGGTTTGGATGGAAAATACACTGGCGATATCTTCATTAGTGGTAAAAAAGTAGTCATTAAAAATCCTTCTCAGGCTGTTCAACTAGGACTTGGTTTTATTACGGAAGATCGAAAAGAAGAGGGACTTGTGCTCGATTTCTCTCTAAAAGATAATATCGCGTTACCAAGTCTTTATAGCTTTGCTCCGAAAGGCTTAATCAATGAAAAAAGCGAGATGGACTTTGTTGAGCTCCTCATTAAACGGCTTACGATTAAAACTGAGTCAGCTCGGACAAGTGCTAAAAACCTTTCTGGAGGTAATCAACAAAAGGTGGTTATCGCTAAATGGATTGGGATTGGACCGAAAGTACTGATTTTAGATGAACCTACACGTGGTGTTGATGTTGGCGCGAAGCGTGAGATCTATCAATTAATGAATGAGTTAACAGATCGTGGAGTTGCGATTATCATGGTTTCCTCTGAACTACCGGAAGTGCTTGGCATGAGTGATCGAATTCTAGTTTTCCGTGAAGGTCACCTGACTGGAGAAGTATCCAAGAAAGAAGCAACGCAAGAGAAAATAATGACGCTGGCAACAGGAGGTCAAGAAGATGAATAAGGCAATGAAAACAAATCATGTTGGGAATGTGATGCAAAAGCTAGGACCACTATTAGGTTTACTCGTTCTTGTTGCGACCGTTTCCATCTTAAATCCAAGTTTTTTAGAACCGCTTAATTTATTGAATTTACTTCGACAAGTGGCAATTAATGCGCTTATTGCTTACGGAATGACATTTGTTATTTTAACAGGCGGAATTGATTTATCGGTTGGTTCGATTTTAGCACTCTCAAGTGCACTGATGGCTGGCATGATGGTTTCAGGAATTGACCCGATTTTGGCGATACTCATTGGTTCTTTGCTAGGAGCTGCCATGGGTATGGTGAATGGACTGTTGATTACGAAAGGAAAAATGGCTCCGTTTATCGCAACGCTTGCAACGATGACCTTATTCCGAGGATTAACGCTCGTCTATACAGATGGGAATCCGATTACAGGGCTTGGCGATAGCTATGCTTTCCAGCTTTTCGGAAGAGGTTATTTCCTTGGTATCCCAGTTCCGGCAATCACGATGTTACTATCATTCGCTGTTCTCTGGGTGATTCTGCATAAAACACCGTTCGGACGTAAAACGTATGCTATCGGTGGAAATGAGAAAGCGGCACTTATTTCAGGTATTAAAGTGAATCGCATGAAAGTGATGATTTATTCTCTAGCTGGACTACTTTCAGCTTTAGCAGGAGCAATTCTAACGTCAAGATTGAACTCAGCACAACCAACTGCAGGAACATCGTACGAGCTTGATGCAATCGCGGCAGTTGTGCTTGGCGGAACAAGCCTTTCCGGAGGTCGAGGTTTAATTATTGGAACATTAATCGGTGCACTGATTATTGGTACGTTAAATAACGGCTTAAATTTGCTTGGTGTATCTTCTTTCTTCCAGATGGTCGTCAAAGGTGTTGTTATTATCATTGCTGTGTTGATTGATCGTAAAAAAGCAGCTTAGGAGGATTACTATGAAAAAGTTACTGCCATTCCTGCTCAGTTTGTCATTGCTTGTGCTTGGAGCATGTTCGCTTCAGCCGCCTGAATGGGCAAAGCCGAGTCAGGAGACAGATATAGAGGATATTAAAATTGGTTTATCCGTTTCAACGTTAAATAATCCCTTTTTCGTATCAATGAAAGATGGGGTAGAAGCTGAAGCGAAAGAACAAGGCATGGACATTGTTGTCGTAGATGCGCAAAATGATGCGGCAAAACAAATTAGCGATGTTGAAGATCTGATTCAGCAGGGTGTCGATGTATTATTGATTAATCCAACCGATTCAGCAGCGATTTCGACTGCGGTCCAATCAGCGAATAGCCTGGGTATTCCAGTCGTTACGCTTGATCGCTCTGCCGAGAAAGGCGATGTAGCGACTCTTGTTTCTTCGGATAATGAAAAAGGCGGAGAGATGGCTGGCGAGTTTTTAGTTGAGCAGTTAGGAGAAGGGGCAAAAATAGCTGAACTTGAAGGTGTACCCGGTGCATCGGCTACTCGTGAACGTGGGAAAGGTTTCCACAACATTGCTGATGAAAAGCTAGATGTTGTTGCAAAACAGACAGCTAATTTCGATCGTACAGAAGGTTTAAATACGATGGAAAACTTGCTTCAAGGTAATCCAGATATCGAAGCTGTATTTGCCCACAATGACGAGATGGCGCTTGGAGCTCTTCAGGCTATTCAAAGTTCAGGGAAAGACATTCTCGTTGTAGGATTCGATGGAAATGAAGATGCGATTAATAGTATTCAAGATGGAAAGCTATCAGCGACTGTGGCGCAGCAACCTGATCAAATAGGTTCACTCGCCGTTCAGGCAGGTGTTGATGTATTAAAAGGGAACGAAGTCGATGAAACCATTCCGGTTCCATTAAAACTAGTAACGGAAGAAACAAAGTAAGGTTAAACGCTCCCACTTCTGGGAGCGTTTTGTCGTTTAAAAGGAAATGAAAGAGATAAGTCGAATTTAATGGTAGTAGAAAAGAAGGAAGAAGGAGGATGTGGAGATGGAACCCTGGATTGAAGCAATGTTCTCCGAAACGTACGTGGATGAAGCGCTTGATCGATTTGGTATTCAAGTATCGAATATAAGAAAGCTAGGCGATTTTGAAAACTATGTTTATGAAGTTAAAGAGAATGAAAGGGCATGGATCCTTCGTTTTACTCATAGCTCTCACCGTACTCTTGAAGAAATAAAATCCGAGCTCCTTTGGATCAATCAATTAAGCGGTGCAGGCGTTCAAGTGGCACGTGCCTACCCTTCTATAAAGAATGAAATGGTAGAACTAATCTTAACAGAGAAGGGGACGTTTTATGCTTGTTTATTTGAAATGGTGCCTGGAAATGCGATTAAAGTAAATGACGACTTGTTTGGACCCGCTCTATTCGAAGCATGGGGAAAAGAGATTGGGAAAATGCATCGTTTTTCGATGAAGAACAAGGTTTCATTCATGCGAGCGAGATGGGATGAAGGTGACTTGCTTCAGTTCGACCGGTATCTCTCAAAACCTGAAGATGCAAGAATCATCATTGAAGGGAAAAGGCTGATCGAAGAAATCCAGACGTTTCATGAAACAGGAAATACGTTTGGTCTCATTCACTCCGATGTCCATCACGGAAACTTTCATTACGATGGCAAGGGGATTCATCTATTTGATTTCGACGATGTGATGTATCATTATTATGTGAGTGATATTGCGATTCCTGTCTATTATGCGGTTTGGCAAAAATGTGGAACGGCGTCTCTTGCAGAACGATCGAGTTTTGCTACAGCATTTTTACGTTCCTTCTTGAAAGGGTATCGAGAAGAAGTGAATGTCTCTTATGAATGGCTTAAAACGCTTCCTTATTTTCTTCGGTTAAGAGATTTTGAACTCTATACTGTCTTTCATAAAAAATATGATGTAACAAAGATGAACCCAAATGAGAAAGCCCTTTTGAAAGGCATACGGGAACGTTTGATTCACTCTGAATTAATTGCAGAGCCTGCTCTAGAAGATCGAGAAAATTGGATTGAAAGCTCGTAACGATGTTTTCCCATTACTAAGAAGTGGTAATGTACTTTGCGTAGCTTTTAACAGAAAGGATGATTGAAAGTGGCAAAAGTACAAATTGGTAAATCAGGTTTACAGGCAAATCCAATCGGTTTAGGAACAAACGCCGTTGGTGGACATAACATTTATCCAAATTTAAATGAAGAAACAGGGAAAGATCTTGTTAGGGCAGCAATTGATAATGGTATTAATTTATTGGATACAGCTTATATATACGGACCTGAGCGCTCTGAAGAACTTGTTGGTGAAGTAATCAAAGAACGGGGAAGCCGAGACGATATCGTTCTGGCAACAAAAGGAGCTCACGAATTTAAAGGAGAAGAGGTTGTTTATAACAATTCACCTTCGTTCCTAAAACAATCGGTAGAAAATAGCTTAAAGCGACTTCAAACGGATTACATTGATCTATTCTATATTCATTTTCCAGATGAACATACGAACAAAGCTGAAGCAGTAGGCGCTCTTAAAGAATTGAAAGATCAAGGGAAAATTAAATCAATTGGTGTTTCTAATTTTAATTTAGAGCAGTTGAAAGAAGCAAACAAGGATGGCTATGTAGATGTACTTCAAAGTCACTACAACTTATTCCATCGTGATGCTGAGGAAGACCTTCTTCCTTATACTGCGGAACAAGGGATTTCCTTTATACCATACTTTCCACTTGCTTCCGGACTTCTAGCAGGTAAATATGATGAGAATACGACGTTCGATGATATTCGCTCGAAGGATCCTCTTTTCCAGGGAGAAGCTTTTAAGGCAAACCTAAAGAAAGTTGATCAGGTACGAAATATTGCGAATGCGAAGGGTGTTGAGGTTACACACCTTATCCTTGCTTGGTATTTAACGCGTGATAGTATTGATGTGCTTATCCCAGGGGCTAAACGTCAAGAACAGGTTGTTGATAACTTGAAAACACTTGATGTGAAGTTAACAAGTGAAGAAATTCAGCGTATCGATCAGATTTTCAAGTAAGAGAAGTACAAACCAGAGGATGTTATATCCTCTGGTTTTTTGTAGGAAATTCTATCTGTCTTGTCCAAGACTATGCGAATATGCCCAGTCATACATAAAAGGAGGCCTCCAACTTGAAAAAGAGCGTGCTTTTTATTCTTACCATTTCTCTTGTGCTCATTGCAATTCTTCTCATTTTCCTTTTCGAGGATGACCGTGCAGTACGGCCAGGTATGATCATGTCACTCGGTGCGCTTGCCGTCGTTTTTCAGCGGGTCGTCTTGTTACTGGTGAGACGAAAAAGGAAGAAACACAAAAGGAGGTAGTAAATGATAAAAGTTAAAGCACTTGGGCTCCTATTTAGAGAACAAGAGATGTTAGTTGAAGCTTATTATGGAAAGCATTCAAAAGGATTTGGAAGTTATTATCGTCCACTTGGAGGGAATATAGAAGTTGGAGAGCATTCGAAAGAAACGGTAGTAAGAGAATTTCAAGAAGAGCTTGGAATTGAAGTGGACGTAAATCAGTACCTAACTTGCCTAGAAAATCGATTTCAAATTGGGGAGGAATGCTCGCACGAAATGATTCAGATTTATACAGTATCGTTTGGTGAACCAAAATATTATGAAAAGGACACGTATTCATTTCTTGAACATGATGCAGTAGCGAAATGGATATCGATTAAGGATGTAGTTGATGGGAACATCCACTGCTATCCTAATGATTTAGGAGCGGTATTGAAGCGAATGACAAAACAAGATAACGAATCATGACACTATCATGACGATACTGTCATCTAAATGAAATATCAAATTCAATCCATATTCTTTTAATAAAGTGGAAAGACTACTATAATGAATACTGGATAGGAAATACGATGTTCCTATCTTAGAATAAAGGGTGAACCTAATGGAACGTAAGTCAAATGAAGCTGAAATTGCGAGTTATGTCGGCAAACTGTTAAGAGATAACTTTGGGAAAGGCCCATCATCGGTTTACGTATCGATACAGGAACCGTATATGACAATCTATTTTCGCGATTTTCTTGCACCGATGGAACGAGTACTAGTGGACCAGAAAGAAGATATGCGTGTTGAAGAAACGCGTGATTTGCTGATTCAAGGCTTGTTACCTGAAATTAAAGCATCCATTCGAGTGATGACAGGTATTGAAATTCAGTCATTTTATCATGATTGGTCTCTTCAGAATCGCTCAGGAGTTATTGTTGGTGTCATGAATAACATCAATGAAATGGAAGGTAAAGCACTTCCTGAATATGATAAAAAAGAACGCGTTCATGAGGAAATTATTCGAGTCAGTATGCTTGCGGAAAAAGCACCAGAGAAAGTAGACTCCTGCATGCTAAATGACCGAACGCTCGTCGTGCTTCGGGATGGTATTCTCGTTCGCATAGAGAAAGAGTTAATTCGGGATGGTTTTGAAGAACAATTAAAATTATCGAAAAGACGACTTGAGAAAAGCTTGCTTCATGATCAACAATTTGAATCGATCCTTTCTACAAAAGTAGAAGATATCTTTGTAGACTGGGATTTTAATCTAGATAAAAGCTATATTACATTAATCCTTAAACCAAAGAGATAATAGGTGGAAATAAACTGGGCGATAGAACCAGTTATAAGCCAAAAAGAACCAGACTTCTGGTTCTTTTTGGCTTTTTTATATTTTCTTATCCTTCCAATGCAGCAGAAAACAAACTATGAATATAGAATCAGACAAGGAGGAAGATAATGAAATACCTAATCGATCATTCAAAACGCATTATTCATCGCACACCATTTGCTGGTGATCAATGTGAATTTCATAAGACACCTATTACAAAGAGAGAGGGCACGCACGATCATCTCTATCTTCAAAAGCTGATTGATAAAGAGTTATATGAAGTGTGTTGTTATTGCAAAGGAAGTATTCAATAACCCCCTTTAAAAAGAAGGAAGTCCTCACTATCGTTGCGAATGTCTTAATGATGTTAGGCGGATAGGAGGTACATGATGGACCGAAACAGAGCGGGCGTGATCATTATTCAAAATGATCAAATCGCTTTAATAGAGCGAAATCGAAATGATGAAACGTATTATGTTATTCCCGGTGGTGGAATGGAAGAAAGTGAAAAACCCCAACACGCTGCCAAAAGAGAAGCCCTTGAAGAACTAGGAGTAGACGTACGTGTAGAAGCGTTATATACTTCTTTTCAATTTAATGGAGAACATTTTTACTACACGGCAGAAATCATCAGTGGTGAATTTGGAAACGGAACCGGTAGCGAGTATCGGTCTTCTTCTCATAAACGAGGCACGTATAAAGCGGTTTGGGTACCAGTTTCTGAACTAAACGGATTACGTATCTACCCTGAGGAAGTGATCGAAATGGTTTTAGACGATCAGGATAAACTTGCTGAAGAGAAGAGCCTAAGCTGGGTAGGGAGCATGTATCCTTATTTGGATGAACCAACTTGTACTCAGGTAGGTAACGTCACGATCGGACGTTTCGGAGGAAACTCTTCCGTAGGACAGACTAAGAATGAGGACGGCTGTCTCGTCTGGACTGGAGTAGATTGGGAATTTGCAGTCCTATTAGATGCCCATAAAACGGCGAGTAGTGCAGCGCTTATTTTAGATGAAGTTGAGCGATATCACTCGATGTTTACGAACATTCTTAAAAAAAAGACGCAAGAAGCAGTGAGTGAATTGCGCGAAGCTGTAGTTGGCCTTTTTCAAAACGCAACATTTAAACAAAAGTGCCGGGAAGTAGAAGGGGAAACGGCCTGTTTAATTGTCGTTCGAAAAGATAAGTATCTATGGTGGTTCTCTGTTGGTGATTGTTTATTGCTTTTGAATCATCCGGAGCTAGAAACGCTTGGAGAGTCGGTGCAAAATCATCGAAGTTTCTACGAGTGGATCGGGGAAGTGAACACATTTGATACGATTGTCCCATGCTACAGCACAGGCACCAAAGAATTAAGAAAAGGTGATAACCTCATCTTCTTAACGACGGATGGATTACTTGAGTGTCCTCAGACTAATTTTCATTTCCCAGATCAAATCGTGGCACGAATGAAAGGGAAGTCTGTTAAAGAAGATGTCCAACAGTTATTGAAAGAAGTAGAGGGCAAGGGTGTAAGAGATAGCACAACCATAGTGGCATGGAAGATTAACATAGTAGAAGATGGCGTAATGCCGAGTGACTTATAATAAAAGAAGACGTCGCATGTGTGCGACGTCTTCTTTTAGAATGAACTGATGATTTGAATGAGATACCCGCCGATGATGCCTATACCAACGATCATCCAGGCTGGGAACTTCCATATTGAGAGGAGAGCGAATAAAATCGCGGCAAGGGCAAAATCTTCTCCTGAATTAATTGCGCTTTTAATAACAGGGTCATAAAAGGCCGCTAATAAAATACCTACCACACTAGCGTTCACGCCAATTAAAACTTTTTGAAATGAAGCCTGCTTACGTAATTCATTTAGAAATGGAAGGGCAGCTGTAATCAGTAGAAAGGACGGTAAGAATATCGCTATGGTGACGACAATTGCTCCCGTAATGCCTCCTAGCATCGTACCGAGATAGCTTGCGAACGTAAACAGTGGACCTGGAACTGCTTGGGCCATTCCATAACCTGCAAGAAATTGATCGCTTGAGAGAAGACCCTGGGGAACGATTTCTCGTTCAATCATCGGAAGGACGACATGTCCTCCTCCGAATACAAGCGCACCTACTCGAAAGAACGTGTCAAATAAATTGATAACCGCATGATCTGTTAAACGGTTAAGAATTGGTAGAACGATTAAGAGCGTACCTAACAGGGCTAGCGAGCTAACACCAACTTTTTTTGATATAGAAACGGGAAAGGGTTTTACGGTTGTTTCTGTTTTGTCGTTAAAAAAACGTAATCCTAGTAGTCCAGCTCCTCCGATAACAAGAAGCTGCATCCATGCAGACGGAAAGAGTAGCATAATGAGGGCTGCGACTAAGGCGATTGCAATCCTTGTTCGATCTGGTGTTAATTTCTTACCTAATCCAATAATGGCATGAAGCACGACTGCTGCCGCAACAATTTTTAAGCTATGAATGAATGTCCCATCACCAAGCGAAAAGGTTTGATAAAGCAGGGCAAAGATGACAAGAATGATGATAGAAGGTACTGTGAAGCCAAACCATGATAGAAAGCCACCAAACATCCCACCCCGCATCATACCTATTGCTATTCCAACTTGACTGCTAGCAGGTCCGGGCAAAAATTGACATAGTGCAATGATGTCAGCATACATTTTGTCATCAAGCCATTTCCTTCGATCAACATATTCATCCTTAAAATAAGCAAGATGCGCAACAGGACCTCCAAATGAGGTTAAACCAAGTCGAGTTGATACGAGAAGAATTTCAATAAAGGTTTTGAAAGAGTGTTTACCAGGCATATTGACCCTCCATTAGTCTTTGATTTCTTTAAATAGTTCGTACGCTTTAGATTGAGCTTCTAACAATATTCGATCGCCTTTTTCTGTGGTACGGTAATATTTTCGTATCTTTCCATTTACGTTGTTTTCTTCTTTTGAAAGTAAACCATCATTCTCCATATTGTGAAGGATGGGATATAAGGTACCTGAGCTCATTTCATATCCGTGTTCACGAAGTTCTTCTAGCATCCATGAGCCGTAGATCGCTTCTTCTTTAGCATGGTGAAGAATATGAATTTGAATAAAGCCTAGAAAAAGTTTCCTTAGTATTTTATTATCCAATTGCTACCACCTCTTATTATTTGATTTCGATATCGGTTTTCGATATTGCTATTAAACATATTTTAACGGGGAAATGATTGAGTCACAAGGGGATGGGAGCATTTTTTACAAATCCTTAACATGATCGAAGTTTTACCTTTAGTGACTCAATCAACTGTTAAGTGAACAAGTTCATAAGCTTAATTTCTTTTAATAGTGCTTTAGTTATAGTAAGATATTGACTGTTGTTTAAAACGTATTTGAACGGTAAACCCTAAGTGGAATCAAGATTTAGGGCACAACTTGTTAAGGAGAAAAGGAGGGGAATCGATGGAGGAAAAGGAAACGTATGAATTCCTAGCTGATGATCCCAATTTTAATGTTAAACCCGTTATGATCTCGCTTATCATCGGAGCTTTTTTTGCTATCTTAAATGAAACACTATTAAATATTGCATTAACAACATTAATGGAGAAGTTTAGCGTAACACCTGCCACTGTCCAATGGATGGCAACTGGCTTCTTGCTGGTAATGGGAATTTTAACACCGGTTTCCGCACTTCTGCTACAGTCCTATACGACAAGACAGATGTTTCTTGGCACAATGACAATTTTTACATTCGGAACCGTTATATGTGCAATCGCGCCGACTTTCGCTATACTTTTAACCGGAAGACTGTTACAAGCAGTAGGGACAGGATTATTAATTCCAATCGTTTTTAACACATTTTTACTCATTTTCCCTCCAGAACGCAGGGGAAGTGTGATGGGGACGATCGGTCTCGTGATTATGTTTGCCCCGGCCATTGGCCCAACCCTTTCAGGCGTAATCGTGGACAACCTTGGTTGGAGATATCTGTTTATTACCGTTATTCCTTTCGCACTGTTTTCCATAGGATTTGGCTACAAGTTCCTTCGCAATGTTGGTGAGGTAACGAAGCCTAAAGTTGATATTCTTTCGATACTCTTCTCAACATTAGGATTTGGAGGCGTTGTACTTGGATTTAGTTTTGCGGGTGAGGGTGAAGTTGGCTATTTAGCTCCGCAAGTCTTTTTACCTCTTGTGATCGGGGTTGTTTCCCTGATTATCTTTGTACTTCGTCAGTTGAAATTAAAAGAACCAATGCTTGATGTACGAGTGTTTAAATACCCGATGTTTACAGTTGCCGTCTTGCTCTTTATTATCATTATAATGGCGATGTTCTCATCTGAAATTATTTTACCGATGTACATGCAGGGTCCGCTTGGATTATCGCCACAAACGGCTGGATTGATTCTACTGCCTGGTGCGCTGTTAAATGGCTTAATGTCACCAGTAATGGGGAAGTTATTCGATAAGTTTGGACCAAGGAAATTAATAATTCCTGCTGCTCTTGTATTGACCGGTGTTATGTTCGTGTTCAGTACAGTGAAGGTTGATACATCCATTGTGTTAATTGCTTCCACTTATATTTTGCTCATGCTTTCGATTTCAGCAATCATGATGCCAGCTCAAACAAATGGACTAAATGGACTTCCCAAAAACCTTTATCCACACGGAACGGCTATCATGAATACGCTGCAACCTGTTTCAGGAGCCATCGGCGTCTCTGTTTTCATTAGCATCATGACAACACGTCAACAGACTTATCTCGATAATGCTGCTAACCCAGCAGACCCTTCAACAATTAGTCAATCCCTCGTGTCGGGAGTGGAACTTGTCTATCTTGTTGCATTTGGTTTTGCTGCAGCTGGCTTTCTTATTTCATTATTTATACGAAAAGCAATGCCTGAGGATCGAGCAGGTCAAACTGAATCAAGCGGTTAATGACTAACGAAAAAAGCGTCTCACAGCGAGGCGCATTTTTTTTTGTCACAATTTCGTAAATGAAATCATGACTTTATGCTTTTATAAAAAGATGATAAATGTAATATACTTGAAACGATTGGAACAGAAACTGGGAATAAACCAATCATAAAGAAACAAATGGTAGTACCTTTCTAATTAATGTTATTTTTTTACCGATATTTCACTGCTCTTTAACAGAAGAGTTACGAATCAGTTGAGTACGTTACTGCAGTATTAAAAGAACGTTTTCATTGAAGGGAAATGACCTGCAAGCAATTTTAATGGAATTTGACATTAAATTTTTTAGGGAGTATTATACTCAAGTATTAGGATTTAAAAAAAATTAACATTTTTACATTTAAAATATATTTAATACATTATGTAATTCTACAAGGAGGTCTACAACTGGCATGCGAAATAAATTAAGCAGTCAGATTAATAAGCCATGGGCGTTGTTCTTTGGTGTCATTCTATTATTCTGGTTAAAAACGTATGCTGTCTATCAAACTGAATTTGATCTTGGAATTCAAAATGGTATGCAGTCGTTTCTATTAGTCTTAAACCCGATTAGTTCTTTGTTGCTATTCTTTGGGTTTGCCCTATTCTTCAAAGGCCGTAAACGAGCATGGGCGATTTTAATTATTGATTTTGTCCTATCCTTTATTCTTTATGCAAATGTCGTGTACTACCGATTCTTTAATGACTTTATTACACTTCCAACAGTCATGCACACAAATGATGCTGGAGAGCTGAAAGACAGTGCCTTTGCGTTAATGCAGTTCTCTGATGCGTTTTATTTCATTGATACGTTGCTTATTCTTGGATTAATCTTATTTAAAGTTATCAAGCCACAAGTTGCGATGAAGAAGAAGAAAATTGCACTTGTATTTGCCTCAGCAGCTGTATTCTTTACAGTGAACCTCGGACTTGCTGAAGCTGATCGTCCAGAGCTTTTAACGCGTGCTTTTGATCGCACGTACCTTGTGAAATACCTTGGTCAGTTCAACTATCAAATTTTTGACGTTGTTACAACCGTTAAGTCTAGCTCTCAAAGCGCGTTTGCAAGCAGTGATGATTTAACAGATGTTCGAAACTTTGTTGAAGCAAATCGAACAGAGCCTAATCCCGAGTACTTCGGTAAGGCTGAGGGAATGAACGTCATTTATATTTCCCTTGAATCGTTGCAAAGCTTTGTGATTGGAAAAGAAATTGATGGTCAAGAAGTAACGCCGTTCTTAAACAGTCTTGTTGAAGATCAAAACACATTCTATTTTGATAATATTTTCCACCAAGTTGGACAGGGGAAAACATCTGACGCGGAGTTTATGATGGCAAACTCTCTCTATCCACTACCGAGTGGGTCAGTAGCGATGGAAAAAGCGCGTAACACGTATCAAGCGCAGCCAGCTATTCTGGAGCAAAAAGGCTACACAACGTCATCCCTACACGGTAATGGTAAAACATTCTGGAACCGTGATGAGATGTATAAGTCATTTGGTATTCAGAAATTCTTTGATTCAAGCTATTACGATATGAACGAAGAAGATGTTCATAACTATGGTCTAAAAGATAAGCCATTCTTTGAACAATCTATGCCATATCTTGAAAGTCTCGAACAACCGTTTCACGCGAAAATGTTAACATTATCGAACCATTTTCCGTTTACAATGGATGAAGGGGACGTCGATTTCCCAACACCTGAAACGAATGATTCAGTTGTCAATGGTTACTTCCAGACAGCGAAGTATATGGATGAATCCATTGAACAATTCTTTAACGATTTGAAAGAATCAGGACTTTATGACAACACCGTGATTGTTATGTATGGGGATCATTATGGTATTTCGAATAACCATAATAAAGCGATGTCTGAAGTGATGGGTGAGGAAGTAGGCCCATATGAAAATGCACAGCTACAGCGTGTGCCTCTGTTTATTACTGCACCTGGTGTAGAAGGTAAGCAGGTTCATGAATATGGTGGGCATATGGACATCCGTGATACCGTTCTTCACCTACTAGGCGTTGAAACAGATGATTATATTTCGTTTGGATCTGATCTCCTTTCAGAAGATCATCGTGAAATCGTCCCATTCCGTAATGGTGATTTCGTAACGCCAGAAGTAACGTCTATTAATGAGAAGTGTTATGCGAATCCATCAGGTGAAAAAGTAGATGCTGAACAATGTGAGCAGCCAGGACAGTTTGTCGAAGAGTCACTTGAACTCTCAGATAAAGTAGTCTACGGCGATTTACTGCGCTTCTATGAGCCTGAAGGTTTTACTCCTGTCGATCGTAGTGATTACGATTATAATGTTGATCAAACAGAACCAGTGCAAGAAGATCCTGCGCAAGAAAAAGAACAGAAATAATGTGAAAGCATCCCGTTAAAACGGGATGCTTCTTTTGTGTGCTCAGATAATGTTCTCCTTCTAAAGGTGTAGAAGAAAATAAGCCATTAGCTACAGTAATTGAATGGTTAATTAGGTTATAATTTCCACGAGGATGAAAAAGAGGGAGAGATGATTATGAAACGACCGATTTGCATTACGTGTGGCACGCAATACTGTGATATGGAAGTGAATCCTGAAACGTGCCCTATTTGTAAAGAAGAAAGACAGTATGTTAATCCAGATGGACAGGAATGGACAACGCTTATCGACATGCAGAAACAGCAATTTCAAAATCAAATTATTGAAGAAGAAAAAGGCTTATATAGCATCACAACAGCTCCGACTTTTGCAATTGGTCAAACAGCATATCTGGTCCAGAGTGATGAATTTAATGTGTTATGGGATTGCATTTCTTATCTTGATGAAGCGACAATTCAAGCGGTTAAAGACCTCGGCGGCATTGATGCCATTGCTCTGTCACATCCACATTATTATTCTTCTCAGGTAGAATGGGCTGAAGCCTTTGATGTTCCAATCTATATTCATGAAGATGATGCCAAATGGGTGATGAGAGACAGTGAGAGGATTGAGTTTTGGAATGGAGAGTCATTGGAACTTACCCATCACTTAACCATTCATCGTCTTGGTGGACACTTCCTTGGTGGCGCAGTGCTTCATGTGAAGGAAGCGAGTGGAGGGAAAGGGCTATTGCTAACGGGTGACATTATACAAGTTGTCGCTGATCAAGAATGGGTTAGTTTTATGTATAGCTATCCTAATTTAATTCCGTTACCTGCGAGCAAGGTGGAAGAAATGGCTCATAAGGTTAAGGCACTGAAGTTTGATCGTCTTTACAACGCCTTTCATCGCATCGTTGAATCTGACGCAGATGAGGCGGTTCAACGGTCGGCTACTCGATACCTTCAAGCTCTTGAAGGAGAGCTTTTTCATACGTAAAAGCAAAACCTCCTTTAGAAGGAGGTTTTGCTTTTAGGAGCAAGGAAAAGGGAAAACTTTAGATAGAGCGAATATAGTTTAGAAGGGGAGTGGATGGAAAAATAAAACGGGTGTTGAATTGCTAGACAAAGGTTTGGAAATAAGGAGATGTGGAAAAACCATTACACATAGTGAAAAATAACAGAGGAAATGTCAGAAAAAAGGTGTTTAAGCATCGATTAGGTTTTGCGAAGGAGGAGTAGGGATGAAAATTTATAATTTTAGTCGGTCCGCAGGAAAAGAAATTACGAAGTTTGGATCGCAATTTATGATGTCTCGCATTACTAAGACGGATTCTAGCGTACATATAGGTGTAATGTATCTGGACAAAGAAGGACTGGTTGGCTTTCATCAGGCCGTTACGCCGCAATTATTATTAATCGTCAGTGGTGAAGGGTTGGTAAGAGGGGAAGATAATGAGTTGATGGAGGTAAAAGAAGGGGATGCTGTCTTCTGGAATAAGGATGAATGGCATGAGACGACTACAGAAAAGGGATTAACCGCCATTGCCATCGAAGGTGAATTTGATCCGGAGTTGTTTTTAAATGAAAAAGAGGTGGCAGAAGAAACAGAAGCATGAGTGGAATACAGAAACAAAATGATCTGATTATGAGAAAGCATCTAGATAAACATAAACAAAAAAAGCTCTTCCACCGGGGAAGAGCTTTTTTATATATGATTTATGCTTTAACTACGTTAGTAGCTTGTGGTCCGCGGTTACCTTGCTCAGTGTCAAAAGTAACTGTTTGACCTTCTTCAAGAGTTTTGAAACCTTCGCCTTGAATAGCTGAGAAATGTACGAATACGTCGTCTCCGCCTTCAACTTCGATGAAGCCAAAACCTTTTTCTGCGTTAAACCATTTTACTGTACCTTTGTTCATGTGTGTATCCTCCAAGTGCATTTTGCACAAATATTACTATTCCTGCTCTACATAATCATTTGAGATGTAAGTACTTCCTAAAGTAGCCTGCTCTTTAATAATCAGTACCGAACAACAATAATTAACCTTAGTATAACACGTCTCCCAAAAAAAGCAAACCTCTTCTGGAAATTCCCGCAATTTCGTTGTGAAAAGGGCCCTGGGAATGAATGCGTTTAGCTTCGTAACCATTGATATATTAGGGTTTATAGGTATCTTTAGAAATATAAATAAGGCAGTGAGAAAGTTTTTAATGTAAAATGAAGTGTATTCCTCTATGATAGGGTAGAGAATTGATTTATCAGCGGAGGTAGAAGATATGCCAATTCAGAGATCGTTCATTGATCAGGAAGTTCAATTAATCGGAAAACAGCTAGAAGCAAGAAAGTTAGATATTGCAAAAAGCTTACTCAAACCAGGTGCTGACAATGCAGAAGCACTGAGGTTACATACAGAGCTTGTTCAACTGTGTGCCGACACCATTTTAATTGGTATAGAAGAAACAATGTCTAACGTTACAAAATGGGGAAGAGAGACGGGAGAGCTAGCGGTTAGTTATGGTTCAGAACTAGATGATTCACTAAAAACCACGTCAGAATTTAGACAAGCAATATGGGATGTCATTGAATTAATAACAGTCGAAGCAAACCAGTCGGTTCAAAGTGTTTTTAGAGCCGGAAAATTGGTTGATCGTATGCTTGACCATGCTGTTTATGCATACAGCACAGCCTATGTCACCTCATATAAGAATAATCTCAGCCATGCACAAGAAGTGTTTCTAGAGCTTTCTGTTCCCGTTGTACCAATTCTTGAGGGCGTCGCTGTTTTGCCGATTATCGGTGATGTTGACACGCATCGGGCTAGTCTTCTTATGGAAACAGCACTAAGAGAATCAACTGAAAAACGATTAACGCATTTATTTATCGATCTTTCTGGTGTCACTATTGTTGATACAATGGTTGCTAACAACATTTTTAATATTATTTATTCTCTAGAGCTGCTAGGCGTTAAGGGGATCTTGTCAGGAATTAGGCCTGAAGTGGCACAAACGATGATTCATCTCGGGATCGATTTCTCTTCCATTCAAACGCACAGTACGTTAAAACAAGCATTAGCCAGGCATATTTTATAATCCGCTCAAACATTATTGAGAAAAAGCTGTCCAAAAGGGGCAGTTTTTTTAGTGAGAAAAAAACGAAAAAATTGGAATGTTTTTTAAAAATGAAATCCATTGACGGTGAAGACAATGACTAATAAAATGGTCTCGAAAAATCTTAGTAAGATCCTCTCTTCCACAAGCAAGAACGCTACCATCTTAAGCGAAAAGACGGTTTGTCTTCAAAGGTCTGACTGACTAGCAGATGGAATCAGGATACTCAGGTTTTCTTTATTTTTTAGGAAGGGAGGATGTCGTAATGCTTTATCGAATTACGGTTTATCTTCTTGGTATGTTTATTAACTTTTTTGGTGTCGCGCTTGTCATTCATGCGACGCTTGGAGCCGGATTTTGGACTTCTTTTTTTATTGGGCTATCAGATTTAGCAGGACTTACCGTTGGGTTTTGGTATGGCTTGTTTCAAATCCTCGTCATTTTCTTGAATGGGAGTTTAATGAAACAGAAGCCAGAATATGGAGCGGTTCTGCCGATTATTCTAGAAAGCTTTATCCTCGACTTCTGGTTAGAAATTGTGTTTTCTTCCGTCCAGCTAACAGCAGCACCACTTATGGTAAAAGTTGCGATCCTCATTGCTGGAATGGTTGCAATTGGATTAGGCGTAGCCATCTATATATTGCCACAGTTCCCGCGAGCACCATTTGATCAGCTTTTTCTTGTGATTAGCGCAAGATTCAATCTTAGTTTGCAAATGGGACAGACGATTGTAGCCATTGTCATGGCAACACTCGCTCTAATGATTGGTGGTCCAGTTGGTGTAGGAACAATTGCGCTCGTATTTTTACTTGGACCGATTATTCAATTCTGGTATGAGAGAGCGTATCCAATGTATTACATGCTGTATCCTACGCAAGCACCGCACGAGGAATATTTATAAATGTGTATGACGAGACGCTTTTGTGCAAATGCAAAAGCGTCTTTTTTAACGATAATGAAATTCCGTCACTATATTTTGACTTTTGCGAAATTTAAAACACGGGTATAACCATTCTGGGAGGGATAAACTGATGAAGAAAATAATCAATCAACCAGACGACGTTGTAAGCCAAATGCTGGACGGAATGGTGAAAGCTCATCCCGAATCCTATCAAAGACTGGAAGGTACAACGGTCCTCGTAAGAAAAAATCTGTCTGAAAACAAAGTAGGTATTGTTAGCGGTGGAGGAAGTGGACATGAACCTGCACATGCGGGGTTCGTTGGAGAAGGTATGCTCGATGCAGCTGTGAGCGGAGAAGTGTTTACGTCTCCTACACCTGATCAGATGTTAGAAGCGATTAAAGCAGTGGATCAAGGTGCTGGAGTTCTCCTTATTACTAAAAATTACACTGGGGATGTTATGAACTTTGAAATGGCGGCCGAGATGGCTGAAGACGAAGGGATATCTATCGAACAAGTGATTGTTAATGATGATGTTGCGGTAGAAGATAGTACTCATACGACAGGTCGAAGAGGTGTAGCAGGAACTATTTTCGTTCATAAGATTGCAGGGGCAGCGGCCAAAGAAGGTAAAACACTGAAAGAAGTGAAAGCGCTTGCTGAGGAAGTGATTCATAACGTGAGATCAATGGGTGTAGCGCTTCATCCGGCACAGGTTCCTGGCTCAGGAAATCCAGGGTTTGATATTAAAGAAAATGAAATGGAGCTTGGGATTGGCATTCATGGTGAGCCTGGAATGGAAACGATCGGACTGGTTTCAGCAGATGAATTGGCAGAGCGTCTTGTAGAAGAAGTACTACCCGAACTAGAACTAAAACAAGGCGATGAAACAGCTGTCATCGTAAATGGAATGGGCGCAACTCCATTAATGGAGCTATACATTCTAACTAATCGTATACATGATCTTTTAAAGGAAAAAGGCATTAAAGCGGAAGTGACGTTAGTTGGCAACTATATGACTGCGCTTGAAATGGCAGGTGCTTCTTTAACAGTTCTAAAGTTAACGAATGAACTAAAGAAATACGTGACAAACCCCTGTCAAACAATTGCATGGACGATAAACGACTAAGGGAGGCTAAGGTATGTTTACGGCAGAGATGGCTAGACAATGGATCAAAGAGTCTGCTAAAAAGATAGAATCAAATAAAGAACAACTAACAGATCTTGATCAGGCGCTTGGTGATGGAGATCACGGTCTTAACATGACAAGAGGCTTTAAGGCGGCTGTCGAACAGCTGAATGAAGAGACGGATGAACCCGGGAAAGTGCTGAAGGCTGTTGGAACAAGTCTTTTGTCAAAGATAGGCGGTGCTTCAGGACCGCTTTACGGAACTCTTTTCATGAAAGCTGGAAATCAGTTAGCCGGAACAAAAGTGCAGCTTAGCGATCTTTCTTCAAGTCTTCGAGTTGGCGTGGATGCCATGAAGAAACGAGGAAAGGCTGAGCGAGAAGAAAAGACGATGATCGATTTACTTGAACCTGTGATTGAGTTAATGGAAGAGAAGGGAAACGAGCTTACATCTGATCTTTTGATCGACAAAGCGAAGGGTGCACTTGAGCATGTCAAAGAGTATGAAGCGAAGAAAGGGAGAGCAGCTTACTACAAAGAAAAATCAAAAGGGAAACAGGATGCGGGGGCGCAGTCTTCTTATTATGTAATAGAATCCCTTGCAGCAGTACTTGATAAGGACGGTGAAGCCTAATGGTCAGTCTTGTTCTTGTGTCACATAGTCCTGATATTTCAAAGGGATTGAAAAAGATGCTTGATGAAGCCCAGCCAGAAGTCACTGTGCTTGATGCTGGAGGAACAGATGAAGGTGAAATGGGAACGAGTGCTATTAAAATTCAAACCGCTATTGAAAAGGCGGATCATGGGGATGGCGTCGTTATTCTCGTGGATTTCGGAAGCTCAGTCATGAATGCAGAGATGGCGATCGATTTAATAGAGGATGCTCATTCCGTCAAAATTGCGAATGCTCCATTAATTGAAGGCGCCTATAGTGCGGTGATGGAGGCTGGTTTTGGCAAGTCACTAGATGAAGTAGTGGAATCAGCCGTTCATGCAAAAGATACGAAGAAAGTGCAGTAAAAAAAGAATTAATAAAAAACAGCGCATCCGCCTGGATGCGCTGTTTTTTTATTTTAAGCGCCAGCCCATACATCTTTCGCATATCGGCCGTCTCGCTCAAGTTCTTCTAGCCATTGAATCGCTTCTTGCTCAGTTGTTTCATACATCGATTGATAGCTTGTGATTATCGTTTGCTCAACTTCAGGAGCCATGTGGCTACCGTCGCCGCAAACGTATAAGCGTCCACCGTCTTTTAGAAGTGGGATAACATCTAAAGCATTCTCGGATACAAGATGTTGTACATACGTTTTTTTCTGTCCAGGGCAACGTGAAAATGCCGTGTGAAGAGTAACTAGTTCATCTTTTTCAGCCTGTTCAAGTTCTTCCTGATATAAATAATCATGTTCAGGATTACGGCAACCGAAGTAGAGGTGAGCTGCACCAAGCTCGTTGCCTTGCTTACTTAATTCTCGGCGGGCTTGAATGAAACCTCTAAATGGCGCAATACCTGTTCCAGGTCCAATTAAGACCATTGGTGTTTCTGGATCTTCTGGAAGCTGGAAGTTGGACTGTGGTGTATTAATGAAGCAGGCCACTTTGTCACCAAATTCACGCGTTGCCAGGTAGTTCGAAGCAACACCCTTGTATTCTCCCTTGCCATTCCAAGCAGTGTCACGAACGACACTAACCGTCATGCTCGCTTCTCGTTCTTTATAAAGCGGAGAACTTGAAATCGAGTAGTAACGAGCCTTCAATGGTGGAAGTAGTGCAATGAAACGCTCAAATGGAATCTCGCAAGCTAGATAGTGTTCAACGAGTTCTAGCATCGTAACGCGCTTCTCAAGAACTTCCTTTTTATATGTGTCGTCTTCAAGTAATTGTTCGAGCTCAACAACATGAGGTGGGCAAACTGTATGTGAAGCTAGCGCCCGTATTTGAGAACGTGTTGCTGGTTCTTGAAGTTCTACATATGAAGAAAGAAGCTCTTGGAGTTTCACTGGTTTATCAGTAGGAAGGTGAGCCGCTTTGCCAGAATCTCCAGTTAGTAGCACGTGATCATGCCCATTTAACGAGAATCGTTCAAGAACACGATTGACCATTTCATCACTATTTTGTGGAAGGATGCCGACATGATCACCTTCTTGATAGGTCACACCGTCAGGTAACATCAGTTCAATGTGTCGCGTGCTTCTTCCACTCTCTGTATGTTGTAATTCAACATTTCGATTAATAATCGCAGTGAACGCATGGTGTGTTCTAGCGAGAGGCGTATCACTTACGCCACTTACGAAGCTCATTGAAATGGCACTGTTTTCTGAGCTGTTTTCATTTAGTTCGATATTCATCGCTTCTGCGAGATTTGGCCATAGCGTTGCTTCCCATTTCTCATAATCGCCTTCAAAGTCATCGCTTGCATCCCCATCCCCAGTTTCAGAAATTCGATGAGCACCTTTCTTTGATAGCTGCTCATCAATTAGGGATGGAATCCGTTGATACGTGTTGGCCCAGTTGCGGTCACCGCAACCAAAGACGGCATAATGGACACCGTTTACTGCTCCATCTTCCATCTCATCAAGCCACTGTACAAACTCATCCGCATTGTCTGGAGGATTTCCGTTATAGGAAGCGGAAACAATCAGAACAGCTCCGTCTTGAGGAAGTTCATTAACATAATCGTTCAGAGGAGCAACTTCAGAGCTAAAGCCTTGTTGGCGGCCAGTTTCAGCAAGGTCACGAGCAATTCCTTCAGCTGTGCCTAGATTGGATCCATATAAGACAAGAAGAGGAGTTCCATGCGCATTTTCGACGGGTGCTGGTGCTGTTTTCTTTTCTTTTTCAACAGGTTCAGCTTGTGTAACAAAAGAGATCGATTCCTTCCTTTGCTTCACTTTCATTTTAAGACCATCGGGTTTGAGCGTTAATGTTTCTTTCACATCAAGTTGATAGTTCGAATGATCGATAAGATCAAAGTGCTGAATAACCATACCGAGAACGAGCGTCGCTTCATGTAGTGAGAATTGTTGTCCGATACATGCGCGCTGCCCATTTCCGAACGGCTTATAAGCGTGTTGGGGGATAGAAGACGGGTCTTCAAAGCGTTCAGGTACGAATTCTTCCACGTTATCACCCCAAATGGATTTATCACGATGTAGTTCGGGGAGTAGAAGCGTGAACTCGTCACCTTTTTCTACATCATATTCACCATTCAATGTTGTATCTTCCTTCGCATAGAGAGAAAAGGCAGGAGCGGTTGGCCATAAGCGAAGGGATTCATTAAGAATCATTCGAACATATTTGAGCTGCTTCACCTGCTTATAATCAGGAATAGCATCGCCAACGACACGGTCTACTTCTTCTTGAGCTTTGGCAAGCTTATCTGGATTATTCATTAGGTAGTAAAGTGTAAAGGAAAGCAATCCACTTGTCGTTTCATGTCCAGCGATTAAGAATGTGATAATTTGGAAACGAATATTCTCATCATCAAGCGGTTCACCTGTTTCAGGGTCTTTTCCTTTCAACATATGTGCTAAAAGATCGTCCTCGCCTTGATCACCATTCTTCTTACGGTCTGCGATTAAGCCATCGACAAGAGAAAACATATAGTCAATATCATCTTTAAATTGTTTTTTGGAGCGTACCATTAGTTTATCTTGAACCCCTAGACGCTGTGATTGATTCATCGCTTCATCCAAAGCACGAACCATCGCATCAACAAATTCATGGTTGGTTTCTCTGTAAAAGCTATTAAAGCGAAAATCGAATCCACAAAGGCCAATCGTATCAAGAGTTAAACGCGTCATATCTTCGGGAACATCAATTTCTTCATCATGGTTAAGGCGTGCCCACTTCTGAATAAGCTGTGTAGCAAGATCCACCATTTTATTATGATAGCCTTTCATTGCTTGTTGACTAAAGCTTGGAAGGAGGATGTTGTGGGCTTTTTTCCAATTCTGTTCGTTCGTCTCACTTGTAAATAAGCCATCTCCACCAAAAGCGCGAACTTTTTGAAGAACGGGTCCTACTTTTTTGTCGAAGCGTTTTTCATCTGTTATTTCCGATACAAGTGATGCACTAGAGACAAACGTACTGGTGCGTCCAGGAAATTGAAACTGATAAATTGGCCCCAGTTCTTTAGCAAGTTTCATAAACGATTGAATGGGTTTTTCTTTATCAATAAGAGGAAGGCTTCCTAAAGGTCCATAAGTTTTTGGCTGTGGGAACGATTTCTTAATAGTCAAGATGAATCACCTCATTAGTAATTTTTGGATCGGAATGAACGTTCATTCATTATCTTGTATGAAGAGACTTGCTCTTCATTGATGGGATCTAACTGAGTCCCATAAGCATTCTTCAATATTTGACAGGAGCTCTGGATCTGGATCGAGCTCACCTGCTCTTACAAGGTTCTGAAGTTCAAGAAATGCGCCATATACAATAGCGATTAGGGCTTCAGAAGGCAGGTTTCGAATAACAGCATGTTGTTTACCAGTATCAAAGAAATTTCTTAATAAGTTCAGCAATTGATCAAAATCAGTCCGACTTTGTTGATCCAAAAAGTGAGATGCACTATGTTTTTTAATAAAATATAGTGCGTGTTCATTCTGGTTTGTAAACAAAATCATTGCCTTAAAAATATGATGAAACTGATTCCGTATAGGCTTATGAAATGGAAATTGATCCTTAATCGTATTTGTAAATGTTTCTACATAATCTTGAAAGAGAGTGTTAACAAGAACCTCTTTATTCTCGAAATAACGATAGATGGTGCCTGCTCCAACATTTGCGGAAGTGGCAATCATCGGAACTGTGGTTGCATTGAACCCTCGCTCTGCAAATAAAGCAAGAGCGCTTGTCATAATGCTTTCTCGTTTCGTTTGAATTGTTACGAGCCCCTCTCTAAAAAAATAATACGGAATGAATATTCATTCCTTTCTCATTTTAAACCTATTGGAAAAGCTTAACAATAAAGCAGAGGTCCTAAAAAGATTGAAGATCCTGTTAACTAGAGGGTCTAATCCCCTATTTTAATGTTAAAAAATGGTATGAAACGGCATATGAAAGAACAATTTCCATCTGAGAAGTGTACTCCCGTTTGTTGTATCCTTATAAATCAGTGGAGGCTTCTTACTAGTAAAAGCCTCCACTGATTTTCACTATTTATTTAGTCGATTGGATCTTGCGCTTTTCCGTATCGAATGACATCGATAATCGCCATGCCATCACTCGGTTTACCGGCATCATTTCGATAAGGCATTAGGGAGAAGAAAATAAAATAAATCGAGAAGTAAGTAAATTGATAGAAAAAGAGATCAACTGGAAGGATGTCAGCATAAATTAATGCGTTTAGAATGAGAATAACAATAATGTTGAATAGACTACCAGCCGCATAAATGGCAACATGAGCCCAAGTTTTGTTATAGCTTAAATCTTCGTATTGGCACCAGCCTTCCATAAAATATTTCTTTTTTACTTCAAGAGGACCGATATGAAAAATGGTCTTCCCAGTACCGATACAGAATTTGATTTTGCCTCCAAAAACTCTTGCTACAAGAACATGGCCAGCTTCGTGTAGGAGAGTGATGATTGGTAATATGATAAAAAAGTTCACGAAGAACATTGGAATATCACTTAAAGTAAACATTGAGAACCTCCAAATAAATCGTTTAATAATCGCTCTTTTTGTAAATAGTACACTGAGATAGTGCGTTCCCGATTAAAGGAATTCCAAACATGTATGAAGAAGTTTCTTTCAGATATGAGCAATAAAAGCATGTGGGTTGCTGAAAAATGAAAAAGGGTTTATGATGGTTGTAGATACCCCGAGGGGTAATTTAAAAACTGTTACTAGGAGGATAATGACATGTATTTACGTACGTTTTTTGATGAAAAATTGGCACAGTATTCTTATATGATTGGCTGTCAACGAACTGGTGAAGCGCTTGTAATTGATCCAGCGCGAGACGTTACACCGTATTTAGAAACAGCGAAAAAGGAAGGCTTTCATTTAGCGGCAGCAGCAGAGACGCACATTCATGCTGACTTTGTCTCAGGCGCAAGACAACTAGCTGAAAAGCATGACGTAAAGCTGTACTTATCCGATGAGGGAGATCAAGACTGGAAATATGGTTATCTCGATGGTTTGAATGTGGAACTTGTAACTGATGGTTCTATAATTCATGTAGGTAACGTTGAACTTCGTGTCATGCATACCCCTGGGCATACCCCGGAAAGTATTTCGTTCGTTCTTACAGATCGTGGAGGCGGCTCTGAGGTACCAATGGGAATTTTCACTGGTGATTTTGTATTCGTAGGTGATATTGGTCGCCCGGATCTGCTTGAAAAAGCCGCCGGAGCTGTTGGTACAGCTGAAACGGGAGCAAAATCAATGTTCAAATCGCTACAAAAATTTAAAGAGCTACCAGAATTTATAACAGTCTGGCCTGGTCACGGCGCAGGTAGCGCATGTGGAAAGTCACTTGGTGCTGTTCCTCAGTCAACAGTTGGTTATGAACTTCGCAATAACTGGGCATTGAAGGAAGAGAAGGAAGAGACATTCGTCAAAGAACTATTAAATGAACAGCCTGAAGCTCCAACGTACTTTGCTGTGATGAAGAAAGTAAATAAAGAAGGCCCAAACGTCTTAACAGGTGAAGAACTTGAAAAGGTTGAAAGTGTTGATGAAGTTCGTGCGCTTGCAACGAGTGGGAATACGACAATCGTGGATACGCGACCAGCAGAGGATTTTGCGGATGGACATATTGATGGCGCGATTAACCTTCCATTCAATAAAGCATTTACGAACTGGTCAGGTTGGGTATTAAATTATGAAAGAGACTTGCTTCTTATCGCAGAGGATGATCAAAAAGAAGAGATTGTAAAAGCATTACACTCCATTGGCATTGATCGGATCAAAGCATACGCTGGTCCTGAGCTTCTCTCTCAATGGGATGATCTTGAAGGCTATTCCTTTGTGACAACGGAAGAATTGAAAGATGTTTATGATAAAGAAGACGTTTATGTGGTAGATATTCGAAAAGAAAACGAATGGAATGCGGGCCACATCCCTGGGGCCAATCATCACATGCTTGGCTATTTAGAAGATCAAGCGAAGGATATTCCAGAAGATAAAACAGTGGTGGTGCACTGCCAATCAGGAACTCGTTCAGCAATTGGAACAAGTTTACTGCAGTCCCTTGGTTTCAAGGACATTTTGAACTATAGCGGTGGTTTTGCTGCATGGGAAAAAGACGGAGATAAAATTGAGAAATAATCTAAAAAGAGCGTAAAGCCACTGCTTTACGCTCTTTTTCTTATGCACTCATTTCCGTTTCTAACGTAGCCGGTTTAGGCTTTATTAGCATTAATCCAATCCCTCCAACACTAAGGACAGCTGCAACGAGGAACGGTGCGTGAGCTGATACTCCCTGGCCGATCAAGCCAGAAAGAACTGGGGCAATTGCAGCACCGAGCCAGCGGAGGAAATTGTATCCTCCTGACGTTATGCTTCTTTCATATGGAGAAACTTCCATCACGTAGCTTGTAAAGAGGGCGTTATTGAGTCCTGAAGCAAGTCCTGAAACGATAACCACAGTAATCAGAAGTGGTGTCGTTGGAACAACAAATAGTAAGGCTAGTAAGAGAGCAAATATCAGTAGGCTATAAGGAAGAATCTTCTTCGGTAGAAACTTTTTCTCAAGTTGGTGACTTAGAATGGCTGAACCGTAGGCGAGCATTAATCCCCACCCAAAGAATACAAATCCAATCTGAATCGCATTAAGTCCGATAATGAGTGGCGTATAAGCCAGCACTACGAAAAACCCGTAGTAATAGAGCATCGCTGCAAGAGCGGACGTTAGGAATGGTTTGAATGAAAAGAGCCCTTTTAACTCATTCATTCCAACAGGTTTACGTTTTTGTTTGCCATTTGGTTCAAACACAAAGAAGAGAACAAGGCAAAATGCAGCTAAAATTAGGATCGACGTTGCAAAGAAAGGAAATCTCCATGAATAACCACCGAGAACACCACCTACAAGGGGTCCGCCTGCCATTCCTAGTCCAATCGCTGCCTCATAGTAGCCAACGGCTTTTTGTGGGTCTTTAGATAAAGCGATTAATAACGTCATGGCTGTCGCGAAGAACATAGAATTACCAAATCCCCAACCTGCTCTAAAAATAGAGAGACTTGCGATTCCGTTTGAAAGCGCACAGAGGAGGGCAAAGACGGTCACAATACATAACCCAAATACCATCATGCGCTTATCACCAAATCGACTTGCAAAAATACCGGCTGGAATCATCATAATTGCCATTGTTAAAATGTAGGCAGTAAACAGCATCTCTACTTGCCAGTGGTTTGCACCAATTTGTTCCGCAATCGTTGGAAGTATCGGATCGACAATTCCTATACCCATAAAAGCAAGAAAGGTTGCTGCAATTGTAATCCACCGGGCTTTTGTGAATTTCTTCTCATTCATTCCATTTAACCTCCTATAAAAATCGTTCAAAAAAGAACAACGGTTGTTATTTATCTCACCTTAAGGGGAAATAAAACCCACTCTGATGAAAGTTTCACTTTATACAACAAGTGTCGTAAAATATTTTAACAGAGCCATGAAATTGAGCAATAATCAAGTTTTCGAAGAACGTGGTCTAAACGACAAGTTATAAAGTGTTGTTGAGAAAAAGTTTAATTTGGAGGAGATTTTTATGAGAAAAAAGGAAGACCCGCGCGTTACGCGAACTCGAAAGCTCTTGCAAGATTCGTTTATCCATCTGATGTCAGTAAAAGAATATGAGAAAATCACGATTGCCGATATTACAACAGAAGCAACGGTTAACCGCGCTACTTTTTATTTGCATTATCAGGATAAAGAAGAGTTACTACTTCAAACGGTTGATGAAATGCTTCGGCAGCTGTTTGGCGAGGCACTGATTATTCCTCCTGGTAATTTATCAATTGATGAACTTCAGCGTTATATCGCAGAACATATTTTCTCAAGTATTGCAGAATACGATAAATTCTTTCACGTGATGTTAATCAAAAAAGGAATGCCGAACTTTCTTGATCACATGCGTAGCTTCTTCTTTGATTTCTATGACAATCGAATTGCAAAGGGGAGATTCGATCCTCTCCCGTTACCAAGTGAAGTGATCGCAAGCTATATCGCATCTGCTTATACAGGCATGATTTCCTGGTGGCTTGAAAATGAGATGCCTTATACACCGAAAGAGATGGCTGAGCAAATGATTCAGTTAAATCAGAAGGGACCTACGGGGATATTGAAAATGCATGTAAGGAAGCCTTGAAGAGAGTACGGTGTGTTGACAGAAAATTCAATTCATTGTAATCTTAACTTACTAGCTCATACTTCCCTTTAGAAAGGCATCCCCTTTCAAATTCAGGACAGTAGGGCATCGACTGAATGATAACAATCACAATAACTGATAAAACTGTTGAAGCTCTTGCCAGAGTTTCGTGCGCAGTTTAAAGCCAGTATATTTTTTCCGTAGGACGGGAGAAGTGTGCTGGCTTTTTTGTTTTTCTTGTCATTCTACAAACAATAAAAGGAGAGATGCGTGCAATGGAACTTACAAGGATGAAGCAGGACGAAAGAAGTGTGAAAAAAGGTAAAGGGTATGAGATTAAACCGAGTGCAGTTCATGAACGACTTTATGTAGTGGAGCTGGAAGAGGGAGTGATCACTCGTTTTTTTGAAGACGTTCGTGAGATTAGTAGTCAGCAGTTAGCGTATATCCCTTACATGCGATTTATTTTGACAGAGAAGCTCTCACGGCTTCTAGATGAAAACTTTCAAAAAGCGGTTCGAGCAATTCTCCATGATCGACAGACGGGTGGATTTACCGTTGGGGTTAACAAGCAAACGACTGATCCAGAGGACTATGTAAAGTTTTCAACCGCATTTTCTCACCTTGTTGGCATTCCTAATTTCGATGCGATGTCCGGAAATTACTATGCTCGCTTTTCAGTGAAACATACGGATACGAGTGATTCTTATCTTCGTCAGGCGTATCGTCTTTTTACACTCCATACAGATGGAACATATGTAGATGAAGCGACGGACTGGTTGTTGATGATGAAGTTTGAGGAGCAACATGCGGTTGGCGGACGTTCGCGACTTCTTCATCTTGATGATTGGGAAGAGCTTGAGCGGTTTTATCAGCACCCGATGGCATCACAGCGATTGATTTATAAGGCACCGCCAAGCAAAAATGTCGTGAAGGAAGTTTTCCGTACAACGTTCTATGAACAAAACAATGAACCTTGTATTTGTTTTATCGATCAGTTCGTTCATCCAGAAAACATTGCGCAGGCAACTTATTTACAGGAATTATCACGTTCAATGGAGAATTCTTCTGCCACAAAAGGACTTGAGCTACCAGCAGGAGAACTGATTATGTTAAATAACCGATTCTGGCTTCATGGAAGAGAAGCCTTTGAAGAAAATACTGGACTTCACAGAGAGCTTTTACGCCAGCGTGGTCGATTTGCTTGAGTTGAATTGGAGGAAACAGCATGTATGATTATCTCGTGATTGGCGGCGGAATCGTTGGTTTATCCACAGCGCTTTCGATTCGACAGCGTTACCCAAATGCAACGCTTGCAATTGTTGAAAAAGAAAAGGAATGGGCTAGTCATCAAACAGGCAGGAATAGTGGTGTGATTCATTCAGGAATTTATTATAAGCCTGGTAGCTTGAAAGCGACATTAGCGAAGCGGGGCAGTGAGTCGATCGTTCGCTTTTGTCAGGAGAATAATATTGCACATGATGTGTGTGGAAAGGTTATCTTAGCTGTTGATGAAACGGAAAAAGGTAATCTAAATCATTTGTATGAACGTGGATTGGAAAACGGTCTTGACGTACAAAAGCTCACAAAAGAGGAGCTTAAAGAGGTCGAACCTCATGTAAATGGTATAGGTGGGATCTGGGTGCCGTCTACTGGGATCGTGAATTATAAGAAAGTGACTGAGAAATTAGCGGAAATTCTATCGAACCAGGAAGTTGATTTGTTTCCGGGGACCAGAGTAACAAATATCGAAGAAAGTCTTGATGAAGCGGTGGTTGATACGTCTAAAGGAACGTTTAAAGCAAAGTATATAATTAATTGTGCTGGTCTTCAAAGTGACCGTATTGCAAGGCTGGCGGATATTTATACCGATTTAAAGATTGTTCCATTTCGAGGCGAGTATTTTGAATTGAAGAAAGAGAAAAGTTATCTGGTTAAAAACTTAATTTATCCTGTACCAAATCCAGATTTTCCGTTTCTTGGTGTTCATCTCACTCGTATGATGGATGGCTCGATTCATGCTGGACCAAATGCGGTACTTAGCTTGAAGCGTGAGGGCTATCATAAGCTGTCGTTCAATCCAAAAGATGCCCTCGATGTGCTGGCATTTGAGGGGTTTTGGAAAATGGCGGGAAGTAACATGAAAGAAGGACTAAAAGAAATGGGACGGTCCTTTCACAGAAAATCATTTGTGAAAAGCCTCCAGAGACTTGTACCAGAAATTCAAGAGGAAGACGTCATTCCAACTCACTCGGGAGTAAGGGCTCAGGCTCTCCTTAAGAATGGTCAACTTGTTGATGATTTCTTTATTATTCCTGGCAAAAGATCCATTCATGTTTGCAACGCACCGTCTCCTGCTGCGACAGCATCATTAGAGATTGGAAAAATCATTGCAGGGAAAGTGCCTTCGCCTACGAGAAAGATGATTCGATTATCCTGAACGAAAAGCCATCGAGGAAACTCGGTGGTTTATTTTATGGAAGAGGGAAAAGGAGGCTACTACGAGAAGAATAGTTCTAGAAGTGGAGGGGATGGAGCATGTTAGTAACGAAACAATATTGGATTCCAGTGTTTAATGAAGAAAGAACGGTTAGAATTTATTTACCAGATACATATGAACAAACGAATCAAGATTACCCAGCTCTCTATATGCACGATGGACAAAATGTGTTTGAAGATAAGGACGCAGTAGGGGGAAGGTCGTTGCGTTTAAAGGACTATCTCGAGCAGAATCATGATCAGGTTATTGTTATTGCGATTGATTCGGGCGCTAATCGGATGGAGGAATATCGCCTATGGGCGCCGGGAAAGATGAGCGATGAACTTACAGGAAAAAGTGATTCTAGGGAAGCGAAGGGTAGGGATTATCTGGATTTTATCGTGAGGGATTTAGTACCGTCAATTAATGATACGTATCGCATACAGGTGGAATCGAATTATATGGCTGGTATTTCACTTGGCGGTTTGCTCACAGTCTATGCGCTATGTCGCTATCCAACTGTTTTCACAAGAGGAGCTGGGATCTCTTCCGCTTTTTTTCGTAATCTGGAAAAGTTAGAGCAGTATATCTTAGAATCCGAACAAGTTGTATTTGACGGTCTTTATTTGGATTGCGGAGATAAGGAATCAGGTGAAGAGCGGATCGATCGAGCGTTTCTGAAATCGAATGAACGGATTTTTGGATTGTTAGAGGAAAGAGGGAGTAGTGTTGAATTTAAAGTGGTTAAGGATGGCAAGCATCACTATGAGTCATTTTCTCATAGAGTACATGATGTCATGACTTTTTTGCTAGGGTGTAGAGGTTACAAGCATTAGTAACTTAAAAAGGACCCTGGATGAGGTCCTTTATTGATAGAATTTACATGAATAATAGTAATCCTGCCGATATTCCAATCGTAAGACCAATCGGGACTAATTGGATTTTCAGTAACAAACCAGATGTACTATCATGGTGATCAAGTGGATTTTGAACGGGTGCACTCATAAAATCAGCTACTCGGTCTGATATCTTCTTCTTGAAGGAAAGAGGGGGAACGTCAACGGTGTACTGATCAAGTTGTTCACGCAGTTCTTTCGGTAGCGAATGGTTATTGTGTGATTTCATCGTAATGTCCCTCCAATAAATCTCTTAATCGTTTAATGGCTGTCGATAATCTTGACTTAACCGTTCCAACCGGAATATCTAAAATGTTTGCGGTGTCTTCTTGAGTCATGTCGTGATAATAGATTAAGAGGATAACCGCTCGCTGCTTTTCAGGTAGCTGTTTAATTGCCCACTGAATCGTCATCTTCTCCACAGAATCGTTTAAAAAAAATTCTTCTTTTTTAATCAGAAAAGGGAGCAGCGTTTGCCATTTTGCTCTTCGTTTTATTTTGTTAATCATGAGTTGATAACCGATTTTGAAAAGATACGTTTTTAGAGACGCCCGTGTGACATCATAGCGATTCTGGTACTTGTGAAATTTAACGAATGTATCCTGAACAAGATCGATACTAAGCTGCTCATCACGAGTATAGCGAAATAAGAAACGGTAGAGTGAATCTTTGTGTGTAAGGTAAATGGTTTCGAACGTCATAGCCAATGATGTCTCGAAAGGAATCGATTCGCGTTCGTTAAAATTCATTTGGCCAGCGCTCTTTTATCCCTTTGTAAGTGTAAGCGAGTCGGAAAATAAACCAGAGAAATGTGAGAAGTGGAAAAACAAAGGTCTGGTGCAGAAAGAACTGCACAAATGGATTTTCAATGTTTTCTCCTTTAATTAGAAAAACAAATAAACCTGTAATACATAAGAAAGAATACGCTGAGGAAGCAATCATGACATAATCCCACCGCGACCAATAGAAATAGAGATTTGTCTTCTGAAAATCAATTCTTCCATTTGTTTTGTGAACATGTTTTTGAAGCGTTGCAATTAAGACGGCAAAAATGGTTCCCAGAACTCCTGCCATCACTAACCCCATGATCCACCCGATTGCCATGTATGTCACACCTTTCATTTCTATATTTTCACATATTTATACAAATATAGGAGTGGTAAAGTTCATTTTCATGATGAGATTTTTTATACTGGGTAAACTATAGGCTAAGTGAAATACGAAGGCGGGTAATAATGATTAGAAAAAAATGGTGCGTGGGTCTTATTTTTGCGTTGCTTCTAGTTATGAATAACGCATATCCGGTTCAAGCAGAGCAAGAAACGAATTTAAATGAAGTTACCTATCTCAAATCAGAAACGAAAAAAGACGCTGTCCTTGAAAAAGCGTTTGCTAAAGAGTTCGGTCTTACGAAGGGGACAGACTCCATTCGTTATTACTACAATAAAATAGACTTAAACGATGATCAGATACCTGAAACATTTGTCTATTTAGTCGGTCGAATGGTTTGTGGAACAGGAGGATGCAGTGGTCTGTTGTTAGAAGAAAAGAACGGGGATTATAAGGTGAAGTCTCGATTTTCTTTAGTCAGAACCCCAGTCATCATTCAAAATGAAACAACAAACGGGTGGAAGGACATCGTCATGTATGTAACAGGTGGAGGAATCGAGCCTGGCTATCACCAGCTGAAATTTAATGGAGAAAGCTACCCTTCCAATCCATCTGTTCAACCGATTGTGGAAGAGGATAAGATAAAAGGGATAGGGATCATAAACGATGAAATTGCTGAAGATACTGGCATTGTTTTTTAAAGAGAAGTAGAGGACAAATGAGATAATTTGTCCTCTACTCTTTTTTATGTGTTAAGAGGTTCAGGATGAAGCTCGTATTGCTTGTGAGCATCCTTAAGAGCAGCAGCAAGTGCATTGCCGGCTTTTCCAAGATAGCCCTCTTTTAACTGATGGAGAGGGTCTGTAATACCATCTTTTAAACTGAATCCTTTGAGTAATTGTTTAACGAACTGTTTGCTATGTTCCGTTGCGAGTGTGCAAGATGCGTCGACGATCACGCCATACTTTTTATCAACTTCAAGAGTGAGTGTTAAGGTGTCTGAAATGTTGTTAGCGGCCATGCCAGTTGGGAGTTTTGAGTGGCCGGCGACGAAAAGGGTGTTCATGAATCAAATCATCTCCTTTCATTTGGTAACGTTTTCAATAGTGTAGCATAACAAGACTTGTTATCGAGTGTTAGAATAGTAGAAAATGGAATTTAGAATGGAGTGGATAGGAATGGATCTCAATCTAAAAGGAAAATCAGTCGTCGTAACAGCTGCAAGCAAAGGACTTGGAAGAGCTTCTGCCCTTGCATTTGCGAAAGAAGGTGCGCATGTCATTTTATCAAGTAGAAGTGATGATGAACTTACAAAAGCATGCGAAGAAATCATCGAAGAGACAGGGAATGAGCACGTTACCTGGATCGTTTGCGATATGACAAAAGCGGATGATATTAATCGATTGATGACGTTTGCCGCAGAAACGAATGGTACAGTCGATGTGTTAATTAATAATGCGGGCGGTCCTCCGGCTGGGGAATTTGAGGATTTTAGTGATGATGATTGGCAAAATGCGTTTGAACTAAATCTATTAAGTTTTGTTCGAACGTCAAGAGCAGCCATTCCATATATGAAAGAAAATAGATGGGGACGGATCTTGAACATTGCTTCATCCTCCATTAAACAGTCACTAGATAACTTGATCCTCTCGAACACATTTCGAGCAGGGATTGTGGGACTAGCTAAAAGTCTTTCACAAGAATATGCCGAGCATAATATTCTTGTAAATACCGTCGGTCCTGGACGGATTGCTACTGATCGTGTGGAGCAACTTGATCAAATCAAGGCAGATCAGTTAGGCATCAATGCTGCTGAATTAAAGAGTCAGGCGGAGCAATCCATTCCAATGAAAAGATACGGGAAACCTGATGAATTTGCAAAGGCGATCGTATTTCTCGGATCAGATGCTAATACGTATATGACCGGGCAATCACTCGTTGTGGACGGCGGCCTTGTGAAGGCATTATAAAGAAGTGAGGGGCGCGCTGCGTCCTTTTTTCTTTGAGAATCTCCCCCTAATCATTTTTCTTTTAGGAAGAAACCGATATAATAGAAGAAGATGAAAATGACTAAATCTGGTGTTGCTAAACCCTTTGGTTTCAAAGCAATTGTCGGTACAGGGAGGGTGATTGGATGGTAGATGCGAAAGAACGGATTCTAGAAGCGACGGATATTCATAAAGCAACTGAGATGATTAGCATTGCGACGAATAAGCCAGTTATTATTGAGAACAAAAATTTTGAGCTTATTTCTTATAGCACAGCATCGGAAAGTTTTGATCAAACGCAGCAAAAAACCATTTTATATAAAAAATGTCCCGTTTTTATTATTGATCGTTTGAAAAAAGAAGGGATTGTCCAGCAGCTTGAGAGTAATGAAGCTCCCATTCGCATTGCTCCTATTGAGGAAATCGGTTTTTATCAGCGTGTTGTGGTGAAAGCCATCTATGAAGAGCGGACAATGGGATATCTGTGGGTACAAGAAACAAATAGTCCGCTTACGGAAGAAGAGGTTGATTTTCTTACTGAAATCACCCCTCACGTTGGCAAGCTTATTCATGATTCGTATCAAAAAGGGAAAGAGCATGAGGGGAAGCAGGAAAAATTGCTTTGGAACGTGCTTCTTCATGAATATGAAAGCGAAAATCAAATGAGGCGTAAGGCCCAGGTGGCAAGCTTGCCATTGCCTGAGCGCTTTTCTGTACTTGTTATGTCAATTGCAGAGCCATCTCAAGAACCGCTTTTGAATGAAGTGCTCGAGCTTCTATCTCGGTTTAAGCGTCATAAAATTCAGGTACTGAAAACCGAGCTTCAAGTGGTTGCTGTCATTTCTGGTGATAAAAGTATGAAGGGATCTGCTATTGAGCATAGCCGTGAGCTTGTAGAGTACGTGAAGAGTGCGTTAACGCACGAAGAGTTTTATTCTTTCTTGATTGGAATTGGAAAAGAATACGTGGAACTCATTGATATGAGGAAAAGTTTTCTAGAAGCACTGGAAGTCATTGAGACAGCTGACTTTATTGGTCCAAGGCCAGATGTGATGCCGCGAGAGTTCTCAAAGCTTGGAGTATACCGGTATCTCGCCGCTCTTTATGAGAAAAACAATACGGAGCATTACTTTAATCAAAATTTACTTAACTTGATGGAAAAAGACTCGGTTAGCCATTCTAGTTTGTTGAAGACACTAGAGGTGTATTTATCGAACAACGGTAAGGGTAAAAGCACGGCCGCTGAACTGTTTATTCATCCCAATACGCTGAATTATCGCATGAAACAAATACAGGATTTAACCGACATTGATTTTGATGATTTTAATATGAAAAGCCACATTTATATTGAGTTGTTGTTGTTAAACAACATACCGTCTTACTATAACCGGTACCTTTCGGCTGTAGAGGAGCAGAAAAGTACGACGAAATAGCCGTTTTGAGTGGGTATCTGGATAGGTTTTGTTCAAATTGAGAAGCTGCACATGGTGCAGCTTCTTTTTGTGTTTTTGAGAGTGCTAAGTAGCTCGTTACGAGAGGCGTGTGGTAGGTTTATTGGCCAAATCCGAAATATATTGACTTAATAGGAAAATCAGTGACGCTCGTCTCCGCTTTACCAGTGCCTGTCGTTGTGGGGCTCCAGCGCTTGTCGCCCCTAGGCGCCCACTTCCGCTTTTCCAGACCCAGCTACGCCTCGCAGAAACTTCGATATTTCACTCTTTCACAAGAACACAAAAAGCGTGTTCTAGTTCAAGAGTTCCAATATCTCCGTTTCTAAACGCTCGTCTCCGCTTTTCCCGAGATCCAGCTGCGCAGGCCAAATCCTCCGGCTGTTTCACCCAATCGAATGAGACAAAAAGCGTCTCACTCTTATGGGCTCCAACATCCTGCGGATGTAAACGGGTCCACTCCGCTTTTCTTGAGATCTAGCTGCAGTGGGCAGACACTCGGTCACTTCACCATTTCATCCGAACACAAAAAGCGTGTTCAAATGAAATGGCTCCAGTGCCTGCCGTGTCTAAACGCCCACTTCCGCTTTTCCCATTGTGTTTAAACCACAAAATCTCTGCTGAACTATTGTGCTTTGACCACGTTGCCAGATGACCCTTAAAATCGATATAATTTTCACAAGAAAACAAAAACTTTCTTTGAAGTATTACACAAGCTTGATGAATGATTGGAGATATAGGGTGAAAAGGAGCGTGGTAGAGTTGGAAGCCATCAACAAGAGTTTTTTCCTTTTTCTCGCTAGTAGGCCCTCGCTTGATCGGCTCGCCAAACGATGGGGTAGTAAGTTTGGGGCAGACAAGATTGTTGGGGGTGAAACCTTTGAGCATGCGGTGCCTCTTATTCAGAACTTGAATAGTCAGGGACTTCGGGTCACGGTGGATCATCTTGGGGAATTTGTTTCTTCTGAAACAGAAGCAAAGGAGCGGACTCAGGAGTGTATCGATACAATCCGCATGATTCGTGCTCATCAACTAAATTCTCAGATGTCTTTGAAAGTCACTTCACTTGGTCTTGATATTAGCCATGATCTCGTCCGGCGTAACATGATTGAGATAATGGAAGAAGCGGTGAAACATGATGTGTTCGTTACGATCGATATGGAAGATTCGACACGAACGGAGGCAACGCTTCAGCTTTACAAAGATCTGAAGAGAAAGTACGAAAATATTGGAACGGTTGTTCAGTCTTATTTATACCGATCCGACCAAGATTTAGATGATTTAAATGAAGTTAACCCTAATTTACGCCTTGTGAAAGGGGCGTATAAGGAAGCCGCAAAGGTTGCTTTTCCAGCGAAATCAGATGTCGATCATAATTTGAAGCAGCTGATTAAGAAGCATTTATTAAATGGGAATTATACAGCCGTTGCTAGTCACGATGACGCCATCATTAACTTTACAAAAGAATTCGTGAAAGAGCATAATATTCCGAAAGATCAATTTGAGTTTCAAATGCTGTACGGCATGCGAAGCCAGAGTCAGCTCGATCTTCTAGCTGAAGGTTATACGGTAAGAGTATACCTACCTTATGGTAATGATTGGTATGGATATTTTATGCGGCGGTTGGCGGAACGACCTGCGAACATCGCCTTTGCTTTTAATGGCATCTTTAAAAAATAAACTTCTTATATTTGAAAGGGGAATTTACTCATGGTAGTACCATACAAACACGAACCGTTTACTGATTTCACTGTTAAGGAAAATAAGAAGGCTTTCGAAGAAGCACTGAAACTAGTAAAAGAAGAGCTCGGAAAAGATCACGATCTTCTTATCAATGGTGAACGTGTCAGTACGGAAGATAAAATTGTTTCCATTAACCCTGCGAACAAAGAGCAAATCGTTGGCCGCGTATCGAAGGCAACGAAAGAGCATGCGGAACGCGCGATTCAGTCTGCAGATGAAGCGTTTGAAGGCTGGAGAAAATGGTCGGCTCGCTCTCGTGCTGAACTTCTGTTCCGAGCTGCTTCAATTGTTCGTCGCCGTAAGCATGAATTCTCTGCTTATCTTGTCTACGAAGCAGGTAAGCCATGGAAAGAAGCGGATGCAGATACAGCTGAAGCAATCGACTTCATGGAATACTATGCGCGTCAAATGATCGAGCTAGGGGAAGGCAAAGCGATTGAAAGCCGCCCTGGTGAGCAAAACCGTTACGTTTACACGCCAAGTGGTGTTGCACTCGTTATTCCACCATGGAACTTTGCATTTGCGATTATGGCAGGTACGACGGTAGCTCCTCTTGTAACAGGAAACACAGTTCTCCTTAAGCCAGCAAGTGCAACTCCGGTTGTTGCAGCGAAGTTTGTTGAAGTACTTGAAGAAGCTGGTCTTCCTAAAGGCGTATTGAACTTTGTGCCAGGTAGCGGAGCTGAAGTAGGGGATTATCTAGTTGATCATCCGAAAACATCGATCATCACATTCACAGGTTCACGTGAAGTCGGTACACGTATTTATGAGAGAGCTGCGAAAGTACAGCCAGGTCAACAACACCTCAAGCGAGTGATCGTTGAAATGGGTGGTAAAGATACGATCGTTGTGGATAAAGATTCAGATCTAGAACTTGCTGCACAGGCGATCGTTGTCTCAGCATTCGGTTTCTCAGGTCAGAAATGTTCTGCAGGCTCACGTGCGGTCATTTTGAAAGAGGTATACGATCAGGTTCGTGATCGCGTTGTTGAATTAACAAATGAACTTACACTAGGCGAAACGACAGGTCCAGATGTGTACATGGGACCAGTTATTGATCAGGCATCATTTGATAAAATCATGAGCTACATTGAAATCGGGAAAGAAGAAGGACGTCTCGTTGCTGGTGGAGAAGGCGATGATTCGAAAGGGTTCTTTATCAAGCCAACCGTGTTTGCAGACCTTGCTCCGAAATCACGCATGCAGCAAGAAGAAATTTTCGGGCCAGTTGTTTGCTTAACGAAAGCAGATAACTTTGATGAAGCGATTGAGATTGCGAACAATACGGAGTACGGTTTAACGGGTGCGGTGATCACGAATAACCGTGCACACATTGAGCAAGCGAAAATGGACTTCCACGTAGGTAACCTATATTTCAACCGTAACTGTACAGGAGCAATTGTTGGATACCACCCATTCGGCGGGTTTAAAATGTCCGGTACAGATTCAAAAGCAGGTGGACCAGATTACCTTGGCCTTCACATGCAGGCAAAAACAGTTTCTGAAATGTTTTAATCGGATAGGCTAAAAAGGCTGTCACCTAAAGTAGGTGACAGCCTTTGTTTTGTTCTAAAGTAGAAGGGAAAGTGATGAGAAAGGAAGTGGTTTTATATGGCTATTTTAGCGGCTGTTGTGATCATGATCGGGATTATTTTAGTTCGCGTGATTGGTTTCTTTTATCCATCTTTTCTTGAGATAAAAGGAAAACCGTTAACGGAAGGGCAAAAGTATGCCATCGACGCATTAGCGATTGGAATTTTGCTCGTTACGTTTATCATTGTGTGGACGTTGTAAGAGGTAGGAAGAGATACTTAGCTTTCTTCCTTGTGAAGTGGGATAAAGAGGTTGGCCATTGTACCGGCACCTTTATCAGAATCAATGACAATTTTTCCGTTATGAGCTTTCATAATATCAAAGCAAATCGAAAGTCCAATTCCAAGCCCACTGCTTTTCGTACTAAAAAAAGGCGTTCCGAGCTGTTTCACCTCTTCTTCACTCATCCCCTTGCCATTATCTTTAACTGCAATGATAGCGTGTTGCTCTTTTTTAGATAAAGAGACCGTAATTTCTCCACCCTGAGGCATTGCTTCAATGGCGTTTTTAATAAAATTAATAAGCACTTGTTTGATTTGAGAGGCATCCATCCAAACGGTTATTTGCTCCTCTTCGGCATGAAAGTTAATCTCAACATTATGTAGATGAGCATTGCTTTTCATTAATTCAACCGTTTCAAATATGAGAGGATATAATTGGCCGGCTTTTCGTTCGCTAATTGTTTGTTTTCCCATCATGACGAATTGGTTGACGAGGTTTTTCATTCGTTCAAGCTCAGTTCTAATAATATCGATATAATGTGTTTGTTTTTTATCCACATCCAATAGCTGTGTAAAGCCGATGATGGATGTGAGAGGATTGCGGATTTCGTGTGCTAATCCAGCTCCTAATTTCCCGATAGCAGATAGTTTCTCAGATTGAATGACCTGTTCTTGTAGTTGATAATAAGAGGTCATATCGCGGAACTGAGCAAAAGCACCGCTTAGCCGCTGATTGTGATCATATAGAGGTAAAATATCAAGTAAACACTTGCGTTCATCAAGCCTTGAGAAGGTGATTTCAATATCCTCGATTCCTTTTTCTTTCGTAAGAACATGATCGAAAAATGGTTTAAGAACAGAAACCTCTGATATATGAGACCCGATCATGTTTCGCTTATTCATGCCTGTTAGTTGAGCGGCGCTTTGATTAAATTCTCTTATATGACCAGCCTGATCTGAAATAACAATGCCAATTGGCGTGGTGCTCATTAGCATTTGATTGTAGAGATGAAGCTGTTCGTTTTGTTCATGAACCCGAATCTCGCGTTCAATGGTGTCGATTGAAGATGAAAGCAAGCCAAGGTGTAACGGTGAGGCGTGCTCTTTTGGTGTCATAATTGAAATGGTTCCGATCACTTCTCCGTTACGATAACGATACGGTGCCGAGTAGCACGCTACCTCGCTAAAACAATAATGGTAATGATCCTCTCCAATTAAATGAAAGGGCTCGTTGTGTTCTAGTGCAAGGGTAATAGCATTCGTCCCTGCCGTTTCTTCATCAAATTTAACGCCGCTTTGAATGCCGAGTGACGTTGTCATTTGTTTAAGACGTTCGTCTCCATAGGAATCTAACACAAACCCCTGGTCATCGGTTGTTACGATAACAGTAGGGATGTCGGTTAGAAAGCTTAAAAGCTTTGTCATGAATGTTTGAATGATGGAAAGCGCACGTTCGTAATGGTGCATGCGCTGTTTTAACTCTTCTTCCGTTAATAAAACGTGAAGAACAGGAACTGAGTTTGGATCCATACGGTAAACATGCTCGCAGGTGGTTTTTGAGTTTTTGATGTACGTTTCACGTTGCGTCATGGGGCATCCTCTTTTCCTGGTCATAATAGTAGCTTTATATAAAAAGTATTGAAAGTATGAGATTGAAGCGTTTTTTTATAGATTATCATACTTTTGTATGGGTTGGTTCGTTTTTACCATAAATAAGGATGAATGAAAATCAGGTGAAGGGTGATGGCCCCTTATAAAAAAGGACGACAAGATAAGCCATCATTTATGAAGGAGGAGATAACGGATGAGGACAATTCTCTTATTTACTTTAGCAGGTCTTGCTGAAATTGGTGGAGGCTATCTAATATGGCTTTGGCTTCGAGAAGGATATTCAAGCTTACTAGGTTTAGCAGGAGGACTTGCTTTGGTTCTATATGGTGTCATTGCCACCTGGCAAGTTTATCCTGATTTCGGTAGGGTGTATGCGGCATATGGAGGGGTGTTTGTCGTGATGTCAGTTCTGTGGGGATGGGGATTTGATAAAAAAGTTCCTGATCTTTATGACATACTTGGAGGTGCGATTTGCCTTATAGGTGTAGCTGTTATGCTCCTCCCCCGTCATTAGCAGGTTATAAATGAGAAAAGGATTTTCATCACATGAAGAAGAAGGAAAGAGAAGGGGATGAAAGGAGAGTAAAGATCGATGAAAATCAATGAGCACAATCGCATTGTATGGGATAAAAAAGTGGCCGATGGCGTTTCATATACAAAGCCTGTCACAAGTAAAAGGATTGAAGAAAGTAAGAAAGGAAATTGGCACATCACCGTAACGACAGAAAAGCCTGTCCCACGTGAGTGGTTTCCCACTACGCTAAACGGGGTTAAGATTCTTTGTCTCGCTTCTGGCGGTGGGCAACAGGGACCAATCCTTGCCGCTGCAGGAGCTGAAGTAACCGTTGTTGATCTTTCTGAAAAACAATTGGAGCAAGATCGTTTTGTTGCTGAAAGGGATCATTTGCAACTTACGATCGAAAAAGGAGATATGACGGACTTATCATTTATTCCTAATAACACCTTTGATATGATTGTTCATCCAGTCTCAAATGTATTTGTGGAACATATTTGGCCCGTTTGGAAAGAGGCAGCTAGAGTACTAAAAGACGGAGGTACGCTTATTTCAGGATTTACAAATCCTTTGCTTTACCTTTTCGATGATGAGCAGGAGGAGAAAGGGATTCTTGATGTAAAAAACAGCATTCCGTATTCCCCGCTCGATCAATTAAGTAAAGACGAGCTTCAACTATACAAGGAAAGCAATCAAGCACTTGAATTCGGTCATACGCTAGAAGATCAAATTCAGGGACAGATTGATGCAGGATTTTTGATCGCTGGTTTCTATGAGGATGATTTTGGGGGAAGGCGCCTGATCGACCGCTATACTCAAACGTTTATTGCTACAAAGGCGATAAAAACAAGATAAAGTTGCCAGTTAGATACTATGTACAAGGGGGATTTAAAATGGAATACGGTGGATCATCGGTATACGACCATAATGATTTCTATGAGCAATATATGGCTAGGCGCCATCGAGAAGAAAGCCCAAATAAGGTGATCGAATATCCTGCGCTAATGTCTTTACTCGGAGATGTTATCGATCAGACAATTCTTGATCTCGGTTGTGGAGACGCCTCGCTTGGAGAATCATTACTAGGCAAGCAGTGTGAAGAATATGTCGGTGTGGATGGCTCTCAGAACATGGTGAAGCAAGCGGAATTAAAGCTACAAGGGACGAAAGGAAGCGTTGTACACACATCCTTAGAAACCTATTCTTATCCAGCAACCGCTTTTGATCGGGTTGTTTCCCAATTAGTCCTCCATTACATAGAAGATCTAGAATCGATTGTTAAGAACGTATATGAGACGTTAAAACCTGGAGGGAAGTTCGTTTTCAGCGTTCTTCATCCCGTTATGACGGCTTCTTTCAAAAGCATGACGGGAAAACGAACGGATTGGATTGTTGATGATTATTTTGACACAGGGAAGCGAATTGAACCATGGATTGGGGAACAAGTGGTGAAATACCATCGGACGATTGAAGACTATTTTCTTATCCTTCAAGGCGCTGGATTTACGATACAGGGCTTAAAAGAAGGAACGCCACAACGAGATAATTTTCAAAATGAAGAAGAGTTTAAAAGAAGGCAGCGTATTCCGTTATTTTTAATCATTTCCTGCATAAAATAACAATTGACAGCGATGAAGAATTGAATTATGATCATCTCAACTAATTAAATAACGCAACTCCTAAAGGGGAGTAGCTTTTACAGCAAAGTCGTCATTCCAGAGCATTTTAGCTCTCGGCTTTGTTGGCAACATTCGTGTTGTTAGCAAGACCTTTACTTTTTCGGTAAAGGTCTTTAATTGTTTCAATAGACCTTTTGCCAAGCGGCAGAGGTCTTTTTTTATTCAACATCATTTATTTTAAAATAAGGGGGATTTAGTAATGGATGTGTCAATGTTGTTGGAATACGGATGGGTTTTGTTACTTCTCATTGCACTTGAAGGGCTGCTTGCGGCAGATAATGCTCTCGTATTGGCGATTATGGTAAAACATTTACCAGAAGAAGAGCGTAAGAAAGCATTGTTTTACGGGCTAGCTGGTGCCTTTGTTTTTCGCTTTGCCTCCCTATTTGCGATTTCTTTTCTCGTTGGTGTGTGGCAGGTGCAAGCGATCGGTGCGCTTTACCTTTTATTCATTGCCATCAATCATATTGTTCGAAAGCAGCTGATGAAGAAGGGGAAAAGCGATGTTGAGAAAAAAACCAAAAAGCAGTCTGGGTTTTGGGGAACAGTCATTAAAGTGGAACTAGCAGATATTGCTTTTGCAGTCGATTCTATATTAGCTGCCGTTGCTTTAGCCGTTACGCTTCCCAATACACCTCTTCCACAAATCGGTGGACTAGACGGCGGGAAATTTCTTGTTATCTTTGCAGGTGGACTAATCGGATTAATTGTGATGCGATTCGCGGCCAATTATTTTGTAACACTTCTAAAAGCAAAGCCTGGGTTGGAGATTGCTGCTTTCATGATTGTCGGTTGGGTAGGTGTGAAATTGTCTGTTTACACTCTTTCTCACCCAGAATTAAGCATTCTACCTGAATCATTTGCGAAGTCACCTGAATGGAAAGTAACGTTCTATGCGGTATTGCTACTCATTGCAATCGGAGGTTGGTTTTTATCTAGTTCGAAAAAAACTGAAGTGTCAAAAGGAGAACCAATGTGATTTACGAGCGCTTTCCTCCAAATCAAGCAGCGAATCTGGTAAATTAGATAGTAGAAAATGGTAACGATTCAGATGAGGAGGAAGCAAATGATAAGAGTGGATGTGGTGTATACGCTTCTTTATAACGAAAGGGACGATCAAGTGTTAATGGTTCAAAATAAGAAGCATGACAATTGGTCACTACCTGGTGGAGCCGTCGAAGAAGGAGAGACGCTCGTGCAGGCGGCTAGTCGTGAAATGAGAGAAGAAACGGGATTAACGGTGGAAGTGGGAGACGTGTTGAGTGTAAATGAAGCATTTATAGGGAATCATCACGCTCACTTCTTTACCTTTCAAGGCAAAATCACGAACGGAACGATCGCCATTCAAGACACAGAGACGATTGCGGATGCAAAGTGGATGAATCCTAATGAAGCGGATGAGTGGATGCCTTATTATCAAGGGGGAATTCAGACATTACTTAAAGCGTCTGTGCCATACGTCTTTCAAGGTTAAATGGAACAGTGGTAAGGGCAAAACCCTTACCGCTGTTTTCATATGAAAGTTTAAAAACGGAAGGAGATACGTTCTTCTTTTCCTTCATTTAGTGACTTCACGATAATCTCGTTATTTATTACTTCTTCGTTTCCAATAAGGATGACTTTTTCGATCCCTCTTTTACTCGCTCGCTCAAGAGATTTCCCTATTCTCTTTTCACTCATATCAACTTCAATTCGATAACCTAATTTCCGATAAGCCGATGCAACAATTAACGCTTCTCGCTTTGCATCGATCGGAATAATAACATAGTCAGGTTTTTCATCTTTAACGATTGCTGACTCCCTTCCTTTTAATGCAGTGAAAATCACATCAAGACCGAACGAAATGCCAACAGTTGAAAAGGACTCTTCACTGCCAAGTAAACCACCGATGGCACGATCATAGCGACCGCCACTGCCAATGCTGGATGAGATGGATTGATCATTGAGAAAAATCTCGTAAATCGTTCCGGTATAAATATCAAGGCCTCTTGCAAGAAACGGGTTAAAGGAACAATTTTGAAGAACGTTAAGGCCATCCAAATAGGATGTCAGTTCGGAAAGCTCATTTAATCCTTTTTGCACATTCTCATTCTCGATGACAAGTTGTTCAAAATAAGTGAGGTCTTGACCGAGCCACTCCTGTGCGTAGCGCTCAACGTTACGAATTGCTTCCGGGGAGATGTTTTTTTGTTGAAGCTCCTTTTTTACACCGTCTATTCCAATTTTCTCAAGTTTGTCCATTGTAAGAATGACCTCATTTAATCGCGAGATAGGGATCGATAGGGTCTGTAGCATCCCAGCGAGGAGCTTGCGATTGTTATATTGAATCGTTACGTTAAGTCCAAGTTGATTAAAACCATCAAGCGCCATTTCCATTAATTCGGCTTCAGCCATCTGCGAACTTACCCCGGTGATATCGACATCACATTGAGTAAACTCCCGGAATCGCCCTGGTTTCACAGGTCCATCTCGAAATACTTTTCCGATTTCATATCGCTTGAAGGGCATGCGTAAACCCGGATTCATTGCGACTACTTTAGCGAATGGAATCGTAAGGTCGTAGCGAAGAGCAAGCTCTCTTTTCCCACGATCGGTGAGTGTGTACATTTCTTCTAAAATTTCATCACCACCAGCGTATTTAGAAGCCATTAGGGTTTGTTCATTCAGAATAGGCGTTTCGATCGGAAGACAGTTATATTGGATAAACGTATCTTCAAGGATTCTCCTCACTTGTCTGCGTATTCGCTCATCCTCAGGTAAATAATCCATTGTTCCTTTTACATTTTGATTTTTTAGCTTTTTCAAAACGCTCATCCTTTCGTTTTTTGAATACAAAAAACCGCATGAATGGGAGAAGATTTCTTCTCAAATCATGCGGTTACGAGTAATAGCCTTCCTATACGCGATTTTTTTATCAATCGGATAGCAAGGCTAACTGTGATGATGAAGTTGTACGATGATTAACTGTTGCATATCGCTCACCTCTTATTTCCAAATATGGTAGCATACGAAAATAGTTAAGGCAATCTTTCTTTTCTTCTGAATATTTGATAGGATAATATTTCCTTTAGAAAGGCGGGTAGTAAATGAAAAACCTTACAAAAGAAAAGATCATCACTAGGATCCCTGAATTAACTGATGAGACACTGATTCCAATTACAAAAGAATATTCGTTTGATTTAAAATACGTAACACATTGGAAGGGACAGCGAGTGTTGCTTCGGATCTATGACCTCGCTTTAAGTGAGCGCGTACAAGAAAAAGTAGCAAAGATGCGTGCGTTCAGGGAGCGTGGTGTTCGATGTCAGGAAGTGTATGCCTTTGGTGTAATACCGGAAGAAAATTTCTGTTACACGATTTTTTCTTTTCTTGAAGGAGAAGATGGCGAGGTGGCGTTACCTAGCTTAACGGAGGCTGAACAATACAGAGCGGGGTATGAAGCGGGAGTAGATCTTTTGAAGATGCACGAATTGCCCATCGTTTCCTCTAAATCCGAGCATATAGCTTTTGTGAAAACGAAGTTTGAGAAGGCGGTGGAGCGGCATTTGAAACTCGAAACACGTATTCCACATGATCAAGAGATAATAGATTATGTGAGGAGAAACTTGCCACTTATTGGAGAGAGTAAGCTTGTATTTGCGCATCATGATTATCATGCAGGAAACCTGATTATTCAGCATGGAAAGTATGCTGGTGTGATTGATTTTAACCGATGTGGTGTAAACACAGCTTATTCTGAGTTTGATAAGCTTGAATTGTTTTCGAGTCGCTTGAGCATTCCTTTTTCAAAAGGGATGATTCAAGGATACTTTTCTGACGAAGTTCCTGATCTCTTTTGGAAGATTCGTTCGGTACATATGGCACAGATTCTGATCTATCATATGAATTGGGCAACGGATTTCTTTCCACAAGATCTTTCACTTGCCGAAGAAGCAATAGAATATGTTCTAGAGACATATGATGGTTTTCATCGAATGGTTCCAAAATGGTATGAAGAAAGCCAGGCATAGGCCTGGCTTATCACATCGCTTCTTTTATCCCCTTTTTAACGAGCCACCAATTTGCTGGATAACTTGTCGCAAATCCAAGAATCATCGCAATTTGCATCATAAACCAGTATACGGCTGAGTTAGGCTTTGGAGGTTCGGCAAAGAGGACGAAGTGTACGATAGCCATCCAGCCAAACATCCCAACTTCAAAAGCAATTAAGGAAAGCGTGTCTGCTTTGGCGGCTTCTTTAATCGCACTCCACGCGCCATCTTCTTTGTTCATTGGATAAATCGCATAAAATTGAAAAAGAATACCAAATCCATATGCCAGTATAAATTCAACGAGATAGTGAGTGTAAAGAACAGAGCCCAGGAGAGCAAATCCAGTTAAGGCAACGATCGGAACGCCGACGGCATCTCCTAATGTGCAGCCTGCTGAGCAATGACTCGTAGACATAAAAACTTTTGCAGGTTCACCACGATGATCATCATAATCCAGATTTTTTGCCTTCAAGCGTCCCCATTTAAAATATGACCAGATGGCAAATGGACCAAGAAACCACCCGTTAATTGGCCAAACGACGTTCATAATTCGCATCATTTGTGGATGACGGATAATATCAACAAGAATCACAAGCGATGAGAGTAATCCAATCGACAGAGCAACAATTGAAATAAGCTGAAGTGTGGTCAAAGGAATCATCCCCTTGGAGTATTAAGTCTATATACAAACTTTACCCACTAGGGGTATTTACAAAACAGGGGTTATTCTAAATAATAAAAAAACCGCTCTCAATGTCTGAGAGCGGTTCTTGAGAGCAAATTATTCGCTAACTTTTGCAACAATCTTACCAGTAACATGACGCTTAGATAGTTCAACTAAAGCTTGTGGCACCTCTTCAAGAGATATGGTTTTTGAAATCATCGGATCGAGATGGCCACCTAGAAGAAGTTGAATCATTTCATCTCCCATCATAGCAAGATCAGCTTGTTCGGCTAAGTTAGAGGATTGATACACGCCTCCAAGAGCGATCTGATGGAAAGAGAGTGGTCGAGCGAAAGAGACACCCTGTTTAAAATCTGGGGCACCGGCAATATAGGCAATCTGCCCGTTAAATGTTAAGGTTTCAAGTGATTTTGTCGCATTATCTCCGCTTACAGCATCAAGAACAGCGTGAACGCCAATACCGTTTGTTAGTTCGAGCGTTCGTTCCACGAAGTCTTCTTCTTTGTAGTCAATTGCATAGTCAGAACCAAGTTTCTTTACAAAATCGTGATTGTGACGTGACGCTGTTGTAATGACGGTTAATCCCATATACTTCGCCAACTGAATCGCAAAGCCACCTACACCACCAGCACCAGCATGAATCAGAATCGTTTGCCCCCGATGAATATGTAGCTTACGGAAAAGGGCCTGATAAGCAGTGTATCCTGCTGTTGGGAGTGCTGCAGCATCAACGAAAGAAATCGCTTCAGGAAGCTTAGCAATCGTGTGAGCTTGTGCAATCGCATATTCGGCAAATGTTCCTTTTTTCATCAAGTCGCCATGGTATACAACGCGATCACCTGGCTTCCATTCCGTTACTTCTTCGCCTACTTCCTCAATCACACCAGCGCCGTCAAGGCCAAGAATGTGAGGGTATTCCCAGTTAGGATTTCCGTTAGTAGCGGTCTTATAATCAACGGGGTTTAATCCCGCAGCCTGAATGTTAACAAGAACTTCTCCTTTTTTGGGAGATGGGGTTTCCATTTCTTTCACTTTCATGGAATCCCATTGATCTTTATCTTTAAGTAGAAGAGCTTTCATCTTAATTCCTCCTCGTAATTATGAATGAATATGGATATGATTCACCTGTTTTCGTATTTGTAAACCTACTTGTTTTGCCATTATAAAATAAATGATTTTTTTTGATAAGTAGGCACTTTTTAGTAACTATTTGAAACAAAACAACTTGCACAATCGTAGAAAGAGTAGAGAGTTCAATAAGGAGTGAGTAGATGACACTGATCGGATGGATATTTTGGGGAACAATTGCAACGTTTCTAGTGGTTGGCTTTCTCTTCCAAAAAGTTTTTGGAACAAAAGCACCGAATCGAACGAATAACGAACAAGCAGAAGAAGAAGTGAAAAGCCATACAAGTCAATACGTTCATAATGATTTAAACTAAAGGGTGAATTTTCATGCGAGAATGGATTGGAGCAGCGGCAGTTTGTACAAATGATCAGGGGGATTTGCTGATGATTCAAAATGAGAAGGAGAAATGGGCCGTTCCTTCTGGAGAAGTAGAAAAAGATGAAACGCCTGAGGTGTGTTGCATTCGTGAAGTGAAGGAAGAAACAGGCTATGATGTTGCGATTGCAAAGCCACTATTTGTGAAAGATCAGGATGTGAATGGCTTTCATGTCACGACGTATTATTACGAAGTAAATGTGGTTGGAGGCATGATATCTCTACCGAAATCTGAGCAAGACGTAACCGATATTGAGTGGAAAACAGTGGAAGAAGTGGAAGCGTTAGCTCATGCTTATCCTGAAGATGCTTCTTATTTAACGAATTTCTTATATGAAAAGACTCCTTAACATGGTTTAAGGAGTCTTTTATGCTTCAAACTCATTTTATAAAAGGATGTGAACGATTTGAAGCGGATGATTCCTTTAGTAACCTTCTTTTTAGTGATTGATCTTGTAACAAAACGTTGGATTGACTCTGTTCTAACTATCAATGAACGGATTGAAGTGATTGATGGTCTTTTAGGATTCCAGCTTTACTATAACGCTGGTGCTACGATGGGGTTATTGAAAGGATACACGGGTTTACTTCTCTTTCTACAAACAGGGATCATTCTTCTGTTGATTTACGGATACATACGTGCAACGCCAAAACGTTTTGCCATGCAAGTAGCTTTTAGCTTGTTGATTAGTGGTGGGATTGGAAATTTAGTTGATCGTATTCAATATGGTCATGTCATTGATTTTCTTTCCGTAAAGTGGAGTTCAGGTATTTTTAACGTAGCTGATATGTATATTCGATATGGATTTATTTTAATCGTTCTTCTTTACTTTATGAAGAAATTTACGATCCAGGGGTTGGATGAAGATCTAAATCAATAGCCACAAAAAAGCGAGAGAGGGGAATCTTCTCTCGCTTTCATTTATTGCGCTTCTTGAAGAATTTGTTCAAGCTGAAATGCGCGAACTTTCCTCGGTAGGAAGCTTCTTATTTCATCTTCATGGAAACCAACCTGAAGACGTTTCGTATCAAGTAAGATCGGTCGCTTCAAAATGCCAGGGTTTTCTTTAATTAAGGTATAAAGTTCCTGAAGCGTCAGTTCATCGAGCTCTTTATCAAGTGATTCAAACGCTTTTGAGCGCTTTGAGATGATTTCTTCTGTTCCTTTTTCAGTCATACGTATAATCGCTTTAATTTCATCCTCAGAAAGTGGCTTTGCAAACATGTTCCGCTGTTCATAAGGAAGATTGTGCTCTTCAAGCCATGCCTTCGCCTTTCTGCAAGATGTACAGCTTGGTGACGTATAAAGTGTAATCATGTGTTTGACCTCCAAACGGATTTTACATGGTTCATCTCCATGTTAAGTATACTAAAAAAGTGGTTCGCTGACTGTAAGTTATGTTACACATTTTTGACGATTATCTATGTTAGGTTTCATTTCCTAATAATAAAATAGCAAAGTTGATGTAGGAATAAGTGTTGTTTCATTATAGCCAGGTTTTACTAGGGTATACCCACTAACAAGAGCAGGCAAACTACATATGAAGTAGAGATCTTAATGGAGGATGCTCATGGACAATAAAAAGAAGTGGGATTTGATTTCTCTTGCTTCAATTCCACTTGTGATGACGCTGGGGAATTCAATGCTTATACCCGTTCTGCCTCTTATTGAAAAAAAGCTAGGCATCACATCCTTTGAAGTATCGATGATCATCACGGTCTACTCAATCGCAGCTATCTTATTAATTCCGATTGCCGGGTATTTATCTGATCGATATGGAAGAAAGAAAGTGATTATCCCCAGTTTATTTATTGCAGGAGCGGGGGGACTAGTGACGGGTTGGGCATCATGGTCTCTAGAAGATCCGTATAGCATGATTCTCATTGGAAGAGTTCTTCAAGGGATTGGGTCTTCAGGAGCAGCCCCAGTTGTGCTTCCGCTTGTAGGAGATTTATTCAAAAGTGATAAAGATGTAAGTGCAGGACTTGGTTTGATTGAAACTTCGAATACAGTCGGTAAAGTACTTAGTCCAATACTTGGAGCGCTTCTTGCTTCTTTTCTATGGTATTTACCATTCTTAGCCATTCCGGTTTTCTCACTTATTTCAATATTGCTTGTTATTTTCCTTGTAGAGTCACCAGAGAAAAATGAGAAGCCGCAAACATTTTCATGTTTTTTGTCGTGTTTAAAAAACATTTTTCATAACGATGGAAAATGGCTGACAGCGATATTTGCGATCGGTGGCGTTATTATGTTTGTTTTATTTGGAATTTTATTCTACCTCGCAGGATTTTTGGAAAAGGAGTTTCAAATTGTAGGTGTCAAGAAAGGAGCAATCATTGCCATTCCGCTTGTGGCCTTATCTTTGACTTCTTATATCGCTGGAAAACGAATTGGTGAGAACAAAACGACGATGAAATGGTGTATCTTTGCAGGTCTTTCCTTGCTCGCTGCTGCTACAATAGGTGTATCTTTTACGGAAAGACTTTGGTTCATGTTACTAATATTGTTTGTAGCTGGGATCGGGATAGGTATGTCGCTTCCATGCCTTGATGCGCTCATAACAGAAGGCGTGAAAAAAGAAGAGCGTGGCACGATTACATCGCTTTACAGTTCAACGCGTTTCCTCGGGGTAGCGGCAGGACCACCGATCTATGCCATTCTTATGAAGCAATCGCATGAAATCGTCTTTTATACCTCTGCAGCTGTAACTGTAGCGGCCATTCTACTTTGTTTTGTTTCGATTAAGCCTGAAGCGGATGTTTAGAGTGCCGAAATAACGGGTAACTATATAATCCCCTATTAATTCCTAAAAGGGAATCGAAACAAGAGTACAAAGAGAGGGATGAAAGAATGTCATTAGAATTAACCTTACAATTTTTAATGTTAAGCATAGGGTTCATTGCAGTAGCAGCGCTATTTCTAAATGTCGATAAGAAACGAACTCAGAAACGTTTGGAAGTTGAGCTAGCTGAGTATGAACAACAGCATGAACAAAACCAGAAGCACAAATAAGATGGAGACTCTGAAATGGGTTTTCATCTTTTTTTGTGCTTTCAGTCAGATGCGATAATTAATTCAAGCAGAAAAGTTTGATATTTGAGTAGGGTGGAATGTAAAGGTTAGCTAACCAATTCCGCATCGGAACAACTTAATTATAAAGGAGAGTATTCGCTATGAACGATACAGACCATTACTTTGCTAAGAATTACGATGAGTCCAGAGTAACATTTCGCAGTCATCTCGATAAAATTCAAAAGAAGTGGCCGGATGCAACTTTAACAACAAAAGCGATTGGAAAAGAAGAAAATAACACAATTGATATGATTTATTCAGAAGCACTTAGCTCAAATGATCAGGTGCTTTTTTTTACAACTGGTGAACATGGAATTGAAGGCTATGCAGGTGCAGCCGTTATTCAACTATTCGTGGAAAATTATCTTGACCAAATTGATGCATCCAAAACAGGCATTTGCTTGATTCATGCTATTAACCCGTGGGGGATGCGCCACTTTCGCCGCGTAACAGAAAACAACGTCGACCTTAACCGAAATTATTTCTATGATGAAAATTCCATTCGCAGAGACGTGAATAAAAATTATGCAAAAGAAAGTGACTTATTTTTACCGGATGGAAAAATCACTAATTTAAAAGAAGAAAGGCATAAGTTGTATGCCCAGTTAATGAAAGGTCTAGCAAAAGAAGGATACGGCGGACTGAAAAAGGCAAAGGGAATGGGGCAATTTGAATTTGAACGAGGGGTCTACTATGGCGGTTCTACAGCTGAAGAGTCAGCTGTCTTCTTAAAAAGTATTCAAGAAAAGTTGCTAGGCACTTACCCGAGCGTGATTCATATGGATTGGCATACGGCGCTAGGGCCAACGAATGAAATCACAATGGTGATCTCTGAAAATGACGGCAGAAGCATAGATGAACTGAAAGAAGCTTATCAACTTAAAAATGTTGAAACCTATACCCCTGAGAAAGTAAAAGGTGATTCAACAAACCATTTCTATAAGCTCAAAAAAGAAGCGTATCCGGAAACATACCTTCTTTCCGCTCTCTTTGAGTTTGGAACATTTGGAACGGACAAGCAGGCGGAGCTTCGTGAATTTATGACGATTATTTTGGAAAATCACTTGTATCATGAAGGTGCAGAGTCTGTCGATGATATTCAGTGGATTCTTGGAGAATTTGAAGCAATGTTTTATCCCAATGACGTAGCGTGGAAAAAATCGGTTCTAAGTGAAGCTCGTAAGGGAATGGAAGGCGTATTAAAGAAAGAAGGTATTTTAAAATAAATGAAGGAGGTAGCAGATGATCCGCTACCTCCTTTTGCATGTTTATCCAATTGAACTTCGAACTTCATTTACTTGCCCATCAATTGTAAGTGCCTTGTCTTCTCTATCCTCAATCTTAATATTTGTGATGACGCGATCTGATCCTTTCCGAAGCGCACTCGTATGAATGTCTCTTGCCAATTCAAAAAGTTCATCTACGTTTCCTTCAAAAACGGTTGAAGTGGGTCCAATATGGTAAGTGAAGCCTTCTTTTTCAGCGATTTGAATGGCTTCTGTGACAAAATGACTCATACTCGTCTGACTTGTTCCTACAGGTGTTACGCTGATTTCCAAAAGTGCCATATACAATCGCCTCCAGTTTATTCATGATAGTAGACTATTGACTGATCTGACATTTTTTAAACATTTATTGGTTAAGATCACGTCGAAAGTACTAAATTCCTTAATTCACAAAAAAGTGAAACGTCACAGGTTTCTTCTTCGTATTAAGAATATAAGCTACAGGAGGGATGCTGTATGTGGAACTTTTTTCTTATGATCGCTGTTATTGTTGCTTCTTTAACTGGCTTCAACTGGCTAATGGGGTATCGGAAAAACCATCTCCAAATCGATTTGGACGATCGCTATATGGATTACAATGAATACGTGAGAGCCTTGAAAAGCGAACTGAGATCTCAAGGGAGAGAAGTGGACTATTTAGGTGACCGAACGTTTAAAATTGATGGGAAACCGTATATGTTTATTGAACGGAACGTAACAATGGGTGGGGTGCCACTACAGAGAGCAATCTTCAAACCGATCAAATCCTAGCAAGCAAAAAAATTGCTTTGATAAGTTCTTGCCACTATGCTTATCCTATTCGTAAACGAGCATTGGAGGTTAGGAACAGATGGAGCAAATTGCAGTTACCGCTATTTTAAAGCCAAAAGAAGGACAAGAAGAAGCCGTTTTACACGTTCTTCAGGAAGTGTTAGTAGGCTCACGAAATGAAGAAGGAAACATTCAGTATGACGTGCATCAATCAACAGAAGATTCAACGTTTGTGATTTATGAAGTGTGGAAAGATCAACAAGCCATTGAGACCCATATTAACTCGGATCATTATGAAAAATATCGGCAGGAAATTGGTTCTTTGCTTGAGAGTAGAGAAGTATATAAAATGAAAAAGCTTGACTAACTTATTGTCCGCTTTTCATTTCCGCGGAAATAACTGTGAAATCGCGGATAACTTTCGATTTTCGCGGAAAAAATATCGAGATTCGCGGAATAATCTTGATTATCGCGGAATGAACAACTTATTTCATACAAAAAAGCACGCTGGATGGTCATCCAGCGTGCTTTTCCTCTAAATTAGCGTCCTTCTTTCGCAAAACGAGCAATGCGTTCTTCGATTTCATCGCGTACGCGCTGAAAGAAGGCCCACTTTTCTTCTTCTGTTCCTTCTGCTTTCGCAGGATCATCAAATCCCCAGTGATCACGCTTAACATGAGGAGGTGTCATCGGACATTTGTCGTTTGCATCACCGCAAAGTGTGACAACGAAATCAGCATTGTTTAACAATTCCATATCAATTTTATCTGATGTTTGTGTTGTGATATCAATCCCAGATTCGTTCATCGCCTTCACAGCATTAGGATTAAGGCCATGTGCTTCAATACCTGCAGAATAAACATCGTACGTGTCACCGAGGTGTTTTTTGCCAAATCCTTCTGCCATTTGGCTTCGGCATGAATTACCTGTACATAAGAAATAGATTGATTTTTTAGTAGACATAGTGAGCTCCTTTTGAATCGAAATTTAAAGTATAAGTAGCCAGAAATAGAGGCCAAGTAACGTAATAAGTAACGTTGGTACAGTTAAAATGACGCCAATTTTGAAGTAGTAACCCCACGAAATTTTGACACCTTTTTGCGAAAGAACATGAAGCCATAGTAACGTTGCGAGCGATCCAATTGGCGTGATTTTTGGACCTAAGTCAGAGCCGATAATATTGGCATAAATGAGCGCTTCGCGAAGCGTACCTGAAGTGGTTGTCGCTTCAATAGCAAGAGCGTCAATCATAACCGTTGGCATATTGTTCATGATCGATGACAAGATCGCTGCGATAAAGCCCATTGAAAGGGTAGCAACAAGTAATCCCTGGTCAGCAGCAGCTTGAATCACGTTTGCGAGAATATCGGTTAGTCCTTGATTACGGAGACCATAAACAACCACGTACATGCCGATTGAGAAGAAAACTATCGCCCATGGCGCCCCTTTAATGACCTTCTTTGTTTCTACAGCTTTGCTGCGTCTAGCCATTAATAGAAAGAAGATCGCAACGATTCCGGCTATGATTGAAACAGGTACACCGATAAACTCACTTGCGAAATAACCGATTAGAAGAACAGCTAGAACGATCCAGGAAAGTTTAAACATATGGATGTCCTTAATGGCTTGCTTTGGAATGCGAAGCTCATTGACGTCATAGTTACCTGGAATGTCTTTACGGAAGAAGAGATAAAGCACTAGAATGCTTGCTCCAAGCGAAAAAAAGTTCGGCACAATCATTCGCGAAGCATACTCAACGAATCCGATGTTAAAGAAATCAGCCGAGACGATATTAACCAGGTTACTAACAACAAGTGGTAGTGACGTAGTATCAGCTATAAAACCACTTGCCATAATAAACGGGAAAATCATTTTTTCTTTGAAATTTAAATTTCGCACCATTGCGAGAACGATTGGTGTCAAAATAAGTGCGGCTCCGTCGTTTGCGAATAATGCTGCGACAATTGCTCCAAGCAATGAAACGTAGATAAACATACGAAGCCCATTTCCCTTTGCAGCTTTCGCCATGTGAAGAGCAGCCCATTCAAAGAAACCAATCTCATCAAGAATAAGAGAGATGAGGATAATCGCAATAAATGCAAATGTTGCATTCCATACAATGCCTGTTACTGTGAGAACATCTTGAAAGTCAACAACACCCACAAGCAAAGCGAGTATAGCTCCCCCGCATGCAGACCAACCAATACCAAGGTTTTTAGGTTGCCAGATAACAAGCACTAAAGTTAAAACAAAAATAAGTATAGCTAGTGTAACGGTCAAACAAATTCCCCCATTAATCGCAACAAATGCGCAATCCTTTTTTTCTAGATCATTCAGTTTTTCCATTTGGTCAGGAATGATGGTTAAAATACGCTCAATCAGTAAAATAGCTTCATGATCTGAATTTAACGAATAAAATACCCACTGCCCTTTTTTCCGCTCCTTCACTAACCCAGCGTCTCTCAATTTCCTTAAATGCTGACTAATCGAAGGTTGGCTCATTTGTAGAACTTCTACAAACTCGCACACACAGCATTCGTCATCTTTTAATAGTCCCATAATCGTTAAACGAGTTTTATCTCCAAGCAGTTTAAGAACAGAAGCTGCTGGTTCTAGTTCGATCACTGATTTCTCCATCGCTTCACCTCCCTGAATCAGTATATAAGCATACGCTTATATATGCAAGGGGATTTAATCAGATCAATACCACAAGGACAAGTTTATGGTGTTCATGAGAAGAATGAATTTAAAAGTATCGATGAAAACTAAACAAACGCCCATCCATCAGAATGGTTTTTGCATAGTATGTATTAAATCCATGATGGAAAGGAGGTCATACTCCATGGGATACGGTTACGGCAGTGGGTTTGCTCTAATTGTAGTGCTGTTTATTCTCCTTATCATCGTAGGTGCAGCTTTTGTTGGAGGAGGCTACTAATTCTCGAAACATAAGCTGTATTTGACAGAACAATTCTGTTGAAAAAGCACGGGTTGAATAATAAACGCGCAAGAAGGCTGATATCATTCGAGTCAGCCTTTTCTTGTAGGATTTTTTAGGACAGCCTTTTTTAATCGCTCACTGTTTCTAGAAATAGATTTCAAATTCAAGTTATTTCCAAGCGATCCATAGGTTTTACGGTTTTTTGGATCAATTAGGTTTGTGTGCCTTTGATAAACACGAGGTGTTTGCCAGAGTGCAATCAATGCTTCTGTCATTGGCATTTCATGGTAACGCTCTGGCCACATTGCTTTAATATGTTGTTTTACCCTTGGATAGTATTTGGGATTCATTCCAGGAAAAAGATGATGTTCTGTGTGATACGAGAAATTAAAGTGCAGGACATCTACAATTTTTGGCACCGTTACTGTGAGACTATTAGCAAGTGGATCATTGACAGGAGTCAATGGATTCAAACGATGATTTGTTGAAATGTAAGCCATCACAATAAAGTTCGCGATTAGAAGGGGGACAAGATAAGCGAATAGCCAGTCCCGAAAACCGATGATGAAGATGAGACTAAGCCAAGAGATCCATGGAATAATCATTTGCATCCAGATATCACGTTGTTTTCTACGATTGAATTCTTTTACATATGTAAAAAACATTTTCAAAGAATGAGCGCTAAATTGAACGGAAAGTGATGCAAAAGCAAAGAACGACCGGATAAACAGAGGAAGACCATAAATCCACTTAAACATTCTCATTTCTGAAATACGCTCTAGTGTAGGCCAGGCGTCAGGATCGTTTTCTTCATGCTGTGTATGAACATGGTGATTGAGGTTGTGCCATTTTCTCCAAAGTGTTGGTCCTGTGTTTAGAGGCCAAAAAGCCATCGCTCCCAAAAGGTCTCGAAGCCACGCCTTTCGTACGACAGTGCCATGTAATATTTCATGTCCAAGAAAACCTAGGCCGGCAAAACAGGCACCAAGGATAAAAGAGAAAATAAGCAAAACGAGTGGATGAAAATCGTTCAAACCAATGAGAGAAATAACAGTAATCGTGATGGTGAGATATGTAAGTCCACCGAATAATCTAGTTGGAACGGGCTTAAAGGCTTCGGGTGGAAGATGCTTTTTAAGTTTAGCAGCATACCAGCTAAATGAATGCAGGTCGTCCATCTTAATCCTCCTAACAATTGTTGATATGGTGATGTTGTTCTTTTGAATAAAAAACATGTGAGATAAACTAACGTTCTGATGCATGTCTTTTACATTTATAAAGCATGCCCAATTTATTTTGAAATAGCCTTTTTTCCTTAATTTGTGGGATATTTCACCAGGTGATTAACCATTACTAAGGTGTAAATTTGTGATATGACTAATTTTAAAGAAGAATAGTATCGAAAAATCATACTTTTTCTCAAATTTCAATATTGTTATTATAAAAGCGTTGTGTATAATTTAAAATATTAGAATATTTAAAAAATAGTTTGGGGGAAATTTGATGAGAATGTTCACGAAAGGGTTATTGATTACGGTATTAGCGTGCTTGTTAGCGATTATGACGGCATGTGGTCAGAATGAAAGTAGTTCGACAAGCAATTCTGAAGGGGAAAGTGAGAAGAAAGAGAAGTTAATTGTTGGGACAGATGCTGCGTTTGCGCCATTCGAATACATGGATAAAGGCGAGATTGTTGGCTTTGATATGGACTTTCTTGATGCTGTGATGAAAGAAGCAGGTTATGAATGGGAACCAAAAAATATAGGTTGGGATCCGCTATTTGAAGCTGTGCGCCAGGGGAAAGAGGTAGACATGGCAATCTCAGGAATCACGATTAATGAAGACCGAGAAAAAACATTTGATTTCTCGAACCCATATTTTGAATCAACGCACATGGTGATGTTCAAAGAAGGAACAGATATTCAAACGGCAAAAGATATTGAAGGGCTGACAGTAGGTGTTCAAAACGGAACAACTGGACAAGCAGCAGCAGAAAAGATTATGGGAGATAAGAGCTCTAGTATTAAAAAATTTGAAAACAACGTTGTTGCCATTATGGCACTGAAAAACAACGATGTTGAAGCGGTAGTAACGGATAATACGGTCGTAAATGAATATGTGAAGAATAACCCGGATGATAATTTCCAAACAATCGAAGATCCTGAAAATTTTGAATCTGAATTCTATGGCTTGATGTTCCCTAAAGACAGTGAATTGAAAGCAGAATTCGATGAAGCGATTAAAAAAGTAATCGAAAGTGGAGAATACGCTAAGATTTATGAAGAGTGGTTTGGAAAAGAGCCCAATACAGATACGTTGCTTGAGCAAGTAAAATAAACGACTAATTCGACTTACTACGGCTTAAGTGATACAACAGCCGTAGTTCATTGTCGATTAACCATCGCAGAAAATCACAAAGGAGATCGAATATGGGCGTATTTTCATTTGAAATTGTTCGGGAGTATCTTCCTTTCTTTCTTAAGGGAGCTATGGTTACGGTTGGAGCTTCGTTAGCTGGGATACTAATTGGAAGCATCTTGGGGTTATTTATGGGGATTGGACGAATCTCAAAATCATGGTGGATTCGCTATCCATTTATCTGGTACATCAATGCTTTTAGAGGAACACCGTTATTCGTTCAAATTCTCCTCATTCATTTCGGCTTAATTCCGTTAATTATGGAATCCGTTAATCCACTTGTTTCTCTTATTGTTACATTATCCTTGAATGCCACCGCATATATTGCTGAAATATTTCGCGCAGGAATTCAATCTATCGATCGAGGCCAAATGGAAGCAGCAAGATCGCTTGGCATGACGCATGTTCAGGCCATGCGTCATGTGATTCTGCCACAAGCATTTAAGAGAATGATTCCTCCACTTGGCAATGAATTCATTGTGCTATTAAAGGACTCTTCTCTTGGAGCGATCATCGCAGCACCAGAATTAATGTACTGGGGTAGAGCCGCTCAAGGACAGTACTATCGCGTTTGGGAACCCTACTTAACTGTAGCAATCATATACTTAATCCTTACCCTTTCGTTGACGTATTTATTGAATTACATCGAAAGGAGATTGGATACAGCATGATTAAAGTCGAACGGCTGAAGAAATCATTTGGTGATTTAGAAGTTTTGAAAGAAATTAATGTCGAAATTAAACCACAAGAAGTTGTCGTTGTGATTGGTCCATCTGGCTCGGGCAAATCTACTTTTCTAAGATGTTTAAATCTTTTAGAATCCATCACTGGTGGAAAAGTGACGATTAAGGATCAAGATTTAACAGCAAAGGGGACAAATATCAATCAAGTGCGGACGAATGTAGGAATGGTCTTTCAACAGTTCAATTTATTTCCTCACAAAACCGTTCTTGAAAACATCATGATGTCTCCCATGAAAGTGAGAAAGTGGCAGCGCAAGCAAGCTGAGGAAAAAGGCCTTGCTCTTCTTCGTAAGGTAGGTCTTTACGAAAAGGCGCATGTTTATCCTGACTCTTTATCTGGAGGGCAAAAGCAGCGTGTTGCCATTGCGAGAGCACTTGCGATGGAACCTGAAATAATGCTGTTTGATGAACCGACTTCAGCTTTGGATCCAGAAATGGTTGGAGAGGTGCTTGAAGTGATGAAGGATCTAGCCAAAGAGGGTATGACAATGGTCGTTGTGACGCACGAAATGGGATTCGCAAAAGAAGTAGGGGATCGCGTTTTGTTTATGGACGGGGGATACATCGTCGAAGAAAATGTGCCAATTGAACTATTTGAAAACCCTAAGGAAGAGAGAACGAAAGCCTTTTTGAGTAAAGTGCTTTAATTAACGCAATATTTGTTAAAAAGCCTTGATCTTTTCTTCAGTAAGATTTAAGATGAAAAAAATAACTTAGCGATGAGGAAGAAGAGTAATCTTGAGTGACACTTTAGAGAGCTGATGGTTGGTGGAAATCAGCGTGTGCGACAGATGAATGGGCTTCTGAGCTTCCGAAACTGAACAATTTAGTAGGATTCGGCGGAGCGTCTTACCGATACAAAAGACACCTTATCGAAACGGGTTTCTGTAAGGGTAAGTGCGTTTACGTCTGTAAACGAATAAAGGTGGCACCACGGGGTCTCTCGTCCTTTTTTTAGAGGATGAGGGGCCTTTTTGTGTTGTATTTAAATGGAGGGGATCTTATGGGAAAGACAATTGTAACAGGAATTAAACCAACAGGACGGGTACACTTAGGGAATTATATTGGTGCCATTAAACCTGCGTTAGAGCAAGCACGAATTGAGGAGCTAGACCCAGTCTATTTTGTTGCCGATTATCATGGATTAACGAAAGTTCGAGATCAGAAACAGATGCAAGAATTATCATATGGGATTGCGGCCACATGGCTTGCTCTCGGGCTAGATCCGGATAAAGTTATTTTCTATCGCCAGTCAGATGTACCTGAAATTTTTGAACTATCATGGGTTCTGGCTTGTTTTACACCTAAAGGTTTGATGAATCGGGCTCATGCGTATAAAGCCATTGTCGAAAAGAATCGTAAGGAAGAACGTGAAGAGGACGAAGGAGTAAACATGGGGCTATTCACTTATCCGATCTTAATGGCTTCAGATATATTATTGTTTCAATCCCAATACGTTCCTGTAGGCAAAGACCAAATCCAACATGTAGAGATTGCACGTGATGTTGCGTCAACTATTAACCACCAATTTGGAGAAATATTTACAATGCCAGATCACATAGTCGATGAAAACACATCGGTGCTCCCTGGACTGGACGGTAGAAAGATGAGTAAAAGTTATCATAATACGATTCCACTGTTTGAAGAGCCTGCTAAGCTTAAGAAGTTAATCAATCGTATTACAACGGATTCAACAGGGCCAACGGATCCAAAAAATCCAAACGACTCGACTGTTTTTACACTGTATAAGGAGTTTGCAAGTGAAGAACAGACGGTTAAAATGAGAAAGAGATTTGAAGAAGGAATAGGATGGGGTGAAGCGAAAAAAGAGCTTTTTCTCGTAATGAATGATTTTCTTTCCGAACCACGCGAAACGTTCCGCTACTATATGTCTCACAAGGGTGAACTTGACCGCATCCTTGAAGAAGGTGCAAAGAAAGCAAGGGCAAAAGCGCAACCGTTATTACATGAAGTGAAAAGAAAGCTTGGTATTCGGGGGCACACTTAACCTCTGTTTCATTTATGCCGATAAATAGACTGAACAGATTTTTAAAAGTCGGAGGCACAGAATCATGATTGAAATGTCAGGACAGTACAATTGGTGGATCGTTTTACTGTCTTTAGTAATAGCCGTTTTTGCATCATATAGCGCGTTAGATCTTGCGGGTCGCGTCGCTTATTCAAAAGGAATAAGGAAATGGATATGGGTAGTTGGTGGAGCAGGTACAATGGGGATTGGAATCTGGTCCATGCATTTTATCGGTATGCTGGCTTTTTCGATGCCAATGCCGATGACATACAACATACCGCTCGTTTTCTTATCGATAGGAGCAGCATTCTTAGGTTCATTGATCGCTCTTGTGGCTATTAGTGGAAAACAACTATCCATAAGAAGACTAATTGTTGGAACGGTTTTTATGTCAGGTGCTATTATCGCGATGCACTATATTGGGATGGAAGCGATGGAAATGGTGGAAATCACCTACAATCCCTGGCTACTAAGTTTATCAGCTTTAATCGCGATTGTTGCTTCGTTTGGAGCGCTGAAACTATCTTTTACACTCTCAAGACTAAAGAAAATTCGTCATATCATTTTGTTGAAATTAGGCAGTGCAAGTGTGATGGGAATGGCGATCGCGGGCATGCATTATGTTGGGCTAGAGGCTGCCACCTTTTATATGGCACAATACCATAACCCCCTTATGAACGGATTAGATACGTCAGCTCTATCGATTGTCATTGCCATTGGCACGCTTTGTGTACAGACGATTTTAATTTTCGGTATTGTCACCGAACGTAAATTCATTAAACAGGAAACGGAGTTAAAGGGAAATGACTATCGTTTACGTTCTCTTTTAACATATAGCATCGATGCGATTTTAACGCTTACAGTAAACGGTAGAATTCGTTCGCTGAATCCTGCTGGAGAAGCGTTGTTTCAAGTGAAAAGGAATCAGCTAAGTCGTATCGATCCCATCGATTTCTTTGGAGAAAAGGAACTTGAACGTGTACGAGAGTACTTTCTCACAGTTCACAAAACGAGGCAGGCTGTCAGTTTTAACACAAGTATTGTAACGCTTGATAAAGAGGTGAGTGAGCTAAATGTCACGTTTGTTCCAATTTATTTAAATGAGAAACTAGATCGAATTTATGCGATGACTAAGGATATTACGAGACAACAAAAGGCAGAGAGACAGACGCATCAGATGGCTTACTACGATGCCTTAACTTCTTTACCGAATCGTCGGTCATTTATCGAACACTTAGAGGATCATCTTAAAGGTGAACATGCTGATCTGGCAGTGATGATGCTTGATTTAGATCGCTTTAAAGTGATTAATGATGCCCTTGGTCACAATACAGGAGATCTGTTCCTTTGTGCAGTAGCAGAGAGATTGACGTCTGTTGTGTCCCCATATGGTTTCCTTTCTCGGCTTGGGGGAGATGAGTTTGTTATTGTGCTCAATGGTGTTAAAGACATCTATCCTGATGCCCTTGCTAACCAAATTATTGAAGCTTTTGAGAAGCCGTTTCGAGTAGGTTTACACGATCTATCGACTTCAGCAAGTATTGGGATTGCAGTAACGCCAGCTGATGGGAGCGATGTGGAATCCTTAATGAAGCGTGCGGACATCGCGATGTATTCAGCAAAAGGGCGCAACCGTCAGAAATATCAGTTCTACTCAACAGCAATGGGGCAAAAAAGCGAATCAAGATTAGTGGAAGAAAGTTCGTTAAGAACGGCACTGGTTAATCAGGATTTTATTTTACATTACCAACCACAGGTGAAATGTGAGGATGGCGCACTCTCTGGAGTCGAAGCGCTTGTGCGCTGGCAGATGAATGAGGGAGAACTCCGGTACCCAGGTGATTTTATTTCCCTGGCTGAAGAAACAGGACTAATTGTTGAGCTTGGAAGTCAAGTGCTCGCTATGGCGTGTGAGCAGGCGAAGAAATGGAGCGATCAAGGTCATCCCCTTCGCGTTTCTGTTAATCTTTCACCTAAACAATTTCAAAGTGATGAACTCATTACAACCGTAAAAGAAACGCTTGACCGTTACGAGCTTGACCCTGCGTTACTCGAGCTAGAAGTAACCGAAAGTATGACAATGGAAAATTCAACACGTTCGTCCTGGATGATTACTTCACTACGGAACCTTGGAGTGAGTATTTCAATTGATGATTTTGGAACGGGTCACAGTTCGTTAAGTTATTTAAAAGATTTTTCGATTAATCAGGTGAAAATTGATAAAACCTTTATTGATGAACTGACTCGAAATGTGAAATCTGATCAGATTACGAGTGCCATTATCGCGATGAGCAAGCAATTAAAATTGCATGTAATCGCTGAAGGGGTGGAAACGGTTGAACAAGCTGAATTTCTATCTCAAAAAGGCTGTGATAGCATACAGGGTTATTACTACAGCAAGCCTGTTCCATCGAAGCAAATAGAAGAAAACTATTTCATGATTGACCAAGCACCGGCTTAGTAGACATCATGTTATACCACACTGTTCTTATTGTGTGGTTTTTTTGTATAGTGGTGACGCTTCTTTCGACACTATTGACAGTTAGTTAACCTGGTGATAGTTTAATGTTAACTTTTATTTATTTATAGTTAACATATTTCCGGGAGGTTTATGATGCAAAAAGTAAAGGAACATATGATGGAGAGCTGGGAGCATTTTGCTGATTTGGCACTAGAGGGGAAAACATTAACAAAAGAACAGGCTTTAACGATTTTATCGTCACCAGACGAGCAGCTTTTACCCCTTATGCATGCGGCTTTTAGAGTACGAAAGCACTACTATGGTAAGAAAGTGAAGTTAAATATGATTATTAATGCCAAAAGTGGACTTTGTCCTGAAGATTGTGGGTACTGTGCCCAATCCGCTTTTGCAAACACAAGCGTTACTAAATATCCTCTCCTTGATAAAGAGACTTTAGTTGAAGGGGCAAAAGAAGCAATGCAGCGTAAAGCGGGAACTTATTGTATCGTGATGAGTGGACGCGGTGCAACAAATCGAGAACTAGATAAAGTGATAAGTGCCGTCGAACATATAAAGTCAGAAATGCCGCTAAAGATTTGTGCGTGTCTCGGTATTCTCTCTGAAGATCAAACAGAGCGGTTAAAACAGGCAGGGGTCGATCGCTATAATCACAATGTTAATACAAGTAAGGGATACCATGAGAAAGTTACTTCAACGCATACATATGAGCATCGTGTTAAAACGGTAGAAAATGTGAAAAAGTCCGGAATCTCACCATGTTCTGGGTGCATCATAGGCATGGGTGAGACGCATGAAGATGTGTATGAAATGGCAAACGAACTTCGTCAGATAGATGCCGATTCTATACCTGTGAATTTTCTTTATTCCGTTCCAGGGACGAAGCTTGAAAAGATGGATGAACTAAATCCACGCTATTGTCTAAAAGTACTTGCCCTTTTTCGATTCATGAATCCAACGAAAGAAATTCGAGTTTCGGGGGGGCGTGAGGTTAATCTCCGCTCTCTTCAAGTGATGGGCCTCTATGCCGCAAATTCCATCTTTGTTGGTGACTACTTAACAACAGACGGTGCGGATGCAACGGCTGATCACCAGATGATAGAAGATCTTGGTTTTGAAATAGAATCGTAGACAAAAAGGACTGCCTTTATTTACAGGCGGTCCTTTTAGTGTTTAATAAGCGTATATCCAATCCAATTTAATGCCTGTTGAAGATTTGACTTTACAACGATTTGGTCGAAATCACTCGTCGCTTGAATGGCTTTAATCGCAAGTTCTGGACGAATACCGGTTACAATCATCTGAACACCGATCAACTTAAGAGATTGTCCAATCTTTAGCAAGTTCGCTGCACTTTCAGTATGAATATTCGTTAATCCTGATAAGTCGAAGATCAAGTAGTCAAGCTGATTTTTTGCACTCTCAGCAAGCGCTCTTTCCATTAATCGTTCAGTTCGTATCTCATTCACGTCACCAATAATTGGAAGGATCGCCACTTCATCTGAGATAGGAACAACAGGGACAGAGAGGGACTCAATTTCTGTGTTCGCTCGTTCTAATTCAAGAACATTACCTAACAGATTGGCCATGGCTTTAAACAAGTCGATGTGATCCTGGGTATAGTGAAATGGTTTTAAATCGAGTCCGCAAAGCGTTCCGAAATTATCGCCATTTCGGTAATAAATCGGTGCTCCAATTAATGACCCACCACCGAGGTTTTTTGTTACTTCCATATCTCTTGTTGAATCATGAGTTGCTAAATCATCAATAATAAGGGGTTCACGACCGCCTTTCACGATGAATTGTCAGTAAGAATCTCGGTAAAGGGTTTCGAAACCTGATTCAAGAATAACTTCATCTCGGTTAAAAGAAGAAATAATGTCGACATCAGTTTTATCATTTTTGGCTATAAAAAATGTATTAACACCTACAAATTTACTAATAACTTCTAAGACATCTCTCGAAGCGTCCTCGATCGACGTGTAGGTAGGGGTAGTGGATTGAATCATTTCATTCACCTCTCTTTGTAAGACGTTAAAACGCTTCTATCTCTATAGTATCGTATCATTGGTAGGATAGATATGAAAAAAATAAATCACTATAGATGAGTCTGTCTTTTCTGACTAGAAATCAAAGAATGAAATAACCCTTCAACCATTACAAATTCATCGCTTAAATCTTGACGATTAGGGTATTAAAGGAAAAGGGAATTTTAGAATTATTCTACATAATAAGTAAACGAAAGTGATGCAATAGTAAGGGGGAAGTATGATTTTTTCATTCGGCATCATTGGTTTTACGAAAAAGTATTGTTGAGAGGTGAGTTAATGAAAAAAGCAACACTTGTTTTTTGGTATAGTCTCATTGTTTGTACGTTCGTTGTGCTATGGGGAGCCATCTGGCCAGAGCATTTACAGTCAGTAACGTCCACAGCTACAGCTTTCATATCAAGTCGATTTGGATGGTATTATCTTCTTATCATCATGGGGATACTTGTTTTTTGTGTGTACTTGATTTTTTCTAGATTTAAAGACATTAAACTTGGTAGCAAAGATGATCAACCTGAATTCAGCCTACCTACATGGTTTGCGATGCTTTTCAGTGCTGGTATGGGAATGGGGATGGTATTCTGGACGACGGCAGAGCCAATCTCTCATGCGTTCAAAAGCAGCCCAAGTGGCGAATTAGGAACGGATAAAGCAATTGTCGAATCACTTCAATACTCCTTTTTTCACTGGGGTGTTCACGCCTGGGCTGTTTATGCCCTTGTTGCGCTCGTACTTGCTTATTTTAAATTCCATAAAGGGTATCCCGGATTAATTAGTGCTACACTAACCCCCTTGTTTGGAGAAAAACGAATGCAGGGGACGCTCGGACACATGATCGATACGCTTGCTGTTGTTGCGACAGTGGTAGGTGTTGCCGCAACGCTTGGCTTCGGATCAGCACAAATTAATCAAGGACTGAAGTTTTTATTTGATGCTCCAGCGAATTTCTCAGTCCAGCTGCTTATTCTTGTGATTTCAACCGTGTTGTTTATTGCTTCGGCATGGTCTGGTTTAAAAAGAGGAATTAAATATTTAAGTAACATTAATATGATTCTTGGCTTTGCGCTTATGATTCTTCTCCTTATTGTAGGACCAACGTTATATATCATGAACATGTTTACTGGCTCTTTAGGTGGTTACATCTCGAACTTTTTCGATATGAGTTTCCACATTGAACCGATTAATAACGATCAGCGCTCGTGGGTTGATAGTTGGACGATTTTTTACTGGGCATGGTGGATTTCATGGTCTCCTTTCGTTGGGATCTTTATTGCGAGAATTTCAAGAGGACGAACAATCAAAGAATTTATGCTTGGTGTATTATTTGTTCCTTCGATCGTCTGCTTCATTTTCTTTGCGGTCTTTGGCGTCTCAGCTCTCGACTTGCAACAAAGTGGAATTGCGACGATTTCCGATTATTCGATTGAGACGGCAACATTTGCTGTATTACAAGAGTATCCTCTTGGGACACTCATGTCGTTTATTACGATTTTTGTTATCGCGATTTTCTTTATCACATCAGCGGATTCGGCTACATTTGTATTAGGAATGCTTAGTACTTCAGGATCATTGGATCCTTCAGCAGTGATTAAGATCGTATGGGGATTAGCCCTTTCTGCCATGGCAGCAATCATCGTCTACTTCGGTGGAACACAAGGCTTGCAAAATATGTTAATTCTCGCAGCCTTACCATTTTCAGTCGTCGTGCTTTTGATGGGCTATTCCTTCTATCGAGCGGCGAGTAAAGAAATCTTATCGAAAAGAAAAAGAGCAAAAACACAAAAAGAAGCGGTGTAAGAAGTTAAATAAGCTGTGTTCCTCCAGGGGAACGCAGCTTTTTTGCAGGAAAAAAGGAGAAGTTCGGGAATTTCTTAATGAAAGGTGACGATGGAAGGAATGAGGAAGTTGAAGCAAATTATCGCGATGGGTGGCGGAGGGTTTTCAATGGAACCCGATAATCCACTATTAGATCGCTACATCTTAAAGCAAGCTTATAGCAAGCAACCGAAAATCTGTTTTATCCCGACAGCTAGCGGTGATGCAGACGGATACATAGCAAGATTCTATGCTTTTTTTGAAAAGCAGTTATGCGTTCCGTCTCATTTGTCCTTATTTAAACCACATGTGAAAGATATCGAAGCCTTTTTGTTAAGTCAGGATATTCTGTATGTAGGGGGAGGAAACACAAAAAATCTTCTCGTTCTCTGGAAAGAATGGGGACTAGATCAAGTGATGAGGAAAGCTTGGGAGCAAGGCATTGTTTTAGCCGGAATAAGCGCAGGGGCGATCTGCTGGTTTGAAGAAGGCGTCACGGATTCATTTGGAGATGAGCTTCACGCGCTGGATTGTCTTGGCTTTCTACCAGGGAGTAGCTGTCCTCACTTTGATGGAGAAAAACAGCGACGATCTGCCTACCATGATTTGATTGATTCAGGTCAAATGCAACCAGGAATAGCGCTCGACGATGGAGCAGCTGTTCATTATGTGGACGATTCGATGAAGGCGGTTGTAAGTTCACGAAAAGAAGCGTATGGCTATAAAGTTGAGAGACTGCAGGGTGTTGAGGACCGGTTGGAGACGGTTTATCTTGGCAATGAAAAGGAGAATACATAAAGATGGAATTCCTTTCTACACAAAACGTATCAAAAGTTGATCTGATGAATCAAGCTTTAGCTAATGAAGGGTTACGTCCCTTATCGGATCACGGTGAAATCCATCTCTTGGGAGAAGGTGCCTGGCACTTTGCTTTTTTAATAGAGCAGGAGCAACTTGTTCTCCGTATACCAAAGAGAGTGGCCTATGAAAAGGAAGTTACTTTCCAACAAAAAGAGTTAACGGCAGAATATGCTGCAACAAAAGCTTTTTATCAACATGCTAATCGAGCAAAAAAAGGCGTATGTCCTGAGTTTTTTACATTTTTCGTTCAACCAGAGTTAACGTATACGTTAGAATCGTACTTGGGGAAATCTGATAAACTTGGTGATTTGTCAACAAACCAATCACGGCAATATGGAAGGGAAATAGGAGAGTTTTTTCTCGCTCTAGAATCGATGGAATCTCCGTATAATGGGATTGGGTACTTGAAGTGTGATCAGAATGGTAAGTTAAAAGGTGAGCTAGATATTGATCAAAAAGAGTTCGTTATGGAAGAGACGAGAGAGTATGTTGAGGAGTTAAATCTTTTGCTTGCAAGTGGCTATAACTTTGATAAGCAAAGAGTTGAAGCAGTTGGAAGAGTGCTGATCCCTGCTCGTTCAGTAAGCGGTGAAAAAATAACGTTTACGAATCAAGATACGTCTCCAGAGAACCTGATCTTTTCAGAAGGTAGCTTTAAGATGCTTGATCCTTATCCGCTTCTTTCTCCAGGTGTTTCGCTAGCTGCGAATCACGTTTTCAATTACCACTATCTATTTTCTTCACTTCATAACACGCTTAGATACGGGAAAGGAAATTATCTTCAATCTCTCCCGCAATTAAGAGCAAACGCTGAAGGTTTCAAAGAAGCCTATATAGTCCGTTCGAAACGGGATAATCTGCACATTGAAGTTTTCTTAAAGCTTGTTACGATGACATTTGCTCATTATCAGTTACTAAATGAAAAATTATTAAGTCGTGAACAAGTGATTCGCTATGGTACGAAAGCACAAATTGCAGATCGTTTCGTTCATTTCCTAAAACAACTTGAGCAATTTCCTGAATGGTAATGCAAAGGGGACCTTTTTTAATGTCAAATAAAAAACCACACCGAAGTGTGGTTTTAATTTGAGTCCAGTATCTCATGTCAATCGAATGGATGATCTATCCTTCGACCATTCCGAGAGATTTTAAAGCTCCTTCTAAATTCTGTTTAATTGTAAGGGATTGCAAATCAAGTCCTAATGAGACAACGCCGATTGCAACTTCAGAACTAACCCCAGTTACAATGATATCCACACCCATTACTTCTAGTGAATCAACGATTTTGAAAAGGTGTTGGGTCATCATTGTATCAAGTGTTGCGACACCTGATAAGTCAAGTATAAGAGTGCGAATCTTTTTTGCGCTTGATTCCATTAATGTTCGTTCAAGAATTAGGTTTGCGCGTTTTTCATCAATTTCTCCGATGATTGGGCAGACCGCTACACGAGAAGATAATTTAATAATTGGTACAGATAATGCATCATCTTGATAGTATTCTGATTGAAGGCTATTTGTTTTTTGTGTTAAATAGCTTTCTGTAAAATGATGAATGAAATAATTAATCAACGGATCGACGATTTTTGTAATGACAATGACGTCTAAAACCGTTAGCGAAAAAGTATGCTGATTCTCTTCTATATAGCTAAGCAGCGATTTTTTGACGACTGAAATGCTCATTAACACCGTATCCAAATAAGCGGGAATAGCGTCCATTTCTTTAAAGCTTGAAATTTGCTCTGTTGGATAAGAAACTTCTCCAGCTTCAATCGATTCACCTAATGGTACGATGATCTGTTCGGTAAATGTGTAAGGCACAATGCTTGGAAGACCCTGTTCTTTGATGGAAATTTCGATTTGATGCCGCGCGTTTGCTGCGATTTGATCTATGTTTTGTAGGATGGATTGCCCTATAGATTGGACATTGTGTGATATGTTTTCGGACATAGAAACTCCCCTCTAACTTTGTAGTTAACTTATGATAAAATAAGGTTATTATATGCTATCTTACTACAATGAACGTTTTTGTGAAGAAGTATATTACTATATACCTGGAGGTGCAGGGGGAATTTGAACAGATCCGTGGAGGATATGAAAACGACGCTTGATGTAGTTTGTGGGAAGTGGAAAGCCGTTTTGTTGCTAGAATTAGTGGAGGAGCCTCTTCGATTTAGTGAGATAAAAAAGGCGATCCCACGCATTCCTCATCAAACGTTAATTAAACATCTCAAAGAACTCGAGCAGGATGGGTTAATTAACCGAGTAGAATCGAATGATGTACCGCCCAAAGTGGAGTATTCTTTAACTTCGTATGGTTATGCTCTTGAACCATTGCTTCAAGAAATGGAAAAATGGGGAAGAGTTCACCGTTCTCGTTCCGAAGAAACGATTGCAAACTAAAAGGAACGTGCAAATGCACGTTCCTTTTGTGTATGTTTATCTTGACTCTCTTAGTGGAATATCTGGATTTTTATCCTGGAACCATCTAAGCGCAAAGTCGTTTTGGAACAGAAGAACAGGACGCTTAAGCTGATCGTAAACAAGCATATTACGAACACTGTCTACTTTCTCTTCTGGATTATCCGTTTCAATCCATCTTGCATGCTGATGTGGCATTGTATCAAATTGAATATCGACGTTGTATTCACCTTTCATTCGATATTCAAAAATCTCAAACTGTAGACGTCCTACTACACCGATGACGATTTCATCCCAGTGAGCGGTACGATAGACTTGAATCGCCCCTTCTTCTGAAAGCTGCTGTACGCCCTTGTAGAAATGCTTCTGTTTCATCGCTTTTTGGGCACGAACCTTCGCGAAATGCTCTGGTGGGAAAGTTGGTAGGGCACCGAAGGAATAGACGTTTTTCGAACCAACGAGCGTGTCGCCAATTTGATACGTTCCTGAATCATAGAGTCCAACAATATCACCGGGGTATGCTTTTTCTACATTGCCTCGAGAGGAGGCGAAGAAAAGTTGCCCTTGTGATAGCTTTAAGCTTTTTCCTGTACGCTCAAGCCATGCTTCCATTCCTTTTTCAAATGTACCTGACACAATACGTAAGAATGCCACGCGGTCACGGTGAGCCGGATTCATGTTCGCTTGAATTTTAAAGATAAACCCTGAGAACGTTTCGTCATCTGGCTTTACTTCACCTTCAGAGCTCTCGCGAGGTGCTGGAGAAGGAGCTAGATCAAGAAAGTGGTTTAAGAATGTAGGTACACCAAAGCTTGAGATCGCACTTCCGAAGAAGACTGGCGTTTGCTTACCAGATTGAAGTGCTTCTTCGCTATATGTTGCGCCAGCTTCGTCAAGTAGCATCACGTCTTCTTGTAGCTGACTTACAAGATCTTCACCGGCTTTTTCTTTCAGAACAGGGTCATCAAGATCTGAAATTTGGATCGCCTGTTTGTTGTCGCCTTCTGTATCATAAAATTCGACTGCTTTTTGATGACGATCATAAACACCCTGGAATGATTGACCGATACCAATTGGCCAGTTCATTGGATAGGATTCAATGCCTAGGACATCTTCAATTTCTTCAAGAAGCTCAAGCGGTTCGCGACCCTGTCGATCCATTTTATTAATGAAGGTAAAAATCGGAATGCCATGCTCACTAACAACTTTAAAGAGCTTCTTTGTTTGTGACTCGACCCCTTTAGCAGCATCGATAATCATGACCACGCTATCAACGGCAAGGAGGGTACGGTACGTATCTTCACTAAAATCTTCGTGTCCTGGTGTATCTAGAATATTAATGGTATGACCTTTGTAGTTAAAGTTCATTACACTGGATGTAACGGAAATACCACGCTGTTTCTCGATTTCCATCCAGTCAGATGTGGCATACTTAGACGATTTTCGAGATTTAACGGTTCCGGTTGAGCGAATCTGTCCACCTAAAAACAACAGTTTTTCAGTTAATGTCGTTTTACCAGCATCGGGGTGAGAGATGATCGCAAAGGTTCGTCTCTTCTTTATTTCTTCTTGTAATTCTTTATGGTTACTCATTATGTCATTTAGTCCTTTCAATATCACTTCTTATGTAATATAACATATTCTGACGGTTGTTCCTATTGCTTGAAGGGTACGAAAAGAGAGAGAAGGGATTCCACGAACGGAGCGTGAATATGTAAGAGAAAGGAGAGGGAATTAGTATGAGTGGATTTCAAGAATTTTTGGATGATTTTCTATCCAGCTGGCAGAACTCCTCGTTAGATGAAATAAAGGTTAAAATAAGTGATTCTTATCAAGCAAGGGAGATCTCCAGTCAATCTGAATTATACGATTTTGGTTATGATGAATCGATTGAAGGCTGGGACCAAGCATTTAAAGCTTTTAAGAATGATGGATCGACTTGGGTATTGAAGAAACTGACCGTTACGCCACTTCGAAGAAATGAAATGCTTGCGATTATTTTTGCTTCTATTGAAGTAGATGGCAAACAAAGTGAAACGGGAAATGTCTTTTTTAATACCTTTCGAAAAGAGGTACAAGGAAATTGGAAGCTTGTTAGGAGTTACATTGAAGCCGGGATTCCAGGTGAAAATGTAAAAGCGTTTGATTTAAAAGAAGAATAGAACCAGAACTTAGAACCTCCCGCTAAAATTAGTGGGAGGTTTTTTGTTGTGCAGTCCTTGAGTTGAGCCATTAGGAACTTGTGGGTGCCTATATTACAACAAAGTACGTACTTTTCAGAGTGATGAAACGAGCGCATAATCAGAGTCAGCTTGTTCCTGTTGTTCGGAATGGGATGAGCAGGGTGGGTACTTGAAAGTGCCTATCGTACTTTTTAGGTACTGCGTTACAAAAAAGTACGTACTTCCATTGTTGTCTAGAAGGTTGCATAATCAGTTGTACCGCCGAATGGGGAGGCGCCTCCCTTTCATCTCGGCACTAAAAAATCAAGGAGGAATTCGCTTTATGAGTTCTCAAACACATACAATGTCAAAATCAAAAGAAAAATCAAGCGGCACGCTTGCGCTTTTAGCTCTTGCCATTAGTGCATTTGGAATTGGAACAACCGAGTTTGTTCCTGTTGGACTTCTTTCTTCTATTGCAGATGACTTATCGATTTCAATTACACTGGCTGGCCTGCTGATTTCAGGGTATGCCATAGGAGTAGCGATTGGTGCTCCAGTTCTCACAGCGTTAACTGGAAAAATGAATCGGAAAACCCTCCTCATGTCGTTAATGGTTGTCTTTATTGTAGGTAACCTTGTAGCAGGAATATCGACATCGTTCGGTTTATTACTCGTCGCCAGGTTTATTACGGCTTTTTCACACGGAATTTTCTTTTCAATCGGTTCAACGATTGCTGCAGATCTTGTTCCGGAAAATAAACGGGCGAGTGCAATTGCCTTTATGTTTACAGGATTAACCGTTGCCACAGTGACGGGAGTTCCGCTTGGTACATTTATTGGACAAGCGTTTGGTTGGAGAGCAACATTTCTTGGCGTTGCCTTACTAGGTGTGATTGGGATTATCGCGAGTGCCATTCTCGTGCCAAAAGATTTGAAAGAAGCACCTCCAGCGAAATTTAGTGAACAGGTGAAGATCTTAACGAACGGAAAATTACTATTAGCTTTTGCGATTACAGCACTCGGTTACGGTGGTACGTTTGTTGCCTTTACGTATTTAGCGCCGCTCCTTGAAGATGTGACAGGATTTAGTGCGAAATTTGTTAGTGTCATTTTACTTGTGTATGGTGTGGCTGTTGCAATCGGAAATATGATTGGCGGTAAAGCGTCGGATAAAAATCCATTAAAAGCGTTATTCTGGATGTTTGTCCTGCAAGCGATCATTCTTTTCGTAATGACATTTGCACTTCCGTTTAAAGTGGCTGGTATTATTACGATCTTCTTCATGGGGCTATTTGCCTTTATGAATGTTCCTGGGTTACAAGTACTTGTCGTTAACCTTGCTGAAAAATATGTTCCTTCAGCGGTAAACGTTGCATCAGCGCTCAATATCGCAGCATTTAACGTTGGGATTGCGATTGGGTCATTTGTCGGTGGGGTCATTGTTGATTCGATTGGATTAATTCACACCCCGTGGATTGGTGGCATTATGGTTGTAGGAGCGGTCGGTCTTACAGGTTGGCTTCGTGCGATGGAAAGAAAAGCGTAGGAGGTTCCAAACATGAATTTATTTGAGAATCATAACGCCTATAACAGAACGTATCAGAAAGGTGAACTAACGCTTGGTCTCCATATTCCACTTGAGAATTATCAGTTCAGTACACCGACGATGGAAAAACAAGTGGAACTCGCTCAAAGAGCCGAACAATATGGTTTCACAGCGCTATGGTTGCGAGATGTTCTCTTAAAAGATCCGCAATTTGGTGATCCTGCTACGGGTCAAATTTACGATATGATGATTTATTTAACGTATCTTGCTTCGAAAACATTGAAAATTGGTCTAGGGACGGCAGCGGCTGTTTTGCCGCTTCGCCACCCTTTGCGGGTAGCGAAGGAAGTAGCGACGATTGATCAGCTTTTCCCTGAAAGACTCTTTCTCGGTGTTTCATCAGGTGACAGACAATCGGATTTTCGTGGATTAAATGCGTCCCATGCAAACCGAGGTCATGATTTTGTAGAGGCGTTTCACTATTTAAACGAAGCTTAATATAATGAGTTTCCATCAATTCACTCTGAACAGGGAAAGATTCATGGAGCAAATCTTGTGCCTAAACCTACGAAAAGAGTACCTACATTTATTACAGGATTTGCGCAGCAGTCGATGGAATGGTTTGCGGAACACGGCGATGGGTGGATGTACTATCCTCGAGGCCCAGTGCAGCAAAGAGAAACGATTGCGGCTTGGCGAGAGCTTTCGGAGAAACATCATCCTGGTGTGTTTAAACCATTCAGCCAGCCGATGCATCTTGATTTGGCAGAAGATCCGAATGAGCAGCCAACGCCGATTCGTCTTGGTTTTCGGATTGGACGGAATGTGTTGATCGAGCTTCTCAACATCTATAAAGAATCTGGGGTTAATCATCTCTTCTTTGCGCTCTTTGACAGTAATCGTCCTGCAGATGAAGTCATTCAAGAGCTTGGAGAAGAAGTTGTGCCATATTTTCCAGCTCGATAAAACGAAAGCCGTTAGGGATATCCCTAACGGCTTTTTTGATAGGATTTTAGCTGAGCTAAATACTGCTCGCCTTCTAATGTAATTTGTGTTCCGGCACGACCACGTCCTTTTACGATATATCCCTTGTTTTCCAGGTCATTTAACCGCAGTCTGATTTGCTGAGGAGAAAGAGCGTGAGATAAAGTGGCGCTTTCTTTAGAAAGTAAATCTCGACTTGCTGTTTTGCCTTCATCATTTCGGTCTTTCATGATCTGCAAGATGACGTAGTGATCCTTCGCATCAATGCTACTAACTGGAAGTGTCGCTGGCTTCTCGTTCACTGGTTTTAGGCGATGGTAGGGGAGATCCTCCAATGTAATTGTAGAGCCGCTTGCCACAACAAGCGCGTAATCAATCATGCTTTTCAGCTCGCGAATATTTCCTGGCCAATGATGGGCCATAAACGTTTCGATCACTTGTTGGTCCACTTTCATCCATGTGCCGCTTTTTGTAACAAAGTAGTTTGTGAGTGATTGAATATCGGTCAAACGTTCACGAAGTGGAGGGATCGCAAGTTGAAGGACATTTAATCGGTAAAATAAATCCGAGCGAAACGTACCTTCTGTGATTTTTTGTTCAAGGTTTTTATTTGTAGCGGCAATGACTCTTACATTAATCGGCGTAATTTTTCTACCACCAATCCTTCTAATTTCTTTTTCCTGAAGAACACGCAGTAAGTGGGCTTGGACCGTTGGACTAATATCACCAATCTCATCGAGGAAAATCGTTCCGTTATCTGCAAGCTCAAATAGTCCTTTCTTTCCTCCGCGCTGCGCTCCTGTAAATGTTCCTTCTTCATACCCAAATAATTCACTCTCTAAAAGACTCTCCGTCAAAGCGCTACAATTAATCGCGATAAACGGCCCGTTTTTTCGAAGAGAATTACGGTGAATCGCGTGTGCGAAAAGTTCTTTACCAACGCCTGTTTCTCCGTTAATCAAAACAGGGTGCTCTGCAATGGCGAGTTTTTTTGCGATACGTACGCGTTCAAGAAGGCGGGGGTGTTCACCGAGAATATCTTCGAAGTCATATTTTGCAGCGAATCCTTTCTTATGCTGCTCTCGCTGGGCCGTTTTTTCAATTTCAAACGCCTGATTGACGCTCTTAAAAGTAACAACTGTCGTATGTTCCTCTGGGATTGATTGACGAAAGGCTACAACATCTACCCCGTTCATTGAAACGAATTTATTTTCCTCTAATCCGTTAATGATAAAATCTTGAAGATCGGTATCCACTACATATGAAAGATCACGACCAATGACATCTTTTGCTGGCATCTGGAACAGTGCCTCAAGTCGGTGGTTAAACAAGGTAATCTCTCTTTCTTTATTGATGGCAAGAATACCATCATCGACAGTATTGACGACGTTTTGATAATGTTCTGTTGTTTGAAGCGCCTCTTTTTCAGCACCAAGAATCTTGCGGTGTAAGATGATCATACTTCGAATGAAGCGCTCGGAAACTTTGGAAGAAACGGAATCGTCCAATTGAAAATAATCCATTACTTTAATAATCGTCGCCATATCAAAAGGTCTTACTCCGATATCAATGATGTGAGGAATATAAGATGGGCATAAGTGCGTTTCGCCAGGAGAAACGGCTACGTGAATATTGTCGTAAAACATTTGTCCTCGTTTAAATGGAAGAAACGTCACGTGGTTAATGCCAAGTTGGTAAAGTGATTCAATAACATCAACCGTGGATGGATCGTCATCATTCACCATTAAGACTCTTTCGCCATGTGGAATCGTAAGGAGACGATCGATATAGTCATGGCGAATGGTTCGTTTGCCTACAATGGATTCTTTTCCTGCGATGTTACTTATCGTAGCAGCTTCCGTTTTAGTTGCTTCGGAAGAATACAAGATAACGTGATCTTCAAGTTGATTTGGTAACGATTCGTCAATCGCAAAAGCCCTTACGACGATGTAATCACCGGCCAACTGATGCAATTGATCATAGAGTATTTTTTTCGTTTGGGTACTTCCAGCAATTAGCGTTAAGGTAGGTCGCTCCAAGTTGTTCACATCTTTTCTATTGTTTTGGTTTATATTGTAACACCGATAAGAACTTAAAAGAACCAATTAAGGTATTTATTTAATGATTTTTCGGACAATTCAAGTCTTCGTCAAGTTGGCATGAAACTTGCTTCTATATGGAGTAGGTAATGATGATTAAAACGGAAAGAAGGGGAAGTATGGAACAAGAAAAGAGAAAAAAAGAAATGAAGATGCCTCATACGTTTGTGATTGTATTTTTTGTCGTACTTGCTGCTGCTGCTTTAACGTACTTTATTCCTAAAGGAACGTTTGAAACGGAGGATGTAACGTATATCCAGCAGGGAGAGGAGCAAACGAAAACGGTTCTTGTCCCGGACAGTTTCAAGTATGTAACGGACGATGGTGGAGATGCGGTGCGAGAAGGGGTTTCACTATTTGAGCCTTATGGTGGAGCGGGTTTTCTTAATTATGTGTTCGAAGGGCTAGTATCGGGAGATAAATGGGGATCTGCTGTAGGTGTTGTCGCTTTTATCTTAATTATTGGTGGTGCATTTGGGATCATCATGCGCACAAAGGCGATAGATCAAGGCATTCTCTCCATTATTGATAAAACAAAGGGTCGAGAAGTGCTTATTATTCCGATTATGTTCTTTTTATTTTCGCTTGGTGGAGCAGTTTTTGGCATGGGGGAAGAGGCGATTGCCTTTGCGATGATACTCATACCACTTGTCGTAGCTCTCGGGTATGATGCTATTACAGGGGTAATGATAACGTATGTTGCAACACAAATTGGATTTGCAACTTCGTGGATGAACCCATTTAGTGTGGCGATTGCTCAAGGAGTATCCGGCATTCCAGTTTTGTCAGGTTCACCATTCCGGATGGTGATGTGGGGAGTTTTCACGATTATAGGGATTGCGTACACAATGTGGTATGCGAATGGTGTTCGTAAGGATCCAAGGAAATCGCTTAGTACAGATGCGAATCGGTACTTTAGGGAGTACAATCAGAATCAAGACCTGGCTAGCAAATTTACGCTTGGCCATGGACTTGTTGTCCTCACCCTTGTGGCAGGAATTGGCTGGATTATATGGGGTGTTATTGAACATGCTTATTACATTCCGGAGATTGCAACACAGTTCTTTACAATTGGGATTATTGCTGGTGTGATTGCAGTGATCTTTAAGTTAAATGCCATGACAGTAAATGATATTGCAGAAGGCTTTACGGACGGTGCAAAAGATTTGCTTCCGGCTGCGTTAATCGTTGGGATGGCCAAAGGAATTGTGATTATTCTTGGTGGCGATGCTGCTGGTGAACCTTCTGTATTAAATACAATGTTATATAGTGCAGGAAATTTAGTTGATGATTTTCCAGCTGCGCTATCAGCGTGGTTTATGTTTGTCTTCCAGTCTGTGTTTAATTTCTTTGTTGTATCAGGAAGCGGCCAAGCGGCACTCACGATGCCGCTCATGGCTCCGCTCTCTGATATTGCAGGAGTTACGCGTCAAGTTGCTGTTCTCGCTTTCCAACTAGGGGACGGGCTGACAAACATTATTGTTCCGACATCAGCGGCGCTAATGGGTACACTTGGTGCAGCTAGAATGGATTGGGGTACGTGGTTCAAATTTATTATTAAGTTTCAAATCGTGCTGTTTGTTCTTGCGTCTGTCTTTGTGATCACAGCTTCGCTCATGAACTTCCAGTAACAACCGTTTGGAGGAAAGACAATGTTTACAGTCATAAGAAATGCTGAGATTTATACGCCGGATCATATAGGTAAGAAAGATCTGCTAATCGCGTTTGATAAAATCGCAATGATTGAGGATGAAATTAAACTACCTGATTCGATTCCGCATGAGGTAATCGATGCGAATGGGAAAATGATCTTTCCAGGATTTATCGACTCTCACGTTCACATTACAGGTGGTGGCGGTGAAGGGAGCTATCGAACAAGAACGCCCGAATTAACGCTATCGAAAGCGACGAGTGCTGGTGTAACAACGATTGTTGGGGTGATTGGAACAGATGGCACAACGCGTACAATGCCTGACCTTATTGCAAAAGCGCGGGGATTAGAAGAAGAAGGCATTACGTGCTATGTGCATACAGGAAGTTATCAGGTACCGGTAAAAACGTTAACTGGAAAAATTGAGGATGACATTATTTTGATAGATCGCGTGGTCGGAGCGGGTGAGATTGCGATTAGTGATCATCGTTCTTCTCAGCCCACAGTAGAAGAAATGGCTAAGATTGCTTCAGCTGCAAGAATTGGTGGAATGCTTTCTGGAAAAGCGGGCATCGTCAATATTCACCTTGGGGATAGTCCGTCTAAACTATCGCTACTCGAGCAAGTCGTCGAAACGACGGATATTCCGATTAAGACGTTTCACCCAACGCATATTAATCGGACAGAAGAACTGTTCGAAGCAGGGATCACTTATGCGAAAAAAGGCGGAAATATTGATTTTACGACAAGCACCATTCCTCAATTTCTTGAAGAAGGCGAAGTGAAATGCAGTACGGGATTGAAGCGTGCACTTGAGGGTGGAGTCCCGGTTGAACGAATTACGTTTACATCTGACGGACAAGCAAGTTTACCTGCTTTTAATGCTTCTGGAGAGTTTGAAGGGCTACAGATCGGTTCTGTGGCTTCACTTTTTAAAGAAGTGCGAGATGCCATTGTTGAAGAAGGCGTACCCATTTCGGATGCGATTAAAGTGATAACGAAAAATCCGGCATCGCTATTGAGGTTAAGTCAAAAAGGTGAGATTGCGGTGGAGAAGGATGCGGATCTTGTGATCGTAGACTCGAATTTTCAGATTGATACTGTCTTTGCCCGAGGAAGAAAGATGATAGAAGCGAGAGAGTGTCTTGTGAAAGGAACGTTTGAATAGGATAGAAATGAATCCCCGTCACTTCAATAGTAACGGGGACTTTTTTATTTTCATTGATACTGACTTAGCCCATTCTTAAATGCAGCAAGATGGTTTTCTGAAGCGTCTCCAAGCCGGACCATAACGGTTCGTACATCCTGCGGCAGATCAGGAAGATCAGCTAATTTTTGATACATCGCAATGTTATCAATTTCTCCTTGTACCCCTGCTTCGAACGCTTCTTTGAGCGTTTTTGGCGTTGTTATATACTGACTTGCTTTATTATCTGGAACGCTAATGTTGTACCTTGTAAATAAGGGAAGAAGTGCAGTGATGTGCCTTTGTTCTGCCACTTTTATTTGCGTAAAGGGTCTAATCTCACCATATTCTTTAATAATGTCATCGTATCGCGCTTGAGCAAGGTACTCATCTTCCAATGCATAAGTTAATGCTTCTTCAAGCGTAATAGAAGAGTCTTGTAATGCTCCTTTTGCACCGTAGTTTTCTGGGAGTGCTTCTGCATTGACTTCAAGAAGATTGAAGTTGAAGATAATAAAGCTGATGACTGCAACAATCGCTATTTTTTTCACTTTACTCACCTTGCCTTTTTGTTGATTAAGCTTCCTATAAAGGCGGAGTTTTATGTAATTTTTATCAGCCGAAGTCATTTTGTTTGATTTCCCTTTAAAAACAGCTTATGATCTAAACTGTAAAGTTAATAATTACAGTAGGAGGAACAGTCATGAGCAAACGTATATTAATGGTTGTTACAACCGCAGATACAATGAATGAAGGACATAAAACAGGTTTATGGTTATCGGAGTTTGGGGAAGCATATATCGAATTTGAAAAGCGTGGTTATCAAATCACAGTGGCAAGTCCTCTAGGTGGAAAAGCGCCAGTGGATGAACGCAGTCTAGAAGGTGGAGAAACCCCTCAAGAAATCCTCGATACGGCGAAACACCTTGAAGATACAGAAAAGCTTGAAAAAATTGTTGGGGCGTCTACGTTTGATGCGATCTTTATGCCTGGTGGACATGGAACGATGTTTGATTTACCAGATAACGATAAGCTTCAGCATTTAATTCGTGAATTTTATGAATCAAACAAAATTGTCGCTTCTGTTTGCCATGGTCCCGCTGGGCTTGTTGGCGCTACCCTTTCAAATGGAACGCCATTAGTTTCAGGTAAAACAATTACGGCGTTCACAGACGATGAAGAAAGAGAGACAACACTTGATCAATTCATGCCTTTCTTACTTGAATCACGCCTTCGTGAATTAGGTGCAAACATTGTAACGAAAGAGAATTGGGCAGAACATATGCAGGTAGATGGAAATTTGATTACTGGTCAGAATCCACAATCTACAACAATCGTGGCAAAGGAAGTTGTGCAGAAATTAAGCTAACTTACCGATGAGTAGCGAGATAAGTAAAAAGGACTCCGATTTCGGAGTCCTTTTCGTATTTATATCTACTCTTTCTCTTTTTTCTTTCCAAAAACTTTTTTAGAAGCTCCTTTAAAAACGTTTGAAGCTGTATCAACTGATTTCCCAACCAATTTATTTCCTGTTTTACTTACATTTTTGACAAAGTCAGTGGAAGCATCAGCTGCTTTACCAACAAGGCCACCTTCTCCACTAACTGACTTTACAATATCGTTCGCTGTGTCAGCGGATTTATTCACAAGATCACTTGCGGCTTTAGATGTCTTCTTTACGAGGTTTTCTTCCTTCATTGAATTATTTTCAGACATCGCAATCCCCTCCCTAAGCGAATTTGATACATCTCTATGCTTATGAAGAGGTTAAAGAGAATATGATTTTTTTCGATATTAGAGGCGTCTTTAGAGACTGGAAAGAAATAAACCCGCATTTGCTGCGGGTTTGTGCTTTAAAATGACAGGGTTTGACCGTCATCAGGAATGAGGACTTTATTTTGAAGCTCTTTTTCTTTAACGAATTGTTTTAACTCATCTCGTGTTAACAGACAGTGATTGAGTGCTTCCATATGAACGGCAACAATCGTTGCATCTGGTGCCTCTTGATAAGTTTGCACAACGTTTTCTTTCGTCATTGTAATGGGGCCGCCTTCAAGAAATTGGGCAGCACCAGCATTCACTACAATGATTTCTGGTTTATGATGCTGAATCGCTGTTTGAACATCCTCGTTGAAGAGAGTATCGCCGGCAATATAAACGGTTTTTTCATTTGGATGAGAAAATGCAATACCGGATACTTTCCCCGTTTGCTTTAAGATTTCGCCTGCTCCGTGCTTCCCGTCTGTACGTGATAAAGTAACATCTGCAAAAGAAGATTCCATCTCAAGGGAAACGACGTTTTGAAAACCTTCTTCTTTTATCGCTTCGACATCTTCTTGGTTTTGCGCATAAATCAGGATCTCTTTTGGAAGAACCTGTTTCGCTTTCTCGTCAAAGTGGTCGGGATGCAGGTGAGTGACGATCACTGCGTCAACATCAACGATTTCATTGATTGATGTTGGTAAATCGACAGTAGGGTTTGAAAGGTGCTGGTTTGCCGTATTTGGGAAAGGCGGAATTGCTCCTTTATCAGATAGGAATGGATCGATTAGAAATTTTTTATTAGCAAAATGAAGAACGAGCGTTGCGTTACGAACAAATTGAATTTTCATTGTATCTTCCTCCTTTTGATCTGGTTCTCTTATAGGATAATATAGATGTGGACAAGGAATACATAGATGAATTCAAGTCTTTAAGAGAGGATACTTGAATTGTGAAAGGAGTTGATGGAATGATCGATCAAACGGACCTATGGATTATTAAAGAATTATCGAAGAACGGACGCATCACAATGAAAGAGCTTGGTGAAAAAGTTCATTTAACGGGTCAGGCCGCTTCATCTCGAGTGTTGAGATTAGAAGAACAGGGGATCATAGAAGGTTACTCGGTTCAAGTAGATAAGTCGAAAATGGGTTATGCTGTGCATTGTTTTCTGACGATCTACACCTTAAATATTCATCATACCCCATACCTTTCTTTTATTAAGACAAAAGAAGAATATGTTCTCAACAACTATAAAATAAGCGGTGATGGATGTTATTTGCTAGAATGTCGTTTTCCTTCCAATAAAGAACTTGATGAATTTCTTGTTCAATTAAATGAGCACGTGAATTATAAACTGTCGATTGTGATTAAAGAAGCATAGTGCTGCTAGGCTTGATAATCCTCAAATTAAATGGAAACATTAAAAAATAGGTTTGTTTACTTCTTTCCAGGGTAGTAAGAAGAAGTATTTAAAACTTTGAGGAACGGTGGCTACTATGGGGTTCATTTACTATATAAAGAAATATTTGAAAATGTCGAGGCGACAGCGGAAAAGTGAATTGAACTCAACCATTTGGTTTATGCCGTTTTGGTATATTGTTGGCGCGATCGCTCTTTCTGCTTTTACCTATTATCTCGATTATGTGGTGGATGTTAGCTTATATTTACCGATCGGGATCGGTTTCAGTGGACAGACACTGCAGGTGCTTCTAAGTGCACTCGTAGGAGGGGTGCTAACGTTAAGTGCCTTTACACTTAACTCTTTGCTCGTCGCACTCACGACGTTTAGCGGTCAGTTCTCTTCCAAAATGTTAGTAAACTTCGTCAGTGACCGGGCAACCCAACACGTACTTGGTATTTTTAATGGAAGTTTTATTTATGTACTTTTAAACTTCTTATATGTGACACATGGTGAAGAGGAATACGTTGTTGCGACACCGGTATTATCCATCCTGACAGCTATTACAGCTGCTATCACTTTTATTTATTTTATCAATCATACAGCTACCTGGATGCAAGTTCATAACATCAGTTTTAATATGAATGTTAAGTCGAAATCCGTGCAGGCTTCCCTAGAAAAAGAATTAAACTCTTACCATCTTGAGAAGCAAGTAGAGAGTGAATCTCTTCCTCTTGAGTCTGATGGAAAGGTAATGAAAACAAGTCAATCTGGTTATTTTCAAGTCGCTGACTTTGCGAAACTTATTAAACAAGCGAATAAAGACAACTGCCTTTTAAGGTTTGATGTTAGAATTGGCGAATTTGTAGTAGAAGGAACGCCGCTTCTTACTTATTGGGAATATGGACAAAGCATTAATCCTGAACGGTACCACAAGTCTATTGAGATCGGAGTAAAGCGTACAGAAATTCAAGATTTGGAGTATGGATTAATAAAGCTTGCCGAAGTAGCGATCAAGGCTTTAGGGCATAATGATCCGCTTACGGTTACGAATACGATTCATCAGATTGCTGATTTGTTGAAAAGTATTGGACAGTCTACGAACTTTTCTCCCTATCTTTTCGATCAGGAAGAGGAGCTTCGCATTATCTTAAATCAAAAGAATTTTCCTTATTATCTTCACAAGGGATTCGCCTCCATTCGTGAGTATGCAAATCAAAATTCAACAGTGATGACGGAACTTTTAACGATGATCTCCCTTCTAAGTAAAACGTTGGATAAGGATGTACACGAAGATCTATGGGAGTTTGCTCGCCAGACGATTTTAGGATTTGATAACTATAGTCTGTATGAAAATGATTGTTTGTATATTTTAGAGCAACTGTCCGATCTAGCGAAACACACAGGCAATCAGGAGGATTATCTTTTCCTGCTTGAATATATGCTCCAGCGAGTTAGTTCAAAGAGTGCCTCTAAGGTGCTGAATGATCCTAATAAGGAATAACCATACACTTTTTTGCAATATGACGGTAACATCCATGATGAGCATTTTTCTCTAAGGAATTTGCTCTTTTTTTAGGTTGTTTTTGGGTGGGTTAAACAACCAGATAAACGTGATCAAAAGAAACTTACCTCTACATTACGGTGTTCCTCAGTTGGAATGAAACTTGCATAATAGTTTGATAACAATGAAAAAGGGAGTGTGGAAGTTGGGGAAATGGAAGCATGTTATCGCTGTTACTGCAATGCTCGCAGTTTGTATGGTAATAGTCATTCTAGGGAAGCAGTTGGAAACGGATGCCACTGGCGCAAATGAAACAAAAGGGTCACTGGTAATAGTAGGAGGGGCTTTAAGCCCGGATAATGAAGAAGTATATGACTCGTTTCTTTCATTAGGGATGGATTATCGAAACAAGGCAAAGGATGAATTGAAAATTGGCATTATGCCAACTGCCAGTGCGACGCCAATAGAAAGTGCCTCTTCTTACAAAGCAGACTTCGTACGCTATGGTGTTAGTGAGGAGAATATTGATATTCTACCTATTGCCGTAAGTGATGACCCGTCTACAGAAGAAGATGAATCGAAGTGGAATGATGGTGCATACAGTGAAGATCTTGCTGACAAAGTGAAGCAGTATGATGCGATTTGGTTTGTGGGGGGGAATCAGTTAGATTATACGAAGACTCTTATAAATGATGGGAAGGACACTCCTGTCTTAGCTTCAATCAGAGAGACTTATCAAGATGGTGCAGTTTTAGGTGGTTCCAGTGCGGGGGCAGCAATTATGAGTGATCCGATGATTGGCGCAGGGACAAGCTCTGGTGCGCTAAATGAAGGGGTCACCTATGAAGATAACTATGGTGATGCTGATGACAATCGCGTTTTCCTTACACAAGGGCTTGGTTTCTTTGAGGGGGGTACGGTTGATCAGCACTTTGTAAAGCGTGGCCGCTTTGGGAGACTAATCGTTGGGGCATGGGATGCTGGTAACGAAATGGGCTACGGTATTGACGAAAACAGTGCAATGATTGTTCATCATGACGATCAATCGATTGAAGTTGTTGGAGAAAGTGGGCTTGTCATCGTTGATCTTTCTAATGCTAAAAAAACAACAGATTTTCCGACGGCAATGAAAGATGTGAATATCAGTTACATTGAAAAAGGAGATCGGTATTTTTGGGAATCAAAAACGTATCAGATCAACGAGGACAAACCACTTATTGAACAACCTTATTATCCGGTAAGCGCTACGAATACAGGGATTTTTGGTGAAGATGCACTAAAACAAGTTCTTACGTATGATCTCGTTGATAGTGACTCCAATGAAGCGATCGGCCTTGCTTATGAACTGACCGGAGACAAGAGAGGAGAAGGGTTTAAGCTTGTCTTCTCAGAAACGAATCAAACGAAAGGATACTGGGGGAAAATCAACGGCGAAGAATCTTATGCTGCCATTAACGTTTCCCTTGATGTAACACCAATGAAAGTGAAGTTAAAAATCGATAAAGTAAACGAAAAGAAAATGGAAAAATTCTAGAAGTTTGTTTATGAAAAGAAGGATGTGCCAACGCACATCCTTCTTTAGTATTCTACTCGTTCGCCATGTTTTTGCCAGTTTTGAAAAGGCTCGTTCTTTTCTTTCATTTCAATATGATGGAACGGGATGGTTCTTTGTTCAGGTTTTTTCTCAATTTCTTCATAGATGACAGCATCGTCAAATCCTGCATCGGCAGCTTCGTGTCTTGAAGCTGCGAAGTAAACGCGATCTGGCCGTGACCAGTAAATGGCACCGAGGCACATTGGGCATGGTTCGCAGCTTGCGTAAATGACACAGCCGTCAAGCTGATGTGTCCCGAGTTTTTGGCAAGCGTTTCGAATAGCGACAACTTCTGCATGAGCAGTTGGGTCGTGGTCGCTTGTCACTTGATTGAACCCTTCCCCAATCACAACGCCATCTTTTACAACGATAGCCCCAAATGGACCACCACGATAATCTGTAACGCTTTTTGATGCTAACTGAATGGCATGTGTGAGCCAATCTTTCTCTGTCATTTCACCACGCTCCTATCTAAATAGGTATTAGACATATCTATCATCATTCCCTTTCTTGTGAAAAAATTTCAAAGAAAGAGCCGAAAAATAATGAGGCGGTAGTCACGGTTACGAGTAGTGATATGCTAAAATCAGTTTTAGGCTATCGCTGTCCGTGATAGACCTTCACTTACAGGAGGTTTATATGATTTCCTTTCTTCTTACGTTAAAGAGAATGTTAACCGCATTATGGTGGGCGGTTAAAGATAAGGAATTCCAGGTGCTATTCTTTTTAACAACGATCACCCTCATTTCAGGAAGGATTTTCTATCATGCGGTAGAGAAGTGGTCTGTGATCGATTCGCTGTATTTTAGTGTTGTTACGCTAACGACCGTTGGCTTTGGTGATATTAGTCCGCAAACCGATTTTGGTAAGATTTTTACGATCATTTATTTGTTTACTGGAGTTGGGCTTATTTTAGGATTTATGAATAAGCTTGCTTTGTATATGGGAAGAAGTAAATCAAGAAAACAAGATGACCGTGAAAGGAAGAGCTTAAACGAAAGTTAAGCTCTTCCGAAGTTCTCTTTCTTGCGTTATAACGAATAGAAGCATATAATACAAAACGTAATTATTACGATTTGAAAAAATGATTGATCGTTATAAGTTGTGGATAACTGCTTAATGCTCAAATCGCAACGATTATAATAGAGAAAGGAATGCATTTATTTGGCTAAGAAGTCGAAAGTAGTAAAAGAACAAAAACGGCAGGAAACTGTCTTGAAATATGCTGAGCTTCGTCAGGATTTGAAAGCGAAGGGTGATTATGAAGCTTTGCGTAAATTGCCGCGTGATTCTTCACCAACTCGGTTAAATAATCGCTGTGAAGTGACTGGTCGTCCGAAGGGGTACTTACGAAAATTTAAAATGTCTAGAATTGCGTTTCGTGAATATGCTCATAAGGGGCAGATCCCTGGAGTGAAGAAGTCAAGCTGGTAAAAGGGTAGGGGAAGATGAATGGAGTGCAATGAACATTTATTGAAGATGCTCGTTCGTGATATCGTGGCAAAGCTCCCGGAGAAGGAGAAAGCCCTCTATCAGTTCATTGATGAATTAGAAGTAAGGTTGATTGAAGCGGCTGCAACACCCGATCAATACCTGAACCTTCTAAAAAAATATTCTCCTTATCATGAAGCAGCGAATCAATTTGACATCTCTCCATATAAGGCGAGAACAATGATGCATCGAATTGAATGGAAAATTGCCGCGAAATTGGAAGAGAAACTTCAGCATATCAAGTGGTTGGAGCATCCTGCGCACGGAAAAAGAGTGAAAAAAGGGTATCTAGTGTTTAAATGAAAAGAGCTGCGAATCATTGATGAATTCGCAGCTTTTTTAAGTTCACAATCACGCCGTTTTTTCATCTCAATACCCCTATAACACGGTGAACCGATCAAAAAAAAAGAGGAAGTATAACGTTCTACTGTACAGTTCGAGTGTTTTAACTTAGAATATATATAGAGGTGATCGATCTTGGGGTGTTGTTAAAAATAGGGGAGTTAGCTGAAGCGTGCCATGTTTCAAAACGCACAGTTGACTATTATACGAAAATGGGATTACTGCAGTGTGAGCGCTCTGAAACGAATTATCGTTTCTATGGGGAAGATGCGATCGATGATATTAAATTCATTGAACAATGCAAAGAAATGCAAATGACGTTAAGCCAAATCCAACAACGTCTAAGGGTAAAAAAGTCTAGTCAAGTTGATTCAGAAATGATTCATAGTCAGGTAAAACAAGTAATGGATAAAATGGAATATTTAGGTGCGGAATTAAAGGATATTCACGAAAGTGTTGAGAAATTAGATGAAGAAACTCAAACGAAGATTAAGAAAAATCTTTCGCCTCAAACTGTTGCACTTATTCAATCATTGCTTCTTTACTCAACTTGACCGGGTAATAAGTAGAAATGCAATTTTAAAAAAAGTTAGGATAAACAACAACTCAGGAGAGTGAAATTTTTTGAATGACATACCACTGGATTCGATTCTTTTATTAGGTTCCTTATTACTGTTATCTGCTTTTTTCTCATCAGCTGAAACAGCCTATTCGAGTGTTAACAAGATTAGGTTAAGAAATTTCGCAGATGAAGGAAGGCGTGGAAGTAAAAGAGCTTTAGCCATTGCAGAAAACTTCGATAAAGCCTTATCAACGATTCTTATCGGAAACAATATAGTCAATATTGCTGCTGCTAGTATTTCAGCTGCTGTAGCAACTGAAATATTTGGCGGGAATGCTGGCCTCGTGATTAGTACGGTGTTCATGACTATTTTAGTCTTGATCTTTGGTGAAATACTTCCTAAATCGTTAGCAAAGGAACATGCAGAATCTTATTCATTAATGATCGCAACGGTGTTATATGTTCTCATTAAGTTACTTGCACCTATTAATTTCTTTTTTGTTAAATTGAAAGTGTGGGTATCAAGTCTTTTTGCGAAAAACAGCGCAATGCCATCTGTTACAGAAGAAGAGTTAAAAGTGATGTTAGACATTAGTGAAGAAGAGGGCGTCATCGATAAAGAGGAAAGAGACCTTATTCATCGATCGATGGATTTCGATGATACGCTTGCGGGTGAGGTTTTAACACCGCGAATTGACATCGTGGCCATTGATATTGATCAATCCGTAGAAGAAATGAAAGAAATCTTCTTTGAAGAAAGGTTTTCAAGAATACCTGTCTACCAAGATAGTATTGATAATATTATAGGGATTTTAACGGAGAAAGAATTTTTTACTCACTTGATTAAGTATCAAACGGTTGATATTAAAGAATTAATTCGAGAACCTCTGTTTGTGGTAGAATCAATGAAGATTTCCACTCTGTTACCGAAATTGCAAAAGGAAAAGGTACACATGGCCATTGTGCTAGATGAATTTGGTGGTACGTCAGGAATCGTGACATTAGAAGACGTACTAGAAGAGATTGTGGGAGAAATTTGGGATGAGCAAGATGAGAAATTCAGTACAATGCAGCGAATTTCTGATCGCAACTATCGCTTTGATGCTCAATTTCAGCTAGATGATTTCTTCGATTTAATGGAGGCGGCTCCACCTGAAAGTTCTTATCACACGATAGGTGGATGGGTCATTGAGAATCTCGGAACAGTTCCTAGTAACGGGGATTCCTTCTATTATGAAAATCTTAAAATTGTCGTCGAACAAGTCGAAGAGCGTCGCGTAAGAAAAATACTCGTAGAAGTGCTTCCTAAAGATCAAACATACGAAGGTATGATGGTAAGAGTATAGAGTCTTATTCATCTCACATAAAAAACAACGAGAGCAGCTGAACCAAATGGCTGCTTCTTTATAATGGGGTAAGGTATGAATAACTGGAGAAGGCGATTGAAACACCTTTATCGTTTTATTATCGATCGACCCTACAAGCCGCAGTTTCTAATTGCTAATCAATATGACGTGAAGCGTGTTATTGGGATGGGAAGTTACGGAATAACGTATCTCTGTCAAAATAAAAAAACGAGAGAGCGTTGTGTCGTAAAGCAAATACGTCCAAGTAAACTGAAAAACAGTGACACTTCTTTCTATCAAATGGAGGCAGAGATACTGGCTTCTTTAGACCATGTTCGTATTCCTAAGCTCCATGATGCTTTTCTTTTTAACAGGAATCAGTTTTTAGTAATGGACTACATTGAGGGTGTGAACCTCGAAGACCTTCTGTTTGATCAATACAATCAATTCAATGAACTGGAATCTCTCGAGTTTCTTAAAGGTTTGACCGATATTGTAGCTTATTTACATAAGCACGAGATCAGTCATGGTGATCTCCGAATACCAAATGTGATAGTAAAAAACGCTCAGCTTTATGTTATTGATTTTGGATTAGCCGTCTCATTGAAAGATAAGTCAGATCAGCAGGCGCTTGAGCTCATTCAAAAGGATTTATACGATCTAGGTGATTTTCTACTCTTCTTGCTTTACTCTTCTTACGATCCAACCAGTAGAAAAGACCGTCCATGGACAGAAGAACTAACCATTCATCCCGCTACGGAACATTTCATAAAGCGACTGCTGCAGATTGAGACTAAATTTGAAAGTATCGATCAGGTTCGCGATCATCTTCATCAAACAATAAGTATCATTCCTAATAATAAATCCAGCACCTGATCAATTGACAGGGTGCTGGATTTATTGTTAGCTACTACTGCTTGCGCCTCTACGCTTATAACGATGACTGCCACCATAAGGCGAATGCTTTCGCCCGCTTGAGCTGCTTCTATGATAATGTTTTCTTTTGTGGCTACTTCCACTCGACTTCTTAATTTGTTTTTCGACTCGTTTTAATATTTTTTTAAACATGATCCTTGGTCTCCTTTCAGTTTCAAATCGTGTTCGCATGCAGAAAAGAAAGATAGACTAGATTCTTTATAGCATATCATAGAGTTGTGAAATGTCGCTAATTTTAAAAAGTAGAGTCATTTTGATCAGTTAAGCGACTTAAAATACGTACAAACGGTTTCGATCCCTTTTGTGAAATTATCAATATGAAAATGTTCATTAGGCGCATGTAAATTTTCTGATGGGAGTCCGAAGCCCATAAGTACAACAGGAGCTTCAAGAACGCGAGCGAATACTTCAACGATTGGAATCGATCCACCTTCTTTAGGAAAGAGAGCACGCACGCCATATACCTTTTCATAAGCATCAGCCGCTTTTTGAATCATCGGATCGTTTGAATCAAGCGAGACGGGACGGGCCTGAATAAATTGATTCATTGTCATCGTTGTCCCAGTTGGTTGATGGTCGAGGAGGTGTTTTTCAATTAATTCATAGACGTGCTGAGGGTCCTGCTCCCCCACGAGACGACAGCTAATTTTACCTGTGGCTTCAGACGGTACAATGGTCTTAATGCCGTCACCCTGGTATCCACCTGAAACCCCGTTCAATTCAAGCGTTGGACGAATACCCGTCTGTTCCTTGAAAGTGAATCCTTTTTCTCCAAATAAAGAAGTTAATCCGAGCTCTTGCTTCATTCCTTCATCATCGGACGGAATCTGAGCGATTTCTTCTTTCAATTCCTCTGTAAGTTCTGGCACACCTTCGTAAAATCCATCCACGGCAATGGCGCCATCTTCGCTGTGAAGACTATCGAGTAGACGAACAAGGGAATGAACTGCGTTTGGAACCCCACCGCCGTATACACCAGAATGGAGATCCGTATTCGCTGTTTTCACCTTCACTTCCATCGCAAGCGCCCCACGTAACGATGTACAAATCGCAGGTAAGCCTTCTTTAATAAAGGAAGTATCTGAAATCACAACAGCGTCTGCAGCGAGTTTGTCTGTATTTTTTTCAATAAAAGGTCCAAGGTGTGGGCTGGCGATTTCTTCTTCCCCTTCAATACAGAACTTCACATTAACGGGAAGCTTGCCATCTTCTTGCATCAAGAGTTCCATCGCCTTGATATGAATAAACAGCTGACCTTTATCATCTGTTGCACCGCGCGCATAGATTTTGTTGTCGCGGATAGTAGGTTCAAATGGTGGCGTTTCCCAGAGATCGAGTGGATCAGCGGGCTGCACATCATAATGGCCATAGATCAGAATCGTTGGTTTTCCTTCTGCATGAAGCCAATCAGCGTAGACGATCGGATGACCGTCTGTTTCGATCACTTCAATATTTTCCATGGCGGCCTTTTCCAAAGAGTTCGCAACCCATTTAGCTCCTTTTTGAACATCTGATTTATGGGCAGGGACGGCTGAAATGCTTTGGATTTTCAGAAATTCCTCTAGTTCCTTCAGGTAAGAATCTTTATGTAATTCGATGGTATTTTTCATAAATATAACCTCCTTAGTTAGGTTGTCTTTATTATAATCCAGAGATGGAAATTTGCACATGAATCGAGCAATTTGTAGTGGGAAATTAAGGGGATTTGATAACAGGTCATTAACTTTTATATTAAAATTATGACATTGCAGTTAAGTGGTTGTCATATAAGATGGGTCTAAATGCCTCTGTGTGGAATCGATTCCTGATACTAAGGAACTATTTATTTTTGCAATGAAAGCCTTTTCGATGTCTAGTTGATAACCGCTTTCTTGATTGACAGAATAAGGCTTTTCTATCTAAAGACCTGTAAGATTTCTCTTTTTTCGGGCGTATTGACGGGTTCACATATTTTCCATACAGTTATGGCGAACGAAACATTTTACTAAATTTTGAGGAGTGTGGCAGATGGGGAACGTGAAAAAGTCTTCTGTTTTTAAGGGGATTGCACTATCGACAATTATGCTTGTAAGTGGATTTGCAGGCATGCCGTTATCTACGAATGCGGCAGAGGATGTAGAGACAGCAGTTTGGTCTCGTCAAGACGCGCAAGGTTATGATTTATCGAAAGACAACACTGCACCTAACATCGACAACGTGGATGAAGTGGCTCCAGATTATTGGGTTTGGGACACATGGCCACTACGTAATCGTGACGGATCGATTGCCCAGGTAAATGGTTACCAGGTTGTCTTTGCTCTTACAGCTTCTAAAGAATATACATGGAGCGGTCGTCACGACGAAGCTCAAATTCGCTACTTCTACTCGAAGAACGGAAAAGATTGGAAAATGGGCGGACTCGCTTATGAAGCAGAAGATGCACTAGGCGCTCGCCAATGGGCAGGATCAGCAATGATGGATGACGATGATAAGGTTCACCTTTTCTATACAGCAACTGGACGTAAAGGTGAAGAACAAACAACTTTTGAACAACGTCTTGCGAAGACAACGTTTGATATCGAAGCAGATAAGAAATCGAAATCTATTGAGCTAAGCAACTTTGGTGAGCATGAAATCCTTGCTGAAGCTGACGGTGAGTACTATGAAACGCAAGAACAAAAAACAGGAAATATCATTTATTCATTCCGTGACCCATGGTTCTTCCAGGATCCTAAAACAGGAAAAGAATACTTAATCTTTGAAGGAAATACAGCAGGAGACGACAAGTCACTAGACCCAGAAAACATTGGTGATGCTGATTTCCGTGAAACTCACAACGTACCAGCTGGCGCTGAAGATTACAACGGTAACGTTGGGATTGCTGAAGCACAGAACGAAGAGCTAACAGACTTTGAATTGCTTCCACCACTACTAGAAGCAAATGGTGTCAACCAGCAACTTGAGCGTCCACACATCCTTGTTAAAGGTGGAGAGTACTACCTCTTTACCATCACACATAAATTTACGTTTGCTCCTGGATTAACGGGTCCTGATGGTCTTTATGGCTTTACGAATGATTCTCTTCGCGGTGATTACGAGCCACTTAACGGTAACGGTCTTGTTGTGGCAAACCCTGAAGATGATCCATTTATGACATACTCTCACGCAGTTATGCCGAATGGTACAGTGATCAGCTTTGTGAACGAGTATCGTGATGAAAACGGTGAGCTTCAGTTTGGCGGTACGTTTGCCCCAACGCTTAAACTTTCGATTCATGGTGATGAAACAAAAGTAACTGACGCACTTAAGCCAGGCCAAATCATGCCTTCACACTAAAACTGGGAAACCAGATTAAAGGAGACTTACCCATATGAATAAGTTTTCAAAAACAGTAGCGACATCCGTTCTCGGATTCGCTACCCTGTTTTCAAGTTTTGCTCCGGCAACAAGCTTTGCAGCAGAAAGTGAAACATCGAACTGGACAAGAGAAGATGCATCTAAAATTGTTCAAAACAAAGATAATACGGCTCCAGAAATTAACACAGAAGACCTTGAACAAATTGCGCCAGAGTACCATATTTGGGATACGTGGCCACTACGTAACAAAGATGGTTCGATCGCAACATTAAACGGCTATAAAGTGATTTTCTCGCTAACAGCACCAAGTGATGTATTACCTGGTAAGCGTCATGATATCGCTGAAATTCGCTACTTCGTTTCAAAGAACGGGAAAGATTGGAAGCTTGGCGGTACTGTTTTTAATGAAGAACAGGCACTAGGTTCACGTCAATGGGCAGGTTCAGCCATGATTGAAGATGGCGAAATTAATTTCTTCTATACGGCAACAGGTCGTAAAGGCGAAGAGCAGCTAACTTATGAGCAGCGTCTCGTAAAGGCTTCTGCTGATGTCGATGCATCAAATAAGGGAATCGATTTCAACAACTGGTCTGATCATGAAGTGATTCTTGAGCCAGATGGCGAATACTACCAGACAATGGAACAAAGTAAGCAAGGAGACATTGCTTATGCATTCCGTGATCCGTGGTTCTTTGAAGATCCTAAAACAGGTGAAGATTACATCTTGTTTGAAGGGAACTCTGGCGGTACACCTGCTGAACGCTCTGTTGAACAAGAGCACATCGGTTCTGAAGACTTCGCTACAGTTGACGAAGTACCAGAAGAATCAAAACTCTTTAACGGTAATATCGGAATCGCAAAAGCTGAAAACGATGATTACACAGAGTTTGACATCATGCCTCCACTGATGGAAGCAAACAGCCTCAATCAGGAGCTTGAACGTCCCCATATCGTGACCAAAGGAAATAAATACTATCTTTTCACTGATACGCACAAAAACAAGTTTGCTCCAGGAATTACTGGTCCAGATGGTCTTTATGGCTTTGTATCGGATTCTCTAACATCAGACTATGAGCCTCTTAACGGAAGTGGTCTTGTTGTTGCAAATCCAGAGAATGAGCCTTATCAAACCTATTCATGGATGGTTATGCCGAATGGTACAGTGATTAGCTTTGCTAACTTCTATGACCTAAACGGTTTAACAATCAATGAACTTGGCGCGCAGTCAGAGCAATATCAATTTGATCACTTTGGCGGAACATTAGCTCCATCTCTTAAACTTTCGATTCACAATGATGAAACGAAGATTTTAAAAGAAATGGATGCTGGCGTATTTAAATAAACGTGATGGTAACTGTCGGGGATAAGCTTCGACAGTTACTTTTCTATTTAGAGGCATGACAGACAGGAGAGCTTGATACTATGAGAAAATGGTTGCTAGCTGTAGGCGTTATTGTTGTGATCGCCATTCTTATCTTTGCGAGCTTTAATGGCAGAAATGAATCGCCACAACAAGAAGAGAAAGAGCCTGAGATACCAACAGAATACAATCAGTCGCTACGTCCCCAGTTTCACTATACGCCAGAACAAAATTGGATGAACGATCCAAACGGGATGGTATATGTTGAAGGGAAATACCATTTGTTTTACCAGCATAACCCTACAGGAAATGAATTCGGAAACATGGGGTGGGGCCATGCGGTCAGTGAAGATCTTTATCACTGGGAAGAAAAACCGATGGCGCTAGAAGCGGTTGATCAGGGGATGATTTTCTCTGGTGGCGCGATTTATGACAAAACCAATACGAGCGGCCTTTTTGCAGAAGGAAAAGCGGGACTTGTGGCTTTTTATACAATAGCGGGCGAAGAACAAACGCAGGGTCTGGCTTATAGTGAAGATGGTGGAGAAACGTGGAAGAAATACCGGGGGAACCCGATCCTTCCGAACCCTGGGATCAAAGATTTTCGAGATCCTAAAGTGGTCTGGCACGAGGAGTCTGACAAGTGGATCATGCTTCTTGCTGCAGGAAATAAAGTGATTTTCTATGGTTCTGATAATTTAATCGACTGGGAGAAATTAAGTGAATTCGGCGTTGATCAGGGGGCACAGGGTGGCGTTTGGGAGACGCCAGAACTTTTCCAATTACCGGTTGATGGCGATTCTTCTAATGAGAAATGGGTATTGCAGGTGGATATGAATCCAGGAAGTATTGCTGGCGGATCGGGTGGACAATATTTTATCGGTGATTTCGATGGAAAGACGTTCACAAGAGAAGGGGCAAAAGACGACATTAACTGGGTTGATTACGGCACCGATTTTTATGCGGCACAAGCTTTCAGCAACCATGAGGGCAATCCCATTTGGCTTGCCTGGATGAGTAACTGGATGTATGCGTCTGATTTACCGACAGATCCATGGAAGGGTGCCATGTCTTTACCACGTGAGGTTTCTTTGAAAGAAGTGAATGGAGAAACCCGTCTGATCCAAGAGCCAGCGGGTGAGATTGAGTCGAATCGTTCTAAGAAGTTAGTGGATTTATCGGATAAAGAAGTGGAAGGTCGAATGCCGCTTGATGATTTTAAGGCAAATACGTATGAAGTCGTTGCCGAATTTGATTTAGATACGTCAGGTGAATTCGGCTTCCGCGTTCGAAAAGGAGACGAAGAGGAAACGATTGTAGGATACGATTCAAAAAATAATCTTGCATTTGTTGATCGACAGAATAGTGGTGATACAAGTTTTCATGAACAGTTTCCTGGTGTGTATAGGGCACCGCTAGAACCAACGGAAGATGGAAAAGTAAAGCTTCACCTGTTTGTCGATCGCTCTTCTGTTGAGCTGTTTGCGAATGATGGAAAACGTGTCATGACAAATCGAATTTTCCCATCAGAAGATAGTGATGGTTTTGAAATCTATGCGATGAATGGAAAGGTGACGCTTGAATCTCTAGAAGTGTATGAGCTTGAATCATCTTGGAAAACGAGTGAAAAAGAGTAAGAATTTATGTTGAGAGCGGTCATCTGCGATAAAGATGACCGCTCTTTCTTTTAGAAGAACTTTTATTGAGAGAGGATTTTGTTATTTCCGCGGATTTCGAAATATATCCTCGATATTTATTTTTATTCCGCGAAAACCACAATATATCTGCGATATTCTCAGTAATTCCTCGAAATGCTCGATAATCGAAAATAAATAGGTCCTTAGAAGTGGTTTCCTTTTCTTGGATTGGGGAACAAATAGCTATCTTGTAAATAATGGGGGATGTATGGAAATGGAAACATCATTTTCAAATTCAGAACAGCAAAAGTTTGTCAGGACTCTTCAGTCATTCAAGGAAAATCGCCAAAATCCAGTTGTGTTAGAAGAATTGTTATCAGACGCTGCCGTTCTCATTGACCAGAATAAGCTCGAATCCCTTTATCAACATGCGGGTGACTATGATAAGGCGGGCATTTTTGAAGGTGGACCATGGGAAGAACCTCGTAAATTACAACCGCCTCTTGTAGGTGGATCGTTTAAAATAGACGGTAACTATTCGATCTTTGAAGTATTAAGTGAGCTGCGTATGCTTGCAATTGCGAAAGAGGACTATACCCATCCAGATGTTTCAAGCGAGCAAGCCCGCACTTTTCTAAACAAAGTGATGGCGCTGAATCTCCAAATGATTTTTCCAGCTGAGACGGAGGAAGCAAGAATTAATCAAGGGCAAGAACAAAAGAGAGGCATCCTCCTTTTTCAATTTTTAGCTGATAAAATGTCGCTAGGATCGCTATCAGCTACGTTTGTGGATGAAATTGATCGATTGACTGCTCAACGTCCGATTATGGTGAAACGAATTAAAGAGATGATCGGCTATGCTGAAAATCTCTTATCTTCAGAGGATTTAAGCGTAGAAGGACGTGAAAGCATTCAGCGCTACCTTGATAGCGTGCATGCCCCAACAGAACTTAGTAAGTCTTACCCTAACTATGCTGACTATCAAAATCAGTTCAATGCGTTATCTGAGATGGAAAAAGAATTAGAAGCGGAGCGATTTGCAGACGTGATGCGTGATACGGGCCTCGTTTCACCAGTTCATGCCAAACTTGCACGTACTCTTGCAGAAGAGGACTCGTCTCATTTACTCGTCTTAACACTTGGGTTGACTGAAAAAGGGGAAGCGAACTTAAATGAGCATTTTTCCTTAATAAAACAGTTGGTTTCATTAGCGATTTATCCTGTCACTGCTCAGTCGCTTTACGGACTTGCGCGTATGCTTGAGCGCGGCGTATTATCCTCTCCGCCTGTTATTCCAGGACTGGAGCGTATGGTTGAAATTGAGATGCTCCCTGAAGTCGAAAAGGATTTACTCGCATCACGTGATAATCCAGAGGACATCACACCGGTTGGAATTCTATTGTCTGGACTTTTAAGCGTATTAGGGCAACCGCTTGGTATTGGACAGGGAATGAACCCAACCTGTCAATCAGCCCGAGGCATCAGCCTTTGGTCACAGCACGATCCGGGATTTTTGCTAGAGCTTGTCGCAAGAGCGTGTCGAGATGGGGAAATTGATATCTCGTTTGAGGGTGCTGAAATTAATTCGTCGCTTATCGCGGGAGGCCTTGCCCCGGATCTTCATAAAGATCTTGATGCCGTTTCGCTTATTCTGGTTCCGCATCTTGATCGCGTTTACGATGAAATGATGAAGCGAAGTGCTCTACGTGGTGAAGATGGTCATAAATTTGTGAATCCGGAATTTTATGGTCAGTGGATTTCTAAGGAGTTTTCATCTGTTATTAATCCAGTAACCGGAGCCGTAACAAACTATGAACAGTTTGCACGACTCTTTTATGCAACGCATCATCCGGATTACAATGAAGGTCATCAGCTGATTTATCCAAATCCGGTCGGGATCTTCGTCACTACAGCGAACGCCGATTTACTCGGTCTTCATGCGATTAGCATCCAACGTATTGATGCTGATCCATCTGGGGAAACGAGAGTCTACTTTTATAACCCGAATAATGATAGCGGACAGGATTGGGGACAGGGAATTAAGTCAACGGTCCGAAATCATGGGGAAGAGGAAGGAGAAGCCTCTCTTCCATTTGATCAGTTTTTATCCCGTGTGTATGCCTATCATTATAATCCGAATGAAATGGGAGCCGTCGAAACGGTTCCACAGGAAATCGTTGATCGGGTAACGACGCTCGCAAAAGAAAGCTGGGGACAAAAATACCAGTGGACTGATTTAGCTAATCCGTTTTTAATTTAAAAAGGCATGGGTTCCCTTCTTATACTATAGAAGGTGGACCCTTTTCTTATTAAGGGTTAAAGTAGAGAGAATAGAAGATTCACTAATCAGGAGGTACATCTTATGGAAGCAAAACTAGTTATTGATGCACGCGCAATACTCGGGGAGGGACCCTGCTGGGATGATCAAAGTCAGCTTCTTTATTGGGTTGATATTGAAGGAAAGAAGGTTCATGCTTACAACCCGATGACAGCAGGTAATATCGAGATGAAGCAGGAGCAAATGGTTGGAACGATTGCACCACGTGAATCAGGTGGTCTTGTGATGGCGATGGCTGGGGGGTTTTACGCTATGAATCTTTCAACTGAGAACGTAGAGGCAATTACTGATCCAGAGAGTCATTTGCCTGATAATCGGTTTAATGATGGAAAATGCGATCCAGCTGGGCGGTTCTGGGCAGGAACGATGCACATGGAAGGGTTAAAAGGGGAAGGCGCGCTCTATTGTCTTGATGAAAATCTTGAAGTGACAAAAAAAATCGATCATGTGAGTACTTCCAATGGACTCGCTTGGTCACCTGATACGCGCTATTTGTATTTTATTGATACGCCGACAAAAAAAGTCGTTCGCTATGACTATGATTTGTCTACAGGCGATATCCGAAATCCTGTTGAAGTGATTACGATTCCTGATGGCGAGGGTATGCCAGATGGTATGACGAGTGATGAAGAAGGAAATCTATGGATCGCTCACTGGGGAGGTTCTAAGGTAACAAGATGGAACCCAGATACTGGAGAAAGAATGCTAGAAGTTAGCGTACCAGCGTTGAACGTGACGTCATGCGTCTTTGGCGGAAAAGAGCGAAATGAGCTCTACATCACCACAGCACGAACTAATACGAGTGAAGATGAACTGAAGCAGTTTCCGTATGCCGGCGGAGTGTTTCGTGTGAAAACAAATGTAAAAGGAAGTCGCACTTACGCATTCAAAGGATAATCTTTTTCCCTTTCTTCCTGTCTTAAAGTCTTTTATAATAAGAGGAAAATAATAGAAAAAGAGGGGCAGAGTGTGAAACTAAAATCATTTATCGCAATGGGGCTATTTTTACTGTTTTTAGCGGGATGTTCGGATCAACCATCAGCGGTTGATGCATTCGATACATATGTGAAGGACTGGAACAAGCAGGAGTTTAGCAGCATGTATGAGCAATTATCTCCAGCAACACAAAAATCGATTTCAGAAGATGAATTCGTCGAGCGGTACCAGTCTATTTATAACGATGTAGAAGTTGAAGATTTAAGCGTTACTTTTAAGAAACCTGAAGAAGAGCCAGAGCCAAATGATAAAGGAGAAGTGAACTTCCCTTTTTCAGTGTCAATGCAAACACTAGCTGGCGAAGTCTCATTTGATCATGAAGCAACGCTTGTCCTGACTGAAGGAGAAGAAACGGACTCTTACGGCGTAAACTGGGATCCTTCGTTTATTTTTAAGGAATTAGAAGAAGGTGATGAGGTTGCGATTCGTTCTTCTGTTCCAGTCCGCGGTGAAATAACCGATCGGAATGGCGATGGGTTAGCCGTTAATGGTACGGTTAAGCAAATTGGAGTGGTGCCGCAAGCTATTGAATCTAATGAAGAAAAGATTGTGGCTGAGCTTAGTGATGCTTTGAAAATGAGTGTAGAGGATATTGAAAAAGAACTTAATCAGGGATGGGTGCAGTCTGATCCAACGCAGTTCGTTCCGCTAAAAAGCGTCATGGAATCAGAGGAAAAGCTTATTGCTGAAGCTGGTGAAATTACCGGTGTTCAGATTAATGATACGAAAGAAAGAATTTATCCTTTAGGCGAAAGTGCTGCTCATTTGACGGGTTATATTCGACAAATGCAGCAAGAAGATCTCGAGAAGTATGCAGGACAGGGCTATTCCAGCTATGAAAGCATTGGGAAAGCTGGCTTAGAGCAAGTGTATGAAGATGAGCTTCATGGTGTAACAGGGTGGTCCATTGAAGTAAAGGGAGCAGATCCCGAGAAAGTGATCGCTAGTAAGGAAAAGGTAGATGGCGAGAACATTCAGGTTACAATCGATGGATCGATTCAACAGAATTTATTTGAGCAACTTGGAAAAGATCCAGGTACAGCGGTAGCGCTCCATCCTACAACAGGTGAAACGCTCGCATTAACAAGTTCACCCTCGTATAATCCAAATGATTTTACACTAGGATTTGACGAAGGCGAGTATGCGAAGTTGGCCGATAATAAGGATCTTCCTTTTTCAGCGAAGTTTAATAAAACGTATTCACCAGGCTCAACGATTAAGCCGCTTACTGCTTCGATCGCACTTCGAGATGGTGATTTAGATCCGAATGCCGTTGAGAAAATTGATGGTTTGAAGTGGCAGCCAGACTCAAGCTGGGGTGGATATAAAGTGACGCGCGTGAAGCCGGCTGATCCGGAAGTCACACTTGAAGAAGCGCTTATGCATTCGGATAATATTTATTTTGCACGAAAAGCGCTGGATCTTGGCGCTGAAAAGTTCCAAAAAGGTTTGGAATCGTTCCAAATTGGTCAGGAAGTCGAGTTCCCTTTTCCAACTGAAAACTCATCGATTTCAAACGGTGGACTCGGTGAAAATGACATTCTTTTAGCTGACTCTGCCTATGGACAGGGGGAGCTACAAATCTCTCCTTACCAGCTAGCTATGACGTATACGACGTTTGCGAATGATGGTGTAATGCTGAAGCCAACGCTTCGAGTGGGAGAGGAACAGTCAGTGGAGAAGTATAAGGTGATCTCACCTGAAATCGCCTCGATTGTGAGCGATGATCTTGCAAAGGTGGTTTCAGATCCTGAGGGCACGGCATATGATCCTGTAGTAAAAGGCATTTCGCTCGCTGGTAAGACAGGAACGGCAGAGTTAAAGGCGGCAGGCGAAGAGGAAGGCCCAGAAAATGGACTTTTTGTCGCATATAACACGGATGAGAAGGACTTATTGATCGCGATGATGGTTGAAGGCGCCTCAAGTCACGATATTACAGGCAAAGTGAAAGACGTTTTCGTGGAAATGCAGTGATTTCTTTGGCTGCTGTGGTGGCAGGAGGACGGCTGTTCGACGTTTATTGCCCAAACTGCGTTTTTATTGTCCAAAATTCAATTATATTGTCCAAAACCAGATTTTATTGGCGAAACACACAAAAGCTCTTGATCCTATATTAGGATCAAGAGCTTTTTCTGGAAAAGTAAGGAACTAAAGAGGGATTATAGACTCTCCTATGGAAAGTAGTAAGAATAAGCTAGATTTGATTAAAAGGGGGATGTCGAACGATGCCACATCATGATCTTTGTATGATTGATCGTAAGAAAGGCTTTACGCCTGAGGTTGGTAGGTTAGTGTCGATGATGGATTATGCCAGACACACAACAGAAGAGGCAATCAGGGGCTTAGCAGCGGATCAACTCGATTTTCACATGGACGACAAGAGTAATTCCATTGGGATGCTCCTTTATCATATGTCTACAATCGAAAGAGCATTTCAAATCATGACGTTTCAAGAGCGGGAATTAAATGATGCGGAATGGGAGGAACTTGAAACAGGCATTGAGCTTGGGGAAAAAGCGAGAACTGTGATTCAGGGGCGCGACCTTGATTATTATTGGAGTGAACTTAGTCTTGTTCGTGCTAAAACGCTTGATGATTTAAGAGAAAAAGACGACACCTGGCTAGAAAAAGTAACGCCTTTTGGCTGGGATGAAAAGGCGAATCATTATTTCAAATGGTTCCATGTAATGGAGGATGAAATTAGCCATCGTGGCCAAATCCTCATGATAAAAAGAAGACTAACGACTTAGAGGAAAAACAAGGTACATAACCGAAACCGGATGACAAGACGAGACAAAGTCTTAAGGTGAAAAAAGAGGAGAATAGGAACATGTTTACATATCAACTTAACGAGGATCTTTATTTACGTATGTATACAATTAACGATGCAGAAGCGCTTTATAACTTGATCGATGGTTCAAGAGATCACTTAAAAAAGTGGCTCGCATGGGTCGATTACAATACGGATGTTGAGGCTTCCAGGGATTTTATCCAAAGTACGTTAAAAGGAGTTAGTGAAACGGGAGGGTATCCGAAAACGCTAGGCATGTTTTATAAAGGTGAGCTTGCTGGTACGGTGGGTTTTAATGAAGTGAATCAAAACCATCAATACGCTACGATTGGCTACTGGCTTAGTGAGAAATTTCAGCGGAAGGGGATTGTGACTGAGGCGTGCCGGGGAATGATTCATTTAGGGTTTAAGGAAATGGGATTAAATCGAATTGAGATCCGTGCGGCGTCTGCCAATAAGAAAAGCCGTGCCATTCCTGAACGACTTGGGTTTACGAAAGAAGGTGTGCTTAGACAGGTGGAAATTGTAAACGGAGAATTCTATGATCACGTTGTCTATAGTATGCTGGCGAGTGAGTGGTTGGAAAAGGGTAGATAGTTGCACAAAAAAACATCTCCCAGTATCCTCTAGAGATGTTATGGTAGCTCAACCATATGAAGAAGTCGTTCTAATTCTTCCATTGTGCATTCATAAAGCTGTTTGTCTTTTAATTTATATACACCGCGGTCTAATAAACGTTGAATGAATGATTGTTTTTGTTGGGGATCATGTTGCTTTAATAAGTGGGACACGTTGCATTCCTCCTGTTAAGTATATCCAGGTAATATGTTCCACTATAGGGCGCCGTTTAAACCTCTATTTGTACATTGTTATAAAGGAATAAAGCGCTTTCGTGACGAATAACAAAATTCATTAGGAGGGATTTAAATGGAAAAATACGCTATTCAACAAGGAGCAGAGCCATTTTATTTTGAAGGAAATAAGGTAGGCGTTTTGGTTCTTCATGGTTTTACAGGTTCAACGCAAAGCATGCGTTATCTAGGGGAGCAAATCGCTTCGGAAGGTTATACGGTTTGTGGTCCAAGATTAAAAGGGCACGGAACACATTATGAGGATATGGAACAGAGTACATATGAAGAGTGGATTCAGTCCGTTGAAGAGGGCTACCAATGGTTGAATGAACGGTGTGATACGCTCTTCATCACTGGGTTATCAATGGGCGGTACGCTAACGCTTTATTTAGCTAGCAAACACCCAGAAGTAAAAGGCATTATGCCAATTAATGCCGCGATTGATATGCCAGATCTTGAACAAATGAGAGGGAAAACAGAGCCTCGCTTCCTAGATGCGATTGGATCAGATATTAAAGCAGAAGGCGTCGACGAACTTGCTTATGAGAAAACGCCGACAAAGTCGATTCAAGAGATTTTGAAGCTAGTAGAGATAACAAGAAAGGATCTTTCAAACATTGAGATGCCAGCGTTAATCTTTAAATCAATCGAGGATCATGTTGTACCGCCAGAAAATTCAACTACTATTTATGAAGAAATTGCTTCAATGAATAAAGAAGTGATTGATTTGAATGATAGCTATCACGTGGCAACGCTTGATCATGATAAAGAATTCATTGCAGAGAAATGTAAGGCATTTATAAAAGGAATCATAGCTTAGGAGGTTTTGACATGGAAGTAAGACAGTTAACAGCAAATGATGCAGAAGCTTATTGGGAGCTTCGGTTAGAAGCATTAAAGAAAAATCCTGAAGCGTTTGCGTCGAGTTACGAAGAGGCGATCTTAAAGGATGACCCGATCAAAAGCACAGCGAGAAACATGGAGTCAGGCGCTACTTTTGGCGCTTTTGATAATGAAGCGTTAATCGGTGTCATTACGTTCGTCAGAGGTTCTGGGATAAAGGTCCGGCACAAAGCGGATTTGTTTGCTGTCTACGTTACCCCAGCATATCGTGGCAAAGGTGCAGGAAGAGCGCTTCTATCTCGCGTCATTGATTATGCAAAGAACCAGGATGCGCTGATTAAATTAAGTGTATCCGTCGTATCAACGAATGAACGAGCAAAGCACCTCTACAAGAGCTTTGGTTTTAAAACCGTTTATATTGAAGAGAAAGCTCTCTATGTGAAGGGTCAGTTTCTAAACGAAGAGCATATGGTTCAATATTTCTAATCAAAAGCAGACGTCCACGAGGCGTCTGCTTTTTAACTGATCAATCCAGAAGCTAACGTGTTGAGAAAGTATCGTTATACAGGGCAACGCTGTAAGGAAATAGCTCTGCAGTCATAATTCCTTCTCGTACGGCAGGATCATTGTTCATTAATGCTTCTGCTTCATCTTCAGATGGGACTTGAATGACAACAATTCCAAAAGCAGAAGGGTCATTGTTTAGGGTTCGTCCTGCCATTATGAGCGTATCATTTTTCAACAGAAGTTGAAGGGCGTGAAAATGCTCTGAGACGATATTGTTTTCTTTGTCGGTCCAGCTGCTTTCTTCAAGTAGTTCAGGAATTAACGTAAGCTTGTATAGAAATTGCTTCATAAAAAAACCTCCATTTGTTGTCTACTATTTCTCTTTAGAATGAGCAAACTCCTTCTGAATTAACTTAAAGTAAAAGCCGCAGTTGTCATTATGGCACAGCGGCTTTTTAATGCCTCGGTAATGGAATAAAGCAAAAAAGTGCACAACTTTCTGTTTTTTTTACCGTTGAAACGCTTACAGAACGCGGTATAGAATAAAACACAGACATTAAAACGCATACATAGCGGTATGGATTACTTTGATTCCGCTTACAAAAAGGAGAGGCACCAATGAGTTTCTTTACAGTCGGTTCATTTCTATTTTTTACAGGTATGGTTGCTGTTATCTCATACCTCGTTACTCGAAAAGAAGATTTAGCAACACAGGACGGTTATTTTCTAGGAGGAAGAAGTCTCGGTGCTTGGGTTATTGCTGGATCATTGATGCTGACGAATCTATCAACCGAGCAATTAATAGGTTTGAATGCACAGGGATATTCAGACACGATCGCCGTGATGGGATGGGAAGTCGGTTCTGCTATTTCCCTGGTGATTGTCGCTTTCTTCTTATTGCCTCGTTATCTTAAAGGTGGTATTACAACGATTCCTGATTTTCTAGAGGAGCGATATGATTTTGGCACGAAGCAAATTGTAACCATCCTTTTTCTTTTTGGTTATGTTTTCAACTTGCTTCCTCCTATTCTTTATTCAGGGGCCGTTGCATTAAACGGACTATTTAATATTCCAGAGACGTTAGGACTTAGTCGGATGGCTAGTCTTTATGTAACCGTTTTTGCGATTGGAATTATAGGCGCAATTTACGCAATCTTCGGTGGTTTAAAAGCCGTCGCTGTATCGGATACGATTAACGGAATCGGTCTTTTAATTGGAGGATTAATGATTCCCATTATCGGACTGTATGTACTTGGTGATGGATCGGTTTTTGGTGGGTTTAACACGATTGTGGAAAATTCTCCTGAAAAACTAAATTCCGTCGGAGATGAGAATAGTCCTGTTCCATTCGGGACAATGTTTACAGGGATGCTTCTAGTAAACTTGTTTTATTGGGGAACAGCTCAGCACATTATGCAACGTGCGATTGCTGCGAAGAATTTGAAGGAAGGGCAGAAGGGCGTATTGATTGCAGCCTTCTTGAAGCTGCTAGGACCTGTTTTTCTTATTTTACCTGGTATTATCGCCTTCAACATGTTTGGACCAGGTCTTGAGCCAACGGATGCCTATCCGATGTTAGTAAATGAAGTGTTACCAAAACCGCTCGTTGGATTTTTTGCGGCAGTGTTATTCGGGGCAATTCTATCATCGTTTAACTCTGCACTAAATTCATCCGTTACGCTAATTGCACTTAACATTTACAAGCCATATTTCAATCCGAAAGCGCCAGACAATGTGGTTGTGCGAAAAGGGAAATTTGTCGGGATTATTCTCGCAATCTTTGCGATGTGTATCGCCCCGTTGATTGATAAAGTGCCACAAGGATTCTTTCAATACTTACAAATTGTGAACGGTTTCTATAACGTACCAATCTTTACGATTCTAATCGTTGGTTATTTAACGAAACGCGTTCCTTCAATTGCAGCTAAAGTATCCCTATTCGTGTTTATCTCCGTTTATGCAACAACTCAACTTGTTTGGGATACAGGTATTCACTTCTTGCATATACTTGGGATTCTGTTTGTTGCATGTACGATTCTGATGCTTGTTATCGGGAAAATTGCACCTCGGGATAAAGAGTTTGTTCTTGAAGAAAATGCCCAAGTCGATATGTCACCGTGGAAGCTTCTATATCCGGTAGGCATTGCAGCAACTGTCGCCATGATTGTAATTTATACGTTGCTTTCGCCGATTGGCATCATTTCGTAATGTTCCATTGGATTTCCATTTGATATAATAGGAACAATGTCAAATGGAATGAAGGATGATGTGGGATGAGTAAGGCAAATGAGCCAATCGAATCGCTATATCATAGCGTTTACGAATCATTAGAGAAACTGCACAAAGAAGTAAACGAGCAGGAAATGAAGCTGGATCTTGTGGATCCGGCTGATATAGAGAAGCTTGAACGTACGCAGTTCGCACTGCAGCTATCAAAAGATGTGCTAGAGAATTTTGTAGCTTCAGGAAAAAGTATGACCATTAATTATGACAAGCGATCGATTACAATTGAAGTTTCAAAGTAGAAAGGACCGCATTTGCGGTCCTTTTCGCTTACTTCTGGAGCAACAACGTTGTCCGATACTTTCCAGGTGAGGTGCCTGTCACTTTTTTAAACACTTTATTAAAGTAGTTGGCGTTTTTGTACCCAATAAGTAGCGCAATATCTTCTGATGAATATTTGGTGTTCACTAGAAGTTCTTTTGCTTTTTTAATCCGAATATCCGTTAAATACTGAATGGGCGTTTGGTTCGTATATTCTTTGAATTGTCTCGTGAAATGATAACGGGACATACCAGAAGAAGCGGCCATTTCATCTGGACCAATTTCTTCGCTGTAATGATTCATCGCATACATCGACGCTTCAACAATAGCCTCTGGCCAATCGGAGAGCCGCTTTTCAAGATTCGAACAATACGTAAAGAGCATCATCGTAAATTGATAGGCATAACCAGATGCTTGATGCGCGTTCGAAATTTGACGGTTTGAGGCCATGTTTAACAAGTTCAATAAGTAAAGAACCGGATCGGAGTCAGGTTGGAAATGAATGATATGCCCAATGTCTTTTTGGATGTCTTCCCAATATTTTTGGACAACATCCCCGTATAACGTTAAGTAAATAAATTCCCAGCGTTCGCTGTCTTCAGGTAGATAGTATCGATAGTTGCCAGGAATATTGACGATAAATGCTTGCCCTGGGATTAGTTCATGACGTTCGCCCTCAATATCGATACATCCCTTTCCCGAAATGGTGTATTGAAAAATAAATTTTCCTGTATCCAGCCGGTTTTTCCCATCCCAGTCATACAGCGTCGTCGTTTGTTCATCCCACCCCAGTGACCAGATTTGCGCAAGGTTTTGAAGCACCGGATCTGAGAAACGATATCCGTAAGTCCCATATTGTGATGGCTTTTCTTCCATAATCATTCTCCTTAATGAGCAAAATAGTACTGTTTAATAGAGTGGATAGGTCAAATGAATTGCTTTCTAAATAGCATTTTATATTATCCCAAGAGAGAAGTCTAAGCAATATAAGGCATTAATCTTTATTTTTTTTACCATTGAACAGAAACGAAGATTTTTTTAAACTAGATACGGGAACGAAAACGGAGAAATGGAAACGTTTTCGAATAGGACGTGGAGGGAAACAAATGCCAGTATTTATTAATGAAGAAAATCTTCAGTTTCATCTGCAAGGAAAAGAGCTCAGCTATGTGTTTCACGTAATGAAAAATGGTCAGCTTGGTCAGCTTTATTTTGGAAAAAAGTTACGTGACCGAGCTGATTTTAGTCATCTATCAAAAAAAGAGGCGAGAGTGGCGTCTTCGTATGTGTATGAAGATGACCCAACTTTTTCACTAGATTTAATCAAACAGGAATATCCGGGGTACGGCACGTCAGACTATCGAGAGCCTGCTTTTCAAATCGAGCATCCGGATGGAAGCCGCATTTCAAATTTTACTTATCAATCGTATGAACTTGTGAAAGGAAAGCCAAGTCTATCAGGTTTACCTGCCACATATGTAGAAGATGAATCAGAAGCAGATACGTTAGTGATCCATTTGCATGATTCGTCTATGAATCTCTCACTTTCTTTAATGTACTCGGTGTATCACGAGCGGAATGTCATGATTCGTTCGGCTGCATTTACGAATAAAGGTGATCGTGATCATGTGATCAAGCGAGCACACAGTGCTTCTGTGGATTTTCCGGATGCAGATTTTGGTATGATGCAGCTTTCAGGTTCGTGGTCGAGAGAGCGACACGTTCATGAACGACAACTTAGCCCAGGTTTGCAAAGCATTCAAAGTACACGTGGAACGAGCAGTGCACAGCACAACCCGTTTCTTGCTTTAAAAAGACCGATGACAACAGAACATGCGGGAGAAGTTTATGGCTTTAGCTTCGTTTATAGCGGGAATTTCCAGGCGCAGGTTGAGGTTGATCATTACGAGACAGCGAGAGTGACGATGGGAATTAATCCATTTGATTTTTCTTGGGTGCTCCAAAGTGGTGAAACATTTCAAACACCAGAAGTTGTGATGGCATATTCAAAACATGGGTTAAATGATCTCAGCCAAACGTATCATGATCTTTATCGCTCTCGTCTTGCTCGAGGAAAGTGGCGTGATGCTGAACGCCCGGTGTTACTAAACAACTGGGAGGCCACGTATTTCGATTTTAATGAGGAAAAATTATTGAGCATTGCGAAACAAGCAAAGGAAACTGGTGTCGAGCTGTTTGTGTTAGATGATGGATGGTTCGGGAAACGAAATGACGATCGGAGTTCTCTCGGTGACTGGTTTGTGGATTCAACGAAGCTCCCAAAAGGGCTATCAAGTCTCGCGTCTAAAATGAGTGATCTGGGATTATTGTTCGGGCTCTGGTTTGAACCTGAAATGGTATCGAAAGAGAGCGAACTGTACAAAAAGCATCCAGAGTGGGTCATTCAAGTGCCTGGAAGATCAAAATCGGTTGGGCGCCATCAGCTTGTGCTTGATTTTTCCAATCCCAAAGTTGTCGATTATATCTATGAGCAGATGGCAACGATTTTAAAAGAAGCAAACATTGATTATGTGAAATGGGATATGAATCGCTATATGACGGAAATCGGCTCCCTTTCTTTGATGAAAAATCAGCAGGCAGAAGTACCGCACCGGTATATTTTAGGCGTATATGCGTTGTATGAACGCTTAATTGAATCCTTCCCACATGTGCTGTTTGAATCGTGTGCCAGTGGTGGAGCGAGGTTTGATCCAGGAATGCTTTATTATGCTCCGCAGGCGTGGACGAGTGATGATACAGATGCTGTTGAACGATTGAGCATTCAATACGGAACGTCTATGGTTTATCCTATCAGCAGTATGGGGGCGCATGTTTCAGCTGTTCCGAATCATCAAGTAAAGCGGATTACGTCGCTAGAGACAAGGGCAAATGTGGCTTATTTTGGTGCCTTTGGCTATGAGCTTGACGTCACGAAGATGAGTGATGCTGAGCTTACTACAATGACTGAGCAAATCAACTGGTATAAAGAAAACCGTGCGCTTCTTCAATATGGAACATTTTACCGCTTAATCAGTCCATTCGATGGAAAAGGCAATGTGACAAGCTGGATGAGTGTGTCAGCTGATCGAAAGAAAGCGATCGTTGGGTATTATCAAGTGCTAGCTGAGGCCAATCCATCGTTTAAGCGATTGTATGTAAAAGGACTCGATCCGGAAAAAGAATATGAAGTAAGTGGCTATGAAAGAACGTATTATGGAGACGAGCTTATGAGCGCTGGTATTCAACTACCAGGCGAGTATGATGGATCACAAACAGGTGGACTAGAAGAATCAGGAGATTTTTCTTCTTATGTCTTTGTGATATCGGAGCATAACGATAGGGGAGAAGCAAGATGAAAGAACTGAAACAGACATTTAACGAACAGTTTGGAGAAGAAGGAGAAAAAGCGCTCTTTTTTGCACCGGGGCGAGTGAATTTGATTGGTGAACATACGGATTATAATGGCGGGCATGTCTTTCCTTGTGCGTTAAGTGTTGGCACGTATGCCGTGGCACGAAAGCGAGAGGATCAGAAAATCCGGTTCTATTCGATGAATTTTCCTAATCAGGGAATCATTGAAACATCAGTAGACTCCCTTTTGTATAAGGAGCAAGATGATTGGGCCAATTATCCGAAAGGTGTAATTGCTCTTTTTCAGAAGGCAGGTTATACGATTCCAAGCGGACTAGATCTTGCATTCTATGGCAATATTCCTAATGGAGCGGGACTATCTTCATCAGCATCGATTGAGCTAGTCACATCGGTTGTTCTAAGAGATCTTTTTGGTCTTTCCGTTGGTATGGTTGAAATGGTGAAGCTTTCTCAACGAGCAGAGAATGAATTTGTAGGTGTGAACTGCGGCATTATGGACCAGTTTGCGATTGGCATGGGGGAAAAAGATCATGCCATTTTACTTAACTGTGACACGCTTCATTATAAGCAAACGCCGATTAAGTTAGAGAGCCATGCGTTGATTATTGCGAATACAAACAAGCGAAGAGGGCTAGCGGATTCCAAATACAATGAACGCAGGAATCAGTGCGAAGAGGCTCTTAAAGCCTTGCAGCAAGTGCTTCCGATTGACACGTTAGGTGATGTGACGGAAGAGCAGTTCAATACTTATCAGCATGTAATTCGAGATGAGGAAACGAGGAAACGTGCTCGTCATGCAGTTTATGAAAATCGTCGCACAATGAAAGCAGTAGATTTTCTAAATGAAGGAAATGTTGAAGCTTTTGGTCAGCTAATGAATGAATCTCATGTTTCACTGCGTGACGATTATGAAGTAACCGGCAAAGAATTAGATACGATGGTAGAAGCCGCCTGGGAAGAAGGAGCTGTGGGGTCAAGAATGACTGGCGCTGGCTTTGGAGGTTGTACGATTAGTATCGTGAAAAAAGGTCACATCCAGTCTTTTATTACTCTTGTTGGAGAGACATACACAAAGAAAACCGGTCTTGAAGCGGATTTCTATGTCGTTGAAATAGGCGATGGTGCTCATAAGGTGGAGGACTTTGCATGATTTATTTAGAAATCGAACGACTTATTCAATATGGATTGCAAAAGCAAATGATCTCAGAATATGATGTTGATTACGTTCGAAACTCTCTTTTTCACCTTTTTGAGCTCGATGGAACAGAATCATTGCCTTCACCTCCAGAAGAGCAAATCGACACGCCAACGTCTATTCTTGAAAAGATGCTTGATTATGCTGTTGTAGAGGGATTAATGGAAGAAAACACGATAACAGAGCGCGATTTGTTTGATCCAAAGATTATGAATACATTCGTTCCGCGACCGTCCGAAATCGTCCGTGCGTTTTACGATCGCTATAAGCATAGCCCAATCGCGGCTACTGACTTCTTCTATCAGCTATCAAAGGATTCGGATTACATTCGAACGAATCGCATCAGGAAAAACGTACACTGGTATAGTGAAACAGAATATGGTGATCTTGAAATCACGATTAATCTCTCAAAGCCTGAGAAAGATCCTAAAGCGATTGCAGCGGCGAAAGCGAATACGTCTTCTTCTTATCCAAAATGCTTGCTCTGCAAGGAAAATGTCGGGTATGGCGGAAGACTTGATCATCCAGCACGCGATCAACATCGGATTATTCCAGTTAACCTTGAAGGAGAGAAGTGGTACCTGCAATACTCTCCATATGTTTACTACAATGAGCATGCGATTATTTTATCTGAACACCATCGCCCGATGACCATTTCGAAAGACGGGTTTGATCGACTGCTTCACTTTACCGAACAGTTTCCACATTATTTTATCGGTAGCAATGCAGATCTTCCAATTGTCGGAGGATCGATTTTAAGTCATGATCATTTCCAGGGAGGACATCATGAATTTCCGATGGCGAAAGCTGAGATCCAAGAGGAAGTTCAGCTCGAGAGATATGCCGGGGTAACGGTTGGGATCGTGAATTGGCCAATGTCCGTCATTCGGTTACGAGGAAAGGACCGGAAGCGGATAACTGAACTTGCGAGTGAGATTCTAACTTTGTGGCGAGGTTATAGCGATCCTGAAGTTGATCTAATAGCCGAATCAAACGGTGAACCTCATAATACGATTACACCGATCGCAAGAAAACGTGATGACCAGTTTGAACTTGATCTCGTATTACGAAATAACAGAACGAACGAGGCGCACCCGATGGGCATCTTCCATCCGCATGAAGAAGTGCACCATATTAAGAAAGAGAACATTGGTTTAATCGAAGTGATGGGACTTGCCGTTCTACCTGGAAGACTTGTTGATGAAATGGACATTCTTGCGACTTATATCGAAAAAGAACAGCTTGACGAGGCACAACAGGATGAACGGATTGCAAAACATGTCCCCTGGGCGAAAAAGATCGTTGAACAACACAGTACAATGGAAAAGGAACAGATCCAAAACGTACTGAGAGATGAAATTGGTTTGAGGTTTTCGACGGTTTTAGAACATGCGGGAGTGTTTAAACGAGATGAAGCGGGACAAACGGCGTTTCGACGCTTTTTAAAACAAATGAATTAAAGAATAATGTCGCTACCCGATAAAGGGAAGCGACTTTATTATGTTATGGTAGAAACGTACCTTATGGCCGATTCTGGTTCAGGTGCGTTATTTTGTATATAATGAAATCTGAAACAGCCATACGACAGGAAATGGGAGGGGAGACGAAATGGATGAATTACTATATTTAAGCGTTTTCCTCATTTATACCATTGCCATTCTTATTCTAGGAAAGCATGGGTTTGACAAAACGGATGAATTGAAGGGGTATTTTCTAGCAGGAAGAAATCTTCCTTTGTTTCCAAGCGTGGCTTCCTTCTGTGCAACCTGGTTTAGTGCAGCCTCTTTACTTGGATTGCCAGGATTGATTTATGAGGGTGGGGTCTCCGTTATTTGGACGACGGCCATTGCCTGGTTACTTGGACTTATAGGTTTGTTTTTTCTTGCATCTAAACTTTATACATATAACGTGGTCACCGTTCCGGAATTTTTTCTCGTGCGCTATGATTCAAAGCTTCTTCAAATTTGGGTCGGCATCATTCTGAGTGTGAGCTACCTTCTCTATGTTGTGATTCAAATTCGAGGGTTCGGGATTGTGGTTAGCCAGATGCTTGAAATTCCTTATACGGTTAGTGTGTTTTTAATTTATCTTTTCGTTCTCTACACGACGTTTGGCGGGCTTCACTCTGTAGCACGAACCGATATTTTTCACTTTTGCTTAATTCTCTTTGGAACCATTCTAGGTGCCGTTTTTATTGTTGGAGAAATTGGTGGGCTTGGTGAAATTACAAGTGGTCTTTCAGATTTAGACCAAAATGGATCGACAACTTATTTGGCGCTTTTTCCTGAAGGCGGCTTATCATTCTGGGCGTTGTTAAGTGCGTTCTTTTCGCTCGGACTTGGCGTTGCGGCGAATCCTCAATATGCGGTTCGTATTCTTTCTGCTCGCTCGAAACAGGTGGCGCTAAAAATGGTTGGTACCAGTACGGTTTTTCTTGTCCTCATCTATTTTTCGATTTTTGTGATTGGAATTGGGTCACGTGTGCTTGATCCTAGCGTTCCATTTACGAGTACAGATGAAATCTATCCGTTCATTATTGCTTATCTACTCGAAACACCGTTAAAAGGCGTATTGTTAATTAGCGTAGTCGCAGCTGCCATTTCAACAGCAAATTCACAGCTGTTGATCATGGCGACGAGCTTTGTCTATGATATCACGCTCCCTATACGGAAAAAGAAAGCCGTTGATCTCAAAGTGATTTCCTGGACGAGGTGGATGATTTTTATCTTTGCGACCTTTTCTCTTGTCATTGCTTTTACACCACCGCAGGGAATTGTCCAATTTAGTGGTCACATTTGGGGAATTATTGCGGTGTCTTTGTTCTTTCCACTATATGGAGGTCTATATACGAACGTCGATCATCGTCAGGCACTTCTCTCGACATTTGGCGGATTGATCACGTATGTACTGGCTTTCCTCCTTATCCCAAGTGCCCTACAGTCAGTGTATCATCCTGTTCTCCCTTCGCTTATCGTTGCAGGCATTCTTTTCTTTCTAAAAGGAAGGGGGCGATTAGATGCGTCACTCCATTGAACGAAAGATTCTAGTGCCTTTCTTAATTATTGTACTCGTGCCGATTTTCATTATAGGTGCCGTCTCTATGTGGTCAAGTTATCAGTCAGAAAAGCAGTTAAAGCAGGCGACGGCTCAAGAACACTTAACGAGCCTTGGTCGGTATGCGGCGAAGCTTGATGATCGTGTGAAAAGCGGGAGTATGGAGGAAGAAGAAGCCAAATCACTGATCAAAATCATGATTAATGAAACGAAGGGTTTGTACGTGGAAGAAGCCGATGGCACCATTTCGTCTGAAGGAGAAGTTGTTCAAGCAAGTGAACTCGATTGGTATAATGGCGAAGCGAAAACGAGCTTTTTTACCGAAAGTACGGTGCTTACAGAACAAATCGAGCAGTGGACTTGGACGCTTTACCAGCCGATGTCCTTTTCCTTTTATTCAGGTTCACTTCCTAATATTCAAAAATACACCCTTCTCATCAGCATTTTTACTGGTGTGATTGCGGTTCAATTTACGATTATTCTTTCTTACCATCTTTCAAAGCCGATTAAGAGTTTAGCAACTTTTTGTAAAAGAATCGCGTTAGGCGAGAGAACGAAAGGCATAGAAATGAACGATAACCGAAAAGATGAGATCGGGGTTCTGTCGTCGTCGTTAAAAGATATGGTTGAAACGCTCGATGAACGGAACGCTCAAATCGATAAAATTAAGAAGTTGAATGAGACGATTTTAAATAGCGTTCACGTTGGTATGGTGCTAGTGATTGAAGGTGCTGATTCCGTTTATAATGAAGCGGCTCAGACGATGATGAACGAAGATCCACTGTTAAAGGAACGGCTGAGCAAGCTAACGATTCATGAAACGAAAAGAAGAAGTGAGGAAATTTGGGATCATAAGCGGAAGGAAGAGAAAGTTTTCTATGCGGTGAGCTATAAAGTACTCGGTACGTCAGAAAAGCAGCGTTCGATTATTACCTTTGAAGACATCACACATCGTCGAAAATTAGAGCAACGCGTGGAACGAATGTCTCGACTTGCTTCATTAGGTGAGATGGCTTCTGGTATTGCCCACGAAATCCGTAACCCACTCGCAGGCATTAAAACAACGACGGAATTATTGACACGCAGGCTAGAGCTAACGAAGGATCAGCTTACTTTAACGGAGAATATGCTGCTGGACATTGACCGTGTGAATAAGATCATTACCAATATTCTGCAGTTTTCAAGGCCAATGGAAACGAACCCTTCTTTGTTAAAAGTAGATGAAACGCTCCATTCTCTCGTTTTACTCATGAAAACAATCGCCGATGAAAAGAATGTCGTTCTTCATCATTTTAAAAACGATACAGAAATCTTTGTGGATCGTGATCATCTCCGTCAGATTCTTTTAAACCTTATTTTAAATGGGATGAACGCGATGCCAGATGGGGGCGAACTGATTCTGTCAAGTTTTCAAAGAGAAAGTGACGTGACGATCATGATAGCTGACACAGGTGTTGGAATGGAGGATACCGTTATGGAGAAAATTTTTGATCCATTTTATACAACGCGTGCAGAAGGAACGGGTCTTGGGCTATCAATCGTTCATCAGTTAGTCGTTCAAAACAATGGGGAAATTGATGTAAAGAGTATACTTGGAAAAGGGACGGAGTTTTCAATCACATTTCCAACAGGAAGGGAGGAGACATAAATGGCTGTCAAAGTAGGCATTATTGACGATGAAACAACGCTTCGCCTCACGCTCCAAATGTTTCTTGAAGATGAAGGATATGATGTGAGGGCAGCAGCAACGCTTGAAGAAGGATGGCACATGCTTGATGAATTTAGTCCGCATGTCCTTCTATTGGATATTCGCCTTCCTGATGGAAACGGGCTTGATTCGCTCCATGAATTTAAAGAACGCTACCCTGAAATGGCCGTGATGATGTTAACGGCGTATGGTGATGCAAAAACAGCCGTTCGCTCGATTAAAGAAGGTGCTTTTGATTATTTAACGAAGCCTTTTGAGTTAGAAGAGCTAAAGATCATCCTTCAAAAATGGATTAAACAGCACCATCTTGAGAAGGAAGTCGAGCGTTACCGAGAGGAAGAGCGACGGACGAAACTTGTTCAGATGATCGGTGAAAGTAAGCAAATGCATGAGTTAAAAGATAAAATTTCCTTAATCTCAGAAAGTAATGATACGACGGTTTTAGTTCGAGGCGAGACAGGTACAGGCAAAGAGCTTGTGGCAAGAAGCATTCATCAGCAAAGTAAGCGTCATGAAGGACCGTTTGTTGCCGTGAATTGTGCAAGTATTCCAGCAGACTTAATTGAAATGGAACTTTTCGGTCGAGAAAAAAATGGTGTGACGGAGCAAGCGAACCCCAAAGTTGGTTTAATGGAGTGGGCAGATGGAGGGACATTGTTTCTTGATGAAATTGGAGATCTTTCACTCGATATTCAAGTGAAACTTCTTCGTTTTCTTGAGGATAAGAAAATCAAGCGAATCGGTAGCGTACATGATATTGAGATTGATGTGCGCGTCATTGCTGCAACCAATCGATCGCTCGAGGAAATGATTCAAGAGAAGACGTTTCGATCCGATCTCTATTATCGATTAAATGTTGTACCAGTAAAACTAACGCCGCTTCGAGAGCGAGGCGACGATATTATCATGCTAACCGAACATTTTCTCCACGAATTCTGTCAGCAAATGAGAAAAGAAAAACCATCACTACGGGCTGACGCCAAAAAACGGTTAGTGAGCTACGACTGGCCAGGGAATGTACGGGAACTGAAGAATACGATTGAACGAATCGCCATTCTCCACCAGGAGAAAGAGCTTGCTGCGTATCACTTTGATTTTCTAAACCCGGTTGAAGGTCACGTAGAAGGAGCGAAATCAGTTGATGACGTCGTCTTCGATGATCGCTTCTCATTAGAAGATCATATTGAAGCGATTGAAAAGAAATACATTGAGAAAGCCATTCAAGAAGCGAAGTGGAATATTACGCAGGCAAGTAAGTTACTAGGGATGAGCCGGTACGCTCTTCAGCGCAGAATTGATAAATATGAGATAACATGAGCGAAACCGCCCGAAATGGGCGGTTTTTTTGTGCGAAATCTTATAAAATTATCTGAAAATTACGTGATATCGTAGAGGTAAGAGAAAAAACGCATCGATTCAAGCAAAGAATGAATCATATAGTAAAAGGGGGAATTTGATGGGTATTGAAAAACAAAAGCCAACAGAGTTAGAGGGCGGTCCAACGAAAAGCAAGTGGGGCGTTATCCTCGGTGCCGCCTTCTTAATGGGCTCATCTGCAATCGGACCAGGCTTTTTAACACAAACGGCCGTCTTTACTGAGCAGCTACTCGCAAGTTTTGGATTTGTTATTTTAATGTCAATTATTTTAGATATTGGAGTTCAAGCGAACATCTGGCGGATTATTGCTGTTTCTAAGAGAAAAGGACAGGATATCGCAAACATGGTCGTACCTGGACTTGGTTATTTTCTCGCATTTGCGGTAGCACTTGGTGGACTTGCTTTTAATATCGGGAATGTCGGTGGGGCTGGACTTGGTATGAACGTTCTCTTCGGCATTGATCCACGGATAGGCGCAGCGATTACCGGTGTGATTACAATCGGAATTTTCCTTTCGAAAGAAGCAGGAGTAGCGATGGATAAAATCGCACGAATTCTCGGTGGGATCATGATTCTTCTTACATTGTACGTTGCTTTTCAAAGTAACCCACCAGTTGGCGATGCGATAGTTCATACATTCGCACCTGATAAAATCGATGTCTTTGCGATTATTACACTTGTAGGTGGAACAGTAGGAGGATATATCACGTTTGCTGGTGGACACCGTTTACTTGATGCAGGTATTTCAGGTAAAGAGAATTTACACCAGGTAACGAAGAGCTCTGTTTCAGGTATTCTCATTGCTTCGATCATGCGCGTCTTTTTATTCCTAGCGGTGTTAGGTGTTGTCGCAACAGGGTTTAAACTAGACCCGTCAAACCCACCTGCTTCTGTTTTCCAACAAGCAGCTGGAGCTGTCGGATATAAAATGTTTGGCGTCGTTCTTTGGGCAGCAGGGATTACGTCAGTCGTTGGTGCGGCGTATACATCTGTTTCATTCCTTAGAACGTTGTCCAAAAAAGTGGATCGTCATCACTCAGGTGTAACGATCGGGTTTATCGCTGTATCAACGATCATCTTCGCATTTATCGGTAAGCCGGTTCTGTTACTGATCCTTGCCGGAGCTTTTAACGGATTGATTTTGCCTGTTGCACTCGGAACGCTTCTTGTCGCAGCTTATAAAAAATCCATTGTCGGTGACTACAAACATCCGCTTTGGCTCACGATCTTTGGCGGTTTTGTTTTTCTGATTACTGCTTACTTAGCGATCGTGACGCTAATTGATAAAGTACCACAGCTTTTTTCTTAATGGTTAGGAGGAACATGTGTGAAACTTGATTATTACCCTCTTGGGGATACAGGCATTCAGCTTGTATTTGGCACCGAGATTTCAGAAGAAACGAATCGAAGAATTAGAATGTTTGCCGATGAGTTAGCGCAACATCCGATTGACGGTGTTGTGGAATGGGTACCAGCGTATACCACATTAACGATCTACTATCTTCCAAATAAGATTTCATTCAACACGTTGAAAGAAAAGCTGGAAGAGATGGACAAACAACATGGAAGAGAAGCAGATGCTGCTTCTCTTGTTTATATCATCCCAACCTATTATGGAGATGAAACTGGCGCAGATTTAGCGTATGTAGCGGAACACAATGGATTGAGTGAAGAAGAAGTGATCTCGATTCACGCGAATAAAGATTATCTTATTTATATGATGGGATTTGTTCCGGGCTTTCCTTATTTAGGGGGAATGCCAGAAGAAATTGCAACGCCGAGGCGTGAAAACCCACGTGCCGAAATCGAGCCAGGATCTGTTGGGATAGCTGGCGCACAAACAGGTATCTATCCACTTGAATCGCCTGGAGGCTGGCAACTTATCGGACAAACTCCGTTGAAACTATATGACCCAACAGGAGAGCGACCGATTTTACTCGAGTCCGGTCATTATTTGCGGTTTGTTCCGATTAGTAAAGAAGAGTTTTTAAACATAAAAGAAGCGATTAAACGTGGAGAGTATGAAGTCGAAACCGAAGAAAAGAAGGTGAGCGTTCATGAAGTCGGTTGATTTGAATAGCGACTTAGGAGAAAGCTTTGGGGCTTATAAGATAGGAAACGATGAGAATGTACTTGAATTTATTTCATCAGCGAACATCGCCTGTGGCTATCATGCAGGCGACCACAATGTGATGATGAAGACAGTGGCAGTAGCGAAAGATCTTGGCGTCAGTATTGGTGCACATCCGGGATTTCCTGACCTTGGAGGATTCGGTAGGCGTGAGATGAAACTGCCACCTGAAGAGGTGTTCAACCTTGTTGCTTATCAGATTGGGGCCATTCAGGGTGTTGCGAATGTTCACCAAACAAAAGTCCACCATGTGAAACCGCACGGAGCCTTATATAATCTAGCAGCGAAAGATCCAGCCGTTGCAAAAGCGATTGCAAACGCTGTCTACGCAGTGGATCCAGAGTTGATTTTATATGGTTTAGCGGGGAGTGAACTCATTAAGGCAGGACGAGAGCGAGGGCTCACCGTTGCTCAGGAAGTTTTTGCAGATCGTTCGTATCAGCCTGACGGTACCCTAACTCCACGCTCAGAACCGAACGCCATGATTCACAATGCCGATCAAGCGGTTGAGCGTGTGATTCGCATGATCAATGAACAGCAGGTGAAAGCAGTTAATGGAGAAGATATTGCCATTCAAGCGGATACGATTTGTGTTCACGGGGATGAGCCTGAAGCTCTGCAGTTTGTTCAGCAGTTAAGAGAGCGACTCGTTAATGAAGGAATTCGCATTCAGCCGGTTGGAGTGAATGCCCATGTCTAAACCAATTTTTAAAGTTCGAAAATCTGGATTGCTTTCCACGATCCAGGATAGTGGAAGAAAAGGCTACCAACAATACGGAATTGTGGTTTCCGGTGCAATGGATCCTTTTTCAATGAACGTGGCGAACTTCCTTGTAGGAAACAAAGGAAATGAAGCCGTTCTTGAAATTACCGTTATGGGACCAGCCTTCGAGGTGCTTGATGATGCTGTGATTGCCATTTGCGGTGGTGATCTATCCCCAAAAGTGAATGGAGAAAAAGCACCAATGTGGAAAAGCTTTACTGTGAAGGAAGGCGATCGTCTGGAGTTTGGTCAGCCTCTCTCTGGTGCTCGTTCGTATATTAGTGTGGCAGGTGGTTATGATGTACCGCTTGTGATGGGGAGTAAGTCGACCTATTTGAAAGCTGGAATTGGCGGCGTCGAAGGACGAGCCCTTGTAAAAGGCGATGTGCTTCATACGACTGAAAAAATAAACGGAATCAGTGGACGTGCTCTTCATCCGGATGAAGTTCCTTCTTATAAAAAAGAATTAACCGTCCGAGTCGTACTTGGACCGCACCAGCATGCATTTACGGAGGAGGGGATTCAAACATTCCTTTCAACCCCATATGAGGTAACGCCTCAGTCCGATCGAATGGGCTTTCGTTTAAAAGGGGAAAAGGTGGAGCACGCAACGTCTGCTGATATCATTTCGGAAGCGATTCCGCTTGGCGGGATTCAGGTTCCGGCAAACGGTGATCCAATTATTCTGATGTCAGATCGACAAACAACCGGTGGCTATACGCGCATTGCCACGGTCATCTCAAGTGATATTCCGTATTTGGCGCAAGCGATGCCAGGTTGTACAATCCATTTTCGTGAAGTGACCGTTGAGGAAGCTCAGGAAGTATATGAAACGAATGATCGTTTTCTTCGAACGTTAGAAAAAGTATCTGTGAGATAAAGGGAGGACACTGCATGTTAAGTTCAAAAGAAATTATTGAGATTATTAAATATGTCGATGGGTCAACAGTTGATGAAGTCCATTACGAGCATGATAGCTTTGTCGTTAAGGTGAAAAATCAAAATCCGGAGGGTGAGAAAAGCGAACCCCAGGAAGCTAAAGCGCAGGTTCCAACCGCTGTTGCTGAGCGAGGACAGGAGGATCTAACTCCTGAGGTGGAGGCGCCGAAGGAGATGCCTACACCTGAAGCACACACGGTGAAAGCACCTATGGTTGGCATGTTCTATTCATCCCCTTCTCCAGATGATCCAGCTTTTATTCAAGTAGGGGATGCGGTGAAGGAAGAAACGGTTGTTTGTTGTCTGGAAGCGATGAAAATGTTTAATGATGTGCACGCAGATGTGAACGGTGAAATCACTGAAATTTTAGTAGAAAACGGAGATCTTGTAGAATTTGGCCAACCACTCTTTACTGTAAAACCAGAATAGGAGGGAATCAGATGGGGATCAAAAAAGTACTAATCGCAAATCGCGGCGAAATTGCTGTACGCATTATTCGCGCCTGTCACGAGCTGGATTTAACTGCCGTCGCCGTCTATTCTGAAGCGGATCGTGATGCCTTGCATGTGCAATTAGCGGATGAAAGTTATTGTATCGGCCCAACATCTTCTAGCGATAGCTACTTAAACGTAGGGAATATCATGACAATTGCTACGAATAGTGGCGTTGATGCCATTCATCCTGGCTACGGTTTTCTTGCTGAAAATGCGGACTTTGCTGAGATGTGTGAGGATTGTAACCTTGCGTTTATCGGTCCAAACAAAGCATCCATTCGTCAAATGGGAATCAAGGATGTGGCGAGAAAGACAATGCAAGATGCGAACGTTCCGGTCGTTCCAGGTTCAAAGGGCATTATTTCAAGTAAAGAAGAAGCGCTTGAACTGGCAGGTGAAATGGGATTCCCTGTCATTATTAAAGCAACAGCCGGTGGTGGCGGTAAAGGGATTCGCGTTGTAAGAGAAGAAGAGGAACTAATCAAAGCGATTAACATGACCCAGCAGGAAGCGGAAAAGGCATTCGGTAATCCTGGAGTGTATATGGAGAAGTTTATCGAGAATTTTCGTCATATTGAAATTCAAGTTCTGGCGGATCTTTATGGCAACGTGATTCACCTCGGGGAGCGCGACTGCTCGATTCAAAGACGGATGCAAAAGCTTGTGGAGGAAACCCCATCTCCAGCTTTAACGGCATCGATTCGATCCGAAATGGGGGAAGCCGCTGTACGAGCAGCGAAGGCGGTAAACTATGCTGGTGCTGGAACAGTTGAATTTATTTATGATCAGGATGGAAACTATTATTTTATGGAAATGAATACGCGCATTCAGGTCGAACATCCTGTTACAGAAATGGTGACCGGTGTTGATTTAATTAAAAAACAAATCAAAATCGCTGATGGTGAGCGACTATCTCTCACGCAAGCCGAAGTAGAGATGAGCGGCTGGGCAATTGAATGTCGTATTAATGCCGAAGACCCAGATAATGGCTTTATGCCTTCACCCGGTAAAGTTAAAACGTATCTCCCACCAGGTGGCTTTGGCGTTCGAGTAGATTCGGCCGTTTATCCAGGATATGTGATCCCCCCATTCTATGATTCGATGGTAGCGAAGCTGATTACATACGGCGCAACTCGGACAGAAGCGATACAGCGGATGAAGCGTGCGCTCAGTGAATTTAAAATCGAAGGCGTGAAAACAACGATTCCGTTTCATCAGAGATTATTCAACCATGAGAAGTTTGTAGAAGGTGATTTTAATACGAAGTTTCTTGAAATCTATGAACTAAAGGAGATGGTGTAATGGAAACTCCTCAAATACAACGACTAAAGTATCGCGACAATCTTGAGAGTGGGACAACCTCAGGCGTATGTGATGGTTACTTGCAGGCAAATATGATTACGCTTCCTTCAAAATACGCTTTCGAATTTCTCCTTTTTTGTCAGCGAAACCCGAAGCCCTGTCCGATTGTTGATGTCCTTGAAGCAGGTCAGGTTAAGCCTCGAATTGCCGATGCAGATATTCGAACAGATCTTCCGAAATACCGCATCTACAAAAACGGAGAGTTGGAGAAGGAACCGCTTGATCTTAAGGAGGTCTGGCAAGATGACTTTGTCACCTTTCTATTAGGATGTAGCTTTACGTTTGAAAAAGCGCTCGTTGAACGAGGCATTAGCTTATTACATCAGGAAATGGGTCTCGTTGTACCAATGTATCAAACAAACATTCCTTGCGAAGAAGCGGGGCAGTTTAACGGGAATATGGTCGTCAGCATGAGAGCGATTCGAAAAGAAGAGCTTGATGAAACCATTGCGATTACATCAAAGTTTCCAAATGCGCACGGGGCACCTATCCACGTTGGTCATCCTTCTGAGATTGGAATTCAAAACATTGAAAGACCAGATTACGGAGAATTTCCTCCTTATGATGAAGAAGAACGCATCCCTGTGTTCTGGGCGTGCGGGGTCACACCTCAATATGTGGGCTTGAATGTAAAACCTGAGATCATGATCACGCATGCGCCGGGGCATATGCTGATTACAGATCAAAAAGAATAGAGTGTAGCCGTTTAGTCGGGGGCCGCTTCTGACTGAACGGCTTTTTTTTGTACAAAAGAATTGCTTAGAGACGTATGATAAAATGAAGAGGATAATCGTGTTGATTAAAGTAGGGGGAAGATACATCATGACAATCGTTAGCTTCTTACTTATAGCTTGGATTTTAAGCTGGTTTAAATTTGAACAGCTGTTTATTCAAGCTTTTCAAGAGCTTTTCAACAAATCGATAACCAAAGCAAGCTATTATTTTATCTTTTTTTGTATCGGTGCCCTGGGAGACATCGTGCTTCTATTGAATGGAACATTTTATGATAAGTTGTAATTGTTGAAAGGCTGAAGGTGTATCTTTAGCCTTTTTTTTGCGTTAATCAGAAGTCATTTTTAAAAACAGATGACAAAGCCAACTGGAAGTGAAAAAATGGAAATAGATGTTTAGCATTTTTGAAAGAGGAGCGCTCTAAAAATGAAAAAAGCAAATCGACTGTCATTACTTTTATTTAGTTTGATGCTATTGAGTTTAGGGGTTATGGCTTACTCAGTGTATTGGAATGATTCCTATCCATATGCATCAGAAGTGATTATTGGGTGTTTAGCTTATTTTTTTCTGTCCATTCTGTACTTTATTCTTATGGCAGCCTGGAATACGAGAAAGCTACACAAGTACGAAAGGAAAGAGAGAGTCGGTACATTTATCAAATGGTTTGCCGGACTAAGTGCCATTCACGTGTTCGTCTCATTACTCACTTCCTCCAGTATTAACGGATATCAATTGTTTACTTCCTTTGGACTAGCAGCGGGTATTGCATTTAGCGATATGATGTTTCAAAAGAAGAGGTCTTACTAAACCACATTGTGAAGGGAGATGAGTAAATGAATGTAATTCTTCGACTGATTAAAGAAGAGGATCTTCCACTTATTCAACATTACTTATCCTTAGAAGGTGTTTCTAGAATGACAAATGTACCAGAGCCTTACCCAACAAATGGAGCAAGAGAATGGTTTGAGCTGGTTTCAGAAGAACATCAGGCAGAAAGCCACTACCCCTTCGCAATCATAGCTGATGGTGAATTCGCTGGAAGTATTTCCGTTAGATGTGAACAAGGTGATATCGGCGCAATCGATTATTGGGTGGCTCCTCCTTTTTGGAAGAAAGGGATTGGAACACAAGCTGCTGAACAAGCCGTGGACTTTGGTAGAAATAAGCTAGGATTTAAAAGCTTTGAAACGTGCTGTCTTATTGAAAATAAAGGCTCTGCCCGTCTTCTCGAGAAAATTGGTTTTCAAAGAGGGAAGGAGTTTCTGATTGGAAGTGGGGAAAAGCATGAAGGAAAAATGGCGAGGGTGTATTATTTGAATGGAGGGGTTAGTAGTCTTCAGTAATCGGGCAGGATTGTGGAAGACTCAGTTCCAAGATAATATGCCTATACCTTCTGCTTTTAGTCTTAAATGCAAAAGAGTTTGAAATTTTTAGTTCTTTTCTTTTCTAGTTATGAGAACCATTAATAAAATTATAGTGATGAAAGCCGCACCTTAATCTGTTATAGATTACGGTGCGGCCTGTTTTTTGAAATTAACTCATAAATTTTCAAGTGTTTAATTTACATGATGTAAAAAGATTATACATATATGTGTAAACTTTTTGATTGTATCTACGTTATATCAGTAGGAAGGAGGGTGACTGTGGATGTAGCGCTTTTACAACAGAAAGCTCAATTTATTAGAAGATATCTTATCAAACTTGGCGCATCACCCCAGGATGCTGAAGATATTGCTCAAGAGTCTATCTATAAATTGTTTTTATATGTCGATTCTATTGATGCGGAAAAGGTTTCAAGCTGGCTTTTTCGAGTAGCTAGAAACCATTATTATGATCTTTGTAGGAAACAAAATAAAGAAATAATCATTACAACAGATATACTTACTTTAGTAGATGGTGAGCCTTTGCCAGAAGATCACTATCACTCTTATGAACAACGAATAGAAATAAATAGCGTACTAAACAAGTTAAAACCTATATATAAAAATCTACTATTGCTTAAATATGAATTGGAATTAACATATGAAGAGATATGCGAGTTGTTAGACATGAAGCCTGGAACATTAAAGACCTATTTATACAGAGCTAGAGAGAATTTTAAGTTTTTATATGAAAGAGAGGTTATCGTTAATGAGAAGAAAAAATGATAAAGAAAAAAAAGATATATATAAAGCAGAAAAACTTTTCGACGAAGAGTCCATTGGTGGGTCTAGTTTAAAAAGCACTATAAAAAAAGCTCAGCGAAGATCATTATTCCGTACAGTTTTCATTTCCAGTCTGGTAACATTGTTCATCATTGTTGGGGGAGGGTTTGCGTATCCCTTCTTGATGCAATATCAGGAACAAAAAGCAGTAAATGAATCGGGAATATTAGTTGTAGACGATTATAAAAGTCCTAATATCCATCTAACTGGACCACAAACTTCTTATAATGGTTTATTTAATGGAACTGTCACTTTTGAACAGTATAAAATCATCGATGGGAAACCAGTTGATTGGGGTGAAAAAAGTGTAAACTATTCATTATTTGGAAATGGCCATGAACCATATGGAGATTATTCACCAATACAGTTAGAGCAGGTGAAAAATAGCCGTAGTTATGATAAAGCCACGAAGCAACTCTTGATGGAATTTTACCAACCTGGCGTTGATTATAAGACAATGATCAATGATTTTTCAAGAATAGAATCTATGGGAGAAAATTATGCTGCAGAGGTTGCTTTATCATTTAATAAGCCACTATCTCCACAACAAGTAAGGGAATTACTACCGGAAGATGTTTCGTTAGAGTGGTATTGGATATACGTAAGCGATCAAATCGATGACTATCCAATCTCATCAAATGCTCCCTATATTGTCGGATTTGAGCATAGGAACGATGTGAAAAGTGAAACACGTTTTACGAATTGGATAAATACGTTTGTCAAAAATGAAAATTTGCAATCAAATTCTATCATTAAAGAGGCCTATGATTCATTGAAAAATAAAGAAGGGATCGTTAAAGAAGATGATATTAAGGTTATGGGTGTTGTTGTTACAGGAAGACCACAAGATTTAATGAAAACAAAAGAAGTTTCTGAGGTAAGGACAGGTGTATTAGGAGCTCTCACCAATAGCTATTAATAGAAGTATGGAAATTTATGTATAATTGAGTAAAAGTTAGCATCTCTTCCGGTATTTTGGAGTTTTTGCGTATTAAATTCTAAGCCTATATAGGCTTGGGGAAGGATGGAAGAATAAACGGGAGGACAAAGAATGAAAAGAAACCTATTGATCAAGATCATACTTTTAATATCTTTAAGCGCTTGTTCAACGAACGAATTAGAAGATGTTGAAAAAGTAAAAGCAAGCTTTTGGATTGGAAATGAAAAACAATCAGAAGAAGTAGCGTTTAAAGAGCAAGATGAGGTAGATGTATTCGTTGGTGCTACCAACAATGCAAAAGAACTTGATGATCAAAAAGTTATTAAAACCCCCCCGGTATTGACCTACGATCTTATTATTGAAGGAAGCAATAATAAAGCATTTCAATTATGGATTACTAAAGACGGAGAAGGATTCATTCAAAGTCTTTTACCAGAAGATAGCCTAACATACCGATTGGATGAAGGTTCGGTAAAAAATGTAACAAATATTTTAAACAAACAAGATAATGTTACGCTTCTTCCAGACATCGAATTTGAAAAATAAATCAGTATTTGTGATATTCCATAATCTCGGAGCTTATCTGTAATTAAAATAAGCTCTTTTATATGTGAAGTAAAGATTGAGTTCTGTATACAAATTTGAAATAATTGGAATTAAAGACTGGTGGCAGGAGATTGGGTAATTTTAGACAATATTATCAAATATGTTGGGGAGGATTTGAAGGAGGTTTTTTATGTTTCAAACGATTATTTGGATTTTATTAATTTTAGTTTTGTTTGCAATAGTGACTATTTACAAGTACAAAAAATCAATAAAATCGAAAAAGCAATGGGAAGGCAAAAATTCACTTGAAAGAACTAAGTCAACAGAGGAACTCCGACAGAATGAGAATAAACATCGGAATACTAACGGAGGATTTTAGGTATGTTGCTTTAGTGTACACCTTGCTCAACAATCTCGGAGCTTATCTGTAATAAGATAGGCTTCTTTTTAATTAAATAAAGATGGAATTATAGTTGATGTTTTGAAATAATTGGTACTAAGCTATTGAGCAATATAGCAATACATTGGAATTCAAAGCAAAATAGGAAGAGGTTCTTGTTTATGTCTAAGGAGACGTTTATACAAGTAAGTGATTATAAATTGTTTACTAAATTGATTGGAAAGAAGAACGGTAAACCGACTGTTGTTATGGAAGCCGGATATGGGGATTATTCAAAGGGGTGGGATTCAATTATTTCTGAAGTTGCTTCGTTAACAGAAGTGCTTGTTTATGATCGAGCAGGTTTAGGAAAAAGTGAAGCAAGCTCTAAACCTAGAACTAGCTTAGAGATGGTAAAAGAACTGAAGGAACTCCTTGAGGAAATGTCCATTACCCCTCCATACCTATTAGTTGGACATTCCTTTGGTGGAGTTAACGCAAGGCTGTATGCCAGTAAATATCCTGATGATGTTAGTGGCTTAATACTAGTGGACTCGACTCCGGAAGATTATAGAGAAAGGTTCCTGCCCACTATGTCAGAAGAATTTCAAGAAGCCTATTGTAAACAATTCACTGTAGAAGGCAACTATAATGAATTTGGTGAAAGTTTAAATCAATTAAAGGAATGCAATGTGCGGCTAAGCGTCCCTTTGATTGTTCTATCAGCTGGCAAAAAAGATCACTATTCGGGTGAATCACAAAAACTATGGAATCAAATGCAGGAGGAGATCCTTCGGATTTCTTCTAATAGTGAACTGATAATTGCTGAAAATAGCGCTCACTACATACAAGATGATGAACCATCCGTTGTTATAGGTGCAATAAAAAGGCTATTAGAAACATCGGAAGAGATTTAATCTACTATTATCTAAGTTTCCATACTCACAAATGCAATCAGTTTATTAAAATGGAGGAAAGACAACATGGAAAACAACTTTACTATTATTCATGAGCCACCAACTCCTGAGGAATACATTGAATTACGATTAGAAGGTGGTATTAGTGGTAAGTCACACAAAGCTGCAAAAGTTGGCTTGAAAAATTCATTGTTTGCGGTGAGCATCTACGATAATAAGTCATTAATTGGCATGAGGCGTGTAATTGGTGATGCTGGCGCCTTTTTTCAAATTGTCGATATAGTCGTAAAACCAAGCTATCAAGGTCGAGGGCTTGGTAAAATGGTAATGAAGGAACTAATTAACTATCTTGGTGAAAATACGTATTCTGGTTCTTATGTAAGTCTTATAGCGGACGATCCAGCAAACAAACTGTATGAACAGTTTGGATTCAAGTATACGTATCCTAATTCACATGGCATGTATAGATTATATTAAAAACTCTTATTCCATAAACTCGGAGCGATTATTTAATAAGAATATTGTTCCATTTAGATTGAAGAACAATATCTATAAGACTTGCTTTTCTAATTCTAACTTGAAAGGTGTTCTAGAATGGACTATGTAAAAGATTTAAGACTATTAGTTGGTCATAAGCCACTTATATTAACAGGTGCAGTAGTCTTGATTATTAATGAAAAGGGAGAGTTATTGCTTCAACACCGTACTGACGGAGGTTGGGGTTTGCCGGGCGGATTAATGGAGCTTGGTGAAAGTCTTCAAGATACTGCTAGGAGAGAAGTAAAAGAAGAAACAGGACTTAAAGTTGGTGATCTTGAATTATTAGATGTTTTCTCTGGTCCAGAATATTACGTGAAGGTTTCCAATGGTGATGAATTATATTCTGTAACAACTGTTTATCTTACAAGTGATGTGAACGGAAACTTTGAGATTGATCGTTCTGAATCTATAGAAGTAGAGTATTTCAGCCTAATCAATTTGCCTGAAGGTTTAACTGATGAATATCGAAGTTATATAATGCCATATCTTAAAAGAGTAGAAAGTAGATTCGACTCAATATTAGATAAATAAGTCTTCAACAATCTCGGAGCTTATCTGTAATAAGATAGGCTTTTTAATTTGCCTTAATAGATTGGAGTATTGTATTAGCTTTCTCAGATTAAGAAATATTTTACATACTTGAACGGAGGGTAGTACAAACTTTGGAGGATCCTCTCTTTTTTACCAAATTGACATCAAAAAGAGATTTTGCTACGATTACCTTACGAACGTTCGTAAGGAGGATGAGAATGAAATCTAATGACTTAAAAGAAGTTGCTTTAAATCAATTTGCTATACATGGGTATCAGGGAGCTTCGCTTTCTTCTATTGCTAATGAAGTGGGAATTAAAAAACAATCGATCTACGCACATTTTAAGAGCAAGGAAGACCTTTTTATTAGCACGTATAATGATTCTCTAGTAAACGAGTTGCACTTTATTAAACAATACATGTTGGAGAACAGTTCTTCATCTCTTAAAGAAGTTTTATATAACTTCTTGAACGAGTACTTGGGACGCTATCAAAAAAGTCATAATATGAATTTCTTTATGAGAACTTCTTTTTTTCCACCAGTACAATTTGAACAACAAATTAAGAAGGGTACTAATGAATTTGTTGAAGAATTAGAGGCAATGTATTTATTGTTATTTGAAGAAAAGAAAGATGATTTAAAGCCTGTGATTAATTCTGAATTTGCCGTGCTGTCATTTTTAACAATACTTGATGGTCTACTAGTTGAACTTTTATATGGATTTCCTGACCGTCTACAAAAACGTTTAACTAGTTCATGGGAAATTTATTGGCAAGGCATAAGTAAATAAAAGGAGAAATTTATATGAATCGCGCTTGGACTTTGTTGGTATTAGGATCTGTTCTTGAGATTTTTTGGGTTATTGGATTAAAACACGCTGATGATATTCTGACGTGGACTGGCACGCTTATTGCAATTGTTGCATCTTTTGGTCTGTTGATTAAAGCTACCTCAGAACTTCCTGTAGGAACAGCCTATGCTGTCTTTACTGGACTCGGAACAACCGGCACAGTATTAGTTGAAATGCTCGTATTTGGAGAACCATTTAAGCTTCTCAAAATTATCTTAATCCTTGTTCTTCTTACAGGTGTTATGGGTCTTAAATTTGTGACTGGAAAACCTAATCAAGAAGGGAGTGCAGCATAGTGGGTTGGATTTTTCTTGTTTTTGCAGGAATCTTTGAAGTTGTAGGTGTGGCAGGTTTAAACCTCATACTACGTAATAAAAACAATTGGTCATTTGCCGTTTTCCTTCTAGGTATAGGAAGTAGCTTCACGTTCTTAAGCTTAGCCATGCAATCTTTACCAATGGGAACGGCCTATGCCATATGGACCGGAATCGGCACAGTGGGATCAGGGCTTGTAGGAACACTATTTTACGGAGAATCGAAGAGCTTAGCTAGAATTATCTTTATGGCTATGGTATTAAGTGCTGCAGTCGGTCTAAAACTCATTAGTTAATAGAAGGAGAACATATTATGTCATTATGGTTTACAGAGAAACAAACATCTTCATTCGGTATCACAGGAAAAGTCAATCGCACACTTGAAAGTGAACAAACAACTTTTCAAAAGCTAGATATGGTAGAAACGAAGCAGTTCGGAAATATGTTGTTATTAGACGGTATGGTTATGACGTCTGAAAAAGATGAGTTTGTCTATCATGAAATGATTGCTCACGTACCATTATTTACACATCCTTCACCTAAAAATGTTTTAATCGTTGGCGGTGGTGACGGAGGAACAATTAGAGAAGTACTTAAGCATAATAAAGTAGAAAAAGTAGCACAAGTTGAAATTGATGGGAAAGTAGTGGAATATTCAAAGAAACATTTACCTCATATTTCGTCTGGATATAGTGATCCAAGAGCTAAATTGATCATAGGAGATGGATTTGAACATATTATCAAAAGTGAAGGTAAATATGATGTTATCCTGGTTGATTCTACTGAGCCTGTTGGTCCAGCTGCAGGTTTGTTTACAAAAGGTTTTTATGCAGGGATTGCAAAGGCTTTAAAAAAGGATGGTATTTTTGTAGCTCAAACGGATAATCCGTGGTTTAAAGCAGACCTCATTAAAAATGCTATACGTGATACGAAAGAAATCTTTCCAATTGCTCGTCTTTACACTTGCAACATTCCCACTTACCCAAGTGGCATGTGGACGTTTACTATGGGTTCAAAGGTTTACGATCCTTTAGAAGTACCAGTGAATAACATTACGGATATCGATGGACATTACTATACACCAGAAGTACATTATGCAAGTTTTGTATTACCTAAATTTGTTAAAAACTTATGTGAATAAAAGATAAATTCCTTAGATTTTTATCTAGAAAACGAGACGTTTTAGATTAACTAGTGTACGCACAGTCATTTGGGGCGTCCGGTTCCTAATCGTCCTAGTACAGGATTAGGAGTTACTCATAAACCTATTGATCGCCCCCTAACTAACGATCGTTAGTTAGGGGGCGGCTGATTTTTTAGAGTTAACTCGAAGGAGTAACTACCTGAAAAGCAACGGAGAAGTGATTGGAAAATTTGATTTGGTAGAGGGAGTTGTGGAAGGTGACGAATATCGTTTTGATGACTGTGAATTTCTGTATGGCTATAATAGGAATTTCTCTCCTTTTATTATTATACAGAGCTTTAAAAGGGCCAACGGAAGCTGACAAAGCAGTTGCTTTAGATGCGATAGGCACATGTATCATAGCCTTTTGTGGCTTGTTAGCAATTAAATTATCCTCTACAGCCCTTAATGATGTCATATTACTTGTAGGGATATTATCATTTATAGGTACTGTTGCCACGGCAAAGTTTTTAGAAAAGGGAAAACTTATTGAAAAATAAGGAAGTGGAGGACACATGAGATCTTCTAATAAATCGGAGCACTTCTTTAAGAAGTAGAAGAACATTTTTTTGTGAAATAAGTGTTCAAAATAAAGATTAATGCAGTAAAATAAGGTATATTATATTGTTGAATAGATTCTCTTGTAAGAGAAGAAAAGTGGTGAACAAAATGGGGAGATATCAATTGGATCACAAAGGTAAGGTAGCTGTGACAAAGTTTCATGAAAAACAGACGACAGCCAAATTTGATAAAAAGAATCATCTTGAAAAAATACGTGCGGAGTATTTAAAAAAGAAGCAAAAACAGACAGATAAATAATATGATGGAAAACATAGGGAGATTAAATTCTTCCTATGTTTTTCTTATGAGAAGTTTTATTTCAATATCTTCTGCAATTGGGAGCTTCCTTAAGAAGGAGAAGTGCTTTTTTTATTGAACTCATTGAACAATCGTAGCAGGTAACCTAGAAAGGATTACCCACTTATTTTTTAAGTTAATAGTGAGTTTAGTTGAATAATCCATTAAGAATTAATATATAGTAATTCACATCACAAAATAGGGGAGGGCCTACAAATGTTTGATAAGTTTAATTTCGACTTAATTTATCGTGATAGAAATGATTTAACTCCTCTTGCGGTCATGATGTGTGGGATTGCTGGTTCTGGGAAAACTACATTTTCGCAAGTATTAGAACAGGAAGGGTTTGTACGTCTTTCAATTGATGAAGAAATATGGGCTACACATGGCCGCTGGGGGATCGATTTTCCCATGGGAAAGTTTGATGAATATAGGAAAAATGCAGAAAGCAAGCTACGTAACCGTTTAATAAAGTTAATTCAAGATAAACAACAGGTGGTAATTGACTTTAGTTTTTGGGACCGTGTTAGAAGAAACCAGTATAAAAAAATTATTGAGGATTCTGGTGGTAGATGGAAACTTATTTATTTAAGAGTTCATCCTAATGATCTACATGAACGTCTTAAGTTACGTAATCAACGTTTTGATGCAAATTCGTTTCCAATCTCAGAAGAACGTTTACAGTCTTATCTTACTTGTTTCGAAATACCAAATGGAGAAGGAGAAATTGTAATTGAAAATTAAATTAGACCTATCAGATTATCATCAAACGGGGGCTTATCTTTAATAAGGTAGGCTTTTTTCTTTTAAATTAAAGATAGAGTTATGTAGATTTTGATATAATTGGTAGTAGAGGTTTGGGCGAGACGAACCATAAAAAATGGAGAGTCTCCATTTCTAAAACTTTTGATACAAATATGAAACTATAGAGTATCGTACTAAAAAAACTACTTGATTTTTCCTATGTTATTGTAAAATTCAGGAGTTTTAAAAATACAAGGAGTCATTCCAACTCATGAAAAAGAAAACAATAATTATTAGTACAGTCCTGTTGTTAGTGTTTCTGTTGTTTTTTGGTACTTATAAATTGATGAATTCAAGAACGTTTCAATTGTATGGGGGATTAACCTATAAAGTGGAAACGAATCAGAAAGTAGTGGCCTTAACTTTTGATGATGGTCCAACAGAGAATGTAGATGACATTCTCACATTATTAAATGATTATGATATAAAAGCTACATTTTTTCTGATTGGGAATGAAATTGAAAAAAATCAGGAAGAAGCAAAGGCAATAGTAAACGAAGGTCATCAAATCGGAAATCATTCTTATTCTCACCAACGTATGATTTTCAAATCACCCTCATTTATCAAAGAAGAAATTGAAAAAACAGACGATTTCATTCGAACCGTTGGTTATAAAGGGGAAATAGACTTTAGACCACCAAATGGAAAAAAGATTGTAGGATTACCTTATTATTTATCTACACATAACAAAGAGACGATAACATGGAACATTGAACCAGATACTGTTTATACTGATGTTGCCAATAAAATAGAATTTGTTAAGGAAAATGTTACACCTGGCTCAATTATTTTAGTACATGCCATGTATGACAAAACTGGTGAAGAACTTAAGGCGATTGAAGGAATAATACAATCATTATCAAATAAAGGCTACAAATTTGTAACAGTTAATGAGCTTCAAAGTTTAAGTGTTAAATAGGATAAATTACTTGTCCAACTCAGAGATATCTTGAAATTGAGCCTGGCATTATACGGTAGATTACCGTACATAACCTTTAGTGTAAACCTAGAGAGTTACAAAATTACATTTATAGGATGATAAGTCGATGATCGGAATAAGTATAGCAACGAAGTGGGAATATGAAGCGACATTGGAATATTTCGGCGTAAAAGATAATGAACGTTTCGCTTATCCTTATGGCGAGTTTTTCATACGAACCATTAATGATACCGAACTTGTTTTTTATAGTACTGGTGTAAGAAAAGTAAATGGTGTCGGTGGTAATCAGTATATGATTTCTAAATTTAATTTAACGAAAGTAATCGTTGCTGGAACATGTGCAGGAATAGATGATAGGTTCAGTAATTTGGATATTTTTGTACCCAATGAAGCCGTTCAATATGATTGCACAGTAAAAGAGGTTGAGCCTCTTATAAAACAATCCTTCGTAGTTGATATCAATCTATCCAAATATGGAAATGATTTTTATACCGGAACAATTGGATCCGCTGATAAAGCAGTCGTTATGTGGAAGGATTATTTAGAACTGAAAGAAAACGACATCACAATAGCCGATACAGAAGCAGGTGCCATTGCTTATATCTGTAAGAAGAATGATGTTGAATGTATTATTATTAAAGGCATATCTGATTTTCCAACAGATGAAAGAAACTCTGATAAATTCGAATCAAACATTAAACAAATGAATGTTTATTTAGAAAACACACCAAAAGTGATGTACAAAATATTAGGCGAATACTTAAAACGATTTATATAAATAGATCGATGTAAGTAATCTCGGAATGATTAATGAATCGCTTTTTTCTATTTAATTGTTCTGAAAGTCAAAACATAAGCATTGGGGCAAAAACATGCGGATATTGGGAACATTATACTTTTTCTGTGGGAAAATGGGCGCAGGAAAATCAACTAAATCAAAACAATTCGCAATCGATCATCAGGCGGTACTGTTGTCTGAGGATGAATGGCTTTCATCTCTTTATCCTAATCAGATTGTCTCATTTGATGACTATTTAACATTCTCAGCGCAACTCAAGCCATTGTTGAAAAAGCATGTTCAAAACATATTAAGTGTCGGGACAGATGTAGTGATGGATTTTCCGGCGAACACCCAAAAACAGCGGAAGTGGTTTTTGGATTTGGCATCTGAGATTAATGCAAACCATCAATTAATTTATCTTAATCGATCTAACGAGCAGTGCTTACGTCAGATCGAACAAAGGCGTAAGGAACAACCAGAAAGAGCAGCTTTTGATACGGAAGCGGTATTTATTGATGTGACTAACTTTTTTGAAGCGCCAAAAGCATCCGAGGGTATTCATATTATGGAGTTTACTGAGAAAGATTAGCAAGGAACTTTCGGCTAAGCTTTTTTGAAGCAGTTTAGTGTCGCCTATTCGTTTAACAAGGAGCTTTAAAACTTGTACCTAAAAGAATGTCCGACCACTCACCTTCATAGACTTAGAGAAAAGAAGGGAAGTGATCTCAATTTTTGGATGGAGTGCAGTTGTTGTAGCCGCCGCGTTTGTGATTCTTGTTGTCTATTTGATTTTAACTTTACGAAAAGTTATGGCAACACTGGCTGAAACGAAAGAGACGCTGTCTGGTGTCCGAAGTTCAGTTAACGGCATTACAGAAGAAGCAGAGGAACTGATTCATACCGCCAACCAAATTTCCGATGATGTGAAAGGAAAAATGGAAGCCGTTGATCCATTGATCGAGTCCGCGCATGATGTGGGGGATATGATACATGATGTAACGAGCTCAATTAAACGAACGGCTTTGCAAAAGAAGGGTAGGAAAACCATTCGTGCGCACGAAAGCAAGCCGGTGCAGATTAAATTGAAGTAATAAGCTGGGTAGAGGGGTTTCTTTGGGGAGCCAGACCTAGCAAGATTATATAACTAGGAAAAGAAGCCTGCGGTGGGCTTCTTTTTCTTGAGTTATAACACGTGTTTTGAAATAATTGGTAGTAAGGTTTTTGAAATTGTAACGAATACAAGTTGAATTTAGAGGAGGCATCCCGGTGTACGCTTCACTTTGGATTATTATTGGTTTCTGTACAATCGGATTGATTGTCCTTATGTCTATGAAGAAAACGATGGAAAATAGGCTGGCCCTTATAAAAGTAAATGGGAAAAGTAAAGAAAGTGCCCGAGCAAGTCGGTCTATTATTTGGTGGATCGTGAGTACAGTAGCGTGGGGAATCCTGAGTATTAGTCTTTTTATATGGTGGTTAAATCAATACTTTGAAATGAGTGGTTAGAAGATTAATAGCTCCTTCAATTAGAAAAGGGTGGATGTTCTTATTAAATCAATTGTAAATGCAACTATGTCAGTGATTTTTATGTCTTTAGGGTTATTGTTTGGTCTAATTTCATTTGCCTATAAAATGTTAATCATATCGGATATTCCTGTATCCTTTACAACGACTGAAGCGCTTTTTTCACAGCTGTTGTTTTTTATTGCAACATTATTCTTCGCACTTTTTTTAGCTTCTATAAAAAAGAATAGTGTTAAAGGCATTTCAATTGGGTTTCTCATTCTGGCATTTTCTTTTAATCTGCTAGTGTTTAGAACTGATTTAGCAAATGATTCTCCCGCGCTAGCACAACTGCAAATCGCGCCTGTCTTACATTTAGGTTTTTTAGTCGTGTTGAATCTTTTTTTACTTATTAAAAACTGGAATAAAAGTTACTCATTAAATTAGGAGGATTTTTCGATAGACAGTGATCATGTGGGTATGGGCGGAATGAGTATAGCATTCATCTCACTAGGTCTAATTGTTTTAATCCTGATTGTTATCCTATTTGTCATGCGAAAAAAGGAGATAAAAGTTTTAATTGACTGTTTCATGCATTGAAGGAACGAAATATCCACCTAACTCGTAAGTATTGTAAAAGGCAATTGGGAGGCAAATGGATGAAGCAACTTTATATGAAGCAGAAGGTCTTCAGTCTTAGTGGGAAATATACAGTAAAGGATCAGCAAGAGAATGATCGCTATTATGTGGAAGGAAGTTTTATGCAAGTGCCAAAGACTTTCTCCATACTGAACACTTCAAGAGAGGAAGTAGCCCTTATTGAGAAAAAAGCCTTCACCTTGTTACCCAAATTTTTTGTAGAGGTAAATGGTCAGGAGATTTTAAGCATCAAGAAGGAATTTTCTTTCTTAAAAGCACGTTATACCATTGATGTGGCAGGAATTGAAGTGAGTGGTAATTGGTGGGATATGGATTTCCAAGTGTTGCAGGATGGTGAAATCATAGCGAAAGTGGGCAAGGAATGGTTCACCTGGGGCGATAGTTACAAACTTCAAATCCTAGATGATGAGATGGAAACGATTATTATTGCGCTCGTTGTGGCGATCGATTGTGTGAAGTCTGACCAGGCAGCTGCAGCTTCAGCGTCGGTTTAAGCAATAGAAACAATGAGCTTCTGTTGGGGGAGTAAGATGAAGAAAAAATTAAAAAAAGTGATTATACCTATCCTTCTGCTATCGTTCGCTTTGAATTTATTCCTAATTTATCACTACTATGACGAAGAGAAGAAAGAAAAGGAAGAATTAGGGTTTGTGGTGAATAACCTTATTTTTAATATGAATGAATCTGTCAATCATTTAAATGATCTTGATATGAGTCATCCTGATTACAAAAACCGCTTGATATTAGTTTATAGGAACTTTGCAGAAAATGAAGGATTCATTAATGCGCACATAAAGGAAATGCCTCAAAATTTAGTATCGTGGAACGGTGAAATGGTAGTCGGATTAGGCAATGGAATTTATGAGGTGGATGAAGAAGGCACAGAAGAAACGGTAGAAGATATTTTGAATTTTAGTAACGGTTATCATAATGAAATTCAACATCTTAACCCCGAAGAACATCCTTATGAAGCTTTACAAGTGATAGAAACGGTCCTTAGCAATCAAAAATATATGGGGGAACGTTTCATTTATCAATAAAATCCGAGTAATTGGCTAAAATTTCGTTATATTAGCTAAATCTAAAAAGTTGAACGCAGCGGCGTTCAACTTTTTTAAGTTAATGAATGGTTCCCTGGCTCGGAACAGTAGCGTAGCTTTGAAGCATGAGTTGCATGTCCTGTTGAGCAAGTTGAGGGACTTGATAATAAGAATGCTTATTTTGATAAAGGAAAATTTCATAACTTAATTCAATCAGGTTTGGCACACTGTCACTCACAACGCGTCGTAAGATCGGATTCGTCATTTCAAGAGCGGTCATGGTGAATAAAGAAGCGAGAGATTTTGTGTGACCTAACATATAAGCGGTTAACCCTTTATCGGAAAGCTCATTGACCGACTGATTTGGTTTTTTTGGCGGTCCAGGGTTAATACCATACACAACCTCATTTGATTGTTGCATCGTATATTGTCCAGTCGGCACCTTTGGATCTTGTCCTGTTTGAAAGCTCTGTACAATCGTATTATACATCGTTGTAACGAACTGAGATTGATGGTTTAAGATGGTCTTTAATTCAGGATCCTGGACGTGTTGTTCATACATTTGATAGTGATCCAATAAGTTTATGATGCCGGCAATGACTTCATGAGCATCGAATAATTCGTGCCCTCCATGATTTGTATTACCTGCGTTTTGGATAGGGGATTGTGCATTTGGCATTGCCTGATTTTGTTGATTCGGTCTTTGTTGTTGCATGTTTATTCCTCCTTTTTTTCGAAAAGTCACAAGAGAGCAGAATACCCTCCGAATAAATTCCTCGAGGGATATTTCCATGCCAAAAATTGGTTCCCTTATTGAAGAAACACAAAGCTTATCTTTTGCTTTACCGGCGAGTTTATACACTAACAGGATCATCATGTACGAATGGAATGAATTACCCTTGCAGATTGAGAATGGTTTGATCGAAACCTTCAAACACTGAACAGATAAGGCTCATCAGTAAGGTACAGATAGGAGGAAATAACGTGAAGCCATTAGATAGTGATTTTTCTAACGTTCATCTTCCCTTTACTAGCATGAATAATAGAAAAGGGCGTGAAGTCTGTAACGATCTTTATTATTGGACGAATCAGGTTGTGAATATTTGTCTTTATGGTGATTCAAATGCGAGAGAGTGGGTGTTGATTGATTGTGGAATGCCTCATTCGAAGCAGGCGATCATGGATGCTGCTGAGAAAAGGTTCGGACATTCTAGAAAACCGAAAGCCATTGTATTAACGCATGGACACTTTGATCATGTAGGTTCACTCGAGCCATTACTAAAAGAGTGGGACGTACCGGTTTATGCTCATGAAGATGAAATTCCTTATTTAAACGGGGAACTGGATTATCCAAAAGGGGATGCGAAAGCTGATGGTGGACTTGTTAGCGAGCTCTCGCCTCTGTATCCACATCATGGAATTGACATTTCATCTAACCTTTATCCTCTACCCCATAGTGGTGAAGTGCCCTATATGGAGGGCTGGAACTGGATCCATACGCCAGGACATACTCCTGGTCATATCTCTCTTTATCGTGAAAAAGATGGCGTCTTGATTGCGGGGGATGCTTTTGTAACGGTGAAGCAGGAATCTTTATATCGCGTGGTACTTCAACATAAGGAAATTAGCGGTCCTCCAAAGTACTTTACGATGGATTGGGAGGAAGCGAGAAAGTCAGTAACAACGCTAGCTAGTTTGCATCCTACACTAGCTGTGACGGGGCATGGAGAAGAAATGGAAGGCGAAGAGCTAGAAGAGGCTTTAGAAAAGTTAGTCGAAAACTTTGATCAAATCGCATTACCGGCTAATCAAAAGCGACATTAAATATACAAAAAATAATGAAGCGGCAAGTCACTGGTATACAAAAAAGGGAGACTGATGTAGTCTCCCTTTGCTCATTCTATTTTTCATTTGAATACGTAGCCAAAACAACAGCGATTTCATCTTCAATATCCTTAATGTCATCCTCTTCAACATATTGATTCAGCATAATGGAAAAAACAAGGCCATTGCCCTGTTCAACATAGCCTGAAAGAGAAGAAACGCCAGTTAAGGAACCAGTTTTCGCATGAACAATTAGTTCTGCAGCGGTATCTCTCATGCGATAACGAAGGGTACCCCCCTCAAAGCGATCAGCATCGCCTGCAATGGGGAGAGAATAGTGAAATGCTTCAAACCAGCTTTTCGTTTGGATGCGATACAGGTAGTCGGAAAGCTGATTGGGCTTAATTAACGAAACGTGGCTAATGCCCGACCCGTCTCTTAGTCGCATCTCATCCGTATCCAGTCCAACCTCTTCTAGAAAATCGTTCATGACTTCCAATCCTGCATCCCAACTGCCTTCCTTTTTCTTCACTTTTCCCATTTCTTTTACTAATATTTCTGCGTGGCCGTTATTACTTAGCTTCATGAAAGGAATAAGAAGCTCTGATAATGGCATTGATTTCTTCTCAATGAGAAGTGTTGCGTCATCAGGTGTTTTGCGAAGCAACAAATCGCCTTTAAATTGAATACCAGCTTCCTTGAGGGATTGCTTCATTAAGCTAAGCGCATATTCCGCTGGATTCCAAACCGCAATCCACTCGCGCTTACGCGTTGCATCCACAGATATTTCCCCTTCAACTAAGATCGTATTTGAACCATGTTCACGTGTGATGCTTAATTCCGCATCCTCGTCTGCACTGACTGTTCTAGCACGGTTCTGTACTTTGATCACATCAGATGAAGGTGACAGACGAACATCAACTGGATCGCCAGGGTGTTTGCCAGGGTAAGCTTCTACAATGACCGTACCGGCATCGTAATCTTCATTTGGTGAAGCGGTTAGTGCTGAAACCTTGGCACCGTAGTAATTATCTTCATCTGACCAGGAAAGATCCTGTGACAGAGCTTCATCTTCATACCAGCTGTTATCTCCAATCAAATCACCTTTAATTTTATGTACACCTTTTTCTTTCAGTGAGTGTGCGAGTTCATCGAAATCTTCTTTCAGGAGAGTAGGATCGCCTTTCCCTTTAAGGTATAGATTTCTTTTCAACAATTTGTTTTTCACTTCTCCATCCGTTAAAAGTTCGGTGGTAAAACGATAATCCGCTCCAAGTGTTTCAAGGGCAGCGCCAGCCGTGAATAATTTCATGTTAGAGGCAGGCGTAAGGCGGGTCTCGCTGTAATTCTCGTAAATCAATTCTCCGGAGTTTGCCGATCGGACGCTTATACCGGCAATGGCGCCATCAAGGCTTTCATCTGAGAGGATCTCATTAAGTTCTGTGGAAAGATTACTATTCGTTTTGTCCGCACTGACATCCTGGTTCGATGATAAAGGAGGAAGGATTAGAAGGACTAGCAGCAGGAAAACCAGACTGGTTTTTAAGATTTGTTTCAATTCATCAGCTCCTCGTTGTTTAGTATGATCAAATAGCCTTTTACGTAAAAGTTCAGAAGAAGTTTAAATTATTCACTCACCTCCCCATATATTTACCGAATATTCGATCTCAATAAAACTTTCGTGTATCGCAGTCAAATCCCCTTTGATTTCAATGTAAGTTGAATCTTTTTACACATAGGAAAAGAAGAGAAGTAGTTCATTAAGCCTATGCGAACAGAACATAAAAAAGCAGCTGCATGTTTGCAGCTGCGCTTCTTAATACACTTTATCTCCATTAAAAATCGAGTTCTTGACGACAACGTAATCGACTGTACGAATGGATTCAAGCTTGTCTCCACCAGAATAAGAGATAGCTGACTGAAGATCCTGTTCCATTTCTGTAAGGGTGTCTTGAAGGTTTCCTTTATGTTCCACAAACATTTTCTTACCTTCTACATTTTTCTTCTCGCCTTTTTGGAATTCAGAAGCTGATCCAAAGTATTCTTTGAATCGCTTACCCTCGCGTTCGACGGTTTCTCCAGGAGATTCTTCATGGCCAGCAAAAAGGGAGCCAATCATGACCATCGAAGCTCCAAAGCGTACGGATTTTGCGATATCGCCATGCGTACGAATACCGCCGTCAGCAATAATCGGCTTCGTTGCAGCTTTTGCACACCAGCGAAGTGCCGCTAGCTGCCAGCCACCAGTTCCAAAACCGGTTTTAATTTTTGTAATACACACTTTTCCGGGACCAATTCCAACCTTTGTTGCGTCCGCTCCAGCATGCTCGAGCTCACGGACAGCTTCCGGTGTTCCAACATTTCCGGCAATGACAAAGCTATCAGGCAAGTGGTTTTTAATGTGCCCAATCATTTCGATAACCGCATTCGAATGACCGTGCGCAATATCAATCGTAATATAGTCCGGTGTAAGTCCTTGTTCTTTAAGCTGTTCGATAAACGCGTATTCCTCGTCTTTTACACCAACGCTAATCGATGTGATCAGCTCACGTGCGTTCATATCTTGAATAAAAGCAATCCGCTTTTCTGGTTCAAAACGATGCATCACGTAGAAATATCCTTTTTCAGCCAACGTAACCGCAATCGTTTCATCAATAATTGTCTGCATGTTTGCAGGTACAACTGGTAGTTTAAATGTATGCTTGCCAAGTGTAACAGAAGTATCACACTCTGATCGACTGTTTACGACACATTTAGCGGGAATTAGTTGGATATCTTCATAATCAAATACGTTTTCCATGAGATTCACTCCTAAAAACGAATAATACGTTTTAATTTTATTTAAACGTTCGTCCATTTGATAATTTACAGCAATTTCTTATTGTTGTCAAAGACTTTTTTTATATCTATTTCTTAACTAGTATTAAAGATGGAAGGGATTTCATACGTGTTTATGGAACAGTACATTTAAGAAAATGTAATAAAGGAGATGGTGTGATGAAGCAGTCCTTGCTTCGCATCGGTTCTACTTATCTACCTGTTATGGATGTTAAACGAGCGACAGAGTGGTATGTAGCGAATTTAAATGCTGAGCTTAGCTATCTAGATCAGGATAAAGCGATTTTGAATATGGCGCATCAAAGTATTTTTCTAGTCAAAGCCCAAGAGAAAGAATGTGCTAATTTCTATGATCGTGAAGGAAAAGAGCACTTTTCTTTAACGTTTGAAGTGGATGGTCTTCGGGAGCTTGAAATGCTTCGAGAGGAATTTTTGTCAAAAAACATGAAGGTCGGTGAACTGGAAAACAGGGGACATGCGGGTAGAAACTTTGTCTTCTATGATCTAGATGGAAATATGTTTGATGTATGGAGTGAAATCAGTTCAGAATTCAAAGAACGTTACCTCGTTCCAGATCCGATTAGTGAGGAGCCGGCAAATTGATAGGAAAACGTAACATTCACCTTGAAACGCTGGATAAGCTTTATCTTGTCGGCATAAGAGTTCGCTGCCCTGCAGAAGAGTATGGATGGCAAATTCCGTTGGCGGCAAAACAATTAGATGCCCGTAAAAAAGAGATTGCTAATGTGTCAAACCTTCATCAACAATTCGGTGCCTTTGTAGTAGATGCCTCTTCTGAAGAGGAAGATGGGTATTGGGTATGCCACCAAGTAAAGAAGGTAGAGGGTGTGCCGGAGGGAATGGTGTCGTTAAGAATTCCTTCTCAAACCTATGCGGTTTTAAAGCATAGGGGATCGAACATGGGGATTTTAAATACATATGAGGAACTGCATACGTGGATCGCAAAAAGCGATTTGAAGAGAAGATTAGGTGCCTGGCACCTTGAACGTTTTTATCATTTTAAGGATACAGAACAGATTGAGGTTGATCTGATGGACACCATTCATGATGAAAAAAGGAGATGATGTAATGATTCGAATTGGTAGTGTATTTATTCCAGTAACAAATCTTGAAAAGGCAACAGCATGGTATGAAGAAAATCTTAGCGTAAAGAAGATTGAGGAGTGGGGAGAAGGCGTTGGGAAGGGAGCGGGCTTTTACTTTCCGGAAGGTTCTACTCAGCTTGGTCTTGTTCAGGTTGAAACGAGCCAACCGACGGAGTTTCGTGTTCAGAATGAACAGAAGAATAGTTACTTTAATTTTCTTGTAGATGATATTTATGCCTTTTATCATGAGCTAAAAGATGAGGGGGTTAAAACTTCTGAGATTGAAAAGTTTGGAGGCATGACCTGCTTCGATTTTTATGATCCTGATGGAAATCCATTCAGTGTCGTCAATGAGGTGAAGGATTCCCCATTTCATTCAGATGAAATTAAGAAACTTCAGAAGGAGGCACGTTAATGGCAACGGAGTTATGGAAGAACTTGCCTGTAAAGGATCTGGATAAGTCGAAAGCTTTTTTTCACGGCATTGGCTTTTCGGTACAGTCCATTGGAGATGGTGTGTAAGTTGTTATCCAGGGATCAAACGTGATGCTGTTTCCAGAGGCAAGATTTGAAACGTTCGCGCAAAGTGGCTGATGCTAGGAAGGCGACCGAAGTTCTTTTTCGATAAGGACTGATACCCGTGAAGAAGTGTATGAGTTGGTTAAAAAAGTTGAGAAAGCTGGAGGAGTTATTTTCGCAAAGCCAGGGTTAACGGACGGTTGGCTCTATGGGATGGGGTTTATTGATTTAGATGGTCATCGTTGGAACGCTCTTCATATGGATATGGAAAAAATGCCATAAGCAGTTAGGGTAACTCATAAGGAGTTACCTTTTTGTTGTTTGAAACTTTCTAGCATTGTTTATCGTACTTATCAGTAGAGATAAAAACCAAGAAATGAGGGATAGGATGAGAAATATACGGCTAACGTTAGCGTTTGTTCTTCTTCTAGCGGCAGGCTGTTCGAGTGGCGTCGCGAGCGAGCAAACGACCATTAAAACGATGGAGGACGTTCAGTATGAATCGATACTTCCATATAGCGGCACGTACGTGGGCAATAATTCTGACGTACTCACTCTACTCAGTCACTTGCCAGGCGGAGAAACAGTTGGGCAATTAGATTTAACGAATGAAAAGATAAACGTTACATACGAAGTGAAAGGTGATCGTTCAGAAGAAATGTTTCATGATTACTGGTTCTCTGACAACAAGAATGGCCTAAAAACAATGCATTACAACGCGATTTATTTAAGCCTTCTCGTTCCAAATGCAGAAGGATATGAGTTTCATGTTCAAGAAAAGAATAGGAGCTTTACGAGAGATGAAATCACCACGATTCTTGGAGATGAATTTCCTGATCTTCCGAATGAAGATGAACTTATGGACGATGAGACTGTTGAGGCATTTGTGACAAAACATAAGGAAGAGTTAGAAATGATCGCAAACAACTTTGAGGACTATTTTAATGAAAAATAAAAAGGAGCCTAGGCGTATAAAAAAAATTACTTTATTATGGCTTCTCCCCCTCGGCTTCTTTTTTATCATTGGGGTGGGATCGTATTTTAATCATCAAGTTATAGACTCAGCCGTTGAAGGATGTGAAAAAATAGGAGGAGAAGTCAATTTGGAAAAAGATATCTTTGCGATAAACTGGAGCTTTTCTTGTGAAAGATAAGAGATTAAGGAGGTTTGGTTATGCCAATTTGCCAGAACTGTGGATACATCTGGCGGTGGAAGGAAGCGATGAGACTAATCTATCGTTCAAAAGTCACCTGTCCAAACTGTAACATAAAGCAATTTCTTTCTGCGAAGTCGAGAAAGCGATCAAGTTATACATCGATGCTCGTCGTAATTCCACTTGGCATCACTACGATATACAATCTATCGTTATGGGTGTATTTAGGTTTTTCATTTGCCATTCTCGTCCTGGTCCTTCTTCTATCTCCGTTTTACTATACGTTAAGTAATGAAGAAGAACCGCTTTGGTGAATGGGCTACAAAAATCACGCACATACATAAAAAGAGGTCGCCTATCAAAGATGATGGCGACCTTTTTGTGGATACATTTTAAATCCGATGGTGAAAGACGATCCTTATAATCATCGTTCTTGTCATACACACTATTAGATTGATGGAAATAGGGTAGTTTAAAAACAACAGAATCGAATATGCGGAGGGGAGGGGCCAAATTGAAGAAGAGAGTGTATCGAGGCGTGATTTGCTTGCTCAATTCTAGGAGGTTAGGCTATTTTATTAATAAAATGAGCCGCACTCGATTCAGCAAGTGGCTGATTCCTATATACGTGAAGTTGTTTAACATCCAAACGAACGAGCTGGATTTAAAACTGAAGGAGTTTACATCATTAGAAGCGTTTTTTGTAAGAAAACTTAAATCTGGTTCACGTTCTGTTAAAGGAAGTGGTAGCGATATTGTCAGTCCTGTTGATGCGAAGTTGGAGCAGTTTGGTGAGATCGATGACACGTTAATTAAAGTGAAAGGAATTAGGTATTCCATTGAGGACTTATTGCAGGATAAGGAAATGATTGCTCGATATCGACATGGTGTATTCCTAGTGTTATATCTTAGTCCCAGAGATTATCATCGGATTCATGCTCCTGCTGATGCTGTTATAGGAAAACAGTATGAACTTGGTGGAAAGTCTACTCCGGTCAATAAGTTAGGTATGACTTTAGGAAAGTCGCCACTCTCGACAAACTACAGAATTGTGTCTGAATTAAGACAAGATGATGGGATGTTTATGGCTCTCGTAAAAGTGGGAGCGATGTGGGTAAATACGATTGAATTAACACACCCAACCTTAAACCTAGAAAAAGGAGAGGAAGTCGGCTTTTTTAGTTTTGGTTCCACCGTTGTGCTTCTGTTTGAAAAGGATAAGGTCTCTCTTTCTCCAAGATTAGAGCGGCAAGCGTCGATCAAAACAGGGGAGCCATTGGCAAGAAAAAGGAATTCAGAAGATATGGATTCTTCATTTAAGGAGTAGTCGTAAGAAAAAAATGAAAATATTTTCACTACCCTTTTTTTACAAAATATAGTAAACTATAACATGGACTGTTTTAAATGAACGACTTTGATAGCGTTGGATACCTAAATGAATCGTGAATGTGTAGGATGAAGATCTTTCCGTTCACCTGCTCCTTAATATTCCAAATATCCACTTATAGAACGCTGTTTAAATCTACTTCTGTTTCTACTACAATCATTAAGGAAGGGAAGCGTTGAAATTGCCTATACAATGTTACACGAGATCAAATCTTCTAGCTCTCATTGATCAGAAAAAAGTAGTTTTAACATCAAAAGTGCTAGCGCATGGATTTACACATAAACAAACTGTCATGGCCAGTCAAGAGCTTGATAAGCTCCTTAATCGCTATCAATTTGGACAATATGAAGGAAGTCAATCGAGGTATTTAGCTTAATTGCCATTATTTCATTTTATTTACAAAAAGAAAGAGCCAGGAAGCAGATGATGCCTCCTGGCTCTTTGTGGTACATACGTCTATTTTTAAGCGTGAGCTCCAAGCAATGCATCGTTTGCTGAAACGTAGTCATAGCCAAGGTCTCTTGCTACAGCTTCGTACGTGATTGCGCCGTTTGCTACGTTCAATCCTTTTTCGAGTGCTGGGTTGGTTTGGATCGCAGTCGTTACACCTTTATTGGCAATTTGAAGCGCATAAGGAATCGTAACGTTTGTTAGAGCGATTGTTGATGTTCTCGGAACAGCCCCTGGCATGTTCGCAACTGCGTAATGAACAACTCCATGCTTTTCGTACGTTGGGTTATCGTGTGTCGTGATGTGATCAACTGTTTCGATGATACCACCCTGGTCAATGGCAACATCAACAAGAACAGATCCTGGTGTCATGCTCTTCACCATTTCTTCTGTCACAAGCTTCGGTGCTTTTGCTCCTGGAATTAACACCGCACCAACAACAAGGTCCGCTTCTTTAACAGCTTGAGCGATATTAAGTGGGTTAGACATTAGCGTGTTAATCGCATTTCCGAAAATGTCATCAAGCTGACGTAGGCGCTCAGCGCTTAAGTCGAGAATTGTTACGTCTGCTCCAAGGCCCATTGCGATCTTCGCTGCGTTTGTTCCAACAACGCCACCGCCGATAATCGTTACTTTGCCGCGTTTCACTCCAGGAACGCCGCCAAGAAGAATGCCTTTTCCACCTTTAGGTTTTTCAAGGATTTGTGCGCCGATTTGTGAAGCCATACGTCCAGCTACTTCACTCATTGGTGTAAGAAGTGGAAGTGTTCCACGATCCACTACTGTTTCATAAGCGATTGCCGTTACGCCGCTATCTTTAAGCGCTTTTGTTAATTCAGGCTCTGCTGCTAAGTGAAGGTAAGTGAAAAGAATGAGTCCATCACGGAAATAAGCATATTCAGATGAAAGTGGTTCTTTTACTTTCATTACCATCTCTTGATTCCAAACAGATGCAACATCTGTTGCAATCGTTGCGCCTGCTTCACGATAGTCAATATCTTCGAAACCGCTTCCAATTCCTGCTTCAGTCTCAACTGTTACGTGATGTCCAGCCTTTGTTAGTGCGATAACGCCTGCTGGTGTAATCGCTACGCGATTTTCATTATTTTTAATTTCCTTTGGAATTCCAATATACATGATTTCATCCCCTTAGACAGTATTAAATGATCAAGTACCTCCGATTATAGACGTCCTTTTTTCGTTTCACATTGTGTAAATAAGAGAAAAGGTCATAGGGTGTTTGTGTAATTACACAAACACCCTATGATTTCATTTGTTCAATTTTTAAATCTAGGAAAAGCGTAACTTTTTGATTGGCATTTTTTAAGTCAAGGTTCGCCACATCAGCGATGCGTTTGAGGCGATAGTTCAACGTATTGGTATGCACGTGAAGAACGTGAGCGGCTGCTTTCACGTTGCTATCCTGCTGTAAATAACTATCGAGCGTTTCCAGTAGCTGCGTATGATGAATGGCATCATACTGCTTTAATTTCTCGATATAGGGATTTTGATAATGCTGACGCTCTTGATAGAGGAGGTCAATAAATTGATAAATCCCAAGGTCCTGATAGCTATAGATCCCCGTAACTTCTCCTTTAAATCGTTCTTTAATTGACAGCACATGAAGCGCTTCGCGGTAGCTGTCTTTTATCGAAAGTGGGGTTTGATAGAGGGCGCCTGCCCCGCCTTTTAACGTATCAACACCAAGGCGATTACTAATTTTCTCAACAAAAACTTGTACAAAACTCGTGAGCTGTTCAAATGTGTTGAATTGGTCTTGAGGACGAACGAGTAAAATGAGCTGGTTTTGGTCCAACGTACTGTAGATCAATTCGATTTGGTGTGAAGCCTGAATGTAATAGTTCATATGACGTTCAAGCGACTGCTGTATTTCTTCACTAAATTCAAAGATGACGATCGCCATCTCGCCCTTTACGTTTAGCTGATACATGGAAGCTTGCTGTAGGATGTGCTCTTCTTTTGTATAATGACCCGTTAATAACTTCCAGAAAAACTCACGGTGCCCTTCTTCTGAATGACGTTTCTTAATGTCCAATTTCAGAATTTGGTTTTTAACTACTTTCGCGGCTTTTTTTAGAAGCGCAAGCTCCTCTTGAGTCACTTCCCAATTTAATTGAGCCCAAATAAAGCCAAGCAGCTCTTCATTTTTTCGAACTGAAATCGCGACTCTTTGGCCAAGTCCTACCTCTGGAATGGCAGGGATGATAACCGGGTCATCACTTTCAAAGAGCTGTGGAATGATGCCTTTTTTCCAGAGGCTTTTGATCACCTCTTCTGGTACTTTTCGTTTCATAATGGTGGCAATGCGCGCTGGGTCCACATTTTCATCATGCGAACTATAAGCGAGAATGCGATGATCTGAATCTTCTATGGTAACCGGGCAACCGAGGTTCTCTCGGATACAGTCAGCTAAATCTTCTAATGTACGGAATGGTCCCTGAAAAGGGTTATGACTTTCTTGATCGGTATGCATTTACTACCACTCCTTTCTTAAGCTCAATACTCGTACTTTGGTGTCTAATTAAAAGTATACAAGAAAATCACCCCTTTTGTGGGATTTCACAAAGAGAAGTTAAGAAATTGTTAGGATTCACAATTGAAAGAAGGTATGGAACTTAACAAGAAATGGAAAAAGCGACAGACGCAAGAACAAATGAGACATAATTAAACTATTTGAAATAAATAGTATGACATAATTAAATTAATGTGTTATTCTAATAATCGAATCTAGTAGGGAGGCGTTGGATTAATGGTGGAGCAAAGTGCGATTCGATGGTTTCATGAAATAAGAAAAGAGGATATTGCTCTTGTTGGTGGTAAGGGAGCAAATCTTGGAGAGCTTACGCAGAGCGGTGTACACGTACCGCCTGGTTTTTGTGTAACAGCTGAAGCGTACGCAACGTTTATCTCGGAACGGGAACTTGATCAGTCGATTACACAAAAAATGAAAACGCTTGATTATGAGAATAACGATCAGCTCAATGAAGTGAGTGCTGAAATTAGAGAATGGATTATGCAGACGGATATGCTTGAATCGATTGAAGTAGAAATTCGTAATGCTTATGCAGCGTTTAGTCAGGACCTTAACGTAGCGGATCCGTTCGTAGCTGTTCGAAGCTCAGCAACGGCTGAAGATCTTCCGGAAGCCTCATTTGCAGGACAGCAAGATACATATCTTGAGATTTCTGGAATTACAGAGCTTCTTTATCACATCAAGAAGTGCTGGGCATCCTTATGGACAGCACGAGCCATTTACTATCGCGAAAAACAACAGTTCAACCATTTTGATGTCTCCCTTTGTGCGGTTGTTCAATTGATGGTGAATAGTGAAAAATCAGGTGTGATTTTTACAGCGAATCCGATTACAGGTGAGCGAGAGCAGATGATGATTAACGCGAGCTGGGGGCTTGGGGAAGCGGTTGTTTCTGGGATGGTTTCACCAGATGAGTATATCGTTGATAAGAGAACGTTTAAATTAATCGAAAAGCACGTAGCCGAAAAGAAAGTGCTTGTCGTAAAGAAAGCCAACGCAATCGGAACGGATACGGTTGCGGTGAAAGAATATTTAAGTGAAGACCACGTGAACCAGCAGTGCTTAACGCAAGCTGAAATCGCTCACCTTTCACGTGACGCAGTTCGAATTGAAGAACTTTATCAAACACCTCAGGATATTGAGTGGGGCCTTGATTGCCAAACAAATGAACTTTACATTCTGCAAGCTCGTCCAATAACAACACTAAAAGAGGAGGAAACAAAAGTGGTTGAAAAGGTAGAAACGCCAAAGAAGATGCTTGTTCGAGGATTAGCTGCCTCTCCCGGGTCTGCTAGCGGAAAAGTACGCAAGATCAAAGATATTAGTGAAGTTTCTCTTGTAGAAGAAGGCGACATTCTAGTGACCATCATGACCAATCCTGATATGATTCCTGCCATGAAAAAAGCAGCGGCACTTATTACCGATGAAGGCGGGCGCACGTGCCATGCGGCCATTGTTTCACGTGAATTCGGTATCCCATGTATTGTTGGATCTTCGATTGCGACAGATGTGTTAATGGATGGAATGGAAGTAACGGTTGATGCGACTCGTGGAGTTGTGTATGAAGGTATTCTAGAAGATGCTGAACCAGTGAAAAAGAAAGAAGCGGCCACAGAAGTGACGAACTCCACTGAAGGATTCAACGAAGCACTTCTTCATCAGCTTGCACCGATTACAGGAACAAAAGTTTATATGAATCTTGGAGAGCCAGATCTGATCAACAAATACAAACACTTGCCATTTGACGGCATTGGCTTAATGCGAACGGAATTTATCTTTTCAAATATCGGTATTCACCCGATGCATTTGCTAAAAACCGGACAGGAAGAAATGTTCATTGAAAAAATGTCCGAAGGAATCACGAAGGTGGCGCAGGATATTTATCCAAAGCCAATGGTTGTTCGTTTGAGTGATTTCCGCTCAAATGAGTTTCGTGGCCTTATTGGTGGAGATGAAGTAGAGCCAGTTGAAGCGAATCCGATGATCGGCTGGCGCGGCGTCTCACGCTATATTTCTCCTCAGTACGAAGAAGGATTCCGTTTGGAATGTCGAGCGATTAAAAAAGTTCGTGATGAGTACGGCTTGATTAACGTTTGGACAATGCTTCCATTCGTTCGGACAACGTGGGAAGTGGAGAAAGTGAAGAAGATTATGGCAGAAGAAGGCTTGATTCAAAATCAAGAATTCAAGATCTGGATTATGGCGGAAGTGCCATCTGTGATTTTTGAAGCGGAGGAGTTCGCGCAGCTTGTGGATGGCTTCAGCATCGGAAGCAATGATTTAACACAGCTTATTTTAGGATCTGACCGTGACTCTGGTATTCTAAACAGCATGGGCTATTTTGATGAACGCAACCCTTCTGTAAAACGAGCGATTAAGCAGCTGATTCATGGGGCGCATAAGTATGGTAAAACCGTCTCGATTTGTGGCCAGGGACCGTCGACTTACCCTGAATTTACAGAGTTCCTCATTAAAGAAGGAATCGATAGCGTGAGCATCAATCCGGACACGGTGGCAGCAACTAGAAGATCGGTTGCGTCTGTCGAGCAGCGGATGATTTTAAATGAAATCAGAGGATAGGCATTTACACCGGGGAATCGGACTGGTATTATATAACAAAATCAAATGCAATGATGAGAAGAGTAGATGATGGGATCTTACACAGAGAGCTCCGGTAGCTGAAAAGGAGAGAAGATCACATGGTTGAACCAAACCTCTGAGCTGTACATCGGAACCGAACGTGGGGATGGTGTAACGGGAGTTCCCGTTAACGAGCTAAGGTATAAGCAGCTTCTGCCGTACCTGATAAGAGTCATGTGGCGACACATGACTGAACCGGGGTGGCACCGCGATAAGCAATCTCGCCCCCGGGACAATACGTCCTGGGGGTGAGATTTTTTTATTGGTTCAAAAACTTATCGCGAACGGAGCTGACTTGTCATGAAACGTCTTAGTGCTATTCGAAAGAACGACCTGCTGTTGCTTACATCAATGGGGATTACAAATATCGGAGGATGGGTTTATCATATTGCCCTTAATCTCATCCTATTGGATCAAACGGGTTCAGCTCTCGCTGTGACGGGACTGTATTTACTCAAGCCGTTCGCCACTCTGTTCACAAATCCCTGGGCAGGCAGCTTGATTGATCGCGTGAACAAACGAAGGCTAATGATTTTGGTGAATATCGCTCAGGCTTTGGTGATGTTTCTTCTCCCCCTGCTATCTAGTCTATGGATGATTTATGCGCTTGTTTTTCTGATTAACATGGGTAGCTCGATTTTTCATCCAACATCAATGACATACATGACGAAGCTTGTTCCTAAAGAAAGGCGCATTCGTTTCAATTCCCTTCGTAGCCTGGTCGATTCAGGTGCATTTGTAATCGGTCCAGCGATTGCTGGTGTGTTATTTATCATCGGAACGCCAACCAATGCCATTTACCTTAATGCTGGAGCATTAATTCTTGCTGGACTGCTGTTTTTATTTCTACCTGATGTAGAAACAGGAAAACTCATGAATCGATCAAGTACAATTACATTTCAAATGATGAAGGAAGATTGGCGCGTTGTATACACGTTTAGCCAAAGCGCCATTTTTGTTATTCTCATTTACTTTCTAGTGAGTGCAGTTGGCATCATGAGCTGGGGAGTAGATTCACTTGAAGCAAGCTTCGCAACAGATGTCCTTCATCTGACAAACACCGAATATGGATTTCTCGTAAGTATTGCTGGAATCGGAGTTCTTCTAGGAGCCATTCTAAATACCGTTATTGCAGAAAAAGGAGAGCCGCTTTCGTTAATAGGAGGGGGAGCGATCGTGCTTTCCATTGGTTATCTGGTATTTGCTTTATCGTCATCATTTCAGTTAGCCGCGATCGGCTGCTTTGTTCTTTCCTTTTCTCTTTCATTCATGAATACAGGTTTCTACACTTTTTATCAAAACAATATTCCCGTTGACGTTATGGGGAGGATTGGCAGTTTGTTCGAATGGATTGAGGCGATTTTTGTTATTGCTGTGATGGTCGGCTGCGGAATAGCGGCAGAACTCATATCCATACGGTTTAGTGTGATTGTAGGCTCAAGTATGATGCTAAGCTTTGCTTTTCTTCTTCTAGGAGTTGTTATGGTCAAACGAACGAGTATGAGATCCAAAGCAGAACTGGCTAAATAGTAGCCATCACCCGAATGTTTTTAGTCAAAACCCCAATAATAAAACGATGAAAGGTACAAATGTCAAGGCAGAACCCCTGTCTTGACTTTAGTGTGAATAGTGATTCTATTCTAACTGGGAAAGTTCATGGAATATCCAAAACTGTTGTTAAGTTGGCATTGAATTCACCTTAAGCGTTTTTCATAATGGAATTATGTTGTGAAAGAATGTGGTGATGAGTGAATCTTTCACACATTTTATCATGTGTTGTATATCCGCTATATTCTGCAACTAAAAAAAACGATGGAGGATCGATAATGAAAAAAATACTTGTTTTAACGATTGCAAGTCTACTCATGTTTGGGAATTTAACATACGCCCACACTGGAATAGAAAGTTCTAACCCAGAGGATGGAAGTACGATCACAGAGGAGTTAACCACAGTAACGCTCACTTTCGAAACAGAAATAGAGGAAACAAGCTCATTTGAATTACAAAATGCAAGTGGTGAAACGGTAGCTGTTGATAACATCACTGTTGAAAACAATACGATGACTGGGACGTTTGATGAGCCAATTGCAAACGGAGATTATGAAGTGCCGTGGAAAATTATTGGAATTGATGGTCATCCGATCGAAGGAACGTTTTCTTTTTCAGTAGACGCACCTGAATCAGAAATTGCGGAAGAAGAAGAAGAGTCAACTTCTGAAGAAGCAACAAACGGTTCAGCAGAAGATACAGATGAACAAGTGGATAAAGAAGAAGAGACGAAGACAGATACGGCTGAAGAAGAAAGTTCTAACGGTACAGTAATTGGCATCGTTATTGCTGTCCTCGTTATCGTACTCCTTGGAAGTGTTTTGTTGATGAGGAGGAAAAAATAATCCATGTTGATTCTAACAGTAATCAGTGAAGCGCTGCTTTATATTAGCTTTGCGCTACTGATTGCGGATTATCTTTTCTCATTTATTTCACATGATAAAAAGCCGTTTATTCATATTCCTAAAAAAATCCGTCTTTTGGCTGCAGGAGGAATTGCGCTTTTTTCCTTCATGCCGATTTTGGATTTACTTCTTTATTTATATGAGGACTATGGAATTAGACAAGCACTGTCGTCGGTATTAGTTACATTTAAAGTTGGTCAGGCTTGGAGTTTTACCGTTCTTCTGTCCATTATTTTAACCCTTTATATTCTTTTTGTTGATGATGGACAGGAGAAGAGGTACCCATTCATCGGTGTGGCTCTTCTTCTGTTTCTCATTTTGGGCCTGGGGTGGGCGAGCCATTCAAGCTCTCTTCATCCAGTTAAAGGTTTCATTGTTCACACGATACACTTTACGGCTGTTGTTACGTGGGTAGGAGTACTTTTTGTCGTAAGTTGGTTTTCAAAAAACGCGGCAAACTGGACGCATTTTCTGAAGTGGTTTCATCCTACCGCTATGATCTGTTTCACAGTAGTAGGAATCACAGGGCTATTGTTAATGCAGTTTGTTATTCCATTACAAGATTATCCTGATACATGGATGGTTTCTTACGGACAAAGCTTATTAATTAAACACTTGCTCATTGTCCCACTACTTGGATATGCCTTCCTGAATGGCGTGATCATGAAAAGAAAGCTTAAAGAGAGAAATGCATTTGATCCTAGACCGTGGACAAAAGTAGAATCCGTAATGGTGTTACTGATTTTTGCCGCTACGGGTGCGATGAGTCACTCTTCCCCTCCAAACAATTTGGCTTCTCTCATTAGTCTTGAAGGCGTATCTCCGCTATTTACGCTATTCACAAACGGCTTAGTTCAACCTGGTGCCTCTATTGGATTAGTCTTTAACGTGAATGGGCTTTTGCTTGGCGCTTTAGCAGTCGTGTTTATGGTGGTGATGATTGCTGGATTTATGAAAAAAATGGCACCACTTTTTTCGTTTCTAATGAGCGTCTTGTTTATCATATCAGGCTATTTAGCGTTGCTACAAAGCGTACAATTTATATAATTAGGAAACCCCCGAGATCTGTGCTCTCGGGGGTTTTGTTTTCAATCTATCTTTTCAATATAATTGCTCTATTGTCTTAGACTTACTTCTTTAACTAAAAGCAGGACAGGTTGAAAGTTCAACGCGCTATAAGAAAGACAAACTAAATTTTAAATTGCTTATTGTCGAGTAGAAGTACTTTTTCAGTCATTTGGTGGGCTTGTTTTTTTGTATGCTCAACGAGATCATAAATGAGTGGACTGCACTTCTTAGCCCCTTTGATAAGAAGCGGTACGCCGAGAGCATCGATGCCAAGACCTCGAGAAAGGCCTCCTCCTATTGACATAACGAACGGTACCGTTGGTGATGTGTTTGAAAGTATAATCTGGTCGTCTACTTGAAAATGCTCAAAAAGCATCAGCGTCATATCGTATAGGGCGGGCACAATTAGTTTCGACGATTTTTTTCCGATTGTGTAGACTTTATGACCATCTGAATCACGTCCGTGGAAAAGGAGACGGCCCGCGTCCTTTTTCGTTAATTTGTTAAAAAAAGGCACGGCAAGGACCTCTTCACTCGTTAATGGAAGAGAAGAGGGCTTCAATAGGTGTAAATGAAAAGCGGCTGCAATGGAGGTGGTATGTGTGCCACCGTAGTCATGGTAAATGTAAATCATATGCTCATCCCTGTAATTGAATTTACAAACTAGTATTGCCTGATTAGTGGAAAACAATCCTGTGAAAAAGAATAGGATGATAATTAGCTTTTCTTAGACGGCCCCAACTAGCCATAATACTAGAGGGACGGTAATAATACTTGCCACTGTTGTTAAGAGTGTACTATAAGAAACAAGTTGTGGTTCTGTATTAAACTCAAGGGAATACATCGTGGTGTTAGCAGCGGTTGGCATGGATGCAAGTACAACTAAAATACTGCTAAGCAAAGGATTTAAGCCAAGTACCATAGTGAGAAGAAGTGCGAGTACAGGAGAAACAATCATTCTAATGGAAAAAACCGTAGATAAATCACTCCATTTGACACTTCCACTCGTTAGTGAAGCGAGCTGCATCCCGAGGACAATCATAATCGTTGGAATCGTAGCATCTGCCACTAGGTTGACTGCTTGCATGACGAACTCTGGAACTTTAAAGTCAGATATTTGAACAATGATGCCGAGAAGAACAGCATGATTAATTGGCATCCGAGAGATTTTTATTAGAGAATCTTTCAGGCTATGTGTTGCTGTGCTACTCCCTTTCGATGCATAATAAAGTCCGACTGTATTCATGAGGAATGACTGGATGACCATCATAATAATCGCATAGTGAACGCCTTCTTCCCCGTATGCAAATAGAATGATTGGCACACCATAGTTGCCGCTATTCATAAATACGGAAGAAAGGATCATAGCAGCGGATTTAGAACGTTTCAACGCTTTAATTCTCGAGATAATCGTTACGATAATAATTAGAATGATCATTAAGAGAAAGCAGAATATAAGGATATAAGCATAATCCATCGTGATGTCGTTTGTATAAAAGGTTTGAAAAGCGAGAAACGGATACATCAAATACAGCGCAGAAGTCGAAATGGATTTACGATCAAATCCAATTTTCTTCTGGCCAATATAGCCAATCGCAAAGATAATAAAAGCTGGTAAAACAATTAGAATAACATCGATGACCTTCACCACATTTGCTATTTAGTTTATCGATAAATGAACGACGTGAACTCCCACGATCTTAGCGGATAGTGGGAGTTCTTTACAGTATACCTTGGTCAAGCGAGAAAGGGTATGACTAAACCTGCTAACAAGAGAATTAATGCTCCGCCGAGCCGGGATGATATTTGAGCAAATGGCATGAGTTCCATTCTTCTTGAAGCGGATAGAACGGCTACATCACCAGTTCCGCCCATATTCGCCATACATAACCCAGCTGTTATAGCAGCCTCAATCGGATAAAACCCAACCAACTTACCAATTAAGCCGGAACCGATAATGGCACCCAAAACGACACCGAATACGGTTAAAATATATTGTAGCGTAAGGGCTTCAAGTACCGTGTTTAAATCAGTATAAGCAATCCCTATGCCAAACAGTAGCGCAAGTGTCCAATTACTTGCGACGAATTTGTACCACTGACTTGCTCCATCAATGACGTTCTTAGGAATAATGTCTGCTATTTTTGCAATAGCAACGACAATAATCATTAGTGCATAAGGGTGTAGAGGAATGAAGTCTCCAAGTAATCCACCAATCGCAAAGAAGGTAATGGCGGCTAGTAATCCAATTCCCATCTTTTGAATATCATAAGTTTGTTTCTCCTCTTTGTATTGAAACCCTTTTATTAATTGCCCGTTACCTGTGAGGGAAGGAAATTTGTTACCAAGCAGATTAAGCATGCTAGCGAGTACAATGGCAAATACGTTACCAAGGGCAAGTGCAGGGACGAGCATGGAAATATAATATGCCGGATCATTACCCATTAACTCGGAATAAACCTGACTCATCGGAACAGCACCAGCACCCATACCACCACCCATAATTGGCATTGTGATAACGAGGATCGCGTCTCTTAAAGAAAAGCCTACAAGAGAACCTAATAAACCAGCGACAACAATTGCACCGACAACGGCCCCCATAATAGGTAAGAAGTAGCGCAGACCAACTTTTACGAGGATTTTCTTGTTCATTCCAAGGATACTTCCCGTAATGAGTGCAGCAATATAGAAGTTCAAGAATGCCCCATCTTTCATGAATGTTGTCATTGTCGCGATCGAAGATTCAGGTAACCAACCTTCATAAACAAGGAATGCTGCACCAAAGATGGCGATAATGGCGCCACCCCCAAGGTATGTTTTGACGATTGGCGTATGATCACCAATCCAACCTAGTAATTCTCCAAGTATAATCATAATAAGTAAACTACCAATCATACCGCCTGGGAGATTTCCAGTATAGAGACTAGTAAGTGTAATGGCCGCAAATATCACAAACCATAGCACTGGGAGACCAAAAATTTTAATGGATTTCTTTTCTTGACTTATATTTTCGGACGAGGGGTCAGGTTGATTCTCATAATTTAACTCTTTAGCAGCTTGCGCCAATTTGTTCACTCCTTTTTTTATACGCTAGTAATAAACAGATAAAGGTAAACGCTTTCATAAGTTGGTTTTATCATAAAATAATTAACAGAAAATTCACATGTTATGTAACTATTGATAGTAATGTAATTAAAAAAAGCAACCAGTAAGGTTGCTTGTTAAAGGTAATGGCGAATGGTAGATTGTTTCTCAGGATTAATCGCATATTGGTAAATAGGTCGGCCTACCCCATAAGTTAACGTTTCTTCCAAATAGCCAATACTACTTAGAAACTTTAAATATTTTCTTACAGATACTCTTGAGATGTTCGAAGTTGTTGCAATATCATCTGTAGAAAACTGAGGAACTTTAAGTGATAGAATGGTCGTGTTGATCGTTTCAAGTGTGTTTTTTGTTAAACCTTTAGGTAAATGACGATTATCTGAAGGTTCATGAACTTCTTCGGAAACTGGAAGTGTGGCCCGGAGCATATGATCGAGTTCTTTTTGATTCATCTGCTCTTTATCGGTAAGCTTGTAGTAATTCCGTTTATAGTTCAGAAGTGCTTCTTGAAACCGATCGAATTCAAAAGGCTTAATGAGATAATCAATGGCACCAAGCCTTAATGCTTGCTGAATTTGATTAATTTCGGAAGAGGCTGTTATTAAAATAACATCTACATCCCGATTTTGTTCTCGTACTAACTTCAGAAATTCGATACCGTTAACTCCTGGCATATAGACATCTAGAAGAACGAGGTCAATTTTTGTGGAAGCTAATGTCGATAACGCTTCGTTAGCTGTTTTTGAAAGGTGGCTTGGCGTAAAACCATCGAGTTGCTCAACGTATCGCTTGTTCAATTGTGCAACCATTGGATCGTCTTCTACTATCATCACTTGAATCATTATAAATCCTCTCCCTGGTCAAAAGGAACAATGATCGTAAATGTCGTTCCTTCACCTAAAACCGAATCTACGTCGATTGAACCTTCTAGTTTATCAATACTTTGCCTAGTAAGGAATAGTCCAAAGCCCCTGTGTTTGCCGTCTTTCGAAGTATGTCCTTGCAGAAAGATGTCCTCTAATTTGTCTTCAGGAATCCCTTCTCCAGTATCTGCGATCGTCATGCTTAATAAGTTATCAATATAAGAGAATGTCATGCGGATTTCTTGTTTTTCACTTGTAGAAACACTATCGATCGCATTATCGATGATGTTACCCAGAATGGTAATCAGTTCATGAGTCATTTCAGGACGGTCAGCCTGAGGAATTTCTGTTTCAAAGTCTATTGTCATGGAAACATGTGATTCTCGTGCATAGCTCATTTTCCCTATAATAAAACCTGCGAATATGGGGTCCTTAATATACTTTGTCACACTACCAATTTCATCTGCTTGATGATTAACTAGCTTGCTAATAAAATAAGTAACCTCTTCATAATCTTCCATTTTAATTAAACCGAGGAGAACTTGTAATTGATTCCTAAATTCATGAGATTGCGCTCGTAATGTATCAGCGTACATCTGTACACCCGTAAGTTGCTCAGCCAATTGATTGACTTCGGTTTTATCTCTAAAAGTGGCGATGGCCCCCACAACATGACCATTCACAATTAGGGGGACACGATTGGTGATAATCGAGACACCATTAATCAACTGCTCTTGATCTAGTTCTGCTTCTCGTGACATAAGAATATCTTCGAGTCTTGTTCCTGGCAGGAAATCGCTAATTTTCATCCCTAGAGGATCAGATTTCTTCAAACTAGCCTGTTTAAAAATGCGTCGTGCTGACTTATTCACGAGAAGAATCGTCCCGGTTCGATCAATGGCGATAATTCCTTCATGTACAGAATGTAACATGGTATTTCGTTCTTCGTGTATACGAGCAATCGCGTATGGTTCTAACCCGAAAAGGCTGTTTTTTATATATCGTGCTAATAAAAATGCTCCAATAATGCCTATAAGTACTCCAACAGTTGAACCGATAAGAATTTTCCTGTGGCTCTGTTGGATGGATGCCGTTACAGCTTCTAAAGAAATCCCCACCGCCACAGCACCGATCTGGTTCTGATTATTGTCGTAAATCGGTGTGAACGCCCGTAATGATTTACCTAGTGTACCAGTTGATCTAGATATGTATTCTTCTCCGTTAAGCGCCCTTTGTTCATCGCCACCTACAAAATGTTTCCCTATTTTTTGTACATCAGGATGTGATTTACGTATCCCTTCCATATCCATCACAACTACAAATAGGACATCAGAAGCCTGTTGAATGTTTGTCGCGTATTCCTGAATGCTTATCTCTTCATCAGGTATATCTGTTAATCCGTCTTTCACAATTTTTGATTCCGCAATCGTTCTGGAAACGGTAATTGCTTTATCCTCTAATTGATTTTCAATCGTTTCACTAGTCGTATTTGTAACTAATAGATCCGTTATCAAGAGCGACATGATGACAACCGTACAAACGAAGATAATGATAATGGTGCTTAATTTAAAACGGTACTTTTGCAATATTTTCACCTCTGCAGAAAAAAGAAAAAATTCTTATCTCTAGTGTAATCGTTTCTAGTGAGGATGAACATATGTCATGATCTCTTTAGAAACAGAAATAACCGCTCAGAATTATGTCTGAGCGGTTTCGTCGGTGACTAATCGTTAATCTTCTACGTATTCACAGGTTTCGGAAGGTCTTGATTATCTTTTAGAGGAACCTTATTTGTTTCCTCTGTTTTCTCAAAAGGATTGTTTTTCTTAATGAAAAATGAAAGCACAAGGGCAACAATTGTCAGCACAAGTATCACAAGAAACGCAATGTTCACGCCATAAATATCTGGTCGTGAGATAGAGGGCTGCTGCTGAGCTGTTTGAGCTGTAGTCGTCATAACTGTCACAAGGATCGCCGTGCCGACTGATGCAGCGATCTGTCGCATCGTATTGTTCATGGCTGCTCCGTGCGGAATAAGGTGCTTCGGCATTTGATTCAAACCAGCCGTTGTGACCGGCATCATCACCATCGATAAACCAAACATACGAATCGCATACATAACCGTTAAGAACGTAATGGTTGTCGATGTGTCTAGAAATGAGAACCCAAGCGTTGCGCCGGTTACAATTGTTAAGCCAACAATGGCAAGAAGACGCGCACCGATTCGATCAAATATTCGTCCTGTAATTGGAGACATAAAAGCTGTAATGACGGCTCCTGGAAGTAGAACAAGCCCAGACTCAAATGCGGTGAAGTCTCTCATATTTTGCATATAAAGTGGGATCAGCGTTTCGGACCCAATTAATCCAAGAAACATCATCATACCTATAATAGTAGTAATCGTAAAAGTCTTATCTTTAAATACTCGAAACTCAAGCATCGGTTTTGATAGGCGGAGCTGTCTTAAAATGAAAATCGTTAGCGTGACGATACCAACGATCAGAACAACGATGGTTCTCATGCTGCTCCAACCAATGTTTCCTGCACTTGTGAACGCATAAAGCAATCCGCCGAATCCAATTGATGAAAGAATTATTGAGATTGGATCGACTTTTGGAAACGTGAGCTCTGTGACATTCTTCATAACGAAATGGGCAACTGCAATAATCATAATAGCGAGTGGTAGCATCGCCCAGAATAGGAGACGCCACGAATAGCTTGCTGTAATCCAACCTGATAAGGCCGGACCAATAGCGGGTGCAAAGGAAATGACAAGTCCAATATAGCCCATGGCAGCACCGCGTTTATTCACCGGGAAAATCATGAGAAACACGGTTTGCATAAGTGGAAGCATCACGCCAGCCCCGGCGGATTGAATGACACGGCCAATTAACAATACGCCAAAGTTCGGGGCAAAACCGCCAACAACTGTTCCTACGGCAAAAATACTCATCGCGGAAATAAATAGTTGTCGCGTTGTAAATCGTTCAAGAAGAAAAGCACTGATTGGGATCATAATTCCGTTTACAAGCATAAAGACAGTTGTCAGCCATTGTGCTGTGTTCGCTGTAATGTTCATTTCCTCCATGATCGGCGGAATCGCCGTAATCATAAGGGTCTGGTTTAAAATTGTAATAAAGGCTCCAGCTAGTAGAAGGGCTGAAATTAACACTTTATTATAAGGTTTGGTGGTCACGATAGGACCTCCTCTCGTAATCTCTTATTATTTTCATTATTAGTAGTTGAGTAGTTTTCTCTCAATCAATTATCAAATTATACGCTCTTCATCGTCTCGTTACAAACGTCTTGATTGTAAATTTTCATTAAGGTGGAGGGGAGTTAATTCCATATAATGGTATAATTATGAAGGGTGATTCTCGTTAGCCAATATATCTCCCGCGGGAGAGCTCACAATGAGGAGAAAGGTGGAAACGATGGAGAAAGTGATACGAAGTGAAGAGGATTTGTTGCAACTACTAGATCAGTTGCTTGAAGAAGAGAAGCCGATCAACTGGAATGCGTTTTATTCTGATCGTAAGCGGAAGGTACCTTTTTTCGTCCATCTACCAGATGAAAATATAGTTAGGTATTTTCGAAGCGAGTCGTTCCAACCTGGAAAAGTACTTGAACTGGGCTGTGGGCATGGACGAAATGCGATTTATCTTGCCGAAAAAGGGTGCAAAGTCGATGCAGTGGATGCATCCAAAGAAGCACTCAATTGGGCGAGGGAGGAAGCGGCTAAAAGGGAAGTACACGTTAAGTTCATTGAAGAAAATCTATTTGAACTTTCGCTCACTCCCCATACATACGATTTTGTTTATGACTCGGGTTGCTTCCATCACATCGCGCCACATCGGCGGATGAGCTATATTGGGCTTGTGAAGCAAGCGTTAAAACCAGGAGGGGAATTTGCGTTAGCTTGTTTTATTGAGAATGGCGAACTTGGAGGTTCTACCCTTTCAGATCTAGAAGTATATCAAAAGCGGAGTCTTCAGGGAGGTCTCGGATTTACAGATGAGAAGCTGCGTGCCATTTTTCAACAGGATTTCGAGCCAGTTGAAGTGACCGAAATGAAAAAAATGGGTTCTGAAAGCGGCACATTTGGCGTAAGTGGTCTCTTGACCGCACGATTTAGACTCCGGAGTAGGTGTAAGGAGAGGTGAAAAAAGTGAGAAAAGTCGAAGTACAGGAATTTAAAGAGATCTGGCGTGAACTTTTTTTGCTAGAAGCGCGGAAGATTGAGCAAGTTTTTGGCGATAATATGATCGAAATTCATCATATTGGTAGCACGGCGGTTGAAGGTTTAAAAGCGAAGCCAGTGATTGATCTATTGCCTGTCGTGAATGATCTGACGTTAGTAGATCACTACAATGAACAAATGGAAAGCCTTGGTTATGAAGCTATGGGGGAAAATGGGCTACCCGGACGCCGTTTTTTTCGAAAAGGTGGCGATCAGCGTTCGCACCATGTTCATCTTTATGAAAAAGGACACCCGGATATTGATCGGCACTTAGCATTTCGTGACTATTTAAGTGAACATGAGGAAGACCGCTTGCGCTATGGTGAGAAGAAAGCCGATTTAGCGGAGCGGTATCCATATGAGATGGAAGCTTACATTGAAGGAAAGAATCCACTAGTCGAGGAGATCGAAGCTAAAGCACTGGATTGGTATAAAAGTAGAGGGTACGTATAAAAGAACGCCGGATTGTTCCGGCGTTCTTTCTTTAGTTAAGGCTGATAAACTTTTCCAGTGGCATCCATATAAACCGTATGAAGAATCGTTCGCTCAAACGATGCCCCTTTCGTCGTTTTACCATTTACATCAAGCATAATGTGGTAAACGCCTTCTCCCGCGTGTTTCATTGGAAAGGATTTTAGTGAGTTAAATTCTTCTTGTGAGACTTTCTTTTGCTTCGTTTTACCGTTTTGACTATATTGGATTACGATCGATCCTTCGATGGATTTCTGATCAATTTTTCCTTGATCGACCTTAAGTTGCACTTCTTTAGCATTGCTCATCTCCAGCTGAAGCTCTTCATTCAGCTCACTTTCATAAGCAATCTGCATGAGATAACTTTCTTTCTTAGGCTGTTTCACCTTTAGTTTCCATGTACCTGCAGCCGGGGTGTTCACTTTCATTTGGTGATGAAACGCTCCTTCAAACATGCCGTTATCTTTGGAAGTGTTTGTTGCCGTATATGTTTTTTGATCAGGTCCTTGAAGGGTAATCACAGAATCTTTGTTTTGGCTCATCCAGTCGATTGCGATGCTTTTTGTGTTTGGTTCGATTTGTATCTTTTCCACTTTTGTCCCGTTAAATTCGCCACCTCTAATGAGAACGCTGGCTTCTTCTGGTTGGGCAGTTGCAGTTTCTTGTAATGAATTGAGCGGTGCAAAAGCAGGGACTGACTGGGTTAAATAGGGTTCGAATATGTTAAACGTAGCGCTTCCTGTTCGAATGGAAAAGTGATCCCAATTGCCAACGCGAATCTCATTTCCGTAGGGAAGTCTAGAGCTAGTTACGGTTACAGCCCCGTCGTTTGGACCATACGGCCTCAAATACAACCCGCCCCAGTAAAGCGTGCCGCCAAAGCTCCCCCAGCTCGTACCACCAAATGTATAATACGGCGTGGCGGAAATAGTCGGTTTCGAATCGGTTACGGAGCGGAAGTAGCTCATGTAGCCAGTCTGAAGGGAATAGGTCGCGTCATTTCGATTCCCAATAATGGCAGCTAGCCACCCAGCCCAGCTACTATGGGCAAGATCGGCAAGTTGAGATCCTTTATGTGGTGTGGAAAGGGTAATCACTTTATCAACATACTGCTGGGCATTTGCGTGAATGATAGCAGCTTGGGCATCTACTCCACCTTTACTGTGCGTGACAAGAATGACTTTCTTTCCAAAATAAGCGTTCATTTCTTTCAATTTGCTAGCAAGCAGCTGTCCGTTATCCCACATGTTTTTTGTCGGATATAAATCAATGTAAGCCGTTTGATAGTTCTTGCTGTATGTAAGTTCGTCCATGTCGTTTTGATCAATCCATGTGTTTGAAGAGCTGTTTAGTCCATGTACAAAGACAAGTGGAAGGGAGCCAGGCTTGACGGTCGTGGGTTCATCTCCAATGTACCATTCGCCAGGAGTGCCGGTTGCATCACCTTTTCCGATAATACCGGCTTGTGCGTCTTGGGCCAAAGGGGGAGCGAGCAAGAAGATCATCACCAATAGCGACACCAACCATTTCTTCATAAAACCCTCCTATTTAAAATGAGTCTTATACCTTCTCAACTATAAGAATATTCTGTCTATTAATCAAGGAACCATTTCACTAACTTTCTTAGTTGGAGAATAGGTCTATCGAACGGTAACCGCCGTTCATTCGACGCGTTTCTCTGAAGTTCTTAATCGTGCTTCTTCTCTCTCAAAAAAGCTGTGTCAAAGGTACTATTAGTCACAAAAAAAAACGATCCAGACCTTACCATGTCTGAACCGCAGTTTTTTACTCGTTTATTTTTTCAAGACCATTCTTTTCAATAATCGCATCAGAAAGGCGAAGTTGCTCTGCTACCTTCTCAATTTGATCTTCACATTTATTAAACGCTACTTTCTTTTCACTAGAAACGTTATAGCACGTGCCGTTTCCAGCTTCTTCTGTTAAATCAGCTTCGTAATAATAATTGTTATAGCGGAAAGAACCATCTCGAAATGCAGTTAAATTGGATTCGTTATCGAGAAGAGAGCTTCCCATCATATATGGCATATCCATATTTAATATATCTAGAATCGTTGGAGCGATGTCGATTTGCCCACCGTTTTCTTTTACAACCTGCCCACTACTGTCATTCGGTTGCTTTATAAAAAGTGGTACCTGACGATCAAGTTCAAACGCATCTACAGTACTTTCAACATTCGCTTCTTTTCTCATTTCACTGCCTTCGTTCGTTAGCCCGCTATCATGGTCACCGTAGAAAATAATAAGGGAGTCTTCCCATAGTCCTTTTTGCTTTAACTCGTCAATCATTAACCCAACGGCCTGATCGACATAATAGACCGTTTGATAATATCGTTTTAACATGGGATCCTCATATCCTGATAAATCAAGTTCTCTCTCATCTTTAGGTATCTCGTACGGCGTATGGCTCGTTAAAGCCACCATGAAAGAAAAGTAAGGTTCTTTTAACGTTTCCATATGTTCAATTGATGTCGTGAGAAAGTTTTTATCGTTCAAAGCCATGCCAATTTTTTTCTTGTTCGGATAGTCTTTGTTGCTAAAGAAGTGATTGAATCCAATGTTCTCATACACTTTATCACGGTTCCAAAAGCCTTTGTCATACGCATGCATGGCCGCTGTGTCGTAGCCATTTTCTTTTAGCAACTGCGGTAATGACCCGAATTCATTTTCTGGAAAACGTGTATAAACGGAGCCGGATTTCAATGGATAGAGCGACGTATTTGTTATAAATTCAGCATCAGATGTTCTTCCTTCATGCGTTTGATGATAGAACGAAGAGAAGTATAGCGTTTCTTCTTTTAACTGATTTAAATTGGGAGTAAGCTCTTTGCCATTGATTTTCTGTCCAATGAGGGACCCTTGGAACGATTCCAATTGAATCAGAAGGATATTTGGTTTCTTAGAAGAACCTTCTGTGTTTTCTGAAGCATTTTTCTCGAGCATTTTTTGCTGTGTCGCGGTTAAGTCGGAATCAGACTCAATGGCTCTGAGCACACCTCGCCAAAGGTCAACGCCGTGATAGCCCCAGAAGCCAAGCTGATAATAGTCGCGCATATCTGAAACGGATTGGTTTAGCCATTGTTCTTCCTTAACAGCACTATAGGTTAAAGGTGTTGCAAACAGAACGATCCCGATAAGGAATGTTACGCCTGCCGTTATTTTCCGTTTCTTCTTTGCTACTTCATACGTCTTCTTTCTCGTGAAAAAGAGGATCAAAAGAAAAATCAACACATCAGCGAAAAGGAAAAAGTCTTGAAAACGGATGAGCGCCATAAATCCGCCGCCCACATCGCTCATCTGAAGCATCTGAGAAAGAAGAGAAACTGAGAGCATATCTTCAAAGTAACGGTAGTACCAGAGATCGGATATTAAAAGAAGACTATGTAAAAACAAAAGCGTGAGCCATATCCAGCGACGTTTTTTCCATTGAATGAGAAGTGTCCAGCTTGATAAAAGTAGCATGCCGGCAAGGTTCATAAGGAGAAACTGCAATGGAAAAGCCGTATTGGTATAGAAGCTAAATAGCACAAATTTTAGAATGGCTAAAAGTAAATAGATAGCATAACCGAAAAATATCATGGGATCCTCCTAACGTCTGTCATCATTGTCGACTATTCTTTACCCTTAAATGCACAGGAAGGAACGCTGGAATGTGTTAAATGTGTATTTATTCCAACAAGTGTAAAGTGCCTACGTTTTTTTGAAAATCCTTCATTATAATAGAAAGTAATAAGACGGGAGGGGATTACATGACACTTTCTTTACCGTTACAGGATATCGCGTGGAAACGGATCGTATTCTTGCTGCTTATTATTATTGTGCCGAATTATCTTGTGATGCAAACGCAAATGGTTGGCCCTATTGATGATCGAGTGGGTATTGCAACGGCTCTTGACCTTGTTATCGTTTTACCATTGTTACTCTATTTCTTTGGGTTTCGAAAAAGAGTTTCATGGGTTCTATTATGTGGTTTTATCCTCTGTGGCGTATTGCTTGCCAATTGGATGATCCCTTCTCATGCGAATGCTCACCTCACGTATTTTAATGCCGTGGTCGTTGTTCTTGAAGTAGGTGTCATCGCTTTTGAGCTTGTTCTTTTTATCGCCATTATTAAAAGGATCCCCTTATTAATTAAAAACTATCAAATGGAGAAGACGATTCATCATCATTTTCTTCTAAGTTTTTCACGAGCGATCCAACAAACGTTTACCTTTCCAAACAAACGACTAAATAAATTCGGATTTCTATTACGATTCGTAGCGACGGATCTTGCCGCTATTTACTATTGTTTATTTAGCTGGAGAAAGAAAAGGCAAACAAACGTTGAACATGGAAATTCATTTACGTTCCATAAAGATGGAGGTTACCTTGGCGTATTTTATATGCTAGTTCATGCCATGGTCATTGAAATCATTGCCGTTCATATGATGGTTGCACAGTACAGTCATGTAGCGGCCTGGATCGTGACAATTTTTGATCTTTATGCGCTTCTATTTATCATCTCAGATTACCAGGCGATTCGATTATCTCCTGTTATCCTTAGTGAAAAAGGCATTCATTTTCAAAAGGGCATTCGGCAATATGGATTTATCGAGTGGAATTCTGTAAAAGCAATATCAGAAAATAAGAAATCTCCTGAAGAAGCGAAGCAGGATCGAGCAAGTGTAGAGCTTGCGCTTCATGGACTTGAACGAGAACCGCTTCCGTTCTTAATTGAGTTGAATCGACCGATGGAAATTAACCAGGTATTTGGTTTTAAGAAAAGCGTTGAGAGATTGTATATAAAGGTGGATGAGCCTTATGCGTTTCGGGATAAGGTTCATCACTATCTAGGATCGTGAATTAAGAGAGTTAAATAAATTTGCATTGTTTACAGTAAGTAACATACTGGGAATACCCTCCAAAAAGGAGTGGTATCGATGGCTTTTAATTATGACCTCGATTTTGACAACATTAACTTTCGAGAACAGCCTGAGAAATACCGAGTTGGTCGCGGGGAGCAGGGTGTTCTCATGGTAGAACCATATAAAAGTGAAATCCTTCCACACTGGCGTTTTAAAACACCTGATATCGCAAAGGAATCGTCAGAGAAAATTTATCGAATGTTTCGCGAGTACCAGGAAAATGATGATTTCGTAGGGATGGACATGGCTCGTAAATTTATTCAGATGGGTTATACAAGAGCTCGTCGCTATGCGAATTATAAAGGTGGTAAGAAATACGATAGCGACGGTGATGTGAATGAGCGGGATATTGATGAAGAAAAAGCCGAGTCAGCGAGGATTTTTGAAGAGAAGTGGAAGATCGTCCGTACGGATGAAGCTTATTTAAAGAAGAAGAAGGAGCATCAAAAGAAGTATGGATGATTGCCGCGTTTATAACGGTTTCGCGGAATTAATGGGAAAAGCGCGGAATTAATTTGATTTTCGCGGAATTCTCGACGAATAGGAAGTTCTTTTAATTAACTCAGCTCATGGCGGCTGAGTTTTTACTATGTTTAAGCCACTATTTAAAAGATTTTCATTCTTATATTGTCTCAATAGGTAAAATAAGGTATTGTATATGGAAATATCTGAAAAGTGAGGGTTCCATCTATTAAAATGAATCGCCTACATTATATGGTGCGTACATAGAATAGGAGAGACAGAAAATGAGATTCAGAGACTTTCACAAGAACATTAAAATACGTCTAATTGAAAACTTTATAAGTCGTTTTATTGGAAGTATGATTTTTCCGTTTATGTCAATTTACTTAGCGGTTCACTTTGGAGCAAAGGTCGCAGGGCTTCTTTTGTTAGTGAATGTATTTATCGGGATCGGCATTAATTTTCTTGGCGGTTATTTCGCAGATCAATTTGGTCGAAAGAAAGTGATGCTATTTGCAGAAACACTTCGTTTCTTCGCCTTTTTAACGATGATGATCTGCAATTCACCGTGGTTTGAATCAGCAGCCATCACATTTGCGATGATGACTGTGAATAGCATTTGTTGGGGACTCGCAGGTCCAGCCAACCAGGCGATGCTGATTGATGTGAGCACGCCACCACAGAGGAAGCTGATGTATTCCATTTCGTATTGGGCAAATAACCTTTCGATTGCCGTAGGGGGAATACTTGGCGCATTCCTATTTAAAGATTACTTATTTGAACTTTTCCTTTCTCTTAGTCTTGCGGCGGCAGTCACAGCATTCTTAGTTGCCTTCTTCATTGATGAAAGTCATAAACCAATTGTGGAAGAGCTGAAACCCGCTCAACACGTGATGCAATTATTATTTACTTATAAACGAGTGTTTCAGGATCGGTTATTTGTGCTCTTTACGATCGCAGGCGTTCTTATTCTTTCCATGGAATTTCAGCTAACAAACTACATAGGTATTCGCCTTAGTGAGGAAATGCCAACACAGCAATTTCTACTGTGGGAGTTCGATGGCGTTCAAACGATGGGGTTCTTAAGAAGTGAGAATACGATAATGGTTGTTATTCTGATGTTGTTTGTTACTAGAATTCCGCATTCACTAAAAGATAAATCGGTCCTCGTTTGGAGCTGTTTCTTCTTTACAATCGGATACGGTGTTCTGGCGTATTCCAATAGCTTAACGCTACTTTTTCTAATGATGGCGGTACTAACAATTGGAGAAGTTTTCCGCGTCCCTGTTGAACAATCGTATATGGCAGCCATTCCACCGGATGATGCAAGGAGTTCCTACATGGCGTTTGGAGGATTAAAGTTTAACCTGTCGATGCTCGTTGCATCCGTAACGGTTTCGCTTGGTGCAGTCTTTTCTTCGATGCTGATGGCGATCGTGATTACGAGCATTGGTTTAATTGGTACGCTCATCTTTTTCATGATTTCTCCTGAATTAGATGCAAGAAAGGAACAGGCGGAATTAAGACAAGCAGGTTAAAGAATGAAGGAAATAACTTTGAATGTCGCTTATTAACAGACGGAGCAGTTAAAGCAAGCAGTATCTGTTGCATTCAAAAAGGATTAGTACTAAAATTTAAGTATGAAAATACCATACCAACCACCAATTGAAAGTATAACGTATACAAAAGTTCTTCAAGCTTTGAGTGAACCAAATAGGGTTAAAATTATTCGCTGTTTAAGTGAAAGTGGTGAGAATAATTGTACAGCTTATACAATTAAACTTATGCTTCCAAAATCCACCGTCTCTCATCATATTAAAGTATTAAGAGAGGCTGGATTAATTCAAGCGAGAATCCAAGGGAAAGAGCATTTTTACTCTTTACGTAAAAGTGAGATCGATGATAAATTCCCTGGTTTATTAGATTCTGTAACCCAAGTACTTGAAGAGGATATTTAGAGAGAGCCATTAAATGGCTCTCTCTTTTTTTGATCCAAATGATTGCTTTTTATAAAACGAGTTGGTACTATAGAAAATAGTTCGATGGTTTTCGAACTATAAAACTATTTTCTGGAGGCAATAGAATGAATAACATTCTCGTAATAAATGCACATGAATACTATCCTTTTGCAAAAGGACAGTTAAATCAAACACTATTCGATGAGATCGTGACGAAATTATCTAGTAAATATGAAGTGAAGACAACCGTTATCCAAGATGGTTATGACGTTAAAACCGAGCAAGAAAAATTTAAGTGGGCAGATGTTGTCGTATTTCAAACACCAATTTATTGGTTTAGCGTTCCTGGAGCTACAAAAAAATATATGGATGAAGTATATGAGCATGGAGTATTCTTTGGTGGACCTGGAGAATACGGTGATGGTGGATTAATGACTGGAACAAAATACATGTTCTCAACAACTTGGAACGCTCCTGAAGATACCTATAGTAATCCAGACAAGTTCTTTAAAGGAAAAGACTTAGAGGAAGCAATCGATCATCTACACAATACACAGAAATTTGTGGGGATGGAACCATTGAAAAGTTTCGGAGCGCATGATGTGATTAAAAATCCAAATGTTGATAAATATCTAGATGATCTTCATAAGCACTTAAAGGAAGTTTTTGGAGTTTAATAAATGATAAATGTTATCTTAATGAAAGGGGCTGTCTTATGACAGTCTCTTTTTTTAGCTGATTGAAAAAAACACTGACATTCATTTCCTGGAAAATTTATAATAGAAGTATTCGAACCAAAGGAGATGATGAAGCTGACAAAAAGACCTGAAGTCGTGATCAACGTATTTGCTTCAATGGATGGAAGAATGACGACAGCGCCAGGGCATAACGTCATGGAATGGACTTCACAGGGTGTGGATGGCAATGCGAATGATGAGGCTCATAAACTTTATGATGAATTAAATTGTGATGCGCTTGTATCCGGAAGTGAAAGTTTAATTGTCTGGAGTTCAGATTGGGTAGAGCTTGAGAAACCCATTACGACGCCACAGAAATCGAAAGCATATATTGTTTTTGATGGAAGAGGGCGAATGGATTGGGCTCAAACAGAGGGACTAATCGTTGTCACAAGAGAGAATGTGAGTCAGGACTATATTAAGCAACTAGACACGAAGGGCATTACATACATTAAAGCAGGTGATGGAGAAAAAATCGATATTGAACTTGCTCTTGAACAACTTTATAAACTAGGGTTTAGGCGCCTCGGCATCAGCGGAGGCGGAACGATCAATGGGGCGTTCTTAAGAGCGGGTGTTGTGGATGAAATTAGCGTTGTGCTTGCACCGTTAGCGATTGGAGGTCGAACGACACCAACGATTTTTGACGGTGAGGATTTGGAGTCCATTCAACAAGCTGTTCCACTTCAACTGGTGGAGGCAAAGCCCATCGGTGATGCTGTTTGGCTTTATTATCGTGTGAAAAAGCAGGTCATGATCTAATAACGTATTAATTCAAGTCCTCGAAGTAAATTTGAGGATTTTTTTATTCAGACCTTTAGAGAAAAATTAAATAGTGGTAACATATGTAAAAGATTCAAATGAAAAAATGTTAAGTTAGAAAGGAGGTTACCGATGCTTTCTAACTATGCTGATTTACGTATGAAAGAAGAGTCACTATTTAAAAGTCAAAGCAGAGAATACAGCCTTTATGCGGGTGAGTGTTTCATTGGTAGAATTGAAGAAATGAAGACTTCGATAGAGTTGAAGAATCAACTATTGAAATGGATCAATCTGCATGCGGTGGCGAGTAAGGATTTTTACGTGAGTGATGTTAACGGAAAAGTGGTTGCTCAACTTAAAAAAGCCAGAGGTTTCAATAAGGACGTAGAAGTATGTGAAGCTGATGGTAGATTACTGGTGGTTCTAAAGCAAAAGTTAGGAATGAAAAACCAAACTATTTCGGTTCAATTACATGGGGGGAAGTCTTACATAAAAGCGGTTGGAGAAAATGATTCTTTCCACTTAATAGATGAAGAAACAAAGGAAATCTTGGCATCTATTCACAAAAAATCGGCTCCATCACCAACATTTAAGGAAAGTATGTTTTCTGGTGGGTATTATCATCTTCACCACACAAAACCACCCAATTCATTAGAGCAAACCATCCTTATCGGAATAGCTGTCGTTGTAAGTGATCAATTACATCATGCTTAAATACTAAGATAACTTTAGGATGAAAATGGAGATTTCCTCATGACAAAAACAAAATTGTCATTGGTCCTTCTCGTAGTGATGGACGTGGTGCTGATTACAATGACTCTTATAAACTACGTCTTTTTATTCTTGAAACCAACGGGTATGTTGATCCCTCTCATCGTTCATATTGTCGTATTCACAATGATTGGCTTTCGTTCGCCTCGAATTCCAAGGTGGATTGCGATTCTTGTGATCGCAATCGGAGTGTTCTTCCTACTTATATTTAGTGTCATGGTCTGGTTAAAGGACTACAGCTATACCACCATTAAGTCACAAAATCACCAGGCGCTTACCATTGAATATCGAGATTTCACACTCGGGGAAACGACGTATCTTTACCACTTTTACAAAACAAATTTTGGCATCATCGGCAAGCGCCTAGATGACGAATCCATTCGCATGGTTGTTCAAAGTGTCAATAATCCTGGATACGATGCGGAAGCTGCGCTCGGTTTCGACAATGCCATATGGTTAAGCGATCATACCGTTCGTTTTCCAACAGTGGAAGGAACAAAGGAAGTTCATCTCAAAGCTTCTTCCTCGTCTAACTCGCTAGAAACGACTGATACTGATATTGAAGCATTCATTCAAAAGGTGGAAAACAAAGAGGATGGCGAAACGATAACCGTAAATGGGTATCAATTGGTTGTTCGCTATGATGAGCCGTCAGGTCAAAGCTGGATTGACGTATCAAGTGATGATAGCGAGGGCGTAATACCAAATCAGCAATGCACTCGCATTGTGCCAAGTGAAGAACGAAGATATTTTATGCTAGAAGAGTGTACACATCGATGGGAATATGAATTATATCCTTTAGAAACAAAGAACGAGTGAAGAACGAGTTGGTGTTAAACAAGATTTCCAAGTGTGAGGCAGGATAAAGATAAAATGTTAGGAATGATAAGATGCTTCAATTATTAGAACGTATACATGACGCTTCGATCTTACTTTTACTTATTTGTGCCTTTTTTTACTACCGACATTTAAAAAAAGCAAAGCGGCAGAGGAAGCTATCTACGCTTGAAAATTCCATGCTTTTCATCTCACCGTTTGCTTATCTTCTATGGGCAGGTAGTTATTTGCTAATGATTCTTGATAAAGCTTAAAGGCACAAAAAGGCCACGTCCTCGGGACGTGGCTTTCGTTTGTTATCGTCTTAACTTTTGAAGCAAATGAAGAATTTCGATATACAACCATACGAGCGTCACAATAAGTCCGAACGCACCGTACCATTCGAGGTGCTTTGGAGCGCCGCGGTTTGCGCCGTTTTCGATAAAGTCGAAATCAAGCACGAGGTTGAGCGCTGCGATCGCGACAATGAATAAGCTAATGCCGATTCCAACAAGTCCGTTTGAGTGCAAGTAAGGAACGTTGGCATTTAAGAAAAGGTTGAGGCCAAGATCAATGATGTATACGACAAAAATCGCAAGCGTAGCGGAGACGATCATTAATCGGAAGTTCTTTGTTACCTTAATAATTCGAGCAGCATATAAGAAGAGCAGCACTCCCATCACAGAAAAGGTAAGAGCGGCGGCCTGAATCACGATACCAGGATAGCGTGATTCTAAAATAGCTGATATCCCACCAATTGCAAAGCCTTCAAGCGTTGCATAGATCGGGCCAGTAATTGGGGCAGCTCGATGAAAGAAGGTGGTGATGAGGGCGAAAATCAATCCGCCGATTGCGCCAATAACCATCATCGTGTACACATCTTCTCCTTGTGCATACCGATACCATGTATAAATCGATGATCCAAGCAAGAAAAGAAAGAGGAAGAATGTTTTCGCAACAGTTCCTCCGATCGTCATTGCTTCTCCTTGATCACGCGTTCTGTTAAATGTGTTGTTCTTTAAAACGGGATTTCCGCTTCGCATCATATAAACTTCATCCTTTTTTAAGTAATAGGTCTATCTTAATAAGTATGTTCCCCTTTTTGATTCTAACCTAACTTACGATGAAGCGTTTTGAAAAGTTTCAGGTAGTTTTTTCCTCATCAGAACATGGGGGATGCCGTCCTCCATGAAAACGTCTGAACGAGTTTCGTAGCCAAGCTTATGATAAAAACCTTCTGCTTGAACTTGACCATGCAGTTTCACGTTCGTTATACCTTTCTTGATTGCTAGCTCTTCAAGTTTATGTACGATTAAATTGCCGATTCCGAGTTTACGATGTGAAGCTCGAATACAAATGCGTTCAAATTTCCCTTCGCCCTCTACAATCCGCCATCTAGCTGTACCAACGGCTTTTTCTTGATCTAAAACGAGAATATGTTCGGCTGTATCGAGCGTATCAAATTCATCGTATTCTTCATCCTCTGGTGTTCCTTGTTCATCGATAAAAACGTCTTTTCGAATACGAAAAGCTTCCTCTAAAGCTTCTTCTGTTTCAATTCTGACTGCGATCATGATTCTTGTGCCTCCTTGATGGATCAGTTCTATAGATTGAGTATAATCATTCATGACGCTTTCTGTAAATGTAAGAGAATTTGAAAGAACAAATCATTGGTAGAGAGGCTTGATATAAAAAAAATCCAATGTGTATATTTATAGCTAGATTCGTGCATTCCTTATATAAGGAGTGAGCGAAAATGGTTTTTAACTTTATTGCGGCGTTTCTAATTCCGTGGATTGCTGGTATTTATCTCGTAAAAAAGGATGTTAGGCTTTTTCTTTTAATTGCCCCTTTTGCCGCGTTTGTGGCGGTTATTTTTGATGTGCTCGGTTTTCACTTTGGCTTTTGGCGAATAGATCCCGAATTTGATACCGAGCCGATCGCAGCAATGCCAATGTATTTTGGCATATATCCGATTTTAGCAGGGTATTTGTTCCTAACCGTCCAACGTCTGCGCTTTCATCCATTGGTCGTTATCCTTTTCTTTTCATTGATTACAACCGTCATTGAAGGTACTGGTGTTTGGATTGATCTTGTACACTACGCCAACGGTTGGACCATTTACTGGACCTTTGTTTCCTACTTAGTTGCATATGTGGTGTGTTATGGTTACTATCTATTATTAAAAAAATATGTCCCTCTATAGAAAAAAAGCAAAGCCCTTCTTCATTTATTGGAAGGGCTTTGCTTCTTGGTAAAATGAATTAAAGCTTTACTTTAAGTTCCTGTAGTCCACGTAGTAAAAACATATTGCGCCATTTCGGATCTTCAGCCAGATGAATGGAAGGAAAGGCTTGAAGTAACTTTTGATAAGCAATTTTCCCTTCTAATCTAGCAAGAGGAGCGCCCAGACAGAAGTGAATGCCATATCCAAACGCAATGTGTGGATTTGGTTTGCGGGTAATATCGAACTGGTTAGGATTTTCAAATTTTTTCTCATCGCGGTTGGCAGATGAGATTGACGCAAGAACCATATCACCTTTTTTAAGCTGAACCCCTTTAAATTCAAAATCCTCTTCCGCCCAGCGAGCGGTTGAGAAATCAACCGGACTATAATAGCGAAGGGCCTCTTCAATTGTTCCCTCTATTAAAGAAAAATCGTTTTGCAGTAGCTCTAGCTGATCGGGATGTTCGAAGAGGGCAAGCATGCCATTTCCAATTAAGTTCACTGTCGTTTCATGACCGGCAATAATCAATAGAAAGACCATTGAATAAAGCTCGTCTGAACTTAATTTCTCCCCATCTTCTTCGTGTTTAATGAGATTGGAAATTAAATCATCTTGTGGGTCAGCTTTTCTTTTTTCAAAAAGAGTGGTGAGGTATTCGGTAAACTCACGAACATCGTTCATAAATTCACCTTCCATGTTATCGGAAGCAGAAACGATGGAGTTTGACCACTTTCTAAATTTATCTCTGTCTTCCGTTGGAACGCCAAGCAATTCAGAGATAACAATAATAGGTAATGGAAACGCAAAATCGTCGATTAAATCAGCGCTGTTTTTTTGTTTCATCTCCTCAATTAATTGATCAGCAATCGCTTCAATCCGAGGAGCGAGTTCCTTGATTGCTTTTGGGTTAAAACCAGGTTGTACCAGTTTGCGTAAACGCGTATGGTCGGGAGGATCGACATCGAGCATCATATGATGAAAAATCTTCGTTTCAAGTGGCTCTTCTTCGCTACGAGCACTCTTTGAAAAAAGTTTTGATTGATCTTTAATAAAGGAAGGACGTTTTAGTAATGCAAGGACATCGTCATAAGTCGTAACGAGCCAGGTGTTGTTTCCATTTGAGCTTCCAATGGAAGTAATAGGCTCTTCTTTACGCAAATTTTCATAGAATTCATATGCGCCTTCTTTAAAGTTTGATTGGTAAACAGTTTCAACAGATTGCATGCGATGTTCCTCCTTTAATAGTCATAACCAAATGTAACTGACTGGTCAGTCAACACACTTAGTATAGAGGAAAAGGAAATGTTTCTCAACAAACAGTATGAATTGTCACACTTTTTTTGGATTTCATAGTGATGTCGTTTTCATTATGACAAAACGGAAACAAGTTATCGGTGCGTGTTGTTGAGGAGAGCGTTCAGTCTTACACTAATGATAGATAATGTGAAATATTGAACATGCGAATGGAGATGAAGGAGATGGAAAAAGAAACAATCGAGAAGATTTGTACGAGTGCCGTTTTGAAGCGAGATTTGTTTAAGGCGAGTATGCCTCATTACTTGCTTCGCGCGATGTTAGCGGGAGCTTATATAGGGTTTGCCTTAGTGTTAAGCTTTACGGTTGGCCAGTTTTTCTATGAAGTTCATTCACCAGCTACCTATGTCATGACGGCGCTGTTTTTTGGGATCGCTTTTATCCTTATTGTGTATGGGGGAGGGGAACTGTTTACATCGAATACAATGTATTTAACCATTAGCACTCTAAAAAAAGTAACGTCCTGGAAAGATACGTTTATCATTTGGATGACGTGCTATGGTGGGAATATCCTTGGTATTCTCCTATTTACGCTATTGCTTTACTTTAGCGGTGTTTTTCAAACCATTGGAGCGGATCATTTACTAGTAACGGTTGCCGAAAAGAAAGTGACCCTCCCAACTACTTACTTGTTTTTTAGAGCTATTTTTGCCAATTGGCTCGTGTGCTTAGCGGTATGGTTACCGCTACGTGTGAAGGGCGATACAGCCAAGATCATTATTATGATGCTTCTTGTTTTCACTTTTTTTACATCTGGGTACGAACACAGCATAGCAAATCTCGCTGTTTTTCTTATTTCATATACTTCTCCCCATTCTGAACTGATCAACGTAGCCGGATTTATGCATAATCTTATTCCTGTTACCCTTGGTAATATTGTAGGAGGAGGATTCTTTGTAGGTGTACTGTTTTTCTTCTTGAACGAACCTATAAAAAGGAAGGAAATCCAGTCAAATCCAGTTTTAATCGCTTCCACAAAAGTTTTTAATAATAAATTGTAAAAATTCAGTTTTTATTGTTGGAACGTGACGATAAGAGTGGTAGGTTTAAATATAAGGGAGAGATGCTCCTCTCTTCTCTCATCCAGGAGAGGAAGTGGCCGACGCTCGATGAGTCAACAGCTATTAAGCAAATACACAAAAGTTTTGTATCAAGCAATGGTAGCGATTCAATTCATTAAGCAGCATCAGGAAAAGGCATGTGACATACGACAAATCTCCATTCTAACAGGCTTTTCTGAAGAAGCCATATTGGAGGCGATGGAATTTGGGGAATATGAACAGCATAATCGGCACGGAAAAGCTCTTTAACAAACGATCAGGATGAGGAAGAGAGTGAGCGTCCTCCTAATGGAAGGAATGTTTTCTGTCGAAGCGTATATGCTAATGGAAGGGGGAGTTACTATCAGAAATTGATTGTAACTCTTTTTTTGATGCGGAAGAGGTGAAAGAATAATTGACAGCTCACTTTTCGACAGAACGACTCGTTTTACGAAAAATGATACCGGAAGACGTAGATTCCCTTTTTGACATTTTCTCAGATATAGAAGTGATGAAGTACTACCCGTCCTGTAAGAATCGACATGATACTGTGAAGTGGATCGAGTGGACATTACATCACTACAAAGTCTATGGTTTTGGAATGTGGATCGTTGAAGACAAAGAAAGTGGTCACTTACTAGGACAGTGTGGCCTTGTTCTACAAAAATTAGTTCATGGTGTTGAAGTCGAGCTTGGTTACCTTTTTGCCAAACAACACTGGGGAAAAGGGTATGCAACGGAAGCAGCTTTCGCGTGTAAGAAATATGCCTTCAATGAGTTAGGGCTTTCCAAGCTTATTTCATTAATTGATCCACAAAATAACGCTTCGCTAAAAGTAGCGAAGCGAATCGGCATGACATATGAATGTACGGTTACAAAATGGAATAAGCAGCTTCATCTCTATTGCTGTAACTCCTTGTAGGTGACATTTATCCCCTTCCAGCCTGGAAAGCTGGATAAAGCTTCATCCCGCCGTCAGCAAATAGGGTAATTCCCGTTACATAACTTGCTTCATCTGAGGCTAAAAAAGCAGCGATGGAAGCAATTTGAGCTGGTTCTCCAATTTCTTTCATGGGAATCATGGATAGCACGTCTTTCTTTGTCTGAGGATCTGAAAATTTTTCTGCATTAATAGGCGTGTTAATGGCTCCGGGACCAATGTTATTCACACGGATGCCGTATGGCGCATATTCAAGCGCAAGCGTCTGAGTAAGCATCTTCATCCCACCTTTGCTTGAAGCGTAATGAACAAAGTGAGGCCACGGGACAACTTCATGGACGCTAGACATGTTGATAATCGATCCTTTAATTTGATGCTCAATCATATAGTTAATCGCTTTTGTAGAGCCAAGAAACGTCCCGGAAAGATTAACCGAGATCACTTGATTCCAATCATCAAGCGTCATTTCATGTGAAGGAATTTCTTTTTGAATGCCAGCATTGTTCATCATCACATTCAGCGTTCCATAACTCTTATGTGCTGCCGTAATTAACCTCTCAACGTCCGCTTCTTTTGAAACATCTGCTTGTACCGCTATTGCCTCTCCACCAGAGCGTTTAATTTCCTCCACAACTTTTGTAGCCTCTTCTTCTTTTGATAAATAATTTACGACGACTTTCATCCCTTCCTTACCAAAGCGAATCGCAATCGCTTTACCAAGACCAGAAGCGGCACCGGTAACAATCGCCACTTTTCCATGTAACTCCTTATACATCAATTGTGCGAACCTCCTTATTTTTTCGTGAAGCCAAGCATAACTCCCCCGATAATAATCAGAATGGATCCGAGAATAACAAATATGAGTTGTTTTTTCGTTTTTCGTTCACCTAGTAGAAAAATTCCGCCAAGAGTCGAAATGATAATACCGGTTTGACTAAGCGAAAAGCTCGTCGCCGTCCCGACGCGAGGAATGGAGAGGAGAAGAGCGAGGTTCCCACTCGCCCACATGAGACCAGGTATCCCGTTTCGAAGTGTATATTTATTAAAGGGTTTATGATGAATACTTTGCAGAAGTGCGCCAACGACCATGCCTATGGCTTGAGGGAGAATAGCAGTCCAACCGTCAATCGAAAACCACCTGATGATTACCACGTAGCCGACATATCCCGCAGTTGAGAGAAGTAAGATCGTAAAACCTTTTGCTAAATCACTTTTTCCTTCCGCTTCCCCTTCTTCTGACTTCTCATAAGACGTGAAAATTACCCCGGCAACAATGAGAACGAGTGCCCCGATCCCGATTGTTAGCTTTGTCGTAGAAGACCACTCGCCAAATGCAATAACTCCGAATAAAGAAGTACCGACAAGCTGAAGTCCAGTAGAAATGGGCAGTGTTTTTGATACGCCAAGAAAGGCGACAGCTTTGAATTGATTCATTTGCCCGACAGACCAAAATAATCCAGATATAAAGCCAACGATCAAGGCGGCTGTTGTAAAATCTGGCGTTGTAAAAAAGTACACAACAATCGAAAAGAGAAGGGCACCAAGAGTGGTACCAACAACCTGGTTGTAGGGTTCGCCGCCAAGCTTTGTGCTAACAAGTAGAATACTTCCCCACATGACTGCCGGAATGAGAGCAATTAGAATTTCGACCATATAACCACCTGCTTATCTAGAAAAGGATGGGATAGCATTCTTAACGTCTCACTCTTTCCACATTTTTATCCGTTCTTTATAGGAGTGATCAACACATCATGAAATGTCAATAAAATACATGTAGGAAATAAAGAGGACTTCAGGCATAAAAAAAAGAATTTTTACTATGACTAACTTACTAATTTCAAAAGTGTGGTGATGCTTTCAATGCTACTTACAGCCAAAAATTTACTTTTAAATCTCTTGCTTGTTTTCGCTCCGCTAAGTATTATTCAAATTCTATACTTATTGAAGCACACAAACTTTTTGAAGAAATCGTCCGGTTGGCTACTTACATTATTTCCTGGCGTAGCGATTATATTGTGTATGGTTTATCCCGTTGTTGTTGATGATAATTTTATCTTGGATTTTAGAAGAATTCCTTTTATTCTCGGTGCATTATACGGAGGGAAGTGGGTTGCGTTTTCGTATCTCTTTATCACACTGGCCTATCGATTTACGTTAGGAGGTACTGGGTTTTATTCGACCTTGCTCTCTTTTACGCTTCTTACAATTGTGGCTTCCATCGTTTCCTCGAAATTTCTTAAATACAGTTTGAAGAAAAAACTTCTCGTTGCAGCAAGTATCGATTTGATGGTAGGTGTATCTTCTACAATCATTTCCTTAACATACTTTGAAACGCAAATTTACACGTCATCTTGGATTCTTTTTAATCTAACTAGTCTTTTGGGAGTCCTACTAGCCACGCTTGTCTATGAAGTTTTTCTAAATCAGTTTAAATTATTGCAGTCGGTGATGGAAGGTCAGAAGTTAGAAGTCGTCAGTCATCTAGCTGCTAGTATTTCTCACGAAGTCCGAAATCCATTAACTGTTAGTCGAGGATTTCTTCAGTTAATTGAAAGTGACCTTAAAAGCAAACAAACGAAAGATTATATGGAACTTGCAATAAATGAACTCGATCGAGCGACTGAAATCATTAATGATTATTTAACCTTCGCAAAACCATTTCCTGAAAATGTAGAGGAAATAGATGTCGCAAGCGAGATCGCCTATAGTGTAAGTGTTATTACTCCTCTCGCTACGTTAAAAGATGTGACCATAAACACGAAAATCGATCTTCCACCTACCATCATTCAATCAGAGAAGCGCAAATTCCAGCAGTGTTTGATGAACATTTTTAAAAATGCGATTGAAGCTATGCCTGATGGTGGCACACTTACCGTTATGACTGCAATTGAAAATCAAAAACTAAAAATAAGTATAGCGGACACTGGAATTGGTATGACGGAAGAGCAATTAAGCCGGATGGGACAACCTTTTTTTACAACGAAAGAAAAGGGGACAGGACTTGGAATGATGGTTTCTCACAGCATTGTCCAAGCGATGAAGGGGGAAATTATTTATGTTAGTACACAAGGTGAGGGAACGACTGTACATCTTGTGTTTGAAATCTAAAAAATAAGGGGAAATTGAAACTTTCTTGTAAGTGATTCGTAAACAATAGAAGAAACGAATGGAGGCTACGATCATGAAAAAGTTTTATAAATCGACAACGAATAAGAAGTTATCAGGTGTTATCGGAGGAGCAAGCGAAATCTTTAACATTGATGCAAGCATGCTAAGAATTGCTTATTTTGCTTTATCTCTCTTTACTTCAGGACTCTTTGTGCTTATCTATATTGCGGCAGCGATTATTTTGCCAACAGATAAGGAAGTACAAAATAATCAGTAAAAGCGCGTACGGAGGGTAACGTGAAAAAGACTGGATTTTACAATGTCGTTGCTATGATTAGCTCTTTTTTTCTATTTTGTACAGGACTAATCTCTTTATTTGGGTGGCTGGTGTTATTCTCTACACCAATTTCTGCAATCTTTGCAGTCACCGGTTTTTTCGGTGTTCTGACTAATAGCTGGCAGTTGAAGAAGTATATACAGAGTAGGTCGTATTACTCGTAATACACCTCATTTCTTATTGGCAGGATGAAAGAAGAGCGATGTACTTCGATGCATCGCTCTTTTGTTTTGAACTAATGATACAATTAAAAAATCAGTAATCTTAAATTTGCGAAAGGAAGGATGTCTCATGACCAAACATAAAATCTATACAATGAGTGTCGCAAGTGTCTATCCACATTATGTTAAAAAGGCTGAAAAAAAAGGACGTACGAAAACAGAAGTCAATGAAATTTTCTGTTGGTTAACAGGGTATAGCCAGAAAGAGCTAGAAACTCAGCTGGAAAACAAGACAGATTTTGAGACTTTCTTTGCGGAAGCTCCTCAACTCAATCCTTCACGGACCTTGATCAAGGGTGTGGTCTGTGGTGTACGAGTGGAAGACATTGAAGAACCAACTATGCAGGAAATTCGCTATTTGGATAAGCTGATTGATGAGTTAGCAAAGGGAAAAGCGATGGAGAAGATTTTGCGGAAAGATCAAATATGACCGAGACAAAAAGAAAAGAAGCGCGATTCTCCATTGAATCTTCGCTCCTTTTCTTTTTTGTCTCTAACAAAGCATTCGAATGTTACACTAACTAGGACTCACTTTTACTACGGGCTTTTCCCATAATAAAGCTCACGATTAACACTAAAATAATTGCTCCTATGATAGCTGGGATAATGTTGAATCCACCAATATCTGGTCCCCAGCTACCAAGGATAAGCGTACCTAGCCACGCACCAACAAATCCAGCAATGATATTTCCTATAATTCCACCTGGAACATCTCGACCTGTAATTGCACCAGCAAGCCAACCAATAATACCGCCAATGATTAAACTCCAAATAAACCCTATTGGAAACACCTCCTTCATATAAAATCCTTCTGTATTGTTTTATCCTAAAAATGTCATTCTATCCTTAATCATAAATTGTGCATTGAAAATCATCTCTTTTTTTTTCTTCAATAAGTCGATTGCAGAATATTGCTCCTATCCTAATCATGGTGTCTCGGTAATGCCACAATTGAATAGGAGAACTAAAAAACCGTATCTCATTCCCAGAGGGATAAAGACACGGCTTTTCATATACAATCACATTAGGATTAATCTCTTGTTAACGTTGCTTCTGATGAAATGGCCTGAGCAAGGTTAGATGTAATGCGTATTTCACCAAAATCAATTCCAAGCTGAACGGCCGTTTGCGCTATTTCAGGGCGAATACCGGATAAGGTTGCCGTTACTCCAATTAATTTGAGTCCTGTGATTAACTGGAAGATTTGCTGCGCGACTCTTGTGTCAACAAGATAGACTCCCGACAAATCAATGAAAAGGTGGTCAACTCGTTTCGTTGTACAGCCTTCTAGCGTATTTTCAAAAATAGCTGTTGCTCGATCCGAATCAATGTCACCAACAAGTGGAAGAAGCGCCTTTCCATCTGGAAGATCGATTAGCGGGGAGCTAAGTTCATTAATGGTTTGCTGCTGTTCCTCAATGCGAGCATTTAAATGCTTAGATTTTTCCTCTACGACACGCGTCATCACAACATCAACTGCTTCAATGATGGCGTATTTCCAAATATCAAGACTTTTTTGTGATACGAGGTCATCCGTTGTTTTGGAATACTCTTCGATAAAATCCATGTATTGTGCACGTACGCGCTGGAATTCTTTCATAATAAGGTGAGTAGGCGTATTTAAGTGTTCAGGATCGCGTCCAATTTCCTCGACCCAATCATCAAACTCATCAAAAAAGGCACTTTTCTCCATTATGAATATTTTGCATAAGTGCTGATGAAACTCGAAATTTTGTGATTTTAATTCACGAATAACTTCAGGATCAGTTGAGGCATAGACACCCGTTCCACTCTTGTCTAATGACGCATACCAATCTTCAGTTAGCTGTTCTGCTTTTGTTAATAAAAATTGATGAAGTTCTTTGTTACGTTGCATGCAAATATGCTCCTCTCGACACCTAAATTCGTTCTTATTTTAATAGTGTGTATCATTTCATCCACTCATATATGCGTCCATGATGGTGGCATCTTTTAGGTGGGAACAGTATAACAGCGACAGGATAGTCGATACCTTTACATATGTTATAAAACCATTATAACAAGCTTTTACAAAATCCACGAACTTAATTACGTTTTTGAAAATAACAATTGTGTAACAGGACGAAAGTTGAGAAGTAAAAAGGGGAGAAGATCGATTTTTTTAAATGAAGGAAGAATGACACCACTGGAAATTTAAAGGAGAAACCTTCATCTATTTACTTAGGATCTTTCAATGATTCGTTTAGGAAACGCTAGTAATAGGTGATTTTATTAATTTAAGGCAGAGCTTCGTTATGGCAATAGAAAGGTGTTTTTCTTTGCTAAGGATATTCGGAGAAGACCAGATCATGCGGAAAAGGTGGGTAATGATTTTCTCATGATCGTTAGGATCTGTGCCGGAATTTGTGAGTACGTGTGAAAGGTGAAGAATATAGGTATCATACAATTCATTCAATGAGTTATGATCTTTCTCGACTAGTCGTTGAATGATCTGCTTTTGATTTTGCATGTCGTTTCTCCTTATTTTGTAAGTGGTATTTTTTTCAATACCCCACATTAATTATTTCAAACTAATAATTCTTGAATTAAAGGTATTACTAGTTGCAAAAAAATACAAAAATAACTATCGAGGATATGTACCATTGACATAATCAACCGAATTTTCTTGCTTTTTCGAGAGTCGTATTGATATAGTTAAATTGGAGATGAGTGGAAAGGGGACTGTGAACATGTGTGGACAAATCCTGTAAACGTTGAACAATTGATTAGCCTATTTCAAACGATGGGATAGGTCTCTCAATGTTACGAAGACAGGAGGTTCACCACGTTCATGATTGATTAAACGAACTTGGCAGCTACCTGAAGAAGGTTTTGTCATTTTTTATGATCATCTCCTTTCACGCGTGTGCGGGTGTTCCTTCATAAGGGAGGAAGAAAACATGAATCAAGAGAGACGAATTGCGATTGTCACTGGTGCAAGCCGTCCAAACGGGATAGGGGCTGCGCTTTGTCGTGAACTAGCTCGTGAAGGCTACAATCTATTTTTTACACATTTTTCACCATATGATTATAAAACGGGGTACAACGATGCAGAAGCGAACTGGTCTAAGGTATTTGAGAGCGAATTAAGGGACCATGGTGTGAGTGTGGAATCGATGGAACTGGATTTAAGCAAAGGCGATGCCCCTGCTCAACTTTTGGAACGCGTGTTAAAAATGCGAGGACAGCTTTCTATTTTAGTGAACAATGCCACCTATTGTGTAGAAATGAGTCATGAAGAATTAACCTCAGGCGTTTTGGATGAGCATTATGCGGTAAATGTGAGAGGGACGTGTATGCTGTCGGTTGCATTTGCAAAACAATTAAAAAAAGAGAATCTCGGCGGACGGATTATCAATTTTGTTTCAGGTCAAGACAAGAGTCCTCAACCTGGGAATCTTCCCTATATTACGACCAAAGGGGCGATCTCTGCTTTTACGACTTCGTTTGCAACCGAGGTCGCTTCCCATCATATTACGGTCAATGCGATTGACCCCGGTCCAACGAATTCGGGGGCAATGGATCGAGCGACGCAGGACTTTTTAAAACCTAAATTCCCGACCGGAAGAATTGGAATGCCAGAAGATGCAGCACGATTAGTGAGTTTCCTAGCGAGTGATTCAGCGAGCTGGATAACGGGGCAGATCATTCATTCAGACGGTGGTTTTCGAGATTAAGAGAAGAACTGAAAAAAGCGTGCTGACATCGTGTCAGCACGCTTTCCTTTTTAGAATAAAACATATGAAACAACGACATAGAGTAGAGCCATGACGAGCGATGGAGCGGCATAGCGCCATGAACTACGCACAGTTGATGGGCGAAGGAGCAAGTACATAATCACGATCGTCATCAACAGTCCGAGACATGCGATAAAGATATGGGACATATCAACCGCAGCAAGGATAGGGCCATCTCGGTAAAGCAAATCCGTGAGGGCGAGAAGTTGGATGTTGAATAAGTTACTACCAAGGATCGAACCAATTGCCATATTATAGTTTGCTAGTTTAAAAGCTGCGAGCACTGTTACGAGCTCTGGTAAAGATGTTGAGGCAGCGATGAGAAAACTACCTACAAAGCTTGCATTCATTCCCGTTGCTTCAGCTAAGCGATCTCCAGCAATGGAAAGAATACTACCGGATACGAAAACAATTAACGCGGCAACAATGAAACCAATGACAGCCGTGCGCAGCGAGATATCTTTCGTAGGAATGTCTTCTTGTTCACCGTCATCACCTGAGATATACTTCATCGATAAAACATATAGGAAAACAATGACAATCATCTCAATCCCAATTCCAAAGATGGAAATGGAGCCTGGTATTAGTAACGAGACAATTAAAATGACGAGAAAAAGGAGACCGACGAGAGCGGATGGCACGTTCGCCTTCGTGTTTACCTTCTGAAATAATCTCCGTCTTCTGTAAATCAAGTCAACAACCGCTAGAATTAACAGGTTAAAGACGTTACTTCCAAGCATATTTCCAACCGCGATATCGGGGTTATCAATGTAAACGGCTGTTAGACTTGTTGTTAATTCAGGTAAAGACGTTGCTCCTGCAATAAGGAATGTCCCGACGACAGCCCCACTTAAAGATGACTTCTTACTAATCACATCACCGAACTGATTCAGGTAAATAGCCGCACCGACAACTACGGCTGCTGCAAGAAGGAAGATCAAAATAATCATGTGTAACTCCTCTCCGCCAGCGCATACAAAAAACCCTGGCACAACAAAATTGTACCAAGGTCTTGCGTACTAAAATCTTAGCCCGATGAACCAGGTATAAAATACCGTATTGATGACTCATCAGCCGTTACCGGTCGCTACTCCCCTTGTTAAATTAACTATAGCTCGGTTTAGTTTTAAAGTCAATTAAAAGGGCATGGGTAAATGATTGTTTCATAGGAGCAGTTTTTTCCACAAAAGAAGTGAACACGATCCCAAAAACTTTTGAAACAGGTTTGTTAAATTCGTTAATTAATAAGGATCAGAAGGATGACTTCTTTCCTCTGCATTCTGAACAGCTTCATCCATCTTTTCTTCGGTAGAAGTGCGGAGTGCTTTCAATCCTTCTGTGACACGCATTCCATAATCCTTATCGCATTCCGTTAACATCGAAATCATTCGTTCCTGGATTTCCTCGCGGCAGTCTCCGAGCGCAATGACGAGATTTGAGATCAAATCATCTCGTTCCCAATCTTTCATTCTTCGATACGTTTCACCCGCCTGACCAAAGTTGTTTTCTCTAGAAATCTTGTTCCGTTGCAGCTTTCCTTCGACGTATGGTTCATATTCTTTTCCAGGATTAACCGCTTCTTTTAGTCCACCAATCAAGGAAGGCTCATAATTCACGTGGGGATTTTGGTGCTCAGCGTAATCTTGCCTGAAATCCATTTGGCCTGCACTTTCATTGGTAGCAACGTGCTTTGCAGGCTTATTAATCGGTAACTGCAAATAGTTTGAGCCGACGCGATACCTCTGTGTATCTGAATATGAATACGTTCGACCTTGAAGAAGCTTATCATCAGAGAAATCAAGCCCATCCACCAGAACGCCCGTACCAAACGCCGCCTGTTCCACTTCAGCGAAATAGTTTTCTGGGTTTTTGTTTAAAACCATTTTACCGACCTTGTGCCACGGCACATCTTCTTTGTACCAGAGTTTTGTAGGGTCCAGTGGGTCAAAGTCTAATTCAGGATGTTCCCCATCTTCCATTATCTGAACGTAAAGCTCCCATTCAGGATAATCTCCATTTTCAATCGCTTCGTACAGATCCTGTGTGGCATGGTTAAAGTTCGTGGATTGTATTTGATCCGCTTTTTCTTGAGTAAGGTTACGAATTCCTTGTACAGGCTCCCAGTGATACTTCACTAGGACAGCTTTTCCTTCTTTGTTCACCCATTTGTAGGCATGCACACCAGATCCTTGCATATGTCGGAAGTTTGCTGGAATACCCCAAGGTGAGAAAAGAAACGTGACCATCTGCATCGATTCAGGCGTTTGACAAAGGAAATCAAACATCCGCTCCATATCTTGCCTGTTTGTTACAGGATCTGGTTTAAAGGAGTGCACCATATCTGGAAACTTAAGTGGATCGCGGATAAAGAAGATTTTTAAGTTATTCCCTACTAAATCCCAGTTTCCATCTTCTGTATAAAATTTTACCGCAAATCCTCTTGGATCACGCAGCGTTTCAGGAGAGTGAGTCCCGTGAACGACGGTAGAGAAGCGGACGAATACAGGCGTTTGTTTGCCAACTTCAGTGAATACTTTCGCTCGAGTATAGTTTGAAATCGGTTCATCACCTACTTTTCCGTAAGATTCAAAATAACCGTGTGCACCTGCACCCCGTGCGTGCACAACTCGTTCAGGCGTACGTTCACGATCAAAATGACTAATTTTTTCAAGGAAATCATAGTTTTCAAGCGTTGTCGGTCCGCGATTTCCAACCGTTCGAACATTTTGATTATCTGTAACAGGGTGGCCTTGACGGTTGGTCAGTGTTTCATCCGCTTCGTGTTTTTCATTTTGTTGGTTTGGCTCTTTGTTCATAGCAAATCCTCCTTCTCTATATCGTTCAAATTATTCCCAAAGAAATCGTCCTTATACTGTTTATATAGTTAAATTTTGGTTATGAGTTTGCGCGGAAATGAAACCCTAGCGTCTGTTTACTCGTAAAGAAAGAAAGCGATTTACTATGAAAGGAGAAAAAATGAAATGCTTGAGATCATCTTAACGATTGTGTTTGCGATCGTTTTTATAATAGGGATTTATGTTCAGGTGACAAGAAGAAAACGAGCGGGCTTAACGGGAGTGAAATCAGCCATTTCCCCTATTTGCTTTATGATGAGTGCGGCTCTTAATCCATTGGGGTATTGGTTTGGATTCCTAGGATTAATTAGTTTGTTAGGTTCAATGCTATTTCTATTTCTAGGCGCTTATTATTTGAAAGAGATGCAAGTGGAAGAAGTATTAAAAAAAGGGTGATGAAATGAAATTGAAATCTTTATTGGTGATCCTGTTGTTCATATGTCTTACGACGATGAGCACGGCCGCTATTTATTTTATTAATAATAAAACGCCAGGTATCAATATTCCGGTCATTGTCTCCATGGTAGTTGGAGGCATGTTCGTGATCCTAGCAATGGTGAGAAGAAAACATAAGGAAGAAGGAAGAGGATGAAGTACATAAGAGTCATGATCTTTCTGATAGCTATTATGGCTGCAAGCAGCATCGTTTGGCTTGGGTTTACAGGCGGCCATGAAGCTTTGTTCCGACTGTGTATCAGTGTTGCCGTCTTCGCCTCGCTTTGCTTAGTTTATATTGAAGAGAAAAAGAAGAAGCAGAAGAAGATAACGCTAATTTTTATAGGGCTTAGTCTTATTTCAATTAGTGCCGGGATCGTGCAATTAATGAGCGGGTAGCACGAAGAATAACTCAAAATAGCATACCAATAATTCACAACATACAAAAAGGACGATACCAAATTGGTTTCGTCCTTTTTTCACGTTACCGTGCGTTTTGAAACTGTTGATCGATCTCTCGTAATTGATCATAAGATTCTTTTAAATCGTCAGGAATCAACTTACGCCCTTGTTCCCAGGCGTTTTCTTCAATTTCTGCGAGAAGTTCCTGCTGAACTTCTTCATCTTCATACATTAAGATGCGAAGGTCGTGCCGGTGTTTCTTAAAATCTAAATAGTACCCAATTTCGTGATACAGAAGGATCAAAGCGATGTTTTCTTCGGTTTCTTTTAGCTTAAAGTTCACTTTTGCTTGATAGCCGTTCATTTGTAAGTAATTAAACTTGATCGTATTGGTCGATACGTTATAGCTCATCGGAGCGGCTAGCTCGTTGTTAAACTCATAGTTAATCGATAGCTGATGCTCTTCTAGCGTGTCTTTAATGATTTTTTCGACGTCCCATATATATAACATGTTTTTTATCACTACCTTTTTGTGAAGCTTTTGCTAATGCTCTATTTTAAACTATCCAACGGTATACTACCACTATTTTTCATAGGTAAAACAAAGGAAGGGACATTTCGGCCGAAATGTCCCTTCAAAAACCTTAAAGAAAGATGAAATAAAGAATAAATAAGCCACCGAGCGTATACATAATCGGGTGAACTTGCTTCCATTCTTTTTTCGCGATCATCGCAAAAGGATAAAGAATAAAGCCAAGTGCAATTCCTGTTGCAACGCTAAACGTAAGAGGCATCATAATGATTGTCACAAATGCGGGGATAACCACTTCTAATCGGCTCCAATCAATCTGCTTTACCTCAGTTGCCATAAGGGCCCCGACGATGATGAGGGCTGGAGCGGTCACTTCAGGTGTGATGACGCCAAGAATAGGCGAGAAGAACAGCGCAATGAAGAAGCAGGCTGAAATAACGACAGATGTAAACCCAGTTCGGCCACCAACGGCAACCCCGGCAGAAGACTCTACGAAAGAGGCAGTTGTTGATGTACCAAATATCGCTCCGACAACTCCTGATGTTGAGTCCGCAAGTAGGGCGCGTCCTGCATTTGGAATTTGATTGTCTTTCATAAGACCAGCTTGACTGGCAACGGCGATAAGAGCGCCTGCTGTGTCGAAGAAAGCAACGAATAAGAACGTGAAAATAACAGCTAGTATTTCAGGTGTGAAAATATCTCCTAAATGCTGAAAAACAACGCCAAACGTTGGCTCAAGGCTCGGTACCTGTCCAACCACTGAAGTAGGAACTTGCACAAGACCGATGATCATCCCAATGATCGTTGTAATTACAATTCCATAAAAGATTCCACCTCGAATACCGCGAATCAGCATCATCAGCGTAATAATAAATCCGAAAGCAGCTAACGCTGTTGTTGGTGTTGTCAGCTGTCCGATTGAAATAAACGTTTCTTCGCTCCCAACAACAATCCCTGCATTTTTAAGACCAACAAAAGCAATAAAGAAGCCGATTCCAGCTGCAATGGCGTGCTTGAGGTCTTTTGGAATCACGTTAATAATTTTCTCGCGGATTTTCAGTAAGCTAAGAATCATAAAGATAATACCAGCAATAAACACGCCTGTTAGAGCAATTTCCCAATCAATTCCCATTCCAATAACAACGGAGAAGGTGAAGAAAGAGTTAAGTCCCATACTTGGTGCGATACCAACAGGGAAGTTAGCAAGAATGCCAATAAGCAATGAGCCAACGATCGCGGACAAAGCGGTGGCAGTAAAGAGCGCTCCTTTATCAATGCCGGCTTCACTTAAGATAATCGGATTCACAACTAATATATAAGCCATTGATAAAAAGGTTGTTATCCCGGCTAACGTTTCTTTTCGATAATTTGTTTCCCGTTCTGTGAACTGGAAAAAGTTTTTCATGGTAGACCCTCCTGATTCAAATAAAAAAACTCTGGCCAGAAACCAGAGCATCATCACAAGGAAATATGAAAAACTTCATAATTCCTTGTAGACAAGCCATTCTCGGTAGCTGGTAGAAACGTTCAGGCCCTATTCCTGAACTTATACAAGGTTTAGTCATATGATAAATTTATAACGAGAATCATAACAATGAAGAAAAGACGGGTCAATCGTTTTCGTTAATGTTTCAGTATTCATTGTTTTCTAATTTGCATTACAAATATAAAAATAAATAGGGAAATGTTAAAAATTATGTAATTTGTAAGAATACAAAACATTGAAGCCTATTATATGGTAATGTAAATATAAGACAAATATAGAGGGAGAGCGCTATGTTGCTGCAGAATCTAGAAAACGAAATTCAGACGTTGCGAATGGTGCTTTATGATCTAGGACAAGAAGTAGATGATTACTCAAGCGGGAAAATTCTTCTTTTGAGTAAACGATTAGACGAGAAAATTATTCAGTATCAGAAGCTGAAAAAATACAAGTGCCATCATTAATAAACTTTCCAGAAAACAGGAAAAGGAGCACCCTCTACTATGAGGATGCTCCTTTTTGTATTGTTCTATTTATTCATGTAGCGATCAACTTCCCATTGGCTTACCATAAGGGAATATTCAATCCACTCTTTTTCTTTTTCTTCGATATACACTTTAGAAGTATGGTCACCTAGAGCTTCCATAACTACTTTATCTTCACGAAGTGACTTGATCGCTTCCTTCAAGTTTGTTGGAAGTGTTGGCACATCATCCGTGTCTACTTCATAAAGGTTACGTGTTTCTGGCGCACCAGCATCAAGATCGTGACGAATACCTTCAAGACCTGCATGGATAACCGCAGCAAGTGTTAGGTAAGGGTTAGCTGTTGGATCCGGGTTACGAATCTCAAAGCGAGTACCCATTCCACGCGTTGTTGGAACGCGAATCATACAGCTTCGGTTAGAGTGAGACCATGCCACACTGACAGGTGCTTCATAACCAGGGACAAGACGCTTATAAGAGTTTACGTTCGGGTTCGTAATGGCTGCTAGGCCATTTGCATGTGAAAGGATACCAGCCATAAACTGTTTCATTGTTTTGGAAATGCCTTCTGGATCGTTTTCATCGTAAAACGCGCTCTCGCCATCAGTGAATAGCGAAAGGTGACAGTGCATACCAGAACCATTTTCACCAGCGATCGGCTTCGGCATGAACGTCGCATGGTAGTCATGGCTTGTCGCAACGTCTTTTACAACGTTTTTAAACGTTTGGATGTTGTCAGCCGCTTTAATGACGCTATCGAAACGGAAGTTGATTTCATGCTGTCCTTGAGCTACTTCGTGGTGAGAAGCTTCCATTTCAAAACCGAATTTCTTAAGCGTACGAACGATATCACGACGTACTTGATCACCTTTATCTTTAGGTGAAGCATCGAAGTAACCTGCACGGTCATTCATCTTGCGAATTGGATAGCCGTCTTTATCTAGTTTGAAAAGGAAGAATTCTGGTTCTGGTCCAACGTTAACCGTATAGCCCATATCTTCTGCTTCTTTCATCGCTCTCTTCAAAATGTAACGAGGATCCCCTTCGAATGGTTCACCGTCGGGTGTATGAATGTCGCAAATAAAGCGAGCGATACAATCCTGATCAACAGCGTCCGGTAGGACTTTGAATGTTTCAAGGTCAGGGAAGAGGTACATATCACTTTCCTGGATATCAGAAAAACCAGCAATGGAAGAGCTGTCAAACATTGCTTCGTTGTTCATCACACTTTCCAATTCTTCTATAGGAAGTTCAACGTTCTTTGTTTCACCAAGCATGTCCGTAAATTCAAGACGAATAAATTCGACTTTCTTTTCTTTTGCTTCCTTCATGATGTCCTGTTGAATACTATTCTTTGTTAATGTCATGGATTAAATAACCTCACCTTTAATTTTTTTGTTAGTGTTCATTCTAATGATATTTACAGATAATTGTGTTTTTATGTAAGGATTCCTAACATAAAAGTTCAACACAAAATGATGAGTTGAATATGTGTGTATTAATAACCCTAGTGGGAGTGGAGTAAACCACTTTTTCATATGAAACTTTTTCTAAAAATTTTTGAAAACGCTAACAAAGCTATGGGAATAGCGTTTTAAGCAATTGGAAATTCATGATATGACATAGACAAGAAGGAAGGAAGGTGCTATCATTCTAAATGATAATGAATCTCAATATCACTTAGGGGGTACATACTAATGAAAGTTACAAACAAGAGGATTACTCTTATTCTGATGTTAATGCTCGTTCTTATACTAGCTGCTTGCGGTAATGAGAACAAAAAGGGTGAATCGAGTGAAGGTGAAAATAGTGAAGAGATGAAAACCTTCTCCTTACCAGATGGACAGGAGTTTGACATACCAAAGAATCCAGAACGAATCGTTGCAACGGATTACGTTGGTTATTTCCTCGCGCTTGGGATTACGCCGGTAGGAGCTCCAGATCAATTTGTTCTTGATAATCCTTATTTTACGGAAGAGCAAACTGCTGATATTGAAGATATTGGCACGCCACCTTCAGTAGAGAAGGTAACATCATTAGATCCTGATTTAATTGTTGTGACGGATCAGGAACAATATGATTTGCTTTCAAAAATTGCACCGACTGTGCTTATGCCGTTTGGAACGTACGATTCTCTCGATGAAGAAGTAACAGCAATGGGAGAAATTGCAGGTAAAAAACAAGAAGCGAAAGATTGGATCAAGCAATTTGATGAAAAAGCAGAAGCTGCACGGGAAGAATTAGACGGTATCATTGGTGAAGATGAGACGGTTGGGATTTACGAAGTTCAAACAAAAGATTTCTATGTGTTTGGAGATAACTTTGGACGCGGTGGTCAGGTCATTTATGATGCGCTTGAGTTACAAGCTCCTGAGAAGATTCAAAAGGACGTCATCGAAGGCGACAACTGGAAAAAGATCTCGCTTGAAGTATTACCTGAATACGCGGCAGACCACATGTTTTATACCGAGTATGCCGCTGAGGATAATCAAGATGTGCTGAAGGAAACGAAAGAAAGTGCGCTTTGGCAGAATCTAGATGCTGTGAAGAACGGTCACCTCTATGAAATGAACTTTGAGGACATGTATTATTATGATCCAATCGCAGTAGAAGGACAGCTCGACTTGATCGTCAACACGTTAAAAGAAAATAATAAGTAAATAAGAAATCCTGGTGCCTGGCACCGGGACTTCTTTTCAATACATAAAGCAAGGAGTCATCACATGTCTAAGAAAGTTGAACCGATGGCAAATACAATAGAAAATCAGCTCGCCATTCAATCGCGACCCGTCACTGCGATGCTCATTCTTGTTGCAGGAAGTGCGGCTCTCATTCTGAGTCTAGGACTATCCATCGCACTTGGAGCGGCGGATATTAAATTGATGACAGTCTGGCAAGCGATTTTTCAATTTGATGCCACCTCAACAGAACATTCGATCATTCGTGAGTTTCGAATGCCTCGATCTGTTGCCGACATCTTAATTGGCGCAAGTTTCGCAGTAGCTGGAGCAATCATGCAGGGAGTGACTCGAAATCCTCTTGTAGACTCGGGATTACTTGGTTTAAATGCAGGGGCAACCTTGATGATTGCGCTTAGTTTTGCCTTTTTCCCCGGACTTTCCTATACCAACCTGATGTTATTTTCTTTCGTTGGTGCTGGGATTGGGGCTGGACTTGTATTCGGTATCGGTTCTCTCTCTCGAAATGGACTATCACCGATTCGTTTAGTCCTAGCAGGGGCTGCGGTTAGTGCACTTTTTACCGCAGTTAGTGAAGGCGTTGCCATCCATTTTCAACTTTCACAAAATCTTGCCTTTTGGTTTGCGGGAGGAACAGCTGGTTTGAAATGGCCACAAATTCAAATTTTATTGCCGTGGATCCTGATTGCGCTTATTGTGGCACTGTTTCTTTCCAAGTCTATTTCGCTACTCAGTCTTGGGGAAGATGTGGCTGTAGGTCTTGGGCAGCGCACAAAATTAATCAAAGCGCTTGCAGCAGTTGTTGTACTCGTGCTTGCAGGAGCTGCCGTATCAGCCGTTGGGCCAATTGGGTTTGTAGGTCTTGTGATTCCTCATATCGCGAGATTCCTTGTTGGTGTCGATTACCGATGGATTGTTCCATGCTCGGCGGTTCTTGGAGGGTTATTTATGATTGTTGCTGACATGGGAGCAAGGCTCATTAACGCGCCGTATGAAACACCGATTGGAGCTATTTTCGCTCTTGTTGGTGTCCCTTTCTTTCTTTATGTAGCGAGACGTGAAGGGAGGGAGCTGTGATGAATGTTGACTCTTTATTTCACGTACAGCGGAAAAGAAATCGCAGGCGCTATGTGATGATGGGTATGTTCCTATTCCTTATTATTGCGACCTTTTTTATTAGCTTAAATACAGGGTTAACGAAATTAAGTCCTGGCGAGGTCGTGAAAACGTTGTTTGGCAGTGGCACAGAGAAGCAGTCGTTAATTTTATTTGAATTTCGCTTGCCTCGAATCGTTATTGCCATCCTTGTTGGCGCCGGGTTAGCGGTATCTGGCTGTATCCTTCAAGGGATTTCACGTAATGCTCTTGCAGATCCGGGCATACTCGGAATCAATAGTGGGGCCGCTTTAATGGTTGTTCTATTTATCTCCTTTTTCCCGAAAACGACGGATGCCCCTATTCTCCTTATGCCTTTTCTAGCGTTAATAGGCGGGTGTGTCACAGCAATCGTCATCTATGCACTTTCGTATAGCAAAAGAGAAGGGTTAATGCCTCAGCGATTGATTTTAAATGGGATTGCGGTCGCCGCCGGGATTAGTGCCCTTATTACCATCTTAACGCTTCGCATGGATCCGTTCGACTATCAGTTTATCGCTGTTTGGCTTGCGGGGAAGATCTGGGGGACAACGTGGGTTCATGTGCTCACGTTACTGCCATGGATTATCGTTTTATTTGCGTTGATTTTTTATAAAGCAAGAACGCTAGACGGATTGAATTTTGGGGAAAAGCTTGCGATCGGGATGGGTGTGAAGGTAGAAAAAGAGCGTTTCTTACTTCTGGGGGCTTCGGTCGCACTTGCGTCCGCTTGTGTGTCCGTAAGTGGAGGAATTGGTTTCGTTGGTCTTGTTGGTCCACATCTTGCACGACAGTTAGTCGGAAATGATCACAGATTCCTTTTGCCATTATCAGCTCTCGCAGGTGCCCTTGTGCTTTTAGTAGCGGATACGATTGGACGAACGATTCTAGCACCATCTGAAATTCATGCTGGTATTATGGTAGCGATCATCGGAGCACCGTACTTTTTATATTTACTTGCTAGAGCAAAAGCTTAGGAGGCGAATGATGTGAAGAATGAAAGTTATGATGTGACAATCATTGGTGGAGGGCCAATTGGGTTATTTACAGCTTTTTATAGCGGTATGCGTGAGCTTAAGACAAAAGTCATTGAATACCTTCCGCAAGTTGGTGGGAAAGTAACCTACTTCTATCCAGAGAAAATACTACGAGACATCGGTGCGATTCCTGGCATTTCCGGAGCGGATTTGATCAAACAGCTTGAAGAACAGGCGAGCACGTTTGATCCAACAATGGTTTTTGGAGAGCGAGTGGACGGTCTTGAGCGAACAGAGGACGGAACCTATATTTTAACGAGTCATAATGGGGAAAAGCATTATACTCGGACAGTTATTTTAGCTATTGGCCATGGAACGCTTGGGGTGAAAAAGCTTCCAGTTGAGGGGGCGGAGCATTTTGAAGGGAAGAACCTCTACTATGCTGTAGATCGTGTCGAAAACTTCCGGGGCAAGCATGTTATGATTTCTGGAGGAGGCGATTCGGCAATCGATTGGGCGAATCGACTTGAACCGATCGCAGGTAAAGTAACGGTTGTTCATCGCAGAGAGGCTTTTAGTGGTCATGAAAGTAGTATCACAGAAATGAATCATTCGGATACGCACGTTAAATGTTCGTGCTACGTTTCTGACGTAATTGGTAAGGAGCGAATTGATCAGGTGGTTCTTACGCATGTCGACACAGGTGAAAAAGAAGTAGTTGAAATCGATGCACTCCTTGTTAATCATGGATTCAACCTTGACTTAGGTGGTATCCAAAATTGGGGAATGACGATGAAGGATGGAAAAGTCGTGACCGATGCAAGTATGGAAACGAGTATACCTGGTGTTTTCGCAGTAGGAGATATCGTGACCTATCCACATCGCTTAACGCTCATTGCTGGTGGTCTTGCGGAAGGTCCAAAAGCATTGAATAGTGCGAAGGCCTATCTTGACCCTGAGGCAGAAGCTATGGCTATGTATTCGACGCATCATAAAGATTTTGTTGATGTATAAGCGGAAGGAGTGAGCGTGGTGATTGAAACAGAAAATCTTAAAATCGGTTATCAAGAAAACATCATTGTGGATCAGTTGAATCTATCTATACCCGCAGGAGAGATTACGGCTCTTGTTGGGGCGAATGGATCAGGGAAGTCGACCATTCTTAAAACGCTATCTCGATTAATGAAGCCAAAAAGTGGAGCGGTTTATCTGGATGGACGGGGTATTCATGAGCAAAAAACACGCGACCTTGCGAAAGAATTAGCGATCCTTCCTCAAAACCCCACGGCTCCAGAAGGGTTAACGGTTTTAGAACTTGTCACATACGGTCGCTTTCCTCATCAAAAAGGCTTGAAAGCTCTCACGATGGAAGACAAAGAGAAGATTGCCTGGGCAATCGAAATGACGGGGATTGGGGAATATGCCAACCGTCCGATTGATCAACTGTCAGGTGGACAGCGCCAGCGTGCCTGGATTGCAATGGCTCTTGCTCAGGATACGAAAATTCTTTTTCTAGATGAGCCAACAACGTTTCTCGATATGGCGCATCAGCTTGAGGTGCTTGAGCTTTTGCAAAAGTTAAATGTTCAAGAAAAGCGAACGATCGTCATGGTCGTCCATGATTTAAATCACGCCAGTCGGTACGCAGGTCATATGGTAGCGATTAAAAAAGGAAAAGTGATGAAAACAGGAACACCGATTGATGTGATGAAGTCTGATATATTAGAAGAAGTGTTTGGCGTTCGAAGTGATATTATTTATGATCCACGGTCAGGTCAGCCGCTCTGCTTACCGTATGGGCTGTGTACAGAAAACGTCTACGAAATGTCGCATTAACCTGCTCCTTATGATGGAGCAGGTTTTTTTGTTAAAGGATCATCTTTTTTTCTAGCGAATACATAATTATCGATGATCCATAGGAGGGCATGATGATTAAAGAAATGAGAACAAAAGAGCAGTGGCTTGAAGCATTTCAAGTGATGCAAGAGCTTCGCCAGCATTTGGATGAGAAAACGTATCTTGATTTAGTAGAAGAAGCCCATCAGAAAGACATGTATCGACTGTATGCACTTTATGATGGAGATGAACTTGTTGCGGTTACTGGATTTAAGCCAATGATTACGCTTTACTATGGGAGGTTTGTCTGGGTTTGTGATCTCGTCACAAGCGAAGAGCATCGTTCAAAAGGTTATGGAGAAAAGCTTCTTACGTTTGTTGAAAACTGGGCTCTGGAGAACGGGTATCAAACTGTGGCTCTGTCTTCCGGTGTTCAAAAGAAACAAGCCCACCGTTTCTACAAAGAAAAGATGGCTTATGATCAGGTTAGCTTTGTATTCAAAAAGGGATTAACTCCGTAGAAGCATGATCTTAACCTATAACTGCCGCCTGGTGCTATACTTGGTGCAAGACAAATGAAGGATGTGGCACAAACGTGAGGAAACTAGGTCAAACGAATTATGAAATTTCGCCTATCGGACTTGGAACATGGCAGTTCAGTCAAGGGAGCGGCTTAATTGGCAGTTACTTTTCAACGATATCTGAAAAAGATATGGACGCGATTGTGAAAATGAGTCTTGATGGTGGGATTAACTGGTTTGATACAGCAGAAGCTTATGGAAAAGGGAAATCAGAAGAAGCTCTTTCTGGTGCATTGAAAAGACTCGGAGTTGAAGAGAAGGATGCGCTCATTGCCACAAAGTGGTGGCCGCTTCTTCGAACAGCTGGTTCTATTACAAGCACGATCCAAAAGCGAAAAGATGCTCTAGATGGACGTCGGATTGATCTTTATCAGGTGCACCAGCCGTTTTCTTTTTCTTCTCCAGAAAAAGAAATGAAGCAAATGGCATCACTCGTGAGAGAAGGTCATATTGGCGCAGTGTGTGTGAGTAATTTTAATCGAGATAAAATGGACCGAGCCATTCAAGAATTGAAACGTCACGGTGTCAATCTTGCATCCAATCAAATGAAATATAGCTTACTCGATCGACGAATTGAAACGAACGGTGTGCTGGACCTTGCTAAGCAAAATGGCGTCACGATCATTGCGTATTCTCCGCTTGAGCAGGGGATTTTAACAGGAAAGTTCCATCAAAATCCTGAACTTGTCGCAAACCTCTCAGGTCCACGTAAACACATGTCTCAATTTAAACCGCAGGGGTTAGCGAAAACACTCCCGTTAATCGACTTATTAAAAGAGATTGGTTATTCATACGGCGTCGGAGCCGGTCAAGTTGCGTTAAATTGGCTCGTTCATTTTCACGATCAGACGGTTGTAGCGATTCCTGGCGCCTCGAAGTTAAAGCATGCGGAAGATAATGTGAAGGTGCTTGGATTTAAACTAACGCAGGATGAAATGAAGCGAATTGATGAGGAATCAAGGAAAGTAGCGAAGATGTGAAGTGACAAAAGCCGCAATCCAATCAGGTTGCGGCTTTAATCTGCTATTCTTTTTCTATTAATTCAAAGCCAATGTAGCTAAGCGCAGCTTCAAGGTTTTGAACAGTTTTAAAGTGAGGAAGCTGTTCGTTGGCTACTTCCTGTTGGGCGATGGCGGGTGTAACACCTGTAATAATTGTTTCGATTCCCATCAGTTCAATGGCCTTGAAGAGATCTCCGAGAATCACTGGAAAATAGCCGTCAACAATTTTTAAGCCCGATAATTCAACAATAAAATGATTGATCTGTTGATTCGCACCATATTGGAGAACATGTTGAATGATGTTTTCGGCTCTTCTTTCATCAATCACGCCTTGCAACATTAAGATAGAAATTCCCTTTGTAATCGGAACAATGGGCACGCTTAAGAAATCCATATTGTACTTTGTTTGATCAAGGTCTATGATGTAGGAAAGAATTTCAGCCATTGATTTTAAATAAGAAATATCTTCTTCACTGAATGACTTCTCTTCCTTATCCATTACACAAAGTGTACCGAAAACCTTTCCATTGGTATCCGTTAGTGTAACGCCAAGAAAGCCTTTTACCATTAGTTGTGAGGTTACTTCTAGCTGTCTCGTGAATTCATCATGTTCTAAGTTAGGCGTATGCATAACGCTACTCTCATTATTAATAATTAACCGACAATATGTACCACTGTACTCCACAGCGTATCCCTCTGGTATAATCTCTTCCTTCTTGTTGAAAGAACTTACAACGGTCATGGCATTTTCTCCACGCTTCGTAACATAAGCTGTATTCACATTTAAACGATCGCTGATTAACTTAAATAATCGTTTGGAAGCGTTTTTTAGTGAATAAAACTCCGTAGAGTCTAAATTATATTCATTCGTCATAGACAATAACTCTCCTTAAAACGATTATGTGTCACTTGATCCTGTCCGTTATATTTTATAGTAAAGAAAGGAATAGAAGCAAATAGTTGGAACTTTCCATTTAGATCATACGTAAAACGAGTAGGGAAAGGAGAGATTGCATATGGAAAATAGACCACGAATTGAGGTTAATAGGACGTTAATTCAGAAATGGTTTGATGTAGCGACACTTACATTTCTTTTTCTAAGCATCGTCTATCTTTCGTTGGAATGGTCAGGAGTACCTAATCGCGTTCCCATCCATTTTAATGCGGCAGGTGAGGCGGATAATTGGGGTTCAAAGACGGCGATCATTCTTTTCCCAATGCTTGGTATTTTGATCTGGGGAGTTTTCACTGTTCTTGAACGTTATCCTCATAGGTATAATTATGTGGTAAAAATCACAGAGGGCAATGCAGCTCTACAATATCGAAGCGCAGTTATACTGATGCGTTTTTTGAAAAATACGATCGCGCTTTTGTTTGCTTATTTAACAGTGGAATGTGTGCAGATTGCAAAGGGGATTGAAGAAGGTTTGGACTGGTGGGTGATGCCACTCTTTCTTACGCTGATCTTTAGTGCGATTATTCTTTATATTGTGCATTCTATTAGGTGGAGATAGAAAATAATATGTGAAAACTTCTATTGAAAAAAGTTAAGCGCATACAGGTTAAAATCGTGAACAATTCGATGATTTTTCGATGAAAATCCAAAAAAAATCTACAGAAATTGCCCTTCTGTGTATGGTATAGTGGAGAAGAAGTTTAAACTAATTACATATGTATGTCATCCATACAGTTAATCGAGTGAGGTTGCCTTATGTAAGGTTCATTAAGGCTAGCTGAACCAATCGTGATAAACGAAAGATAAAGGAGCTACGATATGCTACGCCATGAAGAAGATGTGAAAGTGTTCGCTTTAAACTCAAATCCGGAGTTGGCTCAAGAAATTGTTGAGACGCTTGGAATTCAAGTTGGGAATTGTTCCGTTAAGCGATTTAGTGACGGTGAAATCCACATGAACGTTGAGGAAAGCATCCGTGGTTGCGATACATACCTTGTCCAATCCATCGCAGGCTCAGGAAACGACTATTTGATGGAACTCTTGATCATGATTGATGCATTAAAACGAGCATCTGCTAAAACGATTAATGTTGTTTTGCCTTATTACGGGTATGCGAGACAGGATCGTAAAACAGGACCAAGACAGCCAATTACTGCAAAGTTGATTGCGAATATGCTAGAGCGTTCTGGTGCAACTCGCGTGTTAACCATTGATTTGCATGCCAATCAAATTGAAGGCTTTTTCAATATCCCAGTTGACCAGGTTTCTGGTATTCCAATCCTTGCTGAATACTTTGAGAACAAAAATTTGGAAAATGTTGTTGTTGTGGCACCTGATAATAGCAGTGCGCTTCGTGCACGTAAATTAGGGTCAATGCTAGATGCACCAATCGCTTTGATTGATCGTCGCTCTTATGACACAGGAGAACCATCCACTGTGAACGTCATTGGCGATGTGAAAGGGAAAACAGCGATCATCATTGATGATATGATTGATACTGGTCGAAACGTAACGTTCACCTCTCGCATTCTTGAGGAAAATGGGGTGAAAGATGTGTACGCTACATTTACCCACGCTGTTCTTTCTGGTCATGCAACGGAAGAAATTGCTGAATCGAACATTAAAGAAGTGGTTGTAACGAATACCATCTCTCTTCCAGATTCAGAAGATCTTGATAAAATTAAAGTTCTATCGATTGCACCGCTTCTTGCTGAAGCGATTCGAATCGTTCAGGAAAAGCTTTCGATTAGCCAAATTCGATAACATTGATGAAGGGAACTGTTTAGAAGCAGTTCTCTTTTTTTATTGGTGAAAGCAAGCGAAATTTAATAGGAAGTGACTCATGATGGCGAGTCACTTCCTTCTTTGATTTGAATTAAGCTTGCCTGAATGATGTACCGATCTGGTGCAGAGCCGAGGTAATCAAACGGATAGCACGTGGTGAGTGTGAGAGTGGGGGAATTCTTTTCCACAATGACGCTACGATCATGCTCGTCTGTAATCCACGTTTTGCGGATTTGATACTCATACGTTGTATCATCTAATGTGAGGTAAAGACGATCGCCTTTTTTAAGTTGGTCAAGACCGTCAAAAACGGTATCGCGGTGTCCTGCAAGGGCGGTGTGGCCTACTTGATTTGGTAAAGTAGTGAAAGCTGTGTCATACATACCAACTCCCTGTTTCAACGTTTGTTCATCCGTTCCCCAGTAGATTGGGTAAAGGTATCCTAGTTGAGGGATCGTTAATTCACCGATTTTTTCTCCCGTTTTCGCTTTCATCTGTGGCTTGACGTCACTCGTATGAACCACTTCTCGGTTCACTGTCTCTTGATAATCGGTTTCCTCCCAGTCTCTTGAAATAGCTTGAGCTTTTTCAGGTTGAAACGTAGCAGCACTCTTCTGAGTCCACCATTCATAGCCGCTCCATCCCGTCACAATCATGCCGGTTATAATAAGTAGAATACTGAGTTTCTTAACCACCATCAATCACCTTCTTTAGAAATCGAGATAGGCGATGGTCGCCTATCTCGTCGGGATGGTATGTGCTTTAAGAATGAACGCGTCTTTTTAAAAGTAGTAGAGAACCGAATGCTGCGATGGCAAGGCCAAGCAACATATAAACCGGATAGCTTGTCGCTGTATCGGCCATTTCAGCACCTTCGCTGTCAGCTGCTTCTGAGCTTTCATCGCTTGTCATTTCGTCATCGGATGCTTCGCCGCTGGACGCTGCTTCTTCGTCAGAGGAATCGGAGCCGCTGTAAGAATAAGTTTCACAAGCCTCTCCATCATCGTCACGATCAAGGTCACTTGGATCCTCATCAGGGTTGTTGCTTTCATAATAATTTTGCGCTTCTTCTTGAGAAGAGAAGTCATCACAATTCTTATCATCAGCTGCATACCCTACGTTCGTAAATCCAAATACCAATAAGAAAGTTGCTAATAAAGAAACGAGCTTTTTCATCTTCTTCCTCCCCGGATTAAGTATTTTTTTGCCATCCCTTGTTATATGGTAACAGCTTCCAAAGGAAAGATCATGTAATTTGTCAGAATTGATTGAATAAAGAGATTATTTTACTATAAGAGGGAAATAAATTTCATGAAAGTATGTGAAGATAAGATATTTCATTTTTAAATGGGTAGGTATGATCTAGAAAGGGATTTGAATCGTTAGCTACATATATAGAAAAGTTAGTTGGATAGGAGAGAGAGCAGATGAAGAAAGCAACCATTGCGATCGGAATGGCCGGTTTGTTAGCGCTTGGCGCATGTTCAGACACAGGGAATAGTGCTGAATCGGGTGAAACAAGTAGCGAAGCGAACAGCGAAGAGGTTGGCAGTATGGAAGTAAATAAGGAAGGAGGTGCAGCGGAAGAAGAAGCTGATGCTGGAATGGAGATCATGATTTCAGAAAGTCAGGCAGACGTGAGTGAACATGAAGAAGGTCATGGGCATGGTGCGGACGTTGCCATCTCTCTAGAAAATGATGAGATGGATCCAGCTGTTCTTATGACGACTATTACCGAAGCACAGCAGCCACTTACTGAAGCGAATGTGCGTTTTGAGTACTGGAAAGAAGGAGAGGAGAAGCATACCTATACAGATGCGGAAGAGAATAGTGAAGGTATGTATGAGGGAAACTTAGAACTTTCCGATCCAGGAATGTACAAGCTGAAAGTTCACGTTGAGAAGGGGGACGAGCTTCATACGCACAAACCTTATGTGCTTGAAGTCGCGGAGAAGGAATAGTGAAAGAAAGGCGAAGTGGAAAAATTCCACTTCGCCTTTTTTTCGACATTTATTGAGCTTATTCGTTTGGTGACAGGCACGCTTACCCCTTCAGCACTTGATCGATTGCGTGAGCAACGCCGTGCTCGGTGTAGTCTTTTGTGACCCAGTTCGCTGCTTCTTTGACGCGGTCTTGAGCATTGCCCATGGCAACGCCGAAGCCAGCTTCGCGGATCATCGCGATGTCGTTCATGCTATCTCCAACTGCCATTACGTTTTCCATTGAAAGATCAAGCCAGTCACAAACTTTCATGAGAGCAGCAGCTTTATTAACGCCAGACGGATTAATTTCAAGGTTCGTTGGACTTGAATTTGTTACCTCGAAAGCTTCATTCGCCATTACTTCATCTGTAATAATTTTGCGGATATTATCATCTTTAATATCAAAGCCAAATTTCAACCACGTGTAGTCATTAATTTCGCGATCAAATGGTTTTTGCGTATTGAATACGCCTTCTGTTGTAGAAGACCAGAAATACACGTCATGCTTCACTTTTAATTCCCACAAACGCTCGACAAGCTGATAATCAAGGTGCGTGCTGTCGACGAGGTTTAATTCTTTATCATAGATCTGTCCACCGTTTACCGTAACCAGGTAAGCAGAATGACCAAGCTGTTCTGCGATATCACGACAGAACGGTAGTGAGCGTCCTGTACTTAATACAACATGAAGGCCTTTTTCTTTCGCTCGTTGAACAGCAGCTTCGTTTTCCTCTGACACCTCTCCGTCATGATTGACCAGTGTGCCATCCATATCTAATGCAATTAGTTTGATCTCTTTTTCCATCTCTACCACTCCTATTTTTATCTACTCTCAGTTTAAACTAAATTGATGTCGAACTGTAGTATTTGCAACTTGGAACTTTTTTCAGATTTATCGATTATACCATAGATCGCTTGAATCTTTTTTTGGGATAAAAAGAGACTGTAAAAGTGATTAATTCTTCCAATTAATCGAACCGAAAAAAATTTAAAAGGAATTTCCAAAAATAAGTTTTACCGTTTGAAATTCGAGGAACTGAAAAAGTGGACTGTTCGAATCACCAATTTGGTGAAGCAGCTGCCTCATTAGCTGAGGAAACATATCGACCAAAGAGGTGAAAGAAAATGAATCCAGAACAAATCGGATTCGCATTGTTGTATATTGGAGTTTTTCTTTTAATAGGGAAGATCATTCGTTTGAAGGTAAAAGTCTTACAGAACTTATTCCTACCTTCCTCCATTATCGGTGGATTTGTTGCTTTGCTTCTCGGTCCACAGGTGCTCGGGAAGATCATGTTAAATTTTGTTTCGGAAGATCATTTTCTTGCGAGTGGAATAATGACAAATACAATTATAGAAGTATGGTCTGCGTTGCCAGGGTTAATGATTAACGTTGTCTTTGCCTCACTATTTCTTGGCGCAACGATGCCAAAGCTTCGTGATATATGGACGTTCGGTGGACCTCAACTAGCATTCGGCTGGGCGATTGGCTGGGGCCAATACGTAATTGGGCTTCTCGTAGCCATTTTTATTCTTACACCATTTTTCGATATCCCAGCGATGGCGGGGGCATTGATTGAAGTGGCGTTTGAAGGTGGACACGGTACCGCAGCAGGGATGGCAAGTACGTTTGAAGAGCTTGGCTTTGAAGAAGCTTTTGACCTTGCGATCGGTCTTGCGACAGTAGGTGTTCTTTCTGGTGTTGTTTTCGGTATTATTCTCATTAACTGGGCAGTACGTCGAGGCAAAACGAAGGTGATTAAAGATGTGAACGGCTTTTCTGACCTTCGTAAACAGGGAATTATGGAATACCAAAATCGGGAACCAGCAGGTAAAATGACGACTCGTCCTGAGTCGATTGAACCTCTATCCTTTCACTTATCAATTGTGATGCTTGCCATTCTAATCGGTTGGTTGATTCTTCAAGGATTAATCGGTCTAGAAAGTATCACGATCACAAACTGGACTGGCTCAAGCTTTATGAAGTATATCCCGCTCTTTCCGATCGCGATGTTCGGGGGAATTATTCTTCAAGTCTTCTTCAGCAAGAAAGATAAATACAACCTTGTCGATCGTCGCATGATCAATCGAATTCAAGGACTTGCGCTTGATGTGTTAATCATCACTGCTATCGCGACAGTGTCGCTCGACGTGATTGGTGAATACCTTGTGCCATTCCTTATTCTTGCGGTTGCAGGAATCAGCTGGAATTTATTCGGCTTCCTAATGCTTGCGCCGAAGATCATTCCTGATTACTGGTTTGAACGAGGCATAGGTGACTTTGGTCAATCGATGGGTGTGACGGCAACAGGCTTACTTCTTATGCGGATCGTGGATCCTGATAATGAATCCCCTGCATTTGAAGCGTTTGGTTACAAACAGCTTGTGTATGAACCATTTCTAGGAGGAGGATTAGTGACGGCACTATCCGTTCCGTTCATCGTACAATTCGGTGCGGTAACAGGACTAATTTTCGCTGTGGTCATGGTGATTATCGGGATTGTGTCGGGTATTTATTATTTCGGCAAAGGAAAGCATATTAAAAAATAATAAACAGATGGCGCCATTTCTGACTTCAGGAATGGCGTTTTCGTTTTTTTTGAAATGGAAGGAATTAGTGTTTTTTTAGGAAAGCAGAAGGGAAATGACGTTACTTAAAGAAGATGGTATAGAAGTATGATTGGACTTGGATTTCGTGGGGAGGTGTTCTTTCTTTGGGTACACCAGAGCTTAGTCGTGATGAATTGAAACTCACAGAATTGAGCTATGTAAAAATAAACGGACTCATTTTATTGATGATTTTACCTTTATCGGTGATTGGGTATCAATTGGCTGTTTCGAATGAGGAGATGTTTTTCGTCTATGAGTGGTCGCTTGTTGTCCTAGTCTTGATTTCTTTTATACTTGCAGGAGCTACGAGTATCATTTACAACAGTTCTCATACATGGCTTTCTTACGCCATTCTTAGTTTTGACCTCCAATTTGCTGTTTTTGGATTATTTATAGGGCCATACACCTCTTATGAACTCTTCTTTGTTTACTATCTTTTTGCAGCGATAGCACTAATCATTTTTATCATGACATTAAAAAAGGTGAAGGTAATTCGATATCTTATTGTCATTTTTATCATCGTCACGGTTCTTTTAACGAGCTACATGTTACTGCTTCAGAGCTTGTGGGGGATGAATTGGATGTAAGAAAAAGATTTAGAAAGGGTGATAGAAAATGGCGACAGCAAAAGAAAACTTTCTAAGGGCGTTTAATGAAGCGTTTATTAGCGGGGATCGTGACCTCGTGCTCGCGAGTGTGACGGACGATGTCGAATGGCACCTCATTGGTATGGAGAAGATCGAAGGGAAGGCCGATTTTGAAAAAGCATGGAGTAGTATGCCGACCGGTGTGAATCTGACAATCGCAACGATCATCACTCACGGTATTACTGCAGCGGTTGAAGGGAAAATTCAGGTGGGTGAAAAAAACTACGCCTTTTGCGATACGTATCGTTTTAATCAATTTAAAAATGGGATTATCAAGCAAATTCATTCTTTTATCATTGAAGAGCGGGAGGGGATCTAGAGCAAATGTTGAACAAATCATGGGTGAACAATCTGATCGGTTGCTTACTACTCCTATCATCCGCGAGGTCTTTGGATTTGCTCATTCATAAAGAGTACGGACTATTAGGGTTTCATTTCATTTCGTTTATCGGATGTCTCCTAGCAGGTTGCTATTATTTCTATGAAGGCTATTGTCTTTATAAGAAAAATCGCAGTGATACGATGTAAGTAAAAGGCGAATCTTTACTTAGCCTAGTAAAATAGTACAAAATTCGACCTTATTTATTAGAATCTTCTAAACTATTGTTTAAAAAATGTAAAAATCGGTTAAACTGTAATTAATCGCATAGAAAACGTAGAAGCGTTTCTATCAATATGAATGGAGGATTGGATGATGGAGAATCGAAAAGTCTACCAAAATCAGATTTCGGAAAAGAGACAGGAAATGGTCGCGCAACTACTCGAACACATCAATGCTTCCAGTATCGAACAAAAACAAGATCAATTAAAAAAAGAAATTGACCAGGCGCTCGATTGTCGCGACCGTGAAACGTTTATGCAGTTAACTGATCGTCTTAATTCACTCACATAATGAAAAAGTTGGTATATATGTTAAACCGCTTGCTTATAATCTAGTAATCAAACACTCAGGAGGAGATGTTGATGCTAGATTTAGCGGCGGTTTTTTATGTTGTGATGGAATGGATCAATGAAAATAAAGGGTACAAGCTCCAATCCGTCTTTCTTTTCGGGGGACTTGGTCTATCATTTGTGACATATTTTCTCTGGTTCATGAAAAAGGGCTACAAAAGGGTCGGAATCGTTAAGAATGGCTGAGATGAGTGTATATTTCGTTGTGTGGGATGGGTAGAATTCCGCGAAATTTTCGTTAATTCCGCGGAACGGACGATGAATTCCGCGAAAACGTTCAGTAATTCCGCGAAAAACGATTTTATTCCGCGAATCGAAAAAAAGACACCCCGAGGGGCATCTTTAAAAAGGGACAATGATCGATTGGCCCTTCGTGATCGTTTCTTCCTTGTCATCGAACACATCACTTGTTTGAATTGTTAGGGCATCCAGTTGCTCTAGCTCAGTCGTATTTAGAACAAAACCAAGCTGGCCGATTTTCTCTTCACCAGGTGCGTAATCTCCGTAAAGATTCTCGAGGTAAAAGTCATCATCGAATCCTTTCTTTTCACCGTCGCTCGTTTCAAGTGTCGAAACTGGAGCGAAGTTAACGGTTTGATCCGACGTGTTCTTTACATGGACGCGAATCTTTACATAGTTGAATTTTGTCTCATCGTTCGAATAGCTATGAAAAAAATCGATTAAGTCAGGGGAAGGCGCGTAGGCCATTACCTTCACATCTGATACGGTTAGCTCAACATCCCCAATCGTCGTTTTTTCGTTAAAATCAGAGCTCGCTTTTAACGTAATCGAGCCGTCGGCATCCTGATAAGTTTGGCCAACTTCAGTTAGTGAGCTGTCATCAGGTGCCTGTGGACTATCAATTAATCCTTTGTGGTCGTTTTGATCTGTACTTGTTTCCTCTGCTTTTGTCACGGTTGTCGTGTTGTCTGTTTGTGAACTAGCTTGCTGGTTCGCATTGTTAGCGCACCCACCAAGAAAAAGAGAGGCAGTACATAGAGTAATTAGTATGTGCTTCATGTAAAAGAACCTCCTCCATCAGAAAGAAAACTCCCGCTGCTTTTTGAAGCAACGGGAAATTCTTTATTTGTCTTTCTTGTGATCATCGTCCTTTTTTCCGCGATCCTTTTCTTGCTTTGCGTTAAGAAGGTCCATCACTAATTGACCTGTTTCATTGTTATCATGAAGACCGGCGAACTTTTCGGATTGTGGGCCGTACGCATACACATTCACGTCAACACCTGTATGACCGCCAGTTGTCCAGCCAGTTCCTGAGCGGATGTCAAATATCTTTTCAATTGCATTATCAATTTCCACCACGTCGCCTGTTTCAGTCGCTTTTTGGACAGACGCGATTTCCTCCGATGTTAAATCAAGATCGATGTTTTCAGTCAGTGTTTTTTCCACATCTGCACCTTCAGCGATCTGAGCTGCCATGTAATCAGGTGTCTTTTTGGCCGCTTTAAGTGGAGCTGGATCCCACTTGTATTCTCCGTCGCGTCCCATCGCAAAGCCACCGGTAGAGTGGTCAGCTGTTGTAACGACGAGCGTATGCTTGTCCTTTTTCGCAAATTCAATCGCCGCTTCGTAAGCTTTCTCGAAATCTTCCATCTCACTCATCGCAGCAACAACGTCATTATCATGACCAGCCCAGTCAATTTGGCTACCTTCGACCATAAGGAAGAACCCGTCTTTGTCGTCACTTAGGCGCTCAAGAGCAGCGTCAGTCATTTCTTCAAGAGAGGGAGCATCTTCCGTACGATCAATTGCTTTGTCCATGCCTTTAGGTGCAAACAGGCCAAGAATTTGTTCGTTATCGTCTTGTGCTAGTTCTTCCTTGGAAGTGACATAGCTATAGCCGTCATTTTGAAATTCTTCCGTTAGGTTGCGATCCGAGCGCTCGAAGTAAGAAGTTCCTCCGCCAAGCAATACGTCCACTTTATGCTCTCCATTGATCATCTCATCATAATAGTCGTCTGCAATGTCATTGTAGTTATTCCGAGATTCATCATGAGCACCGAATGAAGCAGGCGTTGCATGATTAATTTGAGAAGTAGAAACAAGTCCAGTAGACTTGTTCTTTTCTTTTGCTTCTTCAAGAACGGTCTTCACTTCTTCTTTATCCATATCAACGGAGATCGCGCCGTTGTAGGTTTTAATTCCAGCTGCCATCGCCGTACCCGCTGCTGCCGAGTCCGTGACGCTCTCTTCTGGATCCCATGAATAGGTTTCTTGAGCGCCAACGAGATATTCATCGAAAGCTGTTTTTTCCATATAAGGCGTTGTTTTGTCATCCATAAACGAACGGTATGCCGTTGTATAGCCCGGTCCCATGCCGTCACCTATTAAGAAAATAACGTTCTCGATTTCGTTTTTCGCATGTTTGCTTTTATCAGATTTTGCTTCAGTGTCCGTACCAATTCCCGCAATACCTGCTACAGCTAGTGATGAAATAACAGCGAATGGAATAAGCTTCTTTTTGGCATTTTTACTAAACATATTGATATCCCCCCGGTTCATGTTTTCTCACAAATCATAGTTTACTTGATTCAGTTGAAGTGAATGTTAATCGATTGTAAGGATCGTTTTAAGATAATCGGGTCGATTGTCACAGACGATAAAAGTAGGTTACCTCGGAATATAGTCTCATTTCACTTCAAATAAAAGTCTAGTGTTTCTTACTATGATCGTAATGAAAGCGGTTCCTTTTTACAAGCTCATTTGGATAAATTAGGTAATAAGAGCGAGGGGAACGGATGTGTTTGTTAGCAAGTGACTCATTTTAATGTCTATTCTCACACGACCTTTTTCATAGAAGAAAAAGAGAGGAGTGAGACAGCAGTCTTAGGAATAGGCAATGATTCTACGGAACTGTTAAAATTATCATTATAATAAAAAAATTAAAAGGGGAGATTGAAATGGACTTAGTTATGAATGATTCGGTGATCTATGATTTTAACAAAACGCATAAGCCTGTGAAGATCGTACCATCAGGAACTAGCGTTCAAATCGTAACGTATGACTGTTTTGAGAATCAGCTTCAAACGGAGGAAGATGAGATCATGGGAATTGATTGGAACCGAGTGAACCCTGCAACTGGCCCAATCTATGTGAAGGATGCACAACCTGGAGATGTATTAAAAGTTACGATTGAAAAACTTGAAATTGGAGATCAGGGCGTCATGGTCGTTGGGCCAGATCTTGGGGTTATGGGACATCGTTTAAAAGAAATGAAGTCAAAGATCATTCCAATTCAAGATGGGGCTGCTCGTTTTAATGATCTAAGCATTCCATTAAATCCGATGATTGGCGTAATTGGCGTCGCACCAGAAGGCGAAGGTGTTTCGTGTGGCACACCGGGTGCGCACGGCGGAAATATGGATAATAAGATGATTACGGAGGGAGCGGTGCTCTATTTTCCAGTGTTTGCGGAAGGCGCACTGTTCGGATTAGGTGATTTTCATGCAGCGATGGGAGACGGTGAAGTGAGCGTTTCAGGAATTGAAGTTCCTGGTAAAGCAACAGTGAAGCTTGAAGTGATCAAGGGGGAGTCAATCGTTCAACCGATGCTAGAAAACGCTGAAGTTGTTACCCAAATTGCTTCAGCCGCCACGCTTGATGAAGCGGTAACGCTTGCAACCGAGCTGATGGTCGATCGCGTTGGGGAGAAAACTGGAATGTCTGTGAGTGAAGCAACCATGCTTATGAGTGCGATTGGACAGGTTGAAGTGTGTCAGGTCGTGGATCCTCTACTAACGGCCAGGTTCGTTGTACCGAAATGGCTAGAGCAGCAGCTAGGCGTACGCCTTATCTAATTCGACATATGCTGACAATAGTGCGGATGGTTCGGGTGGTTTCGGGTGGTGCCTGTCACTCGCATAAGATATACTTGGAGACGCGGGGCACGGGCTAGAAGCGTTAGCGCTCGGTTTGCGGTTACGCGGTTTACGCGGTGCCTGTCACTTGTCGAATGAATTGGAGGAATATGAGTATGATTCGTTTTGGTGTTGTTGGAACAAATAAGATAACGGATAATTTTTTAGAGGGGGCGACTGAGCTTAGCGATTTCAAACTTACGGCTGTCTATTCTCGAACGGAAGAGAAGGCGCAGGCATTTGCTGAGAAGCATGGGGCAGAGGCGACGTTCACAAGTCTTGAGGAAATGGCGAACAGCACGCTCATTGATGCCGTCTACATTGCGAGTCCTAACTCGTTACATGCAGAACAATCGATCATTTTCATGAACGCTGGGAAGCACGTGCTTTGTGAGAAGCCGATGGCGTCAAATAAACGTGAAGTCTTACAAATGGTTGAGGTTGCCTCAAAAAACGGCGTTCTACTAATGGAAGCGATGAAATCCACCGTGATGCCGAACATGAACATGGTGCGAGAGAATTTGCATAAGATTGGTCAAATTCGTCGCTTTGTTGCGAATTACGGCCAGTATTCGTCGCGTTATGATGCTTATAAAGAAGGAACAGTGCTAAATGCATTTAACCCTAAGTTTTCAAATGGGTCACTGATGGATATCGGCGTATATGGCGTTTATCCTGTCGTATCCATGCTTGGCCAGCCGCAATCGATTAAGGCAGAAGGCGTCATGCTTGAGTCAGGCGTTGATGGAGAAGGCAGTATTTTACTTGGATATGAAGACAAAGAAGCAGTGATTATGTTTTCAAAAATCACAGATTCGCATCTCCCATCCGAAATTCAAGGGGAGAACGGGAGTATCCTTATCGACAAAATAGGTTCACCAATGGATGTGAAAATCCATTATCGAGATGGATCGATTGAAGACTTATCGCAGTCGCAATCCCATACGATGATGTATGAAGCGAAGGAGTTTATTGAACTAATCCAGACCGGTAAGGATCAGTCTTCGATTAACTCACATGAAAATTCTCTAAATTCCATCGAAGTCATAGAAGAAGCACGGAAACAAATCGGAGTTGTTTTTCCGGCCGATCATCACTAATAAAAAATGAAGTAGTTCTCAGCCGTTGCATATTGCGTTAGCGACGGCTTTTTTATTTCACCTAATAAAAAAAGAGTAAGCCTTTTCATCCAGCCCGTTTGAACTAGTTTCAAAAGGGTACGGTATAAATAGAATAGAAAAAAATGGAGGGATGAAATTGGCTAGTAAGTATGGAGAAGTTGTACAGGAATCACTAAATGCCCTACTCGAGGATCAATCGTTTTTACCAAATTTCAAGGATGAAGATCGAGAAAATGCGTTCAAATCCCTTGAATCGATTCTCTCAACCCCGAACCAAATTCAAAAATCATTTCTCCGCGTTCCTCTTGAGAACGGGAAAATTTTACGAATTCCTGCTTTCCGCGTTCAACACAATAATGCGGTAGGTCCTTATAAGGGCGGGATTCGCTTTCACGAAACGGTCGAGGAAGATGAAGTAATTAATCTGGCAACATTAATGACATTAAAGAATGCGCTTCATGATGTACCATTTGGTGGAGGAAAAGGTGGCGTTGTCATTAACCCACGGGAATTTTCGGAAAAAGAACTACATACGATTTCAAAAACATACGTTCAAAATTTCTGCGATATTTTAGGCCCTGATAAAGACATTCCAGCACCGGATGTTGGGACGGGGGAACGAGAGATGGACTGGATGATGGGTGAATATAAAACGATTCATCCTGGACGCCCATATCGCGGGAGTTTCACAGGGAAAAGTCAGGTGAACGGCGGTTCGCTTGGTCGAAGAGAAGCAACAGGAAAAGGCGTTTACTATACGCTCCGCTACATGCTTCATAATTTTGTGAAAGAAAATGAAGAGTGGTTTAAGAGAAATGATAATCGCTTTGCCAAAACAGCACTTGAGCATTCCAATCGTCCGTTAACGATCGGGATTCAGGGATTTGGTAACGTTGGGTCCGTTGCAGCGCTTGAATCGTATAACTGCAACTACCTCGATACGAAAGTCGTTGCGGTAAGTGATCGAAACGTAACGCTTTATAATGGTGATGGCCTTGATATAAAAGCACTAATTGAGTTTACGTCAAATCATGAAGGTGATTTGCCTACGACAGAGGAAGCGCTGTCTGAGCATGAAATCAAAGCGGATATTCAAGAACGAGAAGATGTTCTTTACCTTGATACGGACGTGCTGATTTTGGCAGCGCTTGAAGATCAAATTCACGAAGATAATGTTGATCAAGTAAAAGCGCGTATGATTGTAGAAGGTGCGAACGGCCCCATTACACTTGGTGCAGATCGAAAGCTAAGTGAAGATGGTGTGCTCATTATTCCGGATATACTCGCAAACGCAGGTGGTGTCATCGTTTCTTATTTCGAATGGCTTCAAGGAAGGGAAACGCAATTCTATAGTGAAGAAGAAGTTTTCTCTCTTCTATTTAAAAAAATGAAGGAAACGATGGATGAAATTTACCCACAGTTTTTCAATGATCCATTTGCGCTCAGACAGAATTGCTACATCCATACAGTGATGAAGCTTTCAAATATTCTTTATCGTCATGGTAAGCTCTACTAAAGCGAAAACCCTCTCCTGTTGAATAGGAGAGGGTTTTCCTTATGGGGATTAAGAAGTTGGTAATGTTTCTTTGAAATCCGTCATTTTCATCATCGTTTCATCAATTAGCTCGGTCATTTTGTCCGTATCAGGCTCATCTTTTTTACCTTCATCAATGAGAGGATAAAGACTTTCTTCAATGTTCTTGTATGCATCTGGGAATTCTTCTTCTACTTGAGATTCCATTTTGTCCCAGTTTTCCTCGAGCGTCATCGTCTGTTCATTAATCGTTTCGACATCATCGCTACTATTTTCGACTGTTGTTTTAAGTTCTTCTAGGTTCGATAGTGCTGTATCAGTGCCAGCTTCAAGATTGGTCATTTCTTCTGAACCGCTATCGCCCGAGTCGTTCATTCCTTCGTTTGTTCCTTCATTCGTTCCTTCATTTTCGGAAGCGCCGTTTTCTTCCATGCTTGAGTTGTTGGCTTGATTACCTGTGTTATCCTCAGCACCGTTTGATCCGCAACCTGCTAGAAGAGAACCTGAAATGAGGCAGGAGGCAAGAAGAATAGGGAATTTCTTTTCCAACAATATCCACTCCTTTCAATTACAATTATTGGTTCCCAGTAAGCGTTTTATTCAAACGAAGTCAAAAGTTGTGTTTTTTTCTTTGGAGATGGTATGAAGGAGAATAGTCTTAGGACAATTCGGATGTTTTTCTAACAACATGATTCTTGTCATGATTCCAGGTCATTCATGTTGGTTTTCTTTGAGGACAAAGGTCCGTTTACAGTACGATGTATTCATTTCTCATATTAACGAACCATCTCTCTATATCCTATCGTTCAATCCCTTTACTACTATCTTAAGTAGGAAACTGGTATACTATCCAACAAGGTGACAAATTGTGACAAATTACGGGAGGTGACAGGCACCATCATGAAAGCAGTTCAAGTAATGGGTTATGGTGATGTAGATCAGTTAGAAGTGGTAGACCGTGAGATTCCTGTTCCGAAAGAGAATGAGGTACTCGTTAAGGTAAAGGCATGTGCGATTAATAATACGGAAATTTGGATGCGTGAAGGGGCATACGGAACAGGAACGAAATCAGGATGGCGTCCTGAAGGTGTTCAGTTTCCTAGAACACCAGGATCGGATATTACAGGTACGATTGTGAAAGCTGGTCAACAAGTGAATGAGAAGATGATCGGGAAAAACGTCGTGCTCTTTCCTTTTACATCGAGCGGAGAGCCAGGGTCTGAACATATCTCAGAAGATATGTCTTTCATTGGATCAGAGTATGACGGAGGATATGCGGACTATGTTGTATGGCCAGCAGAACTCTGTTTTGACATGCCTCTTGCTGACTATACAGAGAGTGCCGTGTTCTCTGTTAGTGGCATGACAGCGTGGCATATGGTTGAACAAATTCAGCCTAAGCAGGGCGAGACTGTTATGGTTACAGGAGCAAACGGTGGAGTAGGTTCTCTGAACGTTCAAATTGCGTCTCGTGTATTTGGTGCTAATGTAATCGCGATTGTAGGCGATCTCGCTTTGGAAGATCAGTTGAAGAAGCTTGGAGCAACGCACGTGCTTTCCTACAAATCGGATCAGCTTGCTGAAGAAATACTTGAAGTGAATGGTGGACCGATTGACTCAGTGTTAGATGTTGTGGGAGATGCCTTGTTTTCAACTTCGCTTCATGTTTTAAAGAAGGGCGGCAAGTTTTGCACGTCTGGTTCTGCTGGTGGACAGAAAACAGAACTTGATTTTAGAACATTGTATTTGAAACACATAACACTCTATGGCTCTGTTCTTGGTACAAGAGAAGAGTTTAAGCGGATGCTTAAAGCGATAGCTGATGGCAAGATCACACCAGTAATTGATCGAACGTTTTCATTAGAACAAGCGAGAGAGGCTCAACGTTATTTTAAAAAAGCGGGTAAACTAGGAAAGATTGTGCTACTGCCTGAAGAGTAAGTTGAATAATGGAACCCCCTATTTCCTAACTGGAGATAGGGGGTTCCTATGTCGGATAGGTGAGTGCGCCCATAAAAAAACAAAGTACGTGCTCATCACTTATTAGGGAAATACAGGAATAAGCGATGCGGCTAACGAATATGTAATGTATAAAATCATAGAGGTGATGGTGTGAAGAAAAGGGGTTTCTTCAAACTTTACTCGATGCTTTGTCTGCTTAGTGTTTTTGGGTATTCCTACTGGGCCACTTCCTGGACGGCAAGTCAATTGCCCGCACTGACGAATTGGAAAAGCCATCTTATTTTCACGCCAAGGACGGTTGTAGCTTCTAAAGACATTTATGAAATTGATATGTTTTTGTATGCACTTAAGGTAGTCCCTCTAATGGCAAGTGTTTGTTTTCTTTCTTTGATGATGTTGATTGGCATTGGGATATATTATGTGAAAAAGCAGCTGTCGTACGTTGGTGAAAAGAAAATAACAAGTCCTTAAGGAATGAAGAGCGGGGGAGCCCCGCTCTTTTTGTTTTGGAAGATGTTATGAGTCACGGTTATAGATGGCGTCTAATAAGTTCAGATTTATTCGACTATAATTGACGTTTTTCGAGCAAAAGCGGGCGGTGACAGGCACTCAAGCATTTTCTTAAATGCGAACGAAGCCATTCATAAAAGAAATTGGTTTTATTGCTCATTCAAACGGGTAACATCATTCGAGTGAATTCGAGTAAATATAGGTGGTGACAGGCACCCAAGAGTCGGCTTTTGTCGATTTAGATTTGCCAGGATTGGACATAGTAAAACAGACAGAAGATATTTGAGGAGGCAAATCAGCTATGATTAGTATTATTGTTGGTCTCGCTCTCTTAATGCTCCTCGCTTACCTGGGGTGGTCGATTATTTGGATCGCGCCATTGGTATCTGGAATTGTTGCATTATTGAGCGGAATGAATATTCTTGAGTCCTATACAGGAACGTATATGGAAGGATTCGTTGATTTCGCGAAAGCGTATTTCCCAATTTTCTTATTTGGAGCGATTTTTGGGAAGTTAATGGAGGACACAGGGGCAGCGCAGTCCGTTGCTTATAAAATTTCAAACTTAATTGGAGAGAAACGTGCGATTCTTGGGATGCTGATCTCAGCAGCGATTCTTACATACGGAGGCGTTAGTCTCTTTGTTGTTGTATTCGCCGTTTATCCACTCGCCGTGGCAATGTTCCGCCAGGCAAATGTATCACGTAAGCTTCTTCCATCGACATTTGTGCTAGGTGCTTTTACATTCACGATGACAGCACTACCAGGTACACCACAAATTCAAAACATCATACCGATTAATACGTTTAAAACATCGACGATGGCAGCACCGATTCTTGGAATTGTTGCTGGTTTAATTATGGCAGTTGGCGGTTATTTCTATCTGAAATTCCGTGAGAAACAGCTAACGAAAAATGGTGAGGAATTTACAGAGCCTAAAGGATCTAACGAAGTAAAAAGTATTAATGAAGATGAGCTTCCGAACTGGATTCTTTCTGTCATTCCCTTGATCGCTGTTGTTGTGACGCTAAATGCTTTTGAAAATTTAAGCATTTTGATTGCACTTGGCATCGGAATTCTTCTCATCATGCTCTTTAATATTAAAAATTACAAGCAGTTCATTAAAGCGATCAATGGCGGGGCATCTGGCTCTGTAATGGCGACAATCAATACAAGTGCTGCCGTTGGTTTTGGTTCAGTCGTCACAGCTTCTCCTGGTTTTGAAGCAGTGAAAGATTTGATCTTCGCGATTCCACTTAGTCCGTATTTTTCAGAAGCTTTTGCGGTTCAACTTTTAGCGATGATTACAGGCTCAGCTTCTGGTGGTATGGGGATTGCACTTGAAGCGCTCGGTAGCGAATACTATGACATAGCCATTAATAACAACCTTAGTTTAGAAGCGTTCCACCGTATTACAGCCGTTGCTTCTGGGGCATCAATCCTGCCTCATAACGGTGCCCTATTAACGCTATTTACCGTTACCGGACTAACGCACAAAGACTCTTATAAGGATGTGTTTGTGGTTGGTTTAATCATCCCAATGATCGCTACGATCGCGATTATTTTCCTGGCGATGATGGGCATTAACTAATTTCTCTGATCATACGAAAATCCCCCTCACATCTTTACTATAAAGGTGTGAGGGGGATTTTTTGTGCTTATTGAGCGGTATAACCACCGTCGATCACAGCAGCTTGACCTGTAATGCTTTTCGCTTTCTCACTCACTAAGAAAATGGAGTAGTCAGCGACTTCTTGTACCTGGATTAAACGCTTCTGAGGAACGAGTGGATAAATGACTTGTTCTAACGCTTTCTCTTTTTCGATATTACGTGTTTTCGCAAGGTCTTCTAATTGATTTTGTACGAGCGGTGTATCAACGTATCCAGGGCATATCGCATTTACGGTAATGCCGTAATCTGCGCCTTCAAGTGCTGCTACTTTTGTAAGACCAATGACGCCGTGCTTTGCGCTGTTGTAACCGGCTTTTCCAGCAAACCCAATCAATCCATTGATGGAAGCCATGTTTAGGATACGGCCATATCCTTGTTCTTTCATTATTGGAAAAGCATATTTGATGCCATAGAATGGGCCCTTTAGCATAATATCAAGAATTAACCCATACTTTTCACTTGGGAATTCTTCGATTGGCGCCACATGCTGGATCCCTGCATTGTTAACAAGAATATCAATACGTCCAAATTTCTTGACGGTTTCTTCAATAGCGTTCTTCACATCTTCTTCTTTCGCAACGTTCGCAACAACACCTTCCACAGTGAAACCTTGAGATGTTAGGCTTTCAACCGACTCCTTAAGGGTGTCTTCATTAATATCATTCAGCATGACCTTCGCTCCGGCTTTTGCAAACTCAGTAGCGATCTCTAGCCCAATTCCTTGACCAGATCCTGTAATTAACGCACATTTTCCTTCAAGCATAGTTGTGTCCTCCTTAAGTATAAGTAACTCAGCTCTTAGGATACCCAATTCTGCTTAAGATATTTCGACTTCGTTCGACGCATAACGGGTGGTGACAGGCACCATTAAAAAGGCCCTCTCCCCAAAGGGGAGAGGGCCTAACGCTTTACTTTATGATTTTCTGATCTCTTGCCATTTCCCTCGCTACTTTAGGTGCGAGCCAAACCATTGGCAGAAGGATAAGTGAGACTGGAACGGCTGTTACAACAATAAAGTTCTGTAACTGCGTAATGCCGCTGTCTCCTGTGATAAGGAGAATGACTGCGACAGTTCCCATAAGAATTGCCCAGAATACGCGAAGCCATCTTTGAGGATCGCCTTCGCCCGTAACTGCCATTGCAATTGTGTAAGACATTGAGTCACTCGTTGTTACAACGAAAAGAATCGTTAGGATCAAGAACAGTGGTGAAACAATGCTTGCAAGCGGGAATTGCTCGGTAATGGCGAACATAGCTGCTGGGTTACCAGCGGCATTCAATGCTTCTGAAATCGAACCAGGATTTGAGATTTCAAAGAAAATTCCAGATCCTCCGAGTACGGTAAACCAGAATGTTGAGATAACCGGTGCAAAAATCGAAACAGCGATAATAATGTCTCGTATTGTGCGTCCTCGTGAAATACGACTAACAAGAATCGCCATCATTGGCCCGTATCCGATAAACCAGCCCCAGAAGAAGACTGTCCAGAATGAAAGCCAACCGGTATCACCACGGAATGTGCTCATCGTAACAAATTGATCCACATAAACACCAAATCCAGAGATAAAGTGATTGAAGATAAAGCCACCAGGACCAAAGATGACGATAAACGCCATTAATCCAATCGCAAGACGAACGTTAAAGCTACTTAGATATTGAATTCCTTTATAAAGTCCCGTAACTGCTGAAATTGTAGAAACAATCACGACAGCTAAAATAATCGAGAACTGCGTACTGAATTGATTCGGAATGCCGAAAATTTCTTGCAAACCGTAACTTGCTTGTAAGCCTAAGAAACCAATTGGTCCAATTGTACCAGCAGCAACCGCGATAACGGAAAACGCATCAATCAGAGTACCAAACCAGCTGTGACGCAGCTTTTCACCGAAAATCGGATAAAGAAGCGTGCGTGGCTTCATTGGCATCCCTTTATGATAATGTCCGTACATCATCACAACGGCACTGATTGTACCTAGAATCGCCCAGGCAAGGAAACCCCAATGCATGAAACTTTGGGCGAGAGCAGTATCAATAGCGCCTTGAGTTCCAGCTTCAATTCCTTTTCCATCTTGAGATGGGGGAACAGTTAAGAAGTGGTACATCGGTTCTGCCGCAGCCCAAAACACACCGCCACCGGCAAGTAGTGTCGCCATAATAATGGATAACCACTTATATAGGCTAAGCTCAGGTTTATCTAAACCACCTAATTTTATTTTTCCGTATTTAGAAAAGGCCAATCCAATTCCTACAAAAAATGTTGCTAGCATTAAAACTTGCCAGAAGCCACCGAAAAACCTCGCAGACCAGGCAAAGCTTGAGCTAACCAAGTTTTCAACCAAAGATATATCAAAAAGTGCAAGAATCACGAAGAGGATCAATACCCCACCGCTTATTCCAAAGACGGGCCAATCAATACGCCCAGTTTCTTTATTGTTCATATAAGACTCCTTTAATCGCTTTTTAAACACAATTACTTACTCTACCACTACCGTTAGTATGGTGTAAAGAGAGAAGTTTTAATCTGCTTCAATACGTGATAATTTTAGAATAAATTACCAGGTAATCGATTCCACCAGCCCCCTTTTTTGTAAAATAAAATCGAAATTAGTCGAAACTGTGATTTCAATTTGTAATTACCCCATGAAAATAAAATGAAACCGGAAAGAATGGGGGATTCTTTCCGGTTTCGAATTCGTACGCTAATCTTTGTAAACCGAGTAGTATCGACGTCTGATAAGGGGTCTTCATTTCGACCAGTAACCGTCTATGATAACCAAGGCGCTTCATTCTGAAATAATAAAGTACGAGAAACAGCACAAAACTAAAGGAAAAGTTAATGAGGGTGAGAATAAGAGCTTCTATTAAACCTGATTCTTCACGACGTAATGACTTATAAAGAAACGTGCGCCTTGAAAGGTAAGCGAGAAGAATGAGGAGGATTAAGGAAATCGGAAATCCGATGTTAAATCCTAAATAGTAAAAGGATAGGGATTACTCCGCCGAAAAAATAAACAGGAAAAGAAATGACAAAAGAAATTCCTTGCGGGGTCAGCTAGCTTTTTTCTTCCACATAAAAAAAGCGCCCGTGCCGGACGAATTTTTTAGGGATGAATTTGGATAAAAGTGAAATCATAACGAGGTACGAGTACAATTCCTACTTTTTGAAAGATAAATTTTGGCAATTCAAGCGTAAAGGAATCTTACTGATTAAACGCTACATAAAAAGGATGATGTTCTTCGTTTAAGCAATATTCCATGCGCTGTCGGAAATTTTTCCAAGTAACCATTTCAAGTGCTTGATCAATAGGAAAGAATCCAACTTCTAGGCTTTCCGAGGATGTTGTGAGTTTACCCCCAACATAGTTAGCGAGAAAGAGGTTATTCGAAATAGAAGACCTCACGTTTTGAAACACACCGCAAAATTTCATTATTTCAATATTAGCACCGGACTCTTCTTTCGCTTCTCGAATTGCGGCGTCGTGTAATGATTCGCCTTCTTCCACTTGACCTCCAGGGAATTCCCACCCTCTACGTGGGCCTTTGATTAAAAGGACTTCATCTCCTTCATTTAAAATAATGGTGGCTGCTGAAACGATGTGTTTTGGAGGGTGATACGCGTAAGGTTCGGCTGTTGACGTTAGAAAGTCCTGGCTACTTTCAAGATAAAGAGTCCCTAGATCTTCTCTACGCTGTTTCGCCTTCTGATGTAACGCGCTTTTTCGAATTTGCTTTTCGATCTCTTCATAGTGATTCATGCTTTCATATTGCCAGGTCGCGGTTATTTCACTCTGGGTTTCGTTAACCCAACGCCCAACCAATATGGCACCATGTTTTAGTTGATTTGGATAAAGATAAGTATGGAAAAACTCGTTAAATTCCTCTAATTTTTCGGGTTTGATGGAATAGGTTTTTCGTCGATAAATCATTTTAGCTCGCTCTCCATTTCAAAAAGATTTACTAGTGCTATTGTGTCAAATTATTAATATTTTGACAATTGTTGTTTGCAACTGGTTTGTTGGCGAATTCTACATCGCTCCTGTAAGCTGAACCTATCTAAAGACGAAGGAGAGAATAACATGCCAGATCTACACGACCGAGTCATCTTAATCACCGGGGGAAATCGAGGCCAGGGGAAAGCAATTGGTGAGCATCTTGCTTCATTAGGAGCAAAAGTGATCATTGGAGCGCGCCGCTATCAAGACGCTGAGAAAACAGCAAATTTGATCGGGGCTTATCCTGTGCAGTTGGATGTAACGAAAGAAGAGCATTGGAAATCAGTGCTTGAAGAGATCCAATCCGAATTTGGTCAGTTGGATGCGCTTGTAAACAATGCAGGGATACTAAAAAGAAAACCATTTACTGATTTATCGGTAGAAGAATATCAAGAGTTAATGAACGTAAACCAGCTTGGTGTGTTTATGGGAATGCAAGCGGTTGTTCCGTTAATGGAGAAGCAGCAAAAAGGGGCGATTGTGAATAACGTATCGATCTCAGCGTTTGCTCCGATCGGTCAGTCTGCTGCCTATGCGGCTACAAAAGCAGCTGTCGTTGCGATGTCTAAGGCAGCGGCGATCGAATTAGGTCCGAAAGGCATTCGAGTAAACATGATTCATCCGGGAGGAGTTGAGACGGAGATGGCGACACAGGGAGAGGGTGTGCCAGATTTCTATCAGACGATTCCGCTCGGCCGTATCGGACAACCTGTGGAAATCGCAAGGGCTGTGGCTTTTCTTGTTTCTGATGAAAGCTCCTATTGTACGGGAACAGAGATTGTCATTGATGGAGGTATGACGCTCGGATCAGCTGATGTATAAAGTGGAGTGCTGATGCGTCTGGTGTATTAATATGTTGAACAGGTGACTTTTTGCAAATCTGTTGAAACATCATCATAGAGAGTGATTTTTTTTGAAATCCGTGCTAAATAGTTCTGCTGCCGTTTTACTTCCTGTTCTACTTTTTGTTTATGAAGGGAAAGAAGCGTTCTTCTTTCTCGTATAGTCGAATCACCCTGTTTATAAAGATGAACGTATCTTTTTATTTCAGCAATCGGCATATTTGTAGAACGGAGGGCCAGAATGAAATGAAGCCACTCTAAGTTATTCTCAGTATATCTTCGAACACCGTTTTCATCGCGTTCGATCGAGGGGAGAATTTCTTCCTTTTCATAGTATCGAATGGCGGATGCAGATTGATTTGTTAGCACAGTTATTTCCTTCATTGAGTAGTATTTCATCTTTGATCCCTCACTTTAAGTCACTTTCATTGTGTTAAACCGCACTTTAACCTATAGAGTGTGGTTTATCAATTAAAACGATTGATAATCCAACTTTGGAGGTTTTATAAATGGCAAAAGAAAAAGTCGTCATCATTACTGGAGCTTCAAGCGGTATTGGAGAAGAAACAGCTAAGTTACTATCTGACAAAGGTGCAAAGCTCGTTTTGGCAGCTCGTCGTGAAGATCGCTTGAAAGAACTTAAGAAGAAAATAGAAGACAATGGTGGAGAAGCGATTTACCAGGTAACAGACGTAACATCATCTGAAGAGATGGAGTCACTAGCTCAATATGCGTATGATACGTTTGGAAAAATCGATGTGATTGTGAATAATGCCGGTTTAATGCCACTTTCCCTTCTACACAAGAAAAAATACGATGAATGGGATAAAATGATTGATGTTAATATTAAAGGTGTTCTTTATGGTATCGGGGCTGTTCTTCCTTATATGAGAGAGAAAAAGGAAGGTCACGTTATTAACATTTCATCTGTAGCTGGTCATGAAATTTCACCAGGAAGCTCAGTCTATAGTGCTACAAAGTTTGCAGTAAGAGCCATCACTGAAGGACTAAGAATGGAAGAGTCCGTTGGTAATAATATCCGTGCTACGATTATTTCACCGGGAGCAGTTAGTACAGAACTTACTGAAACCATTACGGATGATGATGTGAAATCTTCAATCGATGCCGTTTATAGCGGTGCAATTAAAGCCGACAGCATTGCTCGTACAATTGTTTTTGCAATTGAAGAACCGGCTGAAGTAGCCATTAATGAAATACTAGTACGTCCAACAAATCAAGAGTGGTAAGAAAGAAGGAGAAGCCAACATTTGGCTTCTCCTTCTTGATTTTTTGGGGTGTTCAGGAGTACAATGAGAAACTGAGTCTGAAATAGAATGTTCGGTCTTTTACTGCACGACTTTCACGATCACGTGAACTTAAAAATGAGAGGTATGCGAGCGGATAATGAGCTCATTTTGTTCAACACAAAATTGAATGACCACATAAAAGGTAGCAATGATCTGAACAATTAGCGTCAGACATAAGCCGAAAAGGAGAAAGATTCCTTTTCGGCTTTTTTTTGTGTCTTTACACCTGTGTTGAATCAACGAAGAAAAAATGACTGGAGGTTTTCGGTGTTTACTTTAAGTGATATTCCCATGTTTTTTGTGAATTTCTTTATTATTCTTCCGATCGTAACATTGGTGCATGAGGCTGGACATGTGCTCGTAGCGAGATTATTTGGGGGAAGGATTAAATTCTGCATCGGTACTGGGAAGAAAATGATCGATATTGGGCCATTGGAGGTGCGAAAGAAATATTTCATGGAAGGTTGGTGTCAGTACGATAAGTTAACTTACGATAAAACGTGGACGCATGTGTCGATTTATCTAGCGGGCAGTATGTTTAATTTAATTCTTATTCTGATCATTAACTATCTGATTCTGACAGAGGTGCTACCAGAAGCTCTCGTATTTAGGCAATTTGTTTATTTCTCTTTCTACTTTATTTTCTTTTCTTTAATGCCTTATAAAAACGAAGATGGCAAGCCAAGTGACGGCATGGCCATTTATGATGTTATTCGCTATGGGAAAGCAGAAGACCCAATCGACTAAGTTCGACACAAAGCGGGCGGTGCCAGGCACCGCCCGCTTTGTGCTTACTTTTCTTCGTAGAACGTTATCCGATTTAGAAATGGGTCGGTGACAGTCATTTCGATGGTTTTCCAGGAGGTATGCCTCATACCTGGATTGGAATAGGCATATTCTTTTTGTGATAGGATGTGATGATAGTCTTCGACGTTATCTAGTTTTACGCGTATCGAACTTCCTGGTGAAGCGTCCCCATGATGCTCGGTTAAATGAATAAGAGCGTTATGAAATGAAACTTGAATGTATTCAGGCATATTTTCTTCATACTGATGTCGCCAATCAATCGTAAACCCTAAGAAATCCCGATAAAAGTCAGTGGCTTTGTCCGTGTCAAAGATGCGAAAAATCGGTGTAATCATAAGGAGAAAGAACCTGCCTTTCCTTTATAGTTTTTCAACCTTTTGATTCATCAAGGTGAAGCAATCCGACAAGGGTGACTGGCGTACATTCATCATATAACGAATCCTTCTCTATAAAAAGGGTATCTGTAAAAAAAAGGGTGAAGAAGTTTGGAAATGTGCACGACGATCGAAAAAGCTCTTGAACACAAAGAAAGAGTCCGGTTCATTCCCGGACTCTTAAATCTTAAAACAGCGATATTATCCGATCGCTTCCTCTTTTTCAACGTCATCTTCTTTCTCCATTTGATCCTCTACCCAGGCGTCTGCATTGTGAATCCCTAGCTTAGTAGGATTAAACACAGGGTTTTTCCCTTGTTTGCGCTGATTTTCATAGTCTTTTAAAACCTTGAAGGCGATTTTTCCTAACAAACCAATCGCAATCAAGTTAATCACTGTCATCAGTGCCATAAAGAGATCCGCCATTTTCCATACGAGACTTAAGCTTGAAATTGAGCCGATCAGCACAAATGCCATCGTAGCGAGACGGAACAGAAATAGTATTCCTTTGCTTTTTTTAATAAACTCAATATTTGTTTCACCATAGTAGTAAGAGCCAATAATCGAGCTGAAAGCGAACAAGAAAATCGCTATGGAGATAAAAATACCCGACCATCCACCAATATGAGAGTTTAGTGAGTTTTGAAGTAATTCAATCCCTGTGACGTCACCAGTACGAAACACAGGAGCTAGTAAGATAATGAAGGCAGTGGATGAACAAACGAGAATGGTATCGACAAATACCCCAAGAGATTGAATAAGCCCTTGTTTCGCTGGGTGTGAGGTAGTAGAAGTAGCAGCTGCGTTTGGCGCACTACCCATACCGGCTTCATTCGAAAATAGCCCTCGTTTTACTCCGTTCATAATGGCTGCACCAATTGCTCCACCAACCGCTTGTTCAAATCCGAAGGCACTACGTACGATAAGAGCTACGATTGATGGTAGCTCTGCCAAATTCATCAGGAGAACAAACAGAGCAATGACAATATAGAGAATCGCCATAACAGGTACAATAATACTGGATAAGTTAGCAATGCGATGCACGCCACCGAAGATGACAATCCCAGTTAAAGCAGTAATGATAACACCAATAACTAATGGATTTATACCAAATGCATTTTCAAACGCGAGTGCGATCGTATTACTCTGAACCGAATTAAAGATAAGACCAAACGTAATGGCGATCAAAACGGCAAAAACAATTCCTAACCATCTTGCTTTCAGCCCTTTTTCAATATAATAAGCGGGACCGCCTCGAAAGGCGTTTTCACCTTTCACCTTGTAGACCTGAGCAAGTGTACTTTCAATGAAAGCTGTCGCTCCACCAAGCAGGGCAACCATCCACATCCAGAAAACAGCCCCTGGACCACCTAGCGTGATCGCCACGGCAACGCCTGCCAAGTTCCCTGTACCAATCCGGGTAGCTGCACCGACACAGAAAGATTTAAAAGGGGAAATGTTTTTCGCTCCATCCTTATAATCAGGTTTTTCTCCTAATACGCGAAACATTTCGCCAAAAAATCGGAATTGAACAAATCGCGAAGCAATCGTGAAATAAATGCCAAGTCCAAGTAATCCGGCAATGAGCACATAACTCCAAAGAATGTTGTTTGAACCATCAATGATACTTGTTAGAAATCCTTCCATAGGCTGAACCGCTCCTCTAGTTGTCATTTGATTTATTTTTCTGAAAATTTACTACTAGTTATCATTATACATAGATTCGACAAATTAACAATCTATTTCGACAAATTACAACATTTATACAATTTGTAGAAACCCTTACCAGTGGCGTTTTATTTATGTACAGAAAAAAGAACCACTTCCATTTTTGGAAGCGGTCCCTCTTGGAATAAACAACATGACTATTTAAACGGATTCTTTAGCTCGTTCACCTCATAAGCAGCCCTTAGCCCTGATTCAATCGCGCCTTCCATCCATCCGTGAAAGGAAGAAGTATGCTCTCCTGCAAAATGGAGCTTTCCTTCCGGATGTTTGATGACGTCACCAAGGTTGTTTTCTTGTCCTGGTGTGAAAAGAGTGAAGCAGCCGGCAGAATAAGGGTTCTGACTCCAATTAAAGGGAACGGCTTTGATAAATGACGTATACACTTCGTTTCCATAGATTTTGGCTAGATCTTTAAGTAGGATACGAGTCAGTTCATCTTTCGGTAAACTTCCCCAGAGCACGGCGTCTTCCCCCCAGCTATAGCTAGCTAATAGTGCGGCTGATCCGTTTGAACCGATTCCTTCCCCTGGAACATAACTAAACCGAATCGGTAAATCCGTTAGCGCATTTCCCACATTGTTTTTTTCCCAAAAGCGATAGCGAAATTCAATTCCGATCTTTACGGCTGGAACATTGATCAGTTCACGAATCGCCTGCCATTTTTTAAATGAGACCGAATGATATGGAGCAATGTCGATAAATTGAAGAACGGAGAAAGGAATGGCGACAATTGCGACGTCTCCTTTCAGACGGAACCTTTCCTGTGTTTTAGGATTCAGCGTTGTTATAGTAACGCCGCGGTCCGACTGCTTTATTTTAATCACTTTCTGATTTAGGAAAATGTGGTGCTTGAGTTCTTCAATGAATGAATGGGGCAGGCGATCGTTACCACCATTAATTTGATGAAACGTTACTTTTTTGCTGAAAATAGGATAAATAATATCCGTTAAAATATCGGTAAACGCGAACTCTGGAAACCCTTCAATGCCAAGCATAACGCCAATCATGCGAATGGCATTGAGGGATAATGGTCTCCCAAGCGGATTGTAGTGGAGAAATTCTCCCATTGAGTATTCCCCGTATTTAGCTACAAGTTCTTCTTGCTCTTCTTTCGTGCTCGATTTATAAAGGTCGATAAATGGCTGGGTTGCTTCAAGAAAAAGTTCTGTCGCCGTTTTTCCTTTTTCACTTTCATTCACTGGAAAGCCAAGAATGTCTGGATTCTTTTCATATTCTTCTTTCGTTGTTAGCACATTATTTACAAATAGAAGGTCTTTCGGGGAGGCGTTTAAAAAAGGGTGGAGGGGCAGGTTAAAATGACGAATGTATTCATGCACAAGAGCATGGTTATCAGGTATTCTCATAGCGCCTGCGTCCATGTACTGGTTTAATGAAAACGGCTCTCTTATTGTATACACCCGACCGCCAATGCGGTCATTGCCTTCTAATAGTGTGACGTAATGACCACTTCGTTTCAGCAATGATCCCGCTACGAGCCCTGACAAGCCAGCTCCAATGATGATGACGTGTTTTGGAGGACTTTTTCCTGGTAACCCATTTTGAATAAGTGAAAGCAAATCTTCCGGATAACGTAGTGAAGAAAATGGTTTGGCCATAGACAGCCTCCTTGTCTCGTAAACGTCCTTACTCACCAGGAGAAGGATCCACCTTATTAATCTATGTCTAACAAAAAAAGGATATGAAATGTGAAATTTTTCTTTCTGTAGTGGAGAGAATGGTAGGAAAGAAGAACCGTTTCCTGGGCGCAAACATAAACTACAAAAAACAAAACAGATGCGGGACGGACTTGTCTTAAAGGAGGAAAGAAATGAATCGGAATAAGCCTCTATCCTCACTGTTTACGCGGTCTAAGAAGCCGAATTTTCTTATCTTAATTGATCAGCCGTGTGATGGCGATCAATCGGATGATAAGAAAAACCTCTTCATGCAAGAACTTTTGCTGAACGGATTTGAATTTCAAAATCATTATGTTGGTAGCTCCGCCTGTTCCCCTAGTAAAATGACGCTTTTTACAGGTCAGTATCCTTCTCTGCATGGTGTAACACAAACGAGAAGTTCCAATCAGAAGCAGTTGAACGTTACAACCATTCCTATAATGGAACATTACTTTCGAAAAGCAGGTTATCAAACGTTTTGGAAAGAACTTGCTGACCAGGTTAATGATGAAAAAGATCAACGTATGGCTTCACTAAATAAGAATGATGAGATTTGTGCGGATGAAGTAGTGGAACTGCTTGAAAAACTTAATCGAAAAGAAGTGGAAGAATCACACCAATGGGTGATTTTTAGCTCGTTTTGTTCAAGACACCGTTACGGTGGGATGATGAACGTATTTCAAACGTTGAAGAAGACGACGTTTTACCAGAATACGATCGTTCTTTTTACGTCGATTTTGGGGCAAAACAAAGACCTGGATGCAACGTCTAAGACAAACAACGTCTATGAGAAATATATTCACGTACCGATGATGATTCACAATCCTGCGCTTTTTCATGGTAAAAAAAGCACATCGATGCTAACCAGTCATGTCGACATTCTTCCGACGATGTTAGGTCTCGCAGGAATTGATGAGGAAGAAATTCAAACGTTGCTGAGCGTTGATTATTCGGAAGTTCGTCCGCTTATTGGAAGGGACCTTACGCCATTACTGTCAGGGAGGAAGCGGTTTTACCGGGCAAATGAGCCGATTTATTTCATGACAGGTGATGAAGGAAGACGTGGACTTAATGAAGCTCCAGGGGTATTAGTTGAATCCGACTTGCAGCCGAATCATATTGAAGCAGTAGTGGTGACAATGCGTACAGGCGACGATGAGCAGCAGGAAGTTTGGAAATACGCCCGCTACTATGATGATCCACAATATTGGAGAATTCCAGGCGTGTCAGATGTGATCGTTACGCAAGAGAAGGATGGTGCACCTGAAGCAGAGGAATTATCGAAATGGATCACCTTAACGAAGACCTCCCCCGCTCAAGACGAATTTGAGTTATATAATCTCACCCGTGATCCATTAGAAAAAAAGAACCTGACTGATGCAGAATTTGAAACGACTGAAACGAAAGAAATTAGGAAAGTATTATCGCTCATTTTAGAAGAGCAGCATCGTCAGAAGCGATTGATATCTAGGAAAAGTGATGCGGGGAATGTCGCTATGTGAGTACATTGTTAGGTGAAGATGAGGGTAAGAGGATGAATAAGACTGGAAGTATCGAAATCGGAAGCGCTCCTGCGCTTCCGATTTCGACTTTTTGTGACAAATAACGGGTGGTGCCAGGCACCATTATGAACTAGGACTTAATACTTATCTTTTTCAAACGGATAACCTTCTGTAATGGTTAAGACACCTCTCCGGAAAGTGTCTTAATACCTAAAGAAAAGTAAATAAGTGGATTATATGCATGACCAAAGACACGCACCGGAAAGTTCCATACGCACCGCGAAGTAATAATTTTCTCGCTTTATTATTCGATTTTATTAGTTCTATACTATGAAAGAAATCAAAGCAGTTAGAAAGGTGTGAAGATACATGAAAAACATTCTACTTATCAATGGACATGAGTATTTTCCAAAGTCAAAAGGTGAGTTGAACAAAACGATTTTTGAAGAATGGAAAGAGGTGCTCTCCTCAGACTATGAAGTGAAAACAACGATCGTTGATGAAGCGTATGATGTCGATCAAGAAATTGAGAAATGGCAGTGGGCGGATGTGATCATCATGCAAACTCCGATTTATTGGTTCAGTATCCCAGGTAACTTTAAGAAATACATCGATCGCGTCTACATGGACAAGATCTTCTTTATCGGTTCAGATCGCTATGGTCAGGGTGGAATGTTTACAGACAAGAAATACATGTTCTCTCTTACGTGGAACGCACCAGAAGCAGCGTTTGGAAATGAACAGAGCTTCTTTGAAGGACGAGATCTTGATCAAGCGATCGATCACCTTCATAAGATGAACCAATATATCGGTATGCGTCCGCTACCAACTTACTCCATTCACAATGTGATGAAGGAAACAAATATGGCGCACTATAAAACGAAACTACACGATCATTATCGAGAAGTGTTTGGTAAGTAAACCACTCTTTCCACACCGAGATGGTTTAAAATTGATTTTTCGGGAAAACCAATAAAGGACATTTGAAAGGAGCATTTAACATGACTGTACAAACAAAAACATTAAACAACAATATTGAAATGCCTGAACTAGGTTACGGTGTATTCCGCGTGGAACAAGGCCAAGAATTGGTTGAAGCTGTGAAAACAGCGATTAAGAAAGGCTATCGTAGCATTGATACAGCAGCAATCTACGGTAACGAGGAAAGTGTTGGTCAAGGTGTCAATGAAGCGATTAAAGAAGGTCTTGTAACGAGAGAAGACCTTTTCATTACTTCAAAAGTATGGAACGATGGCTTAACTTACGATGAAACGATTGAAGCGTATGAAACAAGCCTATCTAAGCTAGGTCTTGACTACCTCGATCTTTACCTGATTCACTGGCCAGGGGATAATAAATACCAGGAGCCATGGAAAGCACTTGAAACGCTATATAAAGAAAAACGAGTACGTGCAATTGGTGTAAGTAACTTCCAGGTAAATCACCTTGAGGATCTTCGCAAAAACTTTGAAATTACACCTGTAATTAACCAAATTGAATTCCACCCGCGCTTAACGCAAGAAGAAGTGAGAACATATTGCAAAGAGCATAACATTCAAGTGGAAGCATGGTCACCACTTATGGCAGGGGAATTGTTAGATAACGAAACAATCGCCGGAATTGCTGAGAAATATAACAAGTCTGTTGCACAGGTTATCCTTCGCTGGGACTTGCAGCATAACGTGATTACGATTCCAAAATCAATGAACGAAAAGCGTATTGAAGCGAATATCGATCTTTTCGATTTTGAACTTACATCAGAAGAAATGAAGCAGCTTGATGCATTGAACGACAATGCTCGTAGCGGTCCTCATCCTGATGAATTTGATTTTAAAATGTAAGTATTTTAGAAGGGCTGCATCCATATGCAGTCCTTCTTTTTGGTTATGCAAGCCGGTCCCACCATGGGGACCGGCTTTTTCTCGTTTTGAAAAATTTATTTTCCGCGCAATGCCCCTTTTTCCACTTTCCAAGCGATATATAAGGTGAAAGGAGGTGATCAGCATGGCAACCTCATCCCTAATGGAAACGCAGCTTCGCATGGTACTTGAAGTAGGCGTGGACGAAAACGGCAAATCGATTTTCCGCAGCAAGAACTTCAACAACGTGAAAACATTCGCTACGCCTGATGCGCTTTTCGCAGTCGCCCTAGCACTAGCACCGCTTCAGCAGCACAATTTGTTCGCAGTGGAGCGCAATGATTCATCTGATCTTCAGGCATAATTAGTTCCCAAACGATGAAGAAAGGAGGAAATCCAACATGGCAAAAACACTCGAACTTCAGTTCAACACGCGTGACAATAAGCCGTTCTCGATCACATTAAGCGATCCAGTCGAGCCGGTGAATCCAGCTGCAATAGCAGCTGCGATGGATACGCTTCTTGCGCAAAACTGTTTTACAACAAGTGGAGGCGATCTAGTTTCGAAGAAAGGCGCTCGTATCATTGAGCGCAATGAGAACGACATTATCATTGGTTAATGGATTGAAAAGAGGAAGGGCACTTGTCCTTCCTCTTTAGCAAGTCAAATAAACGAACAGGGAGGGTAAACGAATGGAGTCCTGGATGTCTTTGATCAGCGATGTTGGTTTTCCTGTTGTGGTGACACTTTACTTGTTGCACCGCATTGAACAGAAACTCGATACGCTGAACGATACCATACTGCAGCTGCCAGATCACTTAAACGCTCGAAGTTCGAATCAGAAAACAGGGTGACCCCTGTAATAAAGGAGAGAGGGTTCGCTAAGTGAGCCCTCTCTACCATACATAACCCTCATCCAACTTCATATTGACCAGCGGCTTCCTAACTCTCTTTTTAAATTCGGAGATGGTGAGGTTTCTTTAAGTGTGTCGCTGCTCAGAACGTGGAATGCCTACCACACGTTCGAAAACAAAACTTGTCAGGTGAGCTGAAGCCGATGCAGAAAATTCAGCGTTCTCCGTCAAATACAGTTCCCGGTTTCTGTGGTGAGAAGCTATGGCGTGAACGGCCGTTAACGGTTCGGGTAGGTAACCAGGCGTACTACGGTACGGTAGCAGCGCAAAGATAGCGCACATTGGGCTGGTTTAATGTGTAGAAAGCGTGCTGTTGAAGAAATTCAAGCGTTCAAATCGGGTGATACGGTGGAAACCTCAGAAGGTCTCAGTATACTTCAGTTGAAAGGACGGCTACTTTTACAGCGCTGATGCTTTTTGTCAGCACTGTAAAGGTAGTCATTCCCTGTCCAATGTTTCCTATCTAATCTAGTGCCTTCAGTGGTTGAAAGGCACAAGAGCACTCGAGTACAAAAGCACAAGAGAGCTTAAGGAAAACTAAGGTGAAGAAAGAGAAGGATGGGGAAATGGGTAGGGTGTTAGGGAGAGCGGGTCAGAGTTTGACGTTAGGGCTTGATACGAAGAGTAAGAACGATTGCCATATAAAGATTGGCATACTGTTCGACATCAAGTAACAATATTCGGGTGGTGCCAGGCACTATGAAAGAAATTGATCAACCATCCTACTAAACTCGTATGCAATCCCTTTATTCGCACTATAATAAAACGTATTTTGTTCATTCCTAATATGAATATTTACTAATCCGGCCCCTCTTAAAATGGAAAGGTGATGGTGGATATTGCCCTTGGCCATCCCAATTTCAGAAACTATATCAGTGAAAGTATGAGACCCGTGAGATAGAAATTCGAGAATTTTTAATCTCTTTTCATCACCAAGTGCTTTTGTAAAACGAAGAAGTTCATTTCGTTCATTGTTAGGATTTTTCACCGAATAGGTAATATAAAGCGTATCTTTCAAATGATCGAGAAATGCCATCGGTTGAATGTGCAGAGAGGGGATTAAGCAAACGTTCTGAACCGTTTCTGACTCCACGATAAAACGGGTTGCATGTAAAATCACTTTTTCTCCTGCTTCTTCTTCCAGCATCTTTCGTTTACTCTCTGCCTCAGCTGTTAATCGCTCCAAAACTCCCCCACGATGAAACTGAAAATACTCCTCATTCCATTCTTTTAACAGCTTAATCGACCGATCTCGCTGCGCTAATAAATTTGTAGGTATCGCCCTTTGATCGTCGAGCGAAGAGGCGATTCGCTCAAACAATTCACCGGCCGACATCTCTCCTAACCATTCAAAAAAAAGATCGATGTCATGTTTATAAGGAGATTGTTCAATGAACAGCACGAGTAAATCTTCAAAGAACAGGTTCTCTTTTGAAGCAATCGCCTCTTTCAATTCAGGTGAAAGAGATTCTTCCACATCACCTGGCCACTTAGAGCCTAGATCCAAATACTTCATAAGAGTTTGTCTTTTATATAAAGAAAAGCTTAATAAAAGCTCATGTACTGGGGAGGCTAGTACGCTAACGTTATAGGACATTGAAATTCCTCCGTTCATTTAACTTTCTTATCAGCTTAACATAATAAGTTCAAAATTAGAATAATCTAAAATGTTTGAATTAATTCATTGACTATACTGATTAGTTCAATTAATATTGAACTAATTCGAATGAGTGGGAGGTTTTTACAATAACGTTCATTGAACTGCAAAGACAGGTAATTGATCTTGTTGAAAAGAAAGCCAATAAAGAAGGTTTGTCATTAATGGAACAAGCAAAAGAAAAATTCCCTCAGAAACGTGACCGATTGGGACATTGGATCGCAAGTTTGTACGTTTTAGAAGGGAAGCATCAGGAAGCTCTGGCTGAACTTCATGATGTGATTCAGCATGGATTATGGTGGAATCCAGAAATTTTGTCATCAGATCCTGAATTGAGCGCATTGAAGCCCTATGCTGAGTTCAATAAGATTTTGCTAGAATGCAAGAGGATGTATGAAGCCGAAAAAGAATCTGCCTATGCGCATTACAGTACTCTAGGTAACCAGGATGCAGAGACTGTTCTCTTCCCACTGCACTGGAAAGGATCAAATATCGAAGAGTTTTCGAAGCAGTGGTCTCATCCCGAAATGACAAACCATTACTTTATGGGTTTTCCTCAATCCTCTCAGCTTTTTAGCTATCAGTGCTATTCATGGGATGATTCATCGACGGCAATGACTGATGTGAGAAGTACTTATCAATCGTTCATGCAACAGCATCATCTCTCTGAAAAAGTCCACATCATTGTAGGAGCCTCTCAAGGAGCGACTATCGCTACTCAGATGAGTTTGCGAGCTGATGTAGAAGAGTTTCACAATTTTATTGCGATTGCTCCAGCTTTCGATCTTAAGGCACTTCAAAAAATACTAAAAAACCAGCTGAATCCTCGTGTGAAAGGCTGTATCATTACAGGAGATCAAGATCCTTTCTATGAAACTGTATTGGAAGCGGTTCAACTTTTTGAAACGTATCAGGTTCCGTGCAAACTCATTGTAAAAGAAGGAATGGGACATGAATTTCCAAGTCATTTCCCAGGTGTGTTAGAAGACGCCGTTCATTATGTAACAGAACGGGATACAAGCAGGGATAACCTTTCTGGAAAATGAAACCAAATCTCTGGCGAATCGTACTAGTAAGAGAGAGTGAAAAATCGAAATGGGGAGGTTGGGAATGGAGTCTAACAAAAATCTATTGTTAAAACCCTACTGGATTATTAATTTGCTCGGCCTCTTACTTTTTGTCCTAATCGGAATGTTCCTTGTTGTGAACGACCATCTAATTGCGTTCACCATCGTTGCAGTTTGCTATGGGTTTTTTATGTTCATTGGTAATTCGCTGTATCGCTCAAATCAAAAGTTGAAAGATAGAACATGACCATTTGCGTTTTAAATCAATAATAAAAAAAGTCTCCCAGTTTTACTGGGAAGACTTTGTGTCTTGCTGATCGTCGTTGTCCTCATCATCTTCATCATCCACTTCAACTTGTAAAACCTCACCGCTCATCCCATCAATCTCCACTTCCGTTTCACCAGAATCCGTTTTGATGTCGAACTCATAAACAATCGTTCCGTTTTCTTTCTCAACTTCTTTCTCAGTTACTTCTCCAGCAGCTTCTTCTTTCGCAATCTTTTCAGCTTCAGCTTCTGAAATTTTCGCTTCCTCGATCAGTTTACTTTCACTCACGTTAGTTGAAGCAAGCACATTCTCCATCCCATCTGTTCCTTGATAGAAAAACGCACCTCCTGCAAGTCCTAGTACAGTACCGCCTATAATCAATGTTTTTTTGAATTTCATCATGTTTCCTCCTTCGTTTTGTATGACATCCTCTATGATAAGGAAACAATCTAATAAAAAAAGGACAGCAGCATGAGAAAAGAATGAGCATTCTCTCATGAAATTCTCATTTTTCTATTGAAGTTAGGGTAGGTACAATAAAGAAAGAGGAAATGAAGAGGTGAAAAACATGGAGAAAGAATCCATTCTTCTTGTAGAAGATGAAGTGAATGTTATTCAATTTATGCAGTTAGAACTTGAACACGAAGGATACGAGGTAACAACGGCGAAAGATGGAGAGGAAGCGATGGCTCGATTTCAACAAAAGGAATGGAGCGTGATCCTTCTTGATTGGATGCTTCCGAAGCTTGATGGCCTTGAAGTGTGCAGGCGGATTCGAAAAACGAGTCAGGTGCCGATTATTATCTTAACCGCAAGAGATTATGTCGGGGATAAAATTCTTGGGCTTGATCGCGGTGCAGATGATTACATTACAAAACCATTTGAAATTGAAGAATTGCTGGCACGAATTCGTGCAGTATTAAGACGTTCTCAGGCTCAGGTGGAGAAAGCGAAAGATGATAAGTTAGTGATTGAGAACCTTGAAGTGAATTTGAAAAGTCGTCGCGTTACTCGTGATGGTAACGAGATTGAACTCACGCAGCGTGAGTTTGATTTGCTTGTTTTTCTGATGAAGCATGAAGGGGAGGCCCTCAGTCGTGAATGGCTTCTTTCCGCTGTTTGGGGATATGACTTTGTGGGAGAAACGAATGTCGTCGATGTCTATATTCGCTATCTACGAAACAAATTGGATCGAGACTACGAGCCAACGCTTATTCATACGGTAAGAGGAATTGGCTATATCCTTCGTTCTTCATAAAGCCAGGAATTGGAGGTGGAACATATGAGAAAACAACGAAGTCAATCGCTACTAAAACAATTCACTTCCTGGTATGTATGGCAATTTATTATTGCTCTAATTATCATAGGTATCGTCGTACTTAGTGCGATCGGATTTTTCTTGCTTGAAGGAACCCAGGATGAGGTCGAAGCGATCGAAGAACAGCTATTGAAAGTTACTGACAAAAACGATGTTCAGCAGTCGCTAGAGGAAGTTCTTTATCCTGACAATACAGACTATTATGTTGAAATTCTTCAGCGTGGGAAAATCGTGGCGCAAGTTGGGGATGAGGAAGAGCTTGATCCGAAAGATGAAATGAATGTGCCCTGGTTGGATTACTACATTTGGAATAAAGAAGAAGGATTATTTTATAAGAGCGATTTAACGTTTGGTAATGGTGTGATACATGTGAAAGTACCACTGGAAGAAGAGCTTGAATTTCTTCAGCTGATCTTCACCATTCTTCTCGTTACCGGACTGGTAAGCATTATTTTAGGATCCATTCTTATCTATCAATTTACGAAAAAAAGACTACGTCCGCTCCTCAATATAACAGATGAAGTGAGTGGAATCGAAGGATCATCAGATTTGCAAAAACGAATTTCTGAACCTTCGAATCCGAAAGAATTGAAAGAACTTGCTAGTACGTTTAATCAGCTCCTTCAGCAGCTGGAAGAGCAGTTTGAGCGGGAGAAAAGCTTCGTCTCAAATGCTTCTCATGAATTAAGAACGCCACTAACTTCTTTTCGTGGTCACTTAAATTTGATTAAAAGGTGGGGGAAAGACGATCCCGCCGTATTGGAAACATCTATACAAGCCTTGGATGATGAAAGTAGTCGTATGAAGCACATTTTAGAACAAATGCTCACCATCGCTCGAAATGAACATATGGAAACAACTCTTGAAAAAGTGAATCTGACCGAAATTGTTGAGGGAGTGGTTGAGCAATTCGAAGCACGTTCACGTGTACCGATATCTGCAAATCTGGAGCAAAATGTGCTGGTTTTAGGTGATCGTGAACAGCTCAGGCAAGTGGCGGTCATTATAGTAGAAAATGCAGAAAGGTATACAACGGAAGGCAAGATGACCGTCCTTTTAAAAGAGGCAGAGAACACAGTCATGCTAAGCATCTCGGATACAGGAATCGGTATTCCCCGTGAAGAAATACCGAAGATTTTTTCTCGCTTTTACCGTGTGGACAAAAACCGTTCACGAGAAACAGGTGGGACGGGACTTGGTCTATCGATCGCGAAGGAAATCGTCGAGAATCATCAAGGCAAGATTGAAGTGGAAAGTGAAGAAGCGATTGGTAGCACATTTACAGTATTACTACCAGTGATTTCGAGATAAAAAGTCTTAAGAAAGGTCGTCGGTTTTAAGTGAGTGATAAAACAACCCATAATTGGATAAATGTGTTTATCGGGATCTTCTATCAAATGTTTACAATTTCTGAGATGGTATTATTTTCTCTTCTTCTAATTTTCTTAATGATGGTTATTAGTGATGTTCAACGCTCTTCATTTAAAGAAAAAAACGCAAAATGGCCACGGAAGTACATGTTAATGAGCGGCGCGTTCACACTTGTAAGCTTTCTCTCTTGGGGGAAAGCTTTTTAGCATATGTTGATAAAAAGAAGGTGCCTTCTCTTATTTATCGAAAAAGTAAATGGACTGATAAACAGACGAACAGGAGGCAACGTATGAAATCAAATCGCGTACTTTTAATCGTTGATGTTCAAAAAGCGTTCGAGGACGAAAAATGGGGAGAGCGAAACAATCCTCAAGCAGAAGCAAATATACGTAAGCTGTTAGACGCATGGAGAGCGAATGGAGATCGTGTCATTTACATTCAGCATCGATCCGATGATCCAGCGTCCGTATTCTACCAAGGACAGAAGGGTTATGAGATTAAAAATATCGTTAAGCCTGAAGCTGAAGACGTGATCTTTACAAAGAAGGTGAATAGTGCTTTTATCGGTACCAATCTAGAAAACTACCTCCACGAAAATAACTTATCAGAGGTAGTCATCACTGGATTAACGACACCACACTGCGTATCCACGACGACAAGAATGAGTGGGAATCTGGGATTTAATACTTATTTGATTTCAGACGCCACAGCAGCTTATGGACTCACAGATCAGAATGGACGTTACCATGATCCAGAATTGGTTTACATGCTCACCTTAGCAACATTGCATGAAGAATTTGCGACGATTTTAAAGACGGAAGAGCTATTGCAAACTTTTGATCTTGTATCTGAGCGTTAAAGTATCGCATTGGAGGTGGTTTTTTTGATAAAAGGTATCAATCACTTCTTATTTTCAGTTTCAAATCTGGAACGATCGATTGCATTTTATCAAAATGTTTTTGATGCTAAGTTACTTGTGAAAGGAAAACGAACAGCTTACTTTGATTTGAATGGAATGTGGCTTGCGCTGAATGAGGAGACAGACATTGCGAGAAATGAGATTGCCCAGTCTTATACCCATATCGCTTTTACTATTGATGAAGAAGACATGGATAAAATAACTCGCAAATTAGTTGATCTTAACGTGAATATTCTATTAGGACGGGAGAGAGACCAGCGAGACCAGCAATCGATTTATTTCACTGATCCGGATGGACACAAATTCGAATTTCATACGGGAACGTTAGAAGAACGGATACGTTATTATAAACAAGACAAGGCACATATGGATTTTTTTGAGTGAATCGAGTTAATTGTAGGGTAATATATGCTTTTGCAACATAGAGAAAGTGACCATAAACTGATAAGAGTTTTATAGGTTTAGTAAACCCTTGAAGAGGAATACATAGTAGATGGAATAGGACGTTAGAGTGGGCGAACTTTAGACTACAGGAGGCAATACAATGAACGTATTAAAAGAGCAGTATGATTTGATCAAGCATACGCGTAAAGTTCTCTTTCACTTTTGTGAAAAAATCGAACAAGAGGATTATATAAAAGAAGTCGATGGATATGGATGGGGCTCGATCCGAAACCTGCATGTGCATATCGCTGAATGCTACCTGAGCTGGATTGGTCGATTTGCTCTTGAAACCTCAGAACCTGTCGCGAATGAGTTAGAAGTGACAGACGTTAATGAAATGAGAAAGGTGTTTGAACAAGTTGATGAGCTTGTTTATCGTTTTCTAGATGAGTATGATGAACGCTTCGATGAAAAGATTAGTCGGGAAGTTCCTTGGAAAGAAGAGGAAGAAGAACTTTCTCCGTTATGGTTACTCACACACACAATCACCCATGAATTTCATCACAAGGGTCAGATTGTGACACTAGCACGGGCACTTGGCTATGAGCCTGTTGACACGGATCTGTTAACACCATCAGATATTAATCGGTATTTGGATTATCCGGAACAAGGATAGTTGTATGGCTATAGAAGGAAGGCGACTTGTGCATGCACAAGTCGTCTTTTTTCATTAGATTTAATCCGGGTGAAAGACGACTTTGTTAATAATGGTAAATAAGGGAAACAAGCTTCTGAATAAATGGTAAAATCAAGGTGAGGTTTAGGAGGGGAAAATCTTCGCTTAGCAGTGCGTAAATATGCGTAAGGGACAGGTGGTCATATGGGAGATATCGTATTTCAACTGATTTCGTTTTCTTTGATGTTTGGGGTAGTAGCGGGGATTGTCCTTTTAATCGTAAGTTTGAAAAAGAGAAGTTCGAAGCTTGATCGTGTCGAAAAAAAGGTCGATCAGCTGCTTGAACGAGAAAAATCGCAGTCTGATCGATAGGGGGAATGGCTATTTTATCTAGGGTTTTAGATGGTTTTTTGTTTCTATTCATTACGCTCCTACTAATCTATGATTACTTTCCAACGTTCTTTTTAAAAGAGGTTTTCCCTCAAAATGTTATGTTTTTGTTGTTGATTGGTATGCTTTTCATAACTGCTTTCAATAAAAACAAGCACCCCACACCCGAGAAAGAATCATTCAGAGCACAGCTTTTGGTACTTCTCTATGTTTTCATTCTGATGTTTGTTCTAAACCTAGCGGGTGGGGAATCGACGGTCGGATTGTCTTTTGAAAATCGGATTTTCTGGATCGTGGTGATCATTGCGCTTATACAACTAGGGGTTCAGTGGAAACGAATGAGACGAGAGCGTCTTAAAAAGGATCAGGGAAGAAACGTGTTGGGCTGAGGTGCTTACTTGATCGAAAAAGGAGAGGAGATCCACTGAATCGAGTAAAGGACTTTTCCTTCGTTTTCATTTTATATAGTTTGGTTATTACTTTTTTGTCGTGGTAATGGTTGTGTTTGGATACTTTTCAATTCACTTCCCGTTTGATTTGATGCAGCAGTTTGATTAAATCGTTTGATATGTAAGGAGGGAGTACGTGAAGAAAGCACAAATGATCATTGCGATCCCCTCAAGTCTTCTACTAATTATTTCACTATTAACCAGTTATAAAGCGGGAATCTTCATCGCGATGGCTGGTCTTTTTATTGCCCTTTTGCTGAGTCAAATTCGATTATGGAAATATGGTGAGATCCTTGACCATCCGAGTCGGCGGTATGAGGGGGAAGTGGAAGAAGAGCTGGACGGTAGGGGTTCGGAGGAATAGATTCAGAGAAGACGGAGGTGTTCAAATGAGCCAAATGCAGGGAATACTGCTTGGTGTCGTAATAGGCCTTGCGCTTGCGATTGGTTTTAATGTTGGAATCGCGGTGACTGACAATATCGTAATAAGCATTGTGATTGCTTTGGTTGCGGGATTACTCGCTAGAGTGGTTGGGAAGCTTATCATCAAAGGGATGAAATAGATTGAATCGTATAGAAAAGAGATGATTATGAAGGAGAATAGTTGGTCAAAGAAGAGTAGAAAGATTGTAAGAGGGCTGATTTATGCTGCGCTTTTTATCGGGGCAGTTCAATTTTGGTTTGATCGGGATCCTTTTAATGATTATGTTGGTTATGGATTTTTAATTATGTTTTGGTTCATTCGAATGGTACATAGCGGGATGAGGAATCTGAACGATGGCCACCCAAATCGTGCGATGTTCGATTTTGGCTTGGCGATAATGAGTGTTCTAGCTGTTCTGGCAGTATGGACGACGTATTTCATTGGTTTCTAAGCATGGTGCAGAAGATGGAGACTAATCCATTCTTACCCTTTTCGGTTTGGATTCGCTTACAAATGTTTACACTTATTTCTTCCGTGGTATCTCAATAAAACAGCATTATTAAACTAACCATTATGGAAGAAAAAAGGAGAGATACATCGTGAGCAAAAACGGACAACCAAAACAAACGCAGCCAGAGCAACCTGGTATTGAATCGCAAATGACGCCAAGACCGGATCAACCGCATGAATACATAGGCAGTCACAAGCTTGAGAACAAAGTGGCGCTCATAACTGGTGGGGACAGTGGCATTGGTCGCGCGGTGGCCATCGCCTATGCGAAAGAAGGCGCATACGTCGCGATCAACTATCTTGAAAAAGAACAAAGTGACGCGGACGAAACAAAGAAATTTGTTGAGGAAGAAGGCGTCAAATGTCTCTTGATTCCAGGAGATGTATCCGAAGAGAAAGAATGTAAGGATCTTATCGACAAAACGCTTGATCACTTTGGAAAGCTCGACATCCTCGTGAATAACGCAGCGATTCAATTTCCAACAGAAAGCATTGAAGACATTTCTTATGAGCAGTGGGATCAAACGTTTAAAACAAATGTGTATTCCGTCTTCAATATGACGAAGTATGCGGTTCCTCACTTGCAAAAAGGAAGCTCGATTATTAATACAACATCGATTAATCCATACACAGGAAATAAAGTGTTAATTGACTATACGTCAACGAAAGGTGCCATTGTGGCGTTCACACGCAGTATGGCAGCGAACCTTGTGGATAAAGGCATTCGCGTGAACATGGTTGCACCAGGACCAATCTGGACACCGCTCATTCCATCTACGTTTGATGAAGATTCTGTTGCAGAATTTGGTACGGACAATCCGATGGGACGCCCGGGTCAACCGTCTGAACTATTCGGACCATATGTTTTATTAGCTTCTGATGACGGTTCTTACATGACTGGCCAGTGCATTCATGTGAATGGCGGCGACTTTATGTCCTCCTGATCGCTTTAGGCGGTGGAGTGGACTGTTGAAATGGCCGTCTATTGGCCAAACAACGCTTTTACCAAACGCCCCCTTATGGATCAGCATTCATGAGGGGGCGGAATTCAGTTTGCATGATCAGTAAAACGGTTTCTGCCCCCGCAGGAATCGTTTTTAATTTTCCAAATGAAATCATATCGATTGTATTGGAAATGATGGTTTGCTAGAATCAGATGAACGTGTAACTAGAGAAGAGAAAGGTGTCACTTTTATGCTTCATAACCCAACAGGAAAAGAACGGATTGGACTCGCTTTACTACTAGGGATGCTCGGAATTATGGGGCCATTAAATATTGATATGTACCTCCCGAGTTTTCCGGGGATTGCGAGTGATTTAAATGCGAGCGCCTCGCTCGTTCAACTAAGTTTAACAACCTGTCTCATTGGACTTGCGGTTGGACAAATTGTGATAGGTCCTTATAGTGACGCACAGGGAAGACGTAAGCCATTATTGATTTTTATTTTTTTATTTGCGATTGCCTCCATTCTTTGTGCAGTCGCACCGAACATTCTGACACTCGTGATTGCCCGTTTCCTTCAGGGCTTTACAGCATCAGCTGGTGTTGTGCTCTCACGTGCGGTTGTTCGTGATGTGTTCAGCGGGCGAGAGCTCACGAAGTTCTTCGCGCTTTTGATGGTGATCAATGCAACAGCGCCGATGATCGCGCCGATCGTAGGTGGAGCGATTCTACTTCTGCCATTTGCGACATGGAATACAATCTTTTATTTCCTTGGGATTCTGGGACTTATTATCGTAACGGTGATTGGCCTCCGACTTCCAGAAACGCTACCACCAGAGAAAAGGTTACCAAGCTCAATCAGCCAATCGGTGCGTACGATGGGAAGTTTGCTGAAAGATCGTTCCTTTATCGGCTATGCGTTAACGATTGGATTTGTACACGGTGGTAGCTTTGCCTATGTTTCCGGAACGCCTTTCGTTTACCAAGGGATTTACAACGTTTCTCCGCAATTGTTTAGTCTACTATTTGGGATCAACGGGCTCGCGATTATTTCAGGAAGCTTTATGATTGGTAAGTTAAGTGCCTACTTTCATGAAAGAAGTTTGCTTCGAACCGCAGTGATTACGGCGGTAACTGCCACGTCCTTCCTTTTAGTTATGACAATTATTGAAGGACCGCTTGCAACGCTTGTGATTCCAATTTTCATTTACATGACAGCAATGGGAATGGTGCTTACAAGTACGTTCACGCTTGCGATGGAGAAGCAGGGACACAGGGCAGGTAGTGCGAGTGCCGTACTTGGTATGCTGCCGCTGCTATTCGGCTCAATGGTTTCACCTCTCGTTGGAATTGATGAATCAACCGCCGTTCCAATGGGGGCGATTCTGTTTACAACGTCTTCGATTGGTGCGATTACTTTCTTTACCCTTACGAAAAAACAGCGTGGTGAAGCGACTTCCTAATGGGAGTCGCTTTTTTACTTCAATTCAAGCTAATTGGCATTTGCTTTTCTCATAGAGAACTCGACAGGATAAAATCAACGTGCATAAATGAGGTCAGGAGAGCAGGACATAGGCGAAGAAAAGATTGTATTCAATCACTTAAAACTCTATAATTGATAATGAATCTCAATTGTGAAGGTATCATTGATTCGATCTTGTTAGAGGAGGGATTTATTTGCTCAAACGCTTTTTTTCGTATTACAAGCCATACAAATGGCTATTCATTCTTGATTTCGTATCCGCCATCATTGTTGGTGTGTTGGAGCTTGCTTTTCCACTTGCGGTGAATCAGGTCATCGATCAGTTGCTGCCCGAAGGAAATTGGGGCATCATTCTTCTTGCTTGTGCAGGATTGCTCCTAATTTACTTAATCAATACCGGCCTGCATTTTATTGTTACTTACTGGGGGCATAAGCTCGGAATTAACATTGAAACAGATATGCGTCAGAAGCTGTTTACCCATATGCAAAAGCTATCATTTGGTTACTATGATAATAGTAAAACTGGTCACAGCATCTCAAGACTTACAAAAGATCTGGAGGAAATTGGCGAGGTAGCTCATCACGGCCCAGAGGATGTGTTTGTAGCAGTGATGACGCTTCTCGGTTCATTTGGATTAATGCTTATGATTAACTGGAAGCTTGCTGTCCTCTCTTTCATTGTCATCCCACTGTTGATTATTCTTGCGATCTACTTTAATAAAAAGATGACAAAAACGTTTAGGCGCATGTTTCAGGATGTCGCTGAAATTAATTCACGCGTAGAAGATAGCATCGGGGGGATTCGCGTCGTTCAGGCGTTTGCGAATGAACATCATGAACAAGAAAAGTTTCGTGAAAACAATGAGAGCTATCGCTCAACAAAGCTTCAATCGTATAAAATCATGGCGCAGAACGTGATGTCGAACTATCTATTGATGAGAGTCGTTACGCTATTTACGCTGCTGTTCGGTACCTACTTTGTGATTTCAGGAGAGCTAACGTACGGAGAGTTCGTGGCGTTCATCTTATTATCAAATATTCTCATCGGACCGATCCAGAAGATTAATGCTGTCATAGAAAGCTATCCGAAAGGCATTGCCGGATTTAAGCGGTATACGGAAATTATTGATACCGATCCGGACATTCAAGATTCCGAAGATGCGATTGAAATGGCGCTTAGCGGAGAGATTCGCTATCAAGATGTTTCGTTTGGCTATGAGGGCTACGCGCCTGTGTTAAATCAAATCAACTTATCCATACAGCCTGGCGAAACGGTGGCATTTGTAGGGCCGTCTGGAGCGGGCAAAACAACATTATGTAGTTTATTGCCTCGCTTTTATGAAATACAGGGTGGTGCGATAACGATAAATGGTATTGATGTGAGAGAACTAAAGCTATCCTCTCTCCGAAGTCAGATTGGGATCGTGCAGCAGGACGTCTTCCTTTTCTCAGGAACGTTTCGTGAGAACATCGCTTATGGAAACCTTTTAGCTACAGATGAAGAAATTCTTGAAGCGGCGCGGAAAGCAAAGCTAGATGAGTTTATTTATCGTCAGCCAGACGGGTTGGATACGGTGATCGGTGAAAGAGGTGTGAAGCTTTCAGGAGGACAGAAACAGAGGCTTGCGATTGCGCGTATGTTCTTGAAAAATCCACCGATTCTGATTCTTGATGAAGCGACTTCCGCACTCGATACCGAAACGGAAGTTGCGATTCAAAAATCATTGGAAGAACTAACGGAAGGGCGAACGACGCTTGTGATTGCCCACCGTCTTGCTACGATTAAAAATGCTGATCGGATTATGGTTGTGACGAAAGACGGGATTGCCGAGCAAGGGAACCATCAGGAACTTATTGAATCAAGCGGTATTTACAGCCGTCTGCATAAAGCCCAATTTGGGTGATAGATGAAACGATTCCTACTATACGTAGGGATCGTTTTTTCAATTCAATGATCACAGTCGGTAGGTTGAATTTTCTATAATAGTACCGAATGAAGCGACAAGTACTCGATATTGTAAAAAGGCTTGTCAACTTAACTCAATTAACCTATGAATCTCCAGTAGGTAGCGGAGTGGAACGCTCGATCTTTTCGCTTATTTTGAATAATATGGTTAGTCGCCTTTTATTTTGATGATAAGCTTACCGGTAATCGATGTGATTTCGCAAAAGAAAAAGGCAAACCAGATGGCTCGTCACCTTTCTGCATTTGCCTTGTTTGATTTCATTTCAGTTGGGAAGGGGGTTTGTTCTTGTTTTGAATCATCCTCCTCATCCTTAGAAGCATTAGCCGTTTTGTAGCGCTGCTGCTGTCGGTATCCATACGTTGACGAAAGAACGACTTCCTCATTTTCAAGTGCAGAGCCAAGCGCGCCAATAATGATTGAAATACTCGTAGCTGTCCACGTGATGTAGAAATAGTTAGCATAACCAACTGGTCCGGATAATTGTGATTCTAGTAGACCCATTGGGATGAAAGCTAATACCGCTAAGCCAAACATAAAGAATAAAATAATGTAGTAAATCCCTATGGTGACGAGTAGCGTCAAAATCGTGGCGGTGTTATAGAGCTTTCGAAGGTATTTTGCGCGATCCTGTCTTGGTTTTTCCCATAAGTTATGAGCCATGACAATCCACCCGACCATCAAAAAGGAAGACACGACCATCAGCATAAACATTCTCCATAGTCCGTAGCTGTTACTTAATTGCCAGAGAGTGGGGAAAACAAGTGCGTAAGAGCCCGTCGCAAAGGCGAAAATAATGACCTTTTTAAAGGCGGGGAAGATGGCCCATGGTCGGTTGGCGCGAACCATTCCGGTTAGTATGCGTAATGCACCACTGATACGGGATTTCACAATATACTGTACATCAATGGGGGAATCTTCTCCTTTTGTCACTCGTTTAATTGGAGAAAACCGTTCAACGCTTCCTTTTTTGAAAAGTTGTTTCGATCCTTTGTCTTTCAAATCCTCGTTTTGTTGGTCGCTTTTTGCTTGTACCCTTTGTTGTGCCTTTTCGCGATCTTTTTCAGGACTTCCGTAATACATTTCATTCACTAACTGAAGAATCGATTGCCGAATGCGTTTCACCATCGGAGTAGAGCCGAGGCCTGGAAGACTGATGATTGCCACTTTGTGATCCGTAGACGCTTCAGCTAAAATGGGTTTCTTTCCATCAAAGAAGGGCAGGTCCGTTAAACAAACGATATAATCCCAATCTTCGTTTTCTTTTCTTTTACAGCCCGCTTCTAATACTTCTTCAGGGTTTTCCGTAACGCCAGTGAGCGGGTCCACCCTTGAATCTATGTTCCATTCGCATTCATATCTCACATAATAGCTTAGTAGCTCAGGTAACTCGCCGCTTAATTGTTCGCTAAGCTTTTTGGGATATCCGGGTGGTGTGACCAAACCAACCGATAATGTTCCTTGACTCAAGTTCTTTTCCTCCTACACCAATTTTATGATAAGGAATAGATTCCCTATTTCATTGGGGTAAAACGGATTTTTTGTAGGAAAATGAATTGAACCCAATCTTGAGTTTATTTCCAATATTTGAAATAATTGTAACGGTTATATGGAAAGGAGCATTTTCTTGTTTGAAATCATTGATGCACTTGTGCCGACAATTATCGCGTTCGGTTGCCCATTCGTTGCTTACATCATCGGCTACGCGAAGATGTCTGAGACAGAGCGTAAGGAAGTGAGAGAAACCTTTCTTACATTAAAATCTCTGCTTACAGGAGGATTCATTGGCTTAGGTTTACTTGTTGTCGCTATAGGAGATGCCCTAACCATCAATACTTTGAAAGTGGTTGGCCTTCTTTTTCTTATTCCTGGCACGGTTTTTACGAGCGTGCTCGTATGGAAAAGAAGCAAAGTAAAAGGGATGACGACTATACTTTTTTTAAGTGTGGTTATTTATTTTTGGGGACTGCCAGTGTAGGGGGAGGGGAATAAATGAAACAAAAAACAGTTTTATATGCTAGTCTGATTTGTTTGGTCTTGCTTGCTGCGTCCATTGCATACAATTTCCTCAATGAGGAAGATCCATATCTTGGTTATACGGGATTAGGGGATTCGGTTAACCTTTCGGAGGATGACCGTAAATTCTACTTTTCTTATTATCAAGATGGGAAAGAGTCGATCTATCGCGCAAATACCGATGGGGGTGAAGTAGAGCAACTCACCCATCCAGATGAGGAACGGCACCGAAAGCCAGCCATATCTCCAACCGGAGAGAAGCTGCTCTATTTATCCGAAAATAGCGATCGCATTCAATCATTATACATCGCGGATTTGAACGGTGAGAATCCTAAGAAACTAACGGATGATACGATTCATGTTGAAGAAGCAGTCTTTTCTGAGAACGAAATCTATTTTGTCGGAATGCCGTCAGAAGCGGTGGGAAAAGCAGAAGGGGAAACGAAAGAAGGATTTGATCTCCATTCGGTCGATCTGGATGGGGAAAATGAGCGGAAATTAACCGATCAAGATCATTTTACAATGAACCATCTTGCCATCTCGACTGATCGTTCAGAGCTCTATTACACATTATTTAATGGGAATAGTGATAAAATCTACGCTTATCATGTAGAAGATGAGAGAGAAAGCAGGGCGGATTGGGTACCGGCTGAAGTTGGTTCATTGTACGACTGGGATTATGATGAAGGAAAACAAGCGTTCACTTATACAGATGTGTCAAAGGAATCAGAGAGTAGCTCGTTATTCAAATATGAACTCTACTATCGAGATTTAAATGGGGATAAGACAAAACAGCTCACGTCATTAGAATCTTCTGTCGTATCACCGGATTTTTTTCACCAGTCTGACAAAATCGCTTTTCTCGAGTATACGAATTGGTCCGGTCATCCAGAAAAGTATCAATTGAAGACAGTGGATATCGATACGAAAGAGATGAATATTATTACGATGGATCTCCCGGAATCTACAAACGGCAAGTGGCTGAGAGAATCACTGAACATTTTCACGAGCTCTACAGCAATCGCGATTTTGTATACCGTCTTGCTTTGTTTGATCACGCTCTATTCCTATAAGAAGTCAGGAAAGCAATACCGGACGGGGCTAATTAGCTTACTACTAGCAGTCGCTGTTTTTATTAGTAGCTTTATTTTTGGGATATTGTCGAATCCGTGGGTTGGTATTGCCATTAGCATTGTAGCGATTGGTATGGTGCCAAGTAGTTTACTCGCATTACTTGTCGGATTTTTAATAGGGAAATTCGCAAAGAAACCTAAATGAAAGGGCCGTCTCCTTTAATGGAGCGGCCCTTTTATTTAGGTGCAGACAACCTCAATGCGTCCATATTCATCGACCCAGAGGCCAATAACGTGAGCGAACCCCCAGGACCTTACAACCTGAGTGGACGTAGCAATGTCTTTAAAATGTTGGCACTTACTAACAGGGTTCGCGGCACAGTCAAAATGGCCAACAACAGCAATGACTTGAGAAGTGTGTGCAGTTAAGGACACGATGGTGTTTTCTCTTAATCGGGCAATTTCGCAGGTAGGGCCATGAGAGAGCACCCGGTCCATGCCGGGCTCTGTAATCAGGTCAACGTAATCAAGCTGGTAATGCGCCTTAAGCCACTCCGTTACTGGAATTTGTGTTCGGCCGTCAATACAATTCAATGCGGTACCAAATCGGTATCTCATTTTACACCTTCATTTCTCGCTAATATCCATGGTATGTGCGATGGCTGTGATGTAATCGATAACCTGGATAATATGTGGTTTGCCCATGGTGATTGCCATAGCCAGGGTGATAACTCCCGTGCGAATGATGATAGCTGAATCCAGGATGAGCGCTTACATGTCCATGATGATAACCAAATCCAGGATAATCGCTTCCATAGCCAGCATGATAAAGTGGTCTTTGCAACGTCAGTTCCCCCTTCAGCAGTTGTACGTTAGTGTATGTAAACAGATTGAGTGGCGTATAGGCATGGAATTCCGCTACTATGATAAAATGGAACAAGCATATGAAAAAGGATCGGGATGACATGGACCGTAAAATCAGCAATAAGCTTATAAAAGAAATGTGTGGCGATCGCTCTTTCAAAAAGGGGGAGTCCTATTTTTATTCCAATAAAGTAACGTTTCATCATGATCACTCGATGAGATATGAAGCCACAGTTCATGGAACGGAAGACTTTTATGTCACGGTAACGACAGATGCAAACGGACACATCGAAGCAGAATGTAGCTGTCCATCGCTTGCAACCTTTCAAAAAGATTGTCAGCACATAGCGGCCGTTTTAATCGGCATCCGCCACATTCAACAAAAAGAAACGGCCGTGCAGGATGAGAACAGGCTCACAGAAGATTTCATGACACTATTTACCGACAAATTAACTCCAGGAAGCGGTCACCAACGTTTTTTTGAAAAGCGGAAGGTGCTTGATGTGGGGTATACATTGAAGCCTGTTTCACTTCGCGACCAGGATTTACTGGGGGTTGAAGTTGCTGTCGAACACGTGAAAGTTTCGTCGATTCGCGACTTTCTTCACGATGTACACGACGGAAACGTCAATGAAGTCTCGCCTGACGTGATCTATCATCCGGACAGTCACTGCTTTTCAAATGAAGCAGATACCATTCTCCATCATTTAATCCGCGTAGCTCGTGATGAAAAAACATTGCTTCAATCGCTCCCTTTGTGGCGTGACGATCAGCGGTCTGATACGTTACTGATTTCGCCCTCTTCATGGAGCAGTTTGGTCCCCTTCATCACCAGCGCTGACAATGTCAAAATTGCACATCGAGGATCTTTGTTTGAACACGTAATAGTAGAAAATGGCTCGCCTCCGATTCGCTTTTTTATTGACGTATGGGATGAGAAACACTGTCGCATTACGATTAAAGGTTTTGACCGGATGACGCTTTTACAAGGCTATCAATCGCTTTTATATAAAGGAACCATCTTTCAATTAGATAGACAAGACTTTATTCGTCTGGCCGAGTTAAAGAAGATGCTTCCGGCAGGGAACAATCAGATTCCAATTCCGTACGAACAAATGGATCAATTTCTTGAAAAAGTTGTTCCTGATTTGAAGCGAATGGGACATGTGGAGCTTTCAAAAGCATTTCGTGAAACGTATATGAAGACACCGTTAAAGGCTCGCCTCTATCTCGATCGATTGAAAAACCGACTACTGGCAGGGCTTGAATTTCAGTATGAAGAAGTGGTTATTCAGCCGTTAGAACGGCGGGATGCCCCAGGTTCCATGATCATTCGAGACATCGAGCGGGAAGAAGAAATTCTGAACATGATGGAAGAAAGCGGATTTTCAAAAACAGATGGCGGCTACATGATGCAAAATGAAGAACTTGAGTACGAATTTCTTCATCATACTGTTCCAAAACTACAGTCCATGTTGAAGCTATACGCGACAACAGCCGTTCGAAATCGACTCGTTCGAAAGAAGCACTATCCGAAAATAAATGTAAAGCTGAAGAAACGAGAACGGACAAATTGGTTAGAATTCACCTTTGAGATGGATGGCATATCTGACAATCAAATTAGGGAAATATTAGCGGCATTAGAAGAAAAGCGTAAGTATTATCGCTTACCAAATGGATCGCTTTTGTCCCTTGAAACGAAAGAAATGGAGGATATGCATGAGTTTCTAACCACAGTTCCCCCACAGGAACAATTTGAGCCATATTTTTCGCTTCCGGCCAAAAAAAGCGCCAGTCTAATGGGGACAATTGAAACGAATAGCATCTTTCTAGCAGACGCATCGTTTCGTAACTTTCTAGACACGATGCGTCTTCCCAATCAGGATGAGTTTAAAGTGCCTGAATCGTTAGATCATATCTTACGGGATTATCAAATACAGGGCTTTCAATGGATGAAAACCTTAGCGAGCTACGGGTTTGGCGGTGTGTTAGCGGATGATATGGGACTTGGAAAAACGCTGCAAAGCATCACGTATATCGTGTCTGAGCTTAACGGTATTCGTGAAGAGCATAAACCGGTTCTGATCGTGTGTCCTTCCTCGCTTACGTATAATTGGTTTAATGAAATAAAGAAGTTTGCTCCGGAGCTTCAAGCGCAAATTATTGATGGCAATCAATTAACGCGATACAAGCTTCAGCAGACGAGCAAGGAGATGGATGTGGTGATCACGTCTTATCCGTTACTTCGTCGTGACATCAGCTGGTATGAAAAACAAACCTTTCATACAGTCTTTTTTGATGAAGCTCAGGCGTTTAAAAATCCTTCAACGCAAACGGCCAGAACGGTTAAGAAAATCAAAGCCGATCACCGATTTGGTTTAACGGGAACGCCGGTTGAAAATGCGATTGAAGAGCTTTGGTCGATTTATCACGTTGTCTTTCCAGAACTTTTTAAAGGGATCAAAGCCTACAGCAATTTAACAAAGAAAACGATCGCAAGGAGAGTACAACCCTTCTTACTTAGAAGAATGAAAGAAGACGTTCTGGCAGAGTTACCAGAAAAACTTGAATCACTTGAATTAACCGAGCTATTGCCTGAACAGAAGAAGCTGTACGCCGCATACCTTGCGAAGCTAAGAACCGATACGTTAAAGCATCTCGATCGTGACACGATTCGTAAAAATCGCATTAAGATTTTGGCAGGGTTAACGCGACTGCGCCAGATTTGCTGTCATCCGTCCCTATTTGTGGATGGCTACAAAGGAAGTTCAGCTAAATTCGAGCAGCTGCTACAGATTATCGAAGATTCGAGACGATCCGGGAGAAGAATGCTGATCTTCTCTCAATTTACGAAAATGCTTCAGTTGATCGGAAGAGAGCTTGCAGCAAGAGGACAAAATTTTTTCTACCTGGATGGAGAGACACCCGCTGAAGAAAGAGTGGAGACGTGCGATCGATTTAACGATGGCGAACGAGATGTATTCCTCATTTCTTTAAAAGCCGGGGGAACGGGTTTGAACTTAACCGGAGCGGATACGGTCGTTCTTTATGATCTTTGGTGGAATCCAGCGGTTGAAGAACAAGCGGCAGACCGAACACATCGGATTGGCCAAGATAAGGTGGTCAATGTGATTAAACTTGTAGCCCGGGGTACGATTGAAGAAAAGATGAATGATCTTCAGGAGAAAAAGCGCGAGCTCATTTCAGAATTGATTGATTCAGAAGAAAAAACAAACACTTCCTTAACCGAAGAGGATATTCGTGAAATTTTAATGGAGTCGTAGAAAGAATGAAAAGAGTCTGGGCTGGAAACTGCTTCGGGCTTTTCTTTTTCTAACAACCACCTCTTTACGAAAAAAAAACAATTTCTTCCTGCAGGTTTTACGTTTTGAATGAGAGGGAATTGAGGTTTTAAAATGTGAGATTTGGTGGAGGTTAGGAAAATGAACGGAGTCGCCGTTGGTCACAAAATACAGTGCAAGTCCGAATATACAACTCTCAAAAACGTACTGATTGTAAAACCATCATTTATGAAAATTACAGAAATTATCAATGAAACACAAAAACATTATGAGAATAGCAACATCAATATTCCGCTAGCGCTCGAGCAACACGAGGCATTTGTAGAAGTGCTAAAAGCACATGGTGCTAACGTAAGTGAACTACAAGCTGTATCGAGTCTCCCTGAGCAAGTTTTTACTCGTGATATTGGCTTTACGATTCACGATGAACTATTCGTAGCGACGATGAATGAACAAGTTCGAAAACCAGAAGTGAATACGGTAAAAGCGTTCCTGCAAGAGAATGATATTCCTTATCAGGAAGGATTACCAGGTTCAATAGAAGGTGGCGATGTCGTGGTGGACGGTTCCACGATTTGGGTTGGTAATAGTGGCCGAACGTCACAGATCGCCATTCAAGAACTACAAAAGCGTTTGCCAGCTTTTACTGTTGCACCATTGTCGTTAAGAGAGGATATCCTTCACCTGGATTGCGTATTTAACATTGTTAGTCAAGAGGTCGCGCTTGTTTATCCACCTGCTTTTACAAATGAGGACTTAAGCAAATTGGAAGCGCGCTTTCAGTTAATTCACGTGACAGAGGAAGAACAGTTCTATATGGGACCAAATGTGCTTTCTATTGGAGAGGGGAAGGTTGTCAGTCTTTCGCAAAATAAACGCTTGAACCGCATCTTAACGGCGCATGGGTTCCGCGTTCTTCCGGTTGATTTCTCTGAGATTATTAAATCTGGTGGGTCCTTTCGCTGCTGTACTCTTCCGCTTGAACGAAGCTAATCTTCTAGCGGAAGTCGATTTTGTCGCTAGCCAACTCAAAAAAGAGGAGACGTGAGGATGTTAAAAACAGAAAGTCGCTACTTGTTAACGAAAGAGGGTATTGAAACACGTGAAGATCTTCCGACGTGGCTGAAGTCGGAGTATGAAACCTTCAGCCAATTAGTAACAGACCCGACCTTCCCCTGTTTTTTTGGACGAACTGCTCAGCTGAAAGGTGAACTTCGCTATGCCTATATTGAGCATAAAGATTGGTCGAATTTACCGGAGGCCGTTGAAAGCTTTCTAAGCTTATTTCAAAAGCCCACAAAGATTAGACACGGCTTATTTATTTTTGTAGAGCCCGAAAGCAAAGAACAGTCCATTGATGAGTATCGATCGCAGTTCTGGGATATCCTTCAATATTTACATAATCACGATCGATTTCCGTGGCCGAGCGATGCACCGAAAGATCCAGAGCACTATTTATGGGACTTCCACTTTGCTGGACAGCCGATCTTTACCTTTGGCAATGCGCCAGCTTACAAGCAGCGTAAAACAAGAAACCTTGGCAATAGCTTGATTCTCGGATTTCAACCTCGGGTTATTTTCCAAGGATTGGAAGGTACTGAAAAAGGCGGCATCATGTCACGTGAAAAAGTTCGCGCTCGAGTCGAGGCATGGGACCAGCTCCCAAAGCACCCGGATATTAGTCATTTCGGCGACCCCGATCACAATGAATGGAAACAATCGTTTATCGGTGACGACGTGACGCCAGTTGAAGGGAAGTGTCCCTTCTTTCATAAAGGTTCTTAAAGATGCCGATCAGCCTGAGTGGGGAGAGTACCTGCTCAGGTTTTTTTTGCGGTTGAAAATGAATGAACTGATTGTGGAATAATATGTTAAAATGGAACGTAATATCAATGCAAAAAGCTGTCAAATCAATATAACTGAAACGTATGTAAAAAATGTTCCTACCTGTAAGGTGAACCAAGTTTGGTTTTTTCCTGGGAGGTACTCAGATGAAGGGTCAAAGGAAAGAGAAAAAGGGTTTCTTTAAAATTCAGAATGAGTATAGACGAAAAGTACGAGAAAAAGGGGAACAGCCTTCTCAAACGGCTGAATTAAAAAGCATTGTGCTTATCCTTTTCACTTTGATCTTAATGAAATGGTTGTATATGTTTATTTGATCGTCATAAATCGATAAGGGGAATGTCGTAGGGGAGGCGTTTTTATTGAACAGCAAAATGAAAGGGTTACCAATTTTAGAAACAGAACATTTTTATCTACGGAAAATAAATACGGATGATATCCCAGTTATTTTTGAATATGGTTCGAATCCGAACGTTTCCAAACAGGTAAGCTGGGAAACACATCAGACGGTAGCGGACACAAGGGCGTTTGTGGATATGATTGTAGAAGGATATGAACAAGGAACGAAAGCACTGTGGGGAATGGAGTTAAAATCAACTGGAAAGCTTGTTGGAACAATTGATTTTGTCACGATACAAGAACGTCATCGAAGCGCGGAAATCGGCTATGTGCTTTCAGAGGAATGCTGGGGAAAAGGGTATATGACGGAAGCTGCCAGAAGAATCATTTCTTTTGGATTTGAAGAGCTTCAGCTAGAACGAATTCAAGCACGGTGCTTTGTTGAAAATGAAGGTTCTGCGCGAGTGATGGAAAAGGTCGGCATGTCATTTGAAGGAACCATGAGAAACGCCATGTTTGCGAAGGGGAAGTTTCATGATTTAAAAATGTTTGCGATTGTTTCGGAAGATTATTTGAAATGTCGTAATAACAAAAGACAAAGCTGTGAGTGAAAACGACCTTTTTCTAGGTCGTTTTCCTTTGTTGACGAATCATTTAAGTTAGATTATTATCTAATTAGGTATTAGTCTAATTAGCTATTGGTCTAATTAGGTGGGAGGTGAAATAGATTGCAGTTAAACAGATTAGTCAATTTTCATAAAACACTTGGTGATCCAACTCGTATACGAATTCTGTCCTTACTTGCGACAGGTCCTCTCCATGGACAAGCGATCGCTGGTAAGCTGGGATTGAAAGCACCTACGATCACGCACCATATGACGAAATTAAGAGATACGGGCATTGTGTATCAGCGTAGAGATAAGAATACAATCTACTATTATATTGATGAGAAAAAATTCCGCTCTTATTCTGAAGCGTTACCGAAGATGCTTTACCAGCCTGAACAAGACAAGGAGGACGATGCATTGAAAGCGCAAGCAGTGGTTAATAATTTTATAGAAGCAGATGGAACGTTAAAACATCTCCCTTCTCAACGAAAGAAAAAGATCATTATTCTGAAGCACTTGATAAATGGATTAGAACGAGGGAAAAAATATCCGGAGAAAGAAATAAATGAGTATATCAAACGGTTCCATCCTGACTTTGCGACAATTCGTCGGGAGTTTATCATCAACCATTTTATGTACCGAGAGAATAACATCTACGAACTAAATCCAGAAGAAATGTGGGCAACAATCGACTAAAAGCGCAATCGCAGATTGTGCTTTTTTCTTTGCCTTAGAAGATGAGCGGTGCCATAAGAAATAGTAATTGAAATATTCTTCATGTTTTGAAATAATTGGTAATGTCTAAAACGGAAGTTCATTCATACGATTTTTACATTAAAATGGAGGGTTTATCAAATGAAAATGAAAACGAAACGATCCATGATCATGCTAACTTTCGCTCTAGTTGTTTTGTCTGCCTGCGGAAATTCAACTAATGAGTCTAGTGCGCAATCGACCAACCAGTCATCAAGTAAAACATCTCCTCAACTGACAGAGGAGGATGATTCAGCTGAAGAAGTCGTAGAAGAGACGAGTGCAGACAATCAAGAGGGTTCATCAATGGAAGATTCAACTAATGGAGAAACGGAGAATTCCGATCAACCTAATGTTGAAAACCAGGAAAACCAAAAAGAAAAATACTTCAAGAAACTAAATAGCATGTATGAATCAGATCGCCATGTAGAAGCGAAGGAAACGATGGTAGAAATGGAAGAACAAGAGGTGGAAAGGTATCAAAATTGGGATAAGATGTTAAACGAAATATATGGAGTGCTTCAGGCACAGCTTCCTTCGGATGAGATGGATCAATTGAGAGAAGAACAGCGAAACTGGGTAAAGCATAGAGATGAAGCTGCGAAAGAAGCATCCCTTAAATACGAAGGTGGTACGACCGAATCATTAGAATATGTCGCAACGCAAGCAAGTCTTACAAGAGAAAGATGTTTTGCGTTAGTTGCTAAGTTTATGGAGTGATAATTAAGTTATTGGTTTTTCGATTTTAATCATTACCATTGATCAATGTAGTGGTTAATCATGTGTGTTGTAAACCGGATGATCAAAAAGGGGAAAATATTAACTTGATCATAGAAAGAAATAACCTGTTCAGTGTTCAGCCCTATTTACGTAGGGGATACAGAAGGTTATTTACCTGCAGCTCGATATGCTGGAATACCGATCATTTATGAAAAGTAAGGATTCGGACAAGTAAGTGAATATGATGAGGTTATAGAAAAGTTCGATGAGCTTGTGAAAAAAACTATTTTAACCTTAAGTAAAATTCGATTTAAGATACTTACCCAAAATGGTAAGAGGTATCACCCGCTGATCGGTTTTTGTACGACTTTACTGATGTCTGAAATGAGGGAAATCAATGTTTGCTGTTTGGATGATCGTGATTAATACAACATTTTGGTTAGTTGTCTGTTTCGGGATGGCATACGGAGTTAGATTAATTCCCTGTTCCTTTTACGAAAAAAATACTTGGCTCTTTCTTGAACGTTCGAATGAAAAAAGATTCTATAAAAAAATACAATTATCACGTTGGAAAGATAAGCTTCCAGAGTGGGGGAATGCATTCAATTTTGAGAAGAAAAACCTACATAAAGAGCTAAACAAAAACTATCTAAATAAATTCATATTAGAAACGTATTATGCAGAAGTGGGTCACATCGGGATGGGGATAGTGGGCTTTACGTGTATAGTGGTCAATCCAGAAAGTTTTGCACGTTTCGCTTTGATTTGTTCCAGTGTGAATTTAGTGGTGCAAATTCCATTTTGTTTGATTCAGCGATACAACAGACCAAGGTTGATCCGGCTTAGAGATAAGTATACAGAGAGGGGGGCGTAAAAGAATAGTTCATGTTTTTGTTGGAGAAAAAAGGAAACTTTTTCGGAAGGTTATTCGTATTTGTTACTACATAGATAAAAAACAATAATCAAGATGTAAGTAAAGTTAGGAAAGAAAGGAGCACCGTTTTGGAAATAAACATCAAACCCACCTTAATTCTTATCTTATGGAACATGATTGGCTTAACAATTGGCTATTTTATTTTTACTCCAATCGTTGAAGATACAATAATAGGACTTGTTATAGGGTTATGTATAGGAGCAACGGTTGGAATATCCATTCTTCAAAAAATGAAATCTAAATCATGAAACAATGTTTATAATATTGCATAACAGGCGAATAGCAGGTTCGAAATGAACGGATAAGGAGATCAAAATGCCAATCATTGAAAAGTCCGATTTAGGCGTAACCCCCTTTCAACAACTATTAGGTCATAACCAAAATGCCATGGAGGCATGGGCAACATTAGGAGATGTATTAGAAAGTGATCAGTCACTCTCTTCTAAGTTAAAAGAGCAAGTGAGAAGAACATTAGCACAGAGCAATGGATGTGAATATTGTAAAGCGAAAGGGAAACCTGATCCCAACTTGTTTGATGAGAAAACCTCTCTCGCAGTTGGTTTTGCGGAGATATACATAAAACTAAATGGAGACGTACCTTCATCGATAATTGAAGTGTTGAAAGAAACATTTACAGACCAAGAAGTAAGCGAGCTCTTTGCCTTTATTTGTTTTACAACAGCACAACAGCACTTTGGTGCACTCATGAAACTTGAGCCGGCAATAATAAAAGAAGGTGAGGGCATTTCATGAGTAAAGGTTTATTGCATTCGGAAGGGCTAATTGTTTTACTTGGAGCTGTTTATTTCTATGCCTCAATCGATGCAAGTTGGTGGCTGTTCGTTCTTTGTTTATTCCTGCCTGATCTCTTTATGTTAGGATACGTGATGAACAATAGAATCGGTGCTCTGATCTATAATATTGGCCATACGTACGTATTTCCACTTATTCTTTTCATCCTAAGTGTGAGTTTGAAGCTAGATTTACTTCTCGCACTCAGCCTCATCTGGATTGCGCATATCGGAATGGACCGTACTGTAGGCTATGGTTTAAAGTACCCATCCCAGTTTAAAGTGACGCATTTACAAAAAGTCTAGCTATCAACTATATAATCAAAGAAAAATGGTAAAAGGGGGAGACAGTCATCATGCAAGCCGTCATTTTTGATATGGATGGAACGCTTTTTCAAACAAATAAAATTCTCGCATTATCCTTAGAGGACACGTTTCACTATTTAAGATCAATTAACCAATGGGATGGGGAAGCGCCGATTGCACAATACCGTGAAATCATGGGCGTCCCGTTACCAAAAGTATGGGAAGCTTTGTTGCCGGGTCATTCGATGGATGTAAGAGAACAAACAGATGCTTATTTTTTGAAACGGTTGATTGAGAACATCAAGGAAGGGAAAGGCGAACTGTATCCGAATGTGAAGGAAGTTTTCGCGTCGTTAAAAGAAAGTGAATGCTCCATATACATCGCGAGTAATGGTCTATCGGATTATTTAAATGCTATTGTTCATCACTACGAGTTAGATCGTTGGGTGACGGAAACATTTAGCATCCAACACGTGAACTCATTAAATAAATCGGATTTAGTTCAAAAGATTGCAGAGAAATATGAGATTACGGAAGCGGCCGTTGTAGGGGATCGCTTATCCGATATAAACGCAGCGAAAGACAATGGGTTCGTTTCCATCGGCTGTCATTTTGATTTTGCAAAAGAAGAGGAACTCGCTCAGGCGGATCGAGTGATTCATGACATAAACGAGCTAACAATGGTATTAACCGAATTACATCTAGCAGAGGTTTAGAAAAAACATCTTATGAACAGTAATTTTTTAAAAAAGAATGTAAACGATTGTATTTTATTTATATTAAGATATAATAAAGCTAATAATTAACATATTGTTAAATAAAAGTATAGTATGTAAAGGGGAAAAACCATGTCAAATCAAGAAGCGCTTGATCAATATGATGTTAAAAAGTATCGTACTCCAGATGGTTATACTTCTGATATCGCAGTTTTCACAATCGTCTCTGAAAAGAACGCCGATTATAAACCATCCAAGATGACGCTAAAACTGATGTTGATCAAACGAGCGAAACAGAATAACGAAAAACAGGTTAACATCGAAGCTGACAAGTGGGCTCTACCTGGTGGTTTCGTTCAAGATGATGAAACAGCATTTGAAGCTGCAGGTCGAGAATTATTTGAAGAAACGGGTGTATCTAAGATACATCTAAAACATTTCGGTATTTATGATAAGCCAGGTAGAGATCCTCGCGGTTGGATTATCTCAAATGCCCATTATGCCATTGTCTCCTCTCAACAACTCGCTAAAAGAAGAGCTGATGACGATGCAGCGGAAGTAGAATTATTTTCGATGGATGAAGTTTACAACCTTAACCTTGCTTTTGATCACAGGCAAATCATCAAAGAGGCTTTTGTAGTCATTAAACAGGATCTTCTTCTAACTACGGTTGCTAAAAACTTTTTGCCAGAACAATTTACTTATTCTGAATTACAAGCGGTGCTCTTGACTGTTACGGACGATTCGGCTATTTCAAGCGATGCAGGATTTGCAAGAAAAATTAAGTCCCTTCCCTTCATTAAGGTTGTTGAGGGAAAAAAGACACAGAGAACATCAAAAATACCGACTCAGTTGTACCGATTTGTTCATACGGATGCTGCTATCATCAAACCGATCTACACAGCGAGATATTAATTTTTTTAGTTTTAATTATTAACAATGTGTTAATCGTTAATTAAATGGGAGGTTTTCACTTTGAGTAAAAAAGCATTGATAAATATTGATTATACGAATGATTTTGTTTCTGATAAGGGTGCGTTGACGTGTGGTATACCCGCGCAACAAATTGAAGAGAACATGTTAGCCGTAACCAAACAGTTCATTGATGACGGTGATTATGTTGTTTTTGCAGTCGATATCCATCACAAAAATGATCCTTATCATCCAGAAACCAATCTTTTCCCTGCTCACAATTTATCTGGTAGCAATGGCAGAAACTTATATGGCGAGTTGAATCGACTATACGAAGATAACGACTCACTCCAGAACGTTTATTGGATGGACAAAACACGCTACTCTGCTTTTGCAGGAACAGATCTTGAATTAAAGTTACGAGAACGGGGAATATCAGAATTACACCTCGTAGGGGTATGTACAGAAATCTGTGTTCTCCATACTGCTGTTGATGCTTACAACAAGGGGTTTAAAATCGTTGTGTACAAAGATGCAGTGGCTAGCTTCAATCACGTTGGGCACGAGTGGGCTCTTGGTCACTTTAAAGCTTGTTTAGGAGCGGATGTTATTTAAGTTTACGCTCTGTACGTCTTATTGAATATAGCCTTCCTATCAAACGGATAAAAGGAGAATCAACTAATTGTTTTCCATACTCTTTTTACATTTTTAAATTTTTAGGAGGAATCGACTATGACGAATACGTATGTTGACGATAGCTTTGCTCTACATACTGATCTTTATCAAATCAATATGGCAGAAGCCTACTGGAGAGATAACTTCCATAACAGAAAAGCTGTTTTTGAAGTATTTTTTCGGAAACTCCCATTCGGAAGTGGCTATGCCCTCTTCGCTGGTCTTGAACGAGTAATTGAATACTTAAAAGACTTTCGCTTCTCCGAAAGTGATTTGGCGTATCTACGGGATCAGGGCTACAAAGAAGACTTTCTTAACTACTTGAGCACAGTCCGTTTTACAGGAACCATTCAATCAATGAAAGAAGGCGAAGTTGTTTTTGGCAACGAACCGATCATTCGCATTGAAGCACCATTATTGGAAGCGCAGCTAATTGAGACACCTCTACTCACGATCGTAAATTATCACATACTGATTGCAACGAAAGCTTCCCGAATCGTCCAAGCGATTGGTGATGGTACAGCAATGGAATTCGGATCTAGAAGAAGTCAGGAGTTTGATGCTGGTATATATGGAACAAGAGCCGCGTATATCGCAGGGTTCTCCGCTACTTCCAATGTAAGAGCGGGTAAGAAATTCGGTATACCGATCGCTGGAACTCACGCTCACTCACTTGTTCAAGCTTATCGCGATGAATACACAGCATTTAAGAAGTATGCAACTACTCATCGAGAGTGCACCTTCTTAGTTGATACGTATGACACATTAAAGTCAGGTGTTCCTAATGCGATTAGAGTTGCGGACGAAGAGGGGGATAACATTCACTTCAAAGCCATTCGCCTTGATAGCGGTGATCTCTCCTTCCTTTCAAAAGAGGCAAGAAAGAAACTGGATCAAGCAGGATACAAAAACACGAAGATCGCAGCCTCAAATGATTTGGATGAATATACGATTACCGATTTGAAGTCTCAAGGAGCTAAAATTGATATTTGGGGAGTTGGTACGAAGGTTATCACAGCTTTCGATCAACCGGCTCTTGGCGCAGTTTACAAACTTGTTTCAATAGAAGATGAAAGTGGACAGATGGCAGATACGATTAAAATTAGTGCTAATCCAGAAAAAGTTTCAACTCCAGGCTTGAAAAAAGTCTATCGTATCATTAATAAATCCAATGGAAAATCAGAAGGAGATTACATTGCGTTAGCACACGAAAAACCTCAAGAAGAAGAACGATTAAAAATGTTCCACCCCGTCCACACGTTTATCAGTAAATTTGTCACTAACTTTGAAGCGAGAGAGCTCCACCACACGATCTTTCAAGATGGTGAACTTGTGTATCAGTGCCCTCCGCTTCAAGATGTACAAGCATTTGTTAAGGACAATTTAAACCTCTTGTGGGATGAATACAAACGGTTGAAAATGCCCGAAGAGTATCCAGTGGATTTAAGCCAATCTTGTTGGGATAACAAAATGAGCAAGATCCAAGAAATTAAAGAGAAGGTTTCACTTTAGCAGTGGCGCCTCTGAACATTAGCCGCTAAATGACTTGATGTAGAATTTCTAACAACCCACCTTGGCCCGCATTTTTAAGAGGCGTGGTGGGTTCTGTTAAGATTATACTATCTATGTTTGTAATTAATGGAAATGAGAAAACATTCTGAGGGGGATTACATATGGCGAAAATCGGTATTTATGGATCTTCTTTTGATCCAATTACAAATGTCCATTTGTGGACGGCGAACACGATTGCAAATAGGTGCAAACTTGATAAGGTTGTTTTCTTGCCCTGCTCAAACAAACGTCGAGATAAAACGATAAAAACAAGCAATGAAGATCGTTGGAACCTTTTGTCTTTAGCAACGAAAAACAACGATACATTTGTTTTAAGTGATTACGAAATAAATCAAGAAGGCTGGCACCTAACAACATATGAAACATTAAGTCACTTCAAAAAGGCTTATCCAGATGATGAAATTTACTTTATTATGGGTGCTGACTTACTTGTTGATATTGCAGAAGGCAGATGGGGTAAATCAGAAAAGTTGATTAAGGAGAATAAATTTATCGTCATGGCTCGTGACGGTATAGATATGTTAAAAGCGATCAGCAGCTCTCCACTTCTTCGCACTAATGACGATGGTACATTTCACTTACTAGACAAAGGAATTGCTATGGAGATTAGTTCTAGCTATATCCGTGACGAATTATCTATGGGTGGTGCACCGAGGTATTTACTTCCAGATGATTGTTATGATTACATTCTTGCAAATTCATTGTATATCCAGGATGAAAAATGATGACGATACAAAAACAAACTATGAGGAATTACATACAAAAACAACCATCGATCCATATTTTGAAATCATTATTAGAGTTACTTTGTTAAAATCAGGGACAAAAGTTTTTACTAGGAATAAGCGGTGTGCAAGGTTCCACTCTGGCTGGAGTACTAGCTGAACTGGTGGGAGAAGAAGCAAGAATCGTAGAAAAGCTCCCACCGCTGATTTCCTTGATTATACGCCACTACAAAAAAATGAAATTAAACCAGAATTATCTTATGGCAATCTTGAAGGTAAGCCTTTTAAAAAGATAGCGCCATAATCGCTTAATGTAAATGATCATTTCTCTTATCGATATATAGTGTACCATCCTTCTGGATCTCCGCATAAAAAACATCTAAGACTGATTGGATTCCTTGTACCTTAAGTTGCTGGATCACCCAGTCTTCTTCCACATTCATCTCAATTAAAGATTTCTTATTTATTTGACCATCCTCAATTATTGGAGCTGGTATCGAGTGTTTCTTCTGAAAATGTGCAGAGATTCCCTGATCCTCTTTTGTTAAAGGTAGCTTGTTTTCTTTCTTTAAGACTGATAACGTTCCATCGGTTTCAAAAATGGCATAGTCAACTTCCTTTAATGAAAAGACGTTCTTTTTTCGTAGCAAGAGGTTAAGGCTATCGATATCGAGTCGAAGTTTACGAAGCTCGTTCTCCATCATTTTTCCGTCACGGACAACGATTTTTGGACTTCCTTCTACTCCTAATCTGAATGATTTTGAATTTAAATCTACATAACCAATTAAGATCGTGAAAAGAGTCCACGCAGAAAGTGAAATCACGCCATTTCTTACACTTAAAGTAGAATCGATTGCAAGAGATGCGCCTAGCGTTCCTAAGGCAATGGCGGAGACAAAATTAAAAAAGGTCAATTGGGAAATTTCTTTTCTTCCCATAAACCTTGTCAATAGAAGCAACGTGGCAAAGGCAAGAGCAAGCCTAAGAAGTAATTCAAAAAGATCCATTTTACTCTCTCCCTTATATGATCTCGATTATTTCTTCTTTAGGGTGTCATTTAGCCGGTATTAAATACTACCTAAACTAATGAAACTTTTCCAATTCTATAATCGTATAAAATGTTAAATGTAAAAAATAACTTTTATGGAATGTTTTATTGATGGAAAGGGATATGGATAATGGATGGCATTGCTTTAATCGGCGTATTAACTGCTTCAGGACTAGCGATTGTAGCGACGGTATATTATGGCATTAAAGCGTATCATCATTTTTTGTATGACAACAAAGGAATCAACCAAAATACCTCACTAGTAGAATGCCCAAAGTGTGGAACTTTGAATAAACGGCATCACAATGATCAACAGTGCAAGGATTGCTACATTTTGTTTGAATGTTTCCGTTTTCAGAGTTGTTAAATGGATGAAGAAAATGTGGAAAAGGGAGGTTTCAATATGGATATTGGTTTATTCATCATAGGGCTTGCTCTCTTACTCGTTTCTTATTTGGTTGGTGTGAAGAAACAAACGTGGTTATTGGCAGGCTTTAATGAGAAGATGGTGGAAAACAAATCACTACTTGGAATGATTGTCGGCTTGCTGTTTTTTCTTCCGTTAGGATTACTTACGATCATCCTTAGCGTAATCGATTTTGCTAATGAAGGTACGGTCTTTGTCGTAACGATGGTCATTTTATTTGGAATTGTAGCGCTTTTGATTAATCGAAAATTACTAGATTCATAGTAAATTGATCCGATATAAGCAATGGGGGAAAAGCGACAATTAGGTGTGTCGCTTTTTCCTTTGTTAACCTCTTAACTGATTCTTGAAAAAAAGCACCGTTTCTAATTCATCTTCGCGGTCTTTAAAAAGGTTAAGCTCTTTTCCGACAGCAATCGCAAACTCAATATACGCATTTCCCTCTGCCGTTATCAGGTTCTCGCATACCGTAACATCCGCTTTACTTTTCAGATCAGGATTAAAGCAGGGAAGAAAGTCTGAAACTTCAATGGAAGTTGAATAGGCACGATTTCTTAATACGGCGCTTGCTCCTAACAAAGTGGAGGCGCCGCAAATCCCCGCAATCCATTTGTGATGCTGATCAAATGTTTGGATGAGATTGATTAATTTCTCTTCGTGAAGCAATGGTTCAGGATCACCGCCTGGAATGATTAGAATATCGTAATCCTCTACACGGCAATTTTCTATTGTGTGGGTTACTTTAATCGTAAAATTCCCACTATGCGTTACTTCGCTTGTTAAAGCGGTTGTTTCAATCTCGACATTTGTTTCACTAAATAGGTATGAAAGAGTACTAATCTCCCAATCGACATACCCGTCATATAAAAAGAATAATGCTTTCACTGACATGATCACCCTTTCACGTGCAAATCTCTTCTAACGAATCCTATTAGTTAGAATTTTAGCATAATTAATCGGAGGTAATTGAATTACTTTGGTTTATTTGAAATAATTGGAATTGTATTTAGTCGAGGAGGAGAAGTCAATGAATACAGAAAGATGTGAGCTACGGGCATTATCGGAAGCGGACAAGCAGCATGTTAAAAGGCTGTATAACAGTGAAGAAGTACGAAAGTATTTAGGCGGAACAGTTGGTGATGAAACATTTGAACAAGGGTTTAACATCATGATCCACTCGCAAAACAGATCTTCTTATTGGACCGTTTTCCTAAAGCAGTCACAGGAATTTATCGGTATTGTTTTTCTTGATACGTATCATGATGGTGTGAAAACAGAGGTCGGGTATCAATTTTTGCCAGAGTTTTGGGGCCAGGGGTATGCGAGGGAAGTCGTAACGCGCGTGATCGGGTATGGATTTAGCGAATTAAATTTAGATGAGATTGTGGCAGAGACGCAAGCGCGGAATACGTCATCTTGTCGTCTGTTACAAAAAGTAGGGATGACATGTGTGGGACAGCTCGAACGATTTGGGGAAGAGCAGTCGGTGTTTCAACTTTGTCGTGTATGAAAGGTTCAATGATTATCTTAAGGGGAAGAGAGGACTAGAGAACAAAATAAAAAGGAGAAAGGCGGCTAAATGGTGTACTGGTTCATAGCACTTTTTGATGAACAGACAGAAGCACAGGTGAAAGGAATGTGGAAGGAGCTTAAGGAACATTCTCTCTCCTACTATATCGATGAAGTGAAAGACGGTAGACCACATATCACAATCGCAAGTTATGAGCAGTTAGATAAGGAAGAATACATAAGTAAAATCGATGCCTTTTATGAAGAGGTGGAGAAGGTGGAGCTTACGTTTAATACGGTTAGTTCGTTCTTAAACTATGGAACGATCTTTTTAGCACCTACGGTAACGGAGAATTTACTCTCCCTTCATTCCGAGCATCATCATCATTTCGAACGCTTTAATGGGAGTGCAAATTCGTTATATTTACCGGGTAAATGGATTCCTCATTGTACATTAGCAAATGATTTATCTTCAGAAGATCTAGCAAATGTTTATCAGTATTGCTTTAATCATAGTGATACGATTTACGGCAGGATCGAAGAGGTAGCGTTGATTGAACGAATTGATGAAAATGAAGAAGGAATGGAAGCTCCGATTATCTACTCCAAGCGGTTAACGTAGAAGATAGACTTTTTTAACTTAACGATTAGAAGCCTTACCTGCCTACAAAAAAAATTAATAGGGCGGTAGTTCAAACGTGCTATAAAGTGATTTCTAATTGAATATCACGTGTTTCTCGTTCATAGATCTCACGATTCACTTCTTTAGCTATAACGCATCCCATATTCCTGTAAAAACGCTGCGTTTCAACAGAGGGGTGCGCGCCAATATACAACTTTTCTACGCCCAATTGTTTTGCAATCTCTTTCGCTTTGACAAATAGTCTGCGGCCGATCCCCATTCCTCTATACGGTAATGACGTATGGATGTAAGAAAGTTCACGATAAGTTGAGCGTTCTCCAAATGTTTCAGCTTCTATAACGGCGAATCCAAGGACTTTGCTCCCTTGTTCAGCTATAATGACAGCTCCACCAGAAGCGATGGTTGCTTTACAGTGATTCACAATTTCTCGTTTTCTCTCGATTGTCCAATCGTCTTCAAATTGATCCTCCTTTTCGTTTAAGCTGTTCGATTCAACAACTAGTACATTTGTTGTTTCTTGTTTACGTTCAAAAGTATCAAGGATCGAATCTTCAAAATCAATCGATAGTAAAACCCTTATCGTGTCCATTAAATTTCACTCCTTTTGCAGTAAATATAGCATATTGAAACATTCGCATGTCTTTTTGTGAAAAGCGAAATAAGGTTTGTTATCTAACAAAGAGGATAGCCCGGTGGGCTATCCTCTTCTTATATCATTAAAATTCTTCGTAAGTAGCGGGATCTTGATTATTGATGCGACCATCAGGGCGCGTTAGTTCAGCCATCATGGCCATTTCAGTTTCATCTAATTCGAAATCGAAAATGGTTAGGTTCTCACGCTGGCGTTCTGGTGAGGAAGATTTAGGAATCGGGATTGAACCTAATTGGTAATGCCAGCGTAAAATGATTTGGGAAACGGACTTGTTATGCTGATTCGCGATTTGCGTGATCGTTTCATTTTCTAAAATGTCATTCACTCGAGCCAGCGGGCTCCAAGATTCTGTTTTAATGTTGTTTTGTTCGTGCCATCTTCTTTGTTCATCTTGGTTAAAAAACGGATGTAATTCGATTTGATTGATGCTTGGCTTAATCCCTGTTTCCTTTTCCAATTGTTCTAAGTGTTCAGGAAGGAAGTTGCATACGCCAATTGAGCGGATCAATCCCCATTTTTTTGCATCAATTAAAGCTTGCCATGCTTCCACAAAGTGACCTTGTTTCGGGTTTGGCCAGTGGATAAGGTACAAATCGTAGTAATCTAAATTGGCGCGATACAGTGATTCTTGAATAGCGGTGACCGCTTTTTCATATTCCTGGTAGCGACCTGGTAGTTTCGATGTGATGCGCAATTCGTTTCTTGGAATCGTACTGCGACGAATGGCTTCGCCAACCGTTCCTTCATTCTCATAATTATACGCGGTGTCAATAAGGCGGTAGCCAACATCAATGGCACTTGTAATTCCTGTTGCACCATGATTCCCGTTTAATTTGTAAGTTCCAAATCCAATCGCAGGTAAAGTAAGGCCATCATTCAACGTGATTTCTGGAATAGATTGCTTCATCCAAACTCATTCCTTTCTGGAGTACGTTCTTAAATCTAGTACCTCGTTCTAGAAAATGTAAACTTATGTAAGCGCGATCAATTCATTTTCAAAGAAAATAGTTGGGAACGATTTTATCACACCCTAAAAGAGCTTACGGAAATGAGAGTAAGCTCTTTTAAGTTACGGCGACCTATCGAATCATTCTCGCCTTTTCATAACAATCTATATGGGGATCAGGTGGAGTTAGCCCCCTGCGATAAATTTCAGAAGTTAACATTTCGATAAACGCTTGATCAAGTTGAAGCTTATACGCATCACAGTAGGCAATGAATAACTCCTGATTTGTGAGAAACATCATTCTGATGACCTCCTTAATTTGTTGTTGTGGGTGTAATGAAAAAGGATGTGCTGCTTTTCACTTTTGATGTGGTACATAATCAAAATAATGAAGCAGAATATTTTTCCCTTTTAATCGCTTTTCCATATAAGCAACAAATAAGAAAGTGCATCGAGGGTCATACAGATTTCGATGTTTCTTAAGTTCATGGATGGCGTCCTGATTTGATCGCTTTGAACGATAAGGTCGGTCCATTGTCATAGCGGTATAGCTATCAATCACACGAAGGAGATTTACTGCAAACGGCAGCTGTTCCTTCAACATGTGATCAGGATATCCTGATCCGTCATTATTTTCGTGATGATGTAAGACTAAGGAAGGTTCGAAATCAATTTCTGGATAGTCACTTAAAATCTCTATGCCAAGTTCTGGGTGTTGTTCTAGCTCTCTTTTCTCACAAAGAGTGAGTGGTCTATTCTGTTGAAGAATCTCTTTTGGAACGAGTAGCATTCCTATGTTATGTAAAAGTACGGATTGAAGGATGATTGGCTTCAATAGGGAGTGAAGATTGTAGTGCAAGCAAAAATCAATAAAATAACTTAAGGATTGAACGGAGTGATGAAAGGAAGGTGGATCGTGACGACGGAGAAGTTCCATCAATTGTAGTGATTGATAAGAAAATAAATGAGCGTGTCCGTGCAATGTACCCTTATTCATGTTCATTCTCCTTTTGAGGAGCCGGTTGCACTACTTGCTCCCTATCATTCAAGTGCCCAGGCTAAAATGATAGTTCATCGCATTCTCTTTTTTAGTGTTGTGGTTCTGTGATATGAAGGGAACTCCCATTCCTTATCTAATCAATACCATAAAAAAGCGGTTTTGTTAATAGTTTTATACGCGAATCTATACAGAAGGTACAACTAGGTACCTAGAAAGAAAGTCTTTAAAGGGACCAATAATCCTATTGGGCAACAAAGAAATGAAACGGTGTTGTTTTTCGTGAAAAATATATGTTATTTCCCAATACAAATTTATCCATTTTGTAGTTAAGATGGTAGTATACTCATTTGTGAAAATCAGATGGGGTAATACATATCGAGGAGGAGTAAAATGAAGAAGCTCGCAAAATTCGCAACAATTTCATTTGTCTCAGTTGGATTATTAGCTGGAGCAGCGCAGGTAGGTACCCCTACAGTTGAAGCAAAAGGGCCTGTAGTCAATGCGCCTGCTGGATGCTATGGACCGGTTTATTATACAGTGAAATATGGTGACACTTTATCAGAAATTGCATACAAATATGGACTAACAACAAGCTATCTTGCTTCCTTGAACAATATTACCAACCCGAATCAAATTTACGTTGGACAAAGATTAAAAGCCTATAACTGCAATTAGATCGTAAAACAGAGCTTACTGAGGTTTATCCTTAAGCTCTGTTTTTCTTATTGTGCTAATGATTAACAAAAGTAATGGAATTCCAAATACAAAGAAATAGCTTGCAGTGGCATGAACGTTTGAAAGGGTTTCAATTGTGAACATGTCATGAGGAACGAGTGAAATACTCAATATGAGAAAGGTCGTTATGATGATTGGCCACATTGCTCTCTTTCGTTTCGTAAGCGTTTTGATGCCTTCAGAAGAGATATACAAATACGATCCAAACGAGGTTAAGACGGATACAGTCCAAATCGATAGAAACAGGAGGTCAATTCGATCGATGATAAGAAAGGAAATTCCCTTTAACATATAAACCGTAGGATCTTGAATCGTTTCAAACTGTTTAGGACTAAAATACACGTATGTCGCAATCGTAATGAGGCAGTAGAAGCAGGTTACCGCAACGTTAGAGAGTGTTAAACTAACCAGAGCTTCTTTCCCTTTCTTTTGTAAATAAGGAAAAACAAATAAAGCCATCTCAAATCCAATCATTGAAAAGAACCCTTCAGGTGTAGCTTTTAGAATCGGACGTAACCCGTGCTCACCAATGGGAAGGATGTATCGGATATCGGAATATCTTAATGCCACTAGAATCATGACAATGAGAGGGACGACTAAGATTGTAACGAATTGATTGAATCGACCGAGCACTTTTACTCTTCCTGAGACAAGATATGCCCCTGAGATTGATAGAAGAGAAAGGATGACGATTGAAGGAGTTCGAGGCAGGATCCAAGTATTAATACTTATTTGAAATAGTTGGAGCACGAGGATTGCCGTTAATCCCGCAAATAAAATGTAGCCGATCGAAATCATTGTACCGATTAATCGTCCTGTGATTTTAGGTGCATACTCATAGAGTGATAAGGTAGAAAATCTTTTGCTTAAAAAATACAGAACGAAGATAACGATTTGAAACCCTATACCAGCAAGTATAATTGCGATCCATCCATCTTTTCCAGCTGTGGAGTAGAGGGTCTGGGGTAAGGAAAGAATACCTACACCCACCTGGGTCTGGAATATAATAAAGAGAAATTGAACTGAATTAATCTGCTTGCTCGTTTTCATCTCTACTTCCATCTCCGATCATTCCGCGGTTACTACTACTATCTCCAGCTTATTAAAAAAAATGTGATGAGTAGAAAAGGTTATTCTTACGCTTAATTAAACCACAATATAGAAAATAATGGATTTGAATTGGTGAGATCAGGGTATTAAATAGAAGATTTTAACTTATGAAGGGGGAAGGGTAGTGGAAGAAACGGTGATGAAGTTCTACGAATCAAAAAGAAAATTACTCACATTAATGGTCGGGTGCTTGTTGTTCGTAGGCGCGGGTGTGTATTTTTCATATACTTTATTTCAAGGAGGTAGCTTTTTGTTCGCTTTTATTATGCTACTTTGTGGTGGTTTTTTCCTATTTATTCTCACAATGTATGCTAAAAAAATCGCAACAGGCCACCCCCATGTAACCCTAACCCCAGAAGATTTGGAACTATATGTGCTCCCAACAGAGAAAATAAACATTCGATGGGAAGACATTGAGGCGTTTATCCCATATCGTATGCATAGTAATTCGTTTATAGGGCTTGTGATAAAAGACGAAGAACGCTATGCAAAGTTAATGCCAAATAAGATGAAAAAACTATCAAGAATGAATGTAAGAATGGGCTATCCGCAATATAATATTGTTCTTTCTCATTTAAAACAAAAGAATCTACTTATTAAAGAATTAGAAAAGCGAATCGTTGAAACGAATACAAACGCAGCGAATTTTAAGACAGACGAAGCGCTTAAATAAAGCACTAAATTTTGAGCTTTTTAAAGTTATGCCCTTTCCGACATCCTAATAAAAAGATTGGTTATTAGTTTGGCGGCGTAAACGACAAATAAGTAGGCTGCTAAGAGTACGAACCAATTTGTATACAGTTCAAAAAGGTTGAGTCCTATTAGGAGTGGTTTAAAGATAAATGTAAACGCAATGGCAGAAAGCGTACCATATAGCCAGTAGTTTTTCTCCTTATTTAAGCACCATTGGTAAAGCAAAATAAAATAAACCGGTATGAATGAAGCGTCGATGCTAATGCTTGCAGGGAGTTGAGGGATGGCGATGTAAGGGTAATCCCACCAGGACTTTCTGACCCCTAGTGAGTCAAGATAGGCAGCGATGACATGAATTGAAAAGCCAAAAAACCCAAGAAGGAAGATGTTTTTACGATCGATCAAGAAATACAATACGATAAGAGGGACGAGGAGCATAGCAAGTATGGTCCAGAATTGCCACGTACTATAATTAGAGAACTGATGCCAGTAATCAATCGTTGCAGCTTCAAGTTCTTTTTTTATTGAAAGGATATGATCAAATTGCTGTTGACGATCCATTTAAATACCTCCCTTTATGGGTAGTATTTATCGATTGTTGAAACGGTATTACAAATCGGGAAAACTTTTGATAAGTTAAGTGAAAGATCATCCTACTAAAAGGAAAGTAAAGCATCAGTGACGAATTAATAAGCGACTTTACTATCCTAAATGAGGTGATGGGTTGGCTCGAACCGCAAAGCAATTATTTGTTAACTTACCGGTGAAGAACTTGGATAAGTCGATTCATTTTTTCACAGAGCTTGGTTTTGAATTTAATCCACAATTTACAGATGAGAAAGCTACGTGTATGGTGATCAATGAAAATACGTTTGTGATGCTGCTTGTTGAAGAGTTTTTTAAAACATTTACTACAAAGGAGCTAGTCAATCCAAAGTCATCAACGGAAGTGATTATGGCGATATCAGCTGAAAGCAATGATGAAGTTGATGAGATTGTGAAGCGAGCGCTAAACGCCGGGGGAAGTTCTTCAAATGACGCCATTGACCATGGTTTCATGTATGCATGGAGCTTCCAAGATCTAGATGGTCATCTGTGGGAAGTGATGCATATGCAGGAAGGTTCAGTAGAGTAAGATAGAACATAATAAATAAAAAAAAGGCCGCATCCTACTAATAAAGTGGATGAGGCCTTTTAAATGATTAGTCTGCTACAACAAACTCAAAATTCCCTTCAAATTTAACATCTTTTCCTAGCAAGAAACCACCAGTTTCAATAGCTGCATTATACGTCATGCCGTATGCTTCACGGTTAACTTTCCCAGAAACGTCAAAACCAGCGACAGTGCTACCATCGAGCGGGCTTTTCGATGTTCCATTATATTCAACGGTAAACGTTTCTTCTTTTGTCACGCCTTTAATGGTGAAATTGCCAGTTACATCATATTCTTCGTCTGATTTCTTTTTGATCGACTTGCTTTCGAATACCATGTTCGGGTATTGATCGGCTTCAAAGAAATCACCAGAGCGAAGGTGGCCGTCACGGTCTTCGTTACCTGTATCGATTGATTTTACAGAGATGGTTACTTTAATGTTTGCAGCTGTAAGGTCATTGAGATCTCCATTGAAATCAACGTCAAAGTCAGTGAATTCCCCTTTTGCTTTTGAAACCATCATATGTTTGATTTGAAAATCTAAGCTACTGTGGACCTTATCTAGTGTTAATGTTTTCATAATAAATTCCTCCTCAAGGATTGGTGCTTTTTAGTATGAATTAAAGATATCTTATTTTTATCTTGAAGTCAAGATAATTTAATTAAAGGTATTAAGTTGGAATCACAGCCGTCTGGAGATGCGGGCGATCGCATTGTGTGTGGTGTGATTGTTCAATAATAAAAGGGCAAACGGCTTTTATAAAACCGTTTGCCTTTTTTTAGTTTGCGACACCTTGTTCTGTCACGACTTCCTGTTTGCGCTCTCGCTTTGCTTTTCGGAAATAAAGCAGTTCATAAAAAACAGGTACGATGACGAGTGTTAGCACGGTTGCTCCGGACAGACCACCGATGACGACAACGGCAAGTGACTTTGATACGAGACTGCCATCTTCTGCATGACCGAATAGGAGTGGAAGCATGGCACAAATGGTGGCGATCGCTGTCATGATAACTGGTCGGAGGCGCGTACTGCAAGCTTCCAGAATTGCATCGCGAATGATCATCGTTTCTTCATTTTGTTTCACACGATCGATTAACACAATCGCGTTAGTAACCACGATGCCAATGAGCATTAACGCTCCGATCAGTGCAGTCGCATCAGCTGGTACCCCTGAAATCAGTAGACCAAGAACGGCGCCAATGGATGCTAGCGGGAGCGTCATCAGAATCGCAAGTGGTGCGCGCAGAGTTTTAAAGGTCAGCACCATAATGAGATACACAATGAGAATGGACGCGAGCATGGTTATGCCAAGGTCTTTAAAATCATCTGCCTGTTGCTGCGAAGCACCTCCAGTAGCAAGTGTCACGCCATTCGGTAAATCAAGATCATTTACATTTTGATCGATATTTTGAGCAATAACCGAAAGCTCCTCTGGCGTCACTTCGGCTGTAATCCGTGCATACAAATCACCGTCTTTATGAAGCACCGTGCTCGGTTTCTCTTCTGTGGTGATGGATGCAACTTGAGACAATGGAACAACGCCGTTTGACGTGGCAAGCGTTAAATCGTTTAGCTTAGAAAGTGAATCTGTTTTAATTCCGGCATTCAAATACACTGGAGTTTGTTGCTCGTTAAGCTCGATCGCACCAATTGGCTGTGGATTCAGCAAGCTTCGAATCTGCATGGCCGTTTGCTCGGCATTGGCTTTTTCCGTATTGACCTTAACCGTATACACGGGCGACGTTTTATCCTGATTGCTTGAAACTTTTTGTACCCCATCGACTTCTTTCATTTCATTCATGATCTGATCAGAAGCAGTTAAAATATCGCTTGTATTGTTTCCGATTACATCGTACGTGATGGAGGAATTCGAGGAGCCACCAAACATCGAAGACGGGCTCGCTTCAATCGTCACGTTCTTTTCATTCTCTTTCGCTTCGTTTACCTGGTCAATGAATTTCTCTGCGTCAGCGTCTTCTTTCATAATGAAGAGGTAACTTACAGTATCTGGATCGCTCACCTGACCATACTGCGCATCTTCTTCGCTCGATCCATATTGGGTAACCATATGTTCATAGCCATCAAAGTCAGCTAATGTCTGTTCAAAATCCACCATCCGTTCTTGCTTTGTTTCTTCAGGCGTTGCGCTTGGAAATTCCATACTGACGGATACCATTGAAGCATCGTTTGCACCGGTTGCTGCTTTTGGCATTGTCATGTAAAGCGCGATCGATCCACCAAATACGAGCATCGCTAACAAGATTGGCACGAATTTATGATTAAGCGACCAGCGTAATACGCTTAAATAACGATCAGGCGTTTTGTGTGCTGGCAAAGTGGTGTTCTTCAGCATCGCTCGACTTAGAAGTGGAACGACGGTAAGCGCAACAATAAGGGATGCGAGTAGAGAGTAAGTAACGGTTAAGCCAAAAGGTAAAAGGAAAGCTCTAAGGGAACCATTCACTAGCCCCATTGGCAAGAAAACGGCAACCGTAATGAGCGTTGAAGACGTAATCGCTCTCGATACTTCCTTAGTGGCATCAAGCACCATCGTTTTAGACAGCTTCTCATTTTGACTTCGCCTGAAGATGTTCTCAACGACAACAATACTGTCATCAACAAGGCGTCCGACGGCCACAGCCACCCCGCCAAGCGTAAGAATATTTAATGTTACGCCAGATAGCCAGAGAAGAAGGAGCGTAATGGCGAGTGAAAGTGGAATGGAAAGCGCCGTAATGAGCGTCGGTTTAAATTTCCTCAGAAATAATAAAATCACAAGTGTGGCAAATAAAGCACCAAGTCCAACTTCACGAGCCATGCTCGTTACCGAATTTTTTACCATGTCACCAGTTGTAAAAAGCGTAGTCGCTTCCACACCTGGGTAGTCTTTGTTGATTTTTTTCACCGTTTCTTCGACTTCATTTCCAGCCGTTACAGCACTCGCATCGCTTTCTTTAAAAAGCACCACGGCAACAGCTTCTTTCCCGTCAACACGCGCAATCATATCTTCCGATTTTACTTGCTCAACCGATGCGATCTCTTTCAAAGAAAAAGAAGGCGCATCCGGAATTTGAAGTGGGATCGGTAAATTTTCAAGCGCCTCAATCGACGTCAGATTATCGGTAACATTAATCGTGCTTTTTTGTCCATCTATTGTACTGTTTCCAGCAGTGGCTGATACGTTTTGTCCTTGCAGAACGCCCATAACTGCATTCACTGGAATTTGAAGCTCTTTCAATTTATCCTGATCTAAATTGATTTGAATACGAGATCCACTTTCACCTACGATGCTCGCAGCTGACAAGTTTTCTTCATTTTCAAAAAGCGGTTTAAACTCATCGTTCACCTTTTCGATGTTCGTTTTCGTTAATCCATCGTCAAACGTAAGCGAGACTTGACCAACAGGAATCATTGTTGTATTGAGCTGGGACACCTGTGGTTTTCCGATGCCTTCAGGTAGTGAGAGCGAGCTAATGGCATCTTGCACATTGTTCTTCGCTTCTTTCATATTTGTTTTGGAGTCAAAGTTGATCACGATTTGTGAAAAGCCTTCGCCAGTTGTTGAAAGGATGGAGGTTTTTCCATTAATCGACGCAACCGCCTGTTCGACAGGCTCTGTGACCGATGTCGTCATCGATCCTGCATCATACCCCTGACCTAGTGTCACGACTGTTACTTGTGGATTATCCGCTTCAGGTAAAAACTCCATTGGCAAAAGAAAATAGCTAACCGTCCCGACTAATAACGTAATGATAACAAACAATGTCATCGCTGCTTTGTTTCGAAAAGCCCAATTCGTTAATGATGGCATACAGTTTCCCCCGGTTTCCTTAAAATAGTAAGTACGGTATTAAACTCCGTCCTCGTTCTTTTTAAATTTACTGCAATTACGAGTGACCGACAGCGGTCCCCGGTCCAAACTTTATCTAGGTCTCTAGACGTAGAAGGTGGTGGCCGTACTACAAAGGTCATTGTACGCCTGGAATCATGGACATATGCTTGTTTTGGGAACGACTTTTGGTGGTTTGGCCAATATCCTGTGCTTTCGGTTGATCCCTTAATGGAATGTGAGGTCATTTCACACGGAAAATTGGTAATTTGCAGAAAAAATGGATTAGTACTTTAGTAATAGGGTAATTACATAAAGTCCTGGTCTGTAGACAAGATAAAAAAAGGATGAACGAGCTGTCTTCCTACTTTGAGTTTGTAGTATAACTCTGATTCGAGGGGATGATAGGAAATAAAAGTGAAGGAGGCTATTGTATTGGACAAATGGATGAAATTTCTTGAAGTGAATGCTCCTCGTATTTTTGATTTAGCGATTGAGCATACGATTTTAGTGGGCTTAGCGATTCTTGTTGCGCTGATCATCGGTGTTCCCTTAGGTATTTACTTAACGACCAATGACTATCTAGCTGAAACCGTTTTGCAGATTGCTTCTGTCATGCTAACGATCCCAAGTATTGCTCTATTCGGGGTGATGATCCCTGTCTTTTCAATTGTCAATCAAGGGATTGGATTTGTTCCTGCTTTCGTAGCGCTGGTACTTTACTCGCAGCTCCCAATTATACGAAATACATATACAGCAATTCGAAACGTCAATCCTGAAATGAGAGATGCTGCAAAGGGATTAGGAATGAAAACGAGTCAGCGACTTTTACGTGTGGAGATTCCAAACGCTTTTCCCATTATCATGGCAGGTATTCGTACGGCCGTTGTCCTTAATATTGGGATCGGTGTCATTGCGGCTTATATTGGTGCAGGTGGATTAGGCGTCCTGATTACGCAAGGCATTTCGCGCGGGGATAATTACTTAATTATTAGTGGCTCAATTGCTGTCGCTATTCTAGCAATGATTGCGGATGGGATTTTGCTATTTATTCAAAAACGCTATACACCAAAAAGCATTGCGAACTAAGGAGTGAGGTGAAGTAATGATTACATTTGATAAAACAACGAAGACGTATGAAGGTGGCGTAACAGCCGTAGATGGAGTGGATTTCACAGTTGAAAAAGGGAATATTGTCGTGCTATTGGGTCCATCAGGGTGCGGGAAAACAACGTTGCTTCGTATGGTGAATCGTCTGGAAACGATCTCAGATGGGAAAATCACGATTGATGGCGAAGATTCCATGTCTTTAGACCAAATCGCATTAAGAAGAAAAATTGGATATGTCATTCAAAGCAATGGTCTTTTTCCGAATATGACGATTGAAGAGAACGTGATGATTGTCCCAGATTTACTAGGATGGAAGAAAAAAGAGAAGCGAGAGCGATTTAACAAACTTATGGAAATGATCGGGTTAAGTGGAGAGAAGTTTGGCAAGCGGTATCCGCATGAACTTTCTGGAGGGCAGCAGCAGCGAATTGGTGTTATTCGTGCATTAGCCGCAGATCCGCCAGTTATGTTGATGGATGAACCATTTGGCGCACTCGATCCCATCATTCGTGAAAAGATTCAAGATGAGTTTCTTCAGATTCAACGTGAAGTGAAGAAAACGATTCTATTTGTGAGTCATGACATTGATGAAGCGATCAAAATGGCAGATAAAATTGTTCTATTGCGTGGTGGAGAAGTGATGCAATACGATACGCCTTCTGAAATGCTTGTTCGTCCTAAGAACGAATTCGTACGTGAGTTTTTTGGTAAGGACCGTGCCATCAAAAGTTTAAGTCTACATAGAATTCAAGATCTTCAAGAAGTAATTGGTCTTGCAAATGTCGATGAAACGATTGAGGACACAATCACCATTAATGTAAATCACGATTTGCGTAATACGTTATCAATGCTCCTGAATCAAGAGGCTGATCAGGTCATTGTGATCGATGATGAAGGAAATAAACTTGGCGCCATTACGATTGATCTTGTTCAAAAGTACCTTCATTTTGAAATTAAGGCAAAGCCTGCCCTGGTGCAAAAGGGGTGATGAAATGAATAAGAAAAAAGTGATGAGCCGCGTTGTTAGCTTCTTCGTCTATGGCATTGTCGCGGTATTTTTCATTTGGGCCATAAGCAACAGCTATTTTGATTATATCTTTAGTCAATCAAGCACATTTCTCTATTTACTGAAGCAGCACATGCAGCTAGTGCTTGTTTCTTCACTCTTAGCAGTCGTTGTCGCATTGCCAGTTGGGATTCTTGTTACGCGTAGAAGTTTTCGACGTGCAGAGTGGATCGTCTCAAATACGGTGAATTTAGGTCAAACGATTCCGAGTCTAGCTGTTCTCGCATTGATGATTAGTATTCTAGGCATAGGATTTAAAACGGCAGTATTCGCCCTGTTTATTTACTCGCTCCTTCCGATGTATCGAAATACAGTGGCAGGCATTGATTCAATTGACGAGAATTTAATCGATGCTGCGAGAGGGATGGGAATGAAGCCGATTCAAATTCTCTTTCGGATTGAGTTACCAAATGCGTCTTACTCAATCCTTGCGGGAATTCGTACGGCTGTCGTATTAAATATCGGTACAGCAGCACTCGCCTATGTCGTTGGCGGTGGCGGGCTTGGCGTATGGATTTTCACTGGCATTCAGTTATTTGATAATGGCTATTTAATTTCAGGTGCCATTCCAGTCACATTATTAGCGATTTTTGTAGATTATTTGCTTCGGTTGCTTGAGCGTAAAATTGTACCCAAAGGCTCAAAGCCGCCACAAGAAACGTAAAGGTGGGAGGTGTTTGCATGAAAAGAAAGTTATCTCGTATCATCGGAATTGTGCTGATCCTATCGATGCTCGCTTCATGTTCAAGTGTAGGGATTGGGGGAAAGCAGATATCCGTTGGAGGTAAGAACTTTACGGAACAATACTTGCTTTCAGAAATGACTGCTTTTCTTTTAAAAGAAGAAGGCTTTAATGTGAAGCAGATGAATAACCTTGGGAGTACCGTCGTGCGGAAAGCGCTCGAAAACAGCCAGGTTGATATGATGTGGGAATATACTGGTACAGCCCTCATTACATATATGGGCGAAGAGCCTATCGCAGATCCCGTTGAAGCATTTGAGAAGGTCAAAAAGTTGGATGCCAAAAATAATGATATTCACTGGATGAACATGTCGAATGTAAACAACACCTATGCGCTTGCAATGAGAGAAGAGCAGGCGAATGAATTAGGTATTGAATCCATTAGTGATCTTGCAGCTTATGTGAATGAAAATCCAGGTGAACTCACGATGGCATCAGACGCTGAATTTGCGAACCGACCTGATGGATTACCTGGAGTCGAGGAAACATACGGATTTGAGTTTGATTCCAGTCAAATAAAGCTCATGGATCTTGGCTTAACGCAACGATCATTAGATAACGAACAAGTCGATGTCTCAGTCGCATTTGAAACAGATGCAACGATCGTCGAGTATGATCTTGTTACGTTGAAGGATGATAAAACCTTCTTCCCGCCATATAGAGCGGCGGTTAGCATTAACGAGGACGTATTTGAAAAGTATCCAGAAGTGGAAGAAATCACCGCACGTTTAGGAGAAAAACTTAACAGCGATATTATGCGTGAACTGAATTATAAAGTCGACATTGAAGGGAACAGTGTTTCTGTTGTTGCGCATGATTGGCTCGTGGAAAATGGGTTGTTGGAAGAATAAATTTCATTTTGAAATGTCCTGTGAATTGGAGCAGGGCATTTTTGTATGAAGATTTAGTATAGTGTTGATGAAAATGAATTTACTTTTTATGGTATTGTGGAGGGGGTCTTTCCAGAATAGGGAAGTGATCTGGAATAAGTCGGTTAGTTATTAAGAATGTATATCTAGGTGTTTTTGGTTAATGTGTTATGACTTTGAAGAATTGGAGGAGTTAAACAATGAAAACAATGAAGAAGTACCTTCTACCTTTTATGATGCTGGCGATCCTTCTGTTAGCTATAGGTTGCACGAACTTCGAAAAAACAGGTAACAGTTCAGAGGGCAGTGAAAACCAAAGCGTAGACAAATCAGAGGAAGCTCAGGAGAACATTAAAACAGTCCTTAAAAATACTTTTACAGGCCCTAATAATGAGCAACAGGAGATAATGTTTAGAGGAGAAGAAGAAGATATAGAAGAATTTGCTGAAAAACTTAGTGATTATAGGGAAGAAAACTTCAAACCTTATATGAGTGAAAGATTTTATGAGAGTAACATAGTGAATGCTAATGGTGCCCTAAGATTCTTGGTTATGGCTGACCCAGAATATATCTTAACAGTGGACGAAGTTACCCTTGAAGAAAGAGAAGCTAAAGAGGGAGACTATGATTTCAATGTGAATGTTGTTTATACCAATAGGGAAAATGATAATAGTGAAACGGTTAATGTTGAAGGTACAGCATCTACAAACGAAGAAGGAAAAATAACAAGCATTCGTTATCTACACGCTGAAGAGTTTCGAGACGCTTTGAGAAATTAAGTTTAAGTCATCATCCATTTACATGAAACGTAAGACTGTATTATTCAATTAAATTGGAGCGTTGATCTAAAAAGGATTACGCTCTTATTTGTGTAAGTTAATAAGGGAGTTTAATTGACTAATCGATTAAGATTTAAAACATAGTAAACTCACATCAGAATAGGGGGGGGACAAATGTTTGATAAGTTTAATTTTGACTTCATTCATAGGGATCGAGATGATTTTACCCCTCTAGTGGTAATGATGTGTGGGATTGCCGGTTCTGGGAAAACGACATTTTCACAACGATTAGAATTGGAAGGGTTTATACGTCTTTCGGTTGATGAAGAAATTTGGGCTACACATGGTCGCTGGGGGATCGATTTCCCAATGGAAAAGTTTGATGAATATAGAAAAAATGCAGAAAGCAAATTACGTCTCCGTTTAATCAAACTAATTCATGACAAAAAACAAGTGGTTATTGATTTTAGTTTTTGGGACCGTGTTAGAAGAAACCAGTATAAAGAACTTATAGAGAATTCTGGTGGAAAATGGAAACTCATTTATTTAAAAGTACATCCCAATGAATTGCGGGAACGACTTAGGTTACGTAATAAACGTTTTGATGCAAATTCGTTTCCGATTTCAGAAGAACGCTTGAATTCATACCTTAGCGGTTTCGAAATACCAAAGGGTGAAGGAGAAATTGTCATTGAAAATTAGACCTATCAGATAAAATCACTACGGCTTACATCTAGTAAATACATGCTTACTGCTTCCACTATCTTGGGAGAGGCAGATGATGCGCTACTGAACGACCTTGATTTAACCAGGATGTAGCGCGACATTCGCCACTTTTTGCATGGTGATGGAAAAAACAATAAGAGGGACTATAATTAATAAAAGGAAGAATAAAATGTATAACGTCGTAAAAGCCAATATGAAAGATTTAGATGATATCGCTCACGTTGACAGTGAAGTAATTGGAAACACAAGTAGACGAAACTTTATTAAAGATAGCATTGAGAGGGGACATTGTATCATTGTTCAAGAAGCCAATCATATCATTGGCTTTTTAACCTATGATACGAATTTTTTTGACTGTTCATTTATATCCCTCATTATGGTATCGCCATCAAAAAGACGAAAAGGTTATGCAAGTATACTGCTGGAATATATGACCAATCATTCTCCTACTACAAAAGTATTTTCTTCTACTAATTGTTCGAATGTTACGATGCAGAAAGTATTTGAAACGAACGGATTTAGTCAAAGTGGTAAAATTGAAAATTTGGACGAAGGCGATCCAGAGATGATCTTTTTTAAATCAACTTGATAGACCAACATGATTGAATCATAGATGTTGAAGATAAGATTAAAAAGACGGGAGAGAGTTTATGGCCAGAGCTATTGTTTCATAAAAGTAAGCATTCAGAATAAGGATGTCATCCTTTATTCAAGGAGGAACAAATATGGAGTTTAAAAAGCTTGAAAGAACTTTTAAGGTTGTTGGGATGAAACATATAGGGGAATTCCAAAACTATGGAAATGAAGTACCAGTGAATGCTCAGAAATTTATGAGTAGGGTGGGCGAAATCTCGAACCACGCTACAGAAATTGCCCTTTATGAGCCTAAAAAGAGCGAGGATCAACTTGAAGGGGAGTATTATGTAGGCATTATTGTGCATGATTCTATAATGGAAGTGCCTTCAGAAATGGAATATCTTGAAGTGAAAAGTGAATTTGTTGCAACGAGAGGGAAGATCTCGGACGTCGGTAAGCTTCATTCCAAACTAGGGGAATGGGCGAAAGAGCAAGGCTATCATATGAAACAAGATGCATACATGATCGAAACGTATCATTCTGTAGAAAACGGAGAAGAAGTGGAGATTTATCTACCAATCACAAACAAATTAAAAGAGGTGATCTAGAAAACAATCCTATTAAATTTTAGATTGTAAGAAAAGGAGAGGTTTTCATCAACGGGTATAGAAAGACTACATTTTTGGGGCTATCTGCAGCATTATTTTTTGGGGGAATTATTCTTTTCTCTTTAAAACTGTTTGTATTAGGACTCATCCCATTGTCATGCTTGTTGTTATTCTATGTTCTTCATCAGGACCACCGTGCTTCCGTTTCTTTGTTTATCTTTTTTCTGTTAGGATTAATCATCTATCAGATTGGTAGTACCTTTGTAAATGCCTTAAATATCTCTCAAGAAATGAAAGTTTTGATTAGTCGAAGTTTCCTATTGTTTATCCTGATTAGCATGATCATTTCCCTCAAAATATCTAAACAAAAAATAGTTTTATCCTTAAAATTACCCAATTTACATACGCATATTACGATGCCATTTCATCAATTGAAGGTAGGGTTCTTTTTGCTTTTTGGTTTAATTGGCTCTAGCATGATCCTAATCCCCGTCCTCTTTCAAGAGATAAGTTATATACGTTCACTATTCCTCTTTGCCATCATGTTTGCGGTCATAAATGCCACTCTGGAAGAAGTGGTCTGGAGAGGCGTAATGTTATCAAGTCTTAAAAGAAATGCTTCTACCTTATATGCTGTTGTCATCACAAGTGTTGGTTTTGGTCTCATACATCTATCACTTGGAATTCCTATGATGCTGAGTTTATTGTTCTCTTTTGGTGGGCTCTTCTATGCCATTGTAGTGATGAAATCAAAAAGTATTTATCCATCGATTGTTTTTCATATGATGATCAATGTAGGTATGGTTTACAATGGGTGGATTATTTAAACTCCATTCATAGTCTAAGGTATGTTATTGCTGATCTTGATCGTCATCCATTTAGAGTTGCTTAGAGAAAGAAGTACCGTTATTAACTAGAAGCTAATATGGTAAAAAGCTGAATGTTACCTTGTGGGAACCCTTTTTGGATGGGGTTTCTTTTTTTGCTCCAGTTAGTTTTAAATATACTTCTTATCGTATAGAGTGGGTTTTGAAATAATTGGAAAAGGGAAACGATTTAGGACTAAAGTAGTGAAATCAAAAGCTGAATGCAAGTGGTGAAAGAGACTGTTTAAGTAACAAAAAAACGTAATGGAAGGGATCGAGCTCATGGAGGATGGAAAGTGGGATATCCAAGAAATAAAGCAAATTAAAAAGAATCTGTTATTAAAAAATAACCTTATCATGCTTTTGCTTGTTGTTTCGTTTGGCTTTTATATAGAGCTTGGGGGATCTATTCCGTTCCTTTTCGGTTTTTGTTGTGCAGTTCTATGGATTTTTGTAGTGAATATGATCTATACGATTTGGACTAAGAAGGTTATAGGGACCAGGGCCATGCAAAAAGAGTTGAATTTTAAGATCTATCATCATGGGGAGAAAAATTGGAAGAAAAAAGCGATGATTGGTTTGATCTTTCTATTCGTTCTTAGTACTGGTTCAACTATTTTGTTTTTTCAATGGGATTTAGGAGCTTTAAACATAGACTTTCCTCAAGATATGATCAGTCTATTCTTCGTTTGGCTCTTCTATAATATTGGAGAAATAAGAAGAATAAAAAAGCTAGACGAGTACGACGGGGGCGATTCAAGTGAATCGATTCATCATTGATACTGTAGAGCTTATCTTTCATTAGGATAAGCTCTATTTTAAAATGATCTTAAGAAAATAACTTCCTTTGCCCTCGGAAATTGCTAAACTAGGACTATTCTTCAAGAAGGAGAATAGCCTTTTTTAATTAAAGTAAAGAAGCCGTAATGCGGAATATTGAAAATTTCCTTATTAATGTTCATTAAATTCTTGCATTAATGTAATCATTTATAATAAATTTTTATTTAAAAACGATAATTATTTGTTTAGAATGAATATAATAATGAAAAGTGTGATGGCTTTTTCAGAGAAGATTGGAATAATGATGGCAAGCCTATCGATATTGAAAACTAGAAAGGCAAGAGCATTTATGTTATCTACTTTAGATGCTATTTATAAAGCTTTAGAATGTCAGCCTGGAGATGTTTTGCTGAAGTAATAAAGATTGTTAAGCATTGTATAATATGATTGACCTAAGAATGATTCGGGAGGTAAAAAGGTGGATATTAACAATTTGGTTATGAAACATATGGCTGATCCACATGAGCTGGAGAGGATGTATCGAACAGATCCGAAAGCTTTTGAAAAGGCATTCTCATACGCCTGGGAACAACACCCAGATTCTCAGATTCTTGGTGTTTGGCATGAAAGATTGCATTTCAAGGAGACAGCAAATACTAAGAAACCTTCCTTGTTTCAGAAAAGTTTCTTAGTTATGGGCCTTTTAGCTATTCTGGCAGGGGTAAGCACGAGAATCATTTTCCATTTCGTCGAGCAGGAGGCAATCGCTCCGATTAACCTCGTTTTTGGTATCATTCCCTTTATGGCTGCCTACTTTGTATATAATAATACGCCGAAAAGAAGCATTATTTATTCCCTTTCAGCATTGTTCATTGTTTCCGGATTTTACCTTAATATGCTTCCATTAAATTTTAAAGACAGTATTATTCTTGTTTATTTACACCTTCCTATTTTCTTATGGGTATTGTTAGGAGTTGCTTTTACAGGAAACGGCTATCAAAAAGGCACTAATCGATTAGCATATATTAAATTTAATCTGGAATATGGTATACTCTACGCCAGCATGGCAGTCAGTGGAATGGTGCTAGCCGTATTAACTATGCAGTTATTCAGCTTTGCTGGTCTAAATATAGAAGATTTCTATTTTAGTAATATTGTTTTATTTGGTGCTGCCGCTCTGGCAATTGTGGCCACCTACGTAGTAACAATGAATCTACAACTTGCTAAAAATATCACCCCATATATAGCGAAAATTTTTAGCCCTCTTGTTCTGGTCACATTGTTGGCTTATCTTGTAACAGTTTTAGGAGTGGGGGAAAATCCATTCTTCGATCGCGAATTCCTTATAGCTTTCAACGGGATTCTCCTTGGTGTATTAGCCGTTACCATATTTTCCATTACTGAAAGAGATTCAGATGAGAAAAAGAACATTTCAGATTATATTCATGTTGCCTTGATTGTCCTTGCGCTCATTATCGACAGTGTGGCTTTGTCAGCAATTGTGTTCAGACTTTCTTCCTTTGGAATTACTCCCAACAGAATTGCTGTTTTAGGAGTAAACCTTCTTATCTGGGCTAATCTAATTTGGATTATGCTCTCCTATATACGCTTTTTACGAAATAAATCCGGACTTTCAACGATCCAAGATGCCGTTACGAAGTATTTGCCGGTCTATGGACTATGGGCGGCTTTCGTTACATTTACTTTTCCAATACTATTTTAATAGAAAGGATTTCTTAGAGGTGCCATACTATGTCTTTAAGGTTAGAAACTGAACGTTTAAATCTGCAGCCATTTATTAAAGAAGATGCAAACAGAATAAAGGAGCTCGCAAAAAACAAAGAATTAGCTACCATTCTCGGCCTCCCTTATCCATATGAACTCGAACATGCTGAAGAATGGATCGCTATTCAACCAGAACTAATTCAAGAGGGACTTGAATACCCTCTTACAATAGTAACCAAGAATGAAAACCAAATAATAGGGACGATCACTTTAAGAATTGATAAAAACAACAATAAGGGTGAGCTTGGATATTGGATTGGTAGAGATTTTTGGGGTAACGGGTTTGCGACAGAAGCAGTAAATAGAATGATTGAATTTGGATTTAAGCACCTGGATTTAAACAAAGTCTGGGCATCAGCTATATCCAGAAATAAAGCTTCAATCATAGTTTTAGAAAAAGCTGGATTACAAAAAGAAGGAAGATTAAAGCAAAATAGATTACTTCACAATAAATATGAAGATGTTGACATCTATGGTCTTTTAAAAACTGAATATAACAGCGTTAGTTCAATATAAACGATCGCTTTTTTTATTAAAGGAGCAATTTCATATAAGAACAACTTTCATTATTTTATGATTTATTGTAAACTGTCAACTGTCATATAAAATTTTGTTTAAAGAACTGGAAAATTGTAGCTAGGGTTCCGCTATTATAGGTCTGTGACCGAGGGCTACATCTTTTACTTAAGTAAAAGGCACCTATTGACATAAAAGGTCCGAGGGGAAAGGTTCAGCGTATTTGTGATGCGTTGAAATCTTTCCCCTCGGACTTTTTCTATTCTCTAAGGAGGTTTATTGTATGGAAAAAATTAATGAATTAAAAGCTGGTGTTGCTGTCATCATTTTAAATGAAAAGAATCAGGTTTTATTACAGAAAAGAGCAGATGTCGCATTGTGGGGGATTCCTTCGGGTCATGTAGAAATAGGAGAAACAGTTTCTGAAGCAGCTATTAGAGAAGTAAAAGAGGAAACAAATTTAGACATAAAAATTAATAAACTAATTGGTGTTTATTCTGATCCTCATTCACAAGTGTTTGTATATCCAAATGGTAATGTCGTGCACTTTGTTACAACATGTTTTTTAGCTGAAATTACAGGAGGAGAACTTAGATGTAATTCAGATGAATCACTTGAGGTTAAATTTTTTGGCCAAGAAACTTTACCTCATGATTTATTGAGAATGCACCCCCGATGGTTAAAAGATGCTCTTGCTAAAAAAGAAATGGCATTCATTCGTTAAAGGGGGCTATTACTGATTCAAGTACCGGGGGAAGTTAGATGAAGATGTGCTTCAATACCTCGAAAGGGAGTCTTCCATTATACCCCTAATAATTGAATCTAACCTAAATGAAATGGTAAAAAAATCCTAAATGTGCTCTTTTGAGTTTGGATATCCATCTACGGGGTACATTCTTTCATGTAATACAATAACCGACAAAGGAGTTTTTAATGATGGCAGAGCGTTTTAAGACTGGCGAAAAAGCACCTGAGAATGGAACGTATGAATTTGTTGGGTTAGTAAACGAATCAAATAAGAACGCTAACGCGGAAGAAGAAAAAAATATTCAACTAAGCAGTGGAGATACATTTCCTCCATCTCAATCCAACAAAGATGCGGCGTATTGGAAAAAATCAAATTAGATTTACACTGAACCTCAGAGAACGTTCATTCGTTCTTCGAGGTTTTTTTGTTTTCTTACTAGCTTCGATTGATAAAGAGCTCTTCTTATATGGAAATTAATGTTACTCTTAATGGTGTGAAATCTATTCAAATAAGAATGTATAGATGAAAAAAGCTAGCTTCACTCCATAGGGCATTTTATATTTCTATACATAGGAAAAACGGAAAGCATGATGGTATTTTATAAAAGAATGAGAAACGAGGCTTTTTTAAGGAGCGATCATCGTAGTGGATAGCATTATTTTTGACTTAGACGGTACCATTTGGGATCCGATTGATACTGTATTACTAGCTTGGAATAGCCGTTTGAAAGAACACCCACAAGTTCATCGGGAGCTGACAAGGAAGGACTTTGAAGGAACGATGGGATTACAAATGCAGGACATCAGTCTAAAACTGTTTCCTCATCTTGAAGAAGAAGTTCGAGAACAGGTGATAAGGAAATGTTGTGAGGTTGAACAAGAATACTTAGAAAAACACGGCGGGTCTCTTTTTCCTCAGGTAGAGGCCGTCTTGCAGAATCTATCAAACTCCTACAACCTCTATATCGTCAGTAATTGCCAGGATGGATATATTGAATCATTCTATGCGTATCACCAACTTGAGAAATACTTTCAAGACTTTGAAAACCCCGGTCGAACAGGCCTTTCAAAAGGCGAAAATATTCAGTTGATTGTGGAGAGAAACGACCTCACCTCTCCAATCTATGTAGGGGACACGGAGGGAGATTTAAAAGCAGCGAGGTACGCCAAAATTCCTTTTATTTATGCGCAGTACGGTTTTGGACAAGTATCCGAATACGATGATGTGATTGAATCGTTTCCGGAGCTGTCAAAATTTTATTAAACTCACCTGTTATGATAATGGAAAAGGTCTTCAGTACATCATAAACGCTTCATTTATTCAAGTAGTGAGGGATGAAAGGAGGATTCTTGTATGAATGGTCAGTTACTTCCATTGCTGAACGAAAAATACGCATTGGATTTTATCAAAGCGGAAGCGATTACAGATGAGATGTTTCGTTGTACGGCGGAACAAGGTACATACTACGTCAGGGTGACCAACTATAAAAGCTATGAGGAACAGGTAGATGAAGTGACTTATACAAATTTCCTCTATCAAGAAGGTTTGGGTGTATCGCCAACAATCGTTTCTGTAAATGGAGAAGTAGTCGAAAGGATCCTGCTAGACAGAGAAATGTTAACAGTTGTTTATCAAGCCGCTTTTGGGATCCATTTGCCTAGAAATCGTTGGCAGCCCAGTGTGTTTCATGAGCTAGGTCGGCAAATGGGGCGATTGCACCGATTGTCCAAGAAATTTGAAGAAATCCACCCCGTTACTAATATTAATGACTGGCATGAGAATGAGGAGTACGCTTTTTTGAAGTATATTCCCAAAGAAGAACGTACGATTAGAGAGGTGGCAGATAACGTCTTATCCACAATAAAAAATCTTCCAAAATCCTATTCCAATTATGGATTGTTGCACGGTGATTTGTGCTTAGAAAATCTATTAGTTGATCAAGAATCAAATTTAACAATGATTGATTTTCAAGATTGCGAGAAGCACTTTTATGTTTTCGATCTAGCAGCTGCCGTTTATAGTGCAATCGAATATTCGTATGTTGGGGGAGGGAACATCGGTGACTATGGACGAGCGATGGCAAAAGCAATCATTGACGGCTACCAGGAGGAAAATAACTTATCGCCTGAAATGGAAGATCAGCTTCCTCTATTTATGAAATTAAAGGAAGTTTTTGAATACAGCTTAATGCATATGTACTGGGATAAAGAGAGGTTAACGGAAGATCAGATAAGAATCATGAATCATTTTAGATTAAGGATTGAACATAATTATTGTCTACTTAGGAGTTAGAGCGAATCGTTTGAAGGGAAGCCTGACTTCTAATTAATTCAAAAATCAGGCGCTAGTAGGGATAAAACAAACTACTTCCTATGGTTCCTTATAGCATTATTTAATAGAATCAATATATTTTTTAACCTTTGCAGCTGTTGCAAATCGATCTGTACCAGAAAGTACTGTGAATTTATCTGCTTTTAGTCCATTGGATTTTCCACCTACAACGATTAATTCACTGGCCACTTTATTGTTTGAAGCCACACTTCTTGTATAAATTGGGGCATCAATCCGATTGGCTAGTAACTCAGCAACAGGGTAATCAACAAATGAGTTTACGACTACCGCCACTTTTAACAAGCTCATTTCCTCCTCAGGTAGATCGGGTAGATCAGGTTTACTAGGTTTATCAGGCTTATAAGTCACGCCATAATAATCACAAATGCCTTTTGCGTGTTCTATGGCTACTTCCTTTTGAAAATCTTTATCCAGCATGAGTAAAGCTTCAGGTTTGTTATCCATAAAGCCGTTTTCGGTTAGGACGGCGATCATGTTCGTTTCACGTAAAACATGAAAATCTGCTTCTTTAATCCCTCGGTAATTTTGCGGTGTCCCTTGTCGTAGGTATTTCGCGATAGATGAAGCGAGTTTACCAGCTTCTTTGTTTGTATGACCTAAATAAACGTATAGTTCGATACCACTCGGATCTGCTCCACTAAATGAGCCATCAAAAGCATTGTAGTGGATTGCGATATAGGCATCTGCCTTATTGTTGTTCGCAAGGTTTGTCCGTGTTGAGAGTGGCGTATCTGTATTGGTAGGGGCTACTAATAGAGTTCGAAATCCACATCTCTCTAATTCAATTTTAAGATACTTGACCACTTCTCTGTTAAATTCATTCTCTTGAATGGAGCGACCGATTTCTGGAATATAGGGTGTTCTTTTTCCAGCAGTATTCATTCCATGCCCATCATCTAATGCAATTAGTTTAGGCATAAGCTCACCTCTTTTAAAGTATGAGGGGGGATCCCTTTATTTATTTATTACATAAGACTTATAACGTATAAGAAACGCCTGAAAATTCCACTGGTCCAGTAACAACTGCTCCAGTTAGGAGGGAATTTTCAAGCTCAACAGTAAGCGAATACCCCTGATTTGATGTTACAGGAACGTTCAGATCGATTGCATGAACGGTAACAGTTTGTTCTTGTCCTACTGATAAGAGCACTGCTTCTCTGCTCGTATAGATAACTTGATTCCCTCTTAGTATCGTAAAGATTAATACTGGAGCTAGCAAGGAGGACCTAACACCTACTGTAGCACTTAATAGGACTCTGTTAGCCCCTTGAGGTACAGCGAGACCAAATTGAGCAAGTAAAATTGGCGTGCCTGTAACAGTCCGGTTGAGTGAACCACTTCCTTGAGCAGGTACACTTGTCCCAACACTAAACACATTTGACATGATAAAATTCCCCTTAAAATTACAGATAGGAATAGAGTTGAAAAGAAAGAATATTTCAAAGTGAACTAAGAATATTAAATGATACAAGCTATTCCTTCCTTTATACTATATGGATTAATATGGAAAGTGGTTGGGTTGTGCAGGAAATTGTGCTGTGGAAAGATAATTAATAAAAATATTGAATGCGATATAAAGTAACAGAAGTCAATGCCATCTTTTTTCATTCGTTAACTTTATAACAAGGGAAGGGAGAAAGAGTAGTGAAAACGTCATTCATCAACCAAAGGATCGAGGCGATCTGGAGAGATGAATCTGCTAAAATCGTTGCTGTTTTAACCCTGATGGTGAGAGATATTGGGGTAGCGGAAGATCTTGCGCAGGACACCTTAATCGTAGCGCTTGAACGGTGGCCCGTCTGCGGTATTCCAGATAAACCTGGTGCATGGCTGATGACTGTTGCTAAGCGAAAAGCCATTGACATGACGCGACGGAAAAAACGACTGAATCAAAGATATGAACAAATGGCTTATGAAGGGAAGACACATAATGAGCTTGACTGGACGATTGATCGTAACGAGGAAATTCAGGATAATTTGCTTCGGTTGATTTTTATGACGTGTCATCCTGTTTTATCAAAAAATGCACGTGTAGCCCTTACGCTAAGAGTGGTTGGGGGCCTGACAACAGAAGAAATCGCCAATGCGTTTCTTGTATCTGAATCCACGATTGCCCAGCGGATTGTACGGGCAAAACGGACACTTGCGACGAGCAATGTCCCTTTCGAGGTTCCTCAGAAGACAGCGTATACGGAACGGCTTAGTTCAGTTTTGGAAGTGATCTATCTGATGTTTAATGAAGGATATGCTGCTTCCGCAGGTGATCATCTGATCCGAATCAATCTTTGTCACGAAGCATTAAGAATGGGGCGGGTTTTAGTAGATCTTCTTCATACAGAACCGGAAAGTTATGGTCTTCTCGCTTTAATGGAGTTACAAGCATCCCGTTTTAATGCACGAACGAATGTAGAAGGTGAAATGATTTTGCTAATAGATCAGAACCGATCGTTATGGGATCAAGAACACATCGGTCGAGGTATGGCCGCACTAAGAAAAGCAGAAGAACTAGGAGGAGCGCAAGGCATGTATGCATTGCAAGCTGCCATAGCTGCATGCCATGCAAGAGCAATTTTACCAGACGAAACCAATTGGAATCGTATTTCTGAGCTATATGATGCACTTGCAGAAGTTGCGCCATCTCCGGTCGTTGAACTGAATCGGGCGGTTGCTCGATCGATGGCAGATGGACCAGAAATTGGGCTTAAGATGGTGGATTCGCTTCTTTCAGAGCCGGCATTAAAGCACTATCATTTACTTCCGAGCGTAAGGGGGAGTTTACTTTTAAAGCTAGGAAGAAAGAGGCATGCATTTGAAGAATTTCAACGTGCGGCTTCGTTAACTCAAAATGTACAGGAAAAGAAATTCCTGTTGAAACAGGCCAAAGATTGTTTGGAATAAAAATAGATTGAAGTTTTGTCGATTTCTCCCTTTACGAATCGTTGAATAAATAGGTACAAAAAATTCAAGCAAACGAGGAGAGAAAACGATGAAATTTTTATGTATGGGTTATTTTATGCCAGAGAAAATGGATGCACAGCCGAATGGGAAAATTGAGGAAATTATGAATGAATGCCAGCCACACCTCGATCATTTCTATGAAAGCGGTAAGGTCATGATGGACGCTGGGCTGTCAGTCGAAACCAAGAGTTTGAGACGTAATAAAGGAAAGGTAACCGTAACGGATGGTCCTTTCGCAGAAACGAAAGAACTGATTGGAAGTGTTTTTATGGTCGAAGCTGAGAACATGGATGAAGCGATTGAGTTGGCTTCTCTTCATCCGACTACCCAAGTGAACATAGGAGAAGAATTAGGCTGGCGCATTGAAATTCGCCCTGTTCATTACTTGAAAAACGAAAAATGATTACAAATATGAGATAAACTGGAAGGTGGAGCACAACCATATCATAGAGGTTGTGCTATAAAAAGAATAGACAAGCCGGTTTTTATAGAAAAAAAGAGGAGAAGCGAAAGAAAATGAAAACAATCACTGATCCAACTATTAAACTAAAATCATCACTGAATAAAGAAGACTACAACGAAATTCTTAGATTAAAAGAATGCTGCCTTGAAAAAGAAGAGGTAACGTTAAAACTAGAACTTGATCACAAACGAAATCAATCTCATAACGAAAGTGTCAAAAATAGAATAAACGAGTTTATGTTTTATGATGGTCACACACTGATCGGCTATATGGGCATCTGTCAATTTGGTTCGGAAGCATTAGAAGTAAATGGGATGGTTCATCCGAATTATAGGAGAATGGGAGTCTTTAAACGGTTGTTTTCATTCGTTCAAGATGAGTGGAATAAAAGAGAGTCGAAACAGATGCTTTTGTTAAGTGATCACAATTCTAGATCTGGGATTGAATTTATTAAGAGTACGGGAGCTCACTATGAGAACTCGGAACATGAGATGCATTTAGTAGGAGATGCAAGGCAAGATACCGCTAGGACAAACCTACTTTTCAGAAAGGCTTTACAACAAGATGCAAAAGAAATTGCAAGACAAAATGCGATTTACTTTCATACGAATTCAGTAGAAGCTTCCTTGGACGGGATGGAGATTTTCCTTGCAGAATGGAACCAAATGATTATAGGGAAAGTTCATATTGAACTACAGAATGGTGTAGGTGGTATTTATGGATTAGGTGTCCTTCCCGAATATCGAGGAAAAGGGTTTGGGAGAGAGCTCCTCATGAAAGCTGTTAAGGAATTAAGAGAAACACAAGCTCAACAAATCTTGCTCCAAGTGGCAGTGAAGAACAAGAATGCCTTGAATTTATACCAATCATGCGGGTTTAAAGAGACTTCTACCATGGATTATTTTAAATTAACTAAGAATTGACGATCTTTTGAAGTATTTTTAATGAAGGGGATATGTATGGCTTATCAATTTGAAGTAATGACGCAAGAACAAGCAGAAGACATTTCATATAATTGGCACTACGATGGGGAATATTCTTTTTATGATATGGAGGCGGATGAAGAAGATTTACAAGAATTCGTCGATCCTGAATTGCGTGGGGACTCTAAGTTTGCGGTGATGGAGCATTGTGACTTAATTGGTTTCTTCAGTGTTACAAAGATGGATGACCTTACTTATGATATTGGCTTAGGGATGCGTCCTGACCTTACGAATAAAGGGATGGGGTTGGAATTTATTCATGCGGGTCTAGCTTTTATTAAAAAGAAATATAACCCTAGTAAAATCACATTATCCGTTGCTACCTTTAATCAAAGAGCGATAAACGTATACAGAAAGCTAGGGTTCCATGATGTTAAAACGTTTATGCAAGACACAAATGGTAGTACATTTGAGTTTTTGAAAATGGAATATGAGTGCATTAACAAACTCTGAGCTTAGCTGAAATACGGTAGGTTCTTTTTCGGTGAAAGACCATTTGGCCAATAACAAGGTAAATACACGGATCATTAAGTTTAAAATAGCCCAAATCCCCTTATTGACATGTCTAACCTCGATGAATATACTAAATATGTAAGAAAAAGGTGGAAAGGAATGGTACTTAGCGGATGTGGAATTAATCTTATTTAAACGGGATCAAACTCATATTTTCATAAAAATGAGAACCTGGAAAATAGGATTAGTCTGTCCAAATAAGGATCATTTCATCATGTACCTTTTTCAAATAGAAGGAGACGTAACTTATATTTGCGTTTATTTCACTATTTGTTAAGCGTTTGCATGTTATTTGATATGGGATTAGCAGCCTCTCCAGGATTCTTGGAGAGGTTTATTTATGTTCGATAAGCCTCTCAATAAATTTTAATAAGAGGTGACATGCATGGCTCGTGTGATACAAGTGAAAGAACTGCAGAAAAGTTTTGGTGAACGGGAAATTTTAAGTGAGGTTAGCCTTGAGATACGAAATGGTGAAAAGATTGGTTTAGTCGGTTTGAATGGGGCTGGAAAATCAACACTCGTCAATATTCTGATGAAAAGGATTGAACCAGATAAAGGGTCTGTGACTGTTCCCCATGTGAACATTGGCTACTTACCTCAATCAACAGATAATCACCTGGCTGTTGATGCTGAACTTTTCGGGGAAAGGTTACTGGAACAAAGCAAGAAGCTAGGGTTCCAAAAAGAGAGATGGGAGCAGGAGAATCTACAACATTTAAGTGGCGGCGAAAAACTGAAATTGTCTTTAGCGAAGATCTGGGCAAGTGCTCCCGACTTTTTGATCTTGGATGAACCAACGAATCACCTGGATATACAGGGAGTAAAGTGGCTAAGTGAAGAAGTAAGGAATTATTCAGGTGCTGCCCTCATCATTTCACATGATCGCTATTTTTTAGATGAAACCGTGACAAAAATATTTGAATTGGAAGCTGGGAAACTCACAATCTACGAAGGGAATTATTCATTCTATCGAAGTGAAAAACAGAGAAGGTACGAGCAGAATAAGCGTGATTATGAAAAGCAGCAGCGTAAGGTCGAGATGATTGAACAGCAAATCTCCACGTTGAAAGACTGGTCAGCTAAGGGCCATCGCGAAGCTGGAAAAGGGGGATCCAATTCTGAAAATCGTCAAATGGGATTGCGGGAGTTCGAACGAGCGAAGGCAAAGAAAAAGGATAACCAGATAAAATCGAAGGTGAAACGCTTAAATCAAGAGCTTAAGAAAGATGGAGTCGAAAAGCCGAAAGAAGAGAAAACGGTCTCTTTTCAGTTTGAATCAACGTCAAAACGAGGGAAACGTGTTCTCGAAGCCAAAGGGATTAAGAAGGAATTCGGGGATCGCCTGCTTTTTGATAAAAGTCACTTTTATATCAAGCATGGGGAACGGATTGGTCTGATTGGCCCCAATGGTACCGGAAAAACAACGTTTATTAAAATCCTTCTTGAGCAGGAAAAGCTTACAAAGGGTTCACTCTGGAAAAGTAAATCAACAAAAGTGGCTTATCTCACGCAGGATGTAACGGACTTACCAGGCGAAAAAACACCGTTAGATTATCTTGATTTAACGAATCGACAGCAGGAAACAAGAGCTAGAACGCTTCTTTCCAATATGGGTATTCAGCAAGAGACTCTATTGAAGCCCATTTCTCAATTAAGTCTTGGAGAACGAACGCGAATCAAGCTCATTCATATGATTTTGATGGAATATGACTTCTTAATCCTGGATGAGCCGACGAACCATCTCGATCTTCCAAGCCGGGAAGAGCTGGAAAGAACGCTAAATACGTATACAGGTACGCTGTTAATCGTTTCCCATGACAGATACTTGATTGAAAAATTGTGTACAAAATTATTAGTTATTGAAAATGGGCAAATGAAGCGAGTGGAAGTAGGCCTTAAGGAATACGAGGAACAACAAAAAAAGAAGGGAACAGGAAGAGAATCCGCAAGGGAAGAATTAGCCGTCATCGAAACCAAAATGACGGAGCTCCTGGGGAAAATCAGTTATTTGTCAGCGGGTACAGAGGAATATGAATTGATCGATAAAGAGCTCATACAGTTGATGGATTTAAAACGAAAATGGAATAGCTAATGCTGCAGAGCGCAATCCTTGATTAGGAATTGCGCTTTTTCTCTTTGAATCGGCAGCGCTGTAGGGAAAGGATAATATTACCTTTTAATCGAATTAGTAATAGAATCGTAGTTTTTTAGGAGGATGGATATGTTAAATTTTCAAAAACCGGATGTGGAGCAATTCTTTCAGACTCTCGATATTTCAGACTTTGTCATCAGTCCAGATGAAAAGCAACTTGTGATCACCACGAACATGAATGGTCATTTTAATTTATGGGGAATGGACCTACCGAACATGTACCCATACCCCATGACGTTTCGAAATCAGAAAAGTCATGTGCTTCATTATGATCAGAAAGGCGAATTTCTTATTGCAGGATTCGATCATAATGGGGATGAAAATATCCAGCTTTATGCGCTACAGCCTCGTGGGGGCTCATTGCTTCCAATCCGTGTGGAGGAGGGGGAAAAGCATTATTTTAGTAGTCTTTCTGATGATGGGAAGCGTTTGTACTATACCTCTTCCAAGGGGAACCCGACTTACCTTAACGGGTATTGCTACAACCTTGAAACAGAAGAGGTTACAACACTGATCGAGGGAACAGAAGCGCCAATTGAAATCATCGCCGTCAGTGAGGATGAAGATAATTTTGTCTATACAAAGCATTATTCGAACACCCATACACCGGTCTTTGTGAGGAGTCATGGAGAAGATCTTTCGTTAACCCCACCAAGTGAGAAGGAATTCATGGTTTATGAAGCTCTTTTTGTTACGGATGATAGCATTTATTTTACAACGAACTTTGAATCAAACTTTTCTTATCTAGCGAAGTTTCATTTACATACGAAGCATTTCTCCAAAGTATTGGAGCTTGAACAAGAAGACCTTACATCCGTAAAGGCTGATAAAGAAAACAATCGCTTGTATCTTGTAAGTACGAGCGGGGTGGAAGACCGTCTTTTCGTGTATGACTTAACTAGGGAAGTGTGCGATCTTAAACAAATCCCAGTGAATCTTATCGATAAGTTGGTGATTTCGCAAACAGGAAATCTGTATATTCTTGGCGATGGCTCAACAAGTCCAACAAATATTTATTATCAAACGCGGGACGATGATGGGTGGGGGAAACTTACGAATAACGTGGTACCAGGAGTTTCTGAAGAACTGTTGATTGAGCCAGAAGTGATTCGATACCCATCGTATGACGGGCTTGAAATTGAAGGGTTGTTCTATCGAGCGCGTGATTCAAATGGCCATGTGATTCATTGGCCGCATGGCGGGCCACAATCGGCAGAACGGAAGATGTACTGGTCGTTATATCAATTTTTGTTACATCGCGGCTATTCCATCTTTGCCCCGAATTTCAGAGGATCAACTGGTTATGGTTTGGAATTTATGAAAATGGTTGAGCAGGATTGGGGCTTCGGGCCGCGTCTTGATAATGTGAAGGGAATCGAGTGGTTGGTCGCAAATGGTTACGCTGATTCAGATAAAGTGCTTTTAATGGGTGGAAGTTATGGAGGATACATGGCTCTATTACTTCACGGTCGTCATGCGGAATTATACAAAGCTGTCGTTGATATTTTCGGTCCAGGAAATCTCTTCTCATTCATTGATAGTGTTCCGGATCATTGGAAGCCATCTATGGCAAAATTCGTAGGGGATCCGGTTGAACATAAAGACAAATTGACGGAAGATTCCCCGATCACTTATTTAAAAGGGATGAATAAACCGATGCTCGTCATTCAAGGTGCGAATGATCCAAGGGTCGTTAAAGCTGAGTCCGATCAGATCGTCGAAGCCTTGAAGAAGGAAGGATCACAAGTCGAATACATGGTCTTAGAAGATGAAGGACATGGCTTTTCAAAGAAGGAAAATGAAATCAATGTGTATAAAAAGATATTAAATTTCTTTGATAAGCAGCTGATACGGTAAAACCCATTGAAGATGGATTGTACAACAAGAAAGCATTAAATATGTCTCTTTAGACAAAAGGAAAGGCTCATTGCTATGAGTCTTTTTTATATGCATCGACTTTTCTTAGAGAATGTTTTTAGCTCACAATCTGGTAAAAAGTATGGAATGTTCATGTGTATTCCCAATTATCGTTTTATATGGAAATTAATTGGGAAATCCTCCAAACAAGTTCATTTTGATACACCAAAGGAGGATTAAAATGCGTTTCTATTATACAGGTTTCGTGATATTAGCAGCTATTTTATGGGGGATATCAGGAGGGTTAGCAGGAATCTTAATGGACAAAGGATGGAGTCCTCTTGTGATCTCGTTTTATAGAGGGACTATTGGGTTAATATGTTTAGTCATTTGGCTCCTTCTTAAACGAAAAGAAAATTTGAAGAAGCATTCGTCGAGAACGGTCATGTGGGCAATGCTCGCTGGAGTGGCTGTAGCTAGTAACTTTAGTTTTTACTTTCTCAGTATTTCCGAATCTGGAGTTGCTGTAGCGTCGACCTTAATGTACACGGCACCGATATTCGTGCTGATTAGTTCTTTTTGCTTTCGGATCGAGTCGATTACGCCATTTAAGGTCATCTCGATGATTATCGTGATGTTTGGAATCAGTTTATTAACAAACATTTATGAAACAGGAATAAGCGAACTAAATGTGTTAGGGATCATGAGCGGATTATTATCAGGTATTTCTTATGCGCTCTTTATCTTTAGTTTTAAGAATGCTTCAAAAAATAATAGCCCTCCGTTTGTTCTTAGTACGGCTTTTGCTACATTTACCGTCGTATTGCTTCTTTTTATTGATCATAGGGAAGCACTCTCTGCATTGTTTTCGGAGGATCTCATTTGGTTTATCATTCTCGGAATCATTGGTGCGGGGATTTCATTTTACCTCTATGTAGAAGGGTTGAAAAAAACTTCCGCCTCCGTAGCTTCGGTTATTGCAATGGTTGAACCTGTTACCGCTTCTTTATTTGGATTAGTGGTTTTAGGAGAAGTTCTGACTGTCCTTCAGAGTATTGGGCTTATTGTCATTCTAATTACGATTACGATGTTAAGTGTCAAACAAAAGGATTGTTGAAGAATGATGAGAGAAAGTATGGTAGTAGCGTAGGTTGTTTGATTTAATAAAAGTAAGGGCTTTGTAAAACATTTACTACTACTGCGTTTCGAAGGAGAAAGAGAAATGGAAATCGTGAGTCTATCGATCATCTGGTTTATCGCGCTCACTAGCATGGGGATATCATTTCTTTATTGGGGAGTAAGAGAGGTATGGCGAGGGGGCAAAGGGATTAATAGAGCGAAAGGATATTTGGAATGCTTGTATGAAGTGGTGACATTTCAATTAAGTTCTGTTAGTCTTCATCTTTTCGTGGGAGTAGTTTTGATGATAGCAGGTGGGATGTCTCTTTTCTTTTAAAATGGAAAATATTCAGGCGTACATGGAGCAGGTCAAAGAAAGAGAGCTTTTTATATGGATGATAGTGGTTTAAGGAATTAGAGAGAACGATGAAAATCGGCCCACAAAACGAATTGTTTTGTGGGCCGTTTTATTTAGATGTGTTACGTTTTCAGACGTTTACTTCGTGTTCGTAAATCCACCATCAATGCGAATCACTTCACCATTGATATACTGCGCTTTCGAAGTTAATAGAAACGTCACAAGCTCGGCTACTTCTTCAGGCGTACCGAGACGCTTCTGAGGTATACCGGCTTCGGCATTTTCTTTCATTTTCGGATTGGCATCGTAGAAGTCCTTTACCATAGGCGTTTCGGTTGGACCAGGTGCGATTGCGTTTGCACGCAGACCGTCTTTCGCATATTCTGCAACGATGCTTTTTGTTAATCCAATAATACCATGCTTTGTAGCGGAGTAGGTGACAACCGAATCTTGACCAATGACACCTGCACTTGATGCAGTATTCACGATGGAACCTCCACCATTTTTGATCATCACATCAGCTACGTATCGAACACCGTATAAGGCGCCCATCAAGTTAATGTCGACGATCTTCTCAATTTCTTCCACTTTGGTATTTAAGTAGTATTCCCCACTACCGGAGATGCCGGCGTTGTTGAAGAAATAATCGATTGAACCAAAGGTTTCAACCGTTTTATCGACGTAATTTTTTACTTCATCTGCTTTGGATACATCAGCTTTTATGAAAAGCGCATCAACGCCTGCTTTTTTCGCAAGGTCGACCGTTTCATTACCGCCTTCTTCGTTAATATCTACGGCAACAATATTAACTCCTTCATTAGCTAAACGAACAGCAGCTGCTTGTCCTAATCCACTTCCTGCACCTGTAATAATCGCGACTTTACTCATGCATAAAACCTCCTGATTAGTTGTTTAAAGATCCTATACTGTTGCTATAGTACTAGCTTTACCCGTTGAAAAATCAAATGAAACGATTGGAGTGTAGCGCGTAAGTCACGGTTAGTAAGGAAAGGTGAAATGGAAAAACTACGTTACCTTGATACGTATTTGTTTCCCGTTACCCAAAAACGCCATGGATAGTCACGCGCTTCACCGGAGTTATCAATACCAATGCGTTTTCCTTCAGAAATGTGATCAGGCTGATAACCACTACGAATATAAAGTGGCGCTCGCATTAAAGCATGTCCATAATCGCCTGGATTGATTCCAAGTGCTTTTGTGAGCTTGCCAGGTCCATCTGTCCATTCCTTTTGCTTGCGACCCGGTCTACGCTGTTCCATTAAATCGAGCCCTTTTAGAGGCTCAACCGCTCGCACAAGAACAGCTTGCGGCACTCCTGTCTCGGCACTGACCACATTAAAAAGACAGTGCGTGTGCATGACGTACGTGTAGGCGTTACCGGCAGGCCCAAACATCACTTCCGTTCGCTTCGTTCGTTTGTTGTTAAAGCTGTGAGCTGCTTGATCGATTGCTCCGAGGTAAGCTTCCGTTTCAACAATATAGCCAGATGCAACTCCTTCGTCTGTTTCTTTGACTAACTCACATCCAAGGAGCGCTTTTGCTAGTTCTAGGGTAGGTTTTTGATAGAATTCTCTCGGTAAGATTGACATGAGTGGATCCTTTCTTAACATGTAGTGTTTGAGGGGGTTTTCAAATGATCTATGATTAGTTTTCCACAAGGTATGATGAACTAAACAAGAGTAAAAAAACGATTAAAGGGGGGAGATCAGCGCTTATGATAAGGTGTGTCCTAACCTATACAAAAAAATAAGAGATACATAGATTAGTATAAACAAGCATTGGAGGTGATAATACTGAATACAAGTTGTATTTGTGAGAAGTTGTGTCGTTTATCTATAGGCAAAGAAGTTCTATTATCCATAAAAGGCTCATCATCGAGTATACCTTTTACATTCGTAAATTGTGATCACTGTTGTGTAATAGGGTTTAGTGATGGAAATCTCCTCAAAGTAGACTGTACGAAAGTGAGTGCGATCACATTTCCTACTTCAACATGTACTGTTACAACAACAACTTTTACAAATCCCGCTCCCATAGCGATACCAGCAACTGGTACAGAAGGACCGGGATCCCCTTATCCTTCCCCAATCGTTGTTGCCGGATTAACTGGTACTATCTTACAAGTGACGGCTACGTTTAATGGCTTAAGTTCTACTTTTCCGGCAGACATTAATGCTTTACTTGTTGGGCCAAGTGGAGAGAATGTCATTCTAATGGCAACTACTGGGGGTTCCGAAGATATCAATAACGTAACGTTAACATTTGACGATAGTGCACCAACTCAATTACCAGAAGAAGCACAAATTGTTTCTGGAACTTATCAACCAACTGATTATGGGATTTTTACACCATTCACACCTCCTGCCCCTCCCCCTCCATATGGTTCGACATTGAGTGTTTTTAATGGAACGAATCCCAATGGGACATGGAACCTATTTATTTATGATCAATTTGAAATTGATGTAGGTGCTATCGCTGGTGGATGGGAATTAACTATTACGAGTTGTGAGCAAGGAGCCAATACTATTTTAGACATACAAGCCACCCAGAATGAAAATGTAGTCAATCAAACATTACAAAACATAGAACCTAAACAGTTATCGAAAGAAGATAAAGTCCAGAAAGAGAAAAAAATTGAATTAATAAAAGAAATGAAAGAACTGAAAGAACTATGAACTGCTCCTTACCCTCCACAAGGAGTATTCGTTTTGTATAGGTACGCAAAAAGTTGATATCACAATAGAAAATGCCCCCGAATCATAAATCGATTTAGGGGCATTTTCTATTTTAATTCCACATCTTATTAACTCGAACCCTACTAAAAATCCATGTTGGGTGAAAGTAGCTACCGTAAGTCAAGAAGAATAAAAAGTAGCAATCCAAAGCATTTTGTATGCCCACTCGTTGTAGGTCTTTGTTCATATTAGCGAAGTGGTGGAGAAAATTCGCAGGTGACAGGCACCACGTTGTTACAATGTACAGAGAGGCGATTCATTAACTGCTGAAACTTAAGGTAAGCTTATTCGTATAGAGTAGTGTCAAAAAAATGGAATGTGGTTAATAATAAGCACTTACAGAACGTGTTTAGAAAGGGATTTTGTATTTGAATAAACTACTTTTACTATTCATCGTAGGCTTTATAGGGTTAGCTCTAAGGTACTTGGTTTTAGGTGAATTTGAGGTAGACCAGCTCTTGTTGCTATTGAGCTTTCCTGTGGGAGCTATCCTAATTGTATTTATTATGAAGAGACAACAAAATAAGGACCGTTCATTTCAACCAGGAGTGGATGAAATACATATGGTAACGCGATTAGGTGACAGAGTTTCGGAAGTGCCTAAGCAATTGTATGACCGACAAGAACTTCTTGGGTCTTACAAGCGGTTTTACAATAGCCGCTGGAAACGAGTTGTTGCGGACATTATGGATTCGCCAGGTCGCTGGTTTCTTAATCTGACGTTTTCGTCAGAAGATGGAAAAATCGTTCTTCTAGCGAAAAATGATAAGCCTCTAAGAGATACAACTGAATGGCTTATCTTGTTGAATGATAATGAGGTAGGCAAAATTCAAATGGACTACTCTGTCAAAAATGTGGCAACTTTAAATGAAAGTCTCTATCTTGAATATCGTAATCAAACCTATCATTATACCTCATTTGGGATTGGAGCGACGACAAAGATTAGCACAAATAACGATACGATCGCTGAAGGAAAAAGAGCTGAATTAGGAAATTCAATCTATGCGTTAGATATAGATGATACGTATAAGGAAGAAGCTGAGATTTTATTTATGGGATTTGTCCTATTTAACTATCATTTTAGCCAATGAGAGTGTGCCCCTATGCACGATTAGAAAATAAGTTAGGTTCACTTCATTCCCCTGTTAGATAGCTAACAAGCGACTCAGTTATCAATCTGGTGCTATTGTTAATTAGTTATTTTATCTTGAATCTGGAGGTTATCAAATGACAGGAATTGTGGCGTTAGGCTTTGGGGTAAGTGTCTTTTATCTTATTTTTCGAATAGGTGCTCAGATGAATCGTCTTAGTCTGCATATGAAAAGAATGAATGATCATCTAGATCGAATGGCACAGCACATGGGTTTACCTGAAGACCCCATCAATGAAGAACTGCGAGAGCTAATGAGAGAAGGAAGAATGGTAGAAGCGGTTAAAAGGACGAGAGAGGTTTTTGGGTTATCACTTGTGGAAGCAAAGCAATATGTAGATGGGCTTTAAAATAGCGGGGATATGTATATAGTTAGGTTAGTGCATGAGGAAAACCAGTATGGGTGTAAAAAGTTAATTCTTTCATGTTTCAAAGAGATCATTCATAGAATGATCTCTTTTGTATGAAGGTAGTGAGGGGATAGATAAAAGCTAGTGAAATTGAGATTAGGATATTTAAATTTAATTACGTATGACGACATATGGCCTCATCATTTCATAATCTTCGTGTTCTAAAATATGGCAGTGCCATACAAACAAGCCTGCATAAGGTGCGAACTTCATAATGATGCGCGTGATTTCGTTTGGGTTTGCGCGAACGGTATCTTTCCAACCGCGTTCATTCTCTTCCGGCTTCTTACGTAGTCCCGTTGGAACAATGACCCCTTCTTGATCATATAAGTCCTTGTCAAAAGGCTGGCGATCAAGAATTTGAAAGCGAATAAGATGGAGATGAATCGGGTGAGTATTATTCGTGATATTAATAAGATTCCAAATTTCCACGTCACCTAATCTAGGCTTTTCGGTGATTGGATCAGACCAAAGCTGATTGTCTAATAGATGAAGAGATCGATTGTATGAATCGTTTCTCATGTTAAGTAGAAGGTTTCGTTGATTGTTTGCCTGGTGCTCGTTCATTGTTTCAAACTTGCCCAAGGAGCCTGGTATGACACTTTTCTCTTTATGAGAGAGCTCTTCTTTTACGCGAAATTGCATAATAATCCCGGTGGTTTTAGGATTCGGCAACTTTCCATTTGGATAGGATGATCGTGCATCATTGGTTAAGGTGATCACCTCTCCACTAGAACGACTGAAGTCCACCACGATGTCCACACGTTCGGCAGGAGCGACTAAAACGCGGGTGACAGGCACCGGACGTGGTAATAATCCTTGATCAGTACCTATTTGAGTAAAGGGAATGCCGTTTGAAAGAGCGAGACGATAGAATCGAGCATTTGCGCCATTCAGAATGCGAAACCGATACTTGCGGGGTTCCACTTCTAAATAGGGCCATACTTTTCCATTCACAAGGTTCACTTTACCAAAAAACTCTCCAACAACAGAGGGCGAGACACCTGGTACAGGGGGGGTTGGCTCTGAGGGATAATACAAAGAACCATCTTGATGAAACGAGCGATCTTGAATAATGAGTGGAAGATCATAAGGGCCTTCTGGTAAGCCAAGTGATCGTTCTTCCTCATCATGAATGATATACATTCCTGCAAGTCCGGCATAGATATTCAAGCGGGTTATCCCCATCGCATGATCGTGATACCAGAGGTTGGTAGCAGCTTGACGATTAGGATATTCATAAACAGGGTTGGTGAAAAAGGGGCCGAGTTGCTGAAACCCCTGTGTAAACCACGCTTCAGGGTATCCATCGCTCGTATCAGGTGTTGACCCTCCGTGAAGATGTACGACTGTACGAACGTCTGGGACATCTACACCAGCTCCATGAACGGTGTGATCAATCGGAAGGAAATGCCTGGTGGGAAGTTCGTTTTTCCAGAGAACACGAATAGGCTGATCCCGAAAGACGTGAAACGTAGGACCGGGAAATATCCCGTTATATCCCCAAATCTGAGTTGGTGGCAAATCTCGATGAAGTTTTTGCATGGTTTCTCTCATTGTCACTTCGTAGAAGGGGATGCCATTGGTGGTTTTAAGTGGTTGAATGGTCGGGATGATAGGGAGTCGATCCACAAACTTTTCGAGCATGTGTGGCACTCCTTTCATTACTGTGCTTTTGTTTATCTTATGTTTGCATGTGAGGATCTATTTTTAATTTGTTTCGCGTGTAATGGTGAGAACAGAAATAACCCCCTCCTTTTTCAATTGGAACAGGGAGGGGTGGCTAGATCTATGTAGCGCACATTTAGCCAAGATCAGCCAAGAGGGATTTCAAGTAGTGGCTCGTAGCGTTTGCTGTTAGGGCGTAGTTCGTAAACTTGCACGGATCTTACTAGAAAAGTAGGATACGGTGTTAACTCTTTCTCTGCCGCATGCGCCATATCGCTTAGCTCCTCTTTCGTTAAGCCATGCTGTTCTTTTCCGAGCGTGAGGTGAGCAACAAAGTTATTGAGCTCAAAATATTGGCTGATAAGTTTTGGGGGAGGAGAAATTGCTTTGACAATCGCTTCGTGTAAGGGATACAACTCATTAGATAGAACGCTTAAGTAAAGAATGTTATCTCCGAAATAGTTCGGTTTGGCGAGCGTGATGGTAAACGGCTGAAGGCTCTTACAAACCGTTCTTACTTTTTCTATCCATTCTTTATCCGGTGTTAAGCCGCCTTGTGCTTTGAGAGTAATGTGCGGTTCGACGATGAGGAGATCTTGCCATTTATGTTGGAAATGCTCGACCTTTTTTAGATAGTCGGGTGGTGGAGTGATACCGATAAAATACTGTGAGGGCATAGAAATTCAGTCCTTTTGATAGATTTTAATCGTGAGTACCGTTTGATTACGTGTATGTGCTTCTTATGCTGGTATCGCTGTTTAATTATAGTTATTATAACAAAATTTGGATTGGTAGAGTGTTTGGCTGGTTGCAGGCTACGAACATAGGGTATCATTGCTATATCTTATCACTTTGCAAATATCGACAACATTCGCTCTAAATCGGGTGGTGACAGGCACTTACAAGGGGGTTCTATCATGTCTTCAGAACTTGAATCGAATATGGATCGCGATACGAAATCACCATTACCTAAGAAATTCATCTTACGAACTTCCTACTGGAAAGCCATTCAACTTCTTGCAGGGATAAATCTGCTCTTTAGTTTATTTTACCTCTCATTTCGAAATACAAGTCCAATTTGGAATGTGTTTGGGGTTATGTTTCTCTTCATGATTGTGATGAGCATCTTAGGTGTGCTCAGGCACCGCAAATTAACCATTTCGAGTGCACTGTATTTGATGTTTATTCCTTTTTCAATCGTTTTGATCGGCTTAATGAATTTTCAGCTATCAAATCAGTATCCGGGTGAAACAAGCATTCTACCGATTCTAATACCTAGTTTGTTCCTTCTGGTTCATGTAGTTACGTTGATTTTTGCCTGGACGATGGACAAGCAACGAAAAGAGGGAGTGAACAGTACCCCCCGTTGGTTTTCAGAGCTATTGATATGGGGAAATATCGTTGTATTATTCGCCGGACTCTTCACAAGCTCTCTGATTCTCTTTCGTTACGAAAACGGCGGCTACGCGCCTTACGTGAATCAGCTTGCCTTGTTTTACGCAATCGTATTATTAGCGAGCACCGTACTCGTTTTACAGGGAAGCAAGTCGTGGATAAGACCACGCCCATCATTGCGGAGGATCTTGATGATCGGTGGGTTTGCGATATCTTTTGTTCATTTCCTTCCGCTTCTATCTGTCCCGATTATCATTGATCAAGCGGAAGAACAGGTGGAAAATGCTTTTGCTCAGTGGGATTCCTCATCATTCCACTCGTCTGAATTTCAACAAACGCCATTTTCGCTTCCCGCTTATTTTCTTGGTATACCGCCTGCAGATGTGGAAGGGGAAAAGGATGTACTGTTTTATGAAGGGATGGGAGGAGTGGACGATGGCGTTGAGCTTCGCTTTGATTCTTTTCTTCCAAAAGAAAAAGATGGAAAGCTCCCAGTCTTAATACGCATTCATGGCGGATCATGGGCAAATGGAGATAAAGGTGATGCGAACGTCATGCAGCAAAATACGTATTTTGCTGAACAAGGGTATGCGGTATTTGATATTCAGTATGGGCTCACAACCCTAAGTTCCTATGGATTAAGCAGCAATGTTCCTGACCATGTGAGGGGACCATTTTCAATTGATGATCAAGTGCGTCATATTGGTCTTTTCACGCAGTATTTAACGGAGCATGCAGAGGAGTATGATCTTGATCTTTCCACAACCTTTATTTCGGGTGGATCGGCGGGCGGTCATCTGGCGACGGCTAGCGCTCTCGCAATGACAGAAGGGAAGTACGGTGAATGGTTCTCGGAGGAACTGAAAGTGAAAGGTTTGATCCCTTACTATCCAGCGAACAAAGGGCCAGCGCTCGGCGGTATTCCTGGTAAGGAGGAACTTCTCTGGCCAGAACAGCTCGTTAGCGAAAATAGCCCGCCATCACTCCTTTTTCACGGTACGCACGATACTTACGTTGGTTATGAAACGGCGGCATCGTTTAAAGAAACGTATGCAGAGAATGATAATAAAAAAGCCGCTGTGATTTATATGCCGTTTGGAAACCATGGCAGTGATTTTTACTTTGCAGGGTATTACAGCCAGACATTTACGTATTATATGGAAAGGTTTATGGCTTTGTATCGGTGAGTGTTTCGTGACTTTGGAAATAGAATAAAAAAAGAACCAGGTGTCCCTAAAGAGTGAGGGAAGTGCCTGGTTTTCTTTTTAAGTCGATTTAAATCGGTTTCTAAGATTAAACGAGACTAATGCCTATCCAGATAAAGTAAGCGATTACAGAAACGTTGAATAGCGTAAAGAGTAATCCGATCGTCGCCCATCCTTTTTTCTCATCACTCGTTCGGTAGACAACAAATGCGAATAAAATAGACAGCACACAGCCCGCTAGAATAACAAACATAATGGATATAGCAGCCGATTCACCGGAGCGAGAAGATACCGGATCAATCAGAAACATAGCGAGTGTTGTTAGAACACTGATGATATTGAATAAAACCGTTCTCCACGTTGTTCTCTTTGAGCGGTAGGTGTAAAACATGTTGTTCTCCTTTCTAGCCTGTAGAATAGCCTGTCTATTATTATAGTGGAGTTAAAAGGTGAGCACAAACAGACGAGTGAAGGTAGTCCGAGGAAGAAAAAAAAATTACCGTATTCGACAAATTCCGACTGAAACCGGGTGGTGACAGGCACTACAATTATAAAGGGGTGAAAAAATGAACAACTTCATAGGTGTTTTCTTCTATCTCCTCATCTTAGCGATCACTCTCTTGATCTACCGGAAGTCAGATGAATTCGAGTCTTATTTAGTATTGAAATTAATCGGCTACACGATTCTCGGAGGCTTTTCCTTTCAGTTTAATGAATGGAAGTTGCCTCTTGGATTCCTCATTTACTTACTGTTTTTCACGAATATGAAAGTTAATGCAAAGGCCAAGAAGCGTGCGGTTTATTTAGGTTTAGTGATCTTCCTCGTATCAACAATCGTCCCATGGGTACAAAATTACATATATGAGCAACCAAAAGAAGTTGCGGTACTGAACACTAACTTCTATGAAGGAAGTCTTGCGAAAGAATGGGAGAACATACATAGCAAACTAGGGAATAGAGGATATCCGGTCAAGGTCCTGGATTTCGATATGGCGCTCAGTGACGAAGGAGAGATCGAAGACTTAGATATGTACGTAGAAGAGAATGCAACGCGGGGAAAAGTTCACTATCATATTACCCTGTCCGATGAAGACAAGGAATTTATTGTAGAACGTAGAAAGGTTGGAACAGAGGGATTTCATTTTGCTTCAGAAACCCTGACAGAAGGGGAGTTTTTCTTCAAACAGATTGATTTGCTTCAGAAACCTATGCTAAATGAAGAAGGCGTGGATACTTACTATTTATCTTCGAGTGGACAGAGAACGGATTATCCACAAACAAATGATGATTCTTATCTCATTGATACTGCCGGTAAGAGAGAAGTTAAGAATAGTGACTTACCGACTGATGCTATCGTCGTTGATATTTGCGATGGTGACTGTGATTATCGAGCGTATTTCCTTTTTGATGTGTTAGAGGGAATGCCTCCAATTTCGGAAGACAACGTTCTTGATATCGCGCAACAACAATCATCTGAAATTAGGAGCTGGTTAATCAATCACACCGGGGATGGACTTGGACTAGAAAAAGATGGGGAATACTTCTTAACGAAAGATGGGAAAAAGGAGAAAGTAAGCAAAGAGACCTATTTTAAGGTATTAACAGAAACACCTGAAATAACAATCAACCACAACGAACCTATGCTAGAAGTAACGGTGAAAAATCCTTATGGGGACGAGCCTCATCAAATGGAATTTACCTATAACAAAGAGTGGAGAGAAGTGAACTGGGTTCGTTTTCAATAAGTTAAATGAATGACAAGCGAGGTGTCATGATGCGGTATACAGTTGTTCGAAACTTGTATTTATTTCTAGGATGGTTTTATTTAGTAAGCGTGCTGCTTATTGCAGGCTATGCCTTTGTCTATGATTTAGGTTTACCTACTCTTTATTTTATCTGGATCATCGTAGGCGGGATCTTGCTGTTCATTTTTAGAAGAAATATGAAGCGAGTGATGAGAGAAAAACCAATAAAATAAGTGCAGCGCACTATTGCAGTGACCACATGAAAAAATCGTTAACACTTCCTAGATTAAGTGTGTTGGCGGTTTTTTTATGATAAAAGGACATCTATTTACCCGCACATCCTTGGATATAGTACAATAAAACTGCACGATACAATTATTGGAAGTGGTGATGGAATGAATCAAAACGTGTTAACCCTCCCTGCAAGCGGAACATGTAAGATCATTTACGAGCACAGCATCCATGCCTTTCCCCATCCCAGATTTCTAAAAGAAACACCCTACGTCGCATTTCGAGAAAAGGGTGGCTTCATTGAAAAACTCTACACCGTTCGCAACCGCTTTGTTCTTAGCCCTCCCTACACCCTAACACAAGCAGAACTCGCCCATTTTGACCCGCACATTCAGCAGAGAATTCGTACCTATATCGAGGATCGCAAAAAGGGATTTGGTTTTGAGAAACCAGATCAAGCGTACATGTTTTGGGTTCTTGACCTAGAAATAACGTTACCTCACCGTCCAAAAGTGACACCGAACACGCCAGGTCACCAGTACTTTGCGTATGAAGATTTCATATCCGGCGAACCATTGATTACAAGAAGCGGAACCGTCTCAAAATCCGGCGTCTTCGAGTACGATAACTTCAGAGACAATCTGTTGATCGATAAGTACAATCCCATTCTATCCGCTATGAGAAGTATGAAAACAAAGCATTTAAGAAGTGAAAATAGTGAAGACGCCATTACCTGGAACGTGTTTAAATCGCTCCAACAAATCAATCCTCAACACTGGTATCCTGAACTGATTGCAAAAGGAATCAATCAAACGAAATACGCCATAAAGCAACTAGTCCCAACTGATCAGCTACCTCACAATCTAACCATCACTCTCTGGGAAACGATAAAACCGCCTTCAACTTTACTAGATAATCAGTTACCAGAAGGACCAACGGAAGTGGATGTCATCATTGAAAGTGAAGATTTTGTCTGGTTTATTGAGGCGAAATTCATGTCCGACATTTCCACAAAAACATCTCATGATCATTCCAGAAACCAGGTTCTACTCAATATTGACGTTGGCTCCCATTATGCCAAAGGGAAAGAATTTTACTTTTCACTCCTTATCTTAGAAGATGCTATTTCGCCAATCGGTGTTTCAGCGGTAGAAACCTACAGCAGAGAACTAACGTTGAACACACAACAATTTCAGCGTCGCTTTCGCTCGAATCATCTTTCAAACGTTAAGGGCATAACCGTTTTTTATTGGCATGACTTTGTGGAGATCTTCAATAACTGTATGCAAGAGGTGGAGGATGCTTTTGAGCAGCTGATTTCAGCTCGTGCTTTTCACTGGATGGCCGAAAAGGTGGATCAAATGGTTAAAAAATAGTTAGTTAGAGACAAAGGGTCTGCCTAATATGGCGGCCCCTTTTTTGTTAGAACATGGTAGAAATCCTTCCAGTCTCCATGTCTTTTCTACTAACTTTTCCTCTTTTTCATTCTCAATTTCAAAAAAATGTTTACCACTATAATAAAAAGGTTATTTCCCTTATTAAAATAAAATGAGAAATATTTTTTCTTGGGATAGAGGAGGAGTCAAGATGCAATCACTTTGGTTTACATTGCTATCTTGTGTAGCATTCATGGTGCTTGTTGGATACATAGCTTATCGTAAAACGAGAGGGACGACTAGTGGTTCCGATGGTTATTTTCTTGCAGGAAGAGGACTAAGCGGTGGGTTTATTGCCGGCTCGCTTTTGTTAACGAACCTGTCAGCTGAGCAGCTGGTAGGGTTGAATGGTCAGGCGTTTCGAACGAACCTGTCTAACATGGCCTGGGAGGTAACGGCAGGGGTAGCGGTGGTTCTTATGGGACTTTACTTACTACCAAAATATTTAAATATGTCGATTACCACACTTCCAGAATTTCTTAGCAAACGATTTGATGAAGGCGTAAGACGCTATACCGTTGTTTTGTTTATGGTTGGGTACGTTCTGGTAACGATTCCCTCTATGCTTTATTCCGGCGCACTCGCCGTTCTAAAACTTTTTGATGTGCCGTCCATTTTAAACATTTCCTATACTCAGTCGATCTGGGTCGTCATTTGGGGAATCGGAATTATCGGCGCTGTTTATGCGATCTTTGGTGGATTAAAAGCCGTTGCCGTGTCTGACACAATTAATGGCGTTGGGTTACTCATTGTCGGTGCGCTCGTTCCGATTCTTGGTCTTATCGCACTTGGAGATGGCGCGTTCCTAGACGGAGTCAAAACAATTACAACAACAAATCCTGAGAAGCTGAATGCGATCGGCGGTCCTGAAGATTCCGTTCCGTTCGGTACGATTTTCACAGGACTGATCATTGCAAACATGTTCTACTGGGCAACAAATCAGTATGTCATTCAGCGTACGTTAGGCGCACAAAGTTTAAAAGAAGGGCAAAAAGGGGTTATTTTCTCGGGTTTCTTTAAGCTTCTCATCCCAATTTTCATGATGGTGCCTGGGGTTATCGCGTTTCACCTATACGGTGGGGATTTGAAGTCCGTTGACCTTGCGTATCCAACGCTTGTGATGAATGTGCTTCCGTCATACTTATCCGGCTTTTTCCTCGCAGTCTTGCTTGGTGCCGTTTTAAGTTCATATAACTCACTCTTAAATAGTGCTTCAACAATGTTTGCACTCGATATTTACAAGCCGGCTATGAAAAAAGATGCCACTGATGAACAGCTCATTACCGCAAGTAAATGGTTTGGCTCGGTTATCGCAATCGTCACGTTTTTCGTGTCTCCGATGTTGATGTACGCACCAAACGGTTTATGGGATTTAATCCGTAAGTTTACTGGCTTTTTCAATATTCCGATCGTTGCGGTAGTGCTTATTGGTATTCTTTCGAAAAAAGTACCAGCACTAGCCGCGAAAGTTGCGATCATTTTCCACGTGGTGGCTTACTACATGATGGTATGGGGCACGGAACAGATCTTTGGGCTTCCGCTCAACATCCACTTCATCCACATCTACGGGATTCTCTTCGTAGCTGAAGTCGCGATCATGTTCGGAATTGCTTACTGGAAACCACAAGAAAAAGCGTATGTATTCCCGAAAGCTTCTAAAGTAAATATGACGCCGTGGAAATACAGCGTGCCAGCAGGAATTCTACTGATCGCAAGCATATGTGAAACGTATCTTGTCTTCTCGCCAATTGGCGTTGCGTATGCAGGTGGCATGATTTCGCCATCGTTCTTACCAGCGACAGGAGCACTCGCAGTCGTCACACTTATTGCCTTTGCAGCTGCGACGAAAAGCTGGGAGCGTAAGTATGGACATGCGGTTCGCCGTGCGAAGAATGCGGTGAAGGAAACTGGAAGAGAAGTAGGAGGACAAACGCAGAACCCTCAGGTGAATTATTTTACGAAGAAAGATCTATAAACACAAAAACAAGGAGCTCGTCCAGTTAGGATGCAGGCTCCTTGTTTTTTCATGAGATCCTTTCAAAAAAAGATGTTCCTATACAACTGTGGAATAGTTTCAAAACCCAAACCCATACGTGGGACGTTATCTCACACGAAAAAACACATCAAAAACCCATTCAACGATTTGAAAAGGTTTACGCTTTAAGAAGGTAGGGAAACGTTCCTATATTAAAATCGCTTTACCTTGTTAAAGTGGTACTTTAGAATAAAGGATGGTTTAATGAACAGAAAAGCTTATTTAATGGAAACTCTTTTAAGTGGTGAATATTCAGGACCTTCACAGCAACCAATTACGTCTGTGGTGTATGACTCCCGTGATGTCGAAGAGGGGGCTGCTTTCGTCTGTATTTCAGGTGAAAAGATGGACGGTCACCTTTTTATCGAGCAAGCGATTGAGCTTGGGGCAAAAACTATTGTTGGGACGGATCAAGAGAAAATGGCGACAGCTTCGGCCCTTTATCGGGAAGTGAGCTTCCTCTACGTTCACGATAGTCGACAAGCCCTCGCTGACCTTGCGAGACTGATTTATGATTTTCCTTCCGAATCTCTCCATACGATTGGGGTCACTGGAACGAATGGAAAAACAACCGTTTCTTCTTTCACATACAATCTCTTAAATCATCTTTCTTTTCGAACGGGCTTGATTGGGACGGCTGGGATTTGGGACGATGAGCAGAAAACCACGTTTAAGCAAACCGTTCCGACTACGCCAGAAGCTCCGGATATTCATCGGGTGCTCGATTATTTCCGTGCGAGTGAAATGAAGGCAGCTGTCATTGAATCAACGTCCATTGCCATTGAACAGAAGCGTTTGTTAGGCATTTACTTTGATGTGGCCGTTCATACAAATCTAACGCCTGAACATTTAGAGTTTCACGGGACGATGGAAGCGTATAAAGAAGCGAAGTTAAAATTGTTTGATCAAGCGAAACGAGCAGTTGTGAATATCGATGATCCAGCCATGTCAGGTGACATCATTGAGCGTTTTCAAGGCCCGCTGATCACCTATAGTTTGTCGGAGTTAGGTGACATACGTGCCGATCATATTCAAACTTCCATTAATGGAACATCGTTTACGCTATATGCGTTTAACAACGAGTACAACGTGGAGGCACCGATTATTGGGGAATACAATGTGGCGAATCTTCTTGCGGCGGTCGCTACGTGCTATCAAATCGGGTTTTCAATTGATGAAATTCTGTCTGTGATTGATCATATCCAAGCACCTGAAGGCCGTTTTCAAGTTGTTGAACATGAGGCGCCATTTCAAATCGTTCTCGACTATGCTCATACGCCGGATGCGCTCGCAACCGTTCTTGAAGCCGTTCGAAACGTACCGTACAGGAAACTGATCGTCATGATTACAGGCATTGGGCTTCGAAATCCTGAAAAGCGTCCGATGATGGCTCAGGTTGCGGATGGAATGGCAGATGAAATCATCGTCAGCGTGGATCAACCAGGGTTCGCCGATCGACAAGATGTTGTCAATGACGTACTAAAAGGGTTCCACCATCCATCTGCGCCCCATATTCATTCACGGCTCCATCGCGAGGAGGCCATTCATCATGCTTTTGATCTAGCTGAACCGGGAGACGTCGTACTCTTAACCGGCATTGGCTTTGGAGGCTACCAGATCATTGGGGATGAACGCGTTCCTTATTCAGAATTAGAAGTGATTGACGATTATTTTGAAAATGGTTCGCTCGACGTTCAGCAAATAAAAGAACCGTGTTAAGTACGATATAAGTATGTTCGTTCCTGCCATTCGAGCTAGGTCCGTTCATGCTTTTTTTGTTCCGCTTATGATGAAAAGAAAAAGGCATTTCGGTATGTACGGTAGGAATCAGCTCCACCGATCAAGAAACTATTGGAGTATGGTTCGGTTTATTACAACAGCATCGCCATCGTTTCTAGGACACAGACCCAGATCAAATCTTGTCTAGCTTCACACTATGAGAAGGTAAGAAAAGGAGAGATACTGTGGAACAGTTTGCTGTTTTTCGAACACCTCAAACGATTCTCTATGGAAGAGATTCGTTTCAACAAGTTGGTGCGGAAGCCATTTTACGTGGAAATAAAGCGCTCATTGTAAGTGATCACGTGATGATGAATCTCGGCTATGTGACTGAATGTCAGAAGCTCTTGAAGCAAGCGGGAGTAGCGAGTGAGTGCTACACGGGTGTTGAATCTGAACCGACGGACGAATATGTTTCTGAAGCGCTCGTGCATCTTCGTGAAACGAGCTGTGAAATGGTCATTTCACTTGGCGGAGGAAGCTGTATCGATACGGCGAAAGCCATTGCGGTCCTTGCGACAAATGGAGGATACATAGGTGACTATCGCGCAAATAGTAAGAAGGCTGTAAATGCTTCGCTTCCGCATCTTGCTATTCCTACAACGGCGGGGACGGGATCAGAAGCAACGGACGTGACTGTAATTACGAATACAACGACTCAGGTAAAAATGATGATCAAGCAACCGGCCTTTATGCCAACAGTAGCGATCGTAGATCCACGTCTTTCTGTTTCATCTCCACCTCATGTGACTGCAGCAACAGGGATTGATGCGCTTAGCCATGCGATCGAAGCGTATTTATCAAAAAAAGCCCATCCGATGACAGATACGTTTGCTTTATCAGCTATGAAGCAACTTGTCGATCAAATTGAGATCGCTTACAGTGATGGGGAGAATCTAGAGGCGCGAGAGGCGATGAGTTTAGGCGCCCTTCAAGCGGGAATGGCTTTTACAAATGCATCGGTCTGTCTTGTTCACGGCATGTCACGTCCGATCGGAGCGCTCTTCCACGTGCCGCATGGCTATTCAAATGCGATGTTACTTCCTGTAGTTCTCGATTATAGCAAAGCTTCCTGTACGGATCGTCTTGCTGAGCTTGGACGTCTGTTTCAGCCGGGGATCCAATCGAATGAAGAAGCGGCAGACGTCGCGGTAGCATCTGTAAAAAGGCTCTGCGCGGCCCTGAACATTCCAAATTTAAAAGAGTGGGGAATTGATGAGACGGCGTTTAACAAGAAGGTGAGTAAAATGGCAGCTGATGCGTTAGATAGTGGAAGTCCGGCACAAAACCCACGCTTACCAAAACAAGCTGAATTAGAAGAATTATATAAACATAGCTATAACTATCAGTTTACAAGTGAAGCAAACATACGATAACGCGAGTAGAGGGAAGGAGAATGGAAAATGGCAACGACGGCAACGAACGTGCTACAAAACTATATTAACGGCAAATGGGTAGATGCCAAAACCACGCAGTTTCAAACGGTCCCAAATCCAGCAACGGGGGAAGAACTTGCACAGGTTCCTATTTCTACGAGAGAAGACCTCGATGATGCGGTGAAAGTAGCGAAGGCCACCTTCAAAACGTGGAGCAAAACGCCTGTACCAAGAAGAGCACGTATTCTTTTTAAATATCAGCAGCTTCTCGTCGACAACTGGGACGAGCTGGCTCAGCTATTAACGAAGGAAAATGGTAAAAGCTTTAAAGAAGCGCAGGGTGAAGTGCAGCGCGGGATCGAATGCGTCGAGTTCGCAGCCGGTGCGCCTTCCTTAATGATGGGGAAGCAGCTTCCGGATATTGCGACAAATCTTGAATCGGGTATGTATCGCTATCCTGTTGGAGTAGTTGGCGGCATCACGCCGTTTAATTTCCCAATGATGGTCCCTTGCTGGATGTTTCCTCTTGCGATCGCGATGGGGAACACGTTTGTGCTGAAGCCATCAGAGCGAACGCCGCTACTTGCAAATCGTCTAGCAGAATTATTTAAAGAAGCAGGTTTACCAGATGGTGTCCTCAATATTGTTCACGGTGCACATGATGTGGTCAATGGTTTACTAGAGCACAAAGATGTGCCAGCGATTTCCTTTGTCGGCTCACAGCCTGTTGCGGAATACGTCTATAAAACCGGAGCGGCGAATGGGAAGCGTGTTCAAGCACTAGCCGGTGCAAAAAATCACTCGATCGTGATGGCGGATGCGGATCTCGATGCTGCCGTAAAAGAAATTATCGCCGCATCTTACGGTTCTGCAGGTGAACGATGCATGGCGTGCTCTGTCGTTGTTGCAGTTGATGACGTCGTCGAGCCGCTTCTTCAAAAGCTGAATGAAAAAGCAGATGAAATTAAAATCGGTAACGGCCTTGATGAAGATGTGTTCCTAGGTCCAGTCATTCGAAAAGAGCATAAAGAAAGAACTGAAAATTATATTCGAAAAGGACAGGAAGAAGGGGCTACTCTCGTCCGAGACGGTCGAAATGATGAAGCTTACAATGAGGAAGGCTATTTTATTGGCCCAACGATTTTCGATCACGTAAACTCTTCGATGCAAATTTGGAAAGATGAAATTTTCGCTCCTGTATTATCGATTGTCCGTGTGAAGAATCTAGAAGAAGCGATTGAGCTGACCAATGAATCTGACTTCGGAAACGGCGCTTGCCTATTTACGAAGGACGGAAGCAACGTACGCTACTTTAGAGAAAACATTGAAGTCGGCATGCTAGGGGTAAACATTGGCGTCCCGGCACCAATGGCGTTCTTCCCATTCTCAGGTTGGAAAAATTCTTTCTACGGTGATCTTCATGCGAATGGCTCTGATGGGGTCGAATTCTATACGAGAAGAAAGATGTTAACGGCTAGATGGTAATCAAAAAGACTATAGATTACACAAAAGGTGTAGAGAGGAGGACCTCTCTACACCTTTTGGCATCTAAACGGGTTATCAAAGGCGGTGGAAATCGTTTTTTAATAAAGAAGGAAATAAATGGGTGATAGTGAAACCTTAGACATGTTTGGGTCGTAATACTAATTATGCTAACGAAAGTGAAAATGCCTCATCATCCTGTAGAGCGATCTATCGGAAGCGGTGCACCATTTACATACTAATCCAGCATGTCTTTGCGCATGAGTAGCTTGTTTATCAGAAAGGTTGTCATTTAAGAGGTCATTAATAGGTGATAAGGAGGTGATGATAGTTGGATAATAAAAGGTTATCAAAATTGGATCGATGGCGAGCAAAATATGGCGTATTAGCGATTGCTCTGAGCTGTTTGTTAACGGCCATTAACTCCTGGGGGCAGAATTGGATTCTTACGAGTGTTTTGAGCTTAGGTGCACTTGTTTGCGGAATAATCGGGTTCTTTGACATGAAGAGAACCAATGAGAATGAGCATACAAGTTAGGAATATTAAATGAGATTCCTCATTAACCAATCGTGAAGCGTTTACGTAATAAAAGTATCTCGAATGAAACTAAGAAGATAAAAGAGGGGAATGGAGACAATGTTTTTATCGTATTTATTAGTGTTTGTTCTGGCTGCGATTCCATTATTTGAACTTGTTGCTGTCATCCCATTAGCGATCATCGGGGGGCTGTCGCCAGTACTAACAGGTGTACTTGCTTTTTTAGGAAATGCGCTAACCGTCATTCTATTAATCGTATTTGTAGATAAATTTAAAATTTGGAGGAGAAAACGAAAGCAAAAGCGTACGAAAGATGTGATCCAGGAGGAGGGCGAGACGACAGAAGCACATGTCGAAGAAGTGCAAGAATCGAAAAAAGAGAAGCGAGCAAGAGTTCTTTTTGATAAGTATGGTTTACCTGGATTAACGATCATCGGTCCCTTTTTCGTCGGGTCGCATATTTCTGCGTTTATGGGGATGAGTTTCGGATCGAAAAGAAAAATGGTTACGAGCTGGATGATGACCAGCTTAGTTCTTTGGACAGTGATTATGGCGGTAGCCTCAAGCTATGGAGTTACGTTTTTTGTACCTGATGTTGAAGATGACGGTGTTTTAGTTCGTTTGTTTAATAATTAGCATTCTACTAAACTTTAACTGGGAAATTGTAGCTATGGTTCAGCTATCGAGATAGGTTCGTTACCAAGGGCTACATCTTTTACATAAGTAAAAGGCACTTATTTATAATTGACATAAAGGCCTTAAGGAAAAGGTTCGGCGAGCGCTAAGATCTTTTCTTTGGGCTTTTTTATTATTTAAAGAAGGCTTTATAACAGAAATAGAATAAAGACAGGGAACTTTATAGGTAGGCTATTCGTATCGTTTTAAGAGAGATTAGTTGGAGGATGATACCATGTTGTGGGATAAACCCAAATGCAGCTATTGTGAAAAAGAAATCAAAGAGGAAGAGGACGTTTATGTTAAGATGCGTTATCCTAAGCGAAAAGGTTTTACAGAGATCAAGGCGTATTTAAGGAATTGGGGTAAATTTATATGTGAGGACTGCTTTAGTAGAAATAAGAATTGAGCCTATAGCTACAAATAGTTAATTTGGTCAATAGAGTGACCGGCCGGTTAGTCTGGGAAGTAAAGTGATCCTATTTTAAAAAAGCAAGAGTCCCCGTATAAAGGGACCTAGCACTAATATAATGGTTGTGGATTACAAGGAGGAAATCCGTTAATATCCTGAATCATATAAAAATCATATTGTTTTAAGGCGAACTGTGCTTGATACAAATATTCCATGACAAGGAGCTTTCCTTCAGATGTTCCGCACAAAACACCCGATGTTCCTTGTCCATTTACGAATGAAATCCCAATTGGATAGCCAATTAGATTTCGAATTTTTTGTTGCCATGGCATATTCATCACTCCTTCATCCACATCGTATTGCATGCGCAAAAATAGGTGCCTGTTTCCTTGGTAGTGATGAGATAACGATTTGCTCATATTTATTAATAAATGGGGTAGCGTTTAACAAATAAAAAGGAAACTCATTTTTTAACGCGGTTCCCTTTTCGCCTGGTTAAGTCTTTTATCTTCGTGATTGAGTCTGTTCCTTTCGTGAGATATCGCAAACAATGTGAAATTCATTCGACCAGGCACACCTCTACCCCATTTTGCAATAGATTAAAGCGAAGGGGGCAGATCGGTGTGAGCGATCACTATTTAGGAATTATCCTTCCCAAATCGACATATGAAGCTTTGCCTGGACTTCAGGGAGGCACGCGCAGCATGTTTATGATTTGGGAGAAAGAAGCGAGAAAACATGGTCTTATTCCTTGTTATTTTCGGTTCTTTGATATCCAGCCAGGCGTAGCTACGGTGAAAGCCTATGTATACAAGAACGAAACGTTTCATTTTCAAGAAGTTCCGGCCCCGAAAGTCATTTACACCCGCGTGCTCGATTACTTGCCAGCTTATCGTTCTCATCTGAAAACCTTAATGAAGCATGGACACTTGATCTACAATGTACCGAATTATGATGTGGAGAAGCATAAGGTTCACGACCTCCTCGCTAAAAACGAGAGTGTGAAAGCCCATCTGCCAGACACAGAGCTGTTTTCCGTGGCAAATTTAAACAAAATGGCGGCTCGTTACAATCAGCTCATTCTTAAAAAAAGCTACGGAGAATTTGGGATGGGGGCAATGAAAATGGAACGTGTGAAGAAAGGGTGGCGCCTTTCTTATAAAACAAAAGAAGGCGAGTTAAAGCAAGTTGATTTCACAACAAAATTGCCTCCTGTACTCACCAACCGCCTACGCAACCATACGTACTTAATTCAAGAAATGATCCAACTTGCTGATTATAGAGGACGTCCGTTTGATTTACGCGTGGCGACACAAAAGAATCAAACCGGAGAGTGGCAAATATCTGGGGTCATGTGCAAAGTGGCGAATGGGGGAGACTTTCTAACAAATGGGGCACAGGGTGGAACGACCTACACGTTCGAAGCGGTTGCCCCTCACTCGCATCCAACCATTCCTTATCCAACACTTGTGGACAGCATCCATCAATTAGCACTTCAAACCGCTCGTATTCTTGATCATCATTTTCCTCGGCTCGCTGATCTCGGCTTCGATATCGGGATTACAAAAGAAGGAAAGCCGTATTTTATTGAATGTAATTTCATTTCCGACTACGTGAGTGGATTGTTTGAAGATGGCCAGATCCTTCATGATGAGTGGGAAGCGGTGTTTCAGACGCCGATTGCGTATGGGAGATATTTGATGGATCGGTTTTAGAAAGAAAAAATTAAAATGACACATCAAAGGGAGCACCAAATCACTATGATGATGGTGCTTTATTCTTATTTAACAGAATTCTAAATATGGATATGAACGAACTTTTTGTTCTTTCAAGAAGATGGGTTAAAAGAGGGACCGTTTAAGTGACAGTAGTGGTTCGTGATTGGGAAAGTATGGTAAAATGTAGTTGGTGTTTAATTAGTTTAAGGTCAGGTTTCTTGAAGACTTGAACTCGAGATAATAGCTGAAATGGAAACATTTTTCTTTTGATCGATAATTGGAAAGGAGTAGTAGCATGGAAGTATTTTTGATTAGTTTCTTTTCGGCAGTGATCATATACATAACTGTTCATTCGATCATTAAGGCTTTAAATATAGCCTTAAATAGAAATGAGATATCAAAACGAAAGTATAGGCTTATTATGGCTATATCAATTTTTATAGGTACTTTCGTAGCAGTAATTTTACCTTTTGGATATCAAAGACTTTTTGATGCTATTCTGTAAAGTCTTCTTTAGCTTATCTTTAATAAAAGGTGAGCTTCTATTTTTTTGAAGAAAAGATTGAGTTATGGATACCGATTTGAAATAATTGGTATTAAGGGCTCACTCTAGTAAATGAAACATTAATAATTCTAAACCGTATATACCGTAAGTATTCGAAAAATGATGGAGGTGTCAAATGTGTCCAATGAAGTGATTTATATATTAGTGTTAGTATCTATGGCTATTTGGGTTAAAGTGTCTAGAGAAGCTGTAAAGCCTTCAAAAGACATAAACTGGCGGAAAATGATTACATTACTATCTGTTGGTTCATTATCTACAATCGTTATAACCCTTACGCTTTTTCAAGATATGTCTTTATAGTTCTGTTATCTCGGAGCAATTCAAGAATAATCTTTGCCTGGAGGAACTAATTTGATTTTTTTAAAATCTATGACTAATAGACAGCTAATAAATTGGAAAAAGGGTGCAATCATTGGTTTTTATACCTATTTGATTTTATTATTTATAAATTACACTTACAATCTAATTTTTAGCGAGGATTTCTTTTCATCGGCTATAATCTTTTGGTCGGGTTTAATGGTTGCCTTAGGTTATGAGGTTGTCTTAAATCTTAATGACAAAAGAAAAATAAGGAAGAAGTTAGATTGAGCAAGAATGACGTAAAGAATAAAAGCAATTTGATATAGAGTCTTCCATTATCTCGGAGCTCATCTGTAACACGGTAAGCTTTTTTTTATGTAATTATACAAAACAACAAAGTTGCCTTTTTTTTATCCAGTCAGAGAAATTAACCTATGCTTTTACAAATGAGAATTCATTGTTCGTGGGAGTGATTTCAGCGAGATACTTACAAACTAGTTCTTTGAGAAGGTGACATATACTTCAACACCTTGTGGTATATCGGAAAGTCGATACCTTCTTTGTCATAGAAAGGTTGTTGAGCTCATGTCCATCGTCTATTCTTTTCCTGTAACGATAGCGTTATTAACTGTTTATACACTAATATTTGTCCTAGATAATTGGGTATGGAAAGAGAAGCTTTCACAAATGGGAGTGGGGATAAGTTTTGACAAGATGACCAAGAAAGAGTGGTATCGGCTCTTTACAGGTCCTTTTTTTCATTTAAATATCTTTCACCTTTTGGGAAACGCTCTTGGCATTTATTTTGTAGGCGTAGTGTTGGAAAATAAAATTGGTAGTGGTTTGTTTCTACTTATTTATATGGTAGGTAATCTGTTCGTGTCATTGTTGTTTTCGATCTATTCTTCCTTTACCAGTGGGAAAGGGGCTTCACCTGGTATCTTTGCGCTAATCGGATCCATTTTTTATTTATACATACAAACACCTGATTTATTTCATGTCCAGTTTGGAACGTGGCGTACAAATTATATATTCTTTTATTCGATTCTAGGAAATTTTATCGGTGTACAAGGAGCGCTTTCTCATGTACTTGGTTTTTTATTTGGTATGGCAATGAGTATGTTTCTACTATAATCGCAAGTTCTCTCTTTTCTAGTTAGATCAAAACGCAACTTACCTCAACCTATAAACGTAAAAATACATAAGCTCTAAAGGAGGCATTGGATGGTATTCAAAAACGTTTTTCATAAAGAGCTAACGTGTTCAAACTGTCATCGCGTATTAAAATCAGGTGATGACATCTATGTCCATCTTACACTTCCAAATGAAAAGAAAATGCCAGTTGGTGTTTTAGATCAAGTTTTAAGGAAACACTCAGAAGTCGTTTACTGCAAAACATGTTATAAATAATAGCCTTCTTTTGTTATCTTTACTCGGTAGTTAATACCGAATGTGGTTTTTTTCTATTTAAAGATATGAACGACCAGTGACAACGGTCTCTGGTCGTTCTTTATAGTGTTGGCTATTGTGATTTTGAACGGTAGTCGAACTCAGTCTTTCGTTGATCTCGCAACGAGCGCCTGCAGGGTATTACTAAACGATCGGCGCATCGATGTTTTTAAAAGAATCGATGTTTGAGGAGAGGCTAGCTGACCGAGAAGAGAAAGTAATGCTGCTTGAGTGGTTACGTTATGAATCGCTTTTGGGTTCATCCCCCGCTTAGCGGCTTCAAGGCAAATTGGATAAGCATTTTTTCCAACAGCGATGAGCACATCCACGTTCTTCTCTGCGGCAAGAGCGCCAACTTTGCGATGCTCCTGCTCCGCGTAATCCCCAAGTTCTTCAATTTCTCCTAAGACGGCAACCGTTTTTCTTCCTTCTGCTGTTTCAACGAGAACTTCTAACGCCGCTTCGATAGAAGTGGGATTTGTATTCCACGTGTCATCGATGAGCAGGCTCCCTTTTTTTCCTTCATAGAACTGCAAGTGACTTTTAATGTGACGAAACGTGTGGAGGCGACGAACTGCATCCTGGATCTTTACGCCGACAAGGGTGGAAGCACCAATCGCAGCGAGGGCATTGGACACGTTGTGCGTACCGTAGCCAGGTACAAAACAAGCGAACTCCCCTTCATGGCAGGAAAGGGTGAAATCCATGCCGTTTTTCTTAAGATTAAATTGAATCGAATGGGCTCGGAAGTGTGCTTTCGGATCCTGACCATAATATAAAACCTTACCTGGAAACTCACTTAAATCAAGGCTGCGAATCGTTTCATCATCGCGATTTAAAAGGATCGTGCCATTCTTTCCAACGGCTTTTAACATCTTTGCTTTTTCTGCGATATACGCATCCTGACTTCGAAACCCCTCAATATGATCGGTACCTATCGCTGTAATAATGCCGATTTGTGGTCGGAAATAATGAGCAGAATATAGCAGTTGATTAGGTCCAGATACGCCCATTTCAAAAACGGCATAATCCGTTTTTTCATCGATTTCAAGCAAATAATCTAGGTTTCTTGCAAGCCCGTTATGACTTAATTTTGTTCGAACGACGTGATCTTTTTCTGAGAGAATCCATGAGATCATTTCTTTCGTCGTCGTTTTTCCACACGTTCCGGTCACTCCGATTACGGGAAGACGAAACAAGCTTCGGTAGAAGGAAACAAATCGGTAATACGCTTTCCTCGCATTCTCTACATAGATAACCGTCACATCATCTCGTACATTCTTCAAGGCTTTTGGATTAGAGGTGATGACGGTTAGATTGCGGACTGCCGGTAATGGAAGGGATTCCTTTCGTTTTAATATAAAAACAAGCGAAGAATCTGTGATTAAATGCTCCCCATATTTCGCCGCGTTTTGAATGGTTTTGGTTATGCTCCCCGAAAGAATCTTACCTTCTAAAACAGGGATCAATTGACGTAATGGAAGGTTTTTCATCATAAACCTACTTTCCGTATTAGACTTCTATGCATCTTATTCGAATTCATAGAAATCTGTACGGGCTAATCCATCAACTTAATTGGAAACACATCCCTCTTTTCTTCCAAAAGCATATACTACCTTAGAGCTTGCCAGCTGTGAAAATAGAGCGGGGGTAGTAGGATGTATGTGATCAAACCATACGAGAAAAACGGCCAGATGATGATCGCCTCGAAATCATCCATTCCTGGCCTTGGTGAAAACTCTAATAAGCAAGTACGACTACAATTCGGAATCAGATCAGTAGAAGTGACGATCGACTACTCTGATTCTATTAAGAAAGAGGATGTATATCTCTCAACAAATGTGATCCAACAGCTTGGCCTACCAGTAACGTGCGTCTATGATTTGGTTGTGCTAGGGGACAAGGTGATCATTGGTCCTTTTATTGGGATCCTCTGTGAATTAACGAATCGAAAACTAGCTGAAATGCTTCCAACATACAAAAGCTTTGTGAAAGGATACCACTATATTGGAGGCGCCATCGCTGTGTTTTCCATAGAAGGAATTCATAGAGAAAACCAAACGATTTCTGGTTATCTTTTTCACCCAGAGAAAAATACCTGGCAAGCGTGCAGTCTCCCGTTTCCGGGCGTTGTTATGTCAATTGCAGAACCAAGCTTAACCTCCTCATGGAAGGACTTTCATAACTGTATGATGGATTTTAACGCATTACTAGGAAATAGGGTATTCAATTATCCTCACTTCTCAAAATGGGAAATGTATCAAATGCTGCTACCAGAATTGAAGGCATATTTACCTGAAACGGCTCTTTATCAAGACGTGGGGGACATTTACAACATGCTGAATAAGCATGGGAACGTCTACATTAAACCGTTAAATGGGCGACTAGGAAAGCGGATTATGAACGTTGTTAAAAGAGACAATTCTCTTAAAATTAAATACGATGAAAAGGGAACAAAGCGTGAAGATATTTTTACAAACGTGATGGAAAGTAATCTTTTTTTTCACAAGCATCTCATTCCAAAGGCCTATATCATCCAGCAAACCATTCCGCTAAGAACGCATGAACGCCGAGTGATTGATTTTCGCGTTATGGCCGCAAAGAATGGGAAAGGAAAGTGGAGAATCATAGGGATTTATTCACGCTACGGGGCGAGAGGGCAAATTGTTAGCAACATAACAGCGGGTGGTCATACTGAATTGGCGAGAAACACGTTAAAAAACGTATGGAAGCTATCAGAAAAAGAGATTCAGAGAGTCGAAGAAGAAATGGAGCGCATCGTGTTACATTCGATTAACACATTAGAAAAACAAGGTTACCACTTAGGGAACATTGGTGTTGATATTGGGCTAGACGATCACGGTCAGATGTCAATTATTGAAATTAATCATCAAAATCCAGATCCGTACATTGCGCTAATGGCTAAAGATCGCCTGGCATTTTACAATTGCCGGTTTCAATTGATGAGATATGGAAGGTACTTGGGTGGGTTTTAGGTGGAGAGGTTATTGGTGAAGGAGAGAATGAATGGAGCTATCCTTTTCGCATACGGGCTGTAGGAGCAGGTAAGAAAAGGATAGCTAGCTTATTAGTATGGTTATTTTCATAAATACCCTCATTCATTGGTGGATTTCTGCAAATTCGATGAATGGATCGACGCGAAAAAATAGCTGTTCCAACTCTTTAAACGAACACATCACTTGGTCAGATGATTCATCAAAAAAGACAATCGCATAATCATCATCACCTTCCGCCCAAACACGTTGACCATAAGGGAGCGAATGATCATTCTCAAGCGTAACGTCTTTAATATCAAATGTGGCATGAATCCATTCTTGAACACGTTCACGAGCTTCCATGATTTAACCTCCTCTAAAAAGTATTTCTCCTATTGTTACCCGATTTATATGGGGGTTAAGCAAATATTTTTTTAAAAACTGAAGCATGGTAAGAAAGGGGTGGGGAATGACCGTTAAAGGTGGAAGTGAGGACAAAAAAGAGAGCTCTCGTCATGAGCTTTCTTTTTTGCGTGCGAAGTGCGTTAATTTGCAAGTATAATTCTTGTTAGCTAATAAAAAGCAAATTTAGCCAATATATCAGGATTTTGGACAATAAAGAGGGGGTTCACCTCATCGATCGTTTATACTATTATTTATCATGGACGAATCATTGAAACTTAGAAGATTGATCATGACAGTTCGATAGATTAGAGGACGAAGAATAAGAAGGAGAAATGATCATGCCGACAACTATGAACAACACAAGAATCGAATCAGATTTTTTAGGAGAAAAGGAAGTACCGATTGAAGCCTATTATGGTATTCAAACCTTGCGCGCCGTGGAGAATTTTCCGATTACGGGCTACCGCATTCATGAAGAATTGATTAAAGGGTTTGCAATGGTGAAAAAAGCGGCGGCGCTTGCCAACATGGAAGTGAAGCATCTGTATTCTGGCATTGGGAATGCGATCGTGGAAGCAGCGGACGAATTGCTGGAAGGAAAGATGCATGATCATATCATTGTCGATCCCATCCAGGGAGGCGCTGGCACTTCGATCAACATGAACGTGAATGAGGTGATCGCAAACCGCGCGATTGAATTGTTAGGAGAAGAAAAAGGGAACTACATTGTTTGTAGTCCGAATACGCATGTGAACATGTCGCAGTCGACAAACGACTCGTTTCCAACGGCTATTCACCTCTCCGTTTTAAATATGATGGAGCAACTGCTAAGCACGATGGAAGACATGCATGCGGCTTTCGAACAAAAAGCCGAAGAGTTCAATCACATTATTAAAATGGGGCGTACCCATCTTCAAGATGCCGTGCCGATTCGACTTGGACAGGAGTTTCAAGCATACAGCCGCGTGATCGCACGAGATATCAAGCGAATCAAACAATCCCGTCAGCATCTATATGAACTGAACATGGGCGCAACAGCGGTTGGAACGGGACTAAATGCGGATCCGCGCTATATTGAATACGTCGTAAAAGAACTGGCTGAAATTAGCGGTTTACCACTTGTTGGAGCGGAAGATATGGTTGACGCGACGCAAAATACCGACGCGTACACGGAAGTTTCTGGCGCGTTAAAAGTGTGCATGATGAACATGTCAAAAATCGCGAATGACCTGCGCTTAATGGCGTCAGGGCCTCGAGCAGGATTAGGCGAAATCAGCTTGCCTGCAAGACAGCCCGGCTCTTCGATCATGCCAGGTAAAGTCAATCCTGTACTACCAGAAGTGATTAATCAGGTCGCTTTCCAGGTGATCGGGAACGACAACACCATTTGCCTCGCTTCAGAGGCAGGGCAGCTCGAGTTAAACGTCATGGAACCCGTACTTGTTTTCAATCTGTTGCAATCACTCAGCATCATGAAGAACGCATTCCGCACGTTTACAGATAACTGCTTAAAAGGCATTGAAGCGAATGAAGATCGTCTCAATGAGTACGTGGAAAAAAGCGTTGGCGTACTAACCGCCGTAAACCCGCACATCGGGTATGAAGTAGCAGCGCGAATCGCAAGAGAAGCGATCCTAAGCGGCGCCTCAATCCGCGAGCTTTGCATAAAGTATGATGTGCTGACAGAAGAAGAACTGAACTTAATTCTAGATCCTTATGAAATGACGCATCCAGGAATTGCTGGCGTGTCATTGTTTGAGCGGGAGTAGTTATACGTATAAAGCCGCACTTCGTTGGTAAACGAAGTGCGGCTTTTTTTGTGCGTGAAGAGGTTCGTTATGAAAGGTTGCCAGTGCTGTTAACCCGTGGACGTTAGAATGACTCTAGTTAACTAATAAAAGTTGATTTTGGCCAATATATTCTGGATTTGGCTAATAAAAATCGAGTTTGGCAATTATAAAAGAATTTTAGCCAATAAAGCGAGAGGCTCGCAGTCCCACAACCCGCATTAAGGAAACCGGTTTACTAAAAACTACTTAAAAAATTAGAAAACTCCCACATTTACCATTGAAATCGGATACATTATGTGGTTTAATCATAACTAACGAACCATTCCGGCTATTTTTTTTGCTGGTTTACGAAACCGGTTTCCTTAACTTGTTTTGTTCATCTATGGGTCTATCATTTAACGGAGGGGATATAGGATGAAAGGTAAAAAGAAATTTCTTGCCGGGCTGTTACTCGGTACATCACTATTGCTGGGTGCTTGTAATGGGGGCGGAGATGAGTCATCTGGAGATGGCAAAGTAACGTTGGACTTTTGGACATTTGGCGCAACAAACTATGAATCTTTGGCGGAAGAATATATGAAAGACAATCCGGATGTTGAGATTAATGTAAAAACGTCTGAGCTAGGCGATCACCATAACAGTCTCTTTACATCGATTTCTGCAGGAACGGGCGCTCCGGATCTTGCGATGATCGAAGTGGATCAGCTTGATCGTTACCGTGAAGCGCAGGAGCGATTTGTGAATCTGTATGATCTTGGGGCAGATGAAGTGCAAGGTGATTATCTTGATTGGAAATGGAACGTGGCAGAAAGCACGGACGGCGACTTCTTGTTCGGCCTTCCGACAGATATCGGTCCAAAAGCGATGTACTTTAACGTGAATGTTTTTGAAGAAGCGGGCTTACCGACAGAACCAGAGAAAGTACAAGAAATGATTTCCTCACCTGATCAATTTGCTGACGCTGCGAAAACAGTGCTTGATGAAACAGGCAAACCGATGGTCGATAGCATGGAAATGGCTTATCGCGCCAATATGGATGCTTTAGAGAAAAGTTACTTTAATGAGAAAGATGAACTGATCATTGGCAAGGAAGGTAATGAAGTAAAAGACGCTTATGACTACGCTGTGTCTCTTTATGAAAAGGGTTACGTAGGAAATTATGAAATGTGGACGCCTGAATGGGCAACGGCTCTTAACAAAGGTGATTTTGCTGTCGAGATGGCCCCAGCGTGGTTGAAAGGGTACATGACAGAAAATGCTCCAGAAGGAAAAGGCAACTGGCGCGTATCAACACTACCAAGCGAGTTTGCTGGTAACTGGGGTGGATCTTACGTTACGATCCCGGCAGAAACAGAGCATAGTGAAGAAGCATATGCGTTTGCAAAATGGCTCGTTTCTCCTGAAAACCAGTTGAAATCATTTGAAGAGAGCGGACTTTTCCCTTCTGCGCCATCTGTGTACGAAATGGACGAGTTTGTGAATAACGAAGACGAATACTTCGGTGGTCAAAATACAGCGGCTACTTTTGCTGAAGCAGCGAAAGAAATTCCAGCTGTCTACAAAGGACCAAAATACGTAACAGTCAATGATGAAGTACTGACTGCTCTAAGAAACGTTCAAGAAGGCGCTGATCCTGAGAAAGAATGGAAAGATGCGGTTAAGCGGATCGAAGGGTTAGTGAAACGGTAAACAGAAAGCTGCTTAAAGGCTGGCGGGGGAAAACTCTTCCGGCCTTTAACTTTGGAGGGGGTTAAGGCTTTGGAGGATGTGCAAAAGCAAGCAAAAGCTCGGAAAACAGTCAAAACTAGTAAACTGTCTGAAAAGAAGAAAGACATGATTTCAGGCTATCTCTATGTTGCACCATTCTTTATTGTGTTTGGGATTATTGGGTTATATCCAGCTCTGTTCAGTATTGTCCTTGCTTTTCAGGAATGGAACGGGCTTGGTGAAATGGAGTTTGTTGGTCTTAGTAACTTTGCAGTCGTTTTACAAGATCCATTATTTTGGAAGTCTTTATATAACACGGTCATCATCGGATTAATGGGAACGGCCCCGCAGTTAATTGTCGGGATAGTTCTTGCATATTTCTTGAATCTCGCTGTGATCCGTTTCACCAATTTCTTCCGAGTAACGATTTTTATGCCATACATCACGTCGATGGTTGCCGTTGCTCTCGTGTTTGGGGTTTTCTTTAGTAGTAACGAAACAGCACTCGCGAACTACGTGATTGGCTTGTTCGGCGTTGATCCGGTGAGTTGGAAAACGTCTGAATGGGGAGCGAAAATTGCGATTGCGCTCATGGTATTCTGGCGCTGGGTCGGCTATAATACGATCATTTATCTTGCTGGACTACAAAGTATTTCGAAGGACCTGTATGAAGCGGCTACCATTGATGGAGCGAATAAGCTTGAGCAGTTTATCTATATTACGATTCCACTATTGAAGCCATTCATTATTTTAACGGTGTTTATGTCAACAGTAGGAGCACTACAACTATTCGCGGAACCGACCGTATTCTTAGGCTCGTCTGCATTTAGTCGCGATGAAGCGATGACGGTTGTGATGTACTTGTACCGTGATGCCTTTAATCTTGGCTCATTCGGAACAGCGTCCGCTACGGCAGTATTGTTGCTCATTATCATTATCGGTGCTGCAGCGATCAATACGTGGTTAACATCAGGCATTGGCAGCAAGAAGAAGAGAGGAGTGTAAGGGATGAAAAAAAGAAAGAATCAATCAAAAGCGGGCACGTTACCGATTTATCTTATTCTAGGCTTTACCTCTCTCTTTTCGCTGTTCCCATTTTACTGGATGTTCGTCATGGCGACGCAGCCGAGTGCCGCGTATAACTCCATTCCGCCGACGTTATTACCTGGTGGAAAGCTAGTCGAGAACTTCCAAAAAGTACTCGATACGATTCCGTTTTTCCAGGCGATGTGGAACACCGTCTTGCTATGTACAGTCGTAACCGTAGCGGTTTTACTGATCAGTTCATTAGCAGGATTTGCATTTGCGAAATTCCAGTTTCCAGGTAAAAACTTTTTGTTCATCTTAATTCTATTAACAATGGTTATTCCGCCACAGCTGGGATTGATTCCACAGTACTATCTGATTTCTCAGCTCGGCTGGCTTGATTCGTTATTAGGAGCGGGAATCTTATTCTTACTTAATCCGCTCGGAATCTTCCTGATGCGTCAATATATTAGTGAATCCGTTCCTGATGAATTAATGGAAGCGGCGAAGCTTGATGGCTGTTCGAACTTTAGAATTTATTGGAGTATCGTTATTCCGATTATCAAGCCCGCTTTTGCGACACTTGGAATTATTGTTTTCACATTAGTTTGGGGAGAATTCCTGTGGCAGTTCACCGTTCTGCGTGATCCGTCATCCTATACGCTTCAGGTAGCGCTTGCTTCTCTAAACAATGCTTTCCGCGTTGACTTCGGAATGTTACTTTCAGGCGTGTTCTGGGCAACGGTTCCATTGATTATTATTTTCCTTATTTTCAACAAATGGTTTATTTCGAGCATTACGGAAGGATCTGTTAAATAATCGGCTGTCTCTCCCCCGTATTTTGATACAATAAAATGAGAGTACGTTAGCGATGTTGCTAAGGAGATGAACGCGATGAATTTAACGATTCGAGATATTGCTAGAATGGCTGGGGTTTCTCCAGCGACTGTATCAAAAATTATGAACAACTACGAGGGGATCAGTGAGGCCACTCGTCAGAAAGTATATAAAATCATTGAAGATACAAAATACCAGCCAACTTTTTCAGCGAAATCGCTGGCTACGAAGAAATCGAACTTAATCGGATTAATTTACGCCGGGAAAATCAACGTCGATTTCAAACACCCTTTCTTCAATGAAGTCATGAATACATTTAAGAAAGCAGTAGGGGCGCTCGGATATGATCTCCTTCTGTTTTCGAATGAAAAGTTCTATCAAGGTGAAAGCAAATACCTGGAGCGATGCAGGCATTTCCATGTTGATGGTTGCCTAATTGTCGCAGGGGATGAAATTGAAGCGGCGGTTCATGAAATCGCACAAAGTCAAATACCGTGTATTGGTATCGATTTAAAGCTAGAAGGACCGAAATCCAGCTACATCATGACGGATAATGCCAAGATTGGCATGAAAGTCGTTGAGAATTTCTATCTAAATAAAGTAAAAAAGGTCGCGTACATTGGTGGGAAACAAGATTCGCTTATTTCGGGCATTCGAAATGAAGGATTCATGGATGCGATGAAGCAGTTCGGTCTGCCGTTGAATGAAAAGTGGATTCACTATGGCGATTTCTTCGAGGATAGTGGGTACCACGCGATGAACAAGATTCTTCAGGAGAATGAGCGTCCTGAAGCGGTGTTCGCTGCTTCTGATATGATGGCGCTCGGTGCGTTGAAAGCGATGAAGGAGCACGGCATCAAGGTACCAGAAGACATTCAACTCATCGGCTGTGATGACATCGAATCTTGTCGCTATAGCGATCCCCCTCTTACGACCGTGAAACAGGACAAACAAAAGTTAGGAAAGCTCGCAGCCTACATGCTGGATGATTTAATACAAGGAAACGAAGAGATCCATCCAGTGAAAGTGGACCCTGAACTTGTGATTCGATCATCTAGTATAGAAAGGTAAGAGGGCTCCGACTACAGGAGGCTACCAACATGACTACAATTCAATTTCCAGAAACGCTGAAATGGGGCGCAGCAACCGCTTCTTATCAAATCGAAGGCGCAGCAAATGAAGACGGCCGATCGCCGTCCATTTGGGACACGTTTTCCCATGCGCCAGGTAACGTGAGAAATGGTGACCATGGAGACGAAGCGTGCAACAGCTATCATTTATATAAAGAAGACGTGCAACATCTGAAGAAGCTAGGCGTAGACCTTTATCGCTTCTCCATTGCCTGGCCGCGGGTTATGCCTGAAGGAAGAGGAGAGCTGAATCCGAAGGGAGTGGCTTACTACCAAAACCTGATCGATGAGCTGATCGAAAATGGCATTGAACCGATGATCACGCTTTATCACTGGGATCTTCCTCAGGTGCTTCAGGACAAAGGCGGCTGGGAGAACCGTGACACGATCGATGCGTTTAACGAGTATGCGGTCGCAATGTTTAAAGAGTTCGGCGACAAAGTATCGAAGTGGATTACGATCAACGAACCGTGGTGTGCTTCATTCCTATCAAACTACTTAGGCGCACACGCACCTGGTAAAACAGATCTACAAGCGGGCGTCGACGTCGCGCATCATCTGATGGTTGCTCACGGACAAGCCGTGAAATCATTCAGAGAGCTTTTACCAGACGGTGAAATCGGCTATGCCCCGAATACAGGCTGGCTTGAGCCGTTTAGCAACAAGCAAGAAGATATCGATGCTTGTAAGCGAGCAATGATGTGGCAGAAGGAATGGTTCATGGATCCAGTCTTCAAAGGATCGTATCCAGAAACGCTGATCACGATTTTCGAAAACCACAACGCTAAGTTGAAACTCGAGGACGGAGATCTTGAACTCATTTCACAGCCGATCGATTTCATGGGCATTAACTATTACACTGGTAGTCTTGGAAGATACAAAGATGGCGAAGGGCTTTTTGAAGTAGAGGAAATTCCACTTGATTATCGTAAGACGGATATCGACTGGCCCATCTATGCAGACGGTTTCTATAACGTCTTAACCGACCTTCACGAAACGTACGGTGATGTGCCGATCTATATTACAGAAAACGGTGCTTGTTATAACCATGAAGTAGAAGACGGAAGAGTGCATGATCAGGAGCGGATCAATTACTTAAAGCAGCATTTAACTTCCTTACACCGTGCGATCCAATCTGGTGTGCCAATCAAAGGCTACATTGTCTGGTCACTGCTTGATAACTTCGAGTGGGCATTTGGCTACGAAAAGCGCTTCGGCATCATTCATGTGAATTATCGTACGTTTGAGCGGACGCCAAAGGACAGCTACTACTGGTATCGCCAGACGATTACGAATGGATGGTTTGAGATTTAAGGGCTGAGATTTGAAAGTTGAGCGGGACTCGCCTGTGCGGGGGTTGCTCAGTCATGAACAACCAGGCATCAAGACACGTTGTGTGTGGACTGCCTGGTTGTTTTGTATTTATGGGAAGGGCGCGTATGTATAGAGCGGTGTGCTGGCAGTTATTTGATGGTCTGGGGATTAGAATGATTCTCTTTAGCTAATAAACTTTGATTTTGGCTAATATTGTGAGGATCTGGCCAACAAATCGCGTTTCACCCGCTGCATGAGGCTGGATTTACTCATGTCATCGAACGTTTCAAGCAGGTAAGCATCAACAATTACCAGAAATCCACAACCTAAGATAATCGAACTAAAACCTTAAGCTAAAGGCATTTAAACGACACCGTTCGCCAAATAACGGGTGGTGACAGGCACCATTTCTGCACTTTCCTGTGGGAAAGCGCCAAAAACAGGAAGGACTATGTTACCATTAATATTGTTGTGTTTTAGGAATAAAAAGGACAGGGAGGTGTAATTTTGGAAAAATGGATGAAGTTCCTTGAAGTAAATTCTTCTCGCATTTTTGATTTGACGATTGAGCACGCCATTTTAGTAGGGTTAGCTATTCTAGTAGCGCTCCTCATTGGTGTACCGCTAGGAATCTATTTAACGACAAATGACTATCTGGCCGAAACAGTTCTACAGATTGCGTCTGTTATGTTAACGATTCCAAGTATTGCGTTATTTGGTGTTATGATTCCTGTCTTCTCGATCGTGAATCAGGGGATCGGATTTGTACCAGCTTTCGTGGCATTGGTTCTTTATGCCCAGCTTCCGATTATACGGAATACATACACCGCGATTCGTAACGTTAATCCTCAAATGAGGGATGCTGCAATTGGGCTGGGGATGAAGCCCATCCAACGGTTGTTTCGAGTAGAGATTCCAAATGCGTTTCCAGTGATTATGGCTGGTATTCGTACCGCTGTTGTCATCAATATTGGCATCGGCGTCATCGCTGCTTATATCGGAGCGGGTGGTCTTGGCGTGTTAATTACGCAGGGCATCTCACGAGGAGATAACTATTTGATCATTACCGGCTCGGTTGCTGTTGCGATTCTAGCCATGATTGCTGATGGCATCTTACTATGGATTCAAAAACGGTACACACCGAAGAGCATTGCTAATTAAGGAGTGAGGTGTAGGGATGATTACGTTTGATAAAACAACGAAAACATATGAAGGCAATGTCACCGCCGTCAAAGGAGTCGATTTTACCGTAGAAGAAGGTGAAATTGTCGTTCTATTAGGCCCTTCCGGCTGCGGAAAAACGACATTGCTCCGAATGGTTAACCGACTTGAGTCGATCTCGGATGGAAAAATTACGATTGATGGACAAGATTCCATGTCATTGAACCAAACAGCCTTAAGAAGAAAAATTGGCTACGTGATTCAAAGCAATGGTTTGTTCCCGAATATGACCATTGAAGAGAATGTGATGATCGTTCCAGATCTCTTAGGCTGGAGCAAAAAGGATAAGAAAGAACGGTTCCATAAGCTCATGGAGATGATTGGATTAAGCGGAGAGAAATTTGGAAAGCGGTATCCGCATGAACTTTCCGGAGGACAGCAGCAGCGCATCGGGGTTATCCGGGCACTTGCGGCAGATCCACCCGTTATGCTCATGGATGAACCTTTTGGAGCACTCGATCCGATTATCCGGGAGAAAATTCAGGATGAATTTTTGCAAATCCAAAAGGAAGTCAAGAAAACGATTTTGTTTGTGAGTCATGATATTGACGAAGCCATCAAAATGGCGGATAAAATTGTGCTTCTTCGTGGTGGAGAGCTCATGCAATATGATACGCCTTCTGAGATGCTGGTCCGTCCTAAAAATGAATTCGTTCGAGAGTTCTTTGGAAAAGACAGGGCCATTAAAAGCTTAAGTTTACATACAATCCAGGACCTCCAGGAAATGATTGGTCTTGCGGAATTTGATGATGCCATTACTGACACAAAGACGATTAATGTAAACCATGATCTCCGAAACACCTTATCCATGTTACTGAATCAGGAAGCGGATCAGGTGATCGTGAGTGATGATGACGGAACGAAGCTCGGTGCGATCACAATTGATATTGTTCAGAAATACCTTCATTACGAAATTAAAGCAAAACCAGCCCCTGTTCTAGAGGGGGTATAACATGAATAAGAAGAAGATTATTAGTCTTGTTGTACGGTATTCCGTTTACGGGCTGGTCGCTTTGTTCTTCTTTTGGGCGATTCGTAACAACTATTTTGATTACATTTTTACAGAGTCCACAACATTTTGGCATTTAGTTAAACAGCACTTACAGCTTGTGCTCGTTTCATCCGTGCTCGCCTTACTCATTGCCATACCTGGTGGCATACTCGTTACGCGAAAGCCATTTCGACGAGCCGAGTGGGTTGTCTCGAATACGGTTAACCTGGGTCAAACAATTCCCAGTCTTGCCGTGCTCGCCTTGATGATTAGTATTCTTGGGATTGGCTTTCAAACAGCCGTGTTTGCCCTGTTTATCTATTCTCTTCTGCCGATGTATCGCAATACCGTCGCTGGAATTGATTCCATTGATGAAAATTTAATTGATGCAGCGAGAGGAATGGGGATGAAGCCGATCCAAATTCTTTTCCGAATCGAATTACCGAATGCAGCGTACTCCATTCTAGCGGGAGTTCGGACGGCAATTGTATTAAATATAGGAACGGCTGCGTTAGCTTACGTTGTTGGAGGAGGCGGTCTTGGTGTATGGATTTTCACTGGCATTCAGCTGTTTGATAATGGCTACTTGATTTCCGGTGCAATCCCCGTTACGCTACTCGCCATTTTTGTTGACTATCTGCTTCGACTTCTCGAGCGTCTGATCGTTCCTGAAGGGTCAAAACCGTCACAAGAATTGTAATGTGTTAGGAGGTGTTGATGTGAAAAGGAAGATGATTAGTGGAATCATCATCGTATTGATCTTAACGATGGTAACATCCTGCTCAACGGTTGGAATTGGCGGAAAGCCAATTTCTGTTGGTGGGAAAAACTATACCGAACAGTACTTGCTCTCAGAAATGACGGCTTTCCTTCTTGAGGACGCCGGTTATGATGTGAAGCAAATGAATAATTTGAGTAGTACCGTTGTGCGTAAAGCCCTAGAGAATGAGCAAGTCGACTTAATGTGGGAATACACGGGTACGGCACTGCTTACCTACATGGGGCAGGATACCATCGCTGATCCTGCCAAAGCGTTTCAGCGAGTAAAAGAAATTGATGGGAAAGAGAACGATATCCATTGGATGAACATGTCTAACGTAAACAACACGTACGCGCTCGCCATGAGAGAAGAACAGGCGAAAGAGTTAGGGATTCAATCCATCAGTGATCTCGCAGCTTATATGAATGATCATCCTGGCGAGCTTTCCATTGCCTCTGACGCCGAGTTTGCGAACCGTCCCGATGGTATTCCTGGGGTAGAAAAAACGTACGGATTTCAGTTCGATACAAATCAAATCAACCAGATGGATATCGGGTTAACACAAAGAGCATTGGACAATGGCGACGTTGACGTATCGGTTGCATTTGAAACCGATCCCACCATTGTGGAATATAACTTAATTACGCTTAAGGATGACAAGAATTTCTTTCCTCCTTATACAGCCGCAGTGACGATTAATGAAGACGTCTATGAAAAATATCCAGAAGTAAAAGAAATCACAAAACCACTTGCCGAACAGCTAAACAGCGACATCATGCGAGAATTAAACTACAAGGTCGACATTGAAGGAAACAGTGTATCTGTTGTAGCGCATGATTGGCTTGTGGAGAATGGGTTATTGGAAGAGTAGAGATTGACACTTAAAAAAGGCCTTTCCCTCAGTGTAATGAGGAGAAAGGCCTTTTTTATGTAGAAAGAAGCTTCTACTGGTGAACAAAGACGTCTGCTATTTCAGTTAGAATGATTCTAGTTAGCCAATAAACTGACCAACACACCGTCATGAACCTACATTCTTCTTCAAATAGCTCTCAAACAGTAAATCGATTAAGAGCATTAACGTCGAACGTGCGGTGATGTCATATCCGCCGAACTTCACTTTTCCAACCGTCATGCTCAGGTTGGTTTTTACCATTCGACCGAGCGTGGAGTCAGATGAATTTGTGATCGCTGCCGTATCAACGACCATAAAGGAAAGCTTTTCAGCCGCGTGAATGAGGGTTTTCGTTTCGCCACTTGTTGAAATAAAAAAGACAAGGTCATCGGCTTTAACCATGTTCGGTAGCAAGTCGATCATATGTGATTCATATGTATAATGCGTTTGTTTGTTCGTTTGCATGAGTAGCTTACTGAAGTATTCGGCCATCATTTTTGATAAACCAACCCCAACGACAATAACCCTAGAAGCTCTTGCAACTTTCTCGCTTAGTCGATCAAGTTCATCTAGTTGAATGGTTTCAAAGGCTTGTATAAAACTCTTTTTGTAGCTTTCCACCGGATGATCGTTTAACATCCTTTGTTGGTCATCGCTGCTCTTCAACCGGTACTTCAGTTCCGAAAAGCCCTCTAATCCAAGCTTGTGAGACATGCGTACGATTGTGGTTGTACTCACATTATTCACTTTTGCGATTTCAGTGAGTGAGAGATTTTTCGCTTCGGTTAAATGCTGGTCAATGTAATACAGCACCTGTTTCTCCGTAGGCGTCAGTTGTGCAAGGTGATTCCCAAATTGGTCAATGATCTGTCCCATAATAAACTCCTCTTTTACGTGTATGCTAGGTCAAGTATAGCATGCGCTTTCATGAGTCTGTACAATTGTACAGACTATGTACATAAACAATCAATCATTCTATGGTACAACATAACTATAGCAACTTGTAAGTGTTTTCAACACAAGAAAGTTAGGAGTGAATGGGATATGGAACTAAAGAATATGACGGCTCCAAATTTAATCATGTTCGATGTGAAAGCGGATAACAAAGAGCAAGTCATTAAGCAACTCACATCAACCTTATTTAAAGAAGGCTACTTAGAATCAGAACAACCATTTTTGGAAGCGGTTTTACAAAGAGAGGACGTATCACCAACAGGAATGGAGAGAGGGCTTGCGATTCCGCATGGCAAATCGTCTGTTGTCAAAAAAGCCGTCTTTGCGGTTGCGAGGTTAACAACCCCTCTCGACGATTGGCAAAGCATTGATCCGACGAATAAAGTGCAACTGGTCTTCTTGATTGCGATTCCAGAAAGTGAAGCGGGAACCACGCATTTAAAGGTATTGTCTACGCTAAGCACTAATTTAATGCGCGACGGGTATCTCGAACGTCTGATGGCATCGGAATCAACGGATGAATTTCTAGAAGGTCTCGATCTGGAAGAAAAGGAAGAAACAAAAGGTGATCAGGCGTATACAAAAACCGTTGTCGCGGTCACTGCCTGTGCAACAGGAATTGCTCATACGTACATGGCGGCAGAAGCGCTTGAAAAAGCAGGGCGTGAACTTGGTGTGAATGTCCTAGTTGAAAAGCAGGGTGCAAACGGAATTGAAGACGCGCTCACGGCTTCGGTCATCGAAAAAGCAGATGCCGTGATTTTAGCAACGGATATCGCTCCGAAACAAAAAGAACGGTTTGCAGGGAAACCATATGTGCAAACACGTGTAGCTGAACCGCTTAGACGTGGAAAAGAAATGATACAAAAAGCGTTAACGAATCCAGACGGCATTGTTAAGAAAGACGAATCAGACGACGCTGCAGCTCCTTCCTCTCAGAGTGGTGGAGGGTTTCTAAAAGACACCGTTCAAGCCGTTATGACCGGGATCTCTTACATGATTCCAGTCATTGTTGCAGCAGGGTTAATGATGGGGATTGCGAAGCTTGGCGCCATGCCATTTGGTCTTGTGAATGAGTTAGGCGATCCGAAATACGCCACGCATTCAAATGAACTCTTCGTCATCTTACACCACCTTGATCTGTTTGGCGGATTAATCTTTAAATTTATGTATCCGATCTTTGCTGCATTTGTTGCGTATTCCCTTGCTGACCGCGTTGGTTTAGTATCCGGGTTTATTGGAGGAGCCTTTGCTGGTGGACTTCATTACACTTTCTGGGGAATTGCGGACGGCATTCCATCAGGTTTCTTAGGTGCCTTAATTCTTGGTTTAGCTGCAGGGTATATTTCACGATTCTTGAACCAGAAAATTCAACTCAGTAAGAACTTCCAGGCGATGAAACCGATGTTTCTTATTCCTGCAATCAGTGTACTATCGATCTTTTTCTTAAACTTTTATATCGTTGACCCTGTGTTTGGTGGGTTGAACGTCGTCTTGCGTACTTGGATCGAATCAGCTCAAGGAACGGGCGATGTTGTTCTGGCATCGATTATCGCTGCAGCGACAGCGTTTGACCTTGGTGGTCCAATTAATAAAGCAGCCGGTGCGATCGCGATTGGTCTCGCAGCGGATGAAGTTTATCCATTAACGGCACGCGTATTAGCGATTGTTATCCCACCAATCGGACTTGGTCTAGCAACGGTTATCGATAAATATGTTGTAGGGCGTCGTGTTTTTGAAGCAGATCTTCGTGTCGCTGGGAACACCGCGCTACTACTAGGGTTTATCGCAATTAGTGAAGGAGCCATTCCATTTATGCTTCGGAATCCGCTGATCACGATACCGATCAACATTCTCGGCGCAATTCTCGGCGCTAGTACAGCCGTTTTATTAGGCGCAGTGCAATGGCTGCCGCTACCCGCTTTCTGGGGATGGCCGCTCGTTGAAAACCTGTGGGCTTACTTGCTAGGACTTATCGTTGGTGCAGCCTTTATCGCATTCGCCAACATCTTTGTTCGCTTTACGATTTTGAAGAAAAAAGAAAGTCACGCTTAAAATAAATACAGGGGCACATCTTGCAAAAGAGTGACCCCTCTTTCTATTAACGAGGCATCCTTGGAGGGAAACCGAATGAAGCAGAAAAAAGTATACGTCATCCCACACTCACATTGGGACCGTGAATGGTATTTTACAATCGAAGATTCGAACTTGTTGTTAGTTGAAAATATGGACCGTCTGATGGACGTTATGGAAAAGGATCCGAACTATACAGGCTATGTGTTCGATGCGCAATCGTCTATTCTTGAAGAATATTTAAAAATCAGACCTGAAGAGAAAAAGCGTCTTGCGAGCTTAATCCACGACAAGCGGATATTTGTTGGTCCCTGGTATACCCAGGCAGATTCGCTTTTAGTAAACAAAGAGTCGCTCATCCGAAATTTGCTGTATGGTACGCGCATTGCCGAAAAGATGGGGCACAGCATGAACGTCGGTTATCTCCCAGATATCTTCGGACAAAACACGTACTTGCCATCAATTTTTAACGAGTTCGGCATCGATTACAGCATTCTGCAGCGCGGGATTTACACCGATCAGCTAAAAGGTGATTTGAATTTCACCTGGAAATCTCCTGACGGAAAAAGTGTGAAAGCCAATAACATCTACTTTGGGTACGGGCCAGGGAAGTTCTTGTCAGATGATCAGAATTATATGGAAGAACGACTGCTTCCCATCTTAGATAAAATTTCTGCTATGAACAAAAGCACGGATAACTTGCTACTACCGGCAGGAGGCGATCAGGTTCTTATTCGGGAACATTTCCCTGAAACCGTAAAGGCATTGAACGAAAAGGATGAGAAACATGAGTACATCCTTTCAGATTATGAAACGTTCATGAACGAAACGTTCGATGATGTGGATCGCTTCACGAATGTGATTGAAGGCGAACTGATCGCCACGCAGAAATCACGTATTCACAACACGATCCGTTCACAGCGGTATGACATTAAGAAGCTAAATGATTTCGCAGAAAAGAAGTTGATTCATGAGTTAGAGCCGCTTGGAAGCATTGCGAGCACGCTCGGATTACGCTATCCAAACGTCTGGCTTGATGAAATGTGGAAGATGCTCTTCGACGTGCATGCGCACGACAGCATCGGCGGCTGTAATTCGGACGATACGAATCAGGAAATCGTCAACCGATTAACGAAAGTGATTCGCATGGCGGATGGATGCTTGAATTTGTTGAAAAAGCAAATCACGGAAGCGGTTAGCCGTAACCTGAATAACGATTCCATTTTGGTTCTGTTCCAACTACTTCCTACTCCTTTTGAAGGGTCACAAAAGGCGATTTTGTTTACGAGAGAAAAAGATTTTTCCGTTAAAGGTTTGAACGGCGACATCGTTGAGATGGACATCCTGAACCAGGACTATATGAGCGGTGGAAAGACGATCGTCGTAACCGCTGAAGGGGAAAAACAAGTCGAAGCGCCGGGGTATTACCGAAATCACGTGCTGCTTCATAACCTTGAGTTGCCTGCAATGGGGTATCAAACGTATGAAGTTTTTGATGGCGTTGAAGCGAGTACTGAAAAGCCAGGTCAGGTAGACAAAATGAAGATCGAAAATGATCATCTGGCCATTTTTGTAGAGGACGAGTGCTTGAAGATCGCAATAAAATCAAACGGACAAATCATTCATGACTTCTTGACGTTCGAGAACGTAGCGGATGCAGGGGACTCGTACGATTTCTCTCCATTAAAAGGGGACGAGCCGATCTATAGTCGCGTACAATCCGTTAATGTGAGTGCCAAAAAGTGCGTGCAAATGATGAACGTCGAGCACGAGCTTCATGTACCTGCAAACCTGGAAGAGCGAGAATCCGGCATCCGGACGAAAGAGCTCGTTATTCAGTCCACGTTCGAGCTTCGTACGGGGGAAGATTTCCTTCGCGTGACGCACAATGTTAACAATGATGTGAAAGATCATCGTGTTAGAGTATTGCTGCAAACGTCGCTACATCAACCAGAGCATTCATTCGGCGATCAGGGCTTTAGCTTCATCCAGCGCCCGACTGTGAATCCTTATATGGCGAGCTGGAAAGAGCAGAAGTTCGCGGAAGCACCAGTGCCGATCTATCCGCTTGAAAATATCGCTGGCGCAACAGATGGCAAGCTAACCGCTGCGGTGGTGACGAAGGGAATCAAAGAATATCAGCTAATTAAAGAGACAGGCGAACTTGCGTTAACATTATTTAGAAGTGTCGGGCTACTTGGGCGAGATGATCTGGAATGGCGCCCGGGTAGAGCATCAGGGATTAACAACAAAGTCGTCTACACTCCTGACGCACAGATGCAGGGTAAGATGACGTTTGAGTACGCGGTTCACTTTTCGGAAAGTTATGATAAGCGCGCACTATTTAAAACAATCGATCGCTACAATGATCATGCGGTAAGCTACCAAAAACAAACGCTTAACACGTTTGAAGAACGATTGGATCGATTTGAAATTCCTTACCCTGTTACGTCGCTACCAGCATCGTTCAGTTTGATGCAAACATCGAACGAGAATGTATTCTTCAGTTCCATGAAACAAGCACATGATGACCGGACAATCATAATCAGGCTCTTTAATCCAAGCACTCAAGAACAGAAGGTCCAATTGCTTGGTGAGCACATTCAATCGATGATGAAAACCACATTGGATGAGAAAAATGGCATTGAAATGAACGATGATGTCACCGTCCCATCAAAAGGGTACGTGACCTTGAAACTGACGACAAAGGTGGATGTGCAATGAGCTTTCTAAACAAGGTCGAGAACCTGTTAACTACGATTTACGGTGAAGACTACACACCAGTATACAAAGAAGAGCTAATGAAAACCGTCGAAGCATGGAAACAAAAAGAGTGGAAAAAGTCAGCCCCTCTTTCTGAGAGTAATGTCTATCTCATCACGTATGGTGATGCGATTCAAGAGAAAGGGCAGCCTACTTTAAAAACGTTAAACAAATTTATTCAGGAGCATGCAAAAGACGAAATCACAGACGTTCATTTACTACCAATGTTCCCTTACACGTCAGATGATGGGTTTTCCGTTGTTGATTACCGTGAGATTCATCCAGATCTAGGTAACTGGTCGGACGTGGAAAGACTTTCGAACAATTATCGTTTGATGTTTGATTTCGTGACCAATCATATGTCGAAATCAAGTGAATGGTTCCAGAGGTATTTGAAGGAAGATCCTAAGTATAAGCATTATTTCATTCCCGAGGACGAAACGTTCGATACGTCTCAGGTAGTTCGTCCGCGAACGTCCCCCCTTTTTCACGAATATGAAGGAGGCAAAACGGCCTGGACAACGTTCAGTGAAGATCAGGTCGATGTCAACTTTAAGCATTTCCCGGCTTTACTGGAGATGACGAATATTCTCCTAGAATATGCGTACCGCGGCGGTACGAGTATCAGACTCGATGCGATTGGCTTTATGTGGAAGGAATCTGGCACAACGTGCATCCACTTGCCACAAACGCACGCGATCATTCAACTATGGCGAGAAATTTTAGAAGAGCTAGAGCTAAACACGCTGCTGATTACGGAAACAAACGTGCCACATGAGGAGAACGTTAGTTATTTTGGCGATGGAGAGAACGAGGCGCATATGGTTTATCAATTTTCCCTACCGCCGCTCGTCTTGCATACGCTCTCGACTCACAACACAAAGACGCTGACGGACTGGGCAAAAACAATCGATAAAATTTCAGATAAAGCGACGTATTTCAATTTCCTCGCCAGTCACGATGGCATCGGTATGCGCCCAACTGAGGGGATTTTATCAGAAACAGAACGAAATGCCCTTGCGGCTAAGGTCCTTCAGAATGGCGGGCGCGTTTCGTATAAAAGCAACCCGGATGGCACTCAATCACCATATGAACTTAACATCAACTACATGGACGCCCTGGCCAATCCGGAAGAAACAGAGGAAGATACGAAGGTCCAGAAAATGCTTGCGGCTCACTCGATTTTGTTCTCGGTCATGGGCGTACCAGCGATTTATTATCATTCTCTACTAGGTTCAGAGAATGATCAAGAAGGTCTTGAAACTTCAGGAATCAATCGACGAATCAATCGTGAGAAGTTCCAGTATGATAAGCTCGTTCAGCAGCTAGAGTCTTCTCCAAGACGAAAGAACGTGTTTCATAGACTGAAAAAGTTAATCCGTACGCGCCAGAAGGAGTCCGCTTTTTCTCCATTCGCTGATCAGGAAATCTTGCCAATCAATGAACAGGTTTTTTCATTAATTCGTAGAAATAATGAAACAGAGGAATCGATTCTCTTCATCGTGAATGCATGTAACGAAGAGGTGAACGTCGACCTTCCACATGCTGGGTACGATCTCATCAGTGAAGAATTGGTTGAGGGGCATGTTACGCTCGCTCCATACCAATTTATGTGGATTAAACAATAAAGTAGGTGAAGTCGTTGAAAATCATCATCGCACCCGATTCATTTAAAGAAAGTCTATCCGCACCTGAAGTATGTGAGGCGGTTGAAGCTGGTTTCCGGAAAGCATTTCCGCAAGCGGCTTATACACACCTTCCGATCGCAGATGGCGGGGAAGGGACCGTACAATCAGTCGTGGATGCGACAAACGGCACGATCATTTCGATCAATGTAAAAGGACCACTTGGCAAGAATGTTGCTGCTTTCTACGGTTTAACAGGAGATGGAAAGACCGCAATCATTGAAATGGCAGCCGCTTCCGGCTTGCATTTGGTTCAGCGAGATAAACGTAATCCGCTGATAACCTCAACCTATGGAACGGGTCAGCTTATTAAGGACGCGCTGGATCAAGGCGTAGAGCGCATCGTTCTCGGTCTTGGAGGTTCCGCGACAAACGATGGCGGAGCTGGGATGGCGCAGGCACTCGGTGCGAAACTCGTTGATCAAACGAATAAAGAGCTCTCTCCAGGTGGGCAAGCCCTATGCGAGCTCGCTGCGATCGATGTCTCAGATCTGGATCCTCGCTTAAAAAACGTTCAAATCGAAGCGGCGTGTGATGTGACGAATCCTTTAACAGGTAAGTCCGGTGCTTCAGCTGTATTTGGTCCGCAAAAAGGCGCAACCAAAGAAATGATTGACGAGCTTGATCACAGCCTGGCACGCTATGCTGAGGTCATTGAAAAAGAGCTCGGAAAAACGGTTACCCACATAAGCGGTGCCGGAGCTGCAGGAGGTCTTGGCGCAGGAATCGTAGCCTTTTTAGAAGGAGAGCTCCGGAGTGGGATCGATCTTGTCCTCGACGTCATTCAGTTTGAAGGTCGCATCGCTGGAGCGGATCTTCTCCTTACAGGCGAAGGAAGACTGGATGCTCAAACGGTGCATGGAAAAGCACCCGTTGGCGTTGCAAAACGAGCGAAAGCTTCAAACCATCATCTCCCTGTAATTGCGATCGCAGGAAGCGTGGGAGAAGACTATGAAGCTGTCTTTGATCATGGCATTGATGCAGTTTTTAGCGTGGTGAATGGTGTCATGACGTTAGAGGAAGCGTTAGAAAATGGGGCTGTGAATGTGGAGAAGACACTTGAGAATATTGGGCGGCTGGTGAAAGTTAGTCGGATGATGGAATGGTAAGAATAAGTGCCGGTATTTGTTTCGAAAGTGGAGACAGATGCCGGTTTTTTATGTTGGTCAAGTTAAGTACTCTGGTAATAGGACTGAAAGTGAAATGATTGGTAAGCGTTGTCTGTTCGATGGGGAATCACTTATACTAAATTAGAATTATCTGAATTTAGTAAGGTGATCAATGGCAATCGGGCAGTAAAGTAGAGATACTCAGAAAATCATAAAAGGAAGTGCGTACTGTTGGAATGTAATATCATTATTTCTCCATTGAGTAATGAGTTAATAGAGGATATCAATAAAACCAATGATGATTTTAAGTTATATGGTAGAGTTGTCCCCAGTTTGCAATCAGGAAAGTGGTCTTATCAAGAGGTTCTTTTTGATGAAACTAGAGAAACACGTTTTCCAGATGACAAACTTGATTGGAGCTACTATATAAACCGAGAGGATAAAACGTTGTTTTTAGCTTATATGAATAATACGTGCATAGGACAAATTAGAATCAGTAAGGAGTGGAACCGCTTCTGTTATATTGAAAACATTGCTACTAAAAAAGAGTATAGAGGCAGTGGAGTCGGAAAGTTGCTCTTAAATAAAGCAGAAGAGTGGGCAAAACAAAGAGAGCTGATCGGAATGTCCTTGGAAGCACAAGATGATAATCTTGGAGCATGCCGATTTTATGCGAAACAAGGATTCATACTAGGCGGCGTTGACACCCTAAAGCAGTCATATAATCCTCATATTGAAACCACTTTGTACTGGTATAAGTTATTCAAGTAATGGCTGCGGTTAATGACAATGTCTTTTGATAATCTTCTTCACTTGCATTCTTTTACGATCTCGGAGTGAGGGCTTTTTTCAACTCGATTTAGAAGAAAAGACCAACCAGCAATATTATATTCCACAGGGGTTTGAAGGGGTAATTGTAATAGCATACAAAGTACCCGGAGAACCAAGTTATATTAAAAGAAAACGGTAAGAAAATAATTCAAATCTCTAATAAGGAACTGGTTTATACAAATGTGGGTGATGTTATTAAATACGGAGACGCGCTAACATCATCTGAAGAACCAGGAGGGGTAATAAACGATACCCATTATTACGTTAACGATAAAGGTGTTCGCACTGAGATAGGAGAATTGTGTGTTCATTTTAGTCATGGAGGTAGCTTTTTTCCGGATGGGACGGAAGGAATAGATTACCAAGCCCTTCAAATAACTAATACTGAATGCGGGGAACGTTTTTCCATGGATGGAAGCGATTTGTATGATGAGCAAGAGTCCATAATCATATACCGTATCATTTCTTACAATTATTAAAAGTTTAGAGCCGTTTTAATTGAGAAAAGGTATGGCTCCATCTATAAAAGGAGTTGGGTTTAATGGAAAGGCTATCTGGTAAAATACTATTTATACTCATTACTTGTATAGTGTTGTACGGATTCTTTAAGATCATGCAATCTATTTACAATAATTATATACCTGTTTACTCATATTCGTGATCTTTTGCATTTCTACCTCACTAGTCATAAGCCATAAACTGTTAAAGGCAGCGGGAAAATAAAGTGTTAAGGAGAGGATGCGAATGGAAACAAGAAAGTTACCTTATGTGATGTATTGGATTATTTTTGCCGTTGGTGTTTTGTCTTTCACGATTCCTTTATTCCAGGAGTATGGAATCATGACGACCCTCATCCTGACATCTCTATGTAGTTTGTTTAGTTGGGCAATCGCAATGGGGCTTCAGAAACGTAACTTTATGTATCTAAGCGTTCTACTCTTAGTGAGTCCCTGGCTATTTTTATTATCTACACATTTCCTCAACTAAATGATTCTTTTAGTTTTTGAAACGAAAATGAAAAAACGTGCACTCAATGAAGAAGCCTCTCGTTATTGAGTCTCCCTTATTACGGAGCTTATCAGTATGAAGATAGGCTCTTTTTTATAAGGTTTTCATTGTAAACAGACGGTCTTTCATGGGTAGGAATAAAAAGTATTTACTTTTTAAATATTCAGGAGTAAACTATGTCTCAGTTAGATCAATCAACCGTTTCTTAATCTTAAATCGCTTAAACCTATTATGGTGCGGGGGACCCAATTTTGATGCAGTTATACTGCTTGGGGTGAATCCTATGAAAAGCATAGGTAGGGCTACTCTTATAGCCCGAATCCGACAGCTAACTCCGTAAGCGTTATGAGGGAAGACGATGAAACTTGTGTTCGAAATTTAGGATCACAGGCTAATTTGTCTGTGGTCTTTTTTGTGCGCAAAAAGAGTTATCCTGATAGGTGATGGACAGATTAAGAGCATAATGGGATTGCAATTGAGGGGAGAAGACATCATGAAAAAAAGTTTTGCCATTATTGGACTTGGGAGATTTGGGGGAACGCTTTGTAAAGAGTTGAATAGGCGGAATGTCGAAGTTCTTGGAATCGATAAAGATAGCCAGCGCGTCAATGAATACTCGACTCATGCGACTCAAACGCTCGTATTAGATGCAACCGTTGAAGGGAATTTACAGCGAATTGGTATACGGAATTTTGATCACGTTTTTGTTTCACATGGAGATGATCTCCAATCCAGTATTTTAACAACTCTGCTTTTAAAAGAAATGGGTGTTAAGAAAGTGTGGGTGAAAGCCAAAAATGATTATCACCATAAAGTACTTGAAAAAATAGGTGCTGATCACATTATTCATCCAGAGAGTGAAATGGCGAAACGCGTTGCTCATCATGTTGTTTCTGAAAAAATTATTGATTACGTTGAGCTTTCTGATGAGTATAGTATTATCGAAGTGATTGCCACACAGAAAATATCTGGGAAGTCGTTACGTAAACTGGATATCAGGGGAAGGTTTGGTGTCACAGTGGTAGCGATTAAGAAAAAAGATAAAAACATCCTTGTGTCTCCTGCTGCTGAGTCGACGATTGAGAAAGAGGATGTTTTAGTCCTAATTGGAAATAACGACAATCTTGAGCGATTTGAACAGTCAGGGGTATAAACAATGATGACAAATCGATTTGCCTTAAAGTTTATTAAACTTAGTCCGCCGCAAGTTCTGATCTTTGTTTTCGTCGTCTTGATTTTGGTTGGAACAGGATTATTGAAATTGCCTTTTGCGACGACAGAAGGAATTACGTGGGTGGATGCGTTATTTACAGCCACTTCCGCCATGACAGTAACAGGATTAGTGGTGGTCGATACAGGAGCAGCCTTTACGCTATTTGGAGAAATCATCATTGTTTCATTAATCCAGCTTGGTGGACTCGGAATCATGACGTTTGCCGTGTTAATCTTCATGGTGCTGGGCCGTAAAATTGGCATGAAACACCGTTTACTTGTGCAACAGGCAACTAATCAAACCTCGATAGGCGGGGTAGTTAAATTAGTCAAAAACATTTTGATTTTCTCTTTAGCCGTTGAAGCGATCGGCTTTGTTATCCTCGCAGCGCGATGGGTACCTGAAATGGGGTGGCAGGCCGGAACGTATGCCAGTTTTTTTCATTCGATCTCTGCTTTTAATAATGCTGGATTTTCGATCTGGTCTAACAGTTTAATGGATTACGTCGGGGATCCTATTGTGAATATCGTCATCTCCTTTCTCTTTATTGTTGGAGGGATTGGGTTTACCGTCCTAGACGATCTTATTCGGAGCAAAACCTTTCGTGAAATGGCCCTTCACTCTAAAGTTATGCTGACAGGGACGGTTGTGATTAATCTCATCGCCATGTTCACGTTTTTTATTTTGGAATATCACAATCCGCAAACGCTAGCCAACTTATCACTGGGTGATAAGTTATGGGGATCTTATTTCCAAGGGGTTACGACAAGAACAGCCGGGTTTAATAGTGTAGATATAAGTGGGATAGGAATCGATACGGCTTTCTTTATGTTTGTTTTAATGTTTATCGGGGCAGGCAGCACTTCTACTGGAGGGGGAATCAAACTAACGACCGCTTTTGTGATTATCATGGCTGTCATTACCTTTCTTCGTGGGAAAAGTGATCCTGTCCTTTATGGAAGAACAATTAGAAAACATATCGTATTAAAAGCGCTTGCGATTACAATCATTAGCATCATGACGGTGTATTTAACCATTTTTGTTCTCGTGTTGACCGAAAATCAATCCTTTATTGAAATTGCTTTTGAGGTAATCTCTGCTTTTGGGACCGTCGGACTATCGATGGGCATTACAGGGGATTTGTCCACGGTCGGAAGGATCGCGATCGTCTTTATCATGTTTTTAGGGAAGCTTGGACCACTCACGCTCGCCTTTTCATTAGCCCAACCAGACCGAACGAATATCCGTTATCCTGATGAAGATCTGTTTACTGGTTAATCGTAGGAAGAAGGGGGCTATTGCATGAATTTTAATCTGGATGAAGCGGTTCAGATATTAGAACGAATGCCGCGGTCATTAGAAGGGTTACTCGCTGGATTATCGGAAGGATGGTTAACGATGAACGAAGGAGAAGGGACCTGGACTGTCTCTGAAGTCATTGACCACCTGATCGAGAGTGAAAGAACCAACTGGATGCCAAGGGTAGAAACGATTTTAGAAGGAGAGGCAAATCCTTTTCCACCGTTCGATCGGTTTGCTCATCTCACCAGTGCTGCTAACCCCATTGAAACAAAGCTGACTGAATTCAAAGAAGCTCGATCGCAAAGCTTAATGCACTTAAAGCAGGTGGTGCATTCAGATGCTCAGCTTGAATTAAAAGGTTATCATCCTGCCTTCGGTGAAGTAAAACTAAAGGAATTGCTAGCTACGTGGGTCGTCCATGATTTTACTCATCTGTCTCAAATCACAAGAGTGATGGCAGAAAGATATAGAGAAGATGTTGGGCCGTGGGAAGCGTATTTGGGCGTTTTGAAACGGTAAAAATGAAAAGAAGAGGAAAGCTAACTTTCAAAACACGGAAGTTAGCTTTTTTTATAGATCTTTTTTGGGGAAAATAGGTATAAAAATAAAATGAACGATTTCAACGAGGTCAACGTCATATAGGTGCAGGTAAAGGAGAGGGTTGTATGGAACGCGAGGAGGAAATTAAATTCATTCAGCAGGCACAAGCTGGAGACGATGATGCGTTCACTCAGCTTTTTCAGTGCTATTATGCTTTTCTCTATCAATATCTTTTAAAGCTAACGTTAAATGAAGAAACGAGCGTTGATCTTGCTCAGGAAACGATGATGAAGTGTTATGTGAAGCTACCTTCTTATAAAGGAGAAGCGAAATTCTCCACCTGGATGATCTCGATTGCTTCAAGGCTTTACATGGATATGCTTCGAAAACAAAAACGAGAGAAGAAATGGGTGGAAGACGAAAAGCATCTCCTGTCTCGAAAGCTAGCGTGGGAGGCAAGTACAAAAGGGGTGAACTGGAGCGATCTTTTTACAGATTTTAACACCTTAGATTCAACGTTAAGAGTTCCAATCTTGCTCCGTCACTATTATGGCTACTCGTATGATGAAATAGGAAAAATGCTCGGCATCCGTACAGGAACTGTGAAATCCAGGGTACACACGGGGATACAGAAGTTACGAAAGGAGTTGGATATGCCGTGAATGACAAGGAAGATAAAAAGATTGTGCAACACCTCAAACAGGATTGGCAGCATCTTGACGATCTTGGAAAAGAATCACTTTTAAAGGTGGATATGCAGGAGCAGCTTTTGATGTTTCAACAAAAAAAGAAAAAAGCCTTTTATCTTGAAAGTGCGCTCTTCCTGTTAACAGCGTTTGTGATTTTAACAGCTGTCACCATTAGTCTCTTCCAAGCTCCGATCTTCTTTCTAATCATCCAGATCGTGGCAAGCCTGATCGTTCCTTTTGGTGTCTATTTCACTTATAAGAAAGTGAATAAGAAAGGAGTGGTCACTCATGACAAACCTTGAGCTCTATGTGTTGATTCCCATTCTTATTCTCTTATTACTAACACAAAGCATGCTTCTCTTTGTGGATGCCAAGAAAAAAGGCAGCTACCCGTGGCTATGGGGAATCTGGGGATTGATTCAATTACCGATGCCAACATTATTTTACTTGCTGTTCGTTGTATGGCCGTATAAACGAAGGCTAAAAAAGGAGAGGAGTTAAAAACATGGACGTTTTGAACGATATAAACTGGGCGTTAGTGGCGCCGCTATTGATCTTGCAGGCGATCTTAACCATTTCAGCGCTTGTGAGTTGCATCAAGCAAAAGGAAACAAACGGACCTAAATGGATGTGGGTTCTTCTGATTCTGTTTGTGAATCTTTTTGGGGCGATTCTTTACTTTGTGATCGGACGTAAAAACAGTTAGGGGGTGGAAAGCTTGCTAGTTAACATCGACAATCTATCGAAACAATTTAAAGAAAAAAGAGCGGTTTCGAATCTCTCATTCAGCATACGAGAGGGGAGTTGCATCGCCTTGTTAGGTCCAAATGGAGCGGGTAAAACGACGACGCTCCAAATGTTAGCCCGCCTCCTCACGCCTGACTCGGGCGCCATCCAATTTAAAGGATATGCCGAGAAAGACTATCGGCCATTGATTGGCTTTTTACCTCAGCACCCATCCTTTTTTAATTGGATGACTGCCAAAGAATTTCTGTTTTTCGCCGGGAAGCTATCCTCCATTCCTAAGGAACAGCTTCAAGCCCGTGTACAGGAAACGGTAAGGTTTGTGAGTTTAGAAGACGCGATGAATAAAAGAATCGGAGGCTTCTCCGGCGGAATGAAGCAACGCCTCGGCTTAGCGCAGGCTTTGCTTCACAAACCGAAGTTACTTATTCTAGACGAACCGGTCTCAGCACTCGATCCAAAAGGAAGGCGAGATTTCCTCCACCTGATCGAAGAACTAAAACAAGACATGACAGTGTTATTTTCGACTCACATTTTACATGATGCCGAGCAAATCTGCGATGAAGTTCTTATCCTGCAAGATGGCTGTCTCAAGTGGAAAGGGTCACTGCCTTCTTTACGTAAAGAGTTTGACCTGTTACCCATTAAAGTCCAAACCGAAGAACCGTTGAAAGGGATCATCGAGCAGCTTGAGATCATCGAAGACTATGAGTATATGGATGCGAAAACAGTGAAAATAAGCTTACTTGAGCATGTTCACCATAATGAGCTTTTACAGGAGCTTATTAACCGGAAGCACTCGGTGACGCATTTTGAAATCATGCAGGACTCATTAGAGGATGCTTATATGAAGGTTGTGAGACAATGACTCGTTTTCTAACGCTACTAAACAAAGAAATTACTGAACTGATGCGGAATGGTAAGTTGATTTGGCTTCCTATCGTTCTCATGATTATCGGCATCTCTCAACCACTGACAAGTTACTATATGCCACAAATTCTCGATATGGCCGGTAACCTACCAGAAGGAGCGAGTATCACGATCCCGACTCCTACAGGTGAAGAAGTATTGAGCGGCGCACTGTCTCAATATGGCACGATCGGGACACTTCTGTTTGTTCTTGCAACCATGAACGTGATTGCACAGGAACGACAAAACGGCTCCATTACGCTCGTCATGGTGAGACCCGTGAACGAGTGGCAATACCTGGGCAGTAAAACGGTGGCCCAGCTTGCCCTTTTGCTTTTATCACTCATCTTAAGCTACTGCCTCACATGGTATTATACAAATTTATTATTTACTCCCGTCGACTGGCAGGTCATGTTGAGCAGCCTCGTCATGTACTGCTTCTGGGTGATCTTTGTCGTTTGCGTTACCATTTTTGTCGGAACAATTCTCCAGCATAATGGCGGAATAGCTGGCGTTAGTATTCTCTTCCTATCGCTGATCAGTCTGCTGACGTCACTCCTTCCGAAATTCATGGAATGGAGTCCAGGAAACATACGGGGAGAAGCGACGAAGCTTTTAGTCGAACAGCAGTGGACCGAGTCAGCCTGGACTGTCATCGGTAGTACGGCGACGCTATCCCTTTTGCTATTTATAGCTGGGGTCATGGTGATGAGGATGTATAAGCGTTATTAGAGGGGGAGAGTATTTTTGGGGGAGTCGGGATGGGGAGAGGCGTGGATAAACGTCGTTAGTTAGAATAATTCTTGTTAGCTAATAAAATGTGGGTTTTGTCCAATATATTTTGATACTGGTCAATATAGGGAGGAGCACTTTATTAGCACGTGCTGACTTATTAGTATTCATATGTTCCTCCTGACCCTCCAGTGGAAAAAACAGTTTTTTTTGATACACACTCTATTATTTGAGTCTATAATCTTTCTTTATAGGTGAAAGGCTATGTAGCTAGGTCTCTCGTAATAATCCTAATCGCTCTATTGATATAATATTTAAAAAATTCAAATAAAAAGGTTTACTTGAATGACTGGATCCTTTATAATTCCAATTAATGATTCCACATTAACGTTGTGAGTCTTTATTTTTGAAATAAATTGAATCCGCATTCAGAATTTCATTCCAAACAAATCCTTTTAAAAACCTCCAATTTAAGTAGTAATGAAATAATTTTTGAATGCGGATTCAAAATAATGGGAGAGTGAGTATATGAGTGTTCACAACAAACAGCTTATTTACGAATTTACAAAACAGCTTTACAAAGCAATTCCTGAAACCATCCCAAACATCCTCAGAACCTACTATCACGAAGACGCCGTTATGTATACGAACCATCCTTTCAATGAACTGACAGGAATAGACGAAATTAGTGAAGTCTTTTACCAGCCTTTAGTTGCTTCATTTCCAGACTTACATAAACAATCCTATATTGTCATGGCAGGAGAATATGAAGGAGAGGCATGGGTAAGCACAACTGGAAACATGGTTGGTACCTTTACTAAAGAGTGGGTAGACATTCCACCACATTTAGGAGCGACATGGATCCGTTATGGTGAATTTCACAAAATGAGAGAAGGGAAAATCGTAGAAACGCGGATGCTTGTCGATATGCTGGATGTGATGAGACAAGCTGGATTTCGGTTCATCCCTACTCTTGCACCAGAAATAACAGTGCCGGGTCCATCGTCTTATGAAGGTGTCTTATTAGAAAGATCTGATGAAGAGGAGAGTCTGAAGTCACTTCAGTTAGTAGAGGATATGATCTTTAAGGGACTTAAGAAAGCTTCCTCTGGTTTAGAAAAGCAAGGATTGGAGGCGTTCTGGGCAGATGATTTCATGTGGTATGGACCTGCGGGGATTGGCTCAACTAAAGGCATTCAAGGATTTAAAGACTATCATCAGGGACCGTTTGTTAAGGCACTACCTGATCGTGTTGGTGGACATAATCATGCAGCACGATTTGCAGATCAAAATTATATCGCATCAACCGGTTGGCCGAGTGTTGAAGCAACACATACAGGGGTTGGATGGCTCGGTATTCCTGCTCCGAATAAAAAAGTATCAATGCGCGTGATGGACTGGTGGCGTAGAGACGGGGATCTACTTGTTGAGAACTGGGTACTTATCGATATTATAGAATATTTACTGCAGCTTGATATCGATATCTTCGATCGTTTGAGAAAAAGACAATATCTGATCAGGTAGTTATTGCAATCTACAAGGAAGTGGTGGTAAAGACATGAATCCCATAGATATAGCGATCCTCGTCGTATATATGCTCGGTCTAGTTTACATGGGTTTTAGGCTGAGTCGAAATATTGACTCTCAGGAAGATTACTTTATTGGTGGAAGGTCGGTAGCTACCTTGCCGATCGCCCTATCGATCGCGGCTACGACTGTTAGCGCAAATGGGTTTATCGGTGGACCTGGGTGGGCATATAATTCAGGTTTGATTGCATTTATGCTGAATTTTAGTATTCCGTTAGTACTAGCTGTTTCGCTATCGGTGTTTCTGCCCTTTTTCTATAACTTGAAAGTGACCTCCATATACGAATACATTGAGTTGCGTCTTGGTGGAATTAGTCGTTTGCTTGCAGTGTTTGGCTTTGTCCTATCGAACATTATACAAGTTGGATCCTTTTTGTTTATTCCGGCACTCATCATACAGAAATTCACGGGGTGGTCATTAACAACTGTGGTGCCGATTGTTGTAACAGTATCCATTTTGTATACATTGCTTGGAGGGATTAAAGCGGTTATTTGGACAGATGCCATTCAAATGGTTGTCTTATGGGGAGGACTTCTTGTAACGATTGGGATCATTCTTGCGAACCTTGATGTTGGTTTCTTTGAAGCGATGGGTCAAGCAAAAGCTGATGGGAAATTGGATGCACTTGATTTTTCTCTTGATCTTCAGTTAGAAAACGGTGTTTGGGTGGCTCTGATCGGTGGTTTCTTCCTCTGGTTAAAATACTATGCAACAGATCAAACGCAAACACAGCGAATGCTGGCTGCTAAATCAGTTACAGAAGTAAAGCGTTCGATATGTATTAGTGGTTTTGTGATGAACATCATGTTTTTTGTATTTATGATTGTCGGTGTCCTTCTTTATATTGCATACGGTGGAAAAGAGTTCGCGAACTCCAATAATGTCATGATTACGTTTATTGCGGGTCAGATTCCAGTTGGGGTATTAGGATTATTGATGGCAGGTATTTTTGCTGCTGCGATGTCGAGTATCGACTCTGTATTAAACTCGGTTACAACTGTTTTTGTGAAAGATATTTATGAGAAGTTTATTACAAAGGGAGAAGAGGCATCCCTTCGAGTCTCCATGATTTTCACATTCGTGTTCGGAATGTTGTTGATTGTCTTTACCCTACTAGCATTCGGTGGAACATCAGCCTCTATCTTGAAAGTTGTCGGAAGTTATCTATCTTACTTCTCAGGTTCAATACTGGCTATGTTCTTACTTGCGATGCTAACGAAAAGAGCGACTGACAAAGGCGTAGCGATTGGTTTTGTACTCGGTATTGCTCTCACAGCATTTATAGGAAAAATGGGTGTTGTTAATTGGTTGTGGAACTACCCGATTGGTTGTGCCTTAACGCTTCTTATCGGTTATCTTGCTAGTCTCCTGTTTAAAAAGCAGAAAGTAAACTATGAGGAATTTACACTATTTGGTCAACGTGCCAAGCTACTTACTGAAGGGGCAGACAAAGATGAAAATGGCGTCTCCATTCTGCCAGGAACGATGGATAAGTATTCTTATCTATTAATCGGATTTTTCGTGGTGCAAACCATTATCCTAGCATTAATCCAACTATAAATGACTATCATTGAATTTGTTTGAAAATTTAGATATCATCTTATGAGAAGGCATACTACGATAGAAATAGGAAGAATCCTATTTCTTGTTGATGAAAGGGTTATGAACCAATGGACGGTAGAATTAGTGCATATGATGTAGCTAAAAAAGCAGGTGTCTCGCAGTCTACAGTGTCGCGAGTGTTAAATAACTACCCTTATATTAAAACGGCTACAAAAGAAAAAGTACTGACGGCAATCAACGAGCTTGGTTTCACGAGAGACGAGATTGCTCGTAGTCTTGCAAGTAAGAAAACAAGAACGATAGGGTTGATCGTTGGAGATATCACAAATCCATTTTTCTCTGAATCAGCAAAAGTCATTACAACAAAGGCTCAGGAAATGGAGTATGATGTCATACTTTGTAACACCAATCATAATGAAGAGAACCTTAATAAATACATTCAAACACTTGTTGGCAAGCGAGTTGATGGCATTATTATTGCATCGGCTGACAAAGATAACGAGAAGATTAAAGAGCTTTATGATAATGGTTTTCCAATCGTCCTTTATAACAGCATGATGGAACACGACCATGTGAACTACATAGCGGTAAACAATTATCGCGGTGCACAGCTTGCGGTTGAGCATCTCTATCACCTCCATCATAAGGAAATTAGTTATATAGCAGGACCTACGAAATACCTAACAACACATTTGAGAAATGAAGGGTTTAAGGATGCGTTAAAACAATTCGGTTTACCTCTTCATGAAGAATACGTATACAATCAGGAGTTTTCATACGATGAAGTTTATCAATTCACGAAGAAACTGCTAAATGGGGAGAAAAGACCAACCTCTTTTTTCTCTGCATCTGATCAAATGGCCTTAGCCATTCTTGATGCTGCAGCAAGTGAGAATATTCGGGTTCCAGAGGAGCTTTCGGTGATCGGATTTGATGATATCGACCTTGCGAAGAATCGTTACATCGGGTTAACCACTATCACACAACCAAAGGAGAAGATGGCTAAGCTTACATTAGAAAAGCTTATTGGTCTTATTGAGGGAAGTGAGGATGTCGAATCTCCTTTTCAAATTATATTAGAACCTGAGCTTATTCCGAGAAAAACGACGGGGCAACGCCAGACGTAAAGGAGGCACATGATGTTAAAAGATCTAGTAGGAAAAAAGGTTCTTGTCACAGGTGGAAGCAAGGGTATAGGGAAAGATATTGCGTTAACCTTTGCAAAGCTAGGCTCAAGGCTTGTCGTCACCGGTCGAAATGAAAATACATTGAAAGAATGTGTGAACGAGCTACAAGAACACAATCCCTACTGTACGTATGTTGTTGCTGATATCCAGAAGACTCATGAGATTCGTAGCATGGTGGATGAAGCGGTTGAGCTCATGGATGGAATTGACGTCCTCATCAACAATGCTGGAGTGAATATTGCCAAACCAGCACTCGAGGTAACGGAGGAAGATTGGGACGCCGTGCTTGATACCAATCTAAAGGGAAGCTTTTTTTGTGCACAGCGTGCCGGGCATCACATGATACCGAAACAGCAAGGAAAGATCATCACCATCGTCTCGCAAATGGCTTTTGTAGGCTATATAAAGCGGGCTGCCTATTGCTCAAGTAAAGGTGGAGCAGTTCAAATGACGAAGGCTCTTGCCGTTGAATGGGCACAGCATAATGTGAAAGTGAATGCCGTAGCACCAACGTTCATTGAAACCGAACTCACATCAAAGATGTTTGAGGATGAAGCATTTCATGAAGACGTAATGAAGCGAATTCCGCTAGGCAAATTAGCTCAACCATCGGATGTAACAGGGGCGGTCGTGTATCTCGCGTCAGATATGGCAAACTTCGTAACGGGTGAAACGTTAAAAGTAGATGGTGGATGGACGGCAATTTAAAGGATGTTTTGAATGCGGATTCAAGAAAGAATGAGAGAGGAGTGGGATGAATGAATGAGGTCGACCATTTAACAGAAAAGAGTGTAAAAGGAGTTAATACGCTTGAAGGCATCGTTCACTATGGAAATTCGAGTGAAGTAACACGTGTTGGATATTCTGATTATAACGAATTCACTAAGAATGACAAACGAAGTCAGAGTATGGAAGGCTTTGATAAGGAATACAGAGATTTCGTGGATTATATTCTGAAAATAACACATCGTATTTGGGAAGAAAAAGGAATTGGCGTCATTTATGATACGTATCACAACAACGTTTCTATGCATACAGGGTCAGTGACGGTCCATGGAATAAATGCTGTTATTTCAGGTACCCTCCAAACCCTACATGCGTTTCCAGATCGAAAACTAATTGGGGAGAATATCATTTGGTCTGGGAATGATCAAGAAGGTTTTCTGTCCTCCCATCGCATTGCATCTACTGCGACGAATCTTGGTGATTCTTCGTTCGGTCTTGCAACTGGCAAACACGTTTTTTTCAGAACGGTCGTTGATTGTTTTGTCCATTCCAATCGCATTGTAGAGGAGTGGCTCGTTCGAGATAACTTGTCGATCGTCAAGCAGCTTGGCTATGACCCCGTTGACGTAGCAAAGAAACTCGCATCTGAATCAAAAACGAAATCCTTTCAACTAGGCGCAGGAGCTAATGAAACGATGGATGGACAGTTTTCACCGAAAGTGTATGCATCGGAACAAGAAGGATTCGAAATTGGCGATTTTACCCTAAAGCTTTATAACAGCATCTATCAGCGGCGGTTAATTAATGAAGTAAAACACTATTACAGTGAAAATGCGGTCGTTCATGCCATATGTGAGCAGGATCTTACGGGACATCAGCAGATCCAGAGCATGCTAATCAGTTTATTCGCCTCGTTCCCGACTTCTAAAGTAATCGTAGAGCGCGTGACGTGTAACGATGGTCAGCTGGAAAATGAGTGGGACGTGGCGGTAAGGTGGACACTTCAAGGGCTTCATGATGGTATTGGTTATTTCGGTCATCCGAGTGGTGCACCTGTTACGATCCAAGGAATCTCTCATCTAAAAGTAAGAAATGAGAAAGTGGTAGAGGAATGGATGACGTTTGATGGACTTGATGTACTTCGACAAATCTATCTTGATTCGGAAGAAGGGTAAGGATACAAACGAATTGTCACTTACGATCATTGTTTGAATGCGGATTCAAAATTAAGGAGGACGTAACATGACAACTGACTTACTTCAGAAACAGACCTTTAGCGTAGCATCAACAGACTTCATGATGCCTGGAAACGTAAGATTTGGTGTGAATTCGTTCCTATCACTTGGGGATGAACTTGAAAAACTAGGTGTAACGAATGTTGCGGTGATCAGTGATAAAGGATTAGAAAAAGTAGGACTCGTCGACCGTGCAGTGGAGATTGTCCATGCTAGTGGGAAAACGTCAACGACGTTTACAGAAATAGCTGGGGAGCCCACTTTCGATCTTCTGGCACAATCAATTGACCATGTAAAAGCAGAAGGATGTGATGCCATTGTAGGAATCGGAGGGGGAAGTGCCCTAGACGTCGCCAAAGCGACAGCGGCACTTGTTGATAAAGACGACCTTTCATCGTATTTCAGTGGCGAGAAAACGGTGGAACAGAGAACGGTATCTTGTATCCTTCTTCCAACCACTTCTGGAACAGGGGCGGAAGTGACGAAGAATGCGATTTTTGAAGATACAGAAAATGAAGTGAAGAGAGGGTTAGTGAGTGCAAGCTTTTTACCAGATGTTGCGATCATTGATCCCGCTCTCACGCTGTCATGTCCATCAAGAGTAACCGCCGCATCTGGTGTTGATGCTTTCACACATGCCATTGAATCCTATGTGGCTGTGAATGCTACACCGATCACAAGGATGTATGCAGAAAAAGCGATGAAGTTATTCGCACCAAACATTGCAAGTGCCGTACATAACGGCAAAGACCTTGAAGGAAGAATTGGCATGAGCTGGGTAAGTGTACTTGCGGGAGTTTCGCTTGCTAATGCGGGGGTAGGAGCAGTTCATGCGCTAGCCTATCCATTAGGTGGGAAGTATCACATCGAACATGGGGTAGCTAATGCTCTTCTGATGCCATTCGTCTTCGAAGTAACGGGAGAAACGCGCATGAACGACATGGTCGACGTCGCTTCATTTTTACAACTCGGTGATTATTCAACCAACCCGCATGAAGCGCTTGAAGCTGTGGTCTCATACTTGTACCGATTACTAGGTAAGCTCAATCTTCCTACCTCACTTTCTGAGCTTGGCATTTCAAAGGAGGACTTACCAGATCTAGCCCATCAAGCATCAAAAATTGACCGCCTGCTCTCAAATACCCCTTACAAGTTGAGTGAAGAGAGGATTCTATCGATCTATTTAAATGCCTACAAAGGAGTGAAGCAGTGTGATTAAAACCGATTTGGTTCATCAGTATTACGTCGATGGTAAGTGGATGGATGCTGAAGAAACCATTGATCTTAAGTCCCCTTATTGGGGACAGGTTATCGCAACCGTTCCTCAAGTTAATAAGGAAGAGGTCGCCAAGGCGATCGAAAGTGCAGAACAAGGAGCGCAACGAATCAAGAAGTTAACACCACTGGAACGCTCAGAGATTTTAGAGAAGGTCTCACGTTTATTCAAGGAGCGTGCCGAGGAGGCAGCACGGATTCTGGCAAGTGAAGCGGCAAAACCTCTGACAGCGGCTAGAGCTGAAGTGGAGAGAACGATTGAAACGTATAAATTTGCCGCTGAAGAAGCAAAGCGAATCACTGGCGAAACCATCCCGATGGATGCAGCGAAAAGTGGCAAAGGTCGCGTTGCCTTCACAATGCGTGAGCCCCTTGGCATCATCGCTGCGATTACGCCGTTTAACTTTCCTTTTAACCTTGTCGCACATAAGCTAGGGCCAGCCATTGCGGCAGGGAACGCGGTTGTATTGAAACCTGCCAATCAGACACCACTAAGCGCACTCTTTACCGCAAAGTTGTTTGAAGAAGCGGGTCTCCCAGCAGGAGCACTTAACGTTGTGCCTGGAAAAGGCAGTGTAATTGGAGACGTCCTCGTAACCGATTCACGCATAAAGATGGTTACGTTCACTGGAAGTTACGAAGTTGGGTTATCGCTAAAAGAAAAAGCGGGTCTGAAAAAAGTGACGCTTGAACTTGGATCAAACTCCGCTGTTATCGTCGAAAGTACAGATGACTTAGATGATGTAGTAAAACGCTGTGTTCAAGGGGCTTACGCGTATGCCGGTCAGGTGTGTATCTCGATTCAACGGATTTATGTGAACGAAGCGTTGTATGAGACGTTTCTTGAAAAATTCATCGCTCATACGAATTCACTCGTTATCGGTGATCCGTTAGATGAAAAAACGGACGTGTCTGCGCTCATTTCTGAACGTGAAGCCGATCGCATTTCTTCCTGGTTGGAAGAAGCGAAATCAGCAGGTGCACGAATCGCGCTTGGAGGTAAACATAGTGGTGCCATGATGGAACCAACCATCATAGTCGATGGTTCTGAAGAGTTGTCAATCAGCTGTCAGGAAGCATTTGCTCCAGTCGTGAACATGACGCCTTATGGATCGTTCGATGAAGCCATTAAACTCGTCAACGATTCAGCGTATGGACTCCAAGCTGGTGTGATCACCACTTCGATTCATCAGGCGTTTCAGGCAGTCCACGAGATCGAAGTAGGTGGTGTTATGGTGAATGATATTCCGACGTTCCGTGTCGATCAAATGCCGTACGGCGGGGTGAAAAACAGTGGAAGCGGAAGAGAAGGAATACCGTACTCTGTGGAAGAGATGACAGAACTCAAGCTTGTTTCTTTTAAACTATAAAACGCTGAAAGGATGTTAACAGTATGCAAACACAACAACCAAAAGTGAAGAAGGAAGTTTCTAAACAAGACATGGAGAATAACTGGATTGTGCGGTTTGACGAGTTAAAATCAAAAGCCATTCCACTGATGTTTATTGATAGTATTATCCCGGGACATAACCGATTAAACTATGCGCTCATTGGAGATACGGCGAGTGAAAACGATAAGTATGAACCTGAAATCACTGAACCACATGGCTTTCAAATTGGGATGGTCAAAGCCCCTCCTGGGAATGGTCCAGCGTTTCATACGCACGACTATATTGAAGCGTTCATGCCCTTGAAAGGAAAGTGGCGCTTCTACTGGGGAAATAGTGAGGACGAAATTGAAGGTGAAACCATTATTGAAGAATGGGACTTGATCTCCCTTCCTCCAGGACTATGGAGAGGATTTGAGAATGTAAGTGATGAAGATGGTTGGTGCCTTGGAATTCTAGAGCAGCATAAAGTGTTTGATGGGAAAGACCCATACTGGGCTCCTCAAGTGATCAAAAACGCAGCCAAACATGGCTTCAACGCTGATGAGAAAGGAAAAATGATTAAACCAGATCATTATGAACAACTTGAAAAGCAAATGGCAGAAAAGCTTCGAGCAGGCGAGAAGTAATCACATGGAAAACCTTGTTCTCTTACCAGGAACGCTCTGTGATGAACGACTCTTTTCTCATCAAAAAGAATACCTTACGGATGTAACAGCAAGCATCACGATTCCTGATTTGACGCATCAAGAAACGATTATGGATCTAGCGAAATCTGTTCTGCAGGAAGCTCCAGAACAATTCGCATTGGCAGGTCTTTCGCTAGGGGGCATCGTCGCAATGGAGATCATCCGGATTGCCCCCGAGCGCATCACGAAGCTTGCTCTATTAGATTCAAATCCATATGCCCCAACGGTCGATCAATTGGATTCATGGAAAGAGTTGATTCAGCGAGTAGAGGGTGGTGAGTTTCAGGAAATCGTTCAATCCCTATTACCTAAACTCATTCATCCCACTGCGCTCACTGATCGTGATTTAACGAATACCATCATTCAGATGGCAGAGACCATTGGCCCGCAAGCTTATATTCGTCAGCTGAAAGCAGTAGGCACGAGAACAGATGCGAGAGAGCGACTAAAGCGTGTGACGTGTCCGATGCTTCTGCTTGTCGGAAAAGACGATGGTGTGTGTCCACCTAACTATCATCAGGAAATGCATCACCTTATACCCAATTCATCCTTCATTACAATTGAAAACTGTGGTCACTTGAGTAGCCTCGAAGCGCCAGAAGAAGTAACAAGTGCGATGAGAGAGTGGCTGAAACAAGATACGAAAGGAGGGGTGATGTGAACAACTTAGTAAAAGAGAAGTTGAAGAGTGGAAAACGTGTTACTGGCTGTTTTATTGGTATGTACGCTCCGAACATTGTTGAAATGATTGGGTACAGTGAGTATGATTTTGTTGTGATTGATGACGAACACGGCGCGTTCAGTACATCCGAACTCGAAAACATGATCCGTACAGCAGAATCTGTCAATCTGATACCGATCGTTCGCGTATCTTATGACCCTTCCAGTATTCAAAAAGCACTGGATCGTGGCGCTCTCGGCATACAGGTTCCAATGGTTAACACAAAGGAAGATGCAGAGCGAGCTGTCGAAATGGCCAAGTTCCCTCCGCTTGGAACAAGAGGCGCGGCCTACTCACACCGAGCAGCCCGGTTCGGTGCGGATAAAGGAAAAGCCTTTCTTGATCAATCAGACGAGCACATTCTCGTGATTCCACACATCGAAACAAAGGAAGCTGCAACAAACTTTAAGGAAATTATGGACGTAGAAGGGATCGACCTTGCCTTCCTAGGAACAACGGATCTTTCAGTCAATATGAATTACAAAGAAGAGGGACCGAAGCATCCAGAAGTACAGAAGGTTGTGGATGGTTTATACGAGATTGCGAGGGAGAATCATTATAAGATCGGTACAGTTGCTGGTGATGCAGAAAGTGCGCAGAAGGCATTTGATAAAGGTGCCGATTATGTTGGGATTATTGCGGTATCGGTTATGTTAAAGGCGTTTAAGGATGTGAGGGAGGATTGTGAGAGGAAGTTGGGTGAGAAGGTAAGATAAGTAGAGAAGTGGTGCCCCGGTCCAATTTTGTTGGAGCGGGGCACCACTTCTATTCTGAAGAAAAGAAGGTAAACCACCAACCTATTCTTTCTGCTCAAGTAGGTCTGTATGGTTATTAACAGTTCCCTGTAAGATCTACAAATCTTTACTTACACGCTTATTCATCTTTGGGAAGCCTTCAATTACTATTATAATTACAACAGATACACTTAGACAAAGGCTTTTACTACTAACTTAATAATCACATATTTTTTCTTGACACTCTTCTTTCTTTTCTGGGAAGTTTTCACTTTGGATCGCCACACCAGCAATCTTAAGTTCAGTGTCTAAGCTTACAGAGAAATCCTCTCCATTTGCTTTGCCTTCAACCGTTATAATTCCCATTTCGGCTTCATAAGGGTCGTTTACTATAAGATTATCGATGTTAGCATAATTGTTATTTATATAACTGGTAACATTTTCTTTTGCTTCTTTTACTGTTTCCTCATCATATTTTTCTTCATTAGAGTTCACATTGCAACCTCCTAATAGTATAATTGTTGCGATAGTAATAATTCCAATTATTCTCAAAAGAACACCTCATTTTGATGAAATAGGGGGGAAGATTGTGGGCAAATCTATAATAGACAGAGCTGCATTAATTATCTCGCAAGATACATATAAAGATAGTTTAGGACAAGTAGAAATAAGTATTGATGGTCAAACTCTACAAAAATGGAAAACAATTGATACAATTGAAGATTTAGAAACTGGACTAAAAGGTTATGTTTTGCAAAATCCAAAAACTGATGAAATAGTAATTAGCTTTCGCGGTACAGAAATGCCAGAATCAGTAACAACTAAAGTTGAAACTAAGTATGTCGGTTCCCCTTCCCAAGACGCGATGTTAGCGACCGGTGAAGCAAGTATCGAAAATGGAAATCTCGTATATGAGAAAAATAAGATCAGTAAAGCTGAATTTGCTGAATCAAATAAAGATATCAAAGAAGACCTAGAAGGCATCGTTTTAGGCAATTCCAATTATACCAAAAAGAGGTATGGGACAACAGCCTATTTAGGAACCCCTTCTCAGGATGCGAGTCTAGCAAGTGGTCGAGCTGAACTAGATTCAAAAGCTGGCACCATTTCATATATACATAAGAATCAATTTACTGAAGCGGAAGAAAAAGTGGATCACTATGTTGATAAGTATGGAGCCAAAAACATTACCTTTGTTGGTCACTCACTTGGTGGCGGATTAGCGCAGTATTTTGCGGTCAATCACGATTCGAATGCCGTCACATTTGCAGCTGCAGATATTTATTCACTATTAACCCCTGAGCAAAAGCAAAACGCCATTAATGGGGAGTACAAAGATAATGTCATCAGCTATACCTATCCTGATGACGTGGTAGGTACCTATTATGAGAAATCGGTTGGCTCCGTTTATTATATGAATGATCCAGACCAAGCGGGTATGCCTGGTGTAGCCATGCATGGGATTAACAATTACTTAGATCCAAGTTTATATGACGATGAAGGTTACTTTGTCCCACAGGTACTATTTGACGAAAAATTACAAAGCAAACTCACCCTATCCCCACTCGCCCTAAAAAACAGCGGTGTCTCTGACTTCCATATCCAAATCCAAGAAGCCTTAATGGAAATGTACGTGCAAGAAATGAAGCAGAGCGAGGAGCAAATTGAAGCAACGAAACAGGCGTTGCTCGAATTCCTTGATGTGTACATGAACACGATGCGCGACATGAAAAGCAAATACATCAATTCGGTAGGAAGCGGGCAATTTGATAAGTTAAATGCATCAGACGTGGAGAGCTACTTTCACGAGTTTACGAAAGCGCCAGTTGACGGGGTGCCGATGTTATTTGATATCCAGATGTTCGATAGCTTAATGGCTTCACTTGGTGATACGCATCAGGATACAGCGGATATCGCTTATAACATGGAACGAATGAGTCAAGACTTGATGCGAGCCGATCAATATCTTGCGCAGTGGCTACGATACGAATCTTAAAGAGAAGAGGTGAAGAAATGGACTTTGATTTTGATTGGTGGAACGATTACTGGGAAAGGCAGCGGCAAAAGGATGCCTTAAGAACGCAGATTAAAAGTGATCTAGAAGCGGAAGCGAATCTATTAAACGCTCATTTAGAACATTGCTACGCGGTCGGTTCGCTAAGTGAACGACACAAAGCAATTCTTAATCAGATTGAACATAACTTTGATGGTCAGGCAAATAAAGCGTTGGTGCAGCGGTTTGAGGAGAATGAGTTGAAGTTAATCAAGATGAAGATGATGTATGAAATGTTGCATGACAGTATAAAGGTAAGGTGAGGGGAAGGACGTTCCGTTATAGGGAGGTCCTTTTGTTATGCCTATCGAAAGGTAATGGTGCAGGCTAACGTTTAGTTGCTTATCCTTTCGACAGCATTCACCATAAAACGGGTGGTGACAGGCACCACTATATTGGAGGGCTAACTTATGTCGATCAATGATCTCATTGAAACGAATAAAGATCTATCAGATGTAGAACCGATTCTCTATGTGAAGAATTGGATGACGCCGGAACCTCTTTGCATCAAATCGGAACAGTCAATTCAGGAGGCTGGGGAATGGATGATCAGCCATAAACTAGATACATTACCGATTGTGGATGATGACCATCATTTTCTTGGAACGATCACGTTGAGGCAGGTGCTATCTTATTTTCTTCATAACAGCAGGGATGTAAAGGTAGGGCGAGATCTTTTCAAACGCAACTTCGCGGTGGTCCACCCTGAAGATTCCATCTTGGAGGTTTTTTCATTACCATACAATGAACTGCCTGTCCTTGATTCAGAAGGAAAATTGATTGGCTTGTTATCAAAAGGAGATATAACGGATGGTTTTTCAAAATATATCTCAAAGCTTAAGCAAAAACAGCATACCGCAGAGGCGTTGAACACCGTGCTCGAAAGTGCGTATGAAGGGATTGCTGTTGTAGATGAAAACGGAACGATTCAGGAGTTTAACGAAGCGTACAGCCGTTTTACTGGTATCGAGAAAGAAAATGCGATTGGACGACATGTGACTGAAGTAATTGATAATACAGAGCTTCACATGACCGTGAAAACAGGGCTAGCCGAGCGTGGTGTACTCCAAACAATCCAGGGCCATGAAATGGTCGTTCACCGCATTCCGATTGTGAAAAATGGCGCTGTGATCGGCGCCATCGGGATGCTTATCTTTGAAGGGATATCAGAAATCTATAAAATCTATGAACGCCTTAAAGAAACGGATGCAGAGGAGCCTGAACGAGGCACGAAACAAGTTGGAAAAAAGAAAGAGAATCACATAACCCTTGATCAAATTATTGGTGTAAGTGAAGAAATCAAAGCAACGAAACGACTCGCTAGAAGAGCAGCCAGAACAGCTGCGACTGTTCTTATTACAGGTGAAAGTGGTACGGGGAAAGAAATGTTTGCGAAAAGTATCCACCATCTCAGTCCATTTGCGACAGGTCCCATGATTAGTGTAAACTGTGCGGCTATTCCTGAGCATTTGTTTGAATCAGAATTATTCGGATATGAAGAAGGCGCGTTCTCAGGAGCCAAGAAAGGAGGAAAGCCCGGCAAGTTTGAACTGGCAAATAACGGTACAATCTTTTTGGACGAAATTGCAGAACTTCCGCTAAGTATGCAAACAAAACTGCTTCGTGTGCTCCAAGAAAAAGAAGCTGAGCGGGTTGGTGGCGTCAAGAAATACCAAACCAATGTAAGAGTGATCGCGGCAACGAATCAACATCTAAAGGAGCTTGTCGAAAAAGGGACCTTTCGTGAAGATCTGTTTTATCGATTAAATATCATTCGCCTCCATGTCCCGGCTCTCCGGGAACGGAAGCAGGATATTCCGATTCTCCTGTCTTACTATGCGAAAGAGATTTGTGAGAAGTATCGCGTCCAAACAAAACGATTTACCCACGAAGCTCTATCTACTCTTACGCATTCAGAGTGGAAAGGAAATATTCGTGAACTGGTGAATACGATTGAACGTGTGGTTACGTTAATTGATGAACCGGTTATTGGGAAAGACCACCTCAATGGACTTTTTAGAGTGAAGGAAGATAGTGAAAAACACATTCCTGATGAAAAAACCCTTAGTTTATTAGAGGAAGCGAAACGAGTTGGAAAGGATCGGGAAAAGGAAACTATCGTCCAAGCGATAAAAGACGCTGGAGGCAATAAAACGAAAGCAGCGGAACGACTGGGGATTCATCGCACCACGCTTTATCAAAAGTTAAAAAGTCTAGACATCTCCTAAGTAAAGTGTAGGAGAATCGCTACATAAAATCGACAACTGTAGTGTAGGCACTACAACCTGTAGCGCAGAAATGCTGAATGTAGCGCCTGTAAAACCTGGCACGGATCTTGCTTCTATAGATAAGTAAGTCAGAATGAAGGAGTGATAGCCAGGTGGAAACCTATGCCGTTTTTCGAACACCGCAAACGATTTTATATGGTCGAGAGTCATTTAAACAAATTGGAGTGGAAGCTTCCAATCGTGGAAGTAAAGCGCTCATTATAAGCGATCAGGTGATGGCTGGTCTAGGCTATGTAAGTGAATGTCAGGATTACTTGAAGGAGAAGGGGGTTGAAAGTGAGGTTTATACCGGAGTGGAGTCAGAACCGACTGATAAGTATGTGGCAGAATCGTTAGCCCTTTTAAAAGAGAGTCAGTCTGATGTCGTGATCTCGCTTGGGGGTGGGAGCTGTATCGATACAGCAAAAGCCATCGTTGTCCTTGCCACAAACGGGAGTGACTTAGGCGATTACCGATTAAACAAGAAAGTCGCAGAGCACGCACCAATCCCACATATCGCTATCCCTACGACAGCAGGAACGGGTTCAGAAGCGACGGATGTTACGGTTATTACCAATACATCAAATGATGTGAAAATGATGGTCAAGCAGCCAGCCTTTATGCCAGCTGTTGCGATCGTGGATCCATTGTTATCAATTTCATCACCACAGCATGTGACGGCGGCGACAGGAATCGATGCGCTTAGTCATGCGATTGAATCGTACTTATCTAAACGGTCTCATCCAATGACAGATACGTTCGCGCTAGCAGCGATCAAACTCATTTCACAAAATATTGAGAACGCTTACTTCAATGATGACAACCTTGAAGCGAGAGAAGCGATGAGCTTAGCGGCATTACAAGCAGGAATGTCATTTACAAATGCATCGGTTTGTCTCGTTCACGGAATGTCGCGACCAATAGGGGCTCTCTTCCATGTGCCACATGGCTATTCCAATGCGATGCTCTTACCTGCTGTTCTTGAATTTAGTAAGGGTGCCTGTCAGCAGCGCCTTGCCCATATCGGTCGCATTTTCCAACCTGGCAGTGCCACTCTTACTGATGAAGAAGCAGCTGAACAAGCGGTGGCTTCCGTTCAAGAACTTTGTCGCACGTTAAACATTCCCAATCTGAAATCGTGGGGCATTGAGCAAGAAGCCTTTAACCGAGCCGTTTCTAAGATGGCGGCGGATGCGCTTGATAGTGGGAGTCCAAGCCATAACCCTCGCGTTCCTACTCAAGCAGAATTAGAAGAACTTTATCTCACTTGCTATGATTACCAATTTCGTAGCGAGCACAAGGTTCAATAACGCGCTTAGAGGGTACAGGGAGGGAAAAACATGCTAGGCATGCTGGGCTTAATTTTATCCTTAGGCCTCCTCATTTATTTGACGATGAAAGGGATCAACATCATTATTGCGGCGATTCTTTGCGCCGTGCTCGTTGCCCTTACTGGAGGACTAAATCTAGAAACAGCGTTAACCGATTATTACATGACGGGATTCACGTCTTACTTTGCTTCATGGTTTCTCATATTCTTATTAGGAGCCATCTTTGGAAAAGTGATGCAGGAAACGAAAGCGGCAGACAGTATTGCGAATTGGATTAAGAATACGCTCGGTCCTTCTCGCTCCGTCTTTGCGGTCGTTGCGGCAGCAGCCATCATGACCTACGGCGGCGTTAGCTTATTCGTTGTCGGCTTTGCGGTTTATCCCATTGCCGTCTCTCTTTTTAAATTAGCGAACCTGCCACATCGCTTTATCCCTGCAGCACTCGTCTTTGGCTCGATTTCCTTTACGATGACAGCTCCGGGATCACCAGAAATTCAGAACCTGATTCCAACCGAGTACTTTGGAACCAAACCAACGGCTGGTGGGTTCATCGGCATTCTTATTGCCATCTTGATCATGCTAACGGGTGGATGGTTGTTAGGAAAAATGGTGAAAAAAGCGGTGCGGAATGGGGAAACTTTCTCATTACCTAACGCTACTTCAAAAGCATCAAATGAAATCGCTGCAACAGCCGAGCTGAAGCAGGTGTTGCCAGAACCAGAGCCAGAGGAAAAGCACTATCCTAATGTCATTTTAGCCATCTTGCCACTCGTCACGGTAATCGTCTCGTTAAATACGCTGTCCAATTTCATTTCATCAACCGGGGCCGCCCTTATTTCGCTCGCTTCCGGTATTGCTTTAGCGTGTGTGATTATGCTTCCATACTTACAAGAATTCTGGAACCCGCTTGCGAAAGGGACGCATGATGCGTTAATTGCTGCTGCGAATACTTGCGCCGTAGTTGGCTTTGGTAGCGTGGCGGCACAGGTCGGGGCTTTTCAAACCGTGGTTGATGGACTTGTGAATATTCCGGGTCCACCACTGATGGGACTTGCAATTGCAGTCACGCTTATATGTGGACTAACGGGCTCAGCGTCCGGTGGTCTTGGAATCGCACTCCCGATTTTATCCCCGATTTATTTAGGGATGGGGAACTTAGATCCTGGCGCGATGCACCGTATTTCAGCCCTTGCATCAGGTGGACTCGATTCGCTTCCACATAATGGCTATGTGGTGACCACGATTCGTGCGATTTGTGGCGAGACACATAAGCGTTCTTACGGACCGATCTTTTTACTTAGCGTTATCCTGCCGACGATCGCTTTGATCCTGGCAGTGATTCTATACTCGATTTTCTAAAAAGTGTACAAAAAGGAAGGGGACTTTAACATGGCAACGACAACAACTAATATTCTTCAAAATTACATTAACGGTAAATGGGTAGATGCAAAAACCGATCAATTTCAATCTGTACCGAACCCAGCAACGGGTGAAGAACTCGCACAGGTACCGATTTCATCAAGAGAAGATCTTGATGAAGCAGTAAAAGTTGCAAAGGCAACCTTCAAAACGTGGAGCAAAACCCCCGTACCGAAGCGGGCGCGCATTCTTTTTAAGTACCAGCAGCTTCTTGTCGACAACTGGGACGAGCTTGCGCGATTGCTTACACAGGAAAATGGAAAAAGCTTTAAAGAAGCGCAGGGCGAGGTACAGCGTGGGATTGAATGTGTGGAATTCGCAGCCGGTGCGCCTTCCTTAATGATGGGGAAACAGCTCCCGGATATTGCAACAAACCTAGAATCAGGCATGTACCGGTATCCCGTCGGCGTCGTTGGTGGCATTACACCGTTTAACTTTCCGATGATGGTGCCATGCTGGATGTTCCCACTCGCAATTGCCATGGGAAACACGTTCGTTCTGAAGCCTTCGGAACGAACACCTCTACTCGCGAACAAACTAGCGGAATTGTTCAAAGAAGCGGGTCTTCCAGACGGCGTCCTCAATATCGTTCACGGTGCCCATGATGTCGTAAATGGACTTCTAGAGCACAAAGACGTGCCAGCGGTTTCCTTTGTCGGCTCACAGCCTGTCGCTGAATACGTGTACAAAACAGGAGCAGCAAACGGCAAACGCGTTCAGGCTCTGGCCGGTGCGAAAAACCATTCCATCGTCATGGCAGACGCTGATCTTGACGCAGCGGTGAAAGAAATTATTGCCGCTTCCTACGGATCAGCAGGAGAGCGCTGTATGGCCTGCTCGGTCGTTGTCGCAGTAGACGATGTCGTCGAGCCACTGCTTCAAAAGCTGAACGAAAAAGCAGATGAAATTAAAATCGGAAACGGACTAGATGACGATGTGTTCCTAGGACCAGTCATCCGGAAAGAGCATAAAGAAAGAACGGAAAGCTACATTCATAAGGGTCAGGAAGAAGGTGCCACGCTCGTCCGAGACGGAAGAAACGATGAAGCCTACAACGACAAAGGCTACTTCATTGGGCCAACGATCTTTGATCACGTGAACACGTCTATGCAAATCTGGAAGGACGAAATTTTCGCGCCCGTTCTATCGATTGTACGAGTGAAAAACCTAGAAGAAGCAATCGAACTCACAAATGAATCCGACTTCGGAAACGGCGCTTGTCTCTTCACCCAAAGCGGCAGCAACGTCCGCTACTTCAGAGAAAACATTGAAGTCGGCATGCTTGGCGTCAACATCGGCGTCCCAGCCCCAATGGCGTTCTTCCCATTCTCTGGATGGAAAAATTCATTCTACGGCGATCTTCATGCGAATGGGTCGGATGGAGTGGAGTTTTATACGAGACGGAAGATGTTGACGGCTCGGTGGTAGGATAGGGAAATAAGATGGATAAATTGAAGGGCGTAGAGGAGGGAGCTTCTCTATGCCTTTTTTAGCGTGAATCGATTTAATAGTTAAGTGTTTCCTTATGTAGCCTTTTGCTTATATCCATAAAATAGTAATATAGAGGAAGAGAAAGAAAACATCGGAAGTTTTATCATGGCCATTCCGACTTATTCAAAATTTACTAGCTTCAAAGAATCGATTCCCTCCCTAATAGATCCAATTGACGGGGAAGAGCTAATAAACGAAACTTTTTTACTTGAACGAGACGAGAAAAAGAACTTGGAAATGTATTATGCTCCGTTCTAACATGTGAATGAGCATGTAAAAATCGTGATTGTCGGAATTACTCCAAGACTTCATCAGATGAAGAGATCATTTGAAACGGTTTGGAATAACGTTAATGAAGAAAATGGAGATGAAGTGGTTTTACAAAAAGTGAAGAATCGTTCCAGTTTCGAAGGTCCAATGAGGAAAAAACTGATTACGATGGTAGATGAATAAACTACATACATACCACAATTTTTTATATAGGCAATATGATTCTTCTCAAGCGAACTATCTATTATTTGTTAGTTTAATATAAAATATTAAGTAGTAGGATGAGGTGCAGAAAGTTGAAAATTAGTGATATATCTAATGGAGCTATACTAGAGAAAGTTGAACTTAGTGATCAAGAAGAAGATAATTGTTCAATGTCTAATGTAAGTATATTTAAAGGGAAATTATTTAATCTTGGTATGAAACACGCTCAATTTTCTTCATGTAATATAAAGCAAACGTATATTGAAAAATCTTATTTTCGATATGCAATTTTTGTTAATGTAGACTTTACAGGGACTAAATTTATAGAATGCGACTTTGAAAAAGCAAAGTTTAACTCGTGCAATTTGCGGTATGTAACTTTCGAAAAATGTAAACTAAATATTGAAGAGGTTTTGGGCTGTTTACCAACTGAGCCAAATTTGAAAGTAGCAATACTAAAAGAACTCAGAAAGAATCAGTTGAGTCTTGCAGAAAATAAATCAAGTGATGAATTACTAATTATGATACAAGAAGCTGAGAAAGAATTATTGCGGGAAAGAGTAAAAAGTAGAACAAGCTATTATAGAGAAAGAGAAAATATAATTTCTAGAACAATAGCACTAGTAAATTATATTTTGCTAATTATAAATGATTTCGTTTGGGGTTATGGGGTAAGATTAGCAAAATTATTTAGAACTGGTTTATTAGCAATCTTGTTTTTTGGATTATTAATTTATACTACAACTGGAAAAGAATATATAGTTATTACAGAGTATGGTAATAAAATGATAAGATTGAATGTATGGCAATCCTTATATGCAAGTTACACTAACTTCACAACTATAGGTTACGGGAGATACACCCCTACTGGAGTATTTAGTAATTTTATTTTTGTAATAGAAAATTTTGTAGGACTAATTTTTATAGGATTTCTTGTTGCTGGAGTATATAGGAGGATTTCTAAATGAAAAATGAAAAATCAGTTAATGAAATTGATGAGCTGATAAATATTATCTTATTTGGTTCAAAGGCAAGAAAAGATAATGACTTATATTCTGACGCGGATATATTTATTCTTGTAGAGGATGTTTCACAAATAAGGAAAAAACAAATAATAGAAATAGTAGAGAAAGCAATAGATTTTGATAACGTAGGTATATCTATTTATACAAAATCATTATTTGATAAGTTACTACAAGAGGGTTCTATGTTTTTATGGCATTTAAAAATGGAAGGGAAAAATATTTATTGTAGAGATAAGGAGGTCGACCTATTTGAGAATCTAAATGAATTTACTAAATATGAAGTTAACTTAAAAACATATATAAATATATTCAATAAAACAAAGGAAAGTCTAAGTCGAAATGGGGTAAACATATTTGACCTCTCTCAATTGTTTTTTGTATGTAGAAATTTATGTCTTTTAACATGTTTTAGAAAAGGGACGCCTACTTTCGGTAGAATTACAGTTTATACCAATTTGTCGAGTGTGGTGAGTAATATGCCTCTAAGTCTTCAAAATTACAAGTTTTTATCTAAGTGCAGGTTAAATTATACAAGAGCAGCAGGACTTGATATACCAATGCCTTCTGAAAAATATTTGTCAGAATTATTGCTTGAGTTAGACCGGTTAATTGAACTATGTACTGAAATCATTATGGAGGATGAATTTAATGGAGGATTTTAGAGAAACAAAACAATTTTTGGCTACTTTAATAAGAGATAGAACCAAAGTTTTCGATTTTGAAAAAGTAACTCTATTTGAAAGAGAGCTTTTTTTATCATTGCAGTCATTATTAATTAATTCATACAATTATCATATTGATGGGCTTACAAAGCAACACAAGGACAACTTTTTTTTCTATATAAATAAAAGAGATATAGAAATTGAAGAGAAGTTATTAGAATTAATATTAGCTGGATTTAATGCATATGAAAAACTTAATGATAGGAGTGTTTCTATGAGCTATACTGACTCTACCTTAGAAGTCGAGGAAGATGAGATAGAGAATTTCATTTTTTTAATAGAAAAATATATCAAATTATATGAAGAACATTCGATTAATTACTAATGAAAACGAGAAGATCGTGATATATAGAAAATGATAAAGGCAGTGTAAATAAATTTGTGTAACATAGTAAAATTTAGGGGGAGTGGTTTGGCCATGGGAGGCTTGCAAGAAAAGCACTCGTATTTGACTTCATTCTTCATTCGCCCATTTGAATCTTTGATAAAAACCTCCTAGCCTTGTTAGCTTCAGCTTAAACTTGTAGTTCTTTGACTAAATATAAGCAATAAAATTAAAAGTGTTTCAAGTAATATCTATCCATTTTAGGCTACTTTTCGCTCTCTTTAAACTTTCCCTCGATAATTGCTGTATAAATCGTTCGTACCTGTTTTTGGATACGAGCGGTTTATTGGATATTTCATTCTCGCTTTCCTTGAAATAGCTCCATTGCAATGTTTCAAAATTATCTTTAACCACAACATTTGGAGAGGCAGAGGGACAAGTTAATTGTCCCATCCATAGATTTATATTTCGATACTCTTTGGTTTTTTAATTAGTGTGGGGACGATGTAGCTGTCCCTTTCCCCAAAAGCTATCAAAATGAGGTCTGGATGGTTATGAGGTCTCTTCTTTATGGGGCACAAATCTGTTCTTACATTCTTCTTTCATTTCTGCTATTAGTTTAAAGAGTAATACTTTTGTTATAAAAATACTGACGGGAGCGATTACTCTGGTATGACCTTATGTAATAGTCAAGTTCGATTCTTAGTTGCAAAACTCACCCAGCCCTTTTGTACATGGTAGGCTTTCTTGGATCTGTTACGGGGGCGGGCTAACAAATGTACCTGTAAGAAATCACGACGTTAAAAACGCATATTCAATGTTAAATAAAAATCGATATGGTGGTGATTCCTTGGATTGGATTAAAGAATCGGTACTTAACGGTAATCTAGATGACTATGAAAGAATCTACAAGTTTTATTACAATCAGCCTGACAAATATGGATTTCAAATGATACCGTCAATTTTACACGACTTTATGAAAGTTGTAGCTGAAAGTTTTCAAGGAGTTAAAGTGTTGGATTCTTGGATGAATGTGGGAGAATTATCTTATCCCTGGATGAATACTTCTAACAAAATCAGCGCTATAAATAACATCCCAGATCAAGTAGAAGTTGCTGAAAGACTCTTTGCTCAAAAATCAGATTCCTGTTACGAATTGCGAACTGGTGACCCTATCGATGAGCTGAAGTCAGACTTCAATGTGTATGACGTTGTTGTGAGTAGCCCACCCTTTGGTAATAAAAGTAATCACATACCCAAGGGGTTTAGAATAAGAGATTATGGTTACGACATTATTATTGAGACTATGAAAAAATTAGATGTAGAAGGGGTTGGTTTCTTTTTAGTTCCACCTTCATTTTTACACAAGAGTTCTGTAAATAACATAAGGAAGTTTATGGAAAATCAAGGTTTTTATTTGGATGCAGCATTTTACTTGCCACCAGGAATTTTTAAATCAACCTCTATACATGCTTATTTGATAGTTATAAGAAAAGAGCCTCTCAACAATCTCTTTATAGCAGAATTAAAGAGTAGTGAAAATATTAGAACAGTTATTTCAAATTGGAAAAAAAGGAAATCAGGGAGTACCTTATCTCTGGGCTATTTGACTAACGAAGAAGCTTTTACTTCTTTCAAGAATGTAGAGAAGTACTTGGAAGTCAAAAGGTTGGCTAAAAGATCTGGACTAAAACCGACAACCTTAAATGAATTTGTTCTAAGTTACAATAGACACCCAAAGAGTATTGATGAAGAATTTCTAGAAAATTATAATAGTGTATTCATTCCATCAATAGGAACATCTGATATTCTTACCAGTTTAGATGAAAGCACCCTAAAAGAAAAAGAAAATTATTATATGCAATTAGTTTTGGACCCTAAAAAAGTCAATGCTGATTACATGGCCAATTGGTTTAATACCGAGCTTGGTAGATTGGTAAGAGAAAGCATGATGACAGATGCGCCTTTCCCTACAATTAATATCCCTTCTTTAAAATGGACTGAAGTATATTTACCAGAAATTGAAACGCAGGTTGAAACGATAAGTACACAGTCCAAAATTAACAACTTGAGGGCAGATTTGGATAGCATAGAAAATCACCTTTGGAAAAAGCCGAAATCTATTAGGTCACAGGAAAGAAGGTTGACGCAATTAAACAGAGAGATGGGATTGGTTCAATGGATTGATAAACTTCCTTTTCCATTAGCATCGATACTTTGGAAGTATCATGCCACTAAAGAGACTAAGGTAAAAAAAGAATATTTACTTCATTTCTTTGAGGCTCTTGCTCAGTTTGAAGTTGTAATCATGCTCAGTGCACTTACTGATGAGGAATCAATATTGGGGAAACTAAATTTGAGTAAAGAGAAATTACAAAGGAGTACTTTCGGCTCGTGGGTAGTTATTGGCGAAAGATTAGCGAAGGAATTTAGAAGGTTACTTTCAAATAAAGATGAAAGGGAATACTGCTTGAACCTTTTGAAACAAAATAAAACGGATTTAATCAACTCGCTGATTAGTAAGAAAGTTTTCCGTATCCTGAATCAAACACGTCAATACAGAAACGAGTGGAAAGGTCATGGGGGCGCAGAAGGTGAAGCAGAATCCAAACGTCGGTTAGATTTATTGGAAGTTGAATTGGTATCTTTGAGAAGTGAGTTGGGGGACGTCTTTGAAGACTATAGTGTCATAACTCCAGGGAGTGGCCGTTTCAAATCTGGTCTATTTCATTGTAAATGTAAATTAGTCATGGGTACTCGTACTCCTTTTAAAGATGTATTGGTAAAAACTAAAGAAGGGTTGGAAGTGAACGAGTTATATCTAACAGAGGAAGGTAATCACGAAGCCTTGAAACTACTTCCTTTCATAAGATTAATGCCAAGTCCTCAAACTCAGCTTGATGCTTGTTATTTCTACAATCGTATGGATACGAATGGAGTCAGGATGATTTCCTATTATTTTGAACAGGATGCTGACATCAGTATTGAAGATGCTTCATTCATTCAGTACCTTACTGACTGCATTAATAGGTTGGATGTGACAGATAGTAAAGAGCTTTGAAACATTGTGTATATATAGATTGCGGAACAAATTCTAAAAGATGAAATACCTTTAAAGAAAAATGTATACGCTTAACTTAGAAACTATATATTAGATAGTGAATTTAAATAAAACAATTTTTTCAAAAACCTATCTGTCATTGATAGGTTTTTTTTATGATTTAGAACTAAACCCCCATAAAATTTGTTAGAATTAATAGTAAAATAAGTAAAAAGAAGGGGTGGGAGAATGTACAACTCCTACAAAAGTACTGATAATGCTTCACCTGGAATCGTTTATAGTAATATCAGTCTAATAAAAAGAGCACTATTGTTAAAAGATAATCGAAAGATACCATATCCTGAAATTGTGTTATTTATAAAAAAACATTGGACGGACTCAAGCAGCAGTTCATCCGAGGTTGAAAAGATCGTTAATCTTGCCTTGTATGCTCCGAAATCCCACTTTGTTGAAGACGAAGAAGGATTATGGAAAATAAAAGATCAAACAGATAAAAGGTTGGATGCTATCTATGCTTATGTGAAAAAACTTAAAAAGCCATTTAAAACAGGGCACATCAAATACAAGTTGAATCTGTATGAAACAGAAGATGTCATTGAAAATTTGCTGACTAGTGATATTCGGTTCATGCAGGTGGAAAGTACGCATTTTTGGGTACTAACAGAATGGCAATTATGTAATGATGAAATCTTCAATTATATGAAGGAGAAAAAAATATCTCAGGAAAAAATAGCCGTTCTACTAGCTGAGACAAAATATAAGTATGCTAGAGACTCTATTTTTGCTCCCGAAATTGATAACAGGTTTAAAGTGAATGGTAATTATGTAAAAGTAAATTTGGAATTATCACCCGAGCCAACCGCCCAATCGATTAAAGAGATACCAATTGAAGTAAAAGAGGAGCTAAGCCGACTTGGTCCAAAATTGATTAAAAAAGTTAAAGATGAATTAAATGGCATTACCGTGAAGGATTTATTATATGTGGTATTACATATTAAGGAATCCGATGCCTCATATGCTATTTATGCTAAAGGTGTTGATGAATACCTAAAAAATGTACCTCGGGTCTCTAAATTGAAAGATAAATGGTTTGACTTGGATTCGGCACCTGATCTTGCTTTGAATAGCATTGAACAACAAAACTATTCAGTTAGAGGATCAATTCCATTAATCAAAAACATAAATAGTATTGCAGATAAAAGAGGTAACGAAGAGAGTGATACATTTCTAGATAATTCTTACACTGGTAAATCTAGTGCGGTTAATCCTGCTAATTATGCTTATTATAATGTATCTTATTTTGATAGAATAAGAGGTCATCTACCAGTTCCGTCTTCACTTAAGCATCATTCGGTGTTTGAAAACCAGACGGGTAAATTAGAAATGAAATGTGAAGAGTTTATATATGAATGGTGGTGGCAAAAGAAGCATAATCGCATTTATTTTTATGGGACGGTGTGATGGATTTTTTTGCTGATTACGTAATCGAGCCTGGAAATAAATTAAAAATTGAAATGGTAGAAGATGTTGTTAAGATTCACCTAATGGGTTTTGACGAGCGATATCTACTGACAGGAGAGGCATCTTGATATAGGTAAATTAGTTGAACAGGCACATGAAATAAATAAGTCAATTTTTAGTTTAATGTGTGAAATTCTTGCTATCTATCCATCGGGTCTTCATTGGACTGTCCTACAGGATGAGATAGGGAATTATAGAACGACGACAAAAAATACTATATACGGTCTTTTAAGTAATAATGATTGTTTTTGAAAAAGTAGAAGTAAAAAAGGATACTGGGTTTTAAACGTAAAGAAACTATCTAATTCTATACAGAGGAGCATGAGAACCTTTTATCGAAAATCAGATGAAGAATTAAGTGCTGAAAATGACGAAAAGACAATCCTAAAAAGTTAAATGAATGTGAGTCAGATAAAGAAAGTAATGTTGTTGAATTTAATGATGATTTACTTATCACTCAATTTTTAACCCTGCTGAAATCTACAAAATGATTAAAGAAAACTTAGTAGCTACAACTACTAAAGGTGAAAGAGCTTTTTACTAACGGTAAATTAGAGGAATTAGAAAAATTACATGGTAAAGTTATGGAAACGCTATCTATTATAGAGGAAATGATTGAAGTCGCTCAAAATTCAGGCGATGTGATCAATGAATCTACCAATTTAATTCAAGGCTATGAGAGTGATCTTGACTATGGAGACGAGCAAAGCTTTTTTATAGAGGTTTTAAAGTACTACTAAGTTTGAACAAACGGGAAAGAAATGAAAATCAATTGTTAAATCTTATCGTAGATAATGAGCTGAATTTCAATGATCGTACGATGAAGATGATGAAGTTGATGAAGAGTCAAGAGAAGTAAAAGGATCCTTTCTCTTTTAGTTAAATAGAAGCTTCAATTAAAGTTAAAGGTGGTGATTTAGTATGATCGACCGATCAAAACAAAGTTCAAGGAGATCCAGAACAAAATCTTACTAATAGTATTATTGATCAGATAAAAGCGATTGAGCAGTATCTATTATCCATTGAGGTTATTGACCGCTCTTCAGAACATCATCATTTAACACTTCACTATGCTTACTATAAAAATGATAAAAAAGTTTTAATTATATCCCAGAAGGAGATCGTTTTGGAATAAAATTAATAGGCTTCGCCTGGAATATAAACCCTTTTGCAGAATTAGATTTGTCTATTGATTTTGATCTTACAAATGCAGCCTGGGAAATTACGAGATTTTCGAAATTAACTACTTTGAAAATGAAAGAAGTACTTAAGTCCTCATTTAGGCACAAAATGAGCGCTCACATTTGATGAAATGCACAAAATCTGTATTTCATGCCTACGTTCTTAAGAACCCTGAATTTTTCTCTTCCAAAGAATTTATACTTAATAAAGCAGTAGGCTATTTTTGGCAAGGTGATTTTAGCTCCTTAGAGATGGTATATAATAATTTTGAATTAATGGACAGTCAGGATTTAATAGTTTATTGAAAAAGTGGAAAGTGAATACACCTCCATGCTTGATAAGGAAAAGTTAAGCTCTTCCTTGAAGTTGAATATTGAACAGTTAAAAGAAACGCTAAGCATATCAAGACATTTTCAACAACAACTTTGAGGGTTACATCCGTTCACTGGATTATGTTTGGACGATCAAGAATTACTAGTAACCGAGAAGCGTTTTTAAAGAAATAGAAAATATAAGAGAGGATATTAAAATTGCCCATCTGTTTTTTAATGATTTTAAAGAACAGGTTCATTCTATTAATGAGCCTCTAGTAAGGGGGATCTCACAACCAAGAAAAAAACTCCAATTTGATAAATGAAAACAGGAAAAATCTGTTCTTAATGACTTACTAGTAATGACCGGAACAGGTAAATCCATCAAGTTCTTAAACAAAACTTCAGTATGCAAAACGAATAAATTACTAATTAATAAGGAGAAGCTATCAAAACTTGTAAGAGCTATTCAGAAAATAGGAATATCCATACGGAATATCATCACTTTATTAAAGTCTTAATAGAATATAGTAATGATCGTGGCTTTCTATCTGAAGAGAAATTCAAACTTATTTATCGGTCAATATGACAATGTAGATTTATTAAAAGATTTTTGTTTACGTCATGATTTAAAAAGGTTATTTGCAAAGTCCTCCTTAGAGCGTCTTTTTGATCAAATATTGTTCAGCCTTTCAGAAAGAGGGATGATAAGGGTAACAGCTGAAACAGATGTTTAAAAAAGGAATAAAAAAAGTTCAATGGAATTATAATCTGAAAATATACAATGAAGTGGTGTCTCTATAGAAATTCCTAGTAAAAAATGAAGATTAATTCTAAGTAATTTCATTATAGTAATTTGGATTTCTAATAATCTTAATATTTAATGACTAGAAAACCTGAAGGCCCCTTTTTTTCAACAGATGCCAGGGGGCCTTGATTTGGTAGTATGTTTGGTTAAAAAAGGTTGATGTTTCACAATTGAAATTTCAGATATGCTTATTATATAGCAAGGCTTCTTTTTGTCCATTATCGTATATAAAGATTTTTCATTTCTTCAAACGTTGCTTTTGCGCAGTGTATTAAACGTGGTGATTAGGACAAAGAATAATAATATTGTTCGGTTCATGATTTTGAGAAATAGAGAATATTCTATGTGATGCGCTCAACAACATCTGCTCCATATGTATTTTTATGGTTAACACCACATACTGACAAGAATTATTGTATAATTTTTTAAGAGTTTTTGTCACTTTTTGATTAGCAACTCTTCTTTTTACTATCGCCTTTTTCTCTAATAAATGTGCTTTGCTATTAAGATTATTTAGTACTGACAATAAATCATCTTCCGAATAGTCCTCTTCTAATACGTTCAATCTCTATTTCATTAAAGTTAAGACAAATAGGTTTGATTTTAGGTGTTTTTCTTCACTTAAAAGGTGATTTACTCTACTAGATCAAGAAACACTATTACTAAACCGGCATGAGTTAGATTTCATCAAAGGCTTTGTTGGAAACTTTTCTGATTGCATTTTTGCCACGCAGGGTTCATACGATTCCTAACTTCATTATATCCTTTAGATTCAAAAAATCCCCCTTCAGGGTGATATATTGGAACTATGGGATTGAATCTAATTGAATTGCTAATAGTTGCTAGTAGCTATCGCTATCAGTGGAAGGACTTATTCCACTAATGATTCCACAACCATAATAGTTATCTATTTTTCTTCTTGAGTCTATCCCCTTGATAATATATAAACGAGTCGCCTATTTTAATTTGGTTTCTGTACCTCTTAGGGTAATGATAGATTTGAAATGGAACGTCATCATAGTCTGAAGGTTTATCAATATGTTGCGAAAGAATAATAGGCACTTTTTTTATCTCCTAATCTCTACTATAATTACTAATATTATTTTAGGGTTTTAAATTAGAAATCTGCTTTTATTATTAAATGGAGGAATAAGATTGTTTAATGAACATCTTAAAATAATGAAAGATTCATATGGTTATTTATTCCAAATTGAAAATTTATTAAGAAATTTGTCAAATAAATATGACCTTTGAATTTGGTGTGAATTGGATAATCGTTGCGAAAAAAATACATAAAAATAATTTGACCCAAAAAGAGTTTCACTCTTTGAATTTCCATGAGCTAATTACATATATTGGGGTATTTGAGTGCCTTTCTTCGAAAATTCCTAAAGAGATATTACTTAGACTTCAAGGACTAACTGATATAAGAAACAAGATCGCACACAATATTATATTAAATAATATTGAAGCAAAAAATTGCTTAATATATATGAAGAGTTATTATACACTTTATATAATAAATATTGAATCAAAGCGGACGTCCAATTAAAGTATTTTTGGAAATATTTGTACTAACGTTTTATTGATCAGAAAGTTAACCTGTTGAAAAAATCACCCTATAGTATATTTTAAAGCCTACTGTAGGGAGAATATGATATTATTGTTCATTATTTTTTAAACTAAAAGATTAGGGTCTAAGTCATTTACGAATTGAGAATATTCCTTTGAAGCTAACAGTGTTAGTGTCTTTAGCTCTTGTCATGGAAACGTATAATTTCTTTCGTTCACGAGACATAATCATCTTCATCTTCACCTGGAGAAGGAGATTTGAAAGGCAGTTTCCCTTTTTTAAGATCTACCACTATGACATGATCAAACTCTAGTCCTTTTGAAGACTGGTAAGTTATTAGTTTAACACCGGGTGAAACGAATTCTGAGTTGTCTTCTCTTATTTGATAAACAACGATCCCTTTACTATCAAAGGTCCTTTAAAGTACCAAGTTTGTAATGAGATTGTGCGATGATACCTATTGTATCTTCTGGATAGGAAGTTCTGATTGTTTTCACGTATTCGAGAATACATTTGCTCCTCACTTGATTTGTCAGGGCATAGACAAAGTTCAGGTATCTTTCCATCAACATTTGGCTCTTCAGCTTTATTATAATCTTCATCAGTAATATAATACTTATCCTGCTCTTGAAAATGGTTTGCGAGTCTCACAATCTGACGAGTGGATCGAAAAGTTTGTTTTAGTAACTGACTTCGATTTCCTACTACTTTAATTCCGGCATTTTTCCATGTGAATGTTCGCCTGTAAATTTGCTGTCCTTTATCTGCTCCAATCGTCAAACTTTTTTTGGTTATTGAACTAATAGCTTTAAGTTGCATGGTATGAAGATCCTGAGCTTCATCAACTAGTATATGGTCAGGCTTATATCGATCAGGGATTTGATTCGCCTTTTCAACTAGAATTCGTGCAAGGTCATCCCCATCAATCCCTTGGTAACGGGAGTGATTAGCTAATAGCTCATTATATTTCTCTAGAACATCATAAATGGTTTCCCTGTGTTCCTTTGTCACTCGAATATCTGTTCCTCTACCAGAGCGTTTCGTAGAATAGTATTCTTTTCTTGATGAGATACCTGCTCCTTTTATCCACTCTATTTCATCACATAAGAATCTTACTAGAGCCTGCTCTTCGCGATTAGTGACTTTCATTTTGGGGAAATTCACATTCTCATTTTTTTTATTTACTATATTTTTAGCAAAACGAATAACTTTTTCTCTTTGTTCTCCCATTATTAATCGAGTATGAGGGTGATTTGTATGTTCAATTAGCTCTTGTCCCCATTGATGAAAGGTTTTTGCATCTGGTGGTGTTGTAGTTGTTTTTGCAGCAATTTGTCTAACATAATTCGTAAGTGCTCGACTAAAAGTTAAAATGACTAACGAATCATGTGGTAGTGTTTCTTTTATGTGTTGAGCTCTTGCCATGAGTATTGTAGATTTTCCACTACCTGGAATTCCTTGAATAAGGAGATCGCCTTCAGGTTTAAAAATAACGCATCTTTCTTGCTTATTTGTTAATTTAATAGTTTGCTTGGACATAAAATATTCTCCTTAAAAAAGATCCATTAATTTTTTTAGTTCTTCTTGTTGTTTTTTTTCTTCCTCGTGTAATTGTCTCGTTGTTTCATCAATAATAGATTTATCGTTTGCATTGAATCCATCATTCTTTTCTTCGAGTGTTGAACTATGATAAGTAATATGAGTAGTATTTGTTGTTAAACATTTATCTAAGAAACCCTCAAATTCAATCCCTCTTTGACCAATAACATATAATTGATTTTCTGCCCTCGTCAATCCAACATAGAATAACCTCTTTTCTTCATCAATATCTGGATGACTACTATGTGGAAATTCTCGGTCCCCTAAATACAAAATAAAAACAATTGGGAACTCTTGCCCTTTTGCTTGATGAACTGTTTTGATAGATAAACAGTCTGCATCCTCTGTTTGAGTATAGTTCTCTTCTTCAAGCTCAACTAAGTAGTCACTCAAGTCATCAGTATCATAAGCTCCCTGATCTAGGGCTTGTTTTACGAAATCAATCAGTTCTTTATCTGCATTATTAAATTGAAGTTTAGGAATCACTTCGGACAATGGTTCATCTTCATAGAGCTCTCTTAATTTCAATCCCTTTTCCAACAGAGATTCAACCTTACCTTTATTTTGTTTTTGTTGGCTATATGGAATGTTGTACTTTTCTAATTGTTCAATTATAGCGTCAGCCTGTGGTGAAAACTCTGAGTTTTTACGGTATAGAATACAGATATCAGATAAGGATATATCTGTACTTTTAGTTAGGTCAATTATTTTTTTAGCTGTGTACTCCGAAGCTAGCTTGATGGAATGTGTTTCTATAATTTCTGGAAGAATACCAGCATGATGTCTAACAGGGGATATTCCGGTATCATTCATAAAATGATTTGCAATCTCAATTATTTCTCTAGTAGATCTATAGTTGGTAGTTAGGAAAATTTCTTCTGTACTAAAAGGTGATTTCTGTTGGCTAAATCTAAGAAAGCGGTCTAGATTTTCACTATTTGAACCATTAAAGGTGTAGATTGTTTGATTTTTGTCTCCAACTACAGTTACTGAATGATCACTATTGTTTAATAAAAGCAATAGTTTCTCTTGTGCTAATGAGGTATCCTGGTACTCATCAACAAATATATATTCATAGCTTTCACTTATACGTTGATATGTCAGTTTCTTTAAGGATAATAGTCTATTAGCTTCAGTAATTAGCCCCTGAAAATCTGTAACGTTTTTAATTTTCTCCAACTTAATAATGCGTTTCCAAAACTTGATTAAGTCAGTAGAGGTAATCACTACTCTTCCATGGTCATATGTTTTAATATGGTAAGAACTATTTGATGGTATTTCATTCCAATTTTCTATAGGAGCTGTTTCTAAATGATTCCCCTGACGTATAAGTATATAGGCCTTTGAAAGTACGTTGTTCACTAGAATTCGATCAGCATATTCAGGGCATAAGTCTTTAATTAATGAAGGGTCTAAATTAATGAATTCTTCAACAGCAATTCGCTGGAAGTCATTACGGAATTTAGATTCATTAAAGTGGATCCCATGTTTAATGATACGATGAGCTAAACTATGAAATGTCAAAATAGTAGGTCTTCCACCGTAACCAAGTATTCCAGTGAACTCTTCCAATTTATTTATAAGTTGTTCTTTAGCCGACCGGGAAAATGATATTCCTAGAATTTTATCGGTATCAATTCCTAATTCTGCTTGAACATAAAGTATTTTAGCTGCTAATGTTGTTGTCTTTCCAGTTCCAGGTCCAGCAACAATTTGAGTAAATCTAGAATTGGATGTAACCGCTTGCGTTTGTTCCGGATTTAGAAATTCAAGAATTTTATTCATAATAATCCTTTCTATTCGAGTGAACTATGGGTTGCCTATATTTTACCAGAATAATAGCTGTTTGTGGATACAATCATCTGGTAAAATGTTGGTAAACATAAAACCTTAAAGGGAGGGCTTTATTATGGGGAAACAGAATGAAGTAAGAGAAAAGTTGTTAGATCGACTTCGTTACGAATTAATTGGTCCAGGGGAAGAATACGAAACAATAAGTAACGCACCATTACAGAAGTATCTTGCAGGTATATTGTGGCCAATGAAATCAAGTGTAGCCTCTGATCAAGATGAAAACGAAGTGATACATGGCCGGGATACATCAAAGGAAGCTATTGAAACTATTGCTCCCCTGGCAAAAGCAATGAACCCTTCTGCAATAGGTGTTTCATTTCTAGTTGATAATAACCATCCTCAAATTTCTGTAAATGTAGAGCTAGGCATGTATGAAGAAGGTGCAGATAGTAATTGGAATAGGAAACCATTTGAATTAAAAAATTTTCCTATAGACTTAGCAAAAGATATTGGTGAAAAGAGAGTTGCTAGGATTCCTCTTAAGGATGTAACAGAAGATAACAAGCAAAGAGAAAATATTCAAATTGAATGGTTAGTAAGGGCTTATAAAAATAGTTATGCAGTAAGTATGTTTTTGGTTAACCGTTATATACAGGAAACAGACCAACATAAAATTGATCATCTATGTGTGTTTCAACCAAAACTGACTATTAATAGTAAAGAAGTTAATTCATTTATGGTCAGGAATGCTTTTGCTGCTAATGAAAAAGGATTTCAAGACCAGGATACAAAATCCAATGAGTTATTATATAGAAACGAAGGAGTTTATGCAGTAGGGCACAATATTGCTGTGAAATGGGAAAAGATTGATGAGGAAGTATCAAAGGCAGGGTTTCTTGAGACTGAGATTATCCCAGCTCATGAGATTCCAATGGTTATTCCACCAGACTGGACAAAGGGCGGTACACTTGATATGAATAAGCTCGGGGCTATGACTGTCCCTAGTGAAATAAAAAAAGCTCTAAGCCCACTTCTAAATGAGTATGGAAAATGGATTAAAGAAAGACGAAAAGAAATTGATGTGGTCATAGAAGCCAGACATAAAGATACAGCAGATTTACATATGCAAAATTGTGAAAATTCGTTAAAAAGAATGTGGGAAGGTCTGGAGTTGATAGTAAAAAATCAAAATGTATTTGATTCATTTATATTTGCTAATCTAGTCATGGCAAACCAGAGAGCTCATACGGAAGCTATTGAAAAAGGAAAGGCTCTTAGTCATGTAAAGTCAGAATGGCGTCCATTCCAGATTGCATTCTTCTTGCAAAATATAAAAGGAGTTATAGATCCTACTTCAAATGATAGGGAAGTTGCTGATTTATTATGGTTCCCCACAGGAGGAGGTAAAACAGAAGCTTATCTTGGATTAGCGGCTTTTACTCTAGGTTATCGAAGATTAAGTATTGTTAAGAACTTTCGAACCGATGTCGGTGTTTCGGTAATCATGCGCTATACACTTAGGCTTCTTACTATTCAACAATTCCAGCGAGCTACTGCGATGATATGCGCATGTGAGGAAATAAGAAAAAGCGCTCCTGAAAAATGGGGGAGTACCATATTTAGGATTGGGTTATGGGTAGGGCAAAATAGTGTACCTAATAAGTATGATGATGCAAAAAATGCGCTAAAAGTTAAAGAAGATTCCATATTAAGAAGCACCAATTCATATAATTATCAATCCAAAGGAACACCTATCCAATTAGTTTCATGTCCATGGTGTGGAAGCAAACTTGTCGACGATAAGAATAACCCAAAAGTTTTCCTTACTACATATAAACGAAAGGACAAGCAGAGAAGAGTACTCATTCAATGTCCTAATAAAGAGTGTTCATTTCATAAATCTAACTCCAGTGGAGAGGGTCTACCTGTATTAGTTACGGATGAAGAAATTTACAGGCTTTTACCTGACATGGTTATTGGAACAGTAGATAAGTTTGCTCGCATGCCTTGGGAGCCGAAAATTCAAAATTTATTTGGTAAAGTAAAAGGCGAGATTGATAATTGGGGGTTTGTTTCTCATGGAGGTTCCCAAGAAGAACAAAAAAACATCAGGAATGTTACAGGTAATTTAGAAATTAATAATCGAACGCCTGTTCATCCACCTAATTTAATTATTCAAGATGAATTACATTTGATATCTGGGCCATTAGGTACCATGGTTGGTTTGTACGAGACTGCAGTTGACTACCTTACTTCTGTTGACATAGATGGAGAAAACATTGGTCCTAAAGTTATTGCTTCCACAGCTACTATTAAAAATGCTGATAAGCAAATTAATGGGTTATACACTAGAGATACACAAATCTTCCCAAGTCCAGGTCTTTCGCATACTGATTCATTTTTTGCTAAACAAAGACCAATAGAAGAAATGCCTGGAAGAATGTATGTTGGGGTGTTTGCACCAGGTAGAAGTATGAAAACTTCGCAATTAAGAATATATGCAAATCTTTTATCAAGTGTCACTGCAATGGAAGAAGTATATGTTTCTGATAGTCTTGATCCATATCAAACTTTAGTGGGTTACTTTAATAGTATTAGGGAACTTGGAGGAGCCGTCAGGTTAATAGAAGATGATGTTCCAGCGAGGATGAACACGCTCCAAAAGCAATTTGGAGAAGAAAAAAAGTATAAATTTATTCGAAGAGAGTTAGATCGAGATGTCCCTGAGTTAACGAGTCGTATAGATTCTGGAAAGATACCAGAATTACTTGATAGATTATCACAGCCTTTTTCTAAGAACGGAGATTTAGCGCCTGTAGATGTATTATTAGCCAGTAACATGATTTCTGTCGGAGTAGATGTTCCAAGATTGGGATTAATGGTGGTTAACGGACAACCCAAAACGACAGCAGAATTTATTCAATCCACAAGCCGTGTGGGGCGAAGATACCCAGGTTTAATAATCACAGCCTACAACTGGGCCCGCCCTAGAGATATCTCGCATTATGAGGAGTTCTATGCATACCATGCTGCTTTGTATAGATATGTTGAACCAATCAGTGTTACACCATTTGCTTCCAGAGCTCGTGACCGTGGACTTGCAGCTGTTTTAGTATCAATGCTTCGACTTGGGTACTCCGAATTAACTAATAATTCAGGTGCAAACAACATTGGAAAAGTAAATGCTTTATCTGAAGATATTATCAAAGTATTTCTGGACAGAGCTAATAAAATGGATATTAGGATTGAGGAGGTTGAACATCACTTGAACCAACTCATGGATAACTGGGAAGAAGATTCAAGTAAAAGTAAATTAATTTATCATAAGTACAAAATAGAGAATGAATCTAACCTTCTATATCAAATAGGTGAACCTGAAACAAAAGGCACTTACAAGACACCAAACTCTATGAGAGATGTAGAGCCAGCTGCAGGAATTTACATTAGAAAGGATTGATTATTCCATGAGCAAAAAAATTGGCGAACTTAGACCCAGTCAATTTATTACCACATTCGGTCCAGGTTCAATAGTAGACCTTCCAGACTATTCAGTAATAATTGCAGGAATTGATAAATGGGATAGTTTTGATGTTTCAAAATCTAACTCTATTGATGAGCCGAGATTAAAAAGAAAAATTAATATTAACCAGATCAAATCAATACCTACAAATAAGAATAGAGAATTCGGTACTATACCCGCCTACCGTTTCCCTGAATATCATGTGTGCCCTCATTGTAGAAAGCTTGGAAAGTATAGTGGAAGAGAATTTATTGAAGAAGATGGTGTTCTCTACTGTAAGAATCCCGATAATCAAAATGGCGCATGCCCAAAAGTGAAAACACATCCAGTTCGTTTTATTACTACATGTAAAAAAGGACATATTAATGATTTTCCTTGGGGGATGTACGTTCACCAAAAAGGTGAATACGATCCGAAAAAATGCAAGTTGTATTTAAAAGACGAAGGGAAAACTGGCTCATTAAAGGATCTTGTAGTTTTTTGCGCTTTATGTGATAAACAACGTTCAATGAGTGAAGCATTTATGAACAATAAAATTCTAGGTAGTTGCAGTGGAAGACGACCATGGTTACGTGACTATGAAGAATGTAGTAATGAAAAAGAAATATTATTAAGAGGAGCTTCAAATATTTACTTTTCTTCGGTTGAAAGCTCTATCGTCATCCCAAATCCAGTAAACGAAGATTTAGAAGAATTTGTTAAGAATAATATAGATTTTACTGATGAAGATTTGATCAATAATCGTGAAGAATTTAATATTGTTAAAAAAAGGGATCCGGATATAAAAAGGATCGGCCTAGAAAAGGTATGGAACATCATACAAAAGTTAAAAAAGGGGAAAAGCGACTCCAACGTAGACTTAAAAACCCCTGAATATAATGCATTATTAACGGAACATCATAACTACGAAGGCATCGATTTTGAATTAGAAGTGGAAGGCGTACCAAATAGATATAGTGATTTTCTTTCTAATTTAGTACGGGTAAAAAGGCTAAAAGAGGTAATCGTATTAAAAGGCTTTACTAGAGTACAACCTTTACCCGATCTTACTTCCAGACTATCAAATGAATCGGATGATAATCAGGAAGTTTCCGATTCAGATCAAGTTCAATTAGCTCCATTGAGTACTGAGAGACTTGGCTGGCTACCAGGGGTAGAGACTTATGGGGAGGGAATTTTCCTTACAATAAATAATGAAAAATTAATTAAGTGGGAGAGCGATAATGAAGATTATGGTAAAGGGATGGAAAGGGCACATAAAAAAATCTTTAAGGATAGAAAACTTCCAGATGAGGCTATACCTCAATTCCCTGGACTGAGGTATGTATTACTTCACACGCTTTCACATGCATTAATAAGAGAATTAACAATGCACTCAGGATATTCTTCTTCATCCTTAAAAGAACGAATTTATTCTGATTCAGAGAACGGTATGGCTGGCATTCTAATATACACTTCTACTGTTGACTCAGAGGGGAGTCTTGGTGGACTGGTTGAGCTCGGAAAGAAAGAAAAGTTCGAATCTATTCTAGCTCGGTCCTTATCATCTGCGAACTATTGTTCAGGTGATCCTCAGTGTGCTGAAAATGATGCTGATAAATTAATAGATATAAATGGAGCTGCATGTCATAGTTGTATGCTTGTAGCAGAAACATCCTGTGAAAAGTCTAATCGGTATCTTGATCGTTCTTTATTAGTTAAAACTGTAGCCAATCAGAATAGGGAATTTTTTAATGTCTAATAAGTTACAGGATAAAATTGTTCATTTTGTATCAATATGTGTTTCTACAAATAGTGATCATTTTGTTGAGAGGTTCATTAATTTTATTGGTAAGACAGAAATATCGAGTGATCATTCAAACTGGCAAAATAAAATGAAATTACCATTTGACCTAGAATATTTTACTTTTGAAATTCAGAAAGAGGCTGATTCATTAAAAGTTTCTTCTTATGAATTACAGCGTTACTTAGAAATCGCTTATAAAATGGCTAGGTATCAGATAGAATTACAACCCAGAATTTCTCCGGTATGGACAGGACCATCTTTTAGTAATGGAATTATAAACCTCAATACTTATAACACTGTCTTGCATTTGATAGAATCAGCAAAGGAAGAAGTATTTATCGTTGGTTATAATTTTTCCTTTAAAGATGAATCAATTCGAAAATTGCTAAGAAGTATTGAAAATGCTGTGGAGAGAAACTGTAGAGTTAATATTCTCGTGAATGATATGGAGAAAAATTTTGAGGAGATTATGACTCATTGGAAGAAAGAACAGTATCAATTAAATTTGTATCATTGGAAAGGTTCAGAAGGAGAAGACTTTACCAGCCTTCATGCCAAACTTGTAATTATTGATCAACAAAAATTATTGCTCACGTCTGCAAATTTTTCATATCATGGTTTTCACAAGAATATCGAAACCGGAGTAGTTATTGAGAATCATGGAATTTCAAGAGATATATGGAAGCAATATCATTTGTTAATGAAAGATAATCAAATGAAAAAGGCCTATTAAATTAAACCAATTTCTAGCTGGAAAATGTAGTATCAATATTAGGACATGCGTATTAAGACTAATTGATATTCAAGCTGTAATTGTTCTATACTATTGGAGATAGGTAGAGTCCTATCTCTTTTTTGTGTAAACATCTTTCATGAACTATCTTCCACCATTAGAATTATGGTGAGGATTTTGAACATATTACACTAATTTTTGATATAATTGATTCAATTAGTAGTTAGTAAAGGGAAGTAATAAACATGGATAATTTAAAAGTTTTAGACTTATTTGCAGGTGGCGGTGGTTTTTCTACGGGTTTTCTTGCTGCGAAACATTCAAACATAAAATTTGAATTAGCAGGTGCTCTAGAGATTGATCCAGATGCCTGTCTTACTCTAATTAGTCATCATGGTGAAGATAAAGTCATTGATGGTGACATAACAGATCCAATAATAAAAGAGGAAGTTATTAAACGGTGTTCAAAGGTAGATGTTATCATCGGTGGTCCACCCTGTCAGACGTTTTCACTTGCAGGTCCTGCACGTTCGGGAAAAAAAGAAATGAGAGAAAAATTACGCGAAGATCCTCGCAATATGCTGTACAGTCATTTTTTTGATCTTGTAGGTAAAATAAAACCTTCATTCGTAGTGTTTGAAAACGTAGAAGGAATGGCTTCAAAAAAGGCTGAATCCGATATATCAGATAAACAACGAGCGGTAATTGATTTAGTTTGTGAAGATCTAAAAGAGCTTGGTTACAAAACTGAGCTAACCCCCACAATAGAAACAGGGCTTGCTGCAGAGTATCAGGTATTAAACTCAGCAGATTATGGAGTACCCCAGTACCGACGTAGAATTATCATTATTGCCAATAAAATAGACATACCAAATCCAATACCTAAAAAAACACATGGTGAAGGCTGTCAACCTCATTTAACAGTAAAAGATGCTATAGGAGGTTTACCTGTTCGATTACCGAAAATTAATCCACATGGAATGCCTTCTCTGAAAAATATGGATGTTATTATTGCAAACTATAAAAAGTCTATTGACCTTTTTAGAAAAGCAATTGAAAAAAGTATCGATGATGATCCAGTATATGCAGAATTTTCACCCTGGTTTAAAAAAGAATGTCGCAGGCTCAGTAAGGTACAAGAAAACCATTTTCAATTGCTGAAAGAATTTTTTGTGACTTATAATATGAGACTTGAGGAAGTTGAAAGGAACTATCCACCACTTTCTTCAGGTACCAACCATACGTCCAGGATGCATAATTTTAGAGACATTATTATTTTCATTCTAACTAAGCCAGGTAGTAATTCAGCAAAATTTATTAACGAAAAAAGAAAAGAAGACTACAGTAGGTTACTAAGTGATCTTTATCCCTATTCGCGTGATAAACATAAAGACACATATGTGAAGCATAGCTGGAATAAGCCCTCCTATACCATTCTTGCACATATGGAGAAAGATGGGCTGAAATTTATACATCCTGAACAACCGAGGACGTATACACCATATGAAGCTTCTCTACTGCAATCATTTCCAAAAGATTTCACATTTAGTGGTGGAAGAAATGCTCAGTATCGTCAAATCGGCAATGCTGTTCCACCTATGATGGCAAAAGCAATAGGTGAAGCCATTTTGGAAGCTATACATGAAAATAAAGTTGATGTTCTAACAAATAAACCGTATGAAAGAGTTTAATCTTCATACGGTTTATTGATTAAGGTGCGATAAAAGATGAAATTTGAGATAACTAGTAAAAAGGTGAATACAATACAGCTTGAAATTACTCGATGGGGTGAAATTCACTTTTCGAAATTCCCCTGGCGTGATACTGACAATCTCTGGCATGCCTTAGTAGCTGAGATTATGCTTCAACGTACAAATGCTCATCAAGTTATACCGGCCTACCTTAAATTTATCGAAAATTATGAATCCCCTTACAGCTATTTGTCTGATCAATCAAGCAATGTATTTGAAAATTTAGGATTAAGATGGAGAGAAAAAGTGCTGAAAAACTTAGCTATCGAACTTACTAATCTCGGTTTTATTCCTGAAGAAAAACAAGAATTATTAAACTTGCCTGGAGTTGGAGATTATATTGCAGCAGCCTATCGTTCTTTACATTTAAATAATCCTGACACCATCATTGATAGTAATGTAGTGAGGTTATATGGGAGACTTTTTGGATTTAAAACTACTCCTGAAACTAGAAGGAAACAATTGTTTAAAGAACTGGCAGAAAGGATGACTCCGGATAGCGATCATCGTCTTTATAACTACGGAATGATTGATTTAACTAGAGAGATTTGTAAATACAAACCAGATTGTAAAGTTTGCCCCCTGCAGTCTGAGTGTAAGTATTATAAAACACAAATGACTAATTGATCGGAGGATCTATATGCCTACTTACAACAAACTAGTAAGAGACCGCATTCCGGAAATTATTCGTTTAAACGGCAACAAGTTCAATACTAGAATTCTAGATGAAGATGAGTACAAGGAAGAACTGCAGCTAAAACTAAAAGAAGAACTCCAAGAGTATTTTGAAGCAATGGAAGATAGTCACGCGGTTGAAGAGCTGGCTGATATGCTGGAGCTGATCTATTCGTTAGTGGAGGTGCATCATTCTTCTTTTGATGAACTGGAAGAAGTACGTAGAGAGAAAAGAGAAGTGCGCGGGGGATTTGATGAACGGGTTTACTTGATTGATGTAGAAGATTAAACAAAGTAAACAAAACGAGCACTCTTCAGTGGAGTGCTCGTTTCTTTAGCTAATATCATAGCTCATATGAATGTATCGTTTCGCTTTCTCAAAATCTTCATCGTTGTAAATGGTTAGTTCCAGATCACCGGTGCCGTAGTGACCGATGTTGCGAACATCTCTACTAAACTGATCTTCTAATGTGATTGTATCTGGATCAATTTTCAGATAGAGCACGATCTTGCCGTTCTGGGGATGTACTTCCAAACATACGAAATTTTTGATTCGCTTAAATGCTATGTAATATTTCAATGTCTTCATCTGAACGTCATCGCCTAAGGCCATCATATAAGACTTAATCGCTTCAAACCGATCTTGTAGCTCAGTTGTGGATTGTCCGAGATAATCACTGACGGTTTTGTATGCGATTTGCTTGGTACTGTTTGATGAGGTTGATAGCTCGATAGTTTGAGCTGTTGTTGCATTAACAAGGTCCAACAAGATAAAGCCGTCATGATAGTGCTTGTATTGATAGAGCTCTATGTTTCGATTAATTTGTTGAACGGCATGTTCATCGTATTTCGTGAAGCCGCCTGCAATACAAAGAAGACGTGGACTACTCCAATCAATGGCATCAGCTAATGTACTACCATACCTCCGCATGACCATTAATTCAAACTCCGCTTTGTGATCAAGCAACCAGTCCAAATAAAACAACCCCTGGTTAATGACATTCTCATTAATTGCTCGTTTGTATTCAATAATAACTGGCGCGTTGTTTTCATCGATACCCAATGTGTCAATTCTGCCAGCATGCTTTTTCCCCGTTGTATACTCGGAGGCAAGAAAACGTACACCTAAGAACGTTTCTAAATGTTGCTCCATAATTTCTTGTAAAGATTTTTCTACTGAAACCGACTGCCCTTCTAGTTCAGTAACGGATTCAGTACCCAACTTAAATAATTTAATGTCTCCCAACGCTTTCACCTCCAGCGTTATTATAGCATTCCATGTCATCCAGAACTTCCCATGATCCTATGTTTATCTTAACTTATCAATGAAAGATGATATAATTTTAGTAATGGTAGATTCATCCATAATCATCTTACACAACTAGGAGTTTTTCCAATGAACGAACATACTTTAAAAGAAACAATAAAAACACTAAGCATCTGGAAAAAAGGCAATCAGCGTGCCCCGCATAAACCCCTTTTATTGCTTTATACACTTGCCAGGTTGCAAAGCGATAAGTCACAGTTCATTCCATATAAAGAAGTGAAAGAAAAATTAACGAGTCTCTTAATTGAGTTTGGCCCTAAGCGAAAGTCCTATCATCCTGAAGAGCCATTTGTAAGGTTAAAGCATGATGGGATATGGAAGTTGCGAACAACTTTGGAGCTCGATACTCGAAATCCTAATAATCGATTATTATTAGATCATCATGTAAGTGGTGGATTTACTGATGAAGTCTATCATTTGTTAAAAGATAACCATCAGCTTTTATGTGAGATAGCAGATATACTACTTCGGAATCACTTTCCAGAAACGTTGCATGAGGATATTCTAGCTCATGTTGGACTGGATCTAGAGTATAAAGGCAAGCGTTCCAGAGATCCTTACTTCCGAGAAAGAATCCTTAAAGCCTATGAATATAGCTGTGCGATTTGTGGGTTTAATGTTCGACTTGGAGACAAGCTTGTTGGCGTGGAAGCAGCGCATATTAAATGGCATCAGGCTGGAGGCCCGGATGTTGAAAACAATGGTTTTGCGCTATGTTCCATGCATCATAAACTGTTTGATCGAGGGGTCTTTACGTTGTCAGAGGAGAATACGTTTCTAGTAGCTGAGCAGGCACACGGGACAAGCGGTTTTCAAGAGTGGCTGCTACAATTTCATGGAAAGGATATCCGTCGTCCGATTCATCCTGATTACTTGCCAGAGGATCGTTTTTTGAACTGGCATGTGAGAGAAGTATTTAAGGGGCCAGAACGGTACTATACAATTTAATGTGAGATACTCCATATTTTTAATAGAATCTTTTGAAGTTCATTCTATAACTAGTAAGAAAATACTAGATATGTATTGAATACTTTTCCCTTTTACCCCATAATTTAACTAACGATGGGGAAGGGAAGCGGGGATATGACAACGAAAGATGGGATTTTAAAGATCCTGGACAACGAGCTTACGACTTTTATCAGTCACATAGAAAATAATGAACTTGAATTGAATAAAAAAATTGATCATTTAAAGAAACGAATTAAGTTTCTGGAAGCAGATAATGTTCAATTGCGAACTCAACGAGATAACGTTGAGAAAACAAATGGATTCAATTATTATTTCGATCGTTTAAGTGAAGGGATAACGTACCAACTTCTGGATAGGTTATGCTTATCTTCTTCTATTCATGATGCCAAATTGTTGTTACATATCGCCAATAAGCTATGGGTTGATAATGATTATGAAAGGTTAAGTTACTTGTTGGAAGTGTTGGGGCATAATCAAATTGCAATAGGTCACAACGATCAGGAATTAACAGGACAATTTCTTCAACTTAGTGAAAATATTCTTTTGGGAGACCAAACTTCCAGTGAGCCAGAAGCAGATAAATTACTCGTCTTCCTTTTAGAACTGATTTCTCAACTTTTTGGTACTCCTATGCAAAATGAGATTCTTCCATTCTTATTAACCAATGAATCAACGATTTTTGATAACGTTCTATTCACAAATGATCCAGCTATCATTATCAAATATCTACGAGTACTAAATGCATTTGAACTTTATGATGAGTTGAAAGCTGCTTTAATTCATTTATTGGATGTAGAATGGTCATTTATCGAAAATTCCTTAACGAATGAGGATATGATTTTCTTGCTGTGGTATTGCTATTTAGTTGATTTTGATGAAGATTTAATAGAAATAGGATCGATGAATATACAACAACTCGATTCCACTAATGATGACGTTGCATTGTACTTTTATATGAATAATGAAAAGCGCTATATAAAAGATATCGTCGATCTGAAGTTTCTTCAATTTAATAAAGGGACGATATTAAACAGTAATGAGAAAAAACAGGTTTTACAAAAGGTAAGAAGTTCGATTGAGTCAAGCATTGTCATTCAGAAAAAAGCTCATGTCTCCTACGAACCTGTCTTTCTTTTGCAGGATAATTGGAGAGAGGACTTTTTGGAAAAAAAAGAGTTAAGAAAAGAATTTATCTCCTTGCCTCTTTATCAAGATAAAAATAGTAACCTGGTAAATGATTTTGCTGAAATGGATGTACTTATCGATAAGTGGAATAAGGAAATCTACATAACGGAAAATCAACTAAAGCATATCGTTAATGCATACGGGTTGTATCCTAAGGTGAAAAAGAATCATTTGATCAATTTTGTTTGGCCTTCTAAAGAAGTAAAAGAAAGCAAACAAGAGACAGACAAAGAAGAAAAGACTTTAAATGAAAAAAGTGCCTTGATGCTAATGGGGTATAAAGTGAGTGGAAACCTGACGCGTGTGAAGCGATGGGATATTCTCCAAAAAGCTGTACCGAAGTTAGGATTAAAGCGCGTTGCTTACACCATTTCCTATAACGTGAAACTACGTAAAGGACAGAAGAATGGTGAGGAGAAGTTCGTCAATGCTATCACTGAGTGGGAGCATGACTTAAATAAGTTAAAAGCCACTTATTATAAGAAGGACTTTAAATGGCCAATTACATAAAAGGGAGATTGAATTATGTTACATACTAGAATGAAATTAGTAAACGAACCCGCTTTAGAAGAGCTATTAATGGATATTGTCAGAACCGCATATGATCAGATTAAAAACTTATCGATGTTGTTGTCAGTTGAACATGAGATGGATGTTCTTATTGCAACAGAAGGACATGAAACGTTCAATGATGTGATTAAAGAAAACTTCATTCTTGATGAATTTGAAGATATTGAAGATCAAAAAGGTTATCAACAACTCATCGAGGATTTGCAAGTTGAGTTTATCGACATACATAAAAGATCTGGACTCTTTGATTATTTTCCTGCGGGAGAGTATGAGGTGAGTGGAGAAAAGCGCTATCAAGCAGATGCAAAGCTTGCGCCAGTGGGAAGATTTCATGCACCGTTTGAGGATGCTGTGATGGTGGTTCATTAATATAAGTGTTAAAGGAGCTTGGTTTTTGACACTGCTTACATCATAAAGTAAACTATTACCAACTAAATAAGCTTATCACGAGTGAACGAGAGTACGGGCTCTTTGACTTCACAGCAACCTGCCAGGAGGTAAGGTGCTCCAACCTACAAAGCATGGCTTTGAATGATAACGCACGGAAAGCGGAGGCTCTTTGTTGCATTCATTATTTGCGATGAAGGGCCTTTTTTGTTCAATTGTTGAATACCTTGTTTATAAGAATAAGGGGGATGAGTTTGTGAACGTAAATCGATTTGCACGAAGCATCATGGCGAAAAGTTATGATGGGGAAAGTTTTTTATTACATGTGGCAGAAGTCATTGAACGTCAGCTGAAGGAGTGGGATGAGGCGTATGAAGTCATCGTAATGAAGCTGATTGACTATGAGGTCACTGTTAAAAAGGAAAACCGCTCTTATGAACTGTTGCTTACGGAGGATGCATTGCTTTCGCTAAAACGGAAATCCCCTTATGCGCTGGATCGATATTTGTGGCTGGAATTCGAGAAGCAGGGCCTTCAGATTGTGAGAGGAAATGGGGATTATATTGAAAGTGTGATGTGTTGATAAGAGTTAAGAAACCCGTTTGATTCAGGGATATCCACTGTCTGTTCCCAGCTTTTAAGTAAAGAAAGGCTGATATATCCAGGCGAGGCATACCAGGGTCAAACAATAAATAAAAAACTTTGCAAAATCGATTTGATTATTTGTATTCATACCATGATAGATGCAAATTTGCATGCTACTATTCATTAGTTTGTACCAAAATAGTGAAAAGTATTTTTGAAAACAAACAGTAGGAATCCAGGGTTTGAAATCAAAATTGGAAGCATAGACCTATTGAAGAGGTATTTGGTAAATGATGAGAATGAAGCAAAATGAACAATGAAATTCCCCAAATTAGGAGACGAAAACCGTAGGATTTAGCGTATGATGACGGATGTTCCTAGCGTGTCAGCAATAAATTCCACTCCTTTCAGAAAAGGAGACTTTTCCAATTTATTATTATACTGCAAAATAAGGAAATAAGGATTCTGGGATCACTAGTGAGGTCGAGAGTAGTTAAAAAGTACTGGTTTTCAGAAAATTCATTTTCTAAAGAAAGGAAAATAAGTTTTTTCATATAACGAACGAGACGTAGAAGGGATTCTAACGTCTCGTTTTTTTGTTTCAATTTTAACTAAAAAAAGGTGATTTTTTTATCACTTTCAAGCAGTTTCAGTGATTCGAATTTTGTATAGAGTGTTTATCTGTTCAGTTTTGCAAAAATGATGAGTACAAAAACTGCACATTGAAAACCCTTTCATTTAGCGTTTTCACACTCTATACTTAGCACTATCAAATCATGATTTGTTTCATCCGTATCATTTTGCAAAATAAGGAAGTTGGAGATCTCCATGTCACTTGATGAAAGAAGCCTATTCTTTATAACGAAACTTGAGTTTGAAACCCGGGTTCATTACGGTCGAGAATGTGATTGAGCAGCGCGGTTATACTAAAGCGAACGTTCGATGAATGGCCTGTCTTCTGTCCATCACCATGGCCCGAAACATCATCATCTAGCTTATCAATAGAAAGGTTTGAACGGCTTATGTTAAAAGACTTAATTCATGAAGAAACCATTCAATTTGCTTCACACGCAACAGATTGGAAAGAGGCGATTAAAACAGCGGCCAAACCGCTCCTTACTAACGAACAGATCACGACGGCTTACGTCGATGCGATGATCAGGAGTGTTGAAGAGTTAGGGCCATATGTTGTCATCGCTCCAGGAATCGCCATCCCCCACGCTCGACCTGAAGCAGGCGTGAATAAGGTTGGCATGAGCTTACTTCGGTTAGATGAAGCCGTTCCTTTTTCAGAGAAAGAAAAGCACCAGGTGAAATTATTAATCGTGCTTGCTGCAGTCGATCAAGAAACGCATCTAGAAGCCCTTGCACAGCTCTCAGAACTCCTATCAGAGGAAGAGAATCTAGCCACAATTTATGGTGCAACGGATAAAGAAGAAATTATTGACCTTGTTACAAAATACTCAAATTAAAAGGAGAGAATGAAAATGAAAAAAATTCTTGTAGTATGTGGAAACGGATTAGGAAGCAGCTTTATGGTAGAAATGAATGTGAAAAGTATTCTTAAGGAACTTGGCATTGAGGCAGAGGTCGATCATACAGATCTTACAACTAGTAAATCTGAAAATGCGGATTACTACTTAGGCTCTACAGAGATCGTTGAAAATCTTGAAGATGGAAAGCGAAATGTTATTAAACTCAACAATTTGATGGATAAAAACGAGTTAAGAACGGCGCTTGAAACAAATCTGAAAGGAGAATAAAACGATGGTCGATTTAATCATGAAAGATATTTTAGGGACACCGGCGATCCTTGTAGGGCTATTTGCCCTTGTCGGTCTTCTTCTTCAAAAGAAGGACGTTGCCAATGTCATTTCAGGTACATTAAAAACGATCATGGGGTTTGTGATTCTGGGGGCAGGGGCTGGCGTGCTTGTCGGCTCCCTAGATAATTTCAGTAGTATGTTCGATCATGCTTTTGAAATTCAAGGAATCATCCCCAATAACGAAGCGATCGTTGCGTTAGCACAGGAAGCATTCGGTGCAGAAACGGCAATGATCATGCTTTTCGGAATGGTAGCGAACATTGTTCTCGCGCGTATTACCCCTTTTAAGTATATCTTCTTAACAGGTCATCATACGATGTTCATGGCTTGTCTGATTGCCGTTATTCTTTCAACTGGCGGCTTTAGCGGCGCAACAATGATCATTACCGGTTCGGTTATTCTCGGGTCTCTAATGGTTCTCTTACCTGCGTTATTGCAGCCTTTTACAAGAAAAATTATAGGCAGCGACGATTTTGCAATTGGCCACTTTGGCTCTTTCGGTTATTTAATCGCAGCAGCTGTTGGGAAAGCGGTAGGAAAGAATTCTAAGTCGACAGAGGAAATTAAAGTTCCGAAAACCCTTAACTTCCTTCGTGACACATCTGTCTCTGTCTCGCTTACGATGGCGCTTTTATTCTTCGTCGTGGCCCTATTTACAGGACCATCATTCATCGAATCCGAGCTAAGCGGCGGAACGAACTTCCTTGTATTCTCCTTTATGCAAGCGCTAACGTTCGCAGCTGGTGTCTACATCATTTTAGCCGGTGTAAGAATGCTTTTATCTGAAATTGTTCCTGCTTTTAAAGGTATTGCAGATAAAGTTATCCCGAATGCGATCCCAGCACTTGATGTTCCGGCTGTTTTTCCATTCGCCAACAACGCAGTTATTATTGGTTTCTTCTTTAGCTTTATTGCTGGACTTCTCAGTATGTTCCTTCTCCCGCTCTTAGGGCTGAAAGTGATTGTGCCTGGTCTCGTGCCTCACTTCTTCACAGGTGCAGCTGCAGGTGTATTCGGAAATGCAGCTGGCGGTCGAAGAGGAGCCGTATTTGGCTCAATGGCAAACGGCGTGATTATTAGCTTCTTGCCAGCTCTTCTTCTACCAGTCCTTGGCACACTCGGATTTGAAGGGACCACGTTTGGAGATGCTGACTTTGGTGTAGTTGGTATCGTTCTTGGAAACATGATTGCTCTTCTTTCTTCGAAAACAGTATTCCTTGTTGTCCTCGGGGTTGTGTTAGTCGCTATTTTTGCAGGGGCTTCTCTGTTTAAGCGTTCTAAAAATCACAACGATGTAGATGATAAGCCTGAAGCTTCGTAATTGCAGAAGCATCTAATGGCGATGAAGAGATTGGAACTAGAAACATTAAGTAGGATTAACGCTATGTTAGTTATCAAGTTAAAGTGGGTGCTCAATAAGAAGGTGAAATGGCCAGAGAAGAATACGTGAGGGATGGAAGCTTACGTAGTCATTCCACTGCCCTTTACGCCGGACTTTTGAGCACCCTTTTCATGAAAAAGCTGTCTATTAAACTAATAAATAAAGGAGTAACATCATGAATCATTTAGATTTAGATCAACTTGCCATTAATACCATTCGTACGTTATCGATCGATGCCATCGAAAAGGCAAACTCAGGACATCCTGGTTTACCAATGGGAGCAGCTCCTATGGCATACAAACTATGGACAACTCATATGAATCATAATCCAACGAACCCAACATGGTTTAATAGAGACCGATTTGTTTTATCAGCTGGGCATGGATCGATGTTGCTGTACAGCTTGTTACACTTATCCGGTTACGATCTATCGATGGAAGAGATTAAGAATTTCCGTCAATGGGGGAGTAAGACACCAGGTCACCCTGAATTTGGACATACCCCAGGAGTGGAAGCAACGACTGGTCCTTTAGGGCAAGGAATTGCCATGGCGGTTGGGATGGCCATGGCTGAACGCCATTTAGCGGCAACCTATAATAAAGAAAACTATGAACTAATTAATCACTTTACGTATAGCATTTGTGGAGATGGCGATATCATGGAAGGAGTTTCTGGCGAAGCGGCTTCATTAGCAGCACACCTGAAATTAGGTCGACTTGTCGTGTTATATGATTCGAACGACATCTCACTTGATGGAGACTTAGATCAGTCCTTTTCTGAAAATGTAGAAGGTCGTTTTCAAGCGTACGGATGGCAAGTCATTCGCGTAGAAGACGGAAATGATTTAGTGGAAATAAACAAAGCGATCGAAGAAGCGAAGCAAGAACGCGATCGTCCGACACTCATTGAAGTGAAAACGACGATTGGTTATGGATCGCCAAACCGTGCAGGCACATCTAGTGTGCACGGTGCACCATTAGGAGAAGAGGAGATCAAACTGACGAAAGAAGCTTACAAGTGGACGTTTGAGGAAGACTTCTATGTTCCTGAAGAAGTATATCGCCATTTCCGTTCCCTTGTAGTGGAAACAGGCCAAAAGAAAGAAGAAGAGTGGAATCACTTATACGCAGCTTACAAAGAGGCGTATCCAGAGCTAGCGGAGAAATTGGACTGCGCCATCAAAGGTGAACTGCCTGATGGGTGGAAAGATCAATTACCATCGTATGAGGTTGGGACAAGTCTCGCATCTCGGGTGTCCTCCGGTGAGGCATTGAACGCTATCGCAAAAGCAGTACCGCAATTTTTTGGCGGATCGGCTGATTTAGCTGGTTCAAACAAAACAGCGATAAAAGATTCAGGTGATTTCTCTGCAACCAATTACGCGGGACGTAACATTTGGTTTGGGGTACGGGAGTTTGCGATGGGAGCCGCTTTAAATGGGATGACGCTTCATGGTGGACTTAAGGTGTTCGGTGGGACATTCTTTGTATTCTCAGACTACCTTCGCCCAGCGATTCGGTTAGCGGCTCTAATGAACTTGCCAGTGACGTATGTCTTCACGCATGATAGTGTCGCGGTAGGAGAAGACGGCCCAACACACCAGCCCATTGAACAACTGGCTTCATTACGAACTTTACCAAACATTAGCGTGATTCGTCCGGCGGATGGGAATGAAACTGTTGCTGCTTGGAAAATCGCCATGGAATCAACTGAAACGCCAACGGCGCTAATCTTGTCTCGCCAAAATCTCCCTACAATCGCTGGCACGAAGGAGCTTGCGGATGAGGGTGTCAGAAAAGGGGCCTATGTGGTTTCAACACCTGATACGGCAACTTCACCGCAGGCACTGTTGCTGGCATCGGGGTCAGAAGTGCCGTTAGCTTTAGAAGCGCAGCGTGAGTTGGCCAAGGAAAACGTCTCTGTTTCTGTCATTAGTTTTCCATCATGGGATCGCTTTGAAGCTCAATCAAAAGAATACCAAGAATCAGTGCTTCCTTCCGATGTGAAGGCGCGATTAGCGATCGAAATGGGATCCCCTCTAGGCTGGGAGCGTTATGTCAAAGAGCATGGAGACGTGTTAACCATTAATCGCTTCGGTGCTTCTGGTCCAGAAGCGAACGTGTTGAAAGAATACGGTTTTACAGTCGAGAATGTGGTGGCAAAAGTAAGAGAATTAATGAAGTCTCTAAACGTCTAAAAAGAAAAAAGCTGATAAGTAAACTATTAATTTGCTGCGCGTTGGGAACAGTAACTAATCGAAAATAGTAGTCATAAAAAACGGTGGGTGCACCATTCTACAGCCTATGGTCTTAGCATAAGACTGTAGGCTGTTGATCATTTAATAGTCAACTGAAAAAAGTAAAATAATGGAGGTGGGAAGATGATGTATCAAACCATTATATTAGATATGGATGGGACTTTACTTAATGAGGTTAATCGTGTCAGTGATAGAGTGATCAATTACTTAAAAGAGCTTCGGAAAAGCGGGAAATACGTTTTTATTGCAACTGGAAGAACATTAAATGAAGTAACAGAGGTCCTCCCGGATGATTTAGAAGTAGATGGGATGGTTACAGCTAATGGGATGTCCGTTTTCATTCATCAGGAAAAGCTTGTTGAACATGCGCTTCCTCCCTTCCTCGTTCGAGAACTCGTTGAAAAAGCAAGCGATAGGGCCATTTATTATGAAGTCCATTCAAATGTAGGAACTAGATTCACTTTAAAGCAGGATAGAGGAGATATGTTCTATCATACAAAGGACCCTAAACCTGATACCATTGAAGAGAATGAATGGTTTTCAAGGAAATTGGCTGTAAAAGAGAAGATCGATTGGCGCGATCACTTAAATCCAGAAAAAATATCGAAAATCTATTTTTTTAGTAAAAATATGAAGCTTATTGAAGAGTGGAAAAGTGAATTAGATCTTGTAAAGAAAAAAGTAGCGTTTACTAGCACTTCTTCAACTGAGCATAACGTAGAAGTTATGGTGGCGAATGTTTCAAAAGCAACTGGGATACAAAATTTACTAGATCATTTTGCGTTGTCCCAAGACGAAGTCATGGCAGTAGGAGATGGAGAAAATGATCTTCCTATGTTTAAGCTAGCGTCTTATTCTGTTGCCATGAAAAATGCCTCAGATGTGGTTAAAAAACAAGTAGATGACGTAACCGATTATTCGTATAAAGAAGATGGTTTGTATCACTTTTTGAAGAAAACTTTTTAAAAAACTAAAACACATTAAATGGAGTCACTGTTTGGCCAATTGGCAAAGTGCCTGTCTTTAAGCTTATTCATGATACTAAGCTAAGAGACAGGTGCTTTTCATAAGGATAAATCGATGTCTTTCCATTATTTATTTCTGAATTTTCTATTTACTATATGCTTTAAAGCAGTATATCATATAAGGAAACTATGGATAGGGGTGTTTTAGTTGGTTCAAAGCAAACAGCTAGTCAAGCTTTCGACAATAGGTAAGTGGGAAAGTGGTGTGAAAAGCACATTACGTGTGAAAGATTTTTCCCCATTTATTATGGATGAACCCGAAGAATTAGGAGGTTACGATCACGGTCCAAGTCCGATGGAATTCGTGCTTGCGGCGCTTAGTGGTTGTACGTCGGTGATGATTTCTATGATCGCTCAAGAAAAGAATTTTGCCTTCTCTGGGGTTGAATTTGAAAACGTGGGTGTTCTTGATTTACAAGGATTAATGGGAGTAGAAGGCGTTTCCCCCCATTTTCAAAAGGTTCGGTTTGATGTGACGTTGGATACCGATGAGAATCAAGAGCGGATCCAGGAATTAAAGGAGACAGTCGAGAAAAGATGTCCAGTATTTAACTTGTTAAAGGATGCTGGTGTTGAAGTGGTAGCAAACTGGATGGGAAAGGAAAAATGAAGTGGAAAGGGGGTCAGGTACATACCTGACCCCCTGGACAAGTAAAAGTAAAAAGAGGAGTGTGCCCAATGGACTTAACCCCTTCTGACCTAAAATCGAAAGATATCTACAAACTACTAACCGGTTCCGTTGTTCCACGGCCGATCGCCTGGGTATCAACCGTATCTGAAGAAGGCGTGCTTAACTTAGCACCATTCAGTTTCTTTACTGTTGCTTCCACGAAACCAGCGATTCTCGCAATCTCCATCGGGCAAGGAGCAGGTGATCGACAGGGTGCGGAAAAGGATACGCTCGCAAATATCCGATCGCAAAAAGAATTTGTAATCAATGTGGTGTCGAGCTCGCTTGGAAACGAAATGCAAAAAAGTGCGGAAAGCGTTCCAGCTGAAGTAGATGAATTTCAATATGCTGGCTTAACACCGATCGATAGTATGACTGTAAAGCCAAAGCGAGTGAAAGAGGCATCGATTCATATGGAATGCAAGCTCCATCAAATCATTCCGCTTGGTTCGAATGCCCTTGTTTTAGGGGAAATGACGCACTATCACATTCAGGATGATGTGTATCTAGGAAACTATAAAGTTGATCTCGAAAAGCTTTCTCCTCTTGGTAGGCTTGCTGGGAACTATAGTGAGAGTAAGGAGTTTTTTACGTTGCCAAGGTGAGATGATTACCTATCAAAAAGCAGCTTAGGATGGCGATGGGCCACTAAGCTGCTTATGCTGTTATTCTTTTAAAGAACTATTAAATTCATATAACTCTCTCCAAAAAACTGATGGTTGCTTCGGGTGAGTACGTTCACCAAACCTAGTATTGGAAGTTATACTTTTTGACATCAGTAAATAACAAACACGTTTTGCTCTAGATATACATACAAAAAATAAGCGGCGCTGCTCATTAAGTTTTTCAGCATCATTTACAGTCCTATAGTCAGGGAAATTACCTTCCTCCATTCCTAGCATAATAACTACTTCAAACTCAAGACCCTTGGAGCTATGACGAGTTGAGAGTGTTACCTGGTTTTGGGGGACTCCAACTTCAGCAAATTTTTCGATGTCATTATTGAAAAACAATTTACTATTGGATAGGAAGTTTTGCACAATTTCAAATTCGTTCTTATAACGATCTGAGTGATTTATTAATTTTAGCAATTCTAAACTCGTGAAAATGGAATTAAGCCATTCATTTAAACTCCTATTGGTTTGAATTCTATATCTCAATAGATTAAATAACAATTTCTTCTCAGCCATTTTAATTTCTTCTGTTAATGTAATACCTGAGCTTGTTAGAATTTTAAGCCAAAAATCAGCTAATTCTGTAAACGATAAAGCCGATTGATCCATTTTCCAGCGTGCGCAATCCCTCAACCACAAAAGTATTTTACTTTTCATAATATCATGTTTTGCAACACAAAAAGGAATATCCATGTTTTCCATTTTCCTACTTAAAGATTTGATATCTTCTCCAGATTTCATTAATACGCATATTTCTTGGAAGGGGATTCCACTCTCTATGCATTCAGGGATTATATTATTAATAACATAATCAAACTGATCGCTTAAATTATTGTCACAACTAACAAAATGAAATTCTGCTCTCTCACCTAGTCTTGTACCTGCTCTATATTCCCGATCATCTATATTTAGAGCAACACTAGAAGCATCTACGATATCTTGGTTACTACGATAATTCGTCTTTAACTGGATAGAAGAGAAGCCTCGATTTTCAAATAACTCAAGTAGGTAATTTGGTATTGCACCCTGAAATGAATATATTGATTGATCTGGATCTCCCACAGCAAAGATCTTTATTTTAGTAGTTGAATAAAGAGTTAGAACCATTTCATGAAGTGGCTTACCTAAGTCTTGGTACTCATCGATTAATATCCATGGAAATTTAGATTCTAAGCACTTTCTAACATACTCATAATTTTTTATTAGATTTGTAGCACATTTAACAACTTCTATAAAATCAACCTTACCTAACTCTTTCAACCTTAGTTCGTATTCTCTGGCTACTTGAAGTGCAAGATCATAAGATTGCATTTCAACTGAACTATTTACTCCAATAGATTGATTTCTTTCCTTATCCATATTAACCAAGTTTACTTGTTGAGGACTAATTCCAAGGTCATCTCTGACCTTGGAAAACAATGCTTGTTTTTCATTTGAAGAAATGATGTCTAAAGGTAGTGATATTCCTTCCTCATAAATCGATGAAAAAGGAATAATGACCTCAGAGATACAAAACGAATGAACAGTATCAAGGATGACATTTTCTCTTTTCTGAAATCCATAATCTTTTAACCTAGTTTTAAACTCTTTTGCAGCCTCATTACTGTAAGTTATACAAGCTAAACCTCTTGGTGCTTTTATTTTCTCAGTTAACAATTGCATGATTTTTAAGGTGAGAACAGTTGTCTTACCACTTCCTGGCCCCGCTTTTACAACTGTACTTGTATTACTATTAAAAGCTGCAAATTGATCAGGATCGTTTTTTATTTGTTCTAATTTTTCGTTGAATATACTCATCATGTATTGTCCGCCTTTTCATAAATTGCTATTATTGCATCTTTAATATAATTTGGAATGTTTTCGATCTGACATTCAGCGGACAAACTTTGAGCAAAACGACCTTTTCCAATTTTTGAATGATTGCTTTCAACCTTTTTCAAACAAGCTGCATAGTCGCTTTCTTTTAATGACTTTTGAAAATTGGATTGTTGTGCTAAGCCTCCGTGAGTTAATTCATTAAAAATACGACTAAAGACTAATTTGTCCTCTAGTTTCTCTGATGCATTCATCATGTCAATTTCTAACGTGTGAAGACCAATAAAAAAGCCGTACTTTGCAAAAATCTCATCTTGTGATGAAAGCTCAACCTCTATCTCCTCTTTATTTACTTTATTTAACCCAAGTAATAAGTTGCCTATTCTTTCATTTCCATCATACCCAATGATTTCATGATCCCTGTGCCACATTTCTCCAAAGACTTTATTGTTTTTATCATCTAAATAATAATAATCTCCATCTGTGATCACTACATATGGTATACCTAATGCGTCTAGAAATTTAACGTAAGGTTTAAAATTTGTAGAATTAATGTTACAACATATAATTCCTTTGTTATCCAATGGATATTCTAATAGTTCTGCAAAACTTGGAATTAAATATTCTTCAGCAATACCCTCAACAAGTATTATTCCTTTTCCGAAATATATTTCACCTTTTTTTACATCTATATATCGTTCTAGGTCGTTCTTATCTCTGTTGTTTAATTTAAGTGAAGCAGTAGTTTTTACTTTTGTTCCATTTTGTGAATTACGCAAATGAACAATAGAATTAATAGGCGATACTGATGTGATGTAAGGAGAATGAGTCGTCATTAAAACAGATGTGTTTTTCTTCATCACATCTTTATAGATTACTCGTTGTAATCCAGGGTGTAAGTGGGATTCAGGTTCTTCAATTGCTAATATTGTAAAACCTTCACTAGTAGAGAAAAAGTTGTCCATAAAATCGTAAAGACTTTGATGATCTACTTTTGATATCTCATCAGTTAAAATGTAGTTGTTATTTTCATTTCTAAAATAACAATATTTTAGAATCTCGCTTCCATCTTCGGAAAGAAGTTGTTCATATATATCACTTTTTAAGATAGAAGGTATTGTTTTGTCTTCTAAAGATAATAAAATTAATGAAATATAAAGAATATTATTAAGACCTAAACTAGTATCACTTGTAGGTCTTTTACCATCGCCAATCATCAATTTCAGAGTGTTTAAAATTTTATTAGGGTCGAAGTTCATAGTATCTAATGAGACAGTTGAATCGACTTGGCTTCCAATTATCTTAGAGAACCTGTTATTAATATTGTTAGTTAGATCAATTAGTTCATCGGTAGATAAGACTTCATCGCTAGTTTTTTTTAACTTATCAGCTATGTTTTGCAACTCCTCTTTTCTAATATCATATCCTTTTAATAGCTGATTTACGGGTGATTTCCTAGTGTTTTTCATCTCTGATTCTACATCTCTTATAGCATTAATGACTCTTAAGTTTAAATATTTGCGATGATAATGGGAGAAAGGTGTTTCAGTTTTATCTCCTTGGTATATTCTAAACATATAATTATATGATCCATCAGGATTTTTTGAAGAATAATATTGATATGTAAGTCGTAATGTAGGCGGAGAATCACTAATGGTAGCATCAGATAAGGTAGCCATTAACATCCTGTTATGATCATATCCTCTAATTTCAATCGATATTTCTATTTCCTCTCCATTTTCTAATGGGTTATTAAGCCCATCATAAAAATCCGATTCTAGCAAATATCTATCATCATCGGATAATTTAGGGTCCAATATTAATTGTATGGCTCTAAGAAAATTTGTTTTTCCAACATTATTTTCTCCTATAATTACTTGTTTATGATCCAATTCAACATCTATATTTTTGAAGTTTCTAAAGTTTTTAATTTTAACTCTTGAAATATATGGTGCATGAGGTGCATTCATGAAAAACCATCCCTTTCTTCCTAATAATTACAGCTGTTAAATCTATTTCAAAGCTAACCATAAATGCTATGCTAGTCAAGAAATTTCGGAGTGGAGTTGGCATCATTAAATATTTTGTTTGATAAGGTTTAACTAGAGAAGACATCTGAATAGATTCCTAGCCCCAGCAAATAAAAAAAGCACATAGATTTCACAAAAATAGTCCTTTTCTCTTGTGAGAAAAGGACTATTTTTGTGAAATGAGTCGAAAGACATAGAAAAGAAGGGAAAGAGAGGGTATTCTAAGTTTAGAAATTAATGGAAGTTCATTGACAGCAGTACTTAGAAAACCTACTTATCTCCTGAAATTATCAAAGCACAAGGAATAGTAGTATAGACAAATTACTAGTAAACGATAGTGAAGAGCGGCTATCGTATCAATGGGGGTTATTCCGTTAAAGTAGCCTTGAAAGTGGGGAAGTCCAATTATGAACAATGAATTGAAGACGAAGTTAAAAGAGTTAGGGATGAAAAAAAACCAACAGCTTTTTGGAGAGACGCCGTTCGCATCAGAGATTCATGAGTTTGCGAATTTGTTTTTGGAAGACGCGTCTATTTTCACCCATTTGCATGATGCCTATAGACATCAACTCGATTCCTTGGAGGTAACGAGTCAGGGTGTTGATATTTTTTATCGTAAGGAACAAGAGCTTCATACGATTTCTTTTTTAGATAAGAGGTTTTCGTTAGACGACGCTTCGTATGTTTCCTTTTTAACATATTCTATTGATCTCATGCGTGAGGTTTTGCCGCTAGGTACTGTGGTTGAATTGGATCCACGGTATTTTAACCCGGGTGAGTCTGCTTCCGAACCGATTAAAGTGGTGATTACTGGTCGGTTTATTTTTCCTGAAAATTATCGTTCCTATTTTCCTTACGCTGGTGTCGTGTATCCATTTGGCGAATTGAGCGAGAGGAACACGATCCATTTTACGTATCCATTGATTCAGAAGGTTGTCCATATGGGTTATCAAGATGAGATGGAAGAGTCATATGACTATCTCATGAAAGAAGAATTGATTCTGGAAAAAGGGATCACGTCGATTGAGTTTTCGGACGAGGACATGAGGAGAATTCAGAATCTAAGTAGTCGAGGGCAGGTGAGCGATCATGCAACTGTATGATTATGACTTTTGCCACAATCTGCTGTACGCAGGATGGGATGGTGGCATTATTAATAATTTGAATGATGCCCGGCACGAGATTCTACAAAACTTTGATCAAATGGATTTTGAAAATGCTTCTGCCTACGAGGAGATGAGGGAGATCGTCGAAGGCATGGTCGCTGAAATTGATCAGCTTTTGTCTAAAATTCAATCCGTTCAATTTAAATAGAAGGAGGTTACACTGTTGTCGAGTCAAAAGATTGAATTGAATCTATCTGAGCTGCGATCCGCATTGAATTCGTTGGATTCAAGCATCTCAGAATTTAAAAGTTACACAAAGAATTTCCATGACTCCACGAGAGACGAGTTAAAAAGCTTTAATTCCGATTTCATAGAAGAGGTCGATGCGTTACTAGATAACATGCATAATGATAGTCAAACGCAGTTGTTGAACAATCTGGATGCGATTTATCAAGCAGGGGACATGCTGTTAGAAAAGATGAAGGAAACGGATGAAAAGATCGGCACGACCATCAGGAGCAACACGGAATGAAGCGGGATCTTAAGATCAATTATGGTATACTGGATGGCATCATAGAACAGCTACATAAGTATAAACATGCCCTCGATACGATGGAGTCGTCCCTAGCTAAAATCAATGAATACGTGAAGCCGAACCAGGGGGAAAGCATTGATGCCTGGGTGTTCACGATCGAAGAATCAGAGGATTATATCCGTGCTTATCATGAACAAATCCAGGATCTTCTAACCTTATTTGAATCCTATGTGTCTGATACAAATGCCTACATCACTCCATTAGCAAGACAATCGATGATGCAGGTGGATCGAAATGATATTTGGATCAATCTGCAACAAATTGAACGTGGCATATCAGGAAATGTTGGAAAAGCATCGCGCGTCGCAAGCCGGGTTCCCTACAACACCTTCTCGTTCTTTGATGATCCAACCGATAGTGAAATCGAAAAAAGCCGAAGCAATGAAGCGAACCTGAATCAAATTCGTCGTGAAATTAATCGGTCAGAAAGCGTCCTCCAGCAAAAAATGGATGACCTCTGGGGCATTTACAATACGAAGGTAAAGCCGTTTGAGAATACGGATGATGACTATTATGGGAAAGCTCAAAAACTGAAAATGTCCTACACGGGTCTGTTTGAAGGCGTTTGGGACGGTGTTGAAGACCTTTCCTCTGACATTTATGGCTTTGGAAAAGGACTCGTTCTCGGTTTATATGAAATCGGAAAAGGACTGGTAACGGTAGCTGGTGACGCCGGGATCGTCTACACGTCCAATCAACTTCCAGATTCCATTGAACCCGACTTTTTAAAGGAAGCAGCGGATAAACGAGTCGAAGGCTATAGAGCCGCTGCCATGCAGGCGATCAAAGATCCAATGGGCGTGGCTGAAGCGATTACACAATCTTTCTCCGATACTTATGAAGACGAAGGAGTCGCCTATGTCGCAGGAAATGTCTCCACAGCCTTTATCCCGTATGTCGGCATGGCAGGTAAATCAGCCAGCCTCGCGAAAGTCGCTGGAAAGATCCCGAACTCAAACTTAAGCAAGGTCGCTGGAAGCAGTAAAGTAGACGTCGCATCCATCGTGAAAAAGCATAACGCCTTTGAAGGAATAAAGCGCGGCATGGGTGAATTTGTCCAAGACGTTAAAGGCGGCATGCAGATTGCGGGGAATCCGAATAGGGTGGCTGTTGGGGCGAATGGATCTGTACCGAGTAATGTCCTAAACTCTACCGTTATACGAAGAGAAATGGATGATACGATTAGTAGGATTGTAGGGAGTAAAGATTCAGGTATAACATTCAAGAGTCCTGGAGAATATTTTGACCATATCAATGACATTGGTAAACGAAATGACTTAACAAATGAAGAGAAGTTAGCGAAGATTCATGAAGCGTATGATAGATTAGAAGTAAAAGGCGATGTGACGGTCGTCTCTGATACGAAGTATTTGGAACCTGACGGATTTGGTAAGAATGGTCGAATGTTGATGGATTGGCCAGAGAACATGGGATTTGAAGAAGGATCAATTCAGACGATTACTAGAAATAACCCTTTACCCGAAAGATGGGATCGAATTGGTGGAAAAGGTGGAGTGAATTTTACTACTTTACCTGATATTGGTGGTCCATTCACGTACAATCAACGTGCCATACCTTATTTAGAAAATCCTGAAGCAAGGCATGTAGGAAATTTTGATAATGAATCCTATTTTGATGCCATAGATGCAATAAGAACTGATAATCTTGAAGATCTGAATCGTATTGTCGTAGCTAATGGGAAAAAGCCATTTTCAGAGGTTGATTTTGACTTGTTAACTTCAGTCTATAAAGAATACCAAGATGATCTAAAGGAAGTACTTGGGAAGGTTGACACCACTTATGGATTGAGAGGAACTGCTGCTCCATGGAGGAGTCGTTTTACAGGAGAGGAATTAATGGACGGTGGAGCCGAACAAATTGTAACACCACTGAGTGGTGAAATTCTAGAAAAAATCGGAGTTATACCTGAATACTAGGAGGAGTACAATTTATGACGAAACAAGAATTCTTAAAAAGATATAATGATGAAAACCTAACTATTGGTGCAGAGTATATGATGGTACTTGATAGTATTACAGATGAACCACTTGTAGTGGGGTGTGCATACGATCAAGGAGTGTGGAAAATTTATCAAACAAAAGAGCGAGGAGGCCACTATGTAATTAAAGAAAAAGATACTGAAGATGAGGCATTTAATTATTTTTATGAGCTAGTGTTAACTTTAAATGATTGGCGTAAAAATTAAAATCAATGCACAATGATAAGCAACTATCGGTCGGCTAAATGCCGACTTTTTTCTTTTTCGAACTAGCAGTTTAGCTGAAGAAGGGTGTATATGAGGAGTATGACAAACAAGAATTTTAAAAAGATATAGGGAGGAAAAATTAACTATTGGTGCGGAGTATATGATGATTCAGGAAAGCTTATCAAAATAGAGGGCGAGGTGGTCATTACGTCATTAAAGAAAAAGGTACTGAGGATGAGGGATTTGATTATTTTTATCAAGTAGTGTTAAGTCAACATAAAAGATATAGTGATTCAAATCCAATTATTGTTTTTACAAGAGATGGGATCCTTCTCAAAAAAAGATTCGTAGGAACATTAAATATCCTTCTATTTGTGAGCCAGAATCTGCAGAACCGTTCCAGCGATTCCTAAAAAAAATTCGGGAGGTTGAAGTAGTTGGAACAAAGATTGAATGATTTATATAGAAAGATAGCGGAGACCGTTAATGAAATGATTCCAGAACAGTGGGAGAGATTTTACTATTATGCTCAAATTTCAGAAGATGGTGGGGGTACATACTTCTTCTATCAGCCCTCAACCAATCCAAGTTTGAATATATATAGCCTTGAAATTCCTTTTAAATATCAAATAGACGAAAAATCTTTCAAATTAGATAAAAGAAAGTTATTTTCCTTATCAGAAGAAATGAGAGAAGTCTTTAAAAGCGAGGAACAAGAACCTTGGTACTCTTTCACTCTAAAATTAGAAAGTACCGGTAAATTAAATGTTCATTTTGACTATACAAATTGGTTTGATACAGAATATAGTTTCAGTGACCAGATGATTATTTGGAAAAATAAATACTTAGGTGAAGTACCGGATGAAAATAATAAAGCTTTAATTGATAAGTATTATTCTGAATTTCCAAATGACCCTATTTAATATTAAGTTTATAGGAATAGTAAATCAAAAAGCGCTTGATTGTATTAAAGATCAAGTGCTTTTTTGAATGGTACGTAGGGAACAGGTTTAATGTCTCTATTAACTAGCAACTATTCGCCGACTCTATGTCGGCATTATTTTTCTCATAACCAATTACTACTAGATCAAAAATCAGTTTTATATCCGATGAAAAAAGCAATTTATCAGGAGGAGGCTGAATTAGATGAGTTTTGAAACCAAATTAAACGATCTCTATAAAGAAATGGCACAACAGCTTAATGATTTGATCCCTACTGATTGGAATCATTTGTGTTTGAATAGTGAAGTGAAGAATGGGGAAGGAGGCGTTTTTTTCTTTTTTAGACCTAAAGGAGAGGGGAAATACGTTTTTTCGCACTATATTCCAAAAATATACAATTTAGATAAAAGGATTTATAATAAAGAAATACATAAACTCTTTCAACTTACGGTAGACCTCCAAAAAGTTTTTACTGATTACGACCAAGACCCCTGGTTTTCAGTGACCTTATTATTAAGTGATACAGGTGAATTAAAGGTGAATTTTCATTATACAAACTGGCATGAAAGTGAATTTGGTCCAACAGCTAGAATAAAGTACTTTGTATATAACTATGTCGATCAAAATAAAGAACAATTAGATTTAATAGAGAGAATGAAGGAATTTGAAGAGCAGTCTAAACAAGCTACAGTAAAGGCATTTCGTCCCACTAGGAAACGTGGTTCCAATCTTTAAGAAGTGAGGATAACATAATGGAAAAACAAGGATGGGTTTCAATTTGGTTAGGGAATATAAAGAATGAGGACTTGATCGATGAGTATGTGGATTTAACCTATGATGAAGATGGCGATTCTATCCCTTCACCATTCTTTATTGATTTTAATATAGATATAGATGAAACAGATGAGGATACGATCGAAAAGGCTATCTATAAAAGCAGTCATAAGGATCTTTGCTTCTTATTGGAAGGATGTTCGTATGATGATATGATCATACCAAAAATCAAGAAAAGGGTAAATCTATTGAAATCATATAATGCCATTATTCTAATTTATAATTTCTACTATAACAATGAGATTCGGTCAGCAGATGCTTTTGATTTTATAGCTGCTATTAGTTATGAGGAATTTTAAATAGGGGAGCTGATATGAGCACCTGAATAATAAAAGAGAATTAATCATGGAAAACAAGAGTTCATATAAAGATACAATGCTGAAAACCTAACCAATGGTGATGAATATCTGATGGTATTAGACGAAATAACAGATGGACCGTTGGTGTTAGGTTGTGTGTTCAGTCAAGGAGTGTGGAAAGTATATAGAACTGGAGAACGAGGAGGTCACTATGAAATAAAAGAATTTAACAGTGAAGATGCTACATTTGATTTTCTGTACGGCAGAGTGCTCTATCAGCATAATATTGAGAATAACCTTTACTAGGTGATCTTAAGGGAGAAAAAATTTGTTGATGAGCGGGTTAAAGAAATAAAAATAAAACCTATAGGTGAATATGAATTTGTAAATGCTTGTTAGGGGGACGTATAGTTGGTTCATATATTTGGTTCACATGACAATCTTTCGCTAGAACAAATATCAAAATTTGAAAACGAAAAAAATGTTAAACTCCCTGATCACTATGTGCATTTTTTACGAAATTGGAATGGTGGAAAAGTAAAGCCTAATTTATTCAAGATATTTGATAAGCAAGGTCCAAGTGTAGTGAATGTCTTTTATGGTATTGGCGATATGTATGATAATTTAGCAGATTTTATAGAAATAATGGATGAAAGATTACCTGTAGGATTTATTCCAATAGGAGATGATCCTTCAGGGAATGTTATTTGTTTAGGTACAAAGGAACCTTATTACGACAAGATTTACTTTTGGGATCATGAACAAGAGCCAGAAGAACCTAATGATATGAGGAATATGTATTTTTTAGCAAACGATATTACTGAATTTCTAGATGGTTTATATAGAGACACTGAATAAAAAATCAGGTATGGATTGATGGAATAATTGAAAGAAGAGAAAGAAAATCGATAGAAAGGGTGAGTAAGCAAGTTATGAATTATGGTATTCATCATATTTTAGTTGAAGAAATCATTCTTTTCTCTAAAAACGCTGAAATACAAAGCAAAACAGATATTTCTAATAAGATCACGGTTATTCATGATTTGAAAAAAGCAGAGTATTTAGCGTATGAAGAGGTTTATGGTGAAGATGAGTACAATTGGAAAGATATTAGAGAGTTAGAAATGAGCAAAGTATGGGAGAAATATTATACATATCAAGAAAGTGAAAGACCAAGCGGATTGGAGCAGATTTTGCCTATTATTTCACAAAACGTTAGGGAACAAGAAATGAATAAACATTTTTTTCACGATGTTGTGGCTGATCTTCATAATTGTGCTGTTAACAGAGCTATAAACGGAAAGGCTAGTTCCTTCATGAATGATTTGTTTGAGGTGTATCAAATCGGAGCATTTCCATGTGGTTGGGAAGGACATTATCCAGAAGGAAAAATTGTAGCCTATGTATGAAAGGGATCAGGAATCTAACATCGTGTGCTGGGATCCAATTCATGAAGAGGTTAGAGAAGAAAAGTTTGATAACTTTTATACCTATCTCGACTTGCTGAAATGCTAGATTAATGCAGAAGACATTATTATCCCACACTCATTTACTGAAACGATAAAAATGAGTTATCTATAGTGGAAACGAGGAAGGTCTTAGCTGACATCGAAATTTGGTTAGATGAAGATTTAGAAAATAGCTAGGAGAAACAATCAGTTACTAGTTAAAGGAGTTCTAATATTGAATCCATCCTTAGACGATTTTATCGTACATAAGAAAGTGAATGAAAAAGAGATTCTGAAATATCAGGAGAAACTACCTGAAGAATTAATTGACGTATGGAAAACATACGGATTTGGAACTTTTGCAAATGCCTTTATAAAAGTTATTCATCCGGATGAGTATTTTACTGTTTTAGAAAACAGTTATCTAAGGTATGAACAGGCAATTCCTATCTTTGCGACAGCAATGGGGGATTTGATCGTGTGGGAAAAAGGACAGTATGTTAATTTAATTAATTATAGAAAAGGAATTGTTCATGTGGTGTCATCTGGTTTTGAGTTTTTTCTAGAAGACCTAAAAGATGAGAGCTTTATGACTGATGAATTAATGTGGCACCCCTATTTGGAAGCGGTTAATAAATATAATCCACCTGGCTATGAGGAGTGTTTTGGGTATACGCCACTATTAGGTATGGGCGGAGCAGAAAAAGTTAAAAACCTGAAAAAAGTAAAAGTGGCAGAACATATTCGATTTATTACCTCGGTTATGGGTCCAATACGATAAAGCAATGTGTATGTGGTTTGAAAAATGAGCGTTAAGAGATTCGTTATTTGAAACTGGTGAAACTGGAACGGATAGGTATAGCAAGATAGGTAAAGAAAGTAAGGGGTACTGAAGTAGACATGTTCTCAAACATAAGTTACATGTCTAATATAGAAAGCATCTATAGCAATGAAAACTGGAGTGGTGTCATGTGAAGAGTATCCTCAAGTGCTTTCTTCTTATCATGCTTTTCTTAATGGGAGCGTGCAACATGGAAGAAGTAGAAACAACTACGGATCCTGAGAAAGTTTCTGAAGAAAGTTTACCTCGTACAAGAGCCATGCAAGATGAATTTACGAGAAGTTTCTTGCAATCTACTGAGGAGGTCGAGGAAGGGTATTATCGGTTCAGATCGGGTACAAATCGATTTGAAATGAATCTTTCTACAGCTGGAAAAATTGGTGAGAAAAGTTACGCTGTGGATAAAGGGTTTGAACAGGTGGCGATCGGTATTGAACAGTCTTCTTATGCGATCGGTATTACGATTGAATATATCAGCCACTTAAAGAAAGATAATCTAGAAACAAACCTTTCTCTCTTTGGAAGCATTGCGGAAGAACTTGATTTTGATAGAATGCAGCAAGGTGGTAGCGATCGGTTTTACAGTAAATTTAGGAGAGACGAAAATGATGTTTTTTTAGCTTATGTGCAAAACACTAAAGACTCTGGGGGCATCCTTATTTCTTATTATATTGACTGTTTAGAAACGGATCATTCGTGCGGGACGAAAAGTCAGGAAGATGAGTTTTTCAAATGGTTAAAGAGTTTTCAATTTAAGGAAAAAGGTATGGGAGAGGAAGATCAGTGATGATTTGAAAGAAAGTATGATGACAATGATGGGGGAGATGAAGTGAACAACGAAAAGATAGTAGGGCAAATTGAAAAAATAAGTAACCAATTACATCTCATTATTCCCGAACCCTGGGATAGAATTTTGTTGTATTCGGAAGTAACCGAGTGGAGTAACCGTACTTTTTTTTATTATTTTCCTCATCTAAACGAATCACCTATCTATAGTTTAGATCTTGAGAATATGGCGATTTGTGATGAAGATGAAGTAAATCGGCAGTTGCATCAACTATATGAGGATCTACGACAGTTATGGAATGAATTTAAGAATCAAAAACAACAACCGTGGACAAATCTCACATTACAATTAATATCAAATGGAAAATTTAACATCGAGTATGATTATGAAGACTTGTCAAATGAAGATAGCTACAAACAACAAGTTATTTGGGAATATGAAAAATTAGGTAAGGTGCCAAACGAGAATCGTGAGCGAGATTCTACTATTATGAAAGAATATACAAAAGCATCTAACAGTAACGACATGTAAGGGGACAATCTAATGAATGGAGAGGAACTAGAGCGGTTTATCCATAGATACATGGAAGCTGACGATTTTACTGGAGGTGTAGATGAAAGACAGATCACTTATGTGCAAGATAAGCTAGATAGAAAACTTCCTAAAAGCTATCAGTGGTTCCTCAAAAATTATGGTTCCGGTGGGGTGTTTGGGGTAGATATTGTTGGAATAGCGAAGAATAATATTGCCTCAGTTATAAGAGAAACGAAGCGTTATCAGACATTAGGAATGGGTAAGAATCTAGTTGTGGTGGAAGATCAAGATGAATATGCCTATTGTTTAGATACGAGTATCATGGAGAATGGCGAGTGCCCAGTCATCGCTTGGAATCGCAGTGGTGGTCTTGATGACTATTATACGGCAAGTAACTTTTATGAATTTTTATCTGAAAGGCTCATGCAAGCAAAAGAAGCCTGGGACGAACCGTTTTAATTTGATGAAGTGATGCTGGGAGGTTAATAGGCAATGAGCCCCTTTCACGATAACTTGTTTGGAGTACTCGTGTATAAGAAGCATTTTTGGAGAGGCCATACCGTGATAAGAATGTTTGGACTTGAAAAAGAAATTTTATTAACTGTAGATGGTCAAGAAGATGCTGAATTCTCTAAAACACAGCAAGAAGCTTTTTCTTACTTTCTTTCAGATATGGATAGGATTATGGCTCATGTAGAAAAGGAAATTCACCATTACTATATTATGACTGTTGTAGAAAGTAGAGAAATATATGGTGAAGCTGGCGAGGATCAGTTACCCCTGTTTCATTCGATCAAAGACTTAACAAAAATAGTGAATCCTACTGAATTAATTGTGAGAGGAGTAGGGGAGCATGGGAAGAGAAGATTAGGATTGCTGTGTGAGGCAGAGTGGGATATCGAAAATGGCGTAGGAGTAAAAATAGAGAATGAAGTGGTTAAAGAAGTAGATTATCAAGATATCGTTCTTTAAAAGATAAGGAAAACAACGAGGTGACTTGCTGGTTTATAAAAAAGTGAAACCTCACAAAAGACGATGAAGTAAAAAGAGTGATTGAAGAGGTGGAAACTTGTGAAACAAGTTCTATAAATATATGAAGGAGAGCAGCTCTCGTGGATAAATCAGAAGTAAGTTTATTGAAACATTTTCTTTATGATGCTGAAAAGGATCAAGCGAAGCAATACCTCACAAAGACGGCAGATTCTTTATTCCTTCATTATTTTGCGATGAACTATAATTGGGATAAAGGTTTCGATCTGCCAAGCGTCATACTGGAAAATAAGGCATGCGACTTTGGAACAGGGTTATTCATGTTTCACTCTTCAGACGGCATTCGTCTTCTTATTAGTCCGGAAGAGATTTCTCAATCTTCTCTAGAAGAGTGGAAAGTGTTTGTAAACAAGGTTACGAGAAAGCTTAATGATGAATGCTTCGTTTTAAAGAATATTTCTTATGAACCAGACATCACAAAAGTGCAGCGGTATAAGCTGAAGAAGCGTAAAATACCTGACGTTTTTATTGATCCATCACCAGGCGAGAGAGTCGAGGTTCCAAAGATTTAAGGTGTTAGTTGTGATTCAATTGAAACGATGTGATAGATAAAGTGAATGGGAAGTATCAAATATGTTGGAACAGAGAAAGCCCGGTTGAAGAAAAGCAATCAGTGCCTAAAGAAATTTCATAAACGATGAGCATTGTTCAATATGGTATACATAATCAGAACACAAGAATCGAGATTTTCCTAAGTACCTTTTGCTTATTAATGGTAGTGGACTCGGAGAACAATACCTTTTGGAGTTAAATAACTAAACTGGAGAACCCCAAGTGGTTTCTTTTGATGCGAGTGTAGAAAGAGAGAATCAAATTTAGGTGCTAATTGCAATCGGTTTCATAGATTTTCTACTTGATTTAGTAAATACCTTAATCATGTTGTTTAAAGGAAGGAGAATACAATGAAACTACTATTATTTATTATTGTCGGGATTCTAATTCTCGTAATTGTCACCCCGATCCTCATGCTGTACGTAGTAAAAAAGAAAAACGCATCCAAAACTAAGGAAGACCTCCTTACCTATATCGAACATCATCCAGACGCATGCTCATTGACCTTATTAGAAAATGAAAGAGTACTTCTCACTTTTAATGAAGAAAAAGAAATGCCGCTCGCAAGTACAGTTAAGTTCATTTACCTTCTAACCTTTCTTGACGGGGTGAGGGAGAAAAAGGTGAATCTTGATGAGAAGGTTCAGGTTGACGACCTTGACGTCCTTTACTTTAAAAATACAGATGGTGGTGCACATCCAAGGTGGAAGAAGGAACATGATATAGGAGAAGAAGTTACCCTTTTTCAAATTGCACAGGGAATGATGCAGTTTAGTTCAAATGCATGTACAGACTTTCTCTTTCACAAACTAGGTTCTCATAAAATCAATCAATCTCTCACGAAATACCAGCTGAACCCTCATTCTCCCATTTACGCGATTAGTTCTGCCATGCTGATTCCTGCCTATTTAAAGGTTGAGAAGGGCTGGAAGAAGAAACAAATTGCACAGGAAATAAAAGAGATGGATCAGATTGAATTCGAGAGCTTGGCTAATACGCTGTTACATGACGTATTAGACGGAAGTGCTGAAAAATATCTTAATGAATTAGCGACCATCAACGACATGACGATTCAGCGCGTATTGATGGATAAATTGCCTTCTTCGACAACTGAACAATACGCGAACCTCTTGATTAGGATTGGTGAATCAGATGATCTATCGGACGATGACAAGGATTTAATGGATCGTATCCTAGGTGGAGCGAGTGAGATCGGAAAGCGCAGATGGTTCAAGGGTGGATCAACGGCATATACCCTCACCTCAGCGTTGTACAATAAGGACGATAATGGATCGATCTCTCTTTCTGTATTTGTTCAGGATGAAAAGCGATATGAATTGCTATGGATTCGGAATGTTTTTCATGATATTTTGAAGGCGATCGTGGAAGACACTGAGTTTAGGCAGAAAACGATTGATCGATTAGAGGGTATAAAATAAGTGGAGGGAAGAACTCCTAAACGTTTATGATAGCTGATACTGTGGTACGTACATCATGAAAAAAAGCTGCGATATGATCGCAGATCGCATTAGGGATAGGTTAAGACCACCCTCCCTTTACAAATTAACAGAAAGCCGTGGGTTGTTCCCTCGGCTTTTTTTCATATCGTTCAAATGTCACGCTTTTTATTAAGCTTGTAAAATTTGTAGGGAACATCTACTTAAAAATGAGAGATTGCCCAATAGCTCATATGAACCAACTTTGATTTTATGTCTTGGAACTATAGAACATTGTTTGAAAGGTGTGCTAGATTTAAGGCGCACTTTACGAAAGGAACAAAGAACCAGCGATACATAAAAGAGAGCACCTGGCTTTGTTGTGTCTTAATTCTCTTGTTTGCCTTAAAGACGATGACTATCTCCTTCGCCTGAACGGAGGTGTTAGTACATAAATAATCAAAAAAGTAGGGGGCATTCCTGTGTTTAAGAAATCGATTTTAGTAGTTTTTACGTTGGTTCTGTTGTTTAGTGGCTATCAATTTGGTCTCCCGTCCGCTCTCGCGATCCCTCCTGGAACACCTTCAAAGTCTGCTTCTCAATCTCAATTGGATTCCCTGACTGTACAGTCTGAAGGCTCCATGTCCGGATACTCCCGCGATAAATTCCCACACTGGATCGGACAGGGGAATGGCTGTGACACGCGTCAGTTGGTACTACAGCGGGATGCTGATTATTACAGCGGTGACTGTCCTGTAACGTCTGGTAAATGGTATAGCTACTTTGATGGCGTGCAGGTGTATGATCCTTCTGATCTCGATATCGATCACATGATTCCCTTAGCAGAGGCATGGCGGTCAGGAGCAAGTAGTTGGAGCACAGAAAAGCGAGAGGATTTCGCGAATGACCTTGATGGTCCGCATCTTATTGCAGTAACGGCAAGCAGCAACCGCTCCAAGGGTGACCAGGACCCGTCTACCTGGAAGCCAACCCGTTACAGTGCTCACTGCGGTTATGCGAAGTGGTGGATCAATACGAAGTATGACTATGACCTAAGCCTTCAGTCTTCAGAGAAATCAGCTCTTCAAAGTATGCTGAATACGTGTAGTTATTAAGTCTGTGGTAGTTGATCATATAATAGATTCGTTATGGCTTGTTGAGGAGGTGCACTTAAATGGATCAGAAGTCGTCAATTTTCACGGCAACTCATGGTGTAATGACTGAAGAAGTAGGTGTGATTAGCGGGGAGCTTGAACTGGTTACTTCCTGTGATGAGGAAGGCGATCTAACGCTGCGCATCACCTATGTAGGAGCAGAGGAGTGGTACACGCTCCCTGGGAAAGAATATCGCTTACACGATGTCCGTGACCATGAAGTCGTTCACCGTTTGCTTGTAGCAGTGCTTGAACGCTCTTAAAATTCGACAAGTGACAGGCACCATAATAGGGAAGGAGGGGGCAGGCACGTACCTGACCCCTCCTCTTCAACCATGCATCCCCCCAACCAACCAACTCTTAGCCCGATGAAAACCGATAGGCACTTGAATAATCGTCGTTTTCTGTGCATCCTCCAGTTCGTAAATCTCATCACATCCAATGATATCAAATCCAAGCAGGGGATGGCCGTTCATGCCAAGTGCGCTCGCTGTTAACAAGATTCCCTGAAGCAACATACCCGCTTCCATGTGTTGAATGCGATATCCTCTATAGCCAAGTTCATTTTTGTGATGTGTACGATCTCCGACGATATGGATACAGATCGGAACTTGATGTAGATTGACGTTATGAAGGGACATCCCAGCCTGGAGGCTAAAACGATAGTCACCTTCTTTAATAAGGAGAAGGGAATGCGAAGCAGCGTCATACCGATAGGCCCCATTCGGAATGCCATCAATCTGATAAAAGCATCCATAAATGGAGACCCGTGACATTTGGTTTTCTTCTTTATTTAAATCGTTAGCGTATTGGTAGGATTCAGTGCTTTCCTTCAAAAGGGAAGCGAGCTGAACCTGATCGATTTTTTGTGCGTTAAAATCCATTTCTGGTGAATACCGATTCCGGAAAGTATGAGTAAAATCTTTGGTTATCTCTTTTGGTTCAGGTAATGCGATCTTTGTCTTGTTTTCGAATTTTTCTTCGCTTCCTTTTAGACTTCGGAACTGCTCGGTAGATTCAAGTATCGTGGCGTGATGAAGCTGTGAGATTTCAGGAAACGGTAAGACGTTTTGCGAACGTTCATAATGCGTCGTTGTGATGTTGGGTATTTCTTTCACTAATTCTGTTGCTGAGCATTCTCCAGGCGTTTCAACATGTGCGATCTTTTGCTCTGAAATTGGTATAACCGCATAGGTGCTTTCCTCCTGACCATTCAATCCAAGCAGGTGATTGATGGGATGATCTAGGAACTGAAAATGAACGGTTGGTGAATAGGAGAACCGTTTACTCACCTCCAACAGCTGTCCCATCAGCGCGCCAGCATCCAACCCTTGAAGGCGATAGGAAAAGTTGTGGTATTTAAAGAAGTTTTTCCAAAACATTGTGGTGATGATGACAGCCCCAAAACAAGTGGAAAGGGAGGAGCTGTTTCCTAGTGCACTGGTTAAGTAAGAATCAAAATTGCCCTTTCTGAGCATGAGAAGGCGATGGTGAGCAACATCGTAATTGTAGATTCCGTGTGGTAAGTCTTCTAGTTTCAGATAAACATAGAGTTCACTCGGATATAAGCCGCCACCCGAAGGCGGGAAGCGGCGGAATCCTTGCATCGTTTCAGCTGATTCTTCGTCAGAGGAAGACGGAAAAGCTGTTTGGTTAAACTGCGACAGCCCATACACATACCAGAGAAAATGACCGATTTTGTTTAGGTCAGGTGTTGGGCGAGGGGGCTGATCTTGTATTGTAAGTGGAATATCGTAAGGAAGTCGATACTCCGGCAAATGACGATAAACTTTATATGGGAGGGGAGCGTCGTCCCAATTCACTTCCCAATTCGGTGGCGTGACAAGGTCATTTTGAAAATGAAGCTGGTGTAAAAAAAGGTCGAGATTCATTGCGTACCTCCTTGCCACGTTAAGGAAATGGATGCGGATAAGGATTGAGCTCCTCAACCGTTAAGTCTCGATCAACAAACCCGAGTTCTTTTGGAACCTTTAATACTCTGCTTAATCCCGTGACGCGTCTAAGGTGATGGCCAAATGTCATCGGTAGCATGCCTGGAATGATTACTTTTGCGCAGTGGAGTCCGTTCCGTTTTATTTCTGGTGTTGTTTGGTCCACTACGATTACGTCTAAGTTTAATTGATGGAACGTTTGTAATAGGTTATTCAGATCCTCTGTAAGATCGTCATGATGCTTCGCTGGTTGAAACGCTTCTTGGAATGTTTGCATAGGTCGGTTTTGATTTAGTAAGAAGTGAAGACGTTCTTCTGCTTCAGGAAGTCCGTAAAGCATGCCGTGATCATCCATTTTCTTAACAAGCGAAGAGTCATGGTACATGGCTAGAAATTCGTCCTTCTTCTTCTTGAATTCTTTATTTAACGGCGTGATCATACCCACACTTTCAAAGATCGCGCTTTTCACAGCGCGAACGGGATCAAGATGGGCACCTGCTGCACACATCAGATTTAAGCGATCAGTATCAGAGGTGCCGTTCTTCGTAATCGTTAAAATACACGGGATGTCGTGCTCCATGGTGGCATTGTATAAATAAAGGTCATAGCCCGTTATCTCCTTCATCCGGTCGATCATCAAGTGGAGCTCTTCGTCGTTTGATGAGTAAGGATCAATTTGCGGAAGCTGGAGCTGGGCGTACCAGGTAATTAGAAAAGAGTCGCGTTCAAGCACTTCCATCATGCCGTAGAAAATGGCTTCTTCAAGACTTCCTCCGATCGCACAGCCGTTTGATGTTTCAAACACAAACCCATCCCCGCAGCCCATGCTGTAATACGCGAGACGCTCAGGTACGAGAATCGGTTCCTTTTTAAGAAGGGAATAGCCCCACACCCAATTCATTTTTCGATCAGGATGAAAAGGGGTGAACGGATAGCCCTCCTCCGCGTACTGTTCCTCTGAATGAACACCGAGCTGAAGCGGGTTCAAGGCGCGGTCCAGGTTACGATAGGAATCGTGAACAACGGTTCTTTTTCCTTTCGGATCAATTCCGCATGAGCGTTCTAATCCTTCCAATATCGCAGTCATTTGACTGATCGCATACGAGTTTGTTCTGCCTGCTGAGCCTTCATTTCCATTGAAGAGAGGGAGGTTTACGATTGCATCAGCATATGTTGTTTCAAAATCGATCATCATACGATTTAACAAGCCAGTACGAGGGTCAAGATAATCTCTGGAGAGTACGTTGCGTAAGTCGTTCATCGACCGGGTACGGTAGCCGCTAACTTTTAGACTTGGTTTTAACGTCATCACCGCGTCCGTGTCTGCTGGTAGAGAACTGCAAACGGAACAGTAGGCGTCTGGCAAGATTCGATGGCGAGAGCTTTCAAGTGAAGCCAAGTTAAGTAGTTCGATAGCCCCTTCCAATTGAGCTGAGCCTAGCACTTCATTTTTGATTAGCTGAGCCATTTGGAGAAGACCGGTTTGTGAGATCCATTGATCCTCAATCGCGTTATCCCTTTGGGTTAACACCTGCTGAATTTTCCATAGATCTTCGCGATCCGTTGCGGCCATCATCTTTCTTGTATCTGCACACTGTGAACAGCCTGCCATACTAGGGCGAACGAGTGGACCGATCACCCCTTCGCCAAAAGATAAGAAGGCCCGTAGCCAATTGATGCCAAGCTCTCGTGCTACTTCTTCCGCTTGTTTGTGCATGGATGGATTCCAGCAGTCATGAATGACGAGTAATAGCGTTGTCTCCTCGGGTATCCCTGCAAGATCTGGAAGAAGCGTGAGGTGATGGGAAGCGAGTTGTTCCACTACGCAATTTCGCAGCAAGCCATTTCCGACTAAGGTAATGCTAGTGCTCACGTCGTCTCCCCCTCTCGTAACAGCACGCCATAGATGTCTATTGCTCCATCTTTTTCAAACGTTTCAAGATTTATTTTTACAATGGAAATTTCCTTGTTTTGTTGTTCGAAACGGTTTATGACAGAACGGAGAACGGTCGCCTGATCGTTTGCATCATAAGCGGGGATATCAATGGATTGGATCGATTTATCTTCAACCGGAATCGTTGAAAAAGAGAGAGCTGCCGAAATGGAATGGTTTTGAGCTTCTTTCACGGCCTGAAGGAGCGCACTTCGTAAAGCGAGTACGAGAGTAAATCCGACGCTTCCGTACCAGCGGTTATCTTCTGCTTTTCTCCATACGACAGGAAGGCCGTTCGTCTCTTTTCCTAAGGCGAGGTCCGGTACTTTGTTCATAGTTGTTAAAACTCTCAAATAGTAGCGACAGGTATTGTCTTCAACATGTTGAGGTGCAAATCTACAAATGCTTTCCATGCACTGATCGGCTTTTTGATTCCATTCCTCTTCTAACGCCGTTTGCAGTGCCCGAGTGACAGCCTCAACAAACGTTTCTCCAGCACCTATGTGGAGATCGGTTTCTGAGTACATAGCCTTTTCGAAAGAAGAGGGAAGTGATGAGATTATTTCTTCTTTTAATGGCAGAACGTATTCCTCAATACCAGTCAACCCGGCATCCAACCTTGCTTCTTCGTGTGTTAAAGCTGCACTTATTAGGCTAGAGAATCCAGCTGATTTAATGTTAACCGTCTGAATCTCACATTGAGCTAAAGGTAATTGACTCAGCTCGCCTTCTTCCCACTTGTGAAAAATGCCTAACTCGCTGGTTAGCTGACTGAAATAGTAAAGGAGTTTGTTCGGATCTTTTTTCTTCTCTTCACTAAATTCGTTGGAGACCTTTTCGACTTCAATCTTTCCTGAGACGAGTGGATGAGGGCGATAGGGATGCCATTTGCCTTCAAGGGTTTCAAGATTAAGTAGAAACGCCTGATTGGTCGAAAGTACAGGGATGCCTGTGCTTTTTTTAAACCATTCAAATACGACCATATTTGCGAGCATCGCCCCAGCAGGTGCTGAAAAGGAGCCGGTGTTTTGCGGTTCATGTAAACTTCCCCACGCAGATTCCCAACAGCCGCTATCCGGAGTAACAAGAGGGCCGGCCATCCCAACTCCTTTTGTGCAGATGGCGGGGAGAAACGGCTTTTTCCTTTCTTTACAGGCATGAAGGAGACTGCGTAGCTCCTGCACATTTTCTTCGGAAGACACATATAAAATTCCGTCGAATGGTTCGATCTGCCTTTCCCAAGCGATCGGCCCTCTTTTTACTAAAACTTCAATCGAGACTTCAGGATCTGATTTTCTTGCAGCTGTTTCTAATTGTTTGATTCGTTGTGGGTTCGTCTTTTCATCTGTTAGTAGCGTCTGGAAACGAGGCAAACCAGATGTAAGTAATGATGATACCAGCCCAATTAACATCGATCCTTCTCCAACAACGAGAACGTTCTTCTGACGGTATTGCTGAAACCGATACGCACCGGAATCAGAAAAGCTTTCGATGTATTCAATCTGTGAAGCGTATTTCTCCACAACATGTGATGGTAATTCGTGGGGAAGATCTTGACTTACGTCACGCAGAAACCCATTCGTATAGAGGGTATTTGTAATCTCGTAAACTCGATCACGATAAGGCTTTGTAAGCCCCTCTGTGAGGGTTTCTAGTGAATATTCGCCATTATACATCGGAATCAGTTTTTCGATCCATTGATGGATCGTGCTCCCTTCCATTCGAAAGGAACCTGCATTGTTTCTAAAATAGACGCTTCCACTCGGCTCCGGCATGAAGAAAGTACCTTTCTTTAGCTTTAATCGCATGGAAGGCTGAACATTCGTCATAAGACACCTCCTGACCCATAGTTCTGACTTCATACTATGAGTCTATGTTTGCAGATTTGTCTCTTATGTGTGGACATGATGGTTAAGGGGTTTTTTGGTTGAATTCTGAAGATGCTGCCACAAGGTTGTTAAGGGAGGGCGCGCTTGATTAGGAAGTTTCGCGGAATTAATTAAGATTCCGCGGAAATAATTCGCGTTTTAGCGGAATAAAACTAATTTTCGCGGAATTATCCAGAAAATCGCGGAATTATTATGATTTCCTCCACTAAATAGGAGGGATATGCATGGGAATACTTGAGCGAAACCAATCATCTTGTGAAAGAGCGCTTATCTTTTATAGATAAACGCTCTTTTTTACCCCCAACATATACAAAACACACCTAAACTATCCATTTTGAAATAGGATCGGTACACTTTAATCTATATTAAAAGTAAGGGAGATTTTCATACTGTGCCTCGTATCCAATCAACTGAATTCTTTTGTAAAAGCTGTTATCGGAATTTCATCCTAGGCCAGCACGTTGCTTATCTCAGCGAAAAGCATTATACCGTTTGTGAATCTTGTTCTAGTCATGAAAATCACATTGAATGGCGAATAGTTGAAGATTTTTTTGATTAATCCGCTATCGATTTTTTTGACGTTTGTTCTACCCATTTCACAAATGAATCACCATAGAAGTGCTTGTTCATATCAGATACGATGGACATGAATAGAGCACGTTTTTGAGGATCCATTTCCTTCATATAGTTCCAGAATTGATATTCGTAGGTGGAAGATGTGTGTAGAATCTTCTCGCCGTCTGGGCTGAGTGATACATAGGTAACACGTCGATCCTGGTTCTTTTTCGTTTGGATGACTAGACCTTTTTTTGTCATACGTGTTAATACCTGAGCCACCGTTGAAATATCGAGCAGGCTCAATTCAGCTAGTTTTGAGAGAGTAATGGATTTTTCTAGATACACTATCCACAATATGTGCTGTTCTGCCTGAGTGATCCCCAAATCCTTTGCGGCCATCTGCCATTCCTTATCTAACACTTTGAATGCCGCACGCATGTGATTCATGATGTAATGCAATTGATTTTCCATACATCGATCCTTTCTAACAGAGGTTTAGTCCTATTTTACTATAAAATGCACTAAGCGGGAAAGGATCCGATAGTCTAGAAATGCGTTCTAGCTTAAAAAGTAACCCATTGATTGGATGATTTTACTATGAATAAGGGGAACTTTAGGAGGGATAGACGAAAAAGACGGCTCTTCTTATTTTGGTGCAATCTTCCGAGATAACGGCCAAAAATGTTGAGGAGAACACGGACGACTTAAGTAAAAGAAGAAAAGGCGCTATTATAGCGCCTTTAGCACGGATAAATGCTATTTTGCATTCTCGTCTGGTTGATGAACACCAAAGATATTCCCTTCCGTATCCTTATAGTAACCCTGCCATGCCATCCCCGGTAGTGCGTATTTAGGCAATGCGACCACACCGCCCTTATCAAGGATTTTAGCTTCAATTGTATCGTAATTTTCTACCGCTATCGTACAGGCATAGCCATTGACAGGCTGATTTGGTTCTGGAGGTGGACCTTGACGCTGCATGAGGGCACCGTTAATGCCAAGCTGATCGTCACCGCCAGTGACAACGCCAAAATAAGGCATGCCAGCGAAATCGCTCCAGTCTTCGTAAGTCCATCCAAATATTTCACCATAGAAACTTTTTGCGCGGTCCATGTTATCGACGTGAATTTCGAAATGCACAATTCTGCCCATAATTCCCTCCTAAATAGTCGTTGTGTCTTCATTTTGTATGTTCGATAAGGCGCATAAGCAGTCCTTCTAAAATGAACGCAGATTTTTTGATGGAAGGAGGATTCTTTTCTTTTATCGAATAGGTAGAAGCGAGAATCTAAGCCGGTAATTGTCAAAGAGGAGGAGATTTGATGCTGTTTATGCTGATCGTGAAGGCATCGAAGAATTCGGAAGCTGGAAATCTACCAAGTGCTGAGCTGAGGGAAGCAATGTCAACGTACAATGAAGAGTTAGTAAAAGCGGGCGTTCGGGTGATGGCAAAGGGTCTTCATCCAAGTTCGAATGGACTGCGTATTTCGTATCCAAACGGCGCTCCTGTCGTTGAAGAAGGTCCGTTTACCGAAACGAAAGACATCACTGCCGGTTTTATTCTCATTGATGTGGAGTCAAAAGAAGAAGCGGTTAAGTGGGCGATGCGCATGCCTGACCCGCAAGGATATGGCGAGGGCCAGGTTGAACTGCGTCAAGTCTTTGAGTAGGTTTCATTGATGTGCAGAAGGAGGGAGCAGGGAGCACCATGATTCATGAACTTGAACAAGATGAATTCTACAAATGCAAAACGTTATTAAATGATATTGGACATCTAGAAGCAAAAGCCGTTATCGAAGGGAATAACCCTGGTCGTGTTTTTGTCGATCATCTCGATGCCCCTAAAGCAGGGCTGATCTGGTTAGGAAATCATGACGGTTTTTTCTTTATTGGAGATGATCAAAGTGAAGTGTTTCTTCAAGAGATCAATGATTGTATGGAAACGACAATAATTCCTGAAGCAAGGCAGCTGAACTTAACGACTTTTATTGCTATTGGAAACCATTCAAGGTGGGATAAAACAATCGAGACGCTCTTCACCGATCGTGACATGCATAAATTCAAACAACATGTGTATCGACTCGAACACCCTAAAGAGCAGCATCATCCGCCCATTAAATCCGAGTACCACGTCATCAAAATCAGCGAAGCTCTCTTTAACGAACAGAACTATTCGATTACCAATAAACACTTCTTACAGTCTAAGTTAGCTGAATTCTGGGCTTCACCTAATGCCTTTTTTGATAAGGGAATCGGGTATGGCGTTGTCTATCAACATCAACTTGTGAGTTTGTGTTTTTCAGGATTTGTAGCTGGAAATGTTCATGGGTTAGATATGGAAACCATGGAGGATCATCAAGGGAATAAATTAGGTCAGCTGGCAGCGTCCAGTGTGGTGAAGGAATGTGTTCATAAGGGGATGGTTCCATATTGGGACTGTGAAGAGGCAAATCAGGCTTCGAATGCCATTGCGAGAAAGGTAGGGTTAGAGAATTTCTTTTCTTACAATGTGTATCTTTTTCCGATTGATTCCTAAATGAAAGTAAAAAGAGGTGAGTGTATGGTTTCTTTACATAAAGTTCAAAAAGAAGAAGCGACGATCTTGCATAATCTCATGCAATTTTATTTTTATGAGTTTAGTAAATACTTACCAAACATGAAGGTGGGAGTTAATGGCGCCTACAAGCAAATTGAGTTAGATCATTATTGGCGCGATCAACACCAGGCATATTTTATTAAGTTAGGTGATGAATTGATTGGTTTTGCTCTTGTAGAAATGGCCACTCTTTCAAGTCCAAACTCCATTCAGGAGTTCTTTATTATGGCTAACTATCAGGGGAATGGCTATGGAAAAGAAAGTGCGAGAAAACTGATTGCGATGTTTCCTGGGGAATGGGAGATTACTCAGATCGAAAAGAATAAGCCTGCACGTGCGTTTTGGAGAGGGTTAATTAAGGATGTAAGTGCTGATCATTTTGAGGAATATCATGAAAATGGCTTATACGTACAGAAATTTAGTATGTAGATGGATAGAACGAGAGAGTCATCAGGTGTTTGGACTTTCAGGTGATGAATGTCATAGTTTTCGCTTCATTCAGGTGGCGACCAAGTATTATTCGCTCTGAGGTTTTTAGAGAGGATGGGGAGATTAGGAAAATGCAGAAGAAATCAAATAGTTGAGGAAGCTACTTCCTGGGGGGAGATTTATTTGAGTTCAATCAGAACAATGACTAGGTCTGACATCACTAAAGTTTCCAAGCTAATCGCAGAGTTAAACAATAAGGAAGATTCGTACATTGGCTACTGTGGAACTGAAGTTGAAGAGATTGCTAACTCTTTTGTGGAAGATATAACGGATGTTCCTTATACTAAGAGTTTTGTCGTAGCTTATGAGAAAGATGAGTTGGTTGGTGTTTTAGGATTTGATGCTTCCCTAGAAAGTCAATCTGCAGAAATATGGGGGCCATTTGCGAAAGAACCTGGATGGGCCAACCAATTATGGACTGAAATGGAGAAATTACTACCTTCTGAGATACATCAACTCAATATGTTCACAAGTAATCACAATCGAAATCTATTAAGTTTCGCTAAGGAATTGGGATTTGCTAAACAAAGTGAGCAAACGATATTAACCGTTTCTCGTGAGGATAGGATGCAAATAAAAGCCGAACCGGTTGTGGAACTTACGGAAGAGTACTTCTCAGAGATAATACAATTACATAATGAAGCTTTTCCAGAAACCTATTATAACGGACAACAATTGATCGAGCGCCTTAGTACGAATCGAAAAGTGTTTATTATTAAAAAATCCAATCAGCTAAAAGGATACATCTATGCGGAGGCTGAACCAGCGTTTGGAGAGGCTAGCATTGAGTATATGGCCGTTAAAGACTTGGACCGAGGTAAGGGGTTTGGGAAGCAGCTAATCAATGGTGCCATTCAATGGCTATTTTCTTATGAGGATATTGCTTCCATTACGCTTTGTGTTAACGCAGCTAATGAAACAGCCATAAAATTGTATAAGAAGGTTGGTTTTGAGCACGAACATGATTTAGTATTTTTGCAGAAGAATAGGTGATTGTTACTAGGGAACTTCTTATTATGAAGTTCTTTTTTTATATAGTGGAAATAAAATCCAGATAATTATTGTATATATTGTATATAATGTATACAATAATGTTTAGATAATTGAAAGAGGTTTTTTAATGAAAATTATAATTTCCAACAGTTCAAAGACACCGATTTATCAACAGATTCACCTTCAATTAAAAGAACAAATCCTAGCAGGTGATCTGAAGTCAGGCCAGCCACTTCCATCGATGCGTCAATTGGCGAAGGATCTAAATGTTAGTCTCATAACATCTAAACGCGCTTATGAGGAACTTGAAAAAAATGGGTTCATTTATTCTATCGTTGGAAAAGGGTCATTTGTATCGGAACAAAATGAGGAAATGATGAAAGAAAGAAAAATGCAGGGGATCGAAGAGCAATTGGCGACTGCCATCAAAAATAGTAAAGACATCGGCGTCACACTAACCGAATTAAAAGAGTTGCTGACCATTTTATATAGGGGGGAAGAATGATGCAAGATGAAAATGTTGTAGAACTCCAGCATGTCTGTAAGTCCTTTGAAGGTTTTAGCCTAAGGGATTTTTCGTTAAAGGTTAAAAAGGGATATGTGACAGGATTTATCGGTGGAAATGGTGTAGGGAAGTCTACCACAATTAAACTGATGATGAATTTGTTACAACCTGATAGTGGATCGGTTTCTGTATTTGGATTAAATTACAAAAATCATGAAAAAGAAATTAAGCAGCGAATTGGCTTTGTATTTGATGAAAATGTGTTCTATGAACATCTCACACTAGCTGAGATTAAAGCGATTGTGAGAAATGCATATGTGAATTGGGATGAACAGATATTCAACGAATATGTAAGTTTGTTTAACTTACCGCTAACTAAAAAAATGCAAACATTTTCAAAAGGAATGATGATTAAAGCGTCTTTAAGTATCGCATTGTCTCACCATGCGGAATTAATTATTATGGATGAACCCACTTCAGGATTAGATCCTATTTTTCGAAGAGAACTATTAGATCTATTGCATGAACTTCTGCAAGATGGGGATAAAACAATCTTTTTTTCCACTCATATTACATCTGATCTGGCCTCGATTGCTGATTATATAACCTTTATTCATGATGGAAAGCATATTTTCACGAAAGATTTTCATGAAATTGAGCAGGAATATGCGATTGTAAAAGGGGGACTGGAATTACTAGATTGGGAAACAGAACAGGAATTTATAGCTGTACGAAAAATGCCTTATGGATTTGAAGCTTTAACCTCAGATAAACAACGCGCAAGGAAAATATTTGGAGAGATGGCGCTTTATGAAGCTCCATCTCTCGAAGATATCATGTATTTCACAAAGAAAGGAGAAAGATCTCTTGTTTAACTTAATACGTAAAGATATCATCTTACTAAAAAAGACGATACTCGTATTATTGGCAATTTTATGTGTGTATTTAATCTTAGATTTTTCTATGATTTGGGTAGGAATCCTTTGTAGCATAGTGATATCAATGCAATCCTTTACCGTAGATGAAAAATCCACTATCCAACTATTGCTCAATTCTCTCCCCTATACAAGGAAAGAGATCGTGAGTTCAAAGTATATTGTTGCCGTTCTCTTAACACTATTGATCGGTACAGTTACTTTTATTGGAAATATAATCATCCATGGAGAAATGATTTCTTGGAAAGAACTATTGTTCATGGTTGCTGTTGTGATGTCGATTCTGTCATTCATTTTTCCTTTTTGTTATAAATTTAAAAGCAATTATCTTATGATAGCGGCAATTGGTTTATTTGCATTGTATCTACTGACAGTTACATTTTTTATCCATGATTTAAATGATCGAATGAGAGCGTTTGTTAAGTTGCTTATAACTTCCGACAATACTGTAGAATATCTTGTTATAGGGGTGTCCGTTTTCCTTTTATACATAGGTTCAGGATTTGTATCCCTCCGTATTTATACAAAGAAATTGTTTTAATTACCCTTATAAAAAATTCCCATTAAGATATGAGTTCGCTTTAAATGGATTCATTATTTAAAGAACCTGGAAGTGCTTAGCGCTTCCAGGTTCTTTTTTCGTTGATTTATGTGATTTAGCATTAAGTGTACTTGGAATAGTTAGTCGATTTCACGATTTTGTCGTTCAGAGTTTAGGACCTAATCTGGTTCAGCGACCACCGCATCTGCCGCATCCGCCACATCTTGCGGCACATCCACCACAACCTGCACATCGCGCACAACGAGCACATCCACCACAGCCAGCACAACCGCCGCAACCTGCACAACCTCCACAGCCAGCACAGCCTACGCAGCCCGCACAGCGGAAACACCCAAAGCATACAAATCCAATTAAACGAGTATCATTTGGATCTACATTCTGGTCTCCATTTGGATAATAATTCGCTTGCTCACAAGGAACTAACTCCTGAGCATGGTACTCTCCAACATCTAAGTGTTGAAGATCGTTTTGAAATTGATTCATTTCTGTCACCTCCATCAAACGTTCATCATGGACTGAAATCCATTTTCCTAAGCGTTTATCTTATGAAACACTTTCTTCAACACACTATGTAGATGGGCTGGGTGATGTTCCTGATGAAAGCGCGGAAAGTATGTGGACAAATTAGTAGAAACAGGGGTGATTCCGTTGAAGAGAAGCGAAGGGCTCTGTGTTGCGTTAGGTGAGGATAAAGTTTAAGGGCGTTAAAAAAAGCTACCCTTAACGAGTAGCTAAAGAAATGTTAGTGATGTACCTGCAGTTTGTTTCCATTCGGGTCATAAAAGTGAAAAAATTGGTGTCCTTCATCTTCCTCGATCGGTTCTACTTTCACTTCTTGATCAATTAAATAGTTGTAGAGGCGATTAATGTTTGAAGTAGTCAGACCTACAGAAAATTCTGGTTCACCATTTTTGAAAAAGTGTCCTCTCGAGTGCTCGTCCGCTTCTACTAAAACGAAGAGGGGACCTTCTTCAAGCGATAAGACCGCCAAATCACCTCGATTAAATTTTAAGGTGAACTGCAAACACTCTGAGTACCAGGAAACGGACTCGCTGAGATTAACGACTGGTATTCGAATATAGTGAATACCATTAAAAAGAGAATCACTCATATTGTTCCTCCTATCGGTAGCATTTCCTACATACATTTCGTTCCAATTTCATCATGTCCTTCAAAATGTTAGGAATATTAATAGATTTATTGATCGAATTTTGAAATAATTGGTATGGTGAAAAGCCGTTATCTCTAATAGAAAGTGCAGGCGGGTACTCATGGAAAAAGAGATGAAAAGTAAAGTGGAAGAAATGATAGGGAAAATAGAGGGAATGAGTTTATTACAAGATCAGGGGTGTACCTCAGAAGTGCATCAAGTCGTCACAGAGGAAGGCAGGTATATGCTAAAAAGTTCCTATGAACGAAAATATCGAGAATGGTTAAGAAATGAAGCTGTTGTATTAGAAAAGCTAAATACGAACACAGAGATCCCCACGCCGAGCTACTATGGTTATTTTGAAGGGAAGAATAGCAGCCATCTCCTTATGTCATTTGAGAAGGGGATAACATTAACAACTGCATTAAGAGAAGCAGAGAAGCAAGAACAACTGTCACTAATTAAGAGTTTTGGACAGTTTCTTCAACGTCTCCATGAAACGACTGTGTCTGGGTTTCATAGTAATCATTGGCTTGCTGAACAGTTAAAAAAGGCAGAAGGTTACGTAGAATCAGGCCATACTGATGGAAGTTTCGAGCTTTTGAAGAAGTTAATTTCACACCCACCTTCTAGCGTCCATCAAACGATGATACATGGGGACTGCACGACCGATAATGTGATGGTTATAAACGGAAAAGTAAGTATGTTTATTGATGTTGCGGGAATGACGATAGGCGATCCTAGGTATGATGAATCCTTAGCGATTCGAAAATGGATGAACCATCATGAATCCATAGAGGCTTTTTACGAAGGATACCGTCGCTATAAGGTGACTAAAGAAGAGTTCGAGTATTTCAATGACGGGTTATATGAATTCTTCTAACCTAACTAACAATTAATTGATGAATTAACTAAAAAAGGAACAATAGCTGCTTCCTAATCGTCATTATAATAGATAGTCAATACTGAGGAAAAAATTTCGATGTGGTGAGGAGAGTGCGTATGGGAGTTTGGTATTTTTTACTCTTGTTTATTGGATTGTTTTTAGTAGGAAAAGGACTCATTGGAAGTAAACGAATTTCTTTTGTTTGTATAGGTGCACTATTGATCTTGTTCGCTCTATTTATGTTTTCACCAGGGAGTGATGAGATCATTGCTGATTTATTGAATTTGAACTGAAAGGAAAATTGAGATAAAAAACCAAGGGGCGTTACGATCCAAACGAGGTGTTAGGTTGAAGACAAAAGAAGATATTATGAAGCTAATCGAAAACGATGAACGAATGATGGAAATCATCAAGGTTGCAAGTCAACTGAGTTTGCCAGATTGGTGGATATGCGCGGGATTTGTCCGTTCAAAAATATGGGATACACTACACGGATTTGAAAACAGTACTGACCCGCCAGACATTGATGTCATTTATTATGATCAAGAAGATATAAGTGAAGAAACTGAAAAAGAATTAGAAGCTGAGTTGAAGAGAATCCTTCCAGATCTACCGTGGTCCGTTAAGAATGAAGCGCGCATGCACGTGGTTAATCACATAGAACCCTATACTTCTGCAGAGGATGCCATTTCCAAGTTTCCAGAAACCGCAACGGCTCTTGGTGTCAAAATTGATAAGGATAACAATCTTATTCTTACTGCTCCTTGGGGTGTCGATGATGTGATCAATTTAGAATTGAAGCCGACACCCTTTTTTAAAGAGAGTAAAGAACGAGCTGCCATTTATAGAGAGCGAGCGATAAAGAAAAATTGGAAGGGGATTTGGGAGAAGATCGAAGTGTATCAGTTATAAAATGCTGCTTTTAGAAGGAGGTTATTTGCGATGAGGTAGTCTCTTTTTTATTAATCTCGTAGTGAATGTTTTTAAAAAATAGGGTAGGTATTTTTATGCTAAAGTTTTCGGTTTCTCCCTTTACGTATACTCGGAGCCACTATGAAAAATCCACATATAAAGCCTCCAATGGAAGAACCAGTTAAAACACTCCATGTAGGAAGGTCGCCACCTAATAGTAAAGCCATCAAAATCCATACAATCGGATAGATCAATATACCTAAGAATCCCCATAGAAACCGGTTTTTCATATCCAACACTCCTATTTTTTCTTCTTACATACTAGTAGCCTTCTTGATAAAGGATTAAACGAAACATAGAGTTAAACGGTCCTATACAGGAATGCTTTTTAAAAAGAAAGGTGGAATTTTATTGACTTACAAGGAGAACTGTCCATTTTGTAATCCTGAAAAGGACGAGAAACAAAAGATCCTATTTGAAAATGAATCTTGCTATTTCTTACAGCATGACGATCAACAAGATGTTTTAGAAGGCTGCGGAGTGATTGTTCCCAAGAAGCATCACGCTAACGCATTTGAATTATCGAAAGAAGAGTGGAACGACACCTATGAACTTTTACAGCATGCAAAGACATTCCTCGATCAAACGTTTTCTCCAGATGGTTATACACTTGGTTGGAATGTGGGAGAAGTCTCCAATCAATTCATTTTTCATAGTCATCTGCATGTTATACCAAGATATAATGACGAGCCTTTGGCAGGAAAGGGATTGCGTTATTGGTTAAAGCAGCCTGAAAATAAAAGGAAAAAACCACATCAGTAGTACTTTCATTGTAAGAGGTTCGTTTATTCATAAGAGGAAGGCGTGTTTCAGTTTCAAATCCTGTTGCTGGATAGTAGAAATCCTGTCGCTGTGCCAATTAAGTTTCAATTAGATGAAAAGAAGTGCTAGTGAAGTTTCCACTAGCACTTCTTTTTGTCTTACATGGATTTCGCAGCATGATTCTTCAGGATCTTTCCATCACTCATCGTCACAACACGATCCGCATAAGCTAACATTTCTTCATCATGAGTCACCGTTAATGTGGTCATCCCTAGCGATTTCGTTACATGCTGAATCAGCGCCATGGTGTCTTTTGACCTTTTTGAATCAAGGCTTGCTGTTGGCTCGTCTGCAAACAGAACTTTGGGGTTGTGGATAATGGCGCGTGCAACGGCGACCCGCTGTTTTTCTCCGCCTGATAAGGAGGAAGGGTAGGCTGTTAACCGATGCGTCATTCCCACTTTTTCTAATACGTCCGCTATCTGTTTTCGCTTATCGCGTTTGTTTATTTTCATTTCAGCCACGTCCATCATCATCGAAAGTTGTTCTTCCACTGTCAGAAAAGGAACGAGGTGGGATGACTGAAACACAAAACCGAAGTGATGTGCTCGGATGTTTCGCACCTGTTCTGATCGCAATTCTGCTAAATTCTGATTGTTAAAAAGGACGCGACCGCTTGAGAGAGGTTGAAGACCGGCAGCGATTGTCAGCAACGTGCTTTTTCCTGAACCTGAAGCACCGATTAACGCGGTTACTTCCCCTTTTTGAAGGGATAAATCCACCCCTTTTAACACTTCTTCTTCGACTTCTCCATTTATGAACGATTTTCTTATTTGTTCTAATTGTAGTTGCCTCATGTTAAGCCTCTCCTTGTTGAATCGCCTGCAAAGGTTCTATTTTCCTAATTTGAAAGCCTGATAACGTCGATCCTAAGAAACCAACAATCACGAAGACGAAGGATAGTTGTATTGTTGTTGTAAGAGTTAAGTGATAAGGCATTGTATCAGGAGCAATGACTTGAAAAACTTGGCTCAGTAGTCCAGAAACGAAAAGAGCGAGTATCGTTATAAGAGCCATTTGACTCCAAATCATTTTAAACAAATCCCCCGTGCGAATCCCGAGTGCTTTAAGAATGCCATACATCCCGATTTTCTGGACATTCATCATATAAAAGAAAATCGCAAACAGCATGCCGCTAATCACAACGAGAAACCAAACAATCATATTTAGCGTCATTTGTTCAGCTTGGTAACTTGGAATGGTAGAGAGAAATTTGTTCTTAGAAAAGGACTGCAACCCGCTGATCTCCTCGGTTGTATTGGGACGATAGATGAGCTGAGATTCATCCGTTCGGAACATGTTTTTAAATGAGTCCTGATTAATAAACGCAACTGGCGAGTGGTTGAACTTTTTGTTATCAACAAAATCAATCACTTTAAATGTTCCGTCAAAGAGAGGGCTGGTTAGTTCATCACCAACCTTGATGCCTTCCGCTTTTAACGAGCGATCGAGAATCACTTCTCCTTTCTTTACCTGTTTAAATAGTTGTGTATCGGTAGAAGTGAGGAAGGCAACGCTTTGCTGATTGTCTGCTTCGTTTTTGAGTGACCCCATTTGAAGGGAAAAGGCAAATGCGTTCTGGTCGCTCTCAAGGATTTCATCCTGTTTCTTCTCTTCAAGATGAGATTGCGTGTAGGATTCATTAGAATCCTCACTCATGTAAAACGTGCCCTCTGGCATGTTTTTGATCAAGGAGACGTTGTCTTGAGATAAGCCATTTGCAAGACCAGAAATGATAAACGTGACCAGACTAATGAGTAGCACAATGGAGCCAACGATAAGAAATTTCGGTTTGTTTTTCTTCATTTCTTTCCAAGCCATATTCATTTACCATCATTCCTTTCTATAAGAAAAACCTTTCGTTCCTGACACTGATTACTTTAAATCAGTTAAGTGAACAAAAGGTTAATGAATGATTACAAATGTGGAAGAGTAATGCTAAATGTGGTGCCTTTTCCTACCTTACTATCGACGAGAATATCACCTTGATGGAGTTCAATGATTTCTTTTACAATGGATAACCCCAAGCCTGTGCCTTGTTGCGTTCTCGTTCGCGCTAGGTCGGCACGATAAAAGCGATCAAAGATTTGTTCTTTTTCATTCGGCTCTAAGCCGATGCCTGTATCTGTAAAGGTTAGTTGGACTTGGTCTTGAGCGTCTTCTAGCATAACTTCAATCGATCCACCTGGCTCGTTGTATTTTATTGCGTTCGTTAAAAGATTTTCCCAGACGGTATATAACAGCTCCGGATTCCCTTTAAATTGAACTTCGTCAAGAGTATAGGTTAAAGAAAGCTCCTTTTCATCGATACGCCAATAATAGCGATGCAACAGACTTTTTAATTGAGCGGATAAATCGACCGCTTTTCTGGGGTAATCTTTCTCTTTTGGTTCAAGAGACGATAGCGTTAATAGCTGTTTGGATAAAATGGACATTCGTTCTGCTTCCTCTTGAATGACACGCAAGTATGCTTTTCTATCCTCTTCCGAAAGGGCATTGTTTTCTAATAAACGGCTGTACCCCTGTATATTTAATAAAGGCGTCTGAATATCATGCGAGACATTTGAGACGAATGACTTCCGAAGCTTATCTAATTTACCGAGCCTTGCGATCATTTCTTTGAAATTCTGTGCCAGCTGGCCAATCTCATCTCTTCGATGAATGTCTAAATGAACATCAAAGCCTTCTTCTCGCACTTTATTCGTTGCATGAGATAGCTTTCGAATTGGGCGAATCAGCATCGCAGACCAAACGAGTTCTGCGAGTAAACTTAAGATAAAGATCACGAACACCATCCATCCTAAAAGGAGATGGATCTCGTTAAATAAGAGCTTAATATCTGGTCGCAAAAATAGCGCATACTGTGTACCCTCGTAGGTCAACGGCACACCGACTGAATTTTTTAGCTCGTTGGCGAAGAATCCCGTTACAAATGTTTTCTTCGGAAATTCCTTCATACCATGATAGGGTTGTCCATTTAATACATCATCGATCGCTTCTTGCGATACGTTTTTTTCTTTAAATTCCCCTCCATAATAACGACTTTCCTCTTTGCTAACTAAAAAAAGCTGGTAGCCTGTTGCTGCTGTATGGCTAAGGTACTGATCGAGGTCGACTTGGGTTTCGGCGAACTCCGCTATGCTTGTCGCGATCCTCATGTTTTTCGCGTCATTTTCCGGTTTTAAATTGTTTTGGTAGTAAGCATTTGCAAATAAAAAGCCAATAACGGAACTGACCAGCATAATGATTAGCGTTGTTACGATAAATTTCGAGTAAAGGGATTTCATCATGACGTGACCTCTAGCTTATAGCCAATACCGCGAACGGTCACTATTTTGATGCTTGAGGTAACTGCTCCAAGCCGTTCACGAACCCTTTTAATGTGAACATTTAACGTTCTCTCATCCCCTTCGAAATCAAGCCCCCATATGTTTTCAATCAGATAATCTCGATTGAAAACTTGGTTCGGTCGAGAAGCCAATAGGGCTAGTAACTCAAACTCCTTTAAAGGCATAAGAAGGTGCTGTTTTCCAATTTGTACCTCATAATTTCTTTTATCAATTTTTACATCAGCAACCTGAATCGTATACTGACTCGGCTTATCATATCGTCTTAAAACAGCCTGGACACGAAAAATCAGTTCCTTCGGTTCAAATGGTTTGACGATATAATCATCCGTTCCGGCGGTGTATCCCTGTTCTTTGTCATGGAGTTCGCCTTTGGCGGTTAATAAAATAACGGGAAGGTCGTACGTATCTCGGATTCTTTTGGTAAGTGTATATCCGTCTAGTCCTGGCATCATCACATCCACGATCGCGAGGTCAATCGTAACTTCTTCTAATCGAGCTAAAGCTTCGGTGCCATTTCTTGATGTGAATGTATGAAATCCAGCATCTTGGAGCGTCACTTCGACAAGATTTAAAATGTGCGGATCGTCATCGATGATTAAAATGGAAATCACGCTTTTCATCCTTTCTGTACAGAATCTCTCCCACCTATCTTACAACGTAAAGGTGAACAAAAGATTAACGAGTAAGTGATCGTGCTGCATTTTATTTAACGGATTTGGCCCGTTCGTTTCACATGCCGTCTCATTCATTCTTTCTCAACAATGATTTGTTCAAGCTTTTTTTATCAAGTTTTTATAAAAAGAAAATTAAAGATGACTAAATGACAAATATATGTTGCAAAAAGACGTTGATATTATATAATGGAAAAAGAAGGATATGGTTCATTTAAATGAGGGGGATGAAGATGAGTATTGAGATGCGTGCACTATCAAAAACGTTCAATAAGAAGGAACGAGCACTTTCTGACGTTACCTTGTCGTTACAAAAAGGAGAGGTTGTTGGGCTAGTTGGTCCGAATGGTGCGGGCAAGACCACGTTAATGAAAATTATCGCTGGGATTATTGTGAAATATGACGGAGAGCTTACCTTTAGTGAGCAAGGTCGATCAGTTGGGAGTTTAATTGAGAAGCCGAAGTTCTTTCCGAATAAAAGCGGACGGTACAATATCCATTATTTTCGTTCCTTGTTTGGTGGAGACGATGAACGTTTCGATGAAATCATTCAGTCGCTTGGTATGGATTCGTACTTAAAGAAAAAGGTGAAGAACTATTCGCTTGGGATGAAGCAGCGTCTTGGGATTGCGCTTGCGCTTATTTCAAACCCAGATTATCTCGTATTGGATGAACCGACAAATGGCATGGACCCGGATGGAATACGAAATATCCTTGGCTACTTAAAGAAGCTCGCAAAAGAAAGAGGCATCGGCATACTGATTTCCAGTCACATTTTAGAAGATATCGAGAATGTGAGTGATCGTGTTTATGTGATTAAAGAGGGACGGTTGATTAATGAGTTTGCAAGAGATCAGCACCAGGGTGAAGTTTTAGAGCTCACGTTTTCTCAAGGAGATCTCCATCAAGCCGTGCATGTGTTAGGAGGGTACGAAGGGGTGACCCGAAGTGGAAATGTTCTTTCGATTCCATTTGATGGGGATATGAAACAGGTACTGAAGCACTTAGGTCAACACGATCTTTTCCCAGTTGATGTGAAACGGAAAAAGGATACGCTCGAGGACTTCTATTTTCAAAATATGGAGAGTGAAGCAAAATGAATTTTGGACAGTACATGAAGCTTGAGATAAAACGTAACCTTAGCCTGCCGCTGTTTCTATCGATTGCATTTGCCTTTTTGTTTGGTGGAGGAATTGTTTATTCCATTTATGAGCTAGATGGTCCATTTCGGCCGGAGAATGTGTCAGGGTTATATGGGGGCGTCGCCACAGTGGCACTTGGCGTATTTTGTGCGAAAGTCGTGATTGCTGATCTGCATTACGGTACGATCTATCTTCTTTTTACGTCTGCTCGCGATCGGATCAAGTTTTTGGTATCCCGGGTGCTCGTCATCAGCACAATGTCACTTTTGTTCGGAATTGGGTGCGCGGCTTTACTTTTTGTGAATCATCAATTAAATGGTCAGGCTTTTTCAGCAGGAGATGTTGGAAAGGCGGTGCTTCAATATGTGCTATTCGGTGTTTTCTTCACTCTACTATTTCAAGTGATTTCATTGTATTACCAGAAGGCGATGCAGCTGTTAGCCCTTTCGCTTGTAACAATCTTGGTGCTGCCAGGGCTACTTGGCATCGTGTTTCAGGTCGATGCGATTCCTGAGTTTGTGAAAGATCTTGTTGCGTATGCACCAATTTACAGTTTGCCGAACCAGCTGCCGTTTCTTGCGCTGGATGGAGTAGAAATAGGTGTCATTGCAGTTGTGAGTTTGCTATTGTTTGTGTTTGCGTATGAGCGGTTACCGAAGATTGATTACTAGCAGGAGGAGGAAGAGGAACGATGCGATTTGGTTTTCAAAGAAAGCAAAAAGATGAACGGGTGACCAATCTTCAAAATAAGATTTACCGGGAAATGTACATTCTTATTGTGGCGATTTGTGCGTTGTCTGTTTTGTATAAGCAGTTTCTCGTTGAGGGGGGAACGCAGCATTTATGGACGGAGATCATTATTTTGGTTGCAAGTTCCTTGTTCTATCTTGTAAGGTCTACGATGCTTGGAATCTTTTCAGATGAAGTGGAGATGCATGATCAGGCGAGTAAGATGAGCTTTAATAAACGGAATTTCTTGATCAGTCTTTTTTTGGGAGTGGGGTTTTCGCTGACTTTTGCAATTGTGAATTCTCAGAAGTATGCTGATAGTACACAGGAAGCCTATTCTTTCTTCTTTACCATTCTTTTCGCATGTTTAGTGTTCTATATTCCTGTCTTATTTGCCATAATGGTGTTACCCTTAGCAATTGCGAAGCGTAAAAGTGATCAGGTGAATGAGCAAGAGTTAGAAGAGATGGATGATGAAGATGTGCGGTGATGAATGGTGAAGAATGTTAGATTAAAAATGGCGAGAGTGGAGCATGATCTCTCCCAGCAGGAGCTTGCCAAAAAAGTAGGCGTGTCGAGACAGACGATTGGACTGATTGAGCTTGGGAAATACAACCCATCGCTACAGTTATGTTTATCGATCTGTTGGGCGTTAAATAAATCGCTTGATGAATTGTTTTGGATGGATCCGGAATAGAAGAGAAGCTACGTCATTCTACGAGTTGTGGAGTGAGGTAGCTTTTTTCGTGTTATTTAGGTTGTTTTCCGAAGTTAAGCGCGATCGAAATAATGCCTATAAGGAAACATGGAAAACTAATGAGTAAGGCTTCAAGCCATGTATTTCCGATTGTTCGGTACAATACGATGGCTAAGATCGCGACGATAAAGTATGTAGGTATGAATTTTCTTGATAACAGTAATTTATTCATAAGATCCAGCTCCAACGCTACGAGACTTGTTTCAAAGTTTAAATGATTGTTTCGACATATTGCAACATAAATCGGGTGGTGACAGGCACCTACCTACAAAAGACCTACGCGTAATCAGGAAGTATGTCGTATACAAAATTTTGTATAAGAGTTATAAAATAGAATTTAGACTATTTTGATAAATTTAGGGGGAATGGGATGAAGAAGCAATTGATTGCTGGTGCTGTGATGCTTGGTTTATTTGCTACACCGATGGCGGGGTCTGCATCTGCAGAAACGAGCTGGAAGAATGTGAACTGGAACGAAACGTTACAGGAGGAAGATGGGAGTCCGTTCAATAGTGAAAACTATGATTTTGTGAAGTACTCTGAAGTCGATGAAAAGCTTCAGGAGATTGAGAAAAGCAGCAATCGAATTACCGTAGAGACGCCTGCTCAGTCATCAGACGGACAGGATCTTTATGTGGTCACCATTTCTGATCCAGAAGCAAAAGGGAAATATGGCTACCAAAAAGCATTGAGAAAGAAGATGTTTAAGAGTCCTGATAAAGCAGACAAGTTTATCGAAAAGCATCCTGATTTTAAAGTGCCCGTGATGATCAACGCTTCGATTCATGGCACGGAGTTTGTTGGATCTGATGCAGCACTTCAACTGATTGAGCGATTTGCAACGGCGGATGATGCGAAGACAAAGGAGTTATTGGAGAATCACATTTTAATTTTTAACGTGGTGGCGAATCCGGATGGGCGTATTGATGCGACTCGCTTTAACTCAAACGGAATCGATTTGAATCGCGATTTTATTACGCAATCTCAAGTTGAGACAAAGCATACGGTTAATTTGATTAAAGAATGGAATCCGATGGTGTTTCTTGATTTGCACGGATATGTGAAAGCGTATGGCGGAGAAACAAGTCCTGGTTTAATTGAACCGTGTACACCGCCACATAACCCGAATTATGAATATGATTTGTATTCAAAGTGGGCAATGGATCAGGCGGAATCAATGGAAGGGAACATTGTTGATCATCGCAGCGAATACGACAACACGAACACAGATACATCTAATGTAAATTATCAAACGATGACGGGCACATACATACCGCAGCGTGACGACGAAGCTGGCTGGGATGATTATCCACCGATCTTCACACCAATGTATGCGATGTACCACGGTGCTTATGGCTACACGCTTGAAGCGCCAACGAATGATTGGGACGGCGTGAAATGGCACTATGATGCGGTCATGGGAGCACTGGAGTTTTCAAATGATAATAAAGAAGAGATGATTAAAGACCAGATCGAAGTGTTTAAGCGTGGGATCCAATTTGACCACCCGTATCATACGGAAGGCTTTTTCCCGAAGGCTTATATTCTTCCAGTAGATGAAACAGATCCAACTGCGACGGAAAAAGCAGTGGAGCACCTGATGTTCAATGATATTGACGTGTCACAAGTGAAAAAGTCATTTGCGTTTGATGGAGAAACGTATCCGGCAGGCACTTACATCGTCGATATGAGTCAGGCAAAAGCGGGACTTGCGAATACGATGCTGTGGGATGGGGAAGACATCACAGATATTACGCCAGCCATGTATGATATTTCAGCATGGAATTTACCTGAACTTTGGGGCTTTGAGGCGATTGAAGTAGATGCAGATAGTTCCTTTAACGTTAAGACGTTTGATGTGAAGAAGGTCGATGGAGATGGTCAATTAGTAGGGGATGGTCCTTATGTGATCCAAAATTCCTCTGTAAAAGCAGTGAACCTGGTGAATACGCTCCTTGATAAAGGGTTTGACGTTCATTTGGGAGAAGATGGTGCGTTCTATCTAAATGAAGCACCGACGCCTGAGTTGAAGAAACTCGTAAAAGCATCTGGTATTGAGGTTACGACAGCCTCTCCAGTGGAAGGAAAGGAACTTACTTCTCAAAACGTAACGATTTTAAAAGATGGCGGATTTTATAAAGCGCAATCTCATGCTGGAACACGATTGGCTCTTGAGCGATTAGGTTTTAATGTTACGGAAATCACGCCACGAGAACTTGCAGAAAATGGTCTTGGCGATACGGATGTGTTTTTCTATAGTGGAACGTCTCGTTTGATTTCCTACAACAATACCGAGGCGAATGCACCGTTTGGGTTGGCGAATGAAAGCCAATACGAAGCGTTTAAGCAGCAAATTCAATCGTATATAGATGGTGGCGGCAAGTACGTTGCAGTAGGAGCTGGTGCATCAGATGCAGCGAAAAAGCTTGGCGTAACCGATGTAACGGTGAACAAAGGCTACTCAAACAGCAACGGGATTGTAAAAGTGGACTACGGTTCTGAACTCTTAACGTCCGGATATGGATTGGATGATTACGGCTTTGTGTATCAACCGGTTTGGTATTCGAATGTTGAAAATGTAGACGTGCACGCTTCGTTTGATACTGGTGATTTCTTTGTCGCTGGTCACTGGGAGAACCGTGACGCTGCAGAAGGTCAACCGGTTATCGTGAAAGAACGTGATCAAGACGTTACGTTGATTGGAATAGAAGCTGGTTTCCGTGATCATACAGATGAGTTGTTCCGACTTCTTTCGAATGCGGTGTTTAGTGAGTAAAGCAGGAATCAGTGAGGGGAGGCCCTCACTGGTTTTTGTTTTATCTAAATTAGCAGGAAGAAGGAAAATTCGTACCTAGCTGAGATTCGTGGATTTGCATTATGCATGAAGCTCCTTATGGGCATGATGAGCTTATACGTAAGAAAGAGGTGCTCATCATGGAAATAGTTATGGATGCCTTGAAGGTGATCTTTCGAATCGTGACGATCCTACCGTTCATGCTTGCGATCGGGCTTTACATGGGAAAGCGCTCGATCGGTGAACTTCCTGTGTTTGATTTTCTTGTCGTGCTTGTTTTTGGTGCGGTGGTAGGAGCGGATATTGCAGATCCGAACATTGACCATATTCACACGGTTGTTGCGATGATTGCGATTGCTCTGTTGCAGAAGCTCATTATTAAAATAAAGCTTAAAAATCAGAAAGCTGGAAAGCTGTTTACATTCGAACCGACTGTGGTGATGTACCAAGGGAAATTCCTAAGGGACAATATGAAACACATTCAATACTCGATCGATAATATTCTTCAAATGCTTCGTGAAAAAGATGTCTTTCATACAGATGATGTGGAACTGGCAATCGTGGAGGCGAATGGAAGGCTTAGTGTGAAATTATACCCTAGTAAAGAAACGGTGTTGCGAGAAGATATGGCGATTTACAAGAAAGGGAATGATTATGAGATTCCCGTTATCTTGGATGGGCGCGTTCAGAAAGATTTGTTGAAACATATTGGACGAACCGAAGCATGGCTGATGGACGAGCTTCGGAAGGCTGGGGACATGAAGGCATCTTCTGTTTTTTACGCGGGTGTTACTGGCGATGGAAAGTTTGTTATTTCTCTGCAAAATCAGGCGTTACAAGATGTACCACCTGTTAACCATTGAGATGGGGAAGCTATTTGGACGCAGGGGGATAATGGCAAAGGCGTGTCAATGATGACACGCCTTTGCATATGTTTGATGATGAAAACAGGATAACTGATGCTCTTTCTCATCGTAGGATGAGAAACTATTGCTTCTTATTTTTTCGGTGTTGATCTTCTTCTTTTGTTTCAAGCATGCCATAGTCACCATTCATTGCCTGTTCATCTTGATCGACACCAAGATCCGCTTCATTGACGTATGACTTCTTGAGAGCAGTTGGCTGGTTTGCGAATTTTTTCTTGTTTAATTTCATTAGAATCACCTCTATTAATTAGGATGGCTTATTGGATCAGGGATATACGCGTTGATCGTCCATGCTGACGACATAATGTGACATAAACCGGGTGGTGACAGGCACGCGCTATGAGGTTTCATCAAGAAGCGATCGGGTATTCATTAATGGTATAACTTTCCATAGGTGGTGCTGTTATGGCTAGAAAGATTGGATTAATTGTTCTATTCATTGTAGCCACAGTTGTGATTCTTTGGATGGGGATAGCGGATTATCAAGAGGATGGGTCCTATAATCGGTTGATGAAAGGTATCATTGCGATCGCTGTGATCGGGATTGGACTTAGTCAAGTACCGACCAATCATAAGAATAGCTCTAGCTGAGCTTCCTATTTCGGTTTATGAAAGTTATTGAGCAATTAGAAAAAAGGATTCTCTCTTTCATCCATCGAAGTAGGAGGTTTTGAAGGGGGATTTTACGTGAATTACGCTGTGTCAGTAACTGATACGAAGAAAGTAGAAGAAATTGAACGAAGTGGGCGTGAGCTATTAACGTATCTTAAAAAGTATGAGGCATCCTTGAACGACTTTACGTCGATTGAAGAACCGCCAAGAGGCATTGTTTTTCACGATTTAGAATCAGCGACAAAGCTGTATTCAACCATTCCGCTTCCAGCTTATACGTCGAGAGATCTGATTCATCTCACCCCATTATTGGAAACATGGAAAGCGATCTACTTAACAACGACGAATGGTGTGAAAGAAGCAGAGGAATATTACTGGAATCTTGAGATGGTTGATGTCGCTGAGATTGCGGCTCATGAAATGACTCACCATGCAGACTTCTTTCACTCAGAATTTGAAGGTTGGGAAGAAGAGAATGGAAGTGAAATGTGGTTTGAAGAAGGGATTTGCTTTTATTTGCCGCGCAAGCTTTTGATGTCTTCAGAGCGGTTTGAGAAGGTGATGGAGGTAGAGCGACTTCTGATTGAAGCCTATAAAGAGGAATATGGTGAGTACTCGTTAGATGCCTTTGGTGAAGCAGGGTATCGAGGTGGAGATAATATGGATTACTCTGCTGCATTTTATGATTATTGGAGGAGTACGAGAACAGTTACGAGGCTAATTGATGAGTATTGTGGAGGAGATGTGCAGAGGCTGATTGATTGCTATCGAAAGTGGCTAGATGGTGGAGAGAAAGGACGCCTTCAGGATTTCTTTGTTGAGAGATTTGAGATCTCCGAAGAAGTGGGGAGAGGTCTTTGGCTGCATAGTCGTGGGACGGATTAAGTGATGGAGACACATACGGAATTTTGTCGACAAATTTAAAGAAAAATCGGGTGGTGCCTGGCACCGCCCGATTTTTCTTTATAGTGCTTCTCGGATAACTTTCTTGTAGTAGACGACGGATAGGCCGCCGAAGATGGAGTAGAGCAACGTATAGATTCCCATCACGATCAGCATGGGTGTATAGAGTTCGGTTCCGAAGAAGAACCAGCCGGAACGAATGGCGAAGTAACCGTGTAGAATGCCAACGACAAGTGGGATGCCGAAGTTCACCATCTGCTTACCGCGAATGCCTCGAGAAAGGTCCGCTTGCGTGAAACCAAGCTTTCTAAGAACGGTATAATTCGGACGTTCTTCTTCTCCTTCATTCATCTGTTTAAAGTAGAGGATGCAGCCAGAAGTAATCAGGAACGTAAGACCGAGGAAGCCAACGATAAACATGATGAGGCCCATATTTTCCTTTTGCTCTTGGAAGGCTTCGTACTGGGAGCTTCTCCCCTGATCACCTTCAAAGGAAAGTGACTGGAATAAGTCGGTGGCTTCAGGTAACGTTGAGTCGTTTTCCACATTAAAGCCAGTATAGGTGAGAGGTTCATCTTGAATTTCTTCATCCATATCCTTCTGAAGCGCCACAAATGTCATTTCATCGATAACGACCGTCGGGAGCCCACCATTAGAATAAGTATAAGGAAGGATATAATCCTGTTTGAGACCAAGATAGTTCTGAGCGGTCACTTCTTCATTTCCTTTTAGTTGAATGATCCCCTCGTTTTCAAAGCTAATAACGGTATCAAGAATTTTACTAAAGCCAGTAAAAACCGCTTCATCAGGAGAAACATCAATGTCAGTAAGGGTTTCATCACTAATTACAGGTAAGATCATTTCACTAGCATCAAATGCCGTGTTAGCCGGTTGTTTCGCAACAATGTCTTTAGTCAAAACCGTTACTTGAAGAACGTCCAACTCATTGATTGTGAAGTCGTAGCCCTTTTCGTTCAGTTCCTTTTCAAATCGATTCACATTCTGCTCTTCCGCCAGTGAGAAATGGTCAGGAATATTTTGTTTAGCCGTTTTTTCAGCCGAATAATACGAAATATAGCTGAGCGAGGTAAGGGCAATCGCGAGTGCTGAAACAGTCGTAATGATTGTTAGGAGAAGCGAATTTGATTTCATTCGGAACATGATTGATGATAGTGAAAGAACATCGTTAATGTTCAAGTAGCCTTCTTTTCGTTTTCGAAGCAGGTTAGCAACAAAACGAATCGACCCTTTGTAGAAAAGGTATGTTCCAAGAATGACGCTTCCTAGAATAAAAATCATCACTAACAGAAGTTCATTCATAGCTGAAAAATCGCCATCAAATAGTTTGCTTGATACATAATAGCCAGTGAGAATTAAGACGAGTCCAAGTAGGCCCATCGTGATTTCCCAAACGGAGATCCCTTTTATTCGCTCTTCCGTTTTTGACGTGACTCGGAAAAGCGAGAGAATGCTTTGGGCTTTAATAAAGATCCAATTTGTTAGCATAATGACACCGAAAATAGCGAAGAAAACGATAACTGTCTGCACGAAGGCCGCGGTGGAAAAGTTGAGACTCGCGACGCCATCAATCCCCGTCGCTTTAAAGAGAACCATTTGAATCAGCTTGGAAAATGAAAAGCCTACGAAAATGCCAATGATCATAGAGCCAATATAGATAAGGAAATTTTCTACCGTTAAGATCCGAAAGATGCGTCCTTTTGTCATCCCTATTAATTGAAACAGTCCAATTTCTTTGCCGCGTCGCTTGATGAAAATGCTGTTCGCGTAGACGAGAAAAACAGTAACGATCACTACAAGCATGACAGAAGCTGCTCGGATCGCTGCGGCCATCTTAGCCGAGGTTTCCATGTTGTTGACGCCAGGGTCATATTGAAGAGTGACGAAGGAAAAGTAGAGCCCGACACTAAAGACAAGGGCAAAGACGTACAGGTAATAGTTTTTCAGGTTCTTCTTTAAGTTCTTCAGGATCATGTGATTAATGTTCATATTGTACACCGCCGAGCACGCCCTGCGTTTTCATAATGTCTTTTAAAAACGATTGGCGAGATTCAGTCCCTTTATTTAGCTGGGTGTAAATCCGGCCGTCTCGGATAAAAATGACACGACTACTGTAGCTAGCTGCAACGGGATCGTGGGTAACCATTGCGATCGTCGCTTCACGCGTCTGGTTTAAGTCGCTTAGCTTATTCAAAAGGTCCGATGCCGACTTTGAATCAAGTGCCCCGGTCGGCTCGTCAGCAAAGATGATGCTCGGATTGTGGACGAAGGCCCGAGCGGCTGAAGTACGCTGCTTTTGCCCTCCTGAAATTTCATTAGGGTATTTGTCCTTGATGTCACGAATGCCAAGCTCATCGGCGAGCGTGTCAAATGCAGCGGTAGCCTCTTTTTTCGATACCTTCGCAATTGAAAGGGGAAGCAGTACATTTTCCTTTACGGTTAACGTATCGAGTAGATTATACTCTTGAAAAATGAACCCAAGATGACGTTTTCGGAACTCCGCGAGCTGCTTTTCTTTTTGCTTCGTCATTTCCTGCCCTTCAATCTTAATCGATCCGCCACTCACACGATCGATAGAAGAAAGGACGTTCAATAGCGTTGTTTTCCCAGAGCCTGATGCGCCCATGATGCTAATAAATTCCCCGCGTTCAATCGAAACATCGATCCCCATCAAGACATCTTGCTTCATAAACTTATTGCCATAGCTTTTTTGAATTTTACTTGCTTCAAGTACGTTGGTCATTACATTCCCTCCAATGAGTTGCTGATAAGTTTAGTATAAAGAGGGGCATTCCGCTTTTCCTTCGATTTGCCGAACAATAAGAGGAGGCGTGTGACATTGTTGTCACATGCCTCGAATTTGGTCAAAATCATTTCGTTCTGGAAAGGAGAGGGTAAACGTAGATCCGTTTCCTGGTTCTGAGGTGACATCGATGGAGACTTTTAAATGATCTGCAATTTTTTTTGTGAGATAGAGCCCCATTCCTGTCGCAGCTGAATCCTGATGGTTCGTCGTTGACGTAAAGCCTTTCTCGAAAATACGAGGTAGGTCACGTGGCATAATTCCACGTCCGTGATCCTTGATAAGAAGGACAGGCTGATTGCCATTCATACTGCTTTCGATCGTGATGTCACTGTTTTCGCTGTATTTCACAGCGTTTGTTAGCAATTGACGAAGGATAAAGGCTAGCCACTTGGCGTCACTTAGTAGCTCTGTTACGTTCAAATCAAGATCAAACCCAACGCCCCGCTGTTTGCACCATGTACGTAAAGGAGTGATTTCATCGACGAGTATTTTTTCGAGATTTACTTTTTCAATATACAGGTCATTTTCAATCGCTGGCATACGTTTTTGGTGAAGTTGCTGATCAAGTAGAAAGTGAATCCGAAGCCATTCGTACGTAAGCTGCTCATTTAGCTCTCGGTCCTGTACGCGATCAATAAGCAAATGAAGTGCTGTAAGAGGCGTTTTTACTTCATGAATCCACGTGATGAGATCGTCTTTTTCGACTTCAAGCTGGTGCTTCATGTGACTGGAGTCATCTTTCAGCTGTTCAATTTGTTCGGATGTCACTTGCTCCACCACTTTTTCAAACGGGCTTGTCGCCTGTGGGATGCTTGTGATGTCAAAGTTTGTTTCTCGGTCTTCCAGCTCCTTATAGAATCTCGTTTCTTTAACGAATCGTACTATTAGAAAAAGAAAGAAGAGGAGAGAAGTTAGAAAAACAGCATATAGCATTGATGTGAAAGGGATTGTCGCATCAACATATGTAATCAGAAGAAAGCACGCTTCTATGAAAAGGATGAACAGGATCCAACTACGTCGTTCTTTCAAAAATCGCCACATTATTGCGTTTCCAGAGCCATATAGCCCTGGCCTACCTTCGTTTGAATGGCATCTCCGAGTTCAATATCTGCTAGTTTTTTTCGAAGGCGATTGACATTAACGGTAAGGGTATTGTCACTTACAAAGCGCTGATCGTCCCAGAGTCGATTGATTAGTTCATCTCGTGTGACGATTTTGTTTTTTCGTTCGATAAGCATCAAAAGAATGATCATCTCATTCTTCGTCAAGTCAAGGGCGTGATTATCCAATGTGACGCGGTTCCGCTCAGAATCGATGGTGGCACCATGCCAGGTTTTGAGCGTGTTCGTCTCAGTATTGTAATTGTAAACGCGCCTTAAGATCGCCTGGATTTTGGCGACAAGCACCTCGAAGTGGAAGGGCTTTTGGATAAAATCATCTGCCCCGAGGTTCATCGACATCACCATATCAGTAGGATGATCGCGTGAGGAGAGAAAGATAATCGGAACATTCGAATGATCACGGATCATCCGGCACCAGTGAAAGCCATCAAATTTTGGGAGCTGGATATCAATGATGGTAAGGTCAGGTTTGACCGTAGAGAATTCTTGCATCACCTGACTAAAATCATGAATGCCATAAACCTCATATGACCACTGCTCCAATCGCTCCTTCATTTCCTTAAATAGTGATGTATCATCTTCAATTAATAGAATTTTAAACATTCTGTGCACCACACTTTGCTTCGTTATCTATGTTGATTATAGCAAATAATTGGAAAGCGGTAAGGAACGGGAATGAAGTCAGTTTCCATTCGACAATTTCTAACAAAAACCGGGTAGTGACAGGCACTCGCGATAATCTCCACCCATTTCAATAATCTGGTAAACTAGTAAAGTTGGAAGAAGATTGGAGGAAAGAAAGTGAATGTTTATCAAAATCAAGATGACCTCGTTTTTTCTTATTTGCGATTAAAATCACATCGATTTATCCGGTGGAGCACAGTAGCGATCACGCTAGTATTTTTAGATCTCTTTGGTTTCATTCCATTATTAGATAATGATGGCTCACTGGTCGTGATGTTAACGTTGTTTAGTATTGTTGGGATATTGAACTTCTGGGCGTTTCAGTTGTTCTTAGAACCTTATGAGTATGAATCTGGCTATTATCTGTATCTTGGTGTATTAGGTGTCATTACGACTATTCTTTTTGTTTTCGTTCAAGAACAGGTTGTCTTTCAGTACGTTTCGGGAAATGAACGGATTTATCTATTAATCGGCAATGGACTATTGCTTCTCCTTCTGACGGGATGTTTTCATTTGTTAAACCGGAATTTGTTGTATGGAAAAGAGTCCGATCAGACCAAAAATACAAGGGCGAATCGCAAGTTGAAAATTGTGATTGGTGGGCTAGCGGCTTTACACATACTGGGTCATGTTGGATTTCTTATGGTAGAAGAGGCTCCGATTCGTCATTTTATTGTTCTAACGTTGCTAACCTTTTTTACTGTGGTGACATCCTATCTGACCACCTTTTTTCATCGGTATCGTTTTCTTAGAAACCACGTTTCTGTTCTTGAAAAGCGAGATGCCTGTTTTGGTCTGCCGAAACGTCTTCGGATTCCTGAGTATGAAGGAGATGCTTTTACGGTGGTCATCTTCAATGATGTTGAGATGGATGAGGAGCGTTTTATTGAACTCGCGGGAAGCTTTACTGAAACGGCTGCTGAAGAAGTCCAGCTAATTGAAATGGGCGAAGATGGAAGATGTCAGCTAGAAGACCGTTTTCCACATCAATCGATTCAGCAAGAGGGGTTTGCTGTGATTAAAGTAAATCGCGAGCGTGTACTCAAAAACCTTCGCGAGCAAAAGAAAAGAACAATGCTGAAAAGTCTTTATCGCAACAATCCTCATCAGGTGTATGAAGAAGCGAAACATGAAGCGTTGTTTCATTTGGATGATGCGGTGTTTTATTCAACGAAGGAAGAAGAAGTGGTGGATTACTTAGCGAAGCAGGAAGGGGGTCAGGTACGTAGCTGACCCCCCTCATGGACATTTGTCTTTTTTACATAATTCTCCTATTTTGATCAATAATAAGGGAAAGACGGCCAAGTAAGGAGTTGATCCTATGAATGAGATAAACCAGCAAGTGTTACGAGAAGCGCATGAGGCATGCGGAGATATTGAAACCATTCGTCAGCAGCTGTTAGATGCAAGACAACGAGGCGATCTAGCGTTAGCTCAGCGGTTTGAGCAGGAATTAATGCGAGCGGAGCAAGTTGCAAAAGAGTGCCAGAGGAAGCTTCAACAAACGACGGCAGGTAGTCTTGAGGGAGAACAGATTCTACAGCAGATCACTCATGACTTACATACGTGCGGTCAAACGTTACGGCAACCATAGCTCCATCAAAAAAGCTGACTTGAGGTCAGCTTTTTTAATTTAGATTGATTTATATTTTCGCTGCTCCAAATCTTTTGCTGTTTGGCTCATCTGCACATCTTTTTCCTTTTTTAAGGTGCCGAAAAGAACATCAACAAATGGTGTGGAAACCCCGTACCAATAGTTTTCATTTTTATAATGATGCAGGATATGCGTTTTTTTCAGCCACTGCCCGAACTTTGTTTTCGGTTTAAAGGGGCGATGGGCAATATAGTGTTTCCACTCATAGAAAAAGAACATGGCGAGCAATCCTGTACTAAACGCAAGTGTGAGAAGAAGAGAACCTGAAAGCCAGTAAAAAATGAAGCAGAGGAGAAACAGGTTCGGAAAGCTATACCAAATCGGCAGAAATAAAAGCTTTAAATCATTCGGCACTTTGTGATGGTCATAATGTAGCCGTTTAATTAACTTTAATAGATAGGGGTTTTGAGGTGTTTTTATATGAAATAAAAAGCGGTGGGTAAGGTATTCACTAAACATGTAGGTCACGATCCCAATAAGAATAAAGAGGAGGACAATGGGAGAGAGCGTCATGGTCAGTAGAAAGCCAAGAACGATCAGAAACACACCAAACATGAGTAAGATATCCGTATGAAAGAAGAAGTCCCGATACAATTGTTTCACATTACATGCCTCCGTTCATTTTCATTTTCCAAAGCTCTAAACTGGTTACCATCATCTGTTTCGTTAGCGTTTCAGCGCGATGGAGATCTCCTTTTAACGTCGCTTCCAGGAACTGTTCATAGTACTTCTTTGATGCTTTTCGATGAGAGGGTTCTAGAAAGTATTTCTCCGCCATTTTGCCATAGATGTTTTCGAAACTATTCAAGATGAGAAGAAAAACTGGGTTAGGGGAGAGCTCAGCAACGTTTTTTTGGAGCTTCCAGTCAAACTCAGCATATAATTTCGGATCGTCTGTTAGCTCTTGAAGAGGGATGAAAAGTGAAATCATTTGAAGTCTGTGATGAAGGAGAGCATCACGGACGTAAGCAGGTGTTAACGTAATCCGAAGCTCAAGCATGTAAACAATGAATTCATCAGGAATGTCATCGTGGTGCTGAAGAATGTTCACGATCGTCATTAAATTCCCGCGCTTCCAATAATCATTCACAACGGCTGGTGCCCCCTTCCGAATCGTAATCCACCCATCTCGTTCCAGGCGCTGCAGGGCTTCGCGAATGGTAGGTCTGCCAACTTGATAGTGAGTAGCGAGTTCTCGTTCAGGAGGGAGCGGATCATTTGTGCGCCATTCTTTTTCTAAAATAGAACGAATGAGCTGTTTTGTAATCTTTTCGGAGGATCGTTCGATCATTGAATGGGATCACCTCGGTTCTGGTAAGACCAGATTTATTGTTGGTAATACCATTATAAGATAATGGAGAGCGAAATTGCGATATTTTGTTCGAAAATTCTTTATTTTCATTTCGGAAATTAAAAAGCTCAACGAAGGAGATCTTCGATGAGCAATAGAAAATGATGAAGTAATTCGGCATCTAACGTTTTCATTATAGCGTTCCTAACGTATCTGCATAGACGTAGAGAGCTCCTGGTCGGCATTCTCCAAATGCTGAACTGATTCCCGTACCGTCTGGTTATTCAAGGTAAGGATTTCTTTGTAGGCGTTTCCGACTTCCGTTAACATATGATTAATCTCATTTAATCGATTGACGACATCGAGCGTATTTCCTTCTCCGGTGTTCTTTGGTAGCTCGGCGTTAAAAGCGCTTAGACTTTTCTCGATTTGGCTGATCGATTGTTCGACGTCACTAAACTTCACGTGCATTTCGTTACTCACTTCGCATTTCTCCTTTCTCTCGCTTCCTCTTCTAATCGATGAATTTCCTGAGTGATATTAAATTCAAGCGTCTGTATTTCACGACGTAGGTCAGCTGCTTTATTTTCCATTGTATTGAGTGCTGAATTTACTTGGTTAATCGATAGATCCTGATATGACGCCTTCATATCTTCACGTATATTTTGGAAGGAGTTTGCTAATTCGCCAGCCCAAGTACTAGGCGTTAGCTCAGGTTGATCGACAAGCTGTTTATTTTGCATAAACTCTCCTTGTAAGCTATCTAATTTCACTAAGCTAGATTGTAAGCGGACGAGCTGAGCTCGCTTTTCGGCTATTTCTGATTGTAGATAGGATAAATAGGACATTTGCGCTATCCCCTTTGTAATAGTCATTAGAAAAATCATACTCAAGCAGTAGTATATGGTACCAAATGGAAGAGGTCTGGTAAATAGGTTGTTCTACCTGTTCGTGAGACTGACGTACGGGGTATTTATACCTATACCCGGAATTTGAGTGATTTTAACCATATTATTGTAAAAATGGTAATGAGATCAACTGAAGTGGTTTTCCAACTATTTAGAACTTACGAGTCTTTTAAACGAAAGGTTTCATTCTACTAAAAGGTTAAAATGATTATAATCGTCCTAAACGGGAACGTAATAAATAAGCTCGGTACCCTTTTCGAAAACGAATGTTCAAACTTTTGCCATAACAAAAACCACATTGGCGCTGTTATAATTAGGATAGAAGTCATGAATCAGTTCACCTAGAAAAGGAAAGAAGGAAAAATGATGAGCACAGAATCTGAATCTAAACTTTTGTTTTCATTGAGCATTGTGCAGTTTATCCTATCTGCATTAATACTTTTACTTCCAGTTATGTATCTGATTACTCCTGAAGAGGAGAATTTACTACTATATGGCATTATGGGATTTGGCGTGATTAATCTACTTGCTGGTATTTCGAACCGGATCAAAGGCCAGCAGCGGTCTGGTATGTTTTATTCGATTTCAGGTGTCGTGCTATTTGCGATTGGTGTTAGTTTGCTATTGTTTTAGTTTCATATATTATCAAAGACAGACCTATTCTCATCTGAGAGTAGGTCTGTCTTTGCGTTTCGTCTAGATTTCTTCACTTAGCGTAAAATTCACTCGTGCCATCATGTTGAGCGTTTCTTTTCTCATTTCAAGGTAGAGTTGCTCAAATTCAGCACGGTTTGTTACAGGATCCTCAAATTGCCCGAGCTGTCCCCACATCGCTTGAACAGCTTGCATGTTCTCGAAAAGCTGAAGGTCCATTGCCGTTTGAGGGGCGGGAGGTAGGAGCGTTGGTGATCCAAGACTCTCTAATTCTTCTAAAAGGATTGGGAGTGCTTCATGATCGTAAGCCTGATTTTGGACGATATAATCGAGATCACCAAGTGATGGAGCGATAAGGTATGTTATCTTCGTGATGCCTCTTTCCAAATTCGTCGCTTCTTCATAAGTGCGGTAGGTTAATTCTTGACCTTGAAGTTGAGCTGGGGTTGCGCTAAGGATCAATTGGTATGCTTCATCGATCTGCTCCTGATCGGTAAGCTCATAGGCTTCCTCTTCTACTATTTCGATAAACGCATCACCATAATTTGTGATGTTGCGAATGTTTTCATTTTCTCCGCTTACAATGGTGCGAATTGGTTTCTCATCTAAAGGGAAATAAATGCGGCCATCCTCACCCATGTATTCATCGACAATTTCTTTTTGAGTATGTTCATAAGCGATATTTCCGTCTTCTCCGTACGGCGTTTCAATCGAGATGGTAGGAATTCGTAGGAACTTCTTTTCAGTATCCGTTAGGCTATTGGGTGATGAAGGTGAATCTGGGGTGGGCGTAGCTGAATTAGTTGTGGTAGTATCCTTTTTGTTTTTCTTAACTGAGGACGATTCTTCTGATGTGTTGGTATCGCTAGCCGCTGTTTCTTCAGTAGTAGCGGCTTTTGCTTCTTCATTTTGAGTCGCATTTTGGTTGTTGTTACAGGCAGCTAATAACCCACAGGCAAGTAGGATAAGTAGGTACTTTTTCATTCGACTAACCTCACATTCGATTATGTTGTATTTCCTTTAATACCCATATAATCCAATGCTAAACAATTGGGGAGTGGTTCGACAGGAAGTTACATAAATCGGGTGGTGACAGGCACCGTATGGTCTTCCTGGGTCTTATCTACTAAAAAAAGCATTTGAATATTTCGGAACATTCATTATAATCAAGATTAAGGGTGGAAATATTTAGAAGATGAAAAAGACGTGGTGAGACGTCATCTTGCTGATTGTGAGAGGAGGTGATGAAGAAAGTGAATAGCATACATAAAAGCCCCAGAATGTTTTGTCTTGGCGGACACATTCTGGGGCAGTTGTTGGCGTCCAAACCAACAATAGTACAAGTATACCTTTTTCTTGTACAAAGGGGAACTGCAACGGAATCAGAAAGGGATCCATTGCCAATTGAAAACAGAAGGGAAAAGCAAACATGGTCAATATCGAGGCAGAAATCATGAATGACTATGAAATTAGTAAATCAACTCGGGCGATTGAAGTGGCGAAAGAAGTTGGATATAGTTCAAGGATTTACGATCGAAGCGGGATCTATTTATCAGAAACAACGCCAGTCGATTTAATTAGGCAGGCTTGTCTTGAAGCAGGCGTCACGTATGAAGGACGAAGAAAAGCGGTCATCTATCATTTAAAGTACGAGCAGCAGACGCCGATTATTGTTTCGAATTGGAATGCGATTTCGGCCTTTCCGACTGAATCACCCGAAAGCATTGATTGCTGCTGGGTATTTTATCAACACGTTCGAGATACGTATGCGATTACGAAAAATACAACGAAGATTTTGTTTCAGGATGGCTTTGAATTAATGGTGCCGGTTTCGAAAGGAAGACTTCAAAAACAAATGGAGCGCACGGGGCGCTGGGTGAGTCATTATTCGAATAATCCGGTTTATTGTTGAGAGGGTCGAGGGGTCAGGCACGTGCTTGACTCCTTTTTCTGTTAAACTATAGAAAAAATAGGATTTTTATGGAAGGTGGAGGATGAATGGGTAAACGAGAAATATCTGATAAAGAGATGTTAGCGTATTTACGTTTTAGAACCCCTGAAGACAATCGAGTTACTATGATTTTCATGGTTTTATTTTTTATCGACTTCATGGGATTCTTACCTTCATTAATTGGTTCGTTCTCAAAACTGTTTTTTATTGCTGCACTTGTGCCTGCAATCATTCTTAATCTATGGACACTCGTTTACATTCTTGCTCCTTTTAAACTGGAAAAGTCATTCCATCTTTTTATGGGGATTTTTTCAATAGTGAGTACCTATTTATATTGGCTTGGTATTGAAAAAATAATTTATATAGATATTGGGATAAAGGGAAATGTTCCTTTTACGATTGGCCTGCTTACATTGGTTCTTTGCCTCACCTTTTTTTATTTCTATACTCGTTATCGATTTCAGAGAGCAAAATATCCACAAACTAATAGGGAACGGGAAAAGCTAAGCGGCTTTGACATTTTGGTAAGCGCTGCGATTATTATAGGATCCAATCAGCTATGGGGGTTCATAAATATAACGGGAGTGATGGTATCGTATGTTCAAATAGGACTATTTTGTTTGATGTCGTTCATTACTCTACATATGATTGGAAGCCTTCATCATTATAATTTTATTAGAAAAAATATTAAAGTCGTTCAAAAGGTATACCCGGATTTTGAAGTAAGTAAAAAACAGAGAAAAGCGCAGGGGGACATCTACACAATTGCCCTATTAAAAAGAGATGAATTATCTGATCGAGATATTCAATCCGTCACAGACGAATTAGGTGATCTTCAAAATATCTCTTCTGTAAAAGAAGTAAGGATGGAGAATTTTGATGTAGGTGGGTTACAAAATGTCTTTCAAAAGGTTGATCCGACAGTAGAGGGGATCGCGGTTATAAAAGTGATGAGTCACGTCTTGAGGAAGAAAAAAAGAAGATGGAAAGAAAGAAACGATGGAAATATTTCTTTAAAAAAATTCCAGAAAAAGAGTATGAGAAGGTAGAGAATCGTGTGCTTCTTGACCCGAAGCAGAGTGAGTTTTATACAGAAAGACTGACGGAAGTTCGTGCTTTTTTGTTGAAAGAGAAAGGCTAGAGTGAGCGCAAACTATTTTTCCAATGAATTGAAGGTGTGCAAGAAAGACAACGAGAAGTAGTGAGAATGCGAGTATCTAACTGGAGGTGTTTCAATGGAAGATGTAGCGTTCTGGATTATGACAGGCGGTGGTTTGCTAACCCTCATTGCCTGGGGATGGTATTATGCCGCTCTTGGGAAAAGGATTTCGAAGGAAGAAGAAAAAGAAGGGCGAGATCTGACGTATGAAATCAATCCGTTTACAGGTAGCTCGCGCGGAGCTAAGGATGGGTAAAGGTAGGGTAACAGTTTTATTTGCTTGGGGAGGTACCCGTGAAGAATGAGCGTAACTTTATAAGGTTAGTTTATTTAGTTGTGGGGATCATAGGGCCTGTTGTAATCGGGGCTGCTTTTTTACGAATGGAGCTTGTACTTGGTGATGAAGCAGGAGCATTTTGGATGTTAATGGGTTTTTTCTTAATCCTATTCTATATTGAATTTTGGAAAAGAAAGCAGGATTAAGTGCTAAGTATCGATGGACGAGAGCGATCACCTCAATGGTATTATTCGCAGGATTCTCGTTTTATTTCTATTTATTCTAAGGTATGGCTGCGTTAATACGCGGCTTTTTAATGTTTTTTAGCTAGTAGTATAGGGGGCGACCAATTGGAATTAAAACAGACTTTAGAAGAACTTAAACGAAATAAGTATCAAGGAGATCTGAATGATCTTCTTATTCACATGCTTCACCAGATTGGTAGTACCGATCCAGTATTAAGGGACGATCTCATCTATCAAACGTTTGGAAAGCTGGTTACAGAAGATTTTTTAACGAAGGAACAGCTTACATCTCTATTATGTAAATGCCTCGATTATGAGCACCTTTTTTATCGTATCGGCGAAAGAGGCACAGACTCGGTTTTAACTCGGTCTTTCTCGGTTCTTGTCATTGCGCTTATTTTAGAAAAAGATCGTGAAGCGAGATTTCTTTCGGAGAATCGAATTGCAGCTGTAAGGGAAGCGTGTTTTCGGTATTTACGAGAAGAGCAAGATACGCGAGGATATGTTGAGAATAAAGGTTGGGCGCATAGCATCGCACATGGGGCGGATGCCCTAATGGAAGTAATCAGGCATCCGCTTTTTGATATCGAAAAAATGGATGAATGTCTTGAAGTGATACAGGAGTGCCTTTTTAAAAAAGCCACAACGTATGTAGATGATGAGGACGAACGACTATTGTATGCGCTCGAGGCCCTTTTGGATCAGGGGTTGAGTGAGGAACTCCTTAGTAATTGGATTGAGTCGCTCTCCACTGAATTAGAAGGAATGTTCCAGCAGAACGGATATAGTGTTGAATTCTTCCATACAAAAGGAAATGTACTGAGTTTTATGAAAAGCTGTTATTTCAGGTTAATTATGTTAGGAGAGTTTCCTGAAGCAAGGTCTATGATTGAAAAGGTTGTGGAGAGATGGACGAGGAAGATTTATGGGTGACTGTTTAAAGCGAAACTTCCCCGTAAACTAGATCGACATCTCGTGTCCTCTTTTCCGATAGCTTCTCCTGGTCACTTCATCCCAGATAAAGAATAGGACGGAGCAAATACTTGCCCATAGAAAAAAGGCTGGTGCAAGGAAAAAGGTTGCGAAGCCAAATCCTAGATGAATGAAAGCAGAAAGGTATATTCGAAAACGGCTCGTTTTGACGGAAAGGTACTCAGCAAAAATGGAGACGGGTAGTCCGTATAGCAGATTTCCAAGCAAGCTATAGAGTAAAACAACGATAAAGGACATGACGTTAATAAACGAGAATGCCTCCATACCTGCCATTGGAAGTGAAGAGAAAAAGAGTCCGATTGAAAAAGTCACCGATGTAAGGAGAGCGACTTTAAGCTTCCTCATTTTATTTTGAAAAACATGTTTTCTAAAGGCAGGGAATAAAAATGCTACCGCTAGAAGAGAGAGAAGCACTTTTAGAAAGGGTACCGTCTCGGAGATCGAGATGATTAGAATAAAAAGCAAAATCGATATATAAAGTACAAAGCTGTTTTTCCTATGCATACCTTCACCGTCCCTCTTTGTCGGCAAGACATATTCTTCATTGCTTTAGCGCAGCGGGGGTCAGGTACGGACCTGACCCCTAATGCTCGTCCTCTTCATCCGTTTTCCACGAATAGCCGGATCTCCCCATATAATAGAGGAAACTTGCAGAAGATAAGATTGTGAGAATGGCAATAAACAGTCCCATTTTCTACACCTCCTTAACGATTTGAGAAGTAAAGTGAAGAGCATGTTACTCTCGCTGTTGAATAATCGAGTTTGCTTTCAGCTTGAACATTACTAACTTCCAGTGGGATTATCTTTATATTGAGAATGGTAACTTCATTTCTAAATTCTTCAAGAAGTTTCTCAAATTCCCTCTTTACATGTACTACGAAAGTGTTGGAAATAAGTTTCAGATTTAAGAGTGTTTTCGTGTTTTTACACAATAATCAACGCTACCGATTATCGAGTTCATTCCCTATAAATAGTATCAATAGAAAGTGAGGTGACAGCTTATAGACAAACGAAAAAGAGCGGCGAAGTGTCTGCGCATTCGCCGCTCATTACTAATGGTGTAAAATCTTCACTCTGTTTAAGCTAGCTCGCGCTCATAAACAACTTCTTTCGTTTCGATGTCGATCGCGTCTACCTTCATTTTGATAACCTCGTTATTGTCATTTTTCTTGGCACCCCAGAGGCGGATGTAGTTCTCTGTTTTGTGATCTAGAAAATTTACTTGAACCGTTCTGACTTCGCCAATTTCCGCTTCTTTATCTTCAATCCAACACTCTTGAAACACCATTGTTTCTCTCGGTTGGCTTAAAAGGTAATCTTGCATGATCTTTTCATATTCCGGGAAGTTCAGCTCTCCGTTTTCGATGCAGATCTCATGAAAATCATTGAAGTCCGTAATATGGTAGCTTGCTTTTGATTCGTTCGTCATTGTTTTTCCTCCTACAAGTCTCGTGTGATAAAGTACTCTTTCCCCAAAAGTGAACCTTAAAAACGACGAAAATTTGTTAGAACCACTCAGGTGACGGTGGGTTTACCATTGATCCACAATTTCTCTCAACATCGGATCGCCTTTTTGATCAATGCGATATGCGGCATATAATGTATTGTTAACGGAAAGGTGGGGGAAGAGTACTTCAGATTTCCCTTCTTTAATCGATTCTTCTATTAAGTAGGTAGGCAGAATACTTACGCCAATGCCTAACTCAATCGCTCTTAAAATTGATTGCAGGTTCGGAATGATGTGATGAGCCTGAATATCCGGACGCTTTTTAAAATGCTCGCGCCAGTATCGACGAATAATGGGAAGATCCAAACCGTAGCTTAACCATTTCTGTTGCCTCAGAAAGCTCTCGATTTCCTCCAATGATGAGGCTTGTTCGAGAGCACCTTTCTGAGCGGTTAACACAAACGTTTCTTCTTCAAGTTTTACATACTCTATCCCGGCAATCGACTGCTTTTTAGGTGTGAAAATCAGGTCGACTTCTTCTTGAATGAGATCTTCTAAAAGAGTCGAAGCCGTTCCGAACTGGGTAATTAATCGCACATCCACACGTTGAACTTTTTGTAACAAACGACCTGTAAAATACTCAATAGGACTCCCAATTTTCAAAACGGGAGATAACGAGTCTTTTGAAGCCGTGTGTCTAATCTCGTGTGTTGCACTTTCTAAGTTCTCGATAAGAGGAACGAGCTTCGTATATAGCTCTTTTCCTTTATCTGTTGGAATCATTTTTCTAGGGGCACGGGTAAATAAGGGTTCTCCCACTTCTGCCTCTAAAGCGGATAGATGCTGGCTCATGGCAGGTTGAGTGAGGAATCGCGCTTTAGCGGCGGCGGAAACGGATCCATGCTTATAAATGCTAATAAAACTGCGGTACCATTCGAAATCAATCATTGTTCAACATCCTTTAATTGTGAAAAAACGGTTTTCCTATACTTTCTTCAGCTTATATACTTCCCTTGATTCTACCAGATCCTGAATGGCATCGCGATATGCCTGGTAATGTGGAGAAGTGATGTGAGCTTGTAACGCTTCTTTGTCTTTCCACGTTTCATAAAATACAAATACGGAATCGTCTTCTAGTGAACGGTGGAGCGTATAATCAATACACCCATTTTCTTGTTGAGAGGGTTCAATTACTTTCATTAATTCTTGATAGAGCGCTTTTTCTTGTCCTAATTTTGCTTTTAAAATGGCATTAATGGTGATCATGCTGATTTCTCCCTTCTATTTAAAAACCTGCAAGCCGATAAACGGACTTGCAGGTTCGAATCTTTCTGTTTAGTTATCAAGCTGAGCGATAACTTCTTTCGCAACACTGATTGTTGATTGTGGGTTTTGTCCAGTAACAAGCTTCCCTGAAACTTGAACGTGATCTGCCCAATTGTCTGCGCCTACAAAGTTTGCACCAAGTTCACGTAAGCGTGTTTCAAGAAGAAACGGCATATACTGATCAAGCGTTGTTGCACGTTCTTCTTCATCTGTAAAGCCAGTAACGGTTTGGTTCTTTACTAGTGGCGTACCGTCAGATAGTGTTACGCCGACAAGTCCAGCTGGACCGTGGCAGACAGCCGCAACAAGTTTATCTGCTTCATACATATCACGAACTACTTCATGAAGCTTCACGTTTTCTGGAAGGTCGAACATTGTTCCGTGACCACCAGGCATGAAGATGGCATCAAATGTTGTGATGTCTTTTACTTCATCCAACTTCAATGTATTTTCAAGGTGTTTTGCTGTATCCAAAATTTCCTGAGGTGTATCTCCGGCTTCAAGGCTGCGATCATCGACAGGTGCTTTTCCACCTTTTGGACTTGCGACTGTGATTTCATAGCCTTTCTTTGCGAATTCAATATACGCTTCACCGAATTCAGAAAGCCATAATCCTGTATCCAGCTCATTGTTCATTTTGTCAGCCGTCGTAACGACCATTAGTATATGTTTACTCATTATTTATTCCTCCTAAGGATTGTGTGTTGTCTTACGAGTTTTATTGTAGAACGGTTTTTCGTATAATACAAATTAGTAAATAATCTATTATGTATAAATATATTTATACATAAGCTCTCGAAAAGAAAGTGGAAACGTAGTGGTGTTTATCGAAGTTTTGAAGCAAGAAGGAGGAGGTAGCGTATGAGCAGTTGGCTTTCAACTCTGTGATTTGTGGGGGATGTTCCGATTTGATCAGAGCATGGCGGCATCTTTTTAATGAAGGAAACTATTGGAATAGTTGAAACTTTATGGGCATTTGAACCGTATATAAGAAAAAGGGAGGAATGGACATGGAAGCATTGTTTGTCATTTTTCTAGTTATTTTATTTATCGCTCTTGGATCGGCAAAATCAAAATCTTTGAATTCTCGAAGCGGCGGAACCGATCATTCTAGCTACTATAGCGGAAGTCATCATAGTTCGGGTTGTGATGGTGGAGATGGTGGTGGATGCGGAGGCGGGGAATAGCCGTTGTCTTCTCTTCTGGAGTGAATGAGTCAAGTTGAGGTGAGGTGATCCTTTGCTTAAAGCATTACGCATCATTGGCTCCATAATGACAGGCGCATTTGCGGTAGCCGTATTAACGGGAAGCATCTTTCTATTGCCATGGATGCTTCTTTCACTTGGTCTTTTCATGACTGTAACGGGTTTTGAGGAATTACATCGCGGCCAAAAAAGATCAGCGAAACTAACATTTAGCGTTTCTGCCTTGATTATTTTTACTGTACTTTTTACTTTCTAGCACGATTAGTAAGAGTTTCAGAAAAAGAAAAAAGAACTATTAGAGCGTAAGTGGTAGAATAGAGAGAGTTCAATAAAAAACATACATAAGGTTGTGGGAAAGACTTGCCATACTGAAGGGAGCACCATGTGAAGACGGAGATTGTCCAATTAACAAAACCAACTGCTCAATTTGTGGAAGTCCTGAATCGTTGGGAAAATGATCGGGAATTGATACCGCTTATTCGTCCAAATAAAAGTCAGGAAGAATTAGATCGACGCGAAGCGATTACCTTGGAAGGGGTAAGAGATCGTCTGGAATACCAGCATATTTTCCAGATTTTTGTGAATCACGAAATGATTGGTGAAATGAATTATATGGTCGATCCTCCGCACCTCTTTAAGCATGAACCAGGAACGGCGTGGATTGGGATTACGATCGGTGAACCTGAAGGTAGGGGCAAGGGAATTGGCTTTGAAGCGATTCAATATTTAGAAGAACACATTTACCAGCAGGGCTTTAATCGGATTGAGCTTGGAGTGTTTGAGTTTAATACAAATGCGTATAAGCTTTATCAAAAGCTTGGCTATGAAGAAATTGGAAGGTTAGAAGATTTCACCTACTGGAACGGGAAAATGTGGTCGGATATTCGAATGGAAAAATATTTGTGATGGCGTGCTATGAAACGAAAAAGTGCTATTTAACCGAGTTGGTTAAGTAGCACTTTTGATGTTTAGGGAACTAGAGAAAGTGAGTTTGGAAGACGATAGATTTGATTTTCTTCAAGTGAGAGGAAGACGTCGGTATCATGATTCTTGTCTTTTGGATAATAGCCGAGAGTTTGCACAATGTTGTTATCTTTTAAGAAGAGGACTTTGTAAGAAGGAAGAGCAAGGTCAGCGTTTTCGGTACTCTCAACGTCTGCTTTTTCGAGCGCGTGACGTACCTGATCGATGGTTTCCGTAGAGGACACTTCATGCATGAGTTTCCCCTCATGCTCATATTGTTCAGGAGAAGGGGACAAGTCGCTCACTTTGATAACGTTGATCTGTGTGGTTTGATCAAGAAATTGAAATTCGTCATTTTGACAGCTTAAGACTAAAAGTAGGAAAGGGAATAAGATGAAGCATTTGCGCACTGGGTTCACCTCGATTTGTGAGCGGGGTCAGGTACGTGCCAGACCCCGCCCTACTTAAGACCTATAATAGCACGACGCCAACCATAATGAGCGCGATGGAGAAGAATTTTCTCCTGGTCGCTTTTTCGTTGAATAAGAGGAGACCCGCAATGGTTGTGCCGGCGATGGAACCGCCTGACCATATGGCATAGGCAAGACCAATCTCGATGAATTGGACAGATAAGGTAAGAAAGTAGATGCAAAGTCCAAAAAGGAAGAAAGCGGCCAAGCCTGGTATTTTCTTTGTAAACCCGGCCGAACGTTTAACGGCGATACTTCCAATAATGGAAAATGCAAGGGCAAGGATCAGGTAAATCATGAAAGTTCCTCTCCTTTTTTCATATAGCGTGATTTTGTATTTAATCCAATAATCCCTATCACAATAAGAGATATGGCTAGTAATTTTATGAGCGATGTGGACTCCTGAAAGAGGAGAATGCCAGCAACGGCAATGATGACCGTACCCCCACCTGACCATAGAGCGTTAATGATTCCTAGTTCATGATTTTTCGTGAGAAAAATATAAAAAAGGAGTGCAATGGCATAACTTAAGATCACGATAAGTGTGGGACCCCAGTTACTGAAACCATCAGTGTATTTCATGAATGTTGCGCCAATCACCTCAAATAAAATGGCGATTCCAAGCCATATATAGACGTTCTTCATTTTTATCCTCCTAGTATTGCTTTGATCTAGGATTAGCATAACGTGTAGAAGAGGGATGTGGGTAATATCAAAAAATGATCGATCCATAACTTCAGGTTATAATAAAAGGAAGATTCGATCGTAAAGGAGGTTAAGCAGTATGCTCCATCAATTAACGTATTTTATTAAAATTGCTGAGGAGAGAAGCTTCACAAGCGCAGCAAAAGCATTATTCATTTCCCAACCAGCTTTAAGCAAGCAAATGAAGAAACTTGAAGAGGAGATTGGTTTTTCTCTTTTTAACCGTTCAGTAAAAGGAGTGGAGCTAACGACAAAAGGAAAGGCGTTTTACGAGGACATCAGCCCGCTTTTTTCACAAATCAATCAAACGGTTGATCGGTATAAGAAATATGATCAAATTCGTTTTGGCTCAACGCCTATTTTGAGCACTTATTTTTTACCAGAATTTTATAAACAATTACAGTATTCCAACGTAAACGTAACGGCCATTCGTGAGGATAGTCTTGATTTAATTCCGCTGTTAAAAGCACATGAAATTGATGCGGCACTTGTTCAAAATACGCCTAAAATTGAAGGTATGTATTCGACCTTTCTATTCTCAGAACCATTTGTTGCAGCAATACCAACCTCTATAACACTTAAGGGTAAGAAAGAGATAACGCTAGACGAATGCTTCAGCTACACGCAAATTATCCCTCCTACCGGCTACCTATCTGAGCAAGTAAGAGGGCTTTTAAGTGATCATTTATTTGAAGGGGATATGTTAGAAACACATTATCTTGGTATGGGTGGACTCGTTTCTCTTGGAATTGGGATTGCGTATTTACCGAAAATGATGGCGGATGCGATTGAACAAAAAGGGGTCACGTTTCTTCCGCTTAAGGGAGAGCCGCTGCATAGAGAGATGTATCTCCATACAAGTAGTCCGGACCTTCTCAAGTTATTATCCCAATCCTTTACTTAACCTTAATGTTGTAGAGGTAAAGTAATGGTTACAACCGTTCCAACCCCTACCGTACTATCAAAGTGAATCGTGCCATGGTGTTCGTGTATAATTTTATAACAAACGACAAGGCCAAGTCCTGTTCCCGTATCTTTGTTAGAGAAAAATGGTTCGCCTAATCGTTCCAAACGATCTTTTGGTATCCCGACTCCTTTATCGGCAATTTCAATAAACAAATGGGTATCAGAGTTGCAGGTGGTGATTGAAAGCAGTCCACCATCCGGCATCGATTCAATCCCATTTTTGATCACGTTCATAAGAACCTGGGTAATCTGATTTTTTTCACAGTGCATCATAAGGGATGGTGTGTGAAAAGCGGTTCTTACATTGACTTTATTCAATAATAGTTCAGGATTCATAAGTGAAACAACGTTCCGTGTTAGCGCCATAATATCGATTTGTTGATACGTAACAGCCTGCGGTCTTGCGAGTGAGAGAAACTCGTTAATAATTCCTTCAATCCGATCCATTTCAGAAAGCATGAGCTCAAGAATTTCATCGTTAATGCGATCTTTGTAAAGTTGAATGAAGCCTTTGACAGATGTTAATGGGTTGCGCACTTCATGAGCGACAGCTGCTGCGAGCTGACCGATTGCAGAAAGTTTTTCAGAACGAAGAAGAAGCTCTTCGGTTTTCTTACGGTCACGAATATCTCTCGTAATAGCGGACATAGCGGTCACGTTTCCTTTGTGATCTTTGATAGGGGAGTAGGTGACGCTCACATCGATCGGTGTGCCATCTTTTTTTACTCTTACCGTTTCAAAATCAACCACTCCCTCACCATCAAGCACGGCTTTGATGATGCGGTTTGCTTCTTTTTTATTTTGATCTGGATAGATGTCATGTAGATGAGTGATCATATCCTCATCGTTGTATCCGTAGAGTTTCTTAAAGGCTGGGTTAATCTGAATGATTTCTTTGTCTAGGTTACTAACGGAAATCGCATCCGCGTTATTGGTGAAGATGGATTCGATGAGCTCCTGCGTTTCGATAAGTTCTCGTTCAACTTCTTTTCGCTCAGAAATGTCTCTTCCAATCGCAATAAGGTATTTTCGCTTTCCATTGGAATGGAAAGTTGGTGCTTTAATGATTTCGAATGTGGCCATTTCGCCACTTGCGAGTTCGAGTTGATATTCATAATCGACTTTTGCTTGTTGCTTCCAGGCTAATAGGTCAGTATTCGCATTATTTTTCAGTAAATGATGGGCATCGATGTTGCTACAGTTTAATTCTTCGCACGTTCTTCCTTTGTATTTTCCTTCTTCAATTCCAAAAATTCGTTTGGCGTATGCGTTCATTTCAATGATTTTCCCGTTCTCATCTTTGAAAATAATAAATTCAGGAATGGAATCAATAAGCGAGCGTAATTGTTCTGCCTGATCGAGGGCATCCAGTTGAGCGTCTTTAAATTCAGTAATGTCTTTAACAATTTTATAAGCGCCGCGAAACCGTCCGTTCGTATGAATCGGGATGGTTTTGATAAGAAGATGCACGCAATTTCCGTGGACATCGCTCGCTTCAATTTCATATGGACGCTGATCACCGTGGAGTGCTAATTCAAAGTGTCTTCCGATCGTTTGAATGGTTTGCACGTCAACAACCTCTATTGGAGCATGACGTAAGTCATCAAGAGAATAACCGAGCATGTGATGAAGTGATCGATTGATGAGCGTAAGGTGAAGGCGTTCATTAATAAAAGCGATGCCGTCTGGATTCTCATCAATTAAAGAATGAATTTGCTGCTGAAGCTCTTCCGACTTTTCATCAAAGGGAGTTTCCATATCTTTCTGCTGGCTTTTTTTATAAATCGCTTCTTTATCTTCAACGATGATGAACGTAATCAGTTCGTCGTTAATCGGGGAGAGCCGAATCATTTCGTCTGTATGAGGGAGAGGAATGGAAATATACTCTCCCGGCTGCACGGTCAATGCTTTATTTAAGTAGGGGGTTAGTTCGTTCTCTTGTATCCTTAATATGCTTTCATAGGATTGTATGAAATCCATTTGTTCATAGGATGAAAATCTTGAAATGGCATATTCATTACGATGGGCAATGCGACCGTTCCTATCCAAAATAAAGAGGGACAAGGGAATGGCATCGTAATGAGCAAAAAAGGAAGCTGTCATCATTAGGTGTACCCTCCACATCTCATTAGCTATCAATCTATTATAACAAATGAATAAGGGGGAATGGGCAGGGGGGGTCAGGTTCGTACCTGACCCCCTGCCTCTTTCGCAATTATCGAGAAAATCATATTGTTGTATCACACATAATACTGTATGATACATAGTATAAATGGTGTACGACATACAGTATGGAAGTTGGTGTAGATGTGACGCTGTTACAGTCATTAATTACGGAGCTTAGAAGAGGAACGTTAACGCTTGCGGTACTCAGCCAATTAAGGTCTCCTCAATATGGGTATTCACTTGTTCAGTCGCTTGAAAAGTCAGGGATTTCTATTGAACAGAGCACGCTATACCCGCTCCTTCGCAGATTAGAAAAGCAGGAACTTGTGACGAGTAGTTGGGATACGACGGAAAGCAGACCGCGTAAGTATTACGTTTTAAGTGTATATGGTCGTGACATTTTCGAGCAGCTAAAGGCGGAGTGGGAAAAAACATCAACCGAGCTAAGGTCCTTATTGAAAGGAGAGGAAGAGCGTGAATCTGATTGAGGTTTACATTGGAGAAGTGACAAGAAGGCTTCCTGAATCGAATCGCGAGGACATTGCGCTAGAGTTAAGGTCGACAATTGAGGATATGCTTCCAGAAAACCCAACGGAAGATGACGTGAAGGGAGTACTAAATGAACTTGGCAATCCAGTGCAGATGGCGAACGGATTTCGAGATTGGCCAATGTATTTAATCGGTCCACAATATTTCGAGCACTATGTTAAATTATTAAAAACTGTGATGCCAATCGCTTTGACCGTCACCTTTATCTTGTTTATGACAGCGAATGTTATAGGTTACAACGGGACTGAAACGATAGGAACTGTTTTCTTTCATTTACTTGGGGATGCCATTAGTGGTTTATGGAATACCTTCATCCAAACCCTCTTCTGGATTACGCTCGTTTTTGTTGTCTTAGAACGAACCAATTTGAAAGTAACGGATAGTTGTCATACGTGGTCAGCAGATGAATTGACGAAAGGAACCCCGCTGCCGAAGAAAAAGAAAATTTCTAAATTTGAACTGTTTAGCGATCTTCTCTTTGCAGCGGTATGGGCAACGCTATACTATAACGCTGAGCATTTGCTTGGCATCATAAGAAATGGCGAAATCGATGTCCCTTTCTTTAACAATGAGGTGCTGCTCTCTTATTGGCCGCTTGTTAGTCTAGCTCTTCTAACAGCGGTATTGCTTGCGCTTTATAAAATACTTGTCGGCTATTGGACGAAACGGTTAGCCATTGCGAACGCCGTTCATCATGTCTTTGCAACCGTTGTGATTGTGATTATGCTTTTAAATGATCGTCTCATTCATGACGATTTCACGAAGTTATTATCCCTATCAGAAATCGTTCAAAACACCTTATTAGCGGCGATTGGACTCTTCTTTGTCATCAGTGCTGGTATCGATATTATCAAAGGATTTTGGAAAGCGAAATTGTGAGTTACCAAAAGAAGTAGAACAGTCGCTTCTATTTGTTGAATATTTAAAAATGGCGCTTGGAATTGGAGAGAACTAATTAACTGAAAAAATAAATTTTAAAAGAATCGCAGATATTGTGATTCTTTTTTTCATTCTTATAAACCTTGATATAAAAGGATTTTTGGGATTTTTCTATCTATGAAATTAGGCGAAAGGAAATTCTTCAGAAAAAATTTTTAAACGTTTTCATTGATTTATGAAATAATAATTCCTATAATGAAGAAAGTTGGAAGGGTTTTCAGAGATTCATTGAAAAGATCCTTTATTTCAGAAGAGGTGGGAGTTATCATGGAAATTTATCTTTTAGCAATAACAGTCATATCGATTGCAATTGTCATTGTCGGCGTTTCCGTTTTTCAATGGCATGCGTTTATCGGTTTAACGGTAGCGGCTTTGTTCCTGGCAGTTATGTCTGGTATGGAATGGGTCAATATCATAGGTTCGTATGAAACTGGTGTTGGTGGCGTTCTTGGTCACTTAGTTGGTATCCTAGCACTTGGTACAATTCTGGGGAAACTTTTATCTGAATCTGGTGCAGGTTTACAGATTGCGAATTTCTTTATTCGCGTTTTTGGAGAGAAGAAGCTCCCGTGGGCGATGTTCTTCTCAGGATTTATTATCGGTATTCCAGTATTCTTTGAAGTTGGTATTCTCATTTTATTACCGCTTGTTATTTCGATTCAAAAAGCAACGAAGAAAAACATTCTATTGATTGCGCTACCAGCTGTGGCTGGTTTATCGATTGTGCACGGATTGATTCCGCCACATCCAGGTGCGGTTGCAGCGATTGGAATTTATGAAGCCGATCTTGGTAAGGTTCTTTTATACTCACTCATAATAGCGCTTCCAGCAGGTATTCTTGGCGGTCCGGTATTCGCGAAGTGGATTAATAAACGCGTTGTTCCTGTAGGTGAGCCTGATTTGATCAAGGTAGAAGATGAGCGCGATCCTTCTACGCTACCTGGAACAGGCATTTCATTTACAACGATTATTATGCCAGTCTTGCTTCTTGTCTTAGGAACATTCGCACCGTTTCTACCTTTACCAGGTGATGCGGTAGGAATTTTAGAATTTATCGGTAGCCCACTCGTGGCATTGTTACTTTCTTGTTTCTTTGCTTTCTATTTCCTTGGTTTCCGTCAGGGATTAGACAAAAAACAAATTAAAAAATACGTGGAAGAATGTATTCTACCTGTAGGTTCTATCATCTTGATCATTGGTGCAGGTGGCGGTTTTAAACAAATCTTGATTGATAGCGGGATTGGTACGATTATCGGGAACCTTTCACAGGATCTCTCTTTGTCACCGCTTGTTCTCGCATTTATGATCGCAGGTCTGATCCGAATTGCAACAGGTTCAGCAACGGTAGCCCTTACAACAGCGGCTGGTATTGTTTCACCGATTATTGCAACAATGTCAGGGGTAAACCTGGAATTGCTCGTTATTGTAACAGGTGCAGGTTCACTTATGTTCTCACACGTGAACGATGCTGGGTTCTGGATGGTGAAGGAATATCTAGGGTTAACGGTTAAAGAAACGTTTAAGACGTGGACTGTGTTGGAAACAGTACTTTCCTTTGCTGCTTTTGGTGGCGCTTTGATTTTGAATATGTTTGTATAAGAATGGAAAGAGAGGGGGTCAGGCACGTGCCTGACCCCCTCTCTCTTTTTTTAATTGCAGTTATTTTCCTGATTCTTGATGTAAGATGTATTGCATTCCATTTGAATGGTGGTGTGGCTAAGCTCAAACTGATCATGTAGTTTTTGATTTGCGAGTTGGAGAAGTTGATCACGGTCACAACCGTTATTGACGACTAAATGACACGTGAAAGCAGGAAAGTCAGAAGTGATGTTCCAAATATGCACGTCGTGGATCGAATGAACACCATCTAAACCAGTTAACATTTTCTTTACTTCTTCTAGGTCAATATTAGAAGGTGTTCCTTCCATTAAGACGTGGAAGGAATCTTTTGTAACTCGAATTCCGCTAATTAAAACAAGGATAGCTACGATGGAGCTTGCGATCGGATCTGCGTAATTCCAACCGACGAACATGATGAGAAGGGCAGCGATAATAGCACCAATTGAACCTAATAAATCACCAAGTACATGAAGAAAAGCACTTCGTAAATTTAAGTTTTCTGATGTATCACCTTTCATCAAGATCCATGCCACTAGTACATTTACGATAAAACCGATTGTCGCAATGATCAGCATGCCTGTACTTGCTACATCAGGTGGATCGATAAATCGATTAATAGATTCCCATAGGATATAGATAGAAATACCGATTAGCGCAAGACCATTTAAAAAAGCGGCTAAAATTTCAAATCGTTTGTATCCATAGGTTTTATCCTGATTCGATGCCTTTTCCCCAAGTTTAAATGCAAGAAGACTCATTCCAAGCGCAACAGCGTCGCTAAGCATATGTCCAGCATCTGATAAGAGTGCGAGACTATTTGTTACAAATCCTCCAATTACCTCAAGAATCATAAAAGACGAAATAAGTAGGAAACTAATAAAAAGCGCTTTTTTGTTAGCGGAATGTGTGTGTCCGTGATCATGAGAATGGTTATGTCCCAAAATAATTCCTCCAGTCTGTATGTCGTGTAAGTGATATATGATTATGTGTTCATGTATTGATTGTACCACTTTTTGTAGAGAATTAAACGGGGGAGAAGAGGGGAGAAGGGGGTCAGGTTCGAACCTGACCCCCTCAAAAGACAATTGTCTTTTGAAAGCGTACACTTAGTAGAAAGGTAATGAATACAATTGAATTTTCATGTATGGAAGCTTTATTTTCGGAAACAGTATTAGGATAGAGGAGGTTATGGATGGTGTCAAAAGATCGTGGACTACTCTACATCATTTGGATTGTTACTGGTGTATTATTATATCGATTTGTTCCAAAAACTAAAATTAGACATGTGATTGTTGTCATGTTTTTCAAGCAATTTGTTACCTGGTTTTTAGGGTTATGGGTGGTTGAGAAAGGGTTGATTAAGTATCCAGTACGATTTATGAAGAAATCTAATAAAAGTAGCTTTACATTTGAATACTTCATATATCCCTCGTTCTGTGCGATTTTTAATTTAAATTATCCTGAGAAGCGAAATAAGGTTATCCAATTTCTTTACTATCTTTTTCATGTTGGTTTGATTACTGGTGGCGAAGTATTGGCGGAGCGGTATACGAATCTCATTAAGTATGTAAAGTGGAAATGGTACTATAGTTTTGTTTCACTTGGAATAACGAATTACGTATCGAGACGTTTCTATAAATGGTTTTATAAAAATGAATTTGAAGAAAGTGAAACAAGTGGATGAATCGCCAGATAGGTTGTACACACTTTCCTACTAAATAACAGACTGCACTTTACACCTTTCTTTGTGATATCTTTTTTATGGTTCTAGTGAAATCAGTGAAGGGTGTTTAAATGAGTAAAAAAATAAAAGTGACGCTTCCTAAAATTCCGACGGTATTGGAAGAAGGAAGCTTTCGTGATATCTATCGTGATGAAGATTTTTCGTTAATGAATTGTGAGATTACGGGAGAAACAATTGAAGATATTGAACTAGATCAGGCCATTGTTTCAAAAGTTGTATTTCGAAATGTGACGTTAACAAATGCGATGCTACCTCGCGTAGATCTAACGGATGTGATCTTTGATAATTGCAATCTTTCAAATGTGAACTTCAATGAAGGCATCATTCATCGTGTAAAGTTTATTGATTGCAAACTCATGGGAACAGATTTTACTGAAGCAAATCTCGGAAACGTTCTATTTGAAAATAGCCGCGCGCATTTCAGTAGTTACGTGGATACGCGCTTAAAACAAGTGGAGTTTACGTCCACTTCACTACAAAATGCAAACTACCACGGCTGTCAGTTTACAAAGACGGCTTTCGTTCAGTGTGATCTAAACGAAGCGAATTTTGTGCAAACGCGCTTAAATGGTGTAGATATTAGCACGTGTCATTTCGAGCGAATTCACGTTGATTTCGAAACGCTTGAGGGTTGTGTAGTATCACAGGAGCAGGCGATCGGGTTTGCGAAGTTATTAGGATTGAACGTTGCGGATGAATAGAAAGTGGCGAGGCAGGTGCATTTCTGCCTCGCCTTTTTTCATTGAAGATAACTCGTAACGTCATGCAGCGGAGCAGGAGCGTTTACCCAGAGCTGAGTGAGTAAAGAAGTCATTGAGGAATAGGTGATAATTTGAAATAATTGAGAGTAGAGCAGGTTACATAGACGAAGAAGCGTAAGGAAGACGAAATAAGCTCTTACGATTGGAGGGTTTTATGAACATTCGACATGTAAAGCAGTCAGACTACTATGTCATTGCGCCACAAATCAATGAATGGTGGAATGGCAGACAAATGGCCGACAGGCTACCTAAATTGTTTTTTGATCACTTTACGAATACGAGTTTTGTCGCAGAACAAGATGGTGAAATTATTGGCTTTCTCATAGGTTTTCTTTCTCAATCGCATCTTCAGGAAGGGTATATTCATTTTGTTGGTGTCCACCCTACGCATCGTGGCAGCCACATTGGACGCCAACTCTATGAGTCTTTCTATCAAACAATGAAAGCTTATGGCCGAAATTTGGTGAGGTGCGTTACCTCTCCAGTAAATAAGAATTCAATTGCTTACCACATTCGAATGGGGTTTGAAATTGAAGGTGGTAATCGTGTCGTAAATGGAATTGCGGTGCACTCAAATTATGACGGACCAGGAGAAGAGCGGGTAGTGTTTGTGAAGCGCATATAAATGTCCACGGGAGGGGTCAGGCTCGAGCCTGACCCCTCCCTGCCCAGCAGGAATCCACAATCCACCTGCCGAACTATATTTCTTGAGAATGATGCACATAATCAAAGGAGCGGTGACAAATGTCATTTATGAAGAAAATGATGGCGCGTGTAGGTGTTGGAAGTTCAGAAGTTGATACGATCTTGAATCGAAATGTCCTTGTTCCAGGTGAAACGGTCGATGGTGTGATTAATATAAGAGCAGGTAGCGTTGAACAAACGATTGAAAAGATCGATCTCACCCTTCACACAACTTACGTGCAAAAGAAAGATGACAGCAAGGTAACCAAATCGGCTCAAATTGCGCGGCACGCGGTTGCGAATCAGTTTACTATTCAACCAAATGATGAGAGGGAATTCCCTTTCTCGTTTACGTTGCCACTTGATGCCCCGATCAGTAAAGGGAAGAGCAAAGTTTGGCTTCAAACTGGACTCGATATTAAAAGTGCAGTGGATCCGCAAGATAAGGATATGATTCAAATTGCACCTCATCCGTATATCAATGCTTTCCTTCAAGCAGTCGATGGACTTGGTTTTAAGCTTCGAGAGGTTGAAAATGAAGAAGCTCACGGTTTTGGCCGACTGCCGTTTATTCAGGAATTTGAGTTCCACGCCACACACGGTGCGTTTCGCAGTCGCCTTGATGAGCTAGAAGCCGTGTTTCAGCCGGTTTCAGAAGACAACATTCGCGTGATCCTTGAGATCGATCGAAAAGCACGAGGCTTTTCTGGATTCTTATCTGAAATGCTTGAAACGGATGAATCCAAAGTGCAGTTTATGTTAACGACAGACGATGTTAACGAGATCCAGCGCCAGCTTATTGATGTTCTTAACCAATACGCATAAAAAGTTAACCGCGCGCTCGAGCGTAGCTGGTAAAAACGCACTTATTTAGGTAAGTGCGTTTTATTTTGAAACAAATCTCATTTTAATTCGTATGTATTCTTACAGATAGAATCTTCTGACCGTTTCGTTCAAGCGAATAAATATGTAATGAGGTGACCAATTTGGAAGAGGGATTGTTCTTATTGTTGATCGTCTTAACGACAGTCATTATTCTTCGTAAAAAGAAAAAGTGATTATTTCAATGCAAGCTTTCTCTTCTTACTTATTGCCTAGCGCTTCAGCAGGAATTTATTCCCTTTTATCGAAGAGATATGAGTAGTGGATCAATCCATGAAATGGGGGATGAGAATGCTTGAAGCGAATTGTTTTTTCTGTAAAAAGAAGTTCAGGGTAAAGCCATCTGATTCGCAATTTCGGAAATTAAAGCAGAATCCAAAGGCGAGCTATGTGTGTCAGTCATGCAACCAATCAATGCAAAGAGAAGCGCAGCAAAGCACGGGTCTTCATCCCGATCAAATCGACCAATATGATAAGTTTGTTCGCTAAAAGGAGCTGAAAACAAATGAAGAATTGGTTAAAAATGGTGCCGCTGCTTCTCCTCATATTAGTGGGATGTAGTGATAAAGAAGAGGCAGGGGCTAAGCAAGTTGTACATAAGGGTTCCGACTTAAAAGTAAGTGACACATTTACATCAGGATCCTATAAAATGCTCGGTGATGAAGGGCGACTGGGCTTCATTTATGATGAAGCGACAATATTGAAAGCAGGAAAGCCAAACAAGTATATGTGGCATTTTTGGGGAGCGGAAGAGGAATTAGATGGGAGATTTAAAGTGATCGGCACAAATCAAGATACTAAGGAAGAAGTGGTCGTTTTTGAAACGGATGAATTGGCAGGTGCTCATAATGGTGCAGATGCTCATACCCCGTCTTCCATGCAGCTTCCTTCAAGCGGAAAGTGGAAGCTCGATGCTTATGTCGGCGGTGATTTATTTGGAACGATTGTTGTGGAGGTGGAGTAAGTCTATGCACCATATGGGCTACATGATTTGTTTGGATTGATTGCCCGTCCGAACAAGCTCTTGATTTACCCGTGATGTGTATGAAGCGAAAGTGGGCAAGTCACGTTGTGGCCGGAGTTTGAGGTCATCTCGTGGGATGAAAGATGACGAAATGAAAACCACTCCTCTCAAGGATGTGGTTGTCCATAAGTTTTGCGAGAGTTAAAAATAAAGTGAGGTTAGGAATGAAAGCCAAAACGTTTTTACACATACTCGGATGGGTCATTCTTGGATCGTGGCTCATCCATTTTCTAGCGTTCTATTTTATTGATTCAGAAAGAAAAGTCTATAGTATCGAAAAAATAATAGAGGGTGTCGTCTTTATCGTTCTCGTAGTACCTGTCTATTTTAGCGGTGTTACGCTGTATTACAAATTCTTTGATCGCGAAGGATAGGAAGTCAGGGTGGGGTGATGAAAAGCAAGCTGGGCGCAGTGCCACTCATGGCAGAGACAAAACTCCTTTCATCAATAAATAAAGGATCAGTACTATAGTCGAATTGGTGACCTTATTAGTAATCTCGGGAAGTGATCTTCACCGGGATCTTTTTAGATACAAAAAGATCTCGGTGATTGACACGAAAATTAAATGAAAAGCTATTAGTTAAAGGAGAGTGTACAGCATCGCACCTTTACGATGGAAGATGTCGAATTTGGATCTCACAAAAGTATTGCCTCAAGCTTCGTTAAAAACACCTTTTGTGCTGGGGGTTGACGGGCTAAGTCGTTCAGGTAAAACGACCTTTGTCACAAAACTGGAGAATTATTTTAAAACGCTGGGATATCGTGCGGATACGTTTCACATCGATGATTACATAGAACCGCGCAATAGACGCTATGATACGGGGCATGAAGAATGGTTTGAATACTACTTTTTGCAGTGGGATATTGAAAAGCTAAAGGAAGAACTATTTGAAAAAGCGAAAGAGGGAGTAAAAGCTGATCAAGAATCTTCTAATGGTGAAAGCCCCCTTTCGGATGTAGTGATCATTGAAGGTGTTTTCCTCCAACGAAAGGAATGGCGCGGAGTTTTTAATCGAATGCTTTATTTAGATTGTGCGAAAGCGGTGCGATTTCAACGAGAAAGCAAAGAAACACAGCAAAAGGTAAAGAAATTTGAAGACCGTTACTGGAAGGCAGAGGCGTATTACTTGGAGAATGTTCGACCGGGAGAAAAGGCGGATATTGTGATTGAATCTTAAGATTCTTTTGGTGAGGTGGACTAAGTTGCGTAGGTTAATGGAGGGTAGATTCGTATGACGATCGCATATGTTCAATGGGATGCACAGAAAGTGAAATTAAGCTGGAGCGGCAATACCGCTCCAGATGGAATGGTGACAAGCACTCATGGATTCTGTTTCAATCGAAATCAACTTCTTCTCGTGAATTTGAAAGAAAGAGGTTGGGACTTTCCGGGAGGGCATGTTGAAGCAGGAGAATTACCTGAAGCTTGTTTGGCGCGTGAAGCAATGGAAGAAGGGTATGTGAAAGGCGTTAGTCAATTGCTCGGTTCTTTAACGGTCGATCATAGCGAAAATCCGAACTGGAACGAACAGAGCGCTTATCCTAAAGTAGGGTATCAACTTTTCTATCGAATGGAAATTAGAAAGGTACTACCGTTCAAGGCAGAACATGAATCAATTGATCGCATGTTTGTCGACCCCTATCAAGTGAGCGCCTACTTCAAGGGATGGAATGAGGTGTACCAGGCAATTTTAGAAGCTGCACTAAAATTGGAGGAGAAGAAGTGAAGAAAAGATGGTGGCTCTCATTCATTCTAGCAACCGTTCTTCTTTCGAGCTGCTCTGCTAATGAAAACAAGGTGGCCGAAATAGAACCAGCGCCTGAGTCAGAATATGCGAAGACATTTGATGAGTTAGTACTTGGTACCCTATTTGATTTTAAGCTTGAAGTACAAAATGCGGATCAAAGATGGGTGAAGCTGTGGGTTGAGCGTTATCAAGATGGGAAGAAAGATGATGATTCCGTTGTGGATCTTATCTATGGTGAAAGTTTAGATGAGACGGATGAAGGTCATGTAGGATTCGGAATCATCAATTCAGAAAAAGATGAACCATTGTACTTTTTATATGCTCCAGATATAAAATTAAATCCCCAAAAAAGCAGTAAGAAAGCTAATTTAGAAAGTTCGATGGCTACTTGGGAATATGCGTTTAAAGATGAAAAAGTATCATTAGCATTAGATGAAGAAAAAGTACTTGCGGCCTATCGGAGTACAACGTCAAACGAGATGAGAACGGTTGATATGAGTGACCCGAATGATTTGAAAAAAATGATTCAGGAAGACAGCGAAGTGTTACTACTCAAAATCCTCATCACTGAAAATAAAGACGCTCTTCATTAAGGAGCGGAGGCTGATTTATTAGCCCTAACGAAAAGCTGCTGGAAATCCGGCGGCTTTTTCTCTGTTATTTTCCAATTCATGGTTGCACGCTATATCATTATCTGATATATTACATTTAATGATATATCATTAAACGATATAAGTTTGGAGGAATCTCATGCCAAGGAATGATTCTCTTGATGTAGGAGAGCTAACGGACACGTCTTATTATATTCTTTTATCGCTCATGGAGCCGAAACATGGCTATTTAATTATGAAGTCAATTGAAGAGTTAACAAATCATAGCGTTGTCATCGGACCGGCGTCTATGTATACGACCATAAAAAAACTTCTTGCGGCCGGGTTGATTGAGCTCTTCGATAAAAGCGAGAAGAAAAAAGTGTATGTAACAACAGAAAAAGGTGTCGAGCTAGTAAGGAAAGAAATTGAACGGAAACGTATCATGATTGAACACGGGGAAGCGATACTTGCAAACAAGGGAGAGTGAGAGATGTGGGAAAGACAAAATACGTAATGAGCAGTGGATTAGCTTTTTCAGAAGAGAAAGAGATGAAAAAGCTAAGCGAATACGCGCGAAAAGGGTGGCTATTTGAGAAGTTTGCGTTTCTAGGATTTGTATTACGACAAGGAGAACCGCAGAATCTTATCTATTCTCTAGACTATCAAAAAGAACCTGATGAGGAGTATTTTAGTTATTTTGAAGAAGCGGGGTGGACGATTGTTTGTTCGGTTGGAGATGAAATGCACGTATTTTCAGCAGCTCAAGGAACACCTCCGATCTATTCTGATAAAGAATCAACGAAAGAGAAATATGAGCGGGAACGTCAGTCGATGAAAAAAGTCGCTATCCCAGCGCTTTTGCTTACACTTGTTTTCATCGTGTTGTCACTTAGTAGTCAGAATGGCCATCTACCATTAATTGTTGGCCAAATCAGTGAGTTTAGTAGTTACGCTACTTTAATTGTGTTGATATTTTCTGGAATGCCGTACCTTGCTTATTGCTATAAATTGAAGAAATTAGAGAAACAGGATTTCTAATCAAGGAGAGGAGCCTGCTGATGGCTAACGTGCTAGAGGTAAAAGGACTTGGGAAGCGATTTAAACATGGAGCGATCATTGAGAACCTTTCTTTTCACGTTAAGAAAGGCGAAATCATGGCGATTCTTGGACCAAATGGAGCTGGAAAATCTACGACAATTCGTTCAGTGTTGGGTATTTTATATCCCGATGAAGGAGAGATTCTTTATCAAGGAGAGTCTATTAAAAAAATCCCTCCGAAGCGGATTGGTTATTTACCTGAAGAGCGTGGGCTTTATAAAAATGTAAATGTAATCGATATCCTCCTCTATTTTGCAGATTTAAAAGATTATCCTATACGAAAAGCCAAACAACGTGCCAGGTTTTATTTAAAGAAGTTTGGTCTGGAAGATAAAGAGAAAGTGAGAATGGAAGAATTATCGAAAGGGATGGGGCAAAAAATTCAGTTCATCGCTTCCATCATTCATGAGCCAGAAATCCTCATTCTTGATGAACCATTTTCAGGTCTGGACCCTGTTAGTCAGGAACTTTTCCAAAAAGAAATCAAAGAATTGGCCGACCAAGGGACTGCGATTTTACTTTCCTCTCATCAAATGAATCTGATCGAAACGTTAGGAGACCGGCTTTTATTTATACATAAAGGAAAAGAGGTAGTGACGGGATCAATCCATGATGTAAAAGCACAGTTTTCGAATTACAAATGCACAATTCGTGGAGAAAATGCCCGCTCCCTACTAGAAACGATTCCTATGGTTGACCGAATTGAGCAAAAAAACAAGACGTCGATCCTATTCCTTGAAAAGGAGGTAGAGTTGACCAGGTGGTTGAGCACTCTGCCAAAAAAACTAGACATTCAAGAGCTTCGTCTTGATCGAATCTCTCTTCATGACATTTTCGTCAGCATCGCAAGTGACAGAAAGGACCTAGCCTATGAAAAATAGTTTGAAAGTTGCGAAATGGGAGTTTAAGCGGAACATGACCAATAAGTCTTTTTTGATCTCCGTATTTATGACACCGATCATGATCCTATTGTTTAGTTTTTTACCTTCGATGATTTCTGGGGGATCGACCTCCAATGGAATGATTTCATTGTTGAACCCTCGTTTGCTGCCTGGAATTGTTTCCGGTAGTATCTTTCTCTCACTTCTATTAACAGGCATGCTGATTTTTCAAAGTGCTTCTCAAGAGAAGAAAGAAAAAGTGGCTGAAATTATTTTATCGTCAATGGAACCACACGAATTAATGCAAGGAAAAATCATCGGCTATTTTTTGCTTGGAGTTTCACAGGTGTTCATTTGGCTGTTCTGTGCTCTTCCATTTTTAACGTGGAAATTAGGACTGGATATTCTGAAATACTTGTTTGTACCAAAAACGATCGTATTGGTTTTCATTGCACTGCTTGGTTACTTTTTATTTGCAGCGTTACTCATTGGTTTAGGAGCAACAGTTGAAGATGTAACCTCATCAAGTAATTTTCAAGGAACGATTATGATGTTACCTTTCTCTTTTTCGCTTTTCATTCTTCCTGTATTAGAAGAGCCGAATGGATTGGCCGCAACGATTGGTTCGTACCTTCCATTTACGGCAACTGGAACATTAATCTTCCGTCTTTCTCTACTGGAAGTATGGCCATGGGGAGAGATCATTGGGGCAATTTGTCTCTTACTTCTAACTTCCTGGGTATGCATGAAAGTGGCAGGTAAAATCTTTAAAGTTGGGATCTTAATGTATGGAAAGAATGCAAGTCCACGAGAGATTTGGAAGTGGATGAGGGCTTAAGGAGCGGAGGGTGGTTTATTTCCCACCCTTGCTTAAGCAACATATATATGGTGTCCGTTGTAGAGGGACAGTTGTTTGTAAGGGGGGTCAGGTACGAACCTGACCCCTTTTAAGCCCCTTCTTACTTATCAATCGCGAGACCTGCGCCATTGTAAAGGGGAGGGAGGATTTTTTGCGGTAAGCGAGGTATTTGCGTTCCCAAGTGTGAGCGTATTTTCCTTTGAACTTCCGCAGGCCCTGGAAGTGATAGAAGATATGGCCATGTAGGAAAATTTGAGCCGCGATTCGTTCACTTAGGAATGAAAATTTGGATTGACCCACATTTGCAAGTGGCGCCATGCCAAGGTTAAAAGACTGATAGCCTTCTGCTTTGGCCCATTCAAATAAGGATAGAAACATAACGTCCATTGTGCCAGACGGGGCACCGTGGATGAAGCGCATTAAATCGACAGAAATGGTTTTGTTTCCATCGTAGACTGGCATAAGACTTGTAAAGGCAATAATTGTATCATTTTCTTTCATGATGGCGATCTCAGACTTATTCAAATAATCAACGTCAAAGAATCCTAACGAAAACCCCTTTTCATTCCTTCCTTGTAGCCATTCATCCGATACATTTTTCAAGTTATTCAATAGCGCTTCACTATGAGGAGGTGTTGCGATTTCAAACAGATAATGTTCTCGTTCAAATTTGTTTTTAACTGCGCGCAGCGCCTTCATTTTCTTACCTGATAAGGTGAATTGCCCTAAGTCAACGAATGCTTCTTCACCAAGTTTAAAAAAGCCAAACCCTTTTTCGTGTAAGAGTGGAAGCAAATCATTGCTCACTTCATAGAAGACTGGCGTAAAGCCTTGAATATCGGCAAGCTGTTGAAACTCATCAATTGCATTTGAAAAGTCGTTTTCCTCTCCGACCGGATCACCAAGGACGACAAGTTTATCAGACGATTGTTGGAAGCTTAGGAATACCGTACGCTTTGCATTCCAGAACAGCGATTTATCATGTAAGAATACTAAATGCGTTAATGTATTGCCGCGAAAGGTTGTTAAGTGCTCTAGAATGTGAGGATCATCCTTGGGCTCGGAATTTTGGATTGGATTTTTAGGTTTAATCACGGCGTTTCCAATGAGAAAGACGAGTAGCGCAATCAATAATCCAATTAAGGCACTGTAAAACAACGTGTGGTAATCCGTAATCAGATAGGGCAATACTTGCGACGGAATCGCGTTCGTTGAAGACGGCAAGCTCATGTACCCAATTAAGACATACATCGACGTAATGAAAAGAATAACCAGTCCATCAATAATCGTTTTGCTCCATGTTAACACATAGCTTTCACGATAAAAGCGCGTTCTTGATAGATAGAGTATGAATGCCACAATTAATAGGAAAATGGCTTCCTCATAATCAATCCCTTTTGAAAATGTAAATGCAGCCGCGCAGAAAAGGACAACGATCGTCAGGTAATAGGCTCGTTTCACTTTGTATTCAATGCCTCTCGATAAGCCGAGTAGCGCAAAGCCGGCTCCGACAGAAAGCTGGTGTGAGAGATTCACAAGAAACGGAATCGAGTGCATTTCCTCAAGGATTTTTAGTCGGTCAATGATTCCGGGTAAAGCAGCAGATAAGAGTAGGATTAATCCTGATACAAAGACTAACAAAGTGATGAATACGTGGCTCAGTCTTTGTACGAGTGCGATCGGGAGATTATCCCAGTTCGCATTCCACTTTTCCCAATAGTCTCTGACGAACAGAATCATCGCTAGTAAAAATGGGAAGAAAAAGTAACCAACGCGAAATAAAATGAGCAGGAAAAGCACCTTTTCATTTTGTAAACCAATCAGCTGACTGCCCCAGATGAAAGTGAGATCAAATGAACCGAGACCTCCGGGGATCATACTAACAATGCCAACACATGCAGCAATCACAAAAAGTGGGAAAAGGTCATGAAATGAAATGTTTAAGTCAAGCATTGTTGCTAATAGCCAGATCGCTAGAAACGCAAATGTCCATTCCAGGAATGATACGGCAATGAGCTGGAGCCTCGTTTTCGTGCCAAAAGAGCGCGTCCGGTAGTTGTTCCACAAGAACGAAAAAATGAGAACAGGTAAATAAAGTCCAACGATCATTACAACCAAATAGAGCCATGGAATTTCTTTTAGTAAGGGACTTTCTCTGTAAGTGACCATCGTGATTAGCGCAAGAAGAGATAGACCAGTTAAATAAAAATAGGTCATGTTTCCAATACTTTTTGTTAGTTTACTGTGATCGTCCTGCTCCGTTTGATAAAAGTACTTTCGAAGCATGCTGCTAACGATTCCACCAGAACCAATTAAGTTCGAAACGGCATTCACGATAAACGATTGCTTCAGAAGTTGTTTCATTGGAAATGTTTTTTGCAATGATTTCAAAATCAAAGAATCATATAAAAACATTGGACTAACTGCCCCCATTGTAATGAGTAACACGAGAAAAAGTTTTCCTATATTAAATTGATTTACTTCATTTAATAAAAGACTTACATGAACGTCTGATAGAAATGACGTGATTTGAATGGCAGAGAGTACAAAAAGAAAAGCTGGTAAGAGTAATTTTAAATAGTGAAATAAAATGGTGTGTAAAATTGGTTTCATAGTTCACTCCTTTCATATGATTTTACATTATTTTTATGAAGATCATGCAAAAAAATGAAAAAAGGTGATCGGTAGTCTTAGTTCTATCATACAAAAAACCGCTCAGAGGAGTTCCTCTGAACGGCTTTCTTTACATCTCTTCTTGCGTTGGTTTCTTTCTTCTAAATCGATAGAACACAAGGTAAAGCATCGGTACCATAATCAGTGTTAAGACAGCTGAGAAGAGGATACCTGAAATGATTGTAACCGCAAGTGGTGTAAAGAGCGCATCGCCACTTACAGCAACTGGGATTAAAGCAACGATCGATGTGATGGCTGTAAGAATAATTGGGCGCAGACGTACACGTCCAGATTCAATGACAGCTTCTTTCACATCCATGCCTTTCTTAATGGCTTGTTCAATAAACTCAATAAGCACGACCGAGTTCCTTACAACAATACCTGTGAGTGAGACCATACCCATCACACCAAGGAAGCTGATCGGCGTTTGCGTTACGAATAGACCAAGGATGGCACCTGCAATCGCAAGGTATACGGCAACGAGTACAAGGAACGGTAGCGATAGTGAATTAAATTGTAGCGCGATTAACAGATACACTAAGAACAGAACGATAATGAAGAGAACCGTAATTTCCGCAAAGAAATCATTTTGTGCTTCATTTTCACCGCCAAGAGTCATGCTGTAATCCGCATCATCAAGCTGATCACGCTGATCTTCCACAATCTTCGTTACATTTTCTTTATAATTCTCCTCGTCTTTAGGGAAGGCACGAAGCGTAATCGCGCGTTCGCCATCGATGTGAGGAATCTTTTGAATTTGTTCACTTTCTTCTGTTGTCACAAGCTCATCTAACGAAATCAGTTCAGGAGGTCCGCCTGCAGATGCGGCCGGTAGCTCAAGGCTTGAAAGATCAACTTCATCTTCGCTTCCTTCAAGCACGATGTTCATGTCGCGTTTCACGACGCCGTTATCAAATGCTTTTAGTGGAATGCCTGCTGTTGCTAGACGAATTTGCTGACTAACTTGATTCACTGTAATGCCGTTTTCTTCAAGCGCATCACGGTCTGGAACGTATTCAACAGAAGGTTCAAAATCACCGACGTCATCGACGACAAGGTCCGTTTCAAGTCCTTCAATTTCATTTTTAAGGTTATCTCGAAGTTCAATTAGTTTATCAATTTCTGGTCCAGAGACGGTGACGGTCACAGGTGCACCTGCTGGAGGACCCTGCTGGATTGTTTCCATAAAGATCTCTGCATCTGGATATTCATTTCTTAATTTATCTGTCCAATCGTCAATGAGACCTTGCGTTGTTTGGTTCTCACGATCAACGCGAGCGACGATTTGGCCAGTATTTTCACCAGTGCTCGTTAGGGAACTATTAAAGAGTCCTGGCGTACCTGTACCTGTAAAGACGCTTGTTTCATAAACGTCGTCATCTGTTTTCAATCTTTCTTCGATTTCTTGAAGCGTATCGTGTGTTTCTTCAATTGGCGTTCCGATCGGAAGCGTAATATCGACCGTTACTTCTTCCTTATCTGCTGCTGGGAAGAATTCAAACGGTGTTAAGACGACTAATCCAAAAATGGCGGTTGTAAGAACTAGTCCAAGAATAGACACAAGGATCGGTTTTTTAGAAAAATTCTTTAGAAGCTTATCGGCATAAACATCAGCAAGCTTGTTTAACGGTTTTCCTAATAATCCAGGTGCATCTGACATTGGCTTCTTCGATCGTTTGCTTAAGAAGTAGCGCAAAATCGGTACAAAGATTAGTGCGACAAGCGTTGATGCAATGATTGTTGTAATCAAAACTGTAGGCAAGGCACGAATAAAGGCTCCGTTTCCACCTGATAAGAAGATAAGCGGAAGGAACGTAAAGACAATCGCAAGAGAAGAGGTGACGATCGAAACCCAAATCTCTTTAACGCCATTGACAGCTCCCATCATACCTTTGTCGCCCAGTTTGTATCTTCGCTGGATGTTATCGTTGATTACGATAGAGTCATCGACGATAATCCCGAGTGCGATAATTAACCCGATTACGGAAATCTGGTTAAGGTCCACATCTGCGAACGGCAGAGGGATAAAGCCCATAAGGACAGAAATTGGAACTGCTAGTGCAACAACAAGTGCACCAGATCCAGAAAGTCCAAGGGACGTTGCTACAATAACGGCTAGAACAGAAATCGCTAGTGATAAGAACAAGCCATCAAAAATATCCGTTACGATCGAGGCTTGTGAATAATAAGGCTCAAGTTCAACGTTAGAAGGGAGGCCTTCCGATAATTCATCCACCTTATCACTTACACGCTCATCAACAGTAGGAATGTCCTCACCTGATTTAACATAAGCCGTGAAGGAAACAGAAGGCTTTCCTTCAAATGTGATGATATCTTCAAGTTCTTTTGGAGTCACTTCGACTTTCGCGATGTCTTTTAAGTAAACCGAGTCGCCATCAGGGTTTTTCCCAACAAACAGCTCTTCCATCTCATCAAGAGAGTCATAATTTTCGACAGAAAGCTGAACGACTTTATCGTCCATTTCTTGTTTTCCTAAAGGTGTTGGGTAGTACTCATTGTTAATCGCACTTTGAACGTCTGTTACGTTCAGTCCAGAATCCTTTAGTTCATCTTGCTTTAATTCAATTAAAATTTGTTCTTCAGGCAGTCCTTTGATTGTTACGCCGGAAACGCCTGATAATTCTTCTACTTCATCCTTCCAGCGGTTTAACTCTTCCTGTAGGGAGAAGAGATTGTCACGGTTGTCGCTTGTCAGATGATAGGAAACAATCGGCATTTTCGCTGTTGATTCATTTACATCCGGTTCGAAAGCTTCTTCTGGGAAAGAAGTAGAGGCATCGGAAACAGCCTGGCGAACGTCACCAAATACTTCTTTTTTACTTTCGCCTTCTGCGACTTCAACCACAATGTTTGAAAAGCCGGCTGCAGAAGATGATGAGACCTCTGCAATGCCATCGATCGAACTAAGTGATGACTCGATGGGGTTCGTTATTGATCGTTCAACCGTATCTACCGTAGCACCAGGGTAAACCGTGCTAATCGTTCCGATATTTACCGTTGTTTCTGGAATCTCACGTTGTGGAAGTTGAATAAATGTAAACACTCCAACAATGACAAATAATAGGATGAAGATAATGAAAAGCTTGGAGCGTTGTAAAATCCATTTCAGCATAGAAGAGCCTCCTCTGTTCGTATTCGACTGGTCGGTCAATCTGATGTCATTTATACCCCATATTTGTTGAAATATAAAGTTTTAATGTGTTTGACTCAATAGTCATTTTTACGGATATCAATTAAGAAGTCAAGAAATGAGTGTGCTTGAAAATGGATTTTGGGCAAAAATTGTGTCTAACGTATGATAGAGCAAGGTTTTACTAAAAATTAACAACGTAACTCTTATCACAGGACACACTGTGACTATCATTTCACTTATGATGTAGTGTATTCTGTTGAAAGAAGACATCGAGGTGAACGATATGGATAAACGAAAGGCAATATTAGAGGCGGCTGTTGAATTGATCGCTGAGAAAGGCTATACCCACACGTCAATGCAGCAAATTGCGGATAGCGTCGGTGTGTCTAAAGGATCGCTTTATACATTTTTTCCGTCAAAAGAAGATTTAATCATTTCGATTTACGAACATTACCAACAGCTTGTATTTGAACGGGCTTTTGTCGTGGGATTAGATGGAAATCTACCCCCATATGAACGGTTCGCAAAACAGTTTCAAGTTCAATTTGAAGGTATATTAGAATATAAAGCGTATATGAAAATGCACATGCGGGGAGAGTCTGCCCAAAGCAGCGAGAAGTTAGAAGGAATGGGTCATCGCATGAGAGGACGCTTGTTTAGCTGGTTAGAGCGCAATTTAATCGATTTATATGGAAGCGAGATTGAACCATACAAATGGGATTTAATGTGGATGACGCAATCCATCTACACGTCCTATACCGGCTTAATGATTACTTCTGAAAACGAACTTGCCCCTGATCAACTTGGTAAACACATTGTCAGGCAGATTGATATTCTAGCAAAAGATTATCTCGCTGGAAAAAGTAATCCTCTTCTTGATGATGAGATGATGCGTCCGTTCTCTGTTGGAATGGATCGCGAAGGTGCGTTTACCTCATTTGAAAAAAGAGAAAACGCATGGAAAAGTCTTTATGAAAGCATTCATCAGCTCGATCAGTCGCACTACTATCTTGAAGTGACCGATCGTATTTCTGAAGAATCCAGGAAATCAAATCCTGATGAAATTGTAATGAGAGGCTTGTTTCAGTTGTTGAAAGCGGATGAAGAACTAAATGAGAAAGCACAACTATTAGAAAGGCAGCTCTTGTCTGGATCAAAACATTAGAAAGATTATCTTCATTTGGTTTCGGGTAACTAGTTAATAGAGAGACGCGTGACACCAAAGGAGAGAGCAACAGGATGACGAAAACACCTACATCAATTAATGGAAGTAGCACATTTATATCAATTGTATCGATAGCGGCAGGCTTTCTTGCGGCAATCATAGCTGGAAGCTTCCTTTCTGGAGCCATTGAACTTACGACGATCGAAATCTTCCCGATTTTTTTTCCTATCCTAATTTGTGCCGTCGGCATTGTTCTAGGAGCGATTGCGTATCGTTTATCCAAAAGAAAACTAGCTGTAGCGGGTATTGTTGTTAATGCGGTTGTGCTGTTATTGCCATTAACATTTATGGTCGTGGAATGGTGATTAGGTAGAGAGGGGTTTTTTAGCTTTCTATCCTCCATATGCAAACTTTAAATACTTAGGGAAAACCCACCAAAACGTCATTTGGTGGGTTTTTTGTTTTTATTGGCGTTTACTGGCCCTTTGTAACTTTTTTAAGGATCATCTCGTCTAGTATAGAAAGGTCGTATCAATGGAAGGAGAAAGACTCCATGAAACGTGAGAAAATCTTGTTCGTTCTATTGGTTGCCGCTTTACTAACTGGTTGTGGAAGTATGGAAGAGAAGGACTCTAACTCATCAAGTCAAAATTCGGAGCAAACGAGTCGAGAAGCAGAAGTGGAGAGTGATTTCTCTGCACAGATTAAGATGATCGCAAATGATGAGAAAATTATTGAAATGCTAAAGGATTCCGGTGAGATTCCGGACAACGCTAGCGGTACAGAAATCCACGAGGCGTTAGAAGATTATTTGAAGAAAAAAACAAAAAATGCTGAAATAAATGAGAAATCAAGTGAGAAGTATATCGAGGATTTAAAAAAGCAAATTCAGCAAAATCTTCAAAGAGAATAATTAATATACCTGCATAGTAAATAGAAAACCAAGGGTCAACGATTTACGTTGACCCTTGGTTTTTTGAGTTTAATGTGTCGAAGCGTTATTGCGAAAAAATAATAGTAACGGTGAAACACAATACTTTAGAACCATTACTTTTGGTAGAATATTGTCATTTTTCTAGTAAAATACGTTTATTTTAAAGTTAATTGCCGAACGTCGTGACTTTCGAATCATTCAAATTTTTCAGATAAAGGGATATAGTGAGATTATTGTAAAGTTATTGTAAAAAACATTTTTAGGGGGAATGGGATTTTGAAGGGGAAAAACGTATTGTCGATGGCGATGATTGCCGCGTTAACGCTAAGTGCATTTTCAACACCTAGCGCAAGCGCAGCGGTTCAAACTGACACAACTCCAGTAAAGCAGGAAGTGAAGAAAGAAGCAGTACATAAGGAAGGACCATTTGATCTCGCGATTGCGAATGAAGAGAAATTGATTGAGATGCTAAAAGAGTCCGGCAAAATCTCAAAGAATGCTTCAGCAGAGGATGCCGAACAAGCATTGGAAAGTTTTCTGGAAAAGAAATCAGAATCACTTCAAGAAAAGGATTCTAGTGGTGAATTAGAAGATGAAAAGCTTGAGATTGAAGATGATATTAATGAAAAATTAAAAAATGGCAACAAGGATAAAGCGAAGGGGAAATATAGTAAAGGCGGTAAAAACCTTGCACCGGTTGTTGAAGAAGAATATGACGGAGACGTTCGATCAGATAACGTCCTCGTTCTACTTGTTGAATTCCCAGATTTTCCTCATAACAGCATCCAGCCAGAAGAATCGGACATGTACTATGAGGACTATGTGAAAGAACATTATCAAGATATGATTTTCGGTGAAGACGGGTATGAAGGGCCGAATGGGGAAAACCTCGTATCCATGAAGCAATTCTATGAAGAGCAAAGCAATGGCGCTTATACCGTGAATGGTGAGGTTGCTGGTTGGTATATGGCATCTAAAAATGCGGCTGAATACGGTGGGAACTATCCTACTGAAGATGATAGTGATAAGGATGCACGTGGACTTGTGAAGGAAGCTCTTACTGCAGCTGCGGCAGACCCGGATTTAAATCTAGCAGACTATGATCAGGAAGATCGTTATGACCTTGATGGCGACGGAGACTTCCGTGAGCCGGACGGTTTAGTTGATCACTTAATGGTTGTTCACTCGGCAGTTGGGGAAGAAGCAGGCGGAGGCCAACTTGGACCTGACGCAATCTGGTCTCACCGTTGGAATCTTGGAGGGATTTTCCCAATTGAAGGATCTCCAGAACCAGAAGTCGATTACTGGGGTGAAGGTTCAATGTATGCGTACGACTACACAATCGAGCCTGCCGACGGCGCTGCCGGCGTATTTGCGCACGAATATGGTCATGATTTAGGTCTACCTGATGAATATGATACGCAGTACTCAGGTGAAGGAGAAGCGGTTGCTTACTGGTCCATTATGGCTAGCGGTAGCTGGGCAGGAAAAGTTCCAGGAACGGAACCAACTGGTTTTAGTGCATGGTCGAAGGAGTTTCTACAAGCTTCTCAAGATGGAAACTGGTTGAAGTATGATGAAGTAGATTTAGAAGACATTGATAAAAAAGGTTTAGAAGTTTATCTTGATCAGGCGAATACGAAAGGGACAAACCTTGATGCGCTCCGTATTAACCTGCCAGATAAAGAAACGGTCATTAACGAACCATTCAGTGGGGAATTTGAGTATTTCAGTGGAAGCGACAATGATTTAGACAATTCGGCTGTCATGAATGTCGATCTCTCAAGTGCTACATCTGCAGAACTAACGTTTAAAACATGGTACGACATTGAAGAAGACTGGGATTATGGTTCCGTTCAAGTGAGTGAAGACGGTGAGAATTGGAATACAATTCCTGGTAACATTACAACTCAAACGAATCCGCACGATAGTAATCCGGGAGACGGCATTACGGGTAAATCAGACGGATGGATTGATGCTTCATTTGATTTAAGTGCTTATGCTGGTAAAGACGTTCAGGTGAAAATCAATTACTGGACTGATGGTGCGGCAATTAACCCTGGTTTTTATGTGGATGATGTTCGCGTAACGGCGGATGGCAATGAGCTTTTCTTTGATGATGCTGAAGGAGAGCCAAAGGTTGATCTACAAGGATTTACGAAAGATAATGGTATTAAAGTATCTGAACACTATTATCTTCTTGAATGGAGAAACCATCAGGGTGTTGATAAAGGGTTGGATCACATTTCACGCGGTGCAAGTCTGATGTCTTATGATCCAGGTCTAATTGTTTGGTATGCGGATAATAAATACTCGGATAACTGGACAGGCATTCACCCAGGAGAAGGCTACCTTGGCGTAGTTGATGCTGACCAACATGAATTGTTCTGGAGTGATGGCACTGTAGCGCAAACGCGTTATCAAATCCACGATGCAGCGTTCAGTCTCCGTAAAGATGAAAAAATGTTCATTGATTACAGCGAGCTTCTAGGCCGTACTCTAACTGACAAGAAGAACCAATTTGTGAAAGAATTCAATGATAAGAAGAGTTACTTAAACGAAGCGATTCCAGATGCTGGCCGTAATGTGCCACAATACGGATTGAAGTTCAAAGTAACAGGCGAAGCGAAAGATCGTTCTGTTGGACGAGTTCTTATCACACAAAAATAATAAAAAAAAGGAGCGGGAATTTTCGCTCCTTTTTTTATTGCATTCTGATCATTGAGAAAAACGTCTGCACTGACCGCAGCCTGATTTCTTCTTCTGACACTTCTTACAACGTCCAATAAAGTTTACTGGCACACTTGGAATTGGAGGAAGCGGTGTTTGAACGAGCACGTCAACTTGATTACTAATACTAACTCCTTGAAACACAGGGCCTCCAGGGGTGCTCTCAAATTGGAAAAATAATTCAGTTGCATCAGATAAGAGAGAAGTTTCTGGCTGAGAGGTTACTCGAATTTGAAAGGAAATATTAACTGATTGTCCTGGTTCAATCGTACCAAGTGAAATAGGAGATACCGTCGGGTCACCTGGATTTGGTTCGCCATCAACTATGAGGGTTCCTGGGACAAAGGTTCCTCCTGGTGTAATGAACACATCATCAAATAACACCACTTCTGCAGAAACTAGTCCTGTATTCACAATACCGACAGTGTACGTAATAACATCGCCAACATTTGCAGTGGCAGGAGTTGCTGTTTTAACAGATTCAAATACAGGTGCATTTACATCGAATTGAACACCTAAAGCATTTACGGCATAGCCATCTCCTGCGGTTCTTAATTGCACAACAGCAGAACTTTGGTTATTGATGAGGGCAAAAGAGACATCAACATTCGTAATATCCCACCCTTGCCGCCCTGCATTGATGTTGGTTGCAGTAAAAGGATTAGCGTTCCGATCGCCAAAAGTTCCCAAAGTGTCTAAGTTACCGGAATCATTATTAATTTGAGACCCGAAAAAGTTGTTTACAGGGTTATTCAGCCCAGAAATTGTCGTTAACATAGGAACGGTTGGACCAAACAGAAGCTGATCACCCGTAATGGACGCATCTCCTTCACCAGCACTGACTAACAGTCGGCCATTAATGGGTCCGGAAACCGGCGTGTTAAAGCCCGTAATGGTAATGTCTACGGCAGTACCGGTAGAAATAATCGCTTCAAGGCCGACAAAAAGAGTCATAAATCTTGGAGGCTGTGTCGGATCTTCATAAATAACAGCGAGCGTCCAGCCAGCATGATTGGAGTTCGAAGCTGGATCTAATAATGCAGGTACAGCTCCTGCAGAATAAGTGCCTTCTAATTGAGCAGCCACGATACTCGTTACATCCCGAGACCTTACATAATAACCTACTGTTTCAGAACCGTTATTAAAGACTTGCTCAAACGAGGTCGCTGGATCGGGGGGAATGCTATAAACATTGCCGGAAGGATCGACGAATTGAATGGGATTATCAATTAAACCAGAGATGTCCTGGTTATTAGTGAGATACTGTCCCTCCCATATTAATTCAGCATAGAGAACTCTACTTAATCCGGCAACGTTGTTTATATGCAAAATAGCAGATGATAAACTCTCTGTATAATTTTGTGTCGTACCAGGAGGGGGAGTAGGGTAAGTAGGGACACCTGTGTTTTGCAATGTAATAAAAGAACCAATGGAGCCTTGTGTTCCTGCGGCTAATGTATTGTTTTGCTTACTTAATCCCAGTGTATTTCCCGTAAACGTCATCGAGCCATCAGTTGTCGTTGTAAAGCGTTGAATATATGGCATTTCACATTTCCTTTCTTTAGACTTTTTGCTAGGCAGCTTGTACATAAATTGTTAAAAGCTTTGCTTGTACTAATGTATGCAACACCATTATTTCCGTGATGAATGAAATGTTTGTTTTTTAACGCTGAGGGGCTTATCAAGTTTAATAGATCTCTTCTGAGACTTGTTAAGTCTGTTCTTTAATGTGGCGATTGTTTGGTATACACTGATCTCCTTGGTCGCACAATGACTGATAAGAAAAATAAATTCGTTAAGTTCTTTAACGCTTATAAGAAATATTTGAATGAAGCGCTCCGGGTGCAGGAAGAAATGTTCCTGAATATGACGTGCAATTAAAAGTAACTGGTGAAGCAACAGATCGTTCTGTTGGCCGCTTATCAATTTCAAGGGAACGCTCATTAGAAGTGTTTCCTTTTTTTGGTTTAAAACGCCTGACTTTTTTTGAAGAAAGTAGTAACGTAAGGTTGACCGGGTGGTGCACCCCATAGTTTAAGATGAAGTAGGAGGTAAAGATGTACAAAATCGGTGAGTTCGCTTCATTAACGGGTTTGAGTAAGGAAACGCTTCGCTATTATGCAGAAGTGAATTTGTTAGAGCCTGCCTATATGGATCCTATCAACAAGTATAGATACTATGATGATGGTAGCTATTTTCTAGCGCTTTTATTAGGGAAGCTTCGGCGCTTTGGATTTACTATTCAAGAAATGAAATCTGTGATGGAAGATGAGTCGTTTGCTCATTTAGAGGATCTCTTGCGTCATAAAAAAGCGAACATCGAAAATAAAATCAATGAGCTTCAACTTCAAGTAACTGAGATTGATGAGTTTCTTAGATCAGGGAGGGAAAATGAATGATTCAATGGCAAGAAGAAAAGACGATTGAAGCACCGATCGAAACGGTTTGGGAATTATTTAAAGACGAGCATATTAAAGCGATTATGCCTAAGGTTGAAGAGCATGTGTTAATTGAAAAAGAAGAGCATGAAGTAGGCGCAAAGCATCGCCAAACGTATCGTGAAGGAAAAAGACTAGAAACGTACACGGTTGAAACGCTTGCTTATGAAGATAACGAAACGTTTAAAGTGAAGCGCATTTGCTTTGTTTTAGGAAAAGCATTTGAAATCACGCTTGGCTTTACACTCCAAAAGGTGGGAGAAAACCAAACGAAATTCACTTATGAAGGACAAAATAAAGGAGTGAATTTTGTAGGTAGAGCGATGCTGAAGTTAAGTCGACCGAAGGATCAAATGAACGTTGTTCAGGAGTTTATGGACCGAGTGGAAAGCGAAGCAAAGAAGAGGGCTTAGACGCGAAGCCCTCTTTTTCTTTTACTTAAAATAGTTGCAAACTAACTCATCAAGCTGTTTAACAGTTGTTTGATCAAGCTTCGGATCATCTCTTAGTGAACAAAGAACACTTTCAATGAGGAACTTTCGGGATTTCTTGGAATGAAGAAGCTCATCCTTTACAAAATCTAATCGTTCAATTGCTTCATTATTTGATTCTGATAGATCAGATTTTAATGAACGGATGGTACTAACGAGGTTTGTTTGAAACAACTGGTTACCTTCTGGAAACCAGTCGTCCATTTGCTCTGGCTTGTTTAGTTGTTGATCTGTGATTGAAGCATCTTCCACGACCGTAACCATCCGATCCACGCTGTATTCCACAACTGGATAAATATCTGCACTTGCTCCATTCGCGATCGAATAATACTTTACATTATGGTGAAGTATCCCCAAAAACATGATGGCCCCATCCAATAAGTACGGTTGTTTTTCTTCGCCAAATAGCTCAAGAAAGCGGTTGTAAACCCATCGAAGCATTCGTTTCTGACCTTCTCGTAGGAAATGTTTTAAGTCTTCATCATTTGAAACAAACACTTCCTCAAACAGCGTAATGAGCTTGTTTTTTTTATTTGTATTCATTTGCAGTTCGATTTGTTTCTTGAATATCGTAAGGTCTGATGGGTCCTGACCGATAAGCAGTTCATCTCGTTTCTGCTCCATCGATTCATATAGTGCTTTAAACAGAGCGATTAAAAGTTCGTTTTTAGAAGAAAAGTAATTGTAAAACGTTCCTTTTGAAATCCCGCTATACTCTAAAATGTCTTGTATGGAAGTAGACTGAAAGCCTCTTTCTATAAAAAGCTGATGCGCCATCTTAATAACATGCTGTTTGCGATCGTTCATCGTATCACCTTTTACTTCTTTATAGTTATAAGTTGTTCTCATCACTTTTATACTGTCGGTATAAATCTGATCATACCTTACTTTTAGTATTGAAACAAATCCTTTTGAATTGGGAAGAAATAATGATTGCAAAAATTGAACTCATGGTATATGATATGAGAGATTTGAACCGATGGTATAAATAATTGAACTGAAGGTATATGGAGGTATGATGATGAATCAATCAGGAAAAGAGACGCCTCGTCCAAAGTACGGTATTCTTGCGATTTTAATTGTTGGCGCGTTTATCGCGTTTCTAAATAATACGCTACTTAATATTGCACTACCGTCGATTATGGCGGATTTACAAATAGAAACCGCAACGGTTCAGTGGCTTACGACAGGTTTTATGCTTGTAAACGGAATCATGATTCCAGCTACGGCCTTTTTAATTGAAAAATATTCGGTGCGCCGCCTCTTTCTTGTGGCGATTGGACTATTTACGCTTGGTACCGTGATTGCCGGAATGGCTCAGATTTTCCCTGTCCTACTTGGAGGGAGAATGTTACAGGCTTCAGGATCCGCCATTATGATGCCGCTCTTAATGAACGTGATGCTTATTAGCTTTCCGATTGAAAAAAGGGGAGCGGCGATGGGCGTTTTCGGTCTCATTCTAATGGCAGCGCCAGCGATTGGTCCAACGCTATCTGGGTGGATTATCGAACATTATGATTGGAGAATGTTATTCCACTTTGTTACACCAATTGCGATTTCAATCTTCTTGCTTGGGTTCTTCTTATTAAAAGATAAGAAAGAAAAGGTAAACATTCGACTCGATTTGTTCTCACTTATTTTATCAAGCGCGGGGTTTGGTGGTATTCTTTACGGCTTTAGTTCTGCGGGAAATAAAGGATGGGATAGTCCGCAAGTTTATTTAACGATTGGGATTGGGGTTATCTCGCTGACAACCTTCATTATTCGACAGTCGAAGCAAGAGCGACCGATGCTAAACTTTACGATCTTTAAATATCCAATGTTCGCTCTTTCATCTTCCATTACAATGGTTGTGAACATGGCGATGTTTTCAGGAATGCTGTTGCTTCCGATCTACGTACAAACGATTCGAGGCATTTCACCGCTTGATGCCGGTTTAATGATGCTGCCGGGAGCACTCGTAATGGCCTTCATGTCACCGATTACGGGTCGATTGTTTGATAAAATTGGTGGGCGAATTCTTGCAACAACTGGTCTTGCGATTACGGTAGTTACAACATACCTGTTCAGTACACTGTCGATGGAGACAACGTATAACTACATTATGATTCTTCATGCTGTCCGAATGTTCGGGATGTCGATGGTGATGATGCCGGTATCAACGAACGGGTTAAATCAACTACCAGCTCGTTTCTATCCGCACGGGACTGCAATGAACAATACGCTCAACCAGGTAGCTGGTGCGATTGGCACAGCTCTTCTCGTGACGATTATGTCTAACCGGACGGAATCTGTTGCGGCCGATCTTGCGAAGGAAGCTGCGGCTGGAAACGCAGGAGTTGACCCGGCTACGCTTCAACAGCAAATCGCCATGCAAGCGATGCTTGAAGGTATTAACTTCGCTTTCTTTATCGCTACCTTTATCGCAGGTTTGGCGTTTGTGCTTGCTTTCTTCATTAAGCGCGCGGGACGTGAAAAAGAAGTGAAGCAGCCGATTGTGCCGGAGTCGAAGCCTGTTGATCTAGTAACAAATGCATAGCAAGACTAAAAAAGATGAAGCCGAATTGGTTTCATCTTTTTATTTATTCTTTTTGAACACATTAATTTATATCCTGTGTTCCATAGCCAGTTAAAGTGAAATCAACATCAATTGTTACTGGCAATTGAGCAAAAATACGATTCCAATCTTTATGGTGTTTTTGCCAATAGGCGGGTTGTTTGATGCTTGTCCAAGTACCGAATTCTAAGTAATCGAGCTGTTGTTCCTGAGCAATCGAAATTACGTGCTCCATCTCTTCTTTAACGACTTTTTCGCCTTGTTTCTTTAATTCATCTTCCCAACCTTCTTGAAAAACGTCTCGCTTGATTTCCCAGTCTTCTGCAAGTCTCAGAGAGCTTTTCACTTTTAACTGAATGGCCAGCTGTCCATCTTTTAACACGGGTTCAATGGACGTGCTTGCTTTCGTAATCTCAAGCACAGCTTGATCCGTCTCAGAATTATTCTCTTTAATCGCTACTAATCCACCACTCACTTCATTTGTCACCCATTTTAACCCGCCAATTTCTTCAGGCGTAAGCCAACCGACGATCTGCTCGGATTTATCTGAAATGATCCCAGCACCAAGCAGTCGTATACGTCCTTTATTTATTCCGACTTCTGGAATTACAAAGCTTGCGCCTTCAGTAATTTTTTTCGACACTTCTCCAAATTTGAGTGTATCTTGAACGTACAAACTTCGATCATGGTTTTGTGTCAGTTCTTTCAACTGTACGGCTGGAAACATTTCTTTTGTCGGTTCAATTGAAAGAATTTCAGATGCAGATTCTTTCGTAATAAAAACAGCCACTGTTCTCCTAAATTCATGATCTCGTAGGAAGAAGCTAATTAACTGCTTTAAAGGTTCTTCTTTTAATAGCTTTTCCGTCAGAACAATGGATTTTAAGTGGGTGTAATTTGGTGGACGATCGGTTTCAAGGGAGTTCTCACGGATGATTTGAAAGAAGTTGCTTCCGTTTAATGTGATGTTCTGATAAGGAGTTCCTCCTGAACTTCCAAACTGTGTTCCTTCAATATTGTTTGGTACAACGTACTGGTTAGTCATGGAAAAGACGTCTTCACCTGATTCATTATAATCGAGTCCAATCCCCATAATCATCCCCAAATCCTCGATTTCATTGCTATCCCAGCACGCAGTAAGGAAGAGAAGTTGAAGAGAAATGAAAACAAGCAATCCTTTCCTCATTTCATCGCCCCCTTTCTAAATGAAAAGAGGAATAACAATAGAGGAATGGCGATTAAAGAAGCATACGATAAATAGTTTAAATAGGTTCCATATGAAAATAGCTCTGTAATGCCCGATGGTAGCAACGAGAGCAGTAGGATAAGCATTCCGATGATGGCATTCATTAAGAGTGATTTTTTGCAATTAACGGTTTTACAAACACCAAGCATCGCAGAGTAATAGTATGCGGTTAGGGTGGTGAAGATCGTGATAATCCATCCAAATAAAAAGAGAAGCTCAAATCTTTCAAAGAAAAACCCCTGGAATTCGATCGCTTTTGCCATTTCGATCGTTGGAAACGTAATCACTTTGAGCTCTTCAATACTAAGAACACCAATGTTTAGGATGAAGAACAGCACATAAATAAAGCATACACTGCCGATGCTGATGCCTAGAATAAAGACAACTGGTTTCCAGCGTGTAAGGCGGTGTTGTCCTGATAGCACCATAAGAAGCTCATATCCTACGAACGAGAAAAAGGTGGAATTGACTCCTTTTAGTAGGTCAATTCCATCCATATACATCATCGGTCGTAAGTGAGTCGGTTCAATATTTTTAATGCTAAGTAAGGTTAAGAGGAGAAACATTAACAAAATAATTGGGAAGTACAGTTGTAAAAAGAGCAGGATGTTTGAAAGCCCAGTTGATACGAGATACATACAAGAGAGTACAAAAACAAGCAAGACAACGAATTTGGGTGTTTTATCAAGTAAGTAATAATTCACAATTTCAGCCATTGTTCGAATGATGTAGGCGGAAATCGAAATCGTATAGCAAACGAAAATCAGATTGAGGAGCTTTCCAATCCATTTTCCTACCAATTCTGGCGCGATATCAAAAACGGTTTTCATCGGATATTTCTTCATTAACATAAAAATAAATAGCGCGTTCATGAAGGCGATCATCGCTCCGAGAATGACACTAATCCACATATTTGGCTGTCCAACAATCGTAGCTGTTTCACGTGGTAACGTGACGATTCCAACACCAATAATGGTTGAAATAAAAAAGATAATGATGGGAAGAGAGTGCTGGTTGTTTTGCAATTAAATCCCCGTCCTTTTTCCCACACGATAATAGAGCCGTATAAAGGAGTCTTTCCATCGTCTGAAATGAATGGGCGCAAATGGCTCCATATAAGGGCTCGAAAAACTTCTAAGTTTAATTAGATGGGTCGTGACAATAAAGATGGCAATTAGCATACCATAGACGCCAAGAACGGATGCAGAAAATAAGATAAAAAAGCGAATCGTTCTGAGCGCAAGGCTTAGCTGGTAATTCGGTATAGCGAAAGAACAGATCGCTGTAAATGAAATCACCATAACCATCATCGGACTAACAATTCCAGAGCTTACGGCAGTTTCGCCAATGACAATGGCCCCGACGATGCTTACTGTTGAACCAATCGGTTTAGGGAGTCGCACCCCAGCCTCACGTAAAATTTCAATGGTAAGTTCCATAATAAAGGCCTCAATAACAGAAGGGAATGGAACACCTTCCCTCGTCTTTGAGAGAGAAACCGCAAGACTTGTAGGAATAAGTCCATGGTGAAAGGAAATGAGTGAAATATAAGCTGCAGGCAAAAGAACTGAGATCAGGGCTGTGAAATAACTCAAAAGCCGAATGAGAGAGGCTGGAATCCATTTAAAGTAATAGTCGTCAGGTGTTTGAAGAAGCATGTTCAGCGTTGTTGGTGCAATTAATACTGTTGGCGAGCCGTCTGTCATTAGAGCGACGCGCCCTTCAAGTAGCGCATTCGCTACTTTCGTTGGATGCTGAGTCGAGGCTAGTTCAGGGAAAACAGAGAGGGGATTGCGTTCAATCAACTGCTCAAGCACTCCAGCATCTGTCATATAATCTACCTCAATTTGACTGATTCGCTCTCTCACTTCGTTAATTAGTGTCTCGCTCGCTTTTCCCTGTAAGTATGTGATTGAAATCGACGTCACGACATCTTTCCCAACAAAATACTGCTCAAACAAAAGATCGCTCGTTTTTAAATGAGCACGCAATAATGCTTTATTATCCTGAATGCATTCGATAAAACCATCTCGTGGCCCACTAATCGTCGGTTCATTCACCGGTTCATCCGGTGATCTCTTGACGGAATACGTCGTTTTTACAGAGTAAACGTGATCATCTGTCGTTTCCCGTGCAATAAGTACCGTGCAGCCATCCATCAGGTGTCTTGAAATGGTACTGTGATCGTTAATATTATTCACCGCTGCCATTGGAATAAGATCAGGAATATCAGTTGAGCTAATCTTCGTGTCTTCACTTGAGATCGTTAGTAGTGGACTAATAATGGTTTTTTGAATGACCATGCGATCAGAAATGTCATCGAGATACAACAGTGTCAGTGTAAGACCGTCGAGTTGAATGGTTTTCTGTTTTAGGTCTTCACTGTTATGAAATTCAAGCTTAATTTGTTCCTCTAGTAATGAAGAAGAACGTACGAATCGTCTTCTTTTCATCTTATCATCACTCCGAAAATGATCTCTCTTTATCATTTGCTGAAATCATAAAACTATCCAAATGGTGTTCTGTCTTTCAAAACCCTGTTAGGATATATGACCAATTTGTTATTTTCAATTTTCAAACATGGTACGATTTTGCATATGATACAGTCCAGAAAGAAGGGGATTCCGTGAAACGCCTTGTTGTAATTGGAAATGGACTTGCCGGCATTCAGTTTCTTGAACGCTTACTTTCGATGAAGTCTTCTCGTTTTGAAATAACGATTATTGGAAAGGAGCCTGCTTATAAGCGATATTTACTTTCGCGGATTCTGCAACAAAATGTTGCTTTTGAAAAAGCAGAATTAGAAGAGGAAGATTGGTACAAAGAACGAGGAATTCGACTCATTGAGAATGAAGCAGCGGTTATGATTGATCCACTCAGTCGTTATGTGAAAACAGATCGAGGACGGAAAATCGCCTATGACACGATTGTTCTTGCGACAGGTGCTAATCCGCACGTACTTCCAGTAAAAGGAGCTGGAAAGAACGGGGTTATGACGTTCCGTTCTATGAACGATTGCAAAGCTTTAATGGATGCATCGAAACGTTATCGAAAAGCAGCTGTGATTGGTGCTGGTATTCTAGGCTTAGAGACAGCGATGGGGCTTGTGCAACAAGGGATCGATACGACGGTTGTTCATCATCAACCGAATGTGATGAATCGACAGCTTGACCGACTTGCATCTGAAATGCTACAAGAAGATTTAGAAAAATTAGGTGTGAAATTTGCTTTATGCAAACGAACAAAAGAAATTATTGGGAACTCTTGTGCACAGTCGCTCACTTTTTCTGATGGGACTTCGCTTGAAGCCGATCTCGTTCTTATGGCTGTTGGTGTAAAGTCAAATGTGGAGTTAGCGAAAAAGAGTGGATTGGAAGTTCACCGCGGTATTCTTGTCGATGACTATTTGCAAACAAGTGATCCATGTATTTATGCGATAGGTGAATGTGCAGAGCATCGTGACGTTACGTACGGTGTGATTGATCCGATTCTTGATCAAGCGGAACATTTAGCAGGTACGATTGCAGGTTGTCCGAAACCATACCGTGGTTCCGTAGCTTCAACAACCTTAAATATTTCAGGTATCAGCTTGTTTTCTACAGGTCAAGTGCTTGAAACGGAGGATACGCGAACGTACCAATGGATTGATCCCATTCGTCACGTTTACAAAAAAATTGTAACCTTGCATGGTCATGTGATCGGGGCGATTCTTTACGGAGATACTTCAGAAGCGGTCATTTTAGCAAAACTGGTTAGTCGTTTAGCGCCGGTTTCTGACATTCCTTCTAATCAACTTTTTCCTGAAGAAAGGAAACGAAAAACCAATTTAACGCTTGTTCCAAGAAGTGATCAAGTCAGTCGAACAGCTCAAAGCTAGTGAAGGTGAAAGACAATAGTAGGGTTTAGGAGGATCGATACGATGCCGGTTCAAGCTGTCAAAATCAATGTTGGAAGAACACGTGATCACGTTCCTGGTTTTGGTCGTGCAATTGATTTACTTCAGCTATCAATTGCGATTTTTTGTCTGCCGGATGGCACGTTTCGAGCGCTTCATAACCGTTGTCCTAAGGGTGGGCCCATCGTCAATGGAGAAATGTCTGGGCGATTTATCACGTGCCTCGACCATCAGTGCTGCATTGATCTCTTTACAGGGAGTCTTCAATCAGCTCTTAACAGCAAGGTCGAAACGTTTCCGGTTGAAGTGGAGGATGGGTTTATTTATGTCACGTTAGAATAGCGTTTAGTTGAACAAATCGACATGGTGCTGTACCCTCTATTTAAGATAAGGCTTAAGGAGATGGTAGAGGGATGGGACTTAAGGATAAAAGGATTGCCGTAACGGGTGGGCGAAAGGGAGAAGAGATCCGCACCCTTATCGAAAAACAGGGTGGAAAAGCATTCATTCGCCCCGCGCAGGGAACCGTCTTTACAAACGCGGCGCATGTTGTTCAATCAATACAAGAAATCATTGAAAACCCTCCGGATTTGTTGATTTTCACAACGGGTATGGGCGAAAAGAGAATGGCTGAGCTTGCGGAAGCGAACGGTCTAGGAGCACCTTATGAACAGCTGCTTCGAACAGTACCAATCGCTGTTCGAGGTACGAAAACATTCCAACATTTTAAACAAAAAGGGATTACTCCAAGAACAGTAGCCGATCGTGGGACGATGCATCAACTTGAAGAATCACTCGCGATCGAAAATCAATCCATTGCTCTTCAAATGCATGGAGAGAATGTGCCAACGTTTATTAAAACGCTTGAACAAGCAAATAATGAGGTTCGAACCATTTATCCGTACGAACACACGCCTCCTGAGGAAGCGGTGGTCGAACAATTGGTTGAGGAGATGGAAAGTGGGTTACTTAATGCGGTGGCATTTACGAGTGCCATCCAGGTACGGTACTTTTTTGACTATGTTGAAAATAAGAAAAAGAAAAACGCGATCCTGTCTCTCTTAAATGGTGAGGTTCTTCCTGTAGCCGTTGGGGAAGTAACAGAAGAACACCTGAAAGAGCGGGGAGTTGAGCGCGTCTTAACGCCAACCACACCACGTATGGGCGCGATGGTGATGGCCATGTCCAAGTATTATCAGGAATAAGAAATAAACCAAAAAGCCGTCTTCCTATTTAAAGGATGACGGCTTTTTATATGGGTTTAATTTGTTTGATCAGCGAGTTTCACGAGAACGTGAGACATATGCTGACGTTCTTCCTCGTTCGCTACGTTCCATAGTTCATTTAGTACTTTTTCTTCACGGTTACGTGGTTCTTCATGCTTCGCTAGATAGTCTGCAACGCGCTTAGCGCCTTTTGATAATCCTTCTTCACCAAGACCGAGTTTTTCGCCTTTATGAACCTGGTCACCGAGGTAGTCTTTGAAGGTTTTGAAGTTCTGCATAATATCGTCTTTCTTATCCTCACTCATATGTGCTGCTGCTTGTTTTGGATCTTTCTCTGCCATTTTCATTCATCTCCTTTAGTTATGTTCATTCGTTTGCTTTTTCGAAATTAGGCTTTTTTCCAATATGCCGATTCTTTGCTCGATCGAAGGGGAGGAAAGGTTTCTCCACTTTGAAGGCTAATGTGCTTCTCATCTTCTGTAGGATTGCTATTGTTCCCGTTCGTTAAACCATCAAACTCATACTTGGCGTTTTCTGGAGCCTTTTCACCTGTTTTGTAACGATCTGCCATTTCACTCATCTCCTTTTTAATTAAGTACATAGGATATGTAGCCGGAAATGAGAGACAGTAAACCCAATAAATGGTTTATGAGCACATTGTAATGTGCTCATATGGTTTTGAGAGATTTCGAGTGGAATAAGGACTGAAAACAGAAAGAGGAGAGCGCTACGCTCTCCTCTTATTCTTCGTTTCTGTATTCCAACAAGTCGCCAGGCTGACAGTCAAGAGCCAGACAGAGCGCGTCTAATGTTGTAAAACGAATGGGTTTTCCCTTTTCGTTTTTTAATATGGATAAATTCGCCGGTGTAACGCCTACGAGTATCAGATAAGCGGTTAAGCGACATTTTCCTCTTAGCCATCATCACATCCAGTTTAATTCGAATCATCGTCCATCGCCATTGCTGTTAGATTGTTTGTTCATTTTCCTCCACGGCATTGACAGCGTACTTTAAGGCGGAGGCGATAAGAATAAGAACAAAACCGCTTATTATCGTATCAATATAGTTTAATGTTGAATATTGGATCGTAGCATTCGTGATTTTTAGCAATTCAAGCGTTCGAGATGTGATCTGTTCATCTATGTAAGTTGATACCGTTCCTAATACGATGGTTATGACGCCAAGCTTCCAAATGATCGCTACGTTCTGGTGGAGAAAAAGGCTTTTCAAATATATATTTTTTAATAACTTCCGCATGAACCATAAAAATAGCATCATAAAGAGGACGCTAGTAGATATTGAAATAAACGATAAAATCAAAAAAGATTTTTCGTCATAAAGGTCTGGCTGATTTTGGAACGTTAGTTGAATATAACTGAAAATCGGTTCATAAGGACGGAAAGATTCCGCGAGTGCACTATCGGCAAACCAAATAAGTGACACGTGTTCTAGTGTTGTAAAAACAAATAGTAAACCTATGACATAAAACAGGATCATGCAAATTTTCGATAATAGATTAAACCCAAACTTCCATTTCATTCGTAAACTCCTTTTTTACTGAGATATTTGATTAACATTATTTTACTACAAAACATCCCCTGTTTCGATGCTTTTTTATTGATAAACAATAATTTTATATTGAATTAAATTATTTTTACTGATATCTTAATGTTAGGAAATATTGGAATTAACTATGGATGGAGGTCACAGCATGGTGGGTTGGGACAGAAACGGTCTGGTAGATGCACTGCGAGGCTGGAGTTTATTTGGGATACTAATCGCAAATCTTTTAATCTTTCAGTATGGTATTTTCGGGAAAGATGAGATTTCTTTTTTTCAGTTATCATCTGTGGATTATGGTGGATATGTAGCGATTAAAGTTCTTATCGAAAACTCGTTTATGCCTATTTTTACGTTTTTATTTGGGTATTCATTGATTTTGATGAGGAACCGTTTGCGAGAAAAAAAGCGTCGCGTAAAGTGGCATCTTTTTCGAAGATTCCTCATTTTGATTTCATTCGGTGTGCTACATGCTACCTTCCTTTGGGAGGGAGACATTTTACTTCTTTATGGCATAATGGGCATGCTCCTTCTGTTTTTTATTAATCGAAAGCGAAAGACCATTCTTGTTTGGTGTGTGGTGCTGTTTTCAATCATAACCCTTATTAGTTTCGTAGGGGGAGAAGAAGAGGCGCTCATAAGTGAAGAAAAAATCGATGTTTATCTAAAGGATACGATGGAGATATATGGATCAGGCTCTTATGACATGATCAAACATCACCGCAATAACGTGGATCCTATGGAATTAAGTGAGGGCGAAGCGTTTTTCGTCGTCTTATTTATGCCTTTTCTTATCCTTCCAATGATGCTTCTTGGTATGTATGCTGCGCATGTTGGCTGGCTTCATACAAACAGGGTTAAGCTTTTTCAATACCTATCGATTATTTGTCTTCCGGTTGGTCTGTTCTTGAAAGCATCACTGTATCTATCAAAAGAAATCCATTGGCTGCCAGATATGAGCTTAATAGGTGGAAGTGTTTTGGCAATCGGCTATATCAGTTTGTTTAGCTATTTTTACAGTAAGTCCAATGCCCACCTTTTTAAGGGGTTTGAAAATTTAGGGAAACTCTCGTTAACAAACTATATCCTTCAAACGGTCGTATGTACTTCCGTTTTCTATGGCTATGGATTTGGTTTGTTTGGGAAGATGGGCGTTATTCTTTCCATTCTATTTGGAATTGGACTTTTCACTCTTCAGGTTGTAGGCAGTACGTTCTTCTTGAAGCGATTTAGACAGGGGCCGCTTGAAAAGGTGATGCGGACGGTTGTTTACTTAGAAAACCCTTTTCAAAACAGGAAAAAAAGTCAATTAAAAGATGAAATGAAAGTTAGTTAGAGGAGTGGCGGTATGGCAGTAGAAATTAGTAATCCAAATCTGACATTGTCAAAGGATGTTGTGAAAGTATGGACGATTAATGAAATCATTGGAAACGCTATCGGCTTTCTTGTATTAGGTACTCTTTTTTATCTGGACCATCGTTTTTTATGGTGGGAATGGATCGGATGGCTTCTACTTGTGGTAACGGTGGTTTCCATCATAACAGCCATTTGGGATATTTTCTTTCATCCAAAACTAAAATACAAGCACTGGCGATATGAAATAGACGAGGAGTATTTGAAACTGCGGCACGGGGCGATCAATGAAACACATCAGCTTGTGCCGATGAGCAAAATTCAATCTGTCGCAACGAAACAGGGGCCCCTACTTAGACGATATAAACTTTACGCCTTAACAATTGAGACGATGGGCTCCTCTCATCAGATTCCTGCACTGGTAAAAGAAGAAGCGTTTCAACTTCGTGATGAAATCGCTCGCTTTGCGAAGGTAACGGAGGAAGGGGAATGATGAGTTTTAAAAGGTATTCCCTCTGGATGATTGCCTTTGACACATGGAAGCTCGGAAAGAATGCGATCTTCTTTCTTGTTTACTTTTTCCTTATTAAAGGGAGTTCTGATTCATTTTTCTTTGTATATGGGAGGCCGGCTGTTCTCATTCTTCTCGGACTTTCAGTTGTTCGCATTGGATTGAAATGGTTCACAAAAAAATACTGTCTTGATGACCATGCCTTCCATCTTCATGAAGGAATTTTTACGACCTCCAAACGGACCATTCCATTCACAAAAATTGAAAACATCAATGAACATACATCCTTCTTTCATCGCCTAACCGGAACAACCTCCATCATTTTTGAAACAGGTATGAAGGGCGACGAAGCAGCTGTTGAATTTGACATTGTTTCACGCAGTCAGGCAAATGCACTGAAGGAACACGTTTCTACTAAATTAGAAAAGAAAGAAACGGAAGAATTGGATGCAGCTGAGGAAAAAGAGCTATCTGATCGAAAAATCCATTTCAGAGCTCAAAAAAAGGATCTCTTGAAAGCTTCATTTACCTCCTTAAGCTTTCTTTTCTTTGTTCCTTTGATCGCTAGTTTGTATTCTAAATTGGATGACATGTTTGGGGTAGAAAAAGATGCAGAAGGCTTGATTGCCTTTCTATTGCAGTCAGGTTGGTTGATTGCAATAATCGCCTTACTCGTCATTTTAGTATCCATTGGGTTTGGGATCACACGAACGTTTCTAAAATATGGGGGTTTTGAAATCACTTCTGACGCTGATCGCATCTACATACAAAAAGGGGTGGTGGATGCTACGAAGTTTTCGATATCAAAACATCGCGTTCAGGCAATAGAAATTCACCAAACAGTGCTCAAGCGCTTATTGGGTCTTGCGGAGGTAAAGTTAACGAGTGTTGGTGAAGCACGATCTGATGAAGTAAAGCTTGAAAGTAATTCTTTGTACCCGTTTTTACCTGTCCATCAAGCCTATGAAATGATTGAAGAGATGTTGCCAACTTATCAAGTAACGGAAAAGATGAATCAGCTGCCAAGAGCCTCTTTGTGGATTCGCCTGATGCGGCCAAGCTTTTTGTGGATCATTGGAACAGGCGTAGTCTGGTATTTTAAGCCGGATATACTAAATGTTCCCTGGTGGGTTCTCTCGCTGATTTTGCTTCTTATTGTTAGTGTCATCAAGTACTTTGATTACAAAAACACAAAATATATGTTAAACGAAGCTTTTGTGCAATTTAAAACAGGTGGTTTATCCACTTCTTTGTTTGTAACAAAGCGAAGCAAAGTGATTGAAATTAGCGTAAGTCGTGGCTTTATTCAAAAACGGTTTGGACTGACTTCGATTGGCATCGTGAACCGTTCAAAACCTGTTCATCATTCAGAAGTTGTGGATGTCCCACAGGAGCTAGCAGATGCTTTTTATCAATGGTATTTAGGAAGAGGGAAAGAAGTGCAATTAACCAGGAGATAGTAAAGAGGAAGAAATGGACTTATTGAATGAGGTCTCTTTAATTTCAAACAAGGTAAATGCAATAGACCTATTTCATCATGTAAGGACGTATGTGGATGATTTCTTGAACAAGGGAATCATTATCTTTCTTATTGTGGTATCTAGCCTTGCTTTCAAATTTACTTTAGAGTAAAGGACGGAGTGGTGTGCGAGAGACTACTTGCAAAGGGATATGAGGGAGTTTGTGAATGAAGCACTATGCTTCCATTTTAGATGCGTTGCTATACCGGAGCTGGTGTTGCGATCGCTTAGGGTTTTCTTATGAGTGGTATGATAAGTAGTATATTAATTGAAAGAAATAGAGTAATGGAGGTGCCATCATGCAACAGATCAAACAAATCGGTGATCGTTTTTACTACCAAACCCCGGTTTCAGAAACCGACCGCCCGATTCTAGGAATGGTAGTTGGGGATGAGAAGTCGTTAATGATTGACGCAGGAAATTCAGAAAACCATGCACGTTATTTTCTAGAGGAACTTTCAGATCGGGGACTTAAAAGACCTGATCTGTTGGCGCTTACCCACTGGCATTGGGATCACATCTTTGGATTATCCGCGCTCAGAGATACGGTCTCGATTTCTTCTTTACAAACAAAAGAAGAAATGGCTAAGCTCATCCCCTTATCATGGTCTGATGCTGCCCTTGATCAGCGTGTGGCAGAAGGAACGGAAATTGAATTTTGTGCAACTGCTATTAAGAAGGAGTTTGGGGATCATCGTGATATAACGATCACGCTTCCACATGTAACCTTTGAAGGAAAGCTAGAAATTGATTTAGGTGGCGTAACGTGTGTCCTTCAACATGTTGGCGGGAATCATGCCGCTGACTCGGTTGTCGTCTACCTAAAAGAAGAAAAAATTCTATTTTTAGGTGATTGCTTTTATCCTGATATTTTTTCTAGTAAAACCAACTACACGGTGAAAACGACAAACCGACTCCTTGATGTGCTTGAAGGATTTGAAGCGGAATGGGTGATTTTATCACACGGGGAGGCGATTCAAATTGAAGCATTTAGGAAAGAAGTAAAGCTTCTGCGAACGGTTTCTTCTATTGCGGAAGCGTGTAGTGGGAATCAGCAAGAAATGCAACGTTCTTTCAAAGATAGCGTTGGAAGAGAGCTTAACGAAGAGGAGCTTGAAGTAGTTCAAGAATTCGCAAACGGGTACCGTCTCTAAAAGAGTTTGTGGAAATACACGATAAAAGTGAGGGAGTATCATGGCGCTCGTTCATGTTGAAAACGCCTATTATCAGCGACAGAACCAAATGATTTTATCTAACATTTCTTTTACAATTGAACAAGGACAGCACCAAGCAATCATTGGATTAAATGGATCAGGAAAAACGACGCTGCTTCAGTTGATTTACGGAGAAACTTGGCCGCTGAGTCGGTATTCCCCGGTTATCGAAGTGTTAGGTGAGCGGCTTGGAAAAACCGATTTAAATGAATTGAGAAGATCGATTGGATGGGTAAGTAGTGCATTTACAGAACGAATTTCACCCATGCAAGAGGTAACAGAAGTTGTGATGAGTGGGAAATTTGCTTCCGTGGGTCTTTATGAGCATGTGACAGAAGAGGATAAAGCGCAGGCAGAGAAGCTCATGCAAGAGTGGGGGCTACAGCATTTGCATAACAAGACGTTTCAGGTTTGTTCGCAGGGAGAAAAGCAAAAGATCCTAATTACGCGAGCCTTAATGGCTTCACCAAAGCTTCTTATTCTCGATGAACCGTGTACGGGTCTTGATTTGTATTCACGTGAAAAGCTCTTAGCACAAGTGGAGCGACTTGCAAAACAGGAAAAGAGTCCAACAATGATCTACATTACGCACCATATTGAAGAAATTCCTCCTGCCTTCACTCATGCGATGTTAATGGAAAATGGAACGATTGCGGCAAAAGGAAACAAAGAGGATGTCATCACATCAGGAAATTTAAGTGAAATCATGGATCTACCGCTAGATGTTACGTGGAACAAAGGGCGTGCGTGGGTTCAAGTTATATCAGATGAGAAGGAGTCAACAGTTAGATAAACGTTATCGATAAGGAGGTTTCATGAAACGATTTAATAAACTAATGTATGGTTGGTTTTATATTATAAACCCACTAGGATTTGTAATAGGAAGTCTTCTGTGGAAATACTATTTGTCGGATCTCTCTCTTAGTGAAAGTGTAACAGATACCCTTTCCATTCTTGGAATCTATTATTTCTTCATGAGCATTCTCTGGTTTTTCAACATGAATAAGGTTGAACGTGTTTCTCGAGAGATGGCACATACGCCTAACCAGCAACATAAGGATGGAATGAGATGAAAGATTTCAACTCACTTACATATAAAGAACTCACGATCCGATATGCGGTGCTGACGATTTTGCTGTCGCTTACAATCTTTGTGGTACCGTACTATTTACCGATATGGACTTATCTTGTTTGTATGGTTATTGCCATCTCTAGCGTTGGGAGAACCCTTGTGAAATGGCTGCGTGGTGAGGTGAGAAAAACGTCTCTTAAGGGAGATGTCATACGAAGCTGTACAGTTTCTTTTATGGCTATTCTCTTATTAGTAACGCCGCTTCCTTATTCGATTGTAGTAAAGCTGGGGATTGTTCTCTTTCTATTGATTGTGAATATGTTTGAAATTATGGAGCTGAAAAATAAGCATCAACGTTCATGAAAATAGACCTAAATCATTTGACTCATTTTTCTTAATGAATGTTTGCTATCATCACGTTTCATTTAATTGAATGGTGATAATTTTCTAATAATACATTGACAATTCATTAAACAAAAGATATTATTTGAAACAATCATTGTTATCAAAACATTATAGCAACATTTCTTATCAAGAGAGGTGGAGGGACTGGCCCTTTGAAGCCTCGGCAACCGATGAGTTGAATCGTCAACTCATACTGTGCCAAATCCAGCAGGTGTATCCTGAAAGATAAGAAGATTGGCATCGTTCTCACAAACCTTTCTTCTTATGCTTAAAGAAGAGAGGTTTTTTATGTGTATCTTAAAAGAGAGGAGCATGCTTCGTATTCATACGGTTTTAAATCCGGGTAAACAACTTGTATTACATTGAATTAAATATGCGAGGTGGATTGTATTGCATTTACAGGTTATGAATAGTCCTTTTGATCAAGAACAAACGGAACTTTTAAATCGTTTGTTACCAACGTTAAATGAAACGCAAAAAAATTGGCTAAGTGGATACCTAGCTGTTCCGGGAGTGGCAGAAACAGCGACAACAACTGAAGCTCCCTCAACTGAAGAAGCGTTCTCAAAGAATGAACCAAAAACGCGTGAAATTACAATTCTCTATGGCTCTCATACGGGAAATTGCCAGTCGCTAGCAGAATCTTTTTTTGAGCGGCTAGATCACGAAAAGTACAACGTTACGCTCTCATCCCTCGATGATTTTAAACCAAAGTCACTAAAGAAAGTAGAAGACCTTTTGTTGATTACAAGCACGCATGGAGATGGAGACCCTCCTGATAATGCGCTAAGCTTTTATGACTTTATCAAAAGTAAGCGAGCTCCTGAATTGGGGGAAATTAGATTTTCTGTCTTATCACTTGGAGATAGCTCGTATGAATTTTTCTGTCAAACTGGGAAAGATTTCGATGGACGTCTGGAAGAATTAGGAGCTACTAGAATTTATCCTCGTGTTGATTGTGATTTGGATTTTGAAGAACCTGCGGAAGAATGGTTTGAAGGTGTCATGAGTGTGTTGTCTGATGCCCCGTCCAATAGTGAAGCGTCACCTTCTAAGGAAGCAAGTGAACCGAATCTTTCGTACTCAAGAACGAATCCGTTTAAAGCAGAGATTTTAGAGAATATCAATTTGAACGGAAAGGGATCGAATAAAGAAACGCGTCATCTTGAGCTTGATCTTGAAGGATCCAATCTCGTATACGAACCAGGCGACAGTCTAGGGGTTTATCCTGAAAATGATACCGACCTTGTGCTTCAACTGATTGAAGAAATGAATTGGGACCGAGACAGCCAGGTGGTTGTAAACAAGCAAGCAGACGTACAGTCACTTCAGGAAGCTTTAACGAAAACATATGAGATTACTAGTCTAACAAAACCATTACTTAAGAAGGTTGCGGAGCTCACAGAGAGTGCGGAGCTACTAAGTATGGTTAAGGCTGAAGGTGAAGAGCTCAAAACTTATATTTATGGTAGAGATCTCATTGATCTGGTGAAAGATTATGGTCCGTGGGAGATTGCTGCAGAGGAATTTGTGAAGGTGCTTCGTAAAATCCCAGTCCGTCTTTACTCCATTGCAAGCAGTCAGAAAGCGAGTGAAGACGAAGTTCATCTTACAATCGGGGCGCTTCGCTATGACGCACACGGTCGAGCTCGCACTGGCGTTTGTTCGGGGCAATGCGCTGAGCGCTCACAGGCAGGAGATCAATTGCCGGTCTTTGTTCAACGGAACGAGAATTTTAGATTGCCAAATAATCCAGATACACCTGTCATCATGATTGGAGCAGGGACTGGAGTAGCCCCGTATCGTGCATTTCTACAGGAACGAGAAGAAATTGGTGCCCGTGGGGAGACGTGGTTGTTCTTTGGTGAACAGCACTTTGTGACCGATTTTCTTTACCAGTTGGAATGGCAAAAGTGGTTAAAAGATGGCGTGTTGACTCGCATGGATGTTGCTTTTTCACGCGATACAGAGGAGAAAGTGTATGTTCAGCACCGCATGCGTGAGCGAAGTAAAGAACTATACGAATGGCTTCAGAAGGGAGCACACATTTATGTATGTGGTGATGAGAAATATATGGCAAAAGATGTTCATATTGCTCTCGTCAACATTCTGGAGCAAGAGGGCGACTTGAGTGAGTCTGAAGCAGAGGCTTATCTAGCGGATCTGCGAAACGCGAAACGCTACCAGCGTGATGTGTACTAAGCGTGATGGAAGGAGTTTGGTTATGTCAAAGAAGACGGTAACACAAGATGGAAAACCGAGTGAAATGGAGAAAATTAAAGACGAAAGCCACTATTTACGTGGGTCTCTTGTCGAAAGTTTTGCGGATCCGATTACTGCATCGATTCCGGATGCGGATACAAAGCTATTAAAGTTTCATGGTAGCTATATGCAGGACGATCGTGACATTCGCCAGGAGCGGAAACAGCAAAAGCTTGAACCGGCTTATCAATTCATGGTTCGCGTCCGATTGCCCGGGGGCGTAGCGACGCCAGAACAGTGGTTAGTGATGGATGATCTTGCAAATCAGTACGGAAATGGAACGCTCAAATTAACGACGCGTCAAACCTTTCAAATGCATGGGATTTTAAAATGGAATATGAAGAAGAGTATTCAGGCAATGGATTCTGTTCTAATGGATTCTCTTGCAGCCTGTGGTGACGTGAATCGAAACGTGATGTGTAACGCCAATCCGTATCAATCTGATATTCATGCAGAAGTGCACGGATGGGCACGAAAACTAAGCGACGATCTGTTACCAAGAACAAGAGCGTATCATGAAATTTGGTTAGATGAAGAGAAGGTGCTCGATCGAAAAGAAGAAGAGATTGAGCCAATGTATGGCCCTCATTACTTACCGAGAAAATTTAAGATTGGTGTTGCGGTTCCGCCATCAAACGATGTGGACATTTTCTCCCAGGACCTTGGCTTTATTGCGATTCTTGAAGATGGCAAGCTACAAGGGTTTAATGTTGCCGTAGGCGGTGGAATGGGCATGACGCATGGCGACACAAGTACGTATCCGCAGCTGTCGCGAATTATTGGCTTTTGTTCACCTGAAAACATTGTTGATGTGGCCGAGAAGATCATTACGATTCAGCGTGATTATGGCAATCGCTCAGAGCGAAAGAACGCTCGCTTTAAATATACAATTGATCGAAGAGGACTGGATTGGGTACGGAACGAATTGACTAGTAGACTCGGGTATGAACTAGAAGAAGCTCGTTCTTATCATTTCGATCATAACGGCGACCGCTATGGGTGGGTCAAAGGTGATGGCAAATGGCACTTAACGCTCTTTATCCAAAATGGTCGCATTGTTGATCTAGAAGATTATCAAATCATGACCGGATTACGTGAAATTGCAAAAGTTCATGAAGGTGATTTCAGACTAACACCGAACCAGAATCTCATTATTGCAAACGTACCAGAAGAGAAGAAAGCGGAAATCGATGAACTTGTCGCTGCATACGGTCTGACAGACGGGAAGCAGAATTCAGCCCTACGCCGTAATTCGATGGCCTGTGTGGCTTTCCCGACATGCGGTTTAGCAATGGCAGAAGCTGAGCGGTATTTACCTTCTCTTATTGATAAAATCGAGGAGATTGTGGATGAAGCAGGTCTAAGAGAAGAAGAGATTGTGATTCGTATGTCGGGCTGTCCGAATAGCTGTTCACGTCCAACATTAGGCGAGATTGCTTTTATTGGAAAGGCACCTGGTAAGTACAACATGTATATGGGAGCCGGATTCGTTGGCGATCGTTTAAGCAAGCTTTATAAAGAAAATATTGGCGAAGAAGAAATCCTCGCTTCTCTCAAACCAATCTTCTTTAACTACGCAAAAGAAAAAGAAGAGAATGAGCATTTCGGTGATTATGTGATCCGAGCGGGATATGTTGAAGAAGTGCGTTCCGGACTTGATTTTCATAGTTAATGCTTTGACAGAAAGAAACCCAAAGATCACGTGTGTGAACTTTGGGTTTCCCTATTCAAACGGAGGTGTATGAATGAATTACAGCATGGTTTCCCATTTAATCTGCCCAAAGTGTAGTGAAACATATGATGTGGATAAGATCCAACAGCTCTGTGTTTGTGGATCGCCACTTCTCGTTGAGTATAAGCTTGATGAAGTGAAGAAGTACGTTACAAAGGAAATGATCGCAGAACGAGAGCCGTCACTGTGGCGCTACCATGAGTTGCTTCCTATTAAAAATGTAGAAAATAAAGTGAGTTTCGAGGAAGGCATGACGCCAATCCTGTCACTCCCTATTCTTGGTAAGGAGGTAGGCATCCCGAATTTGTACATAAAAGATGAAGGCCTGGTACCAACTGGTTCGTTTAAAGCAAGAGGCGCTGCGGTTGGGGTTTCAAAGGCAAAAGAGCTTGGTGTTCGGAACTTAGCGATGCCGACGAATGGTAATGCAGGAGCTGCCTGGTCGCTTTATGCTGCAAAGGCAGGATTAGAAGCTCATATTGTGATGCCAGTTGACGCTCCTGAAATTACGAGAAAAGAAGTAAGTATATCTGGAGCGCATCTGCATCTCGTGAACGGTTTGATTAGTGACGCAGGGAAAATCGTAGGTGACCTCGTGAAAGAACAGGGATTCTATGATGCTTCTACGCTTAAAGAACCTTATCGCATTGAAGGTAAAAAGACGATGGGGTATGAAATAGCGGAACAACTGAATTGGAAGCTTCCTGATGTGATTCTTTATCCAACAGGTGGAGGCGTCGGCCTGATCGGCATCTATAAAGCGTTTATTGAACTCCAACAGCTTGGGTGGATCAAAGAAGAGAAGCTTCCTAGATTAGTTGCTGTTCAATCGGAAGGATGTGCTCCAATCGTCAAAGCATTCGATGAAGGGAAAATGGAATCGGACTTCTGGGAGAATTCAACCACGCATGCGTTTGGGATTAATGTCCCAAAAGCCATAGGTGATTTTCTTGTTCTGGACGCGATCTACCAAACGAATGGTTGTGCCATTTCCGTTTCTGAAGAAGAAATCCGTGCATCGCAAAGGGAAGTAGCCACTCTAGAAGGGCAATTTGTTTGTCCTGAAGGAGCCGCTACGTTTGCAGCAGCCAAAAGGTTAAAGGAGCACAATTGGATCAAAGAAGATGAAAAGGTCATTTGTTTAAATACAGGCCTCGGAATAAAATATCTGGACGCATTTGAAGTGGATGTGAAGACGATGGAGGCTTTTGAAAGAATTAAATCGTAACAGAATGAGCCCCGTCCTTAGGTAATAAGGGCGGGGCTCACTTTAGCCAAGGTATTGCTTGGACAATGTAAATTCATCATTCATTAAAACGTAGGGGTGCGTTTCCATTAAGATTGTGACCAGGTAATCAGGCATTCTTTCGCTGTTATAGGCACAAATAAGTGGAAACGAAAAGTCGTTCACAGCTTCATCAACAATTTTCTCGAAATCTTCGATTAGAAAAAGGGGCTCTTCCATTGAAGCCCATTCTACGTGCGCCCAGGAACGGAAGGAAAGATTACTTTCCACGTACGGCCCCACGGTCTCTTTAAAATACTCATGAATGGCAGGAGGATGATAACTTCCACTTGAAAAGTAAAAATCAAAGCTATTAACACGGTGGACATAGTTTAATTGATTCTCAGTTAGCTTTCGTTGTAATTCTGTTAAAATCATCGGATAAAGGCGATCATTTTCAATGAGAATCGTGTATTCTCCGTGCAATGCTCCTTGTTCAATGAAGTCGCAAACCTGTTCAATGTAGCTCTTAACTTCTTGATATGCATAAAGCACATGAACACATTTTTTCTCTATGAACAGCTGGTTCATTTTACTTTTCAACTAATCACTCCCTCAAGTTTGATGTTACATCTAGTTTACTACAGTTTTGATAAATGAAAAACCCGCTTCTAATTTGAAGCGGGTTTCCGTTTAATCAATAGGGTCAACGGATTTTCCATAACGGAGAACATCAAAGACAGCCATCCCGTCACTTGGTCTCCCATCATCATTGCGAAAAGGCATAAGAGAGAAGAAAATGAAGTAGATGGAGAAATAAGTAAATTGATAGAAAAAGAGCGTAACAGGAATCATGTTTGACGTGATCAAATAGTTTATGATTAAAATAACGATTAAATTAAACAAACTACCACTTAAGTAAATGGCGATGTGTGCCCAGGTTTTATTATATTTCAACTCCTCGTACTGACACCAACCTTCCATAAAGTACTTTCTTCGAATTTCTAGTGGACCTATATGAAAAAGCGTGCGTCCTGTACCGATACAAAATTTCACTTTACCTCCAAATAGTCTGGCAACAAGCACGTGACCAGCTTCATGGACGAGCGTGACAATTGGTAGGATAACGAAGAAATTCACTAGAAACATTGGGATATCATTAAACGTAAACATTCTCTTACCTCCACAAGGTGATTGGTATTTCTATAAGAAAGACCGTTCCCGAATGAGAGGATTCCTAACGTTTTTTCAGTAAGTAACATGAAACGGTAATAAACGAAATCATCTCGATACATTTTTGGTTTAATGTGGTGAAATTTACATGATGAAAAAAGGAAATCATGATTCAAGAGCGTAAAAGGAAAGAGAGAACTTACTAAGGAGGCTTCCTACATGTACGAATTAAAAACGAAAGAAACGGACAATAGTGTCATTGAATTTATTGAAAGTGTCGATCATCCGAAAAAGCGAGAAGATGGATACCGGTTGTTAGATCTATTTACTGAAACAACGGGATATGAAGCGAAAATGTGGGGGCCAAGCATTATTGGTTTTGGCTCGTATCATTATCAATACGCGACGGGTCATGAAGGAGATGCGCCACTCGTAGGATTCTCACCAAGGAAAGCAAAAATTAGCTTATATCTCGCTCAAGGTGAACCGGAACGCGAGAACGCACTTGAGCGATTGGGTAAGCATAAGACAGGTAAGGCGTGCGTATACGTGAATAAGTTAGACGATATCGATCTTGATGTTTTGAAAGAGATGATTCGACAGTCAGTTGATTACTTGAAAGAGTTATATCCTGAGGGTTCTTAAAGAACATTAAATCGGTTGTGCACAACATAATAACCCTTCAAAGAAAGTGAGGGGTGAGGCATTGATAGCCTGACCCCTTTAAATAGATAGAGAATCATTGAACGGTCATCGTTTGAAGCGCAACCGCTTTAATGGCGCCTTCTTTCGAATCAGACACAAAGGAAAGTTTATTTTCCCCAGCATAATAAACATGAAGATATTCAGAATCCAATTCGTTAAACACCACTTCGTCAGGCTCTCCGAATTGACAAACAACTTCAGCGTATGGGACAGCTGGGCCCTCCGAAAGCGCATTGTATCTTAGATTACTTACTTTCTCATCGGCTGTTAAGTAAGAGTAGCTGTCATCATAAAAACCTGGCGTTCCTTCATAAAGTGCTTCATCAAACGTCATGGAAGGCTTCAGTTTTTTCAAGGCTTCTTCCGACATACCAAGAAAAATGGACGTATCTTTTAAGTGGCCCTGTTCGGCAAACTGCAAAAGTTCAGAATGAAAAGGGGCCTTGTCACAAGAAGCGGTCTCGTTAGTGGCTGCAGGCTTTTCGTTTGAAAGAGCATATTCCCCGTTAAAACCGACAGCTGCATCATGATAATTTAAGCACGTATCCTCAATAAATGAAATCACATCATCTGATAGTACAAACGTTCCTGAACAGGCGGGATCTTCTGAATCCTTGAACGTTGCTTCATTACCGTTAATTGTAGCAGTACCTTTTAGTTCACCGACCTGATCGCCGTTACGAACATCGAAGGCGAACTCAAAAGATTCCTTAGTTACATTTGATAGCGTAAGGGTGCCTTGCTCAAAAGTTGGGTTAATATAAAGTGCTTCTTGCCAGTTAGCTTCTTCAGCTGTCGTAGTTTCTTCTGTTGAGGAAGAGGAATTTCCAACTTCAATCTTTGTATAAACACCTGTAAACGAAACCGGGTTTTCATTTAAGTTCTCACAGGCTTCGCTCGTATCGATCGTTAACCGATCTTCTTTCCAGCCGAAAGAAACTTTGCATTCTGAGTTTTCAGTGTGTGTAAATGAAGCCATTTCTCCATTAACCTGAGCGATTCCGGACAATTCACCAACGTTTTGACCATCGTAGGCTTGGAGCATAAACGTGAAGGAATCCGCTTTTGGATCGGTTATATCAAGTCCACCAAGAATTTCGCCATCCTTTTCCCATTTGTAGGTACCTTCTTGAAAAAGAACTTCTGTTGCAGTCTCCGTCGAAGACTTGTCTACCGCTTCTTTTTCTGCTTCTACTTTTTCTGAGGAGTCTGAGGTGGTAAGGAAATTACAAGCCGACACAGTAAGTAACAAGACGAATAAAAACACCATACGGAGCGTTTTCATAGGATTCCTCCCTATTAAAGTAAGTTGATGTCATTATTATACATAAGCTTCTCTGAAAGAAAGGGATATTGGTGTCGAGACATAAAAAAATCTCTTGTCTACTTTAAGCGAATACTTGTGTAAACTAGTTGGCCATTTCCGGGGAAATGAGTGGAAGAAGTCGAACCGTTTCTTAACTGTGAGTAGAAGGGAAGGATTGTGGTGAAAACTGGTCAAAAGCGTTTGGTTGGAAATTCACTGTTGCTAATTTCGCAAAGAGACGATAGTGATAATTTTATATGTGATTGAGCATTTTACTAGAATTACTTAAGGTAGACAAAATCTAAGCAATAGTGAAAATTTATGATAAGCTAATGGAAGACCTTAAAGATGTTAGAAAGGTAGTTGAGTCATTCTGGATTTCATCAATAACAATGTTGTGTTACTTGGCATAGGATGTCTTATTGTGGCTTTGTTGCTTGCAAAGTTTACAAAAAAGAAGTGAGCTGTTTATGTGTACAGCTCCTTTTTCTATAGACAAGCTACTAAAACATTACTTACGTGATACCCAATTGGACGGACGTCCGTGCCTTTTTTCTTGAATGGATTACCGTAGCAACGAATCGTGTTACACTAATGCCAGAGGAGTGAAGATGATAAAATGGGGAAATGTACAATTGATCATTCATACGAAGATGTGAAAACAAAGCTCGACAACCAATCACCTTATATGCCTGATGCGCTTGTCCAAGAAGCTTATGACTTCTTACATCAAACGATCATTCAGGAAACGTTGAATGAGCTTTTTCATTTATTAAAGAAATATGATCTTGCTTCAGAACAAGATCGACGAAACCGAGATGCTGAGCTCCGAAAGCTCATGCAGTTAGCTAGAAGAGAATGACGGATAGAAAGAAGTGATAGGATATGACGACAAAATTATATTATAACGATCCCTACATAACGACTTTTACCGCTGGGAAATGTGAGCAGTTTACCGATGATGAGAATCGCTCATACGTCATTTTAGATCAAACGGCGTTTTACCCAACTGGTGGCGGTCAGCCGTATGATACTGGAACACTAAATGGCGTGCAGGTTCACGACGTAGAAGAAGTGGAAGGCGAAGTACGTCACTATGTCGATGGCACGCTTGACGAAGAGCAGGTTAAAGGAGAAATTAACTGGACAAGACGCTTTGATCATATGCAGCAGCATGCAGGACAGCACATTCTTTCAGCAGCTTTTGAAGATCGGCTTGGATATAGCACAGTCAGCTTTCATCTTGGTCAAGAAGTTTGTACGATTGATTTAGATGTTGCACAACTGAGTGAAGACGATGCCGCAGTAGCAGAAGCGTTTGCAAATGATGTCATCCAACAAAACCTTCCGATTGAAACAAAGTGGGTAAATGAAGAAGAGCTTGCACAGTATTCTCTTCGCAAGCAGCTCGCTGTGTCAGAAGATATTCGTCTCGTGATGATCCCGAACGTTGACTATAGCGGTTGTGGTGGGACACATCCTTCTTCGACTGGCCAGGTAAGGGCAATTTCACTATTAAAAATCGAAAAACAGAAAAAACAAACCCGTGTTCATTTTGTTTGTGGTGAGCGTGTGACGAAAGAACTGCGAACAAAACAAGCGGTTATACAAGGACTTACGAACGTATTGAGCGTTCCGGAATCAAAGCTTGTTGATGCAGCTGAACGTGTTCTTCATCAATCAAAAGAATATGAAAAAACGATTGATGAGTTAAATGAAAAGCTTCTTTCCTTTGAGGCGAAAGAATTAGTACAATCAGCGGAAATGATCCATGATCAAAAAGTCGTTCAACTGATTTCATCTCAACATGGAATGAAAGAGCTACAAAAGCTAGCGAAAATGATTCTTAAGGAAGATTCAGAGGTTGTCGTCTTTTTCATTAGTGAAAGCGATCAGAAGCTTCAGATCGTGTGTGGCAGAGGAGAAGAAATCGAACGAGATATGAATCTTACCTTAAAAAAAGTACTCCCTTTCATTAATGGTAAAGGTGGAGGAAAGAAAGACTTTGCACAGGGGGGAGGAGAACCCATTCGCTCGGCAGAAGAAGTGTTAATTGAACTAGTAAAGGCCACATTTCAATAATAAAGGAGCGCGCTGAGGTCTCAGTGCGCTTTTTTATTTGGAAATAAAATGAAAATAACCCTTGCCTTACAAGGTAGTGGTCGTTATACTGTAAGTATACCTTGTTTTACAAGATAGTTTAACCATTCTCATATCTCTTGCATAACAAGTGTTATGAGATTAAAGGAAAAGGTGAAGGACATGCAAACGACACAAATGTTAAAAGGCATTATTGATGGCTGTATTTTATCCATCATTCATGAAGGAGAAGTTTATGGCTACGAGCTTGCCTCAAAGCTTGATTCGTACGGGTTTGAGTCGTTTAGTGAAGGAACAATTTATCCCATTCTCCTTCGCCTGCAGAAAGATAAGTTAATTCAGTCAACCTTAAAAAAATCAACTGCGGGTCCGAAACGAAAGTATTATTCATTAACGGAAAAAGGAGTGGAAGAATTGGCAGGTTTTCAAAAGAGATGGAATCATTTAAGTACAACAGTGAATCAAATTTTACACAAGGGGGAGTAAAAAGATGACAAAAGAAAATGAGAAATTTATTCAGGAGATGCGCGTGTATCTGATTACGAAAGGGGTGGATGAGGAAGATATTGATAGCTTTCTCATGGAAGCGGAAGATCATCTAACTGAAGGAGAGAAAGAGGGAAAAACAGCAGATGATATTTTTGGGAAATCACCAAAAGCGTATGCGAAAGAGCTTATTGCTTCGATGGAGCAGTCACCAAAGGACAACCGAAAGCTTATTGCGCGATTAATCGCTGGCGTATTTGGAATCTTTTTAGTTTCCCAGTTCATCGATGGAAATACTGCTTTCTCGTTAATTGAACTGATTGGCTATCCGGCTTCGACGGTTATCTGGTTGATCGCACTAATCGGTGCGCTGCGGCTTAGTTCATTTCACAATGGTGTAAAAGGTTTTTTGATTGTATATGGCATAACGATGATTCCGATGCTCTTTACAGTAGGGGTAACGATTCTTCATATGCAGTACGGAACAGACATTTTATTTCTTAGTCAACCAGTTGTTTTTACAATAGGAGGCATCATTATTCTAGGATTAATTGCGAACTTTACCTCTCTTATAGGAATCTTATCAAGCCTGGTATTAATGGCCATTCTTTTTGGCAGCCAGCTCCTTATTCGTCTGTTTCAGTTGGAGGGTTTCGGATGGGAAATAGGCGCCTATGCTGTTAGTGTGAGTGGACTTCTTTTGATGATGAACTTTCAGAAGCAAGTACCGAAACCATCCATGAAAGGCTAGATGAAGTGACTCCGATGTTAAAAGAGGCTTTACTTAACTACCTCTACTGGTAATCGGTTCATCATTTTTACACGAAAACTATGCAAAATAATGCCAGTAATGATAAGCATCATACCGATCCATGCGATCGTATTTGGGAGTGGACTAGATAGAAAGATTCCCTCACCAGCGAGAACAAACAAGACTTGCGTTGATTGCGTCGCTTCAACGGAGGCAAGCTTCGATTGATGACGTCTCACACGATCCGTTGCGATGAAGAATAGGGTTGTCGCGATAACTCCTGAACAGACGGCTACAATAAAGGATTGAATCACCTGTCCACTAGAAGGAAGACCGACGTTCGGAATGGCAAATAGACAGATCATGATCCAAAAAGGCAGACTGGCAAGCGTCATGCCGAACACACGCTGAAACGTATCAAGACGTCCGTCGCAAATCTCCATCATTTTTCGATTTCCAAGCGGATAGGCAAATGAGGCAAGTAGGACAGGAAGAATGCCGATGAAAACTTCGTTCCATGAAAGATCGCTCGCTTTTTGCCATTGAATGAGAATAACACCTGCGAGAATGATGGTAGATATAAGAAGCGCCCTCGTTTGGATGCGATGGCGTTTTTTTATTGGCCCAAGTCTCGTTTGTACAGTTGAATAAAAAAGTGGCGCAACAAGAATACCGGCTACAATTGTAATTTGCCACGTGCCAGCAACAAGCCACCCTGATCCATATGATGCAGCGTAGGTTAACGGCGCATAAAATAAGACGAATCCTACAAAACTCCAGCTGAACCATTGGATGGGGTGCTTCTTCATTTCAATAAGAACTTGTTTCATGTTCCGTCTAACGAGTACAATAATAAGAAGAAAAGGAACCATGAAGAGGAAACGAAGAGAAGCGCTCCACATCCAGCTACCGCCTGCTAGTTCCATTGATCGATTCAGTATAAATGTGACTGCGAAAAACATAGAGGCGAGAATGCCGAGCGCTATTTCCTTCATACATATCACTTCCTTTTGGTATATTATAATTAACTATTCATATATTATAATATACTAAACCAATAAGTGAAGAAGTACAAGAAAAATTGTAGAGAGGACTATTTTGTGAGCGATCAAAGAGAAACCAATGCACAAAAACTTGCTCAGCAAGTTGGCGCAACGTTAAGAAGTATTCGAAAAGAGCGAGAAATGAGTTTGCAGGATCTTGCTGAGGTAACGGATGTTAGTAAACTGACGTTAGGGAAAATAGAAAGGGGAGAAGCAAATCCTTCTTTAACAGTCATATGGAAAATAGCGAATGGCCTTTCCATTCCGATCTCCAGTCTACTTGCAGAAAAAGAAGAAGTCGTTATTTCGAGAAGTAACGAAGGAAATAAGGTGTTGAGCTCAAATGAAGATTTAACACTCGAGCCGATGTTTACAAACAGTGGCTATGGTTCTCTTGAAACACATCGTGCTTTTCTAAAACCAGGGGGTCAGTATTATGCTGAGGCGCACCAAGAGGGTGTGGTCGAATATGTGACAGTCATGGAAGGAAAGGCGACCGTTCAAGTTCTGGAGGAAACATATGAATTAAACAAGTATGATTCAATTAAATTTAAGGCAGATCAGCGACATGGTTATCTCAATCCTAACCTTCATCCAGCCGTGCTTCATTTCGTCATGATCTATCCTAATGCTAAACAACAACCATAGAAAAAAGCCACAGGACTGTGGCTTTTTTCTTGTCATTATTTATTATAAACGGCTAAACGATCAATGAGTTGTGAACTCTCTTGGTTCACACCAGTTACTTTCACATCGATCTCGTTTTGTCTGAATTTCATAATCACTTTATCAACAGCACCAACCCCTGAGTCATCCCAGACGTGAGCATCAGATAAGTCGATTTCGACAGCTTTAATGCCTTCTTCTTTGTAATCAAAGCTATTTACAAAGTCAGTAACAGATGCGAAGAAAAGCTGACCGTGAATGTGATAGATCTTTTTCTCAGCAAGTTCGTCGATTTTTTCTTCAACGCGTACTTTTGAGATTTTAGAAGCAAAGAATAGGGCACTTAGAATAACCCCGGCAAGAACACCTTTTGATAGATCATGTGTTGTGACAACCGTAATAACCGTAACAACCATCACGGCAGCGTCTGAACGCGGCATTTTATGAAGGTTTTTCAGTGAGCCCCAATCAAATGTACCGATTGAAACCATAATCATAACGCCGACAAGGGCTGCCATTGGTATTTTAACGAGTAGATCGTTTAATAGTAAAATTAAAATCATTAAGAAAACACCAGCGACGAATGTCGATAAGCGACCTCGTCCACCTGATTTCACGTTAATCACCGATTGTCCGATCATCGCACAACCAGCCATTCCTCCGAAAAATCCTGCAACTACGTTTGCCATACCCTGACCTTTTGCTTCTTTGTTCTTATTGCTATCCGTGTCTGTTAGATCATCCACGATTTGTGCAGTTAAGAACGTTTCAAGCAAACCAACAACAGCTAAAGCCATTGAATAAGGAAAGATAATTGCAAGTGTTTCAAAATTCAGTGGAATACTTGGGATCAAAAATAACGGTAATGCTTGCGTTAATTCACCCATATCGCCAACTGTTCGTACGCCACTGTTTAGCGAAATCGCTACGATTGTGATAACAACGATTGCGATAAGTGGTGATGGAACAGCTTTTGTGAAGCGTGGGACAATATAAATAATCGCAAGAGCACCTGCTACCATTAGATACATTGGCCAAGATTCACCAACAAAGTGTTGAAGCTGTGAAGTGAAAATTAAAATAGCCAGTGAGTTAACAAATCCAATCATGACAGAGCGTGGAACAAACTTCATAAAGCGAGCAAGTTTGAATACGCCAAGAAAGAATTGGATAACACCTGTTAAGATAGTTGCTGCAAGTAAATATTGAAGTCCGTGATCGGCGACTAGCGTTACCATCAGTAGCGCCATAGCCCCTGTTGCTGCAGAAATCATTCCTGGTCTACCGCCAACGAACGAAATCACTACGGCGATACAAAAGCTTGCGTATAGTCCAACCATTGGATCGACTCCAGCGATAATGGAAAAGGCAATCGCTTCTGGGATTAAGGCAAGTCCAACTACGATGCCAGCTAAGGTATCGTTTTTCACATTGCCAAACCAATCTTGTTTAATCGAAGATACGTTCAATGTTGCACCTCTTTCTAAATCTAGTATTGTGATGACTCCTAACTCTCATAGAAGTCGGGTCCGTTTACAACAAGATGAAGTTTAGCACAGAATCTATGAAAATGGAAATAGTTATGTAAGCGAAAATCATAGGTGTTATTCTTGATAATTCTCCTATATACGATTATTTACGCATTAACTTGATTTTGATCATTTACTACTAGTACGCTAAAAATGAGTGATTAAAGTTCTTTTTAATCTAAATGAACCTAATTTGATATAACCTGTTATAATGAGTTATCGTATTGATAGAGTTTTGGTCCATAGTCGAAAGAACTTTGTTAGAATAGGGTGATAGATTGATAAGGAGCGATAACATGAGTCAGGATAATGAGCATCATGATATTATGACAATCTCTCAAGTGGCGAAGTATTTTCAAATTAGTGAGATGACCACATATAAATTAGTTCAGGATGGAAAAATTCCGGCTTTTAAAATTGGCAGTCACTGGCGTATTCAAAAGTCTGATCTTACTGAATTAATTAAGAAACTTAAGAACGGTGAGCGAATTTAGACGCTCTAAACGAAGAAAGCCCGATGATCCAAACGGATCATCGGGCTTTCTTCATTACTTATGAAGCAGAGGCTTCTCCTCTAAGCTCATTTTCAATGTCTTCAAGACTTCTTCCTTTCGTTTCTGGTACATACTTCATAACAAATAGGAAAGCAAATACACCGATTACAGCAAAGATTACAAATACCCATGCTGTTCCGAGCGCACCAAGTAAAACAGGGAAAAATAATGAAACAATTAGGTTTGATGCGGATAACAGGAGCGTCGTAAATCCTGTCGCTGCGCCACGTGCTTTATTCGGGAAGAGTTCTGGTAGCATAACCCAAACAACCGGACCCCAAGTGGCGGAGAAAAACACGATAAAGAGACCGAGAAAGACAACGGTTAACCAGGCAATTGTCGTGGTTAGTTCTGCCGTAAAGAGAATGGTTGCAAGAACGGCTAAGCTTAACGACATGCCAACATTGCCTAGGAGTAACAGTTTTTTTCGACCGAGTTTATCAATCGTAGCGATGGCAACAAGCGTCATTAAGACATTTACGATTCCGATCCCAAGCGTCCCAAGAATGGAAGCTGAATCACCGAGACCGGCTTTCGTGAAAATGGTAGGTGCATAGTAGATCACCGCATTAATACCAATTAACTGCTGAAAGATGGCGATCCCACTTCCAACGAGAAGCATCGGTCGAATCCATTTTGATTTAAGAACATCCCACGTGCTTTCTTCCACTTCTTCAATCTTCTTCATTTGCTTCATTTCTTCATCAATTTCATCTTGCTTTCTCGTTAAAGCCATGACGTTTCGTGCCTCATCTTCACGATTTCGTTTGATGAGCCAACGCGGGCTTTCTGGCATAAAGAGAACGCCAATCATTAAAACAAGTGCAGGAACGGAAGCGAGTCCAAGCATCCAGCGCCACCCCTCAATTGGTGCAAATGCATAATTAATGAGGTAAGCAAGCACAATTCCTATTGTAATCATTAACTGATTAAGTGAAGCAAGTGCGCCTCTTGATCTTGTTGGCGCCATTTCTGATAAGTATACAGGTACAATGGCCGTGGATCCTCCGACAGCAAGCCCAAGAATAACGCGACCTATAATTAAAACGACAGCATTCGGAGATAAAGCCAATACGAGTGAACCGATTAAATAAATGAGTGCGATTGCAAATACAACCCGTCTTCGCCCAAAACGGTCTGACACATATCCGCTCATGCCTGCTCCTACGATCGCACCACCTAATAGCGAGCTAACGACAACCCCTTGTAGAAAATCGGATAAAGGGATGTCTTGTTCAATAAATAATAACGCGCCAGATATGACACCGGTATCATATCCATACAACAATCCTCCGAGAGCCCCGAAGAAAAAAATCCAACCTTTGCTTATGTTTCTTTTCATAGAAGTACCCACCTTTTCACAACTTCTTTCTCCCAAATATCTTCCACATTTATGCAGGGAGCAAACATGGTATTTGAGGATGAATGTGTTCAGAAAAGGAAAGCTCTTGTCTTGACTTGTGACACGGTGTCACATATAGTTGGGGAGGTGATATGACACGGTGTCATAATTTTGTTGGTAGGTGATTTAATGTGCCAAAAGCTACGTTCTATAATTTAAAAGAAGAAAAGCGACAAATATTAATTGATGCTGCGAAACAGGAATTTTCCAGAGTTTCTCTTTACGAAGCATCTATCTCCAATATTTTAAAAACAGCTGGTATTCCAAGGGGAAGCTTTTATCAATACTTTGAGGATAAAGAAGATGCTTTTTTTTATTTATTAAATGAACATGCAAAAGAACGTCACGAATGCTTGGTTTCAAACTTAAAAAAGTACGAAGGAGATTTGTTTAAAGCCATTAGTGAAATTTTTAGGTCGACACTTGAGCATTCTGAGGATAAAGGGCAAAGGGATTTTATACGAAACGTATTGCTTAACATGAACTACAAAATTGAAAATACGTTTTCACAATATTTATCAGAAGACGTTGCTAATGAGCGGTATGATGATATTTATGATCTTGTTAATGCCGAACAGCTAAATGTAGCAAGCCGAAAAGAAATGTTTCATGTGATGCAAATCCTAACCGCAGTTACCTTTCATAATTTGATTCACAGCGTTTCGAACAACTTATCGGTCTCAGCTGCAATGAAGAAATATGAGACGGAGCTTAAACTATTGCAATCGGGTCTTATGCGATCGTCTTCTTAACGAACATCAAGAAAACAAACAGTGAGAAAGAAGGGAGAACATGAACGACAATCAACAATCAGGAGAAGGGATTGGTTCCTTTAACAAAGTCCCGCTCTTGATCGTCCTTTTATCTGGGGCATTTGCAGCCATTTTAAACCAAACGCTGCTTGCAACAGCTCTGCCTCATATTATGGTCGATCTCGATCTTGAGGCAAGTACAGCACAGTGGCTAACATCGATCTTTATGCTCGTCAACGGCGTGATGATTCCAATTACGGCATTTCTAATAGGAAAGTTCACCACAAGAACACTCTTTTTAACCGCGATGGGATTATTTGCAGTCGGAACGGCGATTTGTGCAGTGGCACCGAATTTTCCCCTCCTTATGGTCGGGCGAATTATTCAGGCTTCTGGGGCGGGGATTATCATTCCCCTCATGCAAACGATCCTCTTTTTAATCTTTCCCGTAGAAAAACGCGGAACAGCAATGGGGATGTTTGGCCTTGTCATTTCATTTGCACCAGCAATCGGACCGACGTTATCCGGTTGGCTCGTTGAGCAATACCCGTGGAGAAGTTTGTTCTATGTCATTCTTCCCATTGTGATTATTGATTTTGTTATTGCTTATTTGATTTTGAAAAACGTGACAGAACAAACGAATCCGAAGCTTGATATTTTATCAATCGTCCTTTCTTCACTAGGATTTGGCGGTTTGCTGTACGGGTTTAGTAGTGCAGGTACAAATGGATGGGCAAGCGAACAGGTTATTATTTCCATGCTTATTGGCGCAGTTACACTATGCTGGTTCATTTTACGTCAGCTAAAATTAAAACAACCCGTGCTTCAATTTAGAGTGTTTCAATATAAGCTTTTCACGTTAACAACGGTATTAGGAATGGTTGTGTTTATCGCGATGATTGGGGCGGCAACTGTGCTCCCTTTGCTGATGCAAAATATGCTTGGTTTCACAGCGTTTGAATCAGGATTAATGCTTTTACCAGGTGCTCTTATAATGGGCTTTATGAACCCTATTACTGGACGAATTTTTGATAAGTTTGGGGCAAAGTGGCTTGCCATTATTGGGCTGATCATCGTAACGGTGACGACATTTATGTTTACGAACTTAACACCTGATACAACGTTCACTTATCTTGCCATTGTGAATGCGGTAAGAATGTTCGGGGTTGCCATGGTTATGATGCCGGTAACTACAGCTGGACTTAATCAGCTTCCAGCTCATCTTATTCCACATGGCACAGCCATGAACAATACCATGCGTCAGGTGTCTGGTGCGGTTGGCACAGCCCTTCTCGTAACTGTCATGTCTCAAGCAGCACAGCCATCCCGTGGTGTGGAAGGTCTTGTTCACGGGGTGAATGTCTCCTTTATCGTTGCGGGGATTTCTGCGATTATTGGACTTGTGATGGCATTCTTTATCAGGCAGCCGAAAGCGGATAAAGAACCTGCTGAACGAACCAAAGTAGCGACTGAAAATTAACAGAGTGAATTATTAAGAGAATCTCTTTTCTAAAGAATTGATCTAGATCTTAAAAAGAAATAACTCTTCAAAAACTCTTTCTACACATAAGTAGGAAGAGTTTTTTTGTAAGAACGGATGAAACAAATTTCCTACTCATTCGTAGAAAGAGATAACCTTTGTTAGAAGGAGCGGTAAGTGATGAAAAGAGCAAAAAATGAAAGCAAGATGGGAGTAGGGATGGGTGTTGGAGTGGCAATCGGAGCAGGAGTAGGGGTTGCGCTCGATAACATTGCAGTAGGTATTGGTGTTGGCATCGCGCTAGGAGTAGCTTATGGTACTAGTGTAAATAAAAAGAAGGATTAGCAGAAAGGCAGCTCAACCTACTATGAGGTTGAGCTGCTTGTTTATTTGTTTTGATCTGCATATACGGTCATGGCATCTCTCATAAAGAGCGCGAGACCTTCTCCGTATTGGTCAATGTTCTTTGTGAAGCGCTCATCCTCGATATACATTTGACCAAGTCCTTGAAACGCCTCAAGCGTATAATGATAGCCTACATTGTTGTTTAGAAAGTCATACCACTCGTGAATAGCATTCTGTGCTTCTTCTGAAGCGGGGGAGCCATGTCTTAACTTGGCAAGCTTTCTATAAATCGTATGGAACGACTGACCGAGCGCCTCTGTTTCATTTCTAGATAAGTTCTTCAGCTTTTGTGTTGAACCGTTAACGGCTTCATCTCCAAACCTTTCTCGAGCTTCTTGTTCATACTGGTTTTGAGCAAAGTCTAAGCCTTTAAATTTCTCTTGATCTGTCATAGTCCGTTCTCCTTTCACATTTTGAATCGTTTGGTCAATCGTGGCAATGATCGTCTCCAGACGCTCCTTCTTTTCGACAAGTCGTTCTTTTTGATAGTGCAATGCTTCAAGTTGATTGAAATCAGGGCGTCCCAAAATATTTTTGATTTTCTTAAGTGGGAAATCAAGTGCCTTAAAGAACAAAATTTGCTGTAGCTTTTCAATATCATCGTTCGTATAAAGACGATAGCCGGTTTCTGATGTTGCAGGCGATAATAGGCCAATTTCGTCGTAGTAATGAAGGGTTCGAATGCTAATACCAGTTAAATTAGCAACTTCTTTCACGTGTTTCACAACAACCTCTCCTCCTTTCCTTGTTAACTTTAGAGGATTACGTAACGTAAGAGTCAACATAAAAGATAAACGTCTTTCGTCCTATTTTAAAGATTCCTCCTCGTACTCGATCTCTTTCTAGCGGAAAAATGTTATTATTTAGGTGAATGTAGTGAATATTTAGAATAATGTACTGATCCACAATTTTCCCCTTTCACGATAAGACAACTAAAAGGAGGAGCATATGCAGGAGATGTCAATGGTTTTAAGAGATGGAAGAAGACTTGGCTATTGGGGTTATGGTGATGAAACAGGAACACCAATCATGCTTTTTCATGGAACGCCAGGATCGCGCATCTGGTTTTTAGAAGATGATGAACTGGCAAAAGCAATGGGCATTAATTTAATTTCAATTGATCGACCGGGATACGGACTTTCGACTTTTCAACATAACAGAACAATTCTCGACTGGGCTGTTGATGTGGAGGAGCTTGCATCACATCTTGGTTTAAACCGTTTTTCTGTTCTCGGCGTTTCTGGAGGGGGTCCATTTGCTGCGGCGTGTGCGTTTGCTTTACCTGATCGGATTCATCATACCGCGCTTGTTTCTTCAGCTACGCCATTTCGAAAGGGGAAAGCGCCGAAGGAAATGGCGAAAGAAAACCGCATTGCCTTTTTTCTAACAAAGTATTTTCCTTGGGTGATTAGAAAAGCGAACCTTGCTCAAAAGAAAATGTTAGAGAAAAATCCTGCGAAATACAAGTCCTCCATGTTAACTGCCACACACCGTCATCTCTCCAAGTGGGATCGGGAATTGTTAAAAGAAGAACCACTTGTGGAAACGAGCTACTATCATGCAAAAGAAGCTTACCGGCAAGGTGTAGAAGGTGTGATGTATGAAACACAGCTCTTATCGAAGGAGTGGGGCTTTGAAATTAGTGAGATTCAAAGTCCACTTCGCATCTGGCATGGAGAAAAAGATACGCTCTCACCAGTGAACGAAATTCGTAAGTTGGCAGCATATAGTTCATCAACTGAAATTACTGTAATTGATGAAGGAGGTCATTTTTTAACGGAAAATGAAGATCTTTGGGCTGATATGTTACGATATTTAAAAGGTAGTAGTAATGGCGTTTACGTAAACGCTTAAACGATGGAGATGATGAATTGAAAACAGAAAGAGAAAAAATGGTAAGCGGGGAGCTTTACCGTCCAGACGACCATGAGCTTCTAGGGGATCGCCTTCATGCAAGGCAGATAACAAGACTATACAATCAAACCATTGAAACAGATTTAGAAGAAAGAACGAGGTTGTTGAAGACCTTTCTTGGTTCAACGAAACAGAACGTATACATTGAACCTACGTTTAAATGCGATTACGGTTACAACATACATGTGGGAGAGAACTTTTTCGCGAATTTCGACTGTGTGTTTCTCGATATTTGTGAGATTCGATTTGGAGACAACTGTATGTTAGCTCCAGGTGTACACATTTATGCTGCCACGCATCCGCTCGATCCGACTGAACGCAATTCAGGTCAAGAATATGGTAAGCCTGTCTTAATTGGTGACAATGTTTGGATCGGGGGAGGAGCTATTATTAATCCAGGTGTTACGATCGGAGATAATGCCGTTATTGCTTCAGGTGCCGTGGTTGTTAAGGATGTACCGGCAAATGTGGTGGTTGGCGGGAATCCTGCAAAGCTTATTAAAGAGATTGAAAAATAAATCATTAGAAAATCATTAAATCTTATTGAAAGCGGTTTAAAAGTGGTGTATAGTTTGGTTATTAAAGTTACCAAAACGTTTCGGATATGATGGAGGTTGTGAGAGAAGCAAATGGCAACGATTAAAGATATTGCAAAACAAGCAGGCGTTTCCGTCACAACAGTGTCCAGGGCATTAAATGGGTACTCTGATGTGAGTGAGCGTACAAGAAAGAAAATTAAGCAGATCGCAGATGAGCTTTCTTACAGTCCAAACGCGTTAGCGAGAAGTCTCGTCATGAATAAGACAAAAACAATAGGTTTACTCGTATCAGGGATTTCGAGAGAAGGAGCGAAGGATAATATTGTTTTTGAAGTGTTAACTGGCGTGAATGAATACTGCGGTGAAGTTGACTATGATATTGTTTTGTTCAATACATCGAGCAGTCAGCAGAAACAGAAAACCTATACCCAGCTCTGTCGAGAGCGCCGCGTAGATGGAGTGGTTATTCAAGGAATTAAAAACGATGACCCCTATTTAATGGAAGTTGTTGAAAGCGATATTCCCTGCGTACTTGTTGATATACCGATCCAGGGTGATACGGTTGGCTATGTTGCGACTGATAATGTGGCTGGCGCAAAAGAGGCGGTTCAGTATCTCATCGATCTTGGACATAAGCAAATCGGCATGATTAATGGTCATGACCGTGCCTTTGTTAGCCAAGAGCGAATTCAGGGATATAAAGATGGATTAGAAAGCAATCATCTTCCTTATCATGAAGCACTTGTGTCTAACGGCGGATTTTCTGAAAAACAAGCAGAAAAAGAAGCTGTTTCCTTACTAACAGCCTTTCCAGAGACGTCAGCTATTTTTTGTGCGAGTGATTTAATGGCATTTGGCGTTATGAGAGCGGCAAAACGAGTTGGAAGAGAAGTCCCTAAAGAGTTGTCGATCATTGGATATGACAATATCAATCTTTCTAGCTATGTTACACCTGCTCTGACGACCATATCTCAGGATATGTTTCAAATCGGCTACTCAGCCGCCGAATTATTAATTGATTTATTGGAAGGTGGAAATCCGCCAAGAAGTAAAATTGTTTCTCATGAGCTTGTGATAAGAGAATCGACTTGTGAGCGCAAATAGAAAACCTGCATGGTCAGGTTTCTTTTTAGGAGAAAATCCGAAACGTTTAGGATTTTTTTGCGCTATTTCCAAAACGTTTAAGTAGGAGGGCAAAATGGATTATAGAGTAATAAAAGAAAATGACTTATTTCTACTAACAGATGAGAATGGGAACATTCCTCGTGACCATCCCTATGGACCAGGTCTCTATAAAAAGGATACAAGATTTCTAAGTAGCTTTGAGTTAAAGATAAACGGTGAAGAACCGATTCTATTGTCTTCAGAAGCGAAAAAAAGCTACGAAAATGAAATGATTCTGACCAATCCTCATATGGAAGATAATGGCCAGCTGATCTTATGGAGAGAGTCCATTGAACTAAAACGTAAACGCTTTATTTATGATGATGTTCTTTATGAACAGGTGACAGTGAAGAATTATTATCCGAAGCCACTTACGTTCCGCATCAGCCTCGATATCGACGTTGATTTTGCAGATATGTTTCATGTAAGGAAATTTCACAGCGGTGTAGTGGGAGCACGTACTGGTGTAGATGTGAGTACATATTCAATGAGCTACGACTACAAAGGAGCAGACAACGTCAGTCGTTCAACAGTTTTAAGCTGGGATCGTAAACCGATCGATGTGAAGGAAGGCTGTTTAGATTTTGAATTTACTCTTAATCACAGTGAGGAGGAGACGCTGACTATTAAAGTGAACCCGACGATTGCTGAAGAGCGTGGCAACGAGTATTCAACCGATGTTGCTTACGAGAAGCTCATTACTTCCTACCAATCTTGGAGTGACAAAACCACAAAAGTGAAAACAGATTATCTACCGCTACAACATATGGTTGATCGAGGTCTCAGTGATCTAAGGTTATTGTTAACGGATCTTGGTTACGGTTCCTTTCCAGTCGCTGGATTACCATGGTTTGGCGTTCCGTTTGGACGGGATAGTTTAATTGCTGCTCTACAAATGCTCTCATTCAATCCGGATGTCGCCAAAGGAACACTTAGAACAATGGCACATTATCAGGGGGAAAACAATGATCCATGGAGAGACGAACAGCCTGGAAAGATCATGCATGAAATGCGGTATGGCGAGTTAGCAAATACCAACCAAGTTCCGTTTACTCCATACTATGGTTCGGTTGATTCGACACCGTTGTTTCTCGTATTACTCGTTGAATATGTAAAGTGGACGAAAGATTTGGCACTGGCGGAAGAACTCATGCCAAACATCCTTGCTGCGCTCGATTGGATTGACCAATTTGGGGATCAAGACGGAGATGGGTTTGTGGAATACCATCAGGAATCAAGTAAAGGAATTGCGAATCAGGGATGGAAAGATTCAGGTGATTCCATTGTGCATCGGAATGGCGATTACGCGGAAACTCCAATTGCATTAGTAGAAGTCCAGGGTTATGTCTACCAAGCGAAAATAGGTCTTGCTGATATATTTGAAGCTTTACGTAATACGGAAATGGCCAATGAATTGCGTGAACAAGCGGCAAGTTTAAAAGTGATATTTCACGAAGCTTTCTGGATGGAGGACCAAGATTTTTATGCGTTAGCACTTGATAAAGATAAAAAGCAAGTTGGTACACTAACTTCAAATCCAGGACATCTGCTAGTTTCAGGTATTTTAAACAAAGAGGCAATCGAGTCTGTCTCACGCATTCTTACTTCAGAAAAAATGTTCTCCGGGTTCGGCATCCGGACAATGGGTGAGGGAGAAGCAGGATACAACCCAATGAGCTATCACGATGGAAGTGTATGGCCGCACGATAATAGTCTGATCTTGCTAGGCATGGGTAAAAACGATCGAGAAGAAGAAGCGTCTCTTATCATGAATGGTCTTATTACTGCAGCTGCGCATTTCGACTATGATCGTCTTGCCGAATTGTTTTGTGGCTACGACCATGGTTCTGGCAAATTGGTTAAATATCCAGTGGCTTGTTCTCCTCAAGCATGGGCAGCGGGGACGCCGCTAACATTTGTTCAAACACTGCTCGGGTGTTTCCCAGATAGTTTGAAGGGTGAATTAACATTAAAACCCCGTCTACTCGAAGGGATGAATGAGCTACATGTGGAGCAATTACGTATCGGTGATGGCTTTCTATCCCTCTCGCTAAAGCGAACGACGAATGGGATGACGGAACTAAATGTTCACGAAAATTCAACTGGATTAAGTATGAGTACTGCAGAAACTTCCCTGAGCTAGTCATTGGACCGCTCAGAGGCATTCATATCAAATTTTGAAAGGGGATTCATTATGATGAAAACGAAAAAATGGTTGTCTGCTACTGTTGTCTCTTCCTTCTTAATCGGCTCGATGTTAACTGGTTGTAGTAGTGGCGAGGAGTCTGGAAATGAAAGTTCAGATGGAAAGACTGTTGTTGAAATGAGCGGGTGGGGAGCTAGTCCAGAAGAACAAGAATTACTTGAAGAGACGCTTGCTTCTTTTGAGGAAGAGCATCCAGACATCGACGTAGAGTTCCAAACAATTTCTGATCAGTATATGGATGTCATGAAAACGCGCTTGATTGGCGGAGAAGCTGCGGATGTGTTTTATCTTGATGCTTCTGAAGCACCAGGTCTTATGAGCAAGGGCGTGCTTGAGCCATTAGATGAGTACGTGACAGATGATTTTGATATAGACGATTTTGAACAGCCACTCGTAGATGCATTTAAACAAGATGGCAAAACATACGGTTTTCCGAAAGACTTCTCTACCTTAGCTCTTTTTTACAATAAAAAAGCGTTTGAAGAAGCTGGATTAACGGAACCGCCTAAGACCATGGAAGAGCTTAGAGAGTATGCAAAGAAATTAACGGTTGATGAAGATGGTGATGGTAAACCAGAACAATATGGCCTAGGTCTTGCAAAAGAACTTGCACGACAATTCTACAAACTGGATTCTTATGGAGCAAAATTGGTTGACAAAGATGGAAATGCTGCATTTGCAAGTAAGGAAGCGATCGAAGCTCTTCAACCAGTTGTGGATCAATATCGTAACGATAAAACATCAGCGCTACCAAGTGATGTAGGTGCAGGCTGGGGCGGAGAGATGTTTGGACAGGGTGAAGCCGCTATGGTGATTGAAGGAAACTGGGCTGTGCCCTTCCTTGAAAATAACTTCGCTGACCTTGAATTTGGAACAGCAGAAGTTCCAACGATTAAAGGTGAACAGGCTACAGCCGCCTTTCCAGTTGCTTATGTGATGAACAAAGAGTCAGAGAAAAAAGACGCTGCCTGGGAGCTGATTTCCTACCTCACAGGGAAAGAAGGGATGAAGATTTGGACGAGTAAAGGCTTCGCGCTACCAACGAGAAAATCGGTTGCAGAAGAATTAGGTTATGCAGATGATGAAATTCGCGGTGCCCTCGTAGATGGTGCATCCTATGCGCAACCATGGCAAGCAGGGGAAAATCTTCCGACCATTTCCAATAACTTTGACAATCAATTTACAAGCGCTTTGCTTGGAGAACAACCTCTTGATAAAGCTCTGAAGAAAGCAGAAGATACAGCTAACCAGGAAATTAGTGCTGGAAATTAAGTGAGCATGGGGGAGATCTTTCCCCTTTTTAATTGGACCGTATCTTTGAAAGGAAGTGTTGTAATTGAGTAAGGGTCATCCTTCAAATCAACCCTTAGAAACGCAGGGTACAAATCCAAATTACACGAAGCGTAAGCCAATCGGGAAGGCCTTGAAAGAAACGTTCACAGGGTATTTTTTCATGGGGCCGGCCATTTTTGTGATTGGCATTTTCATCTTAATCCCTATTTTTTACGCTATTTTTCTCTCATTTAATAAAGTGGAACTTCTTGGTGGGACAAGCTATCAATTTACTGGACTGGACAATTTCTTAAGGATGGAAGTTGACAGCAGGGCATTGATTTCACTGAAGAATACAGCAGAGTATGTGGCAATCGTCGTGCCAATTCAGACATTTCTAGCCCTTATCCTCGCAGCTGTATTAAATTCAGATATTAAAGGGAAAAATTTGTTTCGTATTATTTTTTTCCTACCAACCGTTACGTCATCAGCTGTCCTCACCCTTATTTTTATGTGGATGTATAATCCAGATGGGTTAATCAATCATGTGCTAGCATTCGTAAATCTCCCAACCTATAACTGGCTAGCTGATCCAGCGATCGCCTTGAAATCGATTATGATTATGAACATTTGGGCGACGGCTCCATTTTTCATGATCATTTATTTAGCAGCCATGCAAGATATTTCAGATTCAATCTACGAAGCGGCAACGATCGACGGAGCAAATTGGTGGCAGAAATTCTTTAAAATTACCATTCCGATGTTGAAACCTGTGACATTCTTTGTGGTAGTTATGTCTGTGATTGGGACATTTCAATTGTTTGACCAATCATATATTTTCTCAGGTGGATCAGGTGGGCCAAATAACTCGACGTTGACAATTGTGCTATTAATCTACCAATATGCCTTTAAACTATTAGATATGGGGTATGCCTCGGCACTTGCAGTCGTGTTAGCCATTATCATATTGGTGGTTACACTGATACAGAGGAAATTCTTTGCAGAAGAAAAACTACATGATTAGGGGTGTTCCATTTGAAGAAGAAGAAGAAAGGATTTTCGAAACCTCTTTTATATACCGTCTTAATCATCTACGCGGTTATCACGTTTATCCCATTTATTTGGGCGATCTCTTCCTCATTTAAACCGCTTCCTGAAATTGTTTCTGGTGAGCTTTCGCTTATCCCGAAGGATTTTACTCTAGATAACTACACGGAACTATTTAAACAGGAGCCTTTGTTTTTTAGATGGATGTTAAATAGTTTGTTTGTAACAGGATCGATGGTTATCCTAAACCTTATCTTTAACTCGATGGCTGGGTATGCATTAGCCCGGATTAAATTCTCAGGTCAGAAGGTCTGGTTCTTCCTTATCCTTGCTGTCCTAATGATTCCTGGACAGGTAACGATGATTCCGAGCTATTTAATTTTGAAATCATTTGGATGGCTTAATACGTATCAAGGATTGATTGTTCCTGGCATGGTGAATGCAACCTTTATTTTCATGATGCGCCAGTTCTTTATTAATTTCCCTAAAGAACTAGAAGAGGCAGCTCAAATGGACGGACTTAGCAGAATCGGAACCTTTTTTAGGATTGTCCTTCCTCTTGCCAAGCCAGCTCTAGCTGCACAGGCTGTTTTTACGTTTATGGCAGGATGGAATGATTTTATGCGCCCTCTTATCGTTATGTCAGATAAAGAGATGTTTACGTTAACGCTCGGGTTAAATGCGTTTAAAGGTCAATACATTAGCTTCTGGAATTACATTATGGCGGCTTCTACGTTGATGACGATCCCCTCTTTATTAATATACGCTTTCTTTAATCGATTTTTTATTAAAGGAGTTACTTTTACAGGTGGAAAATGATGAATTATTATTATAAAAGCAACCCTTATTTCAAAAGGTTGCTTTTTTTGTATGCGTTCACAGAAATTTGTTTTTCATGATAAAATGGAAATTATATGATGTACATTGTCCTAATTTGATTTTGACTAAATAAAGATAATAATTGGAATATATGGGTACAAAGTATAACGGATAAAAAGATACGTAATTTTCCCTCTCGTATATGATGATTATAAGTAATAAACACCCTGAAATACTATAAATATATTAGAACCATAACAGGCAGAAAGAGGTGAATGAGCAATGGCTGTACGAGAGCAACTACTAGACTACCTGGATCAAAATCTAGAAAGCTATCTTATTAATTGGAAAGCGAAAATTCGAATTTCCGATACGGATGTTCACCGAGATAAAGTAGAGGCGAATGGTATTCTTATGTACCGTCTAGTGCAGAAAAACATTGAGGAACCGATTTGTGAGGAAAAAATCATATCGCTAGCTCATAAAGTTGCGATTGAGCGAGCTGAAGCAAACGTGAATATTGGCGATTTTATTTACAATGTAAATGCAGGCCGAAGCGTGCTTATGAAGCATATGACCTACTCAAATGTCCAATTGAATGACTTGCAAGTGATTTTAGATTCTATCAATGAACTCTTTGATCTGTTTTCATATCATGCCGTAACAGAGTACACGAAGTTAAAAGAAAATGAACTTCAGGAGAAAATTTCTTTTATTGATGAAACGCATCAAGAGAAGCTTTCGATTCTCGGTCAGATGTCTTCTAGTTTCGTACACGAATTTAGAAACCCACTTACAGCAATTATGGGGTTTGTAAAGCTGCTACAAAAAGAAAACCCTTCATTAAATTATATTGATGTGATAGACCATGAACTTCAGCAGTTAAATTTTCGTATTGCTCAGTTTCTTCATGTCTCGAAGAAGGAAGTCGATAGTGGTCTTGAAGAATGGTTAGAAGTGAATGCGATCTTCGAGTCAATTATAGAATTCATTTATCCTAGCATTGTTGACATAGACGTAGAGATTCGAAATGACTTTCCTGAAGGCATTTCTATTTTTGGACAACAGGATAAGTTAAGGCAAGTTTTTCTTAACATTCTCATGAATTCTCTAGATGCTTTGAAGGCTGAAGGTTATCCAAGATGTATACGTATTCACGGTGAACGCTTGCATGGAACAATTCATATTCATATTACGAACAATGGTCCTAAAATCCCGATGGAAACATTGGATCGAATATTTGAACCTTTTTATACAACGAAAGAACTTGGCACTGGAATTGGTCTGTATGTTTGTCAGAAGATCATTCAAAATCATAGTGGCAACATTAGCTGTCAGTCAGATGAAAACGAAACAACTTTTACGGTAAGCTTACCCTTTCTAGATCAGAGTGATCTGTCTAATGAAACATTTTAAATTGCTTTCCTCTTAAGAGGACCATTATAATATGGGCAAGATTCATTTGACTTATTAGCTACGAAATTCCTCTTTAGGGGAACTGGCTTCAATTTAAGGGGTGAGAAGTAATGATTACGAAAAATGCAGGTAAGCTAAGTAAGGCTTATTTTAAGTCGTATATGCAACTCGTTATGAGTTCGCGAGATTTCTCTTTAGAAAAGGCAAGGTCATATGCGTTTGAAGAACTTTTTCAAGGTGATGAAATGAAAAACGGTGAGGAAACGTATCAGAAATTTACACAAGCCTATGATGAACTTTCGCAAGAACTGCGTTAGTCTAGAATGAACAGTTGATGAGAGACTCGCGGCAGTCTCTTTTTTCATTGCTGTTTCGGTTTAAGAGAGGGGCGTTATCTTGTTTGGATGGGAGTATGTGCCCGATTGGTTTCCATGGTTTGCTGTAGTAGTAGTCATTTTGTTTATCGCTTTAAGCGAATGGTGGATTAGAAGATAAAAAAACAGGTCAGGAATATAATCCTGACCTGTTTTTCGTATGCATTTTTTTGAAAGGCTCCAGCGCCCAGGTCCTCGAGACGCTTCACCTTTCACTCTGAACACAAAGACCGTGTTCAAATTGAAAGGCTCCAGCGCTTGTCGGACCTACCGGACGCTTGTGCTTTTCTGATCTAGCTCCAGCGCCCAGGTCCTCGAGACGCTTCACCTTTCACTCTGAACACAAAGACCGTGTTCAAATTGAAAGGCTCCAGCGCTTGTCGGACCTACCGGACGCTTGTGCTTTTCTGATCTAGCTCCAGCGCCCAGGTCCTCGAGACGCTTCACCTTTCACTCTGAACACAAAGACCGTGTTCAAATTGAAAGGCTCCAGCGCTTGTCGGACCTAAACGGGCGCTTGCGCTTTTCTTTATTAAAGCATTTTATATTCTTCGTGTCTTACGACGATTCGTTTTTCTTCGTCTTCTGAGTATTCTTCCCATTCAGCCACAATCGTATTGTTCAATAAGCTAACTACTTTAGCTTTTCGGTTATCGATTTCGACTACACTACCGATTTCAGGGAGAATGATTTCCTGTTCTTCCTCCATGCAAATCCCTCTTTTCCATTTAAACTGATTTATATAATAACATAATTCATTTCTTATGCCTAACAATCTGGGAAATTTGCTCCTCACTTTTAAATCAAAGGTTAAAAGGGAGCGTTATTCCTGATCATAAAGTTAACGTGGTTTGCATATAGTGAAACATAGCCTATTCTCTCCCCCCTCCTTGTGAGGGGATTTTTGTGTGTTGAAACCGACTTGGAAAACAGGTACTTTCTCTCTTTCATGTCTTAGGTCCAAGGTGTAAAATAGGTTGGGAAATGAATACATATTCAGGAGGTTATGAAATGTTCCGTCAAATGGAGGATTTTGTTCATGTTTGGGAGCGCGAAACAGCGCAAACTAGTAAACTGTTGAGTTATTTAACAGATGAGTCTCTCTCGCAAAAGGTGGCACCAGATCACTTTACGCTTGAAAAGTTAGGGGTTCATTTATCACAGGCGATCACGTTTATGATGTCGAGTGCGGGACTTGATCTAACTCCTTTAGAAGAACGGGAGTCTTACAATGCCAATGAAATTAAAGCGTTATATGAGCAAACGGCTGAAAGTTTTGTCCGCGTGCTACAAGAGCAGTGGAATGATGAAAAATTATCAGAAACAACAACGTTTTTTGGTAGTGAAACAACTTACGGAAGTATTCTGTATTTATTGCTTCAACATCAAACACACCACCGAGGACAAATGACGGTTCTGATGCGTCAAGCCGCTTTAACCGTTCCTGGAATGGTAGGACCTTCTCGAGAAGAGTGGGCTGCTATGAAAGGATAATGAATATGGAACAGAGAGCTTATTCAATAAAGAAGAAGCTCTCTGTTTATTTGTTAGAAGAAAAAAGACAATAAATCTCTTTTCCTCACATATACTGCCTGTGAAAAGAGGTGGAAATGTCGTGGATGAAAAGCAATCATGTTCTCTTCCGAACTGTGCACAAACAAACGATCAGGCTCCTTTATTTCGAGCTGAAGCATATGATCCGATTGGGAGGAAATTCAAAGAAATTAACCTTGAGGACTATAAAGGAAAATGGGTGATCTTATTTTTCTATTCAAGTGATTTTACCTTTGTTTGACCGACAGAACTGGCAGCGGTCGCTGCTATTTATCCAGAGCTTCAAGCTATGAATACTGTAGTACTCGGAATTAGTACAGATAGCGTGTATGCCCATAAAGTTTTTACCGAGGTTTCCCCAGCCGCCTCTAAAGTGAACTATCCTCTTGTTAGTGATCGGAATCATCGGATTAGCCGAGACTACCGCGTGTTAAATGAAGAAGCGGGGGCGACGTATCGAGGAACAGTTATTATAAACCCAGATGGCGTAATCGTTTCAAAGATGATGTATCCTGTCGAGGTGGGAAGAAACGCTTATGAAATTCTTCGTCTCATGCAAGCACTTCAATATAATGTAAAAACGGGAGAAGCAGTGCCGGCAAATTGGGTACCGGGTCAACCAGGAATTGTTCGAAGGTCAAAGTATATTGGAAGGATGTGAGAGCTTCGGAATCATTCCGCTGCTCTTTTTTTATGCCTGTCAATGAAGGGAAACATTTCACAAGCATGTTAGAAGGTAGGGGAGAAAGGGAAGTATAATACTGTTTAAAGTTACATCATGATGTGAAATATGGGGATATAGTGTGGTTTTGTCATTATGAAATTGCGTTGGATGTTCAAACAGAAGTTGTTAAAAGGAAGGGACGTTTTACCATGAATCCAACGAAACAAGCTAAAATATTTGATACCCATGCAAAAATGTACGAAAAAAGAAGACAAAAAACGACTATAGATACGAAGTGGCGACGTGAGTTATTAGCTAAGGCAGATGGAGATATACTTGAGCTATCTGTAGGAACAGGAACGAATTTTCCGATCTATCAAAACATTTCCTCGCTCATAGCCGTCGATTTTAGTATAGAAATGGTTCGATATGCGAGGGAGGCTGCAAAGGAAACGACATATCCGTGTACAGTGCTCCATAAGAATGTGGAACAACTTGAGTTTGAAGAAAATACATTTGATACGGTTGTATCGACGCTGTCTATGTGTTCTTACCCACACCCAGCCTTTGTACTAGAGAAAATGGCGAAATGGTGTAAACCAGGCGGGCAAGTTTTATTGTTTGAGCACGGCGTTAGCACAAATCCCTTAGTAGGTAAATTACAGACTCAACTAGACCCCTTCTTATCGGAAAGGATAGGCTGTCATGTCGACAGAGATATGTTGGAGTATATTAAGCAATCAAGCTTGCATGTGAATCGGATTGAGAGCCACTTATTTGGTATGTTTCATCTTATCTTTGCAACAAAACGCGAGGTATAGAAAAAGGCTGAATTTATCTAAACTTGTCGAATAATGACTTGTTTTGGTTAGCGGTTACGATTGGTTCAGGATTGTGATTTAATAGAAGAAGTGACGAGCGGACAGTGAACGAAATAGCTAGTTTAAGAAAATGATTCGAATGAAACCTTTTCTATTGTCAAAACGTCTATAGAACGAACCTTTTGATAACGAAAGTTCGTCGCAAAAAAATTAGAGTAATCGCCTTTTGTAACATTTTGATTACTTTTTTGTTACGTAAATGTTACAATAAGCGTGTTAATCTAAATGAAAGTGTGGCTATAAATATGTGTGGTTTTGTTGGGGTATTACGTACAGAACCAGGAAAAACGGATCATCACAATCATGCTGATTTCAAGAAAAGAAATCAAATTATTACGCATAGAGGTCCCGATGATGAGGGCTATTATACAGATGAATCAATTTCTCTTGGTTTTAGAAGATTAAGTATTATCGATCTTGAAAGTGGCCATCAGCCTTATCATTATGAAAATGAGCGCTATTGGATGGTTTTTAATGGTGAAGTTTATAACTATGTTGAACTTCGTGAACGATTAAAGAAAGAAGGCTATACGTTCCAAACAGAGTCAGACACAGAAGTTGTGCTAACTCTTTTTGTTCATAAAGGAGAAAAGGCATTCTCAGAATTAAGGGGGATGTTTTCAATCCTCATTTGGGACAAGCTTGAAAAGAAACTAGTTGGTGCTCGCGATCCTTTTGGCATTAAGCCGCTTTACTATAAGCAAACAGAAGAAGAAGTGATTTTTGCTTCTGAGAAAAAAAGTATTACGATGATTGATGAGTTCGAAGCAGTGAATCCAGCTGCTCTTCAGCATTATTTAAGTTTTCAATATGTGCCAGAACCGCTGACAATGACGGAGGGTATTAAAAAAGTCGAACCTGGTCATTATTTTGTGAAGAAACATCACGAACCTATGCTATTCAAACGTTATTTCCACGCAACATTCACACCAATAACAGCCGAACGAAATTGGGTGAAGGATATTCAAAACGTTCTTTATGATTCCGTGAATATGCATATGCGCAGTGATGTTCCAGTAGGTTCTTTCTTATCTGGAGGAATTGACTCATCCATTATCGTTTCCATGGCAAAGAAATTCAATCCGCAAATTAAAACTTTTTCTGTTGGTTTTGAGCGGGAAGGATACTCTGAAGTTGACGTTGCCAAGGAAACGGCTGATAAACTTGAGGTTCCTAATTATTCATATATGATTTCTGCTAAAGAATATGTTCAAAAGCTTCCTAAGATTATGTGGCATATGGATGACCCTCTGGCGGATCCAGCCTGTGTGCCTCTTTATTTCGTAGCACGTGAAGCAAGAAAGCATGTGACGGTTGTTTTATCAGGTGAGGGTGCTGATGAGCTCTTTGGTGGATATAACATTTATCGTGAACCCGATGCGCTTCGGCTCTTCCAGCCAATGCCGGGAGTTATGAAGAAAATGGTGAATCGTGTTGCGAATGTGTTGCCTGAGGGAGTTCGAGGAAAAAGTTTTCTTGAGAGGGGTTCAACACCACTTTCTGAGCGATATATCGGAAATGCTAAGATGTTTGAAGAAAACGAAAAGGAAAAACTTCTCACTACTTACTATCAAAACGAGCATTACCAAAAAATCACTAAGCCATTTTATCAAAATGTGAAGCGAGACAATCCGGTTAATCAGATGCAATACATCGACATTCAAACGTGGTTAAGAGGAGATATCCTTCTTAAAGCGGATAAGATGACGATGGCGAATGCGCTTGAATTACGCGTTCCATTTCTAGATAAAGAAGTGTTTAACGTGGCGCGGGAAATTCCAGTTCATGAAAAAATAGCAGACGGTACGACTAAATCGATTCTTAGGAAGGCAGCGCGTGGCGTCGTGCCGGATCATGTTCTGGATCGAAAGAAACTTGGTTTCCCAGTACCGATTCGCCACTGGTTACGGAATGAATTATATGAATGGGCAAAGCAGTTGATTCATGTAAGTGAAACGGATTATTTGATCGATAAAACGATTGTGATAAAGCTTCTTCAAGCCCATAAAGCTGAAAAAGGAGATTATTCACGAAAAATATGGACCGTGCTAATCTTTATGCTCTGGCATCAAATTTTTGTAGAAGGCGTATATTCGTTTGAAGAACTGCAAAAAGAAGATGAAATTGTAAGCAAAGTAGCAACGTATCGGTAAATAAAAAAGGGTGAGCCTCTAGAGGCTCACCCTTTTTGCGTTCACGTCAAAATTAAGTATGCTTTTTTTCAATTTCAAGAAGGCGTTTTTCAATTGGTTTATAATCATCTTGATGCCCCGTGAAGAGAGCGAGGTCATAGAGTCGATTTAACAAGTAATCACGGTCAAGATGATAGATGAACTGTTTCGGAATATGGTCCATCGAATTTTTGGCAAAATCCCAAACAACATCGAGCTTATCTTTACTAATCGACTGAGCAACCATACTAAGGGCTGCGATAATTTCAGTTATGATTGGGTAATTGTCTCCTGCATAATGCCTTAAATAGCCAAAGCCACGATACAGATAATAACTAAAATCTTCTGCATCCATGACAACTCTTACTTGTTGTTCATGATCGGCAAGATAAGGGGTAAATGTAATGTCTCGCTCGACTTCTAGAAGGAGATCGGCCATTTGGTGAATGACAGTAATGCTTGTTTGAGGGTCGTCATTCCCTAATGATTTTACTCCGATTTCCGCAAGTTTCGTCATTCCCATCTTTAAATCTTGAATTTCTGTTTCTTTATAGCCCTGCTCAATGTGCTGGCAGTACTTTTCGACGTTTACTCGCTCTGCGCCAGTTCCCCAGTAAGAGAAGAAGCGGTTCCCTTTTAATACGTAATCTCCTACTTTATTATGAAGTTTAATAATAATTTGATCTTTTTGAGCTTCATCAATCATTGCTTTAAAGTCAATAAGCTGGATGTATCCTGAGTCAGGAGCAGTAATAAGCGTCTCGGTCTCTCGTTCTTTCTCCATCAGATCGCCAGGGTCTTCGCAGCGAAATTGTTCAAGGTCGTTTCTAAGTGTTTCTCTCACAATTGAGATCGATTCTTCCTTCATGTTTGTGGCGATATTATGTACCTGCATCCAACTTGTTGCATGGTTGATAAAGAAAATAAACGTAATAACCGTCACAAATGCGAGGAAAACGGTCGTGCCTGGAATGGCAACGAAATATTCATCTTCTTTACTTGTAATAAATAAGAAAACGACAAGAACATAAACAAAGCTGCCGTGGAAAATACCGATAAAGTGCTGGGTGGTTCGATCGGCTACGAAATTAAGTAGCATTCGGGGTGAAAATTGTCCGCTAAATGTTGTCAGAACAACGAGTAAGGAGTTAAGCGTGAAGGCGCTTAGCGTTAAAATTCCTCCTATAAGGGCACTAATGAGTAGCCTGGTAGGTTGTGCTGTCGTTCGGATCATATTGGGCGTGTACTGTGAGAGTTCGAGAACTAAATCTAAATATAACGTGGCGGCGACAAAAACAAAGGCACCTAAAATATATAAGCCTGGCATATACCAGAGCGTTGCCTGAAGTTCATGTTTGCGGATTCGCCTTGACATCTCGAAATACTTCCGTAACTGCCATGGCAATAGTTTTTTTATCATGACTGGGGCTCCCTTCAAATTCTTTCATTAACACTTTAGAATTACCCTCCGTGTGGGTCGTTAAACCGTGGAGGTATAAAAATATTTTTTTCTTATAAGGTGCCAACCCAAATTCATCCTTTATGAAACGTTTACCAATAAACGTGTATGCATAGGTCATGTAAGTGGGGGGATAATGAAGTGATAGAGGATGAAGACGAAGGTGATATACAGTGATCGAAAAAACAATACTCTGGTTATTAGTTATTATAGGAATTGGTTTATTTATATTTAGTCTTCGAAAGCCCCCATTAAAAGAATGGCTTCTCTTTTTTTTACTGACAGTGTATTTTTCTTCTATTATTGGAGTGATTGTTGTGGAAGAAGGGATGCTTTCTTATCCTGTCAACTTGTTTAATCGACATTTTGACTCTAGCCTTACATATGAATATGTATTATTTCCGGTATTAGGCATTTATTATTATCAGTCGACATTTCGTTCTGGATGGGTTGGTTATTTTGGGAAGGCAGCCATTTATTCGGGGATTATTACGATCTTGGAATTTTTTCTTGAAAAATATACTGATCTTATCCACTATGAGAGTTGGACTTGGTGGTATACGTTTGTGAGTACACTGTTATTGTTGGTGATTATTAGGGTGATTGTAAAATATTTACCTGATGTGGAACAGCAGAGATAACGCATGATTTTCACAACATGAATGAATACTATCTTCAGAGTACAGTGAATGGAGGTAGTCGAGTTGTTACAAAAACTAATTTTTTTATTAAGTATAACCGTGCTATTCCTAGTCCCCATTAACGTTCATGCAGAAGCTCCTTCTTATGCAAAATGGGGGAAAACGGCTATTGAGGAAACGACCAAAAAATATCCAGATCAACAAGTGACTGACTATAGGTATGATGGGAAAGTATTTATCTCTGATGTAAGAGAACAATATGATTTCGAATTTACGTTAAAGCAAAACGGTCAGTCAAGAGAGATTCGCGTGTATGTGCTCGTTAATCCTCAAAAAGATAAGCTGATCGATGTGAAATATGATGAGATCGAAGAATTTCAATAAGCTACGTTAAAAGCCAGTTATGATAACTGGCTTTTTGTTGTTGGCACTGTAAAAAAAGGAATTTAGCGTGTTAAATCGAATAATAGTAGCTAGAGATAAAGAGCGATTTTGCAAATAAGGAGAGGAAGAGCGTGAACATTATTAAACGTAAGGTAGATGTAGAAGTATTGCTAAAGGATTTCGAGCAACTAGCTGAATTTGATCAGGTTGGTCAAAAGCATTATATGGTTTTTGAGGATACTGAAAGAAATGGCCTTTGTACTCTCATGAAATATAAAAACTCGTCGTTTTCTATTCATTGTAAAGGTGCATCATATTGCGATGAAGAGGAGCGTTTTTTGAAATCTGAAGAGCTAATTCACTATTTATGGAAGCGCCGAAAAGCTGTTAATGCGGTGCTCCGTGATTCAATGAAGGAAAGAATTGAAGCTTAGAACAAATGAATTGAGTTTTACTCTTTGTGTAATTGATTCCTTATAAGATTAAGCAAGAGTACTGAAGAGTTTCTGAGATTCGTGTAGACTGTAAAGGGTAACAGAATGCAGTTAAGAATTGAGGGACTCTTGTGTTAGGTGTATTTATTGAGATTATCGTGCCCGTGTTTATTCTAATTGGGATTGGCGTAGTGCTTCATCGCATTTTTCAATTTGATTTATACACGCTTGCAAAAGTAAACATTTATTTTATCGTGCCTGGATTTATTTTTCTAAAGCTTTACGAAACAGCTTTTTCTTTATCATTATTTCTATCCGTACTTACGTTTTTTAGTATTTTAATTGTGGTTTTATACTTTGTGTCTCAATTAATCAGTCGATTATTTGGCTACAGTCGAAGCGTACGTGCTTCGTTTACAAACAGTATACTTTTCTATAATTCAGGGAACTATGGCGTCCCTGTAAATGATCTCGTTTTTAAACAAGACCCGTTTGCCATGTCGATTCAAGTCATTATCTTAACGTTCCAGAACATTCTTACGTTCTCGTGGGGCATTTTTACTTTGAAAACGGTTGAAGGAAGCAAGGTAAGCGCGCTTCTTGGTTATTTTAAAATGCCGGTTTTATATGCGATGTTACTTGGGATCGGGTTCAATTTACTAGATGTCACTGTTCCTGAATTTGTCCTTATACCAGCAGATTATATTGCCGATTCGATGATCGCGGTCGCGTTATTGACACTTGGGGCTCAAGTTGCTCAACTACGTTTATCGAAGAATTTATCAGTTGTGTATGTGAGTTTGATCATCCGTCTCTTACTGGGACCACTCATTGCCCTCGGCATTATTTTTGTATTAGGGATCGAGGGTGTCACAGCGCAGGCCTTGTTTATTTCTTCCGCGATGCCAACAGCAGTGAATAGTGCGATCATTGCGCAAGAATATGAGAATGAGCCCGAACTTTCTGCGCAAATTGTCCTTGCTTCAACGGTCTTCAGTATGATTACGGTTACTGCCGTTATTTCTGTTGGTCGTTTGTTATTTTAACGGAAGAGGGACGCCGAACTGGAAATCAGAACCATTGATTTTCTATGGTGGAAGGTGTAGAGTATAAGCATAAGCAATACCCATTTCCTGCAACGCACGTTAACAACGGTTGTCTCAAACCGATGCTAGTTTTCCGGGAACTCTACATCCAGTTGCTGATAACAAGCCGGCCTTCTGAGCGGGACGTTAAAGGTAGCTGTGCGGGTACCCACCTGCTTTTACGCGGGCTTTGAGACACTTATAGTGACGACGGAGCGGGTTTGGGTTTAAACTTGCTTATGTGATTACATAGAGTGATGATCGTTCATAGATAAAAGGCATGGAAGCAAACTGCTTCCATGCCTTTTTTAGTGTGCAGAGCACCTGTCCGACACATTTCGAGCTAAAACGGGTGGTGACAGGCACTTTCCGCATTTCCCACCTAAGTAAAATACTCTAATTTCGCATCTGGGAAGAACTTATTAATGTATCCTCCTAATGTGTCTTTCATATCTTGCTGCTGATCTTTTTGATAGACGTACTTGCCGATGCCGTATTTCCCCCATTTATACATCCGATCTTCTTCTTCCATTTCAAGTTTTGTCATCGGGTAATTTTTTTGAATGACGCGCTTCGCCGGTTTTGTGAATCGGTGCTGAATGAGTTCAAATGTTAAATCTCTCGTTGCGCTTTTAGGAAGCTTTGCTTCAAGTTTCTCAAACAAAGTGAGATACCCTTGTTTCCAATCATCATACAAGTAAATAGGTGCGATAATAAATCCTAGTGGGTAACCTGCTTCAGCAACTTTCGCTGCTGCTTCAATCCGTTCATCCAGTCGTGAGGTACCCGGTTCAAGAAACTTAATCACATAATCGGCATTCATACTAAAGCGAAAACGCGTCCTTCCTTGATGGTCTGCATCGAGAAGGTGATCAACGTGTGCGAACTTTGTTACGAAGCGGAGGCGTCCGTAATCTGATTTTCCGAAGTATTCAATCGCGTGTTTCAAAGTATGTGTTAAATGATCAATGCCAACGATGTCAGACGTACAGGACGCTTCAAACCGGGTTGGTTCTGGTGCACGCTCCTGCATATATTTCTCAGCTGCATCGAATATGTCATCCGTATTCACGTATGTTCGGATATAGGGCTTGCTTCCCATTGTGGTTTGAAGATAGCAGTAATGACAGTGGCCCATACAACCAGTTGCAAACGGAATCGCATATTCAGCAGAAGGTTTGGAAGTATCAAACTTTAACGTTTTTCTTACACCAACAACAAGCGTTGATTTTGCAACGCGATACTGCTGGAAATGATTATCTCCTGGAAGGTTCCTTACTTGATTGTGTGAGGTTGTTTCCCTAATTTCAATATCCATTTTAGAGAACTTCTCGTGCAATTCCCGTCCAAGAGGGTATTCTAACGCTCTTGGTTCCATGTAGACAAGCTGAGGTACAAATGGTTTAACCAATGAAAGACCTCCTATTCAATCGATCCGAAATATGTGGCATAGGCCTGTTCTGCTTCCGCTTCTGAATGATAAATTGCAATATCAGAATCAAGTGGGTAGTAAGTTTCATATAAGAACAAGGCAAGCTTACCAGGTTGATCAGGATCGTTCACAACAGCAGCTTCCTGGATGTTGGCAACATTGTAAGTATGCGGATTACGATACATGACGTAAACGACGTCACCCGCTTGATATCCTTGTCCTGAATCATATGTTGAATCATGTAAATCCATCTTATCACTCCTTTACGTTCTTCTTCCTCATTGTTCCACAAGAGTGTGGATTCCTTTCTGGTAAATAACGCCTGTTTTAGTCATAAAGCGCTTAAAGAGTGCATACGATGTTCTGTTGACTTAATTTTAAGGGAGGTGCGTGAAGGGGTGTTAAAGTGGATTAAAATCTTGGTGCCTTCACATAGTGTGACAGACAGGGTCTTTGCTCGGTTCAAACTGTACAGGAAATTGAGAGGTGGCACATGGCAAAAGGTATCTGATCGAGTAGCTCCTAAGAAAAGCGTATGGGTTAGAAAACAGGTTAATGCTGAAGATTATTATGTATGGAAAACAGAGGTCCATGAATAGGGTCGGATCTCAATGCCCATATTATAATAAATTCTCGACAATTATTTACAAATAGCGGGTGGTGACAGGCACTCGCTATTTCTATAAAATGAATAAATTAATGGAAAGCCCCTATACTATTTTGTATATATATGTAAAAACGCATTCTAGAAAGAACAGTACTAAAAACAGTTTCGGAGTAAGGAAAAGTTGTATGTTACGCTACGTATAAAAACCGGAAGATCAATCCCTTTAACCGTTCGGAAGTAGGAGATAAGTAATGAACATTGGTATCGTTATCGTACTAGCGTTACTTGCCTTATGGAAAGCTGATTGGAAAAATTGGGAGAAATACTACCCAACTATGCTATATATCGCATTAGCCGCCTCTGTTTATGAAATCATTGCTTATGAGAAATTTCATTTGTGGGATTTTAAAGAGAGTATCATTCTCACTAAAGTAATGGTTCATTTTATACATAATTTACTCATAAATCCTCTCGTTGTCTTGCTCTTTTTATCGAATTATCCTTCGAGTGGAAGCGAAATTATCTACAATGCAAAATGGGTGGTAGGATTTTGGATTGTTGAATGTTTGGTATCAACTACCGATGCAATTACTTATCATAATGGATGGAATTTGGGTTGGTCCTTATTATTTCTTATCGTTATGTTTCCAATGGTTCGTCTTCATCACCTTAACAAAAGCCTCGCACTGCCTTTTTCTATCGGAATTTCATTACTCCTTTTACTTCTATTTGATTACATCTAGTAAAGCATTCATTAGATAAGAGACACTAGTTGGCTGAACGAAAGTGGTTACAAGATAAATAAATTTAATAAAGACAGTCATCAATATGCAGGTATTGTTGACTGTCTTTTCCTATGAATGGAAAACGTCTATACTTGGTGATGTAGTAAATGTTAGTAAAGGGGAACGTTCGATGCAGTTATTCTTATCAAATAAATCATCTGCTTTTATTGAAACCATGGCAATTGGATTACTAGGATCACTTTTGTTTCATTTTCTTCATGCGCCTCTTCCCTGGATGCTTGGTCCGTTAACTGGAGTAACGATCTGGCATTTTAGTACAGGAAGAACGCTCTATTGGCCGACTCCATTACGAAACATAGCTCTACTTTTAATTGGTTATATGCTTGGTTCCTCTTTCACGCAGCGCACAGTTCATGAAATAACCCAACATTTCCCCTATATTATTGCAGTTACCCTATCAACAGTTTTAGGAAGTTTGTTACTCGGGCTTATCATTGTAAATAAAACAAACATAAAGCTAATAGACGGCTTATTCGGGAGTGTGCCAGGGGGATTATCTCAAGTTGCTATTCTAAGTGAAGAGACAACAGAAGTAGATACTGGAACAATTGTGTTTATGCAAACAATTCGTGTGATCCTAGTCATCTTGTTAATCCCTTTTCTTACAATGTATTTTATTAAACCAGAAGCCTCGCTGAATAGTCCGGCACCTGAAGTTGGTACAGAAGCTGTTGCTTATCCTACCTTGTTCGGTCTGTTGTTACTTGCGATCATTGGAGCGTTTTTAGGGAAGAAATTAAAGCTTCCGGCTACATTTTTAACTGGCCCATTGCTTATCATCGCACTATTTTCGATAACAGCAGTGGAGGTACCTGCTCTTCCGCCTTCTTTCATGGTGGTTTCTCAATACTTTTTGGGTATTTACCTTGGTCTGTATTTGAAAAAAGAAATGCGCAGTAACATCCGGAGAATCGGGTTATATTCAATTTTTACAAGTATTCTCTTGGTGTTTTTTTCTTTTTTACTAGCGATTCTTTTAACAAAAATAACGTCTATTAACCTGGCAACGGCATTTCTCAGTACGGCTCCAGGAGGACTAGCTGAAATGGGCGTTACGGCAACAATTGTTGATGCTGACCTTGCGATGATTAGCGGCTATCAACTTTTTCGAATCTTTTTTATTATGTTTATCGCACTGCCATTGTTGCAATGGTGGATTAGAAGAAAGGTTCGATTGAATCAATAAAAATTTCTCTAGCCTTATATGGAAAATCAACAGAAGCTTTGACGAAAATTGATTCTCCTACATATAAAGAACAATGAACGCAAATTCGATGATAACGTTTGTAGGATAAGCATCATTGAACATTATGACAAGAGGAGGAATCAACCAGGATGAATGCTTTTCAAATGATCACTTTTATTAAAGAACTTGAACGATTGAAGGATACGACTCGGACGGCATACATGAGAAGCGGTAGACGAGAGAGTGTGGCAGAACATTCCTGGCGCCTCGCGATGTTTGCTTTGGCCTTAAGTGATGAATTTCCTGAGCTCGATCACTTTCGTGTTTTATGTATGTGTCTGGTGCACGATCTTGGGGAAGCGTATGACGGTGATATTTCTGCAACGATTCAGGTAAACCAGCAAGAAAAGATTCGAAAAGAGGAGGAGGCTGTGCAACGTCTCACCTCGGCTCTTGGTAGAAAACAGAGTGGCGCTATTCTTTCGCTATGTCAGGAATATAATCGTGGCGAAACGAAAGAATCTCAGTTTGTAAAAGCGCTAGATAAAATGGAGACGATCATTCAGCATACTCAAGGAACGAATCCACCTGGTTTTGATTATGAGTTTAATCTTACTTATGGGAAAGAGTATGCAGAATATGATGAAATGACAAAGGCAATTCGTGATGAAATTGATAAAGAAACGGTAAAAAAAATAAATGAAAATGCGTAAAAGGTAAGGTGTAAGAAGGTGGAAATTAGATTGATTCGACATGGGAAATCCGCGTGTGATTTTTCAAAACGGATATCGAGTTGGGATTATCGAGAATGGGTAATCAAATACGGAGAAGCAGGGATCTGCGATGAAGCACCTGCAAACGTACAACGGGCATTAAAGGACGCTTCCATCGTATTTACAAGTGATTTCAAACGCGCTATCGACTCAGCACAATCATCGGTTGCGATCCAAAGCGATTCGATCTATCGGGAACTCGAACTTCCTTATTACCATGTTAAGTTGCTCAAGCTAAATCCTCGTGTATGGACAGTTTTCTACCGATTTCTCTGGCTGATAGGATTTTCCAAGAAAGTAGAGAACAAAACACGAGCCACGAAGCGGGCAAAAACGGCGGCTCAGAAATTAGAAGATAGCGCACGAAAGCACGGTACCGTCATTTTAGTGGGACATGGCTTTTTTAACCGCTATATTGGAAATGTTTTAACAAAACGTGGCTGGACATTAGAAGGGAACAAAGGGACAGCAAACTGGACAATCCATACGTATACCAAATGAAATAAACAGATGGGGTTGTTTCACCTCAAGGTGGTAAACGAATGAGACATAAGACGGTTCCTTTCCAAAAAAAATAATCGAGTGATTTTCCTTCAATCCTTATTATGCTGAAATATTTTTAGGCATGCGGTGGAAAACAGAATTATTTAATAGAGGTCTTACATCATGATGGTGGCATACGAAGTCATTCTCCAGTGAGAGCGTTTACGTAATTTCTTCTTCAGTTAAGTAAAGTGATTTGTTAACAATGCACATGTGGGACGAACTTTGCTTTTACTAAAAAGAGATTCAAGAAATCAGATTTAGGAACAACGTCGATGTTATCCCAGCAAAGCATAAAGGAAGAAGATGGGGGAGGTTTAGCTGAACGCTTGAGGAAGTAAGGGGTTGTCAAAAATAAAAAAGTAGGTAAAATGGACGCAAGGTTAAAGAAATGGCGTGTTTGGCATCATAGAAAAACATGCCAAACATATCATGGAAGTATAGAAACAAACTGTTCCACAGAGGAACCATTACATGCTTAGAAAGGGGAAAAAATCATGAATCGTTCAGTGGTCTGTCCATGTGAGGGTGTTATTGAGAAGATCTTTGTTCATCATTCATCCCGCGTTTATGAGTGGGAGCCAATGTTTGTCATCCGAAACGGGCAGGGCAATACCGAGAAAATTACGCTTGGAGTAAGCGGAGAAATTTCTGAACTTCATGTGAAAGAGAATGATCGTGTGACAGGCGGATACATTCTTGCGTCAATGAAAGAAGATGACTTTGTAACAGGAAGCGATTAATAATCGGTCTTTGCCGAACACATTTATAAATAAGATTGACACGAACTGGTGCAAGCATGACGGGCTACCGTAGTGCTTGTGCCTCTTTTATTTTGTGAGTTAAACCTTTCTCTCTTTTTGTTTACAAAAGTTTCTTGTCAGATTCTAACGAATATGTCTTGCAGGATCCATTGATTTTTAGTAAAGTACACATATATTACACCTGAGATGGACAAATGTTTTTGTATGGAGGACACTATGAAGAAAATTGGACTATTGCCACGTATTCTTATTGCTATTGCCCTTGGTATTGTTATTGGGGCTTATCTTCCTGAAGCGGTTGTACGTATTTTCGCGACGTTTAATGGGATTTTCGGAAACTTTCTTGGTTTTGCGATTCCATTAATTATTATTGGCTTTATTGCACCTGGAATAGGTGAAATTGGGAAAGGCGCGGGAAAGTTGATCGGGATCACAACTACGGTTGCCTACCTTTCTACTTTTTTGGCTGGCTTGCTCGCCTTCTTCGCTGCACGAAATCTTTATCCCCTCTTTCTTGAAACGGGTGGAGCTGCATCAGACATGGCTAACCCTGAAGAGTCATTGTTAAAACCTTTTTTCGAAGTTGAAATTCCGCCTATTATGGGTGTGATGACAGCGCTCGTACTGGCGTTTACACTAGGACTTGGAATGGCTGCCATGAAGGGAAAGATGTTAAAAGGCGTTATGGTTGAGTTTCGAACCATTATTGAGAAAGTGATTCGTTTTGTCATCATTCCATTATTACCGCTTCATATTCTTGGTATTTTTGCTAACATGACGAGTGCTGGACAAGTTCAGACAATCTTAAGCGTATTTGCAAAAGTGTTTGTCATGATCATACTTCTTCATCTGACAATGCTTTTGATCCAATATAGTGTGACAGGTGCTGCTACGTCACGTAATCCGTTGAAGCTTCTTAAAGGGATGATGCCAGCGTACTTTACAGCGCTTGGTACTCAGTCTTCTGCGTCTACTATTCCTGTAACATTAAGGCAAACGAAAAAGAACGGTGTACGTGAGAAAATAGCTGACTTCAGCGTTCCACTTCTTGCAACGATTCACCTTTCAGGAAGTACAATTACAATCGTTTCTTGTGCGATGGCAGTGATGATGTTGAATGGACAAGATCCAACGTTTGCATCAATTATTCCATTTATTCTTATGTTAGGGGTAACGATGATTGCTGCACCAGGCGTACCGGGCGGTGCTGTCATGGCGGCGATCGGATTGCTTGAGACAATGCTCGGATTTGATCCAACAATGGTATCGCTTATGATCGCGTTATATCTTGCACAGGATAGCTTCGGTACAGCTTGTAATGTGACAGGTGATGGTGCTCTGTCAGGCCTCGTTGATCGATTAACGAGAGAGAAAGCACCAGTAAAAAGTACGGTTAAAGCTGGATAAAGAACTGGACAGGCACTCGCCTGTCCTTTTTGTATGTATGCAAAGCGCTCTCCTCTTTATTCTCCGATGGAAAAAGGGTTTCATACGCTTATTCTCGAATTGATTGGAGTTGAGGAGGAGAGATCGATGAATAACACAATTTTAAACCAGAACAAACAAAGCTGGGACAAAGTAGCGCATCATTTTAATGGAATTGATGCGCTACCTCACTATGGTCCTTATGCACAAACAGAGGAAGAGCTTCATTTATTTGATGAAGTGGCAAATGCGAAAGTACTCGAGATTGGCTATGGTAGTGGCCATTCACTTCGGTATATGGCTAAAAGAGGAGCTGCTGAACTTTGGGGAATTGATTTGTCTGAAGAACAAAGAAGAACGGCAGAAAGTACGCTAGCCGGTTTGTCAGCTAAGTTATTTTGTGCACCGATGGAACAAGAGATCGATTTACCAAAAAACTATTTTGATCACGTTTTTTCGATCTATGCGATTGGCTGGACAACGGATTTAACGCGTACGTTTGAGCTTGTTTATTCCTATTTAAAAAAGGGAGGAAGTTTTATTTTTAGCTGGGATCATCCTCTTTATGTTCATGTAACGAGTGAGAATGGTGAGATTTCGTTGAACGGTTCTTATCAGCAGGAAGGCCTGCATACGTTTGAAGATTTTAAAGGGGAAGGCGTTCGGATGACGATCCATAAGCGGAAAATGGCCACGTATATCAATAAGTTAATTCAGGCTGGTTTTGCCATTCAAGAGGTCATTGAAAGTGATGTTTCAAATCTGTATAACGAAGAGGAGGAGGCTATCTCTGACCGTTATTATTCTCTTTATAAAGCGAGAAAGTTTCCAACTACGATGATTATCAAGGCGGTGAAAGAATGAATTGAAAAGAATAATTTGGAGGAAAACGGAACTTTCATGATTTTAGATCGTAACTTTAAAAGAGTGTCAGTTAATCTTTTAAGGAAGTGATCCGATTTGATCGTTAAATTTCTCGCAAGCTTTAGCTTTCTAGTTATGGCTGTTCTGTTTGCTGGGGTACTGAGCAAGGTTTCTTCGGTTGTTGAAACACGCTTTTTAAGTAAGCTAAGTACTCGAGAACAGAGAATCTTTTTAATAGGAGGGACGGTTTTTTTAGAATCTTGCCTTGTCATGCTACTAGCTAAAGCAAGTGAATGGTCTTACATCGATTCTTTGTTTGTTGCGAGTCTATTATTATTAGCGCTTATCTGGTTACCTGCTTACTTTAGACCCTATCAGGAGAATGCCAGTCGAACTATTGGTAGATTTCATAGAGGACTTCACTCAGGTGAAATCGATATACATAAGAGTGGATCGCGGCACCCTTTTTTTATCGGGACGTTGATTTTTTGTACAGTGGGATTACTTACTGTTTTTGCATACTATTTTTCGTATGTAACGTAAAAGTGAATTGAGTCAATGAGGAGTTGATCATTGTTGAAATATTCCCTATGCATTGGAGCCTACCCAGGTGAGGATGTGATTACTCACCTGGAAAAAGTGAAGGATCATGGATTTCATGGGCTAGAATATTATGATTGGACGGAATTAAATCTGGAGGAAGTGGCTAAGGCCGAGAGGCGAATTGGCGTTGGAATTACGGCAACTTGTACGCGTTTTTTTAATTTAGTTAATCCGAAACTGCGAGAATCGTATCTTCAAGGATTATCAGAAACGATTGAAGCGTGTAAAAAACTTGGAACGCCGTCGATCATTACCCAAACGGGGAACGTGATGGTCGATACGCCCATTAGCATACAGCAAGAAGCGATGGTTGAAACACTTAAAAGAAGTGCGGAACTATGTGAAAAGGCTGATGTTGTCCTTGAAGTTGAACCGTTAAATGGGCTTGTTGATCATGAAGGTCATTTTCTACAATATTCGGATCAGGCAGTGTCGATTGTCGATCAAGTGGATAGTCCACATGTAAAACTATTATTTGACGTATATCATCAGCAAATTACGGAAGGAAATGTTACCCGTAACGCAACAAATTATTGTAACCGAATCAATCATTATCATATTGCTGATAATCCTGGACGTCATGAGCCGGGTACAGGTGAGTTGAATTTTGGGAACATCTTAAAAGCGATTAAGAAGACAGGCTTTGAGGGGTTTATTGGGCTCGAGTGCAACTACACAATTCCAACAGATCAAGCAATCGATTCGTTTAAGAAGACAATTTTACAGTCTGTTGAATAAGCTACATAAAAAAGAGCGAGAAAGACGTTTTTGAAATACGTCTTTCTCGCTCTTTCTTTAACACTATCCTTTTATTTTTCGAAGACCATGAAGATCCAGAATGCCAAAGCCAACTTTTGAGAAGATTGGAAGAACGATAAACGCCAGTGTATCAATGATGCCTTTCGTTAGACCTACTCCTGATGCGCCAAAGAACCATGCCAACGGATAAAGCACCCAAAAAGATGTTAGATAAATGGCCATTCGCTTATAGTGCTTGGCAAGTTGGTCGCTTTCATGTGCCATTTTCTTAAGAGGGCCCCATATAATCCTTAATATGATTGCAAGGGCAACAAGCCCAAGACTATACCAGATGTATTTTAGCGAATCAGGTGAAAAATCGGCGATCAGTCCAGTTAAAATCATGAAAACGTCAGCTATAATCAGAGAAGCGATCAGTGTGCGGTTGATTTTCCTTTGGTAAAACATCGCGGTTAAGGCAAGTGAAAGGAGTAACAGGGGAGTAGAGACCACCCAATCTAAGTATCGTGCAAAGTAAATCGTTTTCTCTGGTCTTTCTAATAGCCCCTGACCTAATGCAATGGATAAATAAGCGACTCCAGACCATCCTGTAATGACGATAGCGATCACATATTCATACAAAGGTACGCCCTTTGGTTTTCGACTTAGGAAATAAAAATAAATGGCGCTTGAGATCATCACGGTAAAATAAAAAATATGTAACGATGTATCGATTGAATTCATGTTTCACCTCACTAGCAAGTTGTGTTATCCAGTATTGACATTGCAAAAGGATTTATTCAGATTAGTAGAGGCGCCCGTTGTGGCAATGTAAGGCAAACAGCTAGACGAATCAGTAAGAACCTTTTAAAATGTGGGTAATGAACGGGAAAGGAGTTTCCGTATGAATTTTGTGGCATTAGATTTTGAAACAGCAAATTCTTCACGAGGAAGCGTTTGCTCGATTGGTCTTGTTGAATATGAAGGTGGTCAGCTGATTCGAGAATATTATCGTTTAGTGAAGCCGAAGCAAAATGTTTTCTCTGGCATCAATATTAGCATTCACGGGATTACAGAAGAAGATGTTGAAGATGCACCTGAATTTGATGTTCTGTGGCGAGAGGAAATTCGTGAGTTAGTGGAGGGGAAATTCCTCATTGCTCATAATGCGCAATTTGATATGAGCGTGCTACGTGCTGTTCTTGATCAATATGGACTCCCATATCCAATGCTTGCGTATAACTGTACTGTGAATCTATCAAAAAAAACATGGACATTACCTAAGTATAAATTAAATGTTGTTTCCGATTATCTTGGGATTCAACTCGACCATCACCATGCGCTAGATGATGCAAGAGCTTCTGCGCAGATTTTCTTAAAAGTGGCAGAGACGTTAGATACGGCAGATATCAATGAACTTATCGCAAGAACTGGTACAGCAAACGGCGTTTTATTTGATAGCGGCTATGAACCTGCCAAATTAAATAAGAAAAACTCAAAAAACACAAAGAAAACCCCTGCACCACGTTGAATTTTGGTGAGGGGTTTTTCGTGCATCTTTTTAAAAGAAATGAATCAGGAAAGAGAGTGTATCCAGTTCACGTGCTAAATCAATTTGTTGAAGGTGAACGTTTGCTGGGAGCTTAAGGTAGGCAGATGAAAAATTCATGATACCAAGTATTCCGGTTTCAGATAGCTTTTCAGAAACCATTTGCGCTGAAGCGGCGGGAATAGCTAGAATGGCTACCGTTACACTAGCGGTTAAACGTTCATTCATTTCATCGATATGATAGACCGGTACACCTGCAATGGTTTTGCCAACAACTTTTGGGTTATTATCAAACGCCATTTTAATTTTAGGAGACGATTTTCGTAAGTGATTATAGTGAAGAAGCGCTGTGCCCAGCCGGCCTGCGCCAATTAGAGCTGCTTCAGGCTCAGTCTTCTCGTTTACAATCAAGTGAAGGTGATTCACAAGTTTTTTAACTTCGTACGCTGCCCCTTTTCGGCCTGGGGCTTTTATCTTAGAAAAATCTCTCCTCACAAGATCTGATTTAAAATTAAGCGCATGACCAATCTCAACAGAGGAGATCGATTTTTGACCTGATTTCTTTACGCTCTTTAAATAAGAAAGGTAGAGAGGGAGACGCTTTATGGTTGCATTTGGAAGTTTATTCTCTTCCTTTTTCATACGATTACCTCCGTCAAACTATATCCGCTTTCTTCTCTATTATAATCTTAATCTAGCAAAGTGCAATTTGGAAAATAATCCAAAAGAACTAGTGAGGAGATAGGCTCCTGTAAAATCCCCAAACGATGGAATTCATATAGAGTCAACAGAAAAAGAACCGGTCATTAGGCCGGTTCTTTCAAACGGTTATTGATTTAAATCTTTTTTGCATAAATACCAATCAATACATTCAAGACCTTCTTCGTTCTCCCTCTTTTTCATATCTTCCTGTGTTTTAGGAGGAGAAACAAGCACCTGATCCCCTGGTTCCCAATTGGCCGGTGTCGGAGCACCGTGCTCATCCGTTGTTTTTAACGCCTTTACTAATCTCATAATTTCATGCATGTTGCGACCGGTCGTAAGAGGATAGTAGATGACAGCTCGGACAACTTGTTTATCATCAACTACGAAGACTGCACGACTCGTTTCCGTTTGACTTTCTTCCGGCATGATCATGCCGTAGCGTGTCGCCACTTTTCGATCGAGATCAGCAATAACCGGAAATTCAATTTCGGTATCAAAATTCTTCTCAATGTTTCGAACCCATGCTAAATGGGATGAAACGCTATCGACACTAAGGCCGATTAACTCAACATCAAGCTTTCGTAACTCTGGATAAATTTCCTGAAAAGCCACAAATTCTGTCGTACATACCGGCGTGAAGTCAGCGGGATGCGAAAACAACACAAACCATTTTCCTTTGTAATCATCGAGTGAAAGTTGACCGTGTGTCGTGTTGGCAGTAAAGTCAGGGGCTGGTGACCCGATTCGTGGTAGCTGATAAGCTGTTTCTGTTTGTTGTTCTGACATAGTGAAACATCCTCCTTCTATTCGAATCTATGGTTGGTTTTCCCTCCTATTTTTTAACTAAACTGTCTTTTTTGTGAACGAATATTGTCGAGATACCTTATGAAAAAGATAGAAAATGATAGAATGAAAGAGAGGAAAAGAATTCCTAAGATAGGAGAGAGGAGAAATCGTATGCAAATTGAATTTCTTGGTACCGGTGGGGCCATGGCGATCCCCCGGCCACTATGTCAGTGCGCAGTTTGCGTAGAAGCGAGAGCGAAAGGTGTCCCTTACAGTCGATCGGGTCCTAGTGTTTTTGTTCACGGTCCTAACGTATTAATTGATACGCCTGAAGATAGCTATATGCAGTTAAATCGCTCGCAGATTTCGAGGATAGACGGCGTATTTTATTCGCATTGGCACCCTGATCATGTTATGGGGAGGCGGGTGCTAGAATCAGTAAATGCGGATTGGGTCAACCATCCCCCAGAAGGAACAACAACGGACGTTTATTTGCCGGAGCAAGTGGCGATTGACTTTCAAACAAGATTAGGTAGTGGTGAACATCTTGCTTTTTTTGATCAACAAAAATACATAGCGCTTCATAAGCTGAACGATGGGGAGAAAGTAACCATTAATGGCGTATCAATTACGCCGTTTCGCTTATCTGAGGATTATGTTTATGCGTTCCTGTTTGAAGGGGAAGGCAAACGGATATTGATTGCTCCGGATGAACTTTATGGTTGGGAGCCAGAGGAGCTTGGTGAATTGGATGTAGCGGTATTACCGACTGGCATCTGCGAATTTCACCCCTTAACAGGAGAGCGACAAATCAGTGAAGATCATCCTGTATTGAAAGAAGAAGCAACATTTCGTCAAACGCTGGCTATTATTGAGAAGTTACAGGCAAAAGAAGTGTATTTAACACACTTGGAAGAACCTGATCAATTGAGCTATGACGATCTCAAAAAAGTGGAAGAAACGCTTCCGCATGATAAAACCATTTTATTTGCGTATGATACCTTAACAATTAGTCTATAGGAAGACACGGTTTAAAAATCCGTTCTTTAGGGAACCATTTTTTTAGATATAGAAACGAGGTGAGCGTATGGAACTGTCATTTGGGCTTATTCTTAATATTGTCATAGCAATTTATTTATTTGTGGATGCAAAAAAACGGGATAAAAGCTCTTTTTTCTGGGCGATTATCGGGTTGATTTTTGGACCAATCGTTCTTGGGATCTACTTTATTCAAACAGGTAGAAAAGGCATTGGTTGGCTTATTATCATTCTTGCCCTTATTTGGTTTATTATTGCCATTGTGCTAGGTATATTGGCGGGGATCATTGGTCTCTTATTTTAGGATTAAACCTGAAGCATATGCTTCAGGTTTTTCTATGGGTTTAAGACTTGATGGAATGTGGAAGAGTATTGAGATACTATTAAAACAAATGAGCGCTTGAGGTGAATGTGTCAAATTGACGAATGAAGGGATCTCACATTCATAGATAAGTAATGACTCAAGGGGGAAGCAATGGATGAAGAAGCAAAAGTGATAGATTGGATCACTTCCGAAGTCGAAGTAGAATCATGCACCATGCAAGATTATCCGGTGTACCATTCGGGTAAACGAGTCATCGATCGAAGCGGAGATTATCTTATTGTCTACTTTCATCCGTTGCTTGAAAAAGTGGTTTATACGTTTAAAGGGATTGAAGATTGTTTTTTTATTGCTCATCGTTAAGCAATTTTGAAATAGGTAAATCGAATTAATATAAAAAAGAGGAGCGCAGTTGCGCTCCTCTTTGGTGTTTATTTGACGAGGTGGATATTTGCTTCAATGTCTTCTGGTGTAATAAGCGAAAGTTGATTTAAAAGCGCAATTTGAAAGTCGCCTGGCCGATTTTCAATATGATCGGCGGCTTTGTCACTTGCAACACCATAAAACGCAAGTACGCCGTATACAGCTAGCATCGGATCTGACTCAACAGCCGCAAACGCACCGAGAAGAGAGGAGAGAAGGCAGCCAGTACCGGTTACCTTCGTTAAGATCGGGTGGCCGTTACCAAGTTTGAGTGTCGTTTCGCCATCTGAAACAATGTCGATCGCCCCTGTGACGATGACCGTACATCCAAACATTTTTGCGGCTTTCCTTGCTAGCATTTCGCTATTTCCTTCTCCTTCTGCAGCATCAACGCCTTTAATTGACCACTTTTTTCCTGAAATATTTGCAATTTCAGCTCCATTTCCTCTTAGAAATTGCACGTCAACTTCTTTAAGAATATGTCGAGCTGTTGATGTTCGATATGGAGTGGCCCCTGCTCCGACCGGGTCGAGAATAACAGGGATGTTCATTTCATTCGCTGCTTTTCCAGCGATGACCATTGCTTCCACCAGTTCTTTTGTTAACGTGCCGATATTTAAAACAAGAGCTCCAGAAATCTTGGCCATATCAGCGACTTCTTCTTTCGCATAAGCCATAACAGGGCTTGCTCCTGCAGCGAGTAAACCGTTCGCTGTAAAATTGGTTACGACGGTATTCGTTATATTATGAACGAGAGGGGATGCCTCCCTTACTTTTGTAATGAGGTGAGCTGCCTGAGATTTCTCCACGGTTAACATCCTTTCTTGCTTGTTATTTCTAATGGTTTTTCCCTTTTTTTATTGTAACAATAAGGCGTGTTCGTGAAAATAAAAAGTAAGGAGTTCCTTTTCCTTTATTAAGGTCTTGAGTAACGATTCCAAAAACGTAAGATCCATGAAAACGGAAATGGTAATCGGTACCCAGCTTTTTCAAGTTGTTTTAGAAGGTTTATAAACGCGCCGCCAACGCGGCGCTGCTGTTTTAATTCTTCTTCATTCGCTTTCACTGTAATGCGATAGCCATCTTGAAGTCCCTCTACTTTCACTTCTTTTGTACCAAGCTTTTCGGTAGTTTCTTTCATCACTTTCGGATCTTCCATCTTTATTTCTCCTTTTTTAACCAGAGTCGTTTTTCCATTGCACTAACAGTAAAGAGGGCGAGTAGAGTAATGCCGCTGGATATGACAGTAGGAAGGAATAGAGACTGAATCTCAAAAGCAAGACTTATAAAAAAACCAATAAAACTTAACGAAAAGAGAATAAAGGCATAGTGTTTATTCCATAACATACTTTTTGATTGAATTTCTGTTTTCTTCACGTTTTCTTCCCATTGGCGATGATCGGTGAATTCATCTGAAAGTCGATCAAGTGGATTTTCAATTGAAGAAATTCTTGCATAGAACTGCTTCAAAAGATTTTTAGGGTCATAGTCAGCCGATTCCTCGCGATTGATCCACTCTTGAACAATTGGTTTGCCTTCTTCAATTAAGTCAATTTCAGGGTCCAAGGTATAGAGGATGCCGACAATTGTTGAAATGGCTCTCCCTAGAAAAGCAAACTCACTCGGTAATTGAATAGGCTGCTTGTTTACGAGCGTTTGTACTTCCTTTAAAACTTGTTCAGCGGTATCTTCATCCATCATCGTTAAATCCTGTTCAATGAATAAGGTGACTAGCGTCTGTATGGCTTTCTCAATCTGTCTTTTATCAGAATTAGGAAGAAGAAAGCGCAATTCGTCTAGAGCCTCTGTTACATCGCTGTACTGACTAAGCACGATCCCGGTAATGAGCTTTCGAATGGAAAGAGCATCCTTTGCTTCAATATGTCCGACCATACCAAAATCGATAAAAACGATCGTCCCGTCTTCTTGAATAAGGAGGTTACCAGAGTGAGGATCGGCATGAAATTGTCCTTCTTGAAGAAGCTGTTCAAGATACCCCTTTAAAAGCTTGCGAGCTAGCTCTCGTCGATTAATGGCTTTCTCGTCAATATAAGAAAGGTTTGTTATACGAGCGCCTTCCATCCATTCCATGACAAGCACTTTTTTCGTTGACCATTCTTGGACGTAATTTGGCACCCGGTAGCCTGGACTATTGCTGTAGCGCTCCTTAAAGTGAATGCCATTTTTCAATTCTTTCTTAAAATCAAGCTCATCTTCAATCACATGACGAACTTCCTCGTAAAGCCTGCTTAGATCAAGCTGCTTGCCGTACGACGTAAACTTATCCATAAGCCAGAACACGATGCGAAGGGCTTGAAAGTCAGCCCGAATAATCTTGCGAATATTGGGGCGGCGTATTTTAATTGCCACTTCTTCGCCTGATTTTAATGTTGCTCTGTACACCTGTCCTATGGAAGCTGATGCAATCGGCCGATCTGAAAGGTTGTTAATCACATCTTGAACGTCGGCTGCCCATTCTTCTTCAAGAATTTGTTTCGCTTTCTCCCAGGAAAAAGAAGGGACGCGGTCAACGAGATCTTCAATTTCTTCTAGAAAAACTTTTGGAAGGATATCTGCTCTTGTTGAGAGGAATTGTCCTAGCTTAACGAGCAGTCCTTCAAGCCGAATCGCTTTTTCCTTGTACTCTTTTGCCTGCTTTTTTAATAGTTTCTGCCATTGTTCCTGATCCCACGAATGCTTGCTTTTTCTTCGAAAGCGTTCAAGTTGGAGGAAGAACTTAATGGACATCCAAACAATCACACTAATCCGATACAGCGATTGATATTTCATAGACGACTCCTACTCCTGAATAAGTTGTTTAGTGTTTAACATAGCCTATTTCCAGCGATTAGAAACAATTTTTACAAGTAAGGAGCACATCAAAACCCCTATCACAATTAAGGATAGGGGTAGGTTCGAAATGCATAACTTAAACCGGTGCATTTACTTCAAGGTCTTCAATTTCTTTCTCCTGGTATTGCACATCTTTTCTAGCATGAAAGCGATCTGCTTTTTCAACGGTTACTGTAATGTTGTAGTCAGGAATACCGGCATATTTCTCATATCTTCCTCGAGGTAAAAGGAAGTTCCCTTCAGGAAAGTGTACTTCAAGATTTCCGCTTGCGATATCTACAAATTTAGCTCTTCCTTGAAAGACACCGAATCCATTGTAGATAACAATTCCTTCTCCTTCAGTGATGCTTAGTCTACTTGCATCTTTTGCATTTATAAGCACGTCATATCGCTCTGCTTTGTTGAACGGGTCCGTTTCTTTATAAACCATAGAGTTAAATTGCTTGCCACGTCGTGAGGTCACAATGAACTGCCCATCCTTTTTGCCAAGATCCGGGATCTCTACAGGAACGAGATTTCCTCTTCCATCTGGAGTCGGGCAGATGCCGCCTTCACATAACCAGGCGCCACCCCATTGGAAGACGTCACCTTTCTTCGATAAGTGTTGAATGCCGTCATAATCACGATTAGCAATGGCGATTTCACTACGGATCTCCTGACCTGTTGTGAAATCAACTAAGTGAGCAGTCTCTGGCTTAACTCGCTTTGCAAGATCAATATAGATTTTCCATTCCGAACGCGCTTCTTCTACTTGATTTTGATTTCCGTCTATTTCAGGTGAAAAGTAAACCATTCGCTCGGTTGAAGTAGAAGTACCGCCGCCTTCTTGTTCATATCGCGTTCGAGCGGGTAGCACGATAACGGCTTCTTTAGCATCGACTAGAGTAGAGGTGTTAAGGATAATATCCTGATGGACGCGAATATCTAGCTCAGATAAGGCTTTTTCAATAAAATCAGGGTCAGGCATCGTTTCAAGGAAATTTCCTCCTGATAAGTAGTAAAGTTTTATCTTTCGTTCGTGATCATCTGGAAGGACGATGTTTTCTAAGGTCACCCCGACGATATCACCCTGCCATTTCGGCAGCTCAAATCCCCATACTTGTTCCATACGCCGAATATTGTTGACGTCAAATCCACCTCCAGGTAAAACAAACGGATCGGCTCCCATTTCTCCCGATCCCTGTACAGATGAGTGGCCACGGAAAGGCATTAAGCCACTATTTTTTTTGCCTAGGAAACCACGGAGTAGAGCGAGATTAGCTACTTGTGAAATGTTGTCTGTTGCAAAAGAGTGCATGGTTAAACCAAGCGCCCATGCGAAAACAGCACTTTGGCTTTTAGCTAGAAGGAGAGAGAGTTCAATGATACGCTCTTTTGCTATGCCAGAAGAGCGAACGATCTCCTCCCAAGATTGAAGTTGAACGTTTGCTTTTAACGCTTCATACCCATTCACATGTTCTTGAACAAATGAGTGATTAATCGCTGAGCCATGCTTCTCCTCTTCCATGTCAAACCAGTGCTTCATAATGCCGTGCATGAAGGCAATATCTCCTCCAACGTTTACCTGATAGAAGTCGTCCGCTAATTTGGTTCCAAATAGAGCGGACTCACCGTTTGATGGGATCCAATATTTGTCCATTGCTGGCTCTTTGTACGGGTTGACCATAATGATTTTCGTGCCTCTTTTTTTTGCTTCAAGCATGTATTTGGTTGATACGGGTGAACTATTTGATGCGACGCTTCCCCAGAACATTAAAACGTCCGTTCCAAACCAATCTTGATAATTGACTGTCGACGCTCCTACACCGATTGAGCGTTTTAAAGCGGTTTTACTTGGTGAGTGGCAAATACGTGACGCGTTGTCAATATGGTTAGTACCTAGAAATCGAGCCACTTTCGATGCGACGTAATAAGACTCGTTTGTAATTCCTCTTGATGTTAAGTAAAAGGCGTACTGTTTTGGATTAAGCTTTTTCATCTTTTGTGCGATAAGATCCATTGCCTCTTCCCAAGTAAGACGAGAGAAGTGGTTTTCTCCTTTTCGGCGAATTAAGGGGTAAGGGATCCGTCCTAATTTGCGAAGTTCTGTACTGCTGTATTGACGAAGCTCTTTAATATCAGAATGAAGCACGTCTTGATCGATTGCTGGCATTGTGTTTAGTCTTAGTACGTTAAGTCGTGTTGTGCAAACGTGAGGACCTTTTAATGTTTGATCATATAATCCTGAAACCCCTAAAGCACAGCCATCACAAACGCCCTGTGTTAAAATTCGCGTCGCATAGCTGATATTATCACGATTTTCCCATGCGATTTTTGCAGTGTCTCGGAAGTGCTGAGGTTTTACTTTTCCTAATCCAAAGGGGATGGGACTTACCCAATGTTTTGGCTGTGGTTTCTTTGTGGCTTTAATTGGTCCTTGATGTTTTGTTTTACCCATTAGTTTCACTCCTATAATTAACTACAAATAAAAAACCACTGCTCGCCCGTCGCTTGTGACAGAAAAGCAGTGGTTGAGTCTTTAGCAGGATCGCTACCAAGTGCCTAACCAGAGGTTATTTATATGTTTTCTATTAAGAACTTTTCATTTTTTCTTCTATGTTTTGGTCAAATACAAAGATTGACATCCCAAAGTCACGATCAATATCGATATCGACGAAGAGATCAAGAAATTTACTGTCTAGAAACTCTTCCATCTGCACCGGAGGATGATTGCGATACATTTCTTTCACCATTTCAGTTCTTGCAGCTCGAAGCATTTGTTTGCCGTCATCTGCACTAGCAATAAATTTTTCTACAGGTGAAAGGTTTCCTTCCATTTCACAAATTGCCCAGTTTTTGCAAAACGTTGTTGTGATCTTACTCGGTCCTTTTCCCATGTGTTTCTTACGAAAAGAACGAACAAGGTTGCTAAATTCTGCTTCATACTTATTCATACTGTCCTACCTTCTTATCGAGATGATCTTATCCAACTTTACTACATGATCATAACTACTTAAAGAATTTACATATTTACAGCCGTAAGCGTTTCATTTTCTTTACGAAGCCTACGAATATCTTTTCGAATGACGATTGAAATAATGAGGGCGACAACAAACATGCCCGCAAAGAAAGTTAAACTTGCAGCGTAACTTCCAGTAGTATCCTTCATCCATGCAGCGAACATAGGTCCAACAAGTCCCGCTGCGGCCCAGGCTGTTAGAATGTACCCGTGAATCGCACCGAGCTGTTTTGTGCCAAACATGTCACCAATATAAGCTGGAATAGAGGCAAACCCTCCGCCATAGCACGTATACACAATCGCTAGCATGATTTGAAATAAGATCGCTGTCGATGTATGTGGAAGAAGAGCAAACAAACCAATTTGTAGAACAAAGAAGGTGGTATACGTATTGGGACGTCCGATGTAATCGGAAACGGAGGCCCAACCGATTCGCCCAAGACCATTGAAAATTCCCAGGACACCAACGAGTGCTGCCGCTTCAGTAGTGGTTAATCCGATACTTTCTTGAGCAAGTGGTTTTGCAGCAGACAAAATGGCAATTCCGCATGTTACATTAATAAACAACATGAGCCATAAATAATAAAATCGTGACGTTTTGATCGCTTCGTTGGCTGTTAACTGGGAAAGATCACCGGATTTTTTCGAATGCTTTTGTTTTTCTTTAAATCCTTTAGGAGCCCAGCCTTCAGGAGGTTTCTCTAAATATAAAGAAGAGGCGACCATGATAATGAAATAGCTTGTTCCGAGTATGTAAAAGGTATTGGCGGTTCCAACAGATTTAATTAACGTATCCATTACAGGACTTGCGATCGCTGCTGCGAATCCAAAGCCCATTATGGCAAGTCCAGTCGCAAGACCGCGTCGGTCTGGAAACCACTTAACTAGTGTTGAGACGGGAGCGATATACCCAACCCCAAGTCCTATTCCTCCAAGTGCTCCATAGAATATGTATAGAAGAGGAAGAGAGCCGAGATTTACAGCGAACCCAGAACCGAAGATACCGATTCCGAAAAAACTAGCTGCAAGAAGGCCAGCTTTTCTTGGGCCATACTTTTCTACAAAATGACCGAGAAATGCTGCGGATAAACCTAAAAATAATATAGCGAGACTAAATGTAAATTGTACTTGTTTAGCTGACCAGCCAAATTCGTTAATAAGTGGGTCGGTGAAGTTACTCCAGGCATAAACGGAACCGATCGATATATGAATCCCTACTGCAGATGCTGCAATTAGCCATCTGTTTTTAACCTTTTTCATCCGCTACATCTCCTTTAGTTCATTAACTAGCTAACTAGAAAAACAAAATAAAAAACTGTCGATCGACCAAATAAGAGAATGGGCATTCTCTTGGAGGTGATTGACAGTTAGTAGTTAGCAGGGAACGCTACTATCAAAACCAACAGTTAATCGCTTTCACATTTGTTGTAACCATCAAAACCGATGACAGGTTCGCTACCTCGTGTCTTTAATTGTTACAACATCATGAACTTTTATAAATAATAGCATAAAATTTTACAACCAATCAATAAATAATTGTAGTTTAGTAGAATCGAGCGAATCATTTAGATCGGTTTTTAATCTTCTTATGAATGAAAAAAGATAGTAGAGCAGAGGTTGCCAGTACAATAATGGTTACTAAAAAAGAATTTTCAGCACTTGTATAATTACCTGCGCTAGAGTAGGAGGATTGGTTATGGAAAACAGTGAAAAAAATTCCTGATAAGAGCTGTAAACAAAAAAATAACACGATAAAACTGCTAACGAATGAGAAGTAATTCTTCATCAGTATTGTTCCTTTCTATAATCAATAAAGCTATCTTAAACGGCTTATTAATAGTACTTCGCGTTTCGTATCGATTACTAGGGGAGAAAAATTAAAGCTACACGTATCCTTGATTGTAATAACTGTTTCACCTTCCAAAAAGAGGGGAATGGTAGAAACAGACTTTGCAATTTCTGTTTAGGGAGGACAAAATCGTGAAACGTGCTATGCTCATAATAAATCCATCGTCTGGTAAAGAAAAAGCAATGAATTACGAAGAAGAAGCAGTAAACATCTTACAAAAAAATCATGTTGACGTTACAGTGAAATATACTGAAAAAGAAGGGGATGCGATCCGTTTTGCTAAAGCCGCATGCGAGAATCATTTTAACACGCTTGTCGCAATGGGGGGAGACGGAACGATTAATGAAGCCATTAATGGATTAGCAAGTGAGTCGGAGCGCCCTGATTTTGGCTTCATTCCTTTAGGGACGGTTAATGATTTCGCAAGAGCGCTCGGCATACCAATGCAACCGAAAAAGGCGCTAAAAGTTCTAGCACAACAGCATACTAAACCGGTCGATATCGGACGTATTAATAACCAGTACTTTATGAATGTGCTTGCTGTAGGAGCGATTGCAGAAGCCGTATATGATGTGACGCCTGAGCAAAAATCCAAATTTGGACCGCTTGCTTATTTAATTGAAGGTGGAAGAGCGTTAAAAGATAAAACACCGTTTAACCTAAAAGTGACTTATGATGGGAAACAATGGAATGGAGAAGCGTACATCATGCTGATTGCTTTAACGAATTCAGTAGGAGGGATTCAGTCTTTCGCCCAGCATGCTGAAGTGAATGATGGGTATTTTCACGTTTTTATTTTAAGAGAATTTTCTCTACCTAAAGTTTTTAAGATCATTCCAGATCTATTTACTGGCCATTTACAAGATAACGCTCAAGTAGAATATTTCCCTGCCTCTAGTCTAAAAGTAGAGTCAGATCATGAACTTGTCGTTAATATTGATGGGGATGAAGGTGTACATCTTCCATTTGAAGCAGAAGTGATGCACAACGAACTACATATTTTTGTTCCTGAAGAGTAGGACGCCTACTCTTTTTTTACGTTGACTGGATGAATACTTAGTGCATCTCTAAATGTCCTGCTTCTTATTCTCTTTCTTCACGAATAGGCTAGTTGTGATGAAAACTGGGATGAGGTGGAGAGTATGAGGCAAAAAGTATTGTTTTTTGGAGACGTTGGGATTGATGACACGATTGCATTGTTATTTGCTTATTTATCTAAAGATGTAGAGGTTATTGGTATAGTAGCCTGTTACGGTAATGTGTCGAAGAAGCAAACAACGAGGAATGTGCGTTATTTATTGAAAGAAGTGGGCCGAACAGATATCCCTGTAATGGGTGGTGCGGAAAAACCAATGACAGGGGAGGTACCAACGTATTATCCGAATGTTCACGGTCCAGAAGGTTTAGGTCCGATTACGCCACCACCAAATGAAGCAGAGCCGTTAGAAAACTTCTTTGAAGTGATCCCTCTCATTGAAAAATATCGAGAAGATTTAGTTATCGTTAATGTGGGCAGAATGACTTCCCTCGCAACGTTGTTTCTTCTCTATCCTGATACAATGAAAATGATTAAATCTTTTTATATTATGGGGGGAGCATTTAATGTGCCAGGGAACGTCACTCCGAGTGCAGAAGCGAACTTTTATGCGGATCCCGTTGCAGCCAATATCGTCATGAAGTACGCAGAGAATGTTTTCTTATTTCCACTAAACGTAACGATGCATGCTATTGTAACACCAGGAATGGTAAATTATATAGAAGCCAAAAGCAAGCCGCCTTTTCTTAAGGCGCTTTTAGATTATTATTACGAGGAATTTTATCAAAAGATGGTTCCGGATATTGAAGGAAGTCCCGTTCACGATGCGCTCACTTTAATGAGTGTCCAAGATAATAGCATCTGTACTTTTTACCGTACGCCAGTTGCAGTGGAAATTACTGGAGAGGCGCGGGGGCTTAGCATCGGTGATTTTAGAAAATCCTTTAAACAAGCAGAATTTGATAATAGGCCTGCACATCATGTGGCGATCGAACTGAATTATTTTATGTTTTATAAATTATTTATGGAAACCATGACGGGAGAGACATTTTAGAAAGTGAAACCAATTCTTGTTATTTTTCGTAAAGAGAGTAAAATCGATAAGAAAACACCATTTTTTAGCTACCTAGAGGCATATGGACATTGATTAAGTAAGAGGTTGGTTCCCCTTATACAAGACATCTGTTGCGAATAGATTAAAATATAGAAACGTAGCAAATGGAAGAAGTGAAGAGGGTGCTTGTACTTGAACGACATTGAGAGAACGATGATTAATATCAGAATAGAAGGGACAAGTGTTCTTCAGAAACCAGATGACTTAACGATCATCGGTAGAGGAAGAAGTGCAGTTGTTTTTAAAATTCCGGATGAGCCAAAAGTTCTTAAAGTTTTTTATCCTGATTTTGTTCATCTTGCTAGACTTGAAGCATCGATTTATCAAGATTTAAACAATAGTGATTACTACCCTTCTTTCTATGAAGGAGGAGAGGGGTATGTCGTATTAGAATATTTAGAAGGACTGACCTTTTACGAATGTTTAATTCAAGGCATTGTGATTACAGAGGAAATGATTACGAAAGTTGATTATGCTCTTAACTACGCGCGTAAGAAAGGGCTAAATCCTTCAGATACGCATCTCCAGAACGTTATGCTACTATCAAATGGGGAAGTTCGCGTCATTGATGTCGTTCGCTTTCGTCAAAGCAAAGTGTGTACACACTGGGAAGATCTTAAGGTAGCCTATGACCGCCTTTATTCATCTCGTTTCTTTCCGAAAAAATATCCAGTGTGGTTCGTGGAGATGATTATTCGCCTTTATCGTAAAGGCTTTATTCGATTGAAAAAAAGGAAGTGAAGACACAGTGCAACAATCGCGCTTATTTCGATTTTTTATTTGGCTTCTTCTTATTTTTACAGTGATTTGGGTTGGCAGTAAAATTGAATTTATTTTTCGACCTCTTGTCATCCTGGTCACAACATTAGCTTTTCCAATTATTGCAGCAGGAGTGTTTTATTACATTCTACGCCCTGTCATTGCTCTATTAGAAAAATGGAAAATACCAAGGCCACTCGGTATTCTTCTCGTTTATCTGGCGCTAGCTGGTGGTGTAACGGGACTTGTTATTAGTATTGGTCCTGTACTTGTTGAGCAATTTAATAGTCTTGTAAAGGGTGCCCCAACGCTTGTCAATGATTTGCAATCCGCGATTAACGACTGGCAGAGGAATCCGTACATAGCTAGAATTCTTCAAAGTGAAATGGTCGACATACAGGGATTGACCGATCGGATTTCTGGTTCAATTGGAGAAATAAGCTCTTCTTTTGGAAATTACATCTTTTCAATCTTAAATGTTGTCACGAATGTGCTTGTTGGGATTGTTCTTCTTCCATTCATTTTGTTCTTTATGCTGAAAGATGGAAAAAAGCTGATGCCATCCTTACTTCGAGTCGTTCCTAAAGCTCACCGGAAAGAGGGGGCAAAAATACTAGAAGATATGGATGACGCGCTAAGCGGATTTATCCAGGGACAGCTGATTGTAAGTGTCTTTATCGGAACGTTTGTTTATATTTGGTATGTCATTATTGATCTTGATTATGCCTTAATCCTTGCGATGATTGCTCTCTTCCTTAACGTTGTCCCATTTATCGGACCGATAATCGGAACAGCACCAGGCGTCATCGTCGGACTCATCCAATCACCGTTAACAGCTCTATGGGTTGTTCTTGGTGTCATTGTGATTCAACAAATTGAAAGTAATCTTGTCTCCCCGCTTGTGATGGGGCGTAAACTGGACATTCATCCATTGACGATCATCTTGCTCCTATTGGTGGCCAGTAGTCTCGCAGGGTTTCTCGGGCTTATTCTCGCCATCCCAACGTACGCAGTGCTAAAAGTAATCTTTACCCATACGTATCGGTTAATTAAGTTGCAGCAACGAGGCAAGAATACAACAAACGAATAAATAAAGACAGGTTCGCTAAGCGAACCTGTCTTTTTACTATTCAATAACGCGTACCGTTACATCTTTGCGTCCCCAGTTAAGGGCGTTTTGTTGGTTTGGAATAAAAACATCAATTCGATTGTGATCGATGTCACCACCGATGTCAGCTGCAATTGCAGTTCCATATCCCTCCACTTCAACAATTGAGCCTAGGGGGATTTGATCTGGATCAACAGCAATCACTTTCGCATCAGGGTATTTTTCTAAATCAATGCCCATCTTAGTAACGCCAGAACAACCGGTGCAGTTGGCCGTATAAGCTGTACTTTCAACAGTCATTTCTTTTCCAGCCGCCGAGTCAGGTGATGCCATTTGATCTAACGCTCTTCGTGTAGCTGGTCCAGCAATTCCATCAGCCGCTAGCCCTTTGTTACGCTGAAACTGTTCGACAGTAGCGACCGTTCCTGAACCGTAAATTCCATCAACTTGTCCTTCATAGCCAGCTTGTTGAAGCTGACTTTGTATATGTATGACTTGCTTTCCAATATCGCCTCTTCTAAGTACTTGAACCGCTTTGTTTGTTTCTGAGCCTGCAAGACCATCCACTTGCAAATTTCGGCTTTCTTGAAACGCAGCAACGGCATTTTCCGTAATACTACCAAAATAACCTGTTGCTGTGTGGTAAGGAAACATTCCTTTTGTCATTAAATAGTCTTGTAGTTCTTTCACATCTTCCCCAGAACTCCCATTTTGCATCGTTCGATCTCCTAATGCCGCTGAAGCAAAGGATGGTGTGGCTACAAAAATAGCACTTACGATTAGTAGCGCAGCTACGATTCTCATTTTTTGAACCATCATTTCTCCTCCTTAAATGATTTTACATTACAAGTGAAACCATTCGGCTAGAAGAAACGATATTCGACGTTTTATCAACAATATACGACATTTTGATTAGAAAAAGACCAGATAATGGAATGGTTGAACGATGAAAAGAGACTCAATTGGAATTGATCGTTGACTCTTTCACTTAAGAAAAGGAAAATGGAATGAGCATCGAAAAGAACGGGCTTGTAAGAAAGGGGAATCGCGTGTTGTGAAAGATCTTGACCGAAAGTGGATTCATTTGATTAACATCATCCTAGGAGTAATTATCGTTCCATATTCTATTCTTGAATTCGTCGCAGTCCTTAAGTTAGCTGACAATAATGACTATTTATTAGTCCCTATTGGGCTACTCGCACTCTGGCTAGTCCTGTATCTTGTTCAGTTAAAAAAGATGAAAACCCTCCTTACAATGGGCGCTGTTTTTCTAAATGTCTTCTACTTATTTTTTGTTATCCCGCAATTGCTTTATTAGAAAACTTTCTGGATCTTCATTAAGATGAATACTTTTATGAAAAGCGGGTATTGTACTAAAGTGGTCATAAAGATCAACAAAGTACTTAGAAGATAAAGGAGAGGAATTCAAATGACTAAAGTATTAATGGTCGTAACAAATCATACAGAAATCGATTCAGAACACAAAACAGGGTTATGGCTTGAAGAGTTCGCTGTCCCTTATAACATCTTCAAGGAAAAAGGATATGATATTAAAGTAACTTCGATCCAGGGTGGCGAAGTTGAACTTGATCCAAATAGTATTCCAGAGGAAGATCCGAAAGAGTGGGAAGATGCACAGAACCAGCTTAAGAATACAACAAAGGTAACGAAAGAAGATGCGAATAACTTTGATGTTGTGTTCCTACCAGGTGGTCACGGTACGATGTTTGACTTCCCAGATAGTGAAGTCCTACAGCATATTCTTCAGGAACAAGCTGAAGCTAATAAAATTATCGGCTCCGTTTGCCACGGTCCTGCTGGACTAGTAAACGTTACGTATAAAGACGGTACTCCTCTTGTAAAAGGGAAGAAAGTAAGTGCCTTTACTGATTCTGAGGAACGAGAAATGGGACTTGTTGAGCAAATGCCATTCTTGCTTGAATCAAAGCTACGTGAAAAGGGAGCGAACTTTGAGTTAGCAGATAACTGGTCCGTTTTTTCTGTTCGTGACGGTAACTTGATTACAGGACAAAACCCTCAGTCAAGTGAAAGTGCTGCGAATAAAATCATTGAAGCAATTGAAGGAAAATAAAAATATTCTTATCGTAATAAAGCAAAATGCATTGAATGACTAAGGATTGAAAAGGAGTGGGCCTGTTCTGGTTCGCTCCTTTTCTATGTTTGTTCTTTTTTCTAAAGAGGAACAGAGCAAGCATATGTAGAATGAATGAAGAAGAGGATGATGAGTTTGAAATTAATTTTATCTCACCCTTTTGTTAAGGTGACACGAAAAATAGAACGGAACGAGCAGAAAACGCTTGAGCAGGAGCACGACTTAAAATTATATGAAGATCGTATTATCGTTGGGCAGGATCAATTTGCGATACAAGATGTGTTTGACATGTCGTATCGTTTTCAATCAACGCTATATGGCTTTTTGTACCTTCATACTAATCGTGGTGTGGTTACGTTTATTATTAAAAAGGATCCAACGGTTTTTATTAATGAATACCGAAAGCTCATATAAGGTATAGGAAGCAAATTGGAAAAATAAATTAACTATAGCTTTGTTTAATGAAATTGAAACGAGTGAAGGGGGTAGGTTATGATGGGGATCGACAAAAGAGTAGTGCTTTCTAATGGCGTTAAAATGCCTTGTTTAGGCTACGGTGTTTTTAAGATGAGCGATGAAGAAGTAATCAAAGGTGTTAAGGTTGCTTTGGAAGCAGGCTATCGAGGAATTGATACGGCTTCTTATTATGAAAATGAAGAAGCGGTTGGAATGGCGATAAAGGACTCGAGCGTTCCGAGGGAGGAAATCTTTCTTACTTCTAAAGTTTGGAATGATGAACAGGGATATAACGCTACATTAGCCGCGTTTGAGCGGTCGCTTGAGCGCCTCGGCACCGATTATCTCGATCTTTACTTAGTTCATTGGCCCGTACCGCACTTATTCCTTGAAACGTGGCAGGCTTTAGAAAAGCTCTATCATGAAGGGAAAGTTTGTGCGATTGGCGTAAGCAATTTTGAAACCCATCATCTTGAAGCCATTTCTCGGATCTCAACTGTGACACCGGTGCTTAATCAAATTGAGCTACATCCCGAATTAATTCAAGGCGAATTACGAGATTATTGCCGATCAAAAGGAATCCGAGTTCAAGCATGGTCTCCGTTAAAGAGGGGTCAGGTGCTAAGTCATTCCGTTATTCAAGCCATCAGCGAACGTTATGGGAAAACCCCTGCTCAGGTTGTGATCAGATGGTGCTTACAGCATGACCTTCTTTTAAATGTAAAATCCACTCGTGAAGAACGAATTAAAGAAAATGCAGATGTGTATGATTTCCAATTAACGGATGAAGAGATGACATCGATTGATTCGCTTCATGTAAATAGCCGTATCGCCCATCATCCAGATCATCTGGATTTCTATGAAAGAACGGTTCCTGGTTTTAAAAAATCCAAATCTACCACCTAAAAAAGACGCCACTGGCGCCTTTTTTTTTGGAACTACTGCTTAGTCCAGCTTTTTATTAAGGGCCCATCCACTCCGAAAACGGGATCGAATTCAGGTACAGGCACATTTAGAATGTTTTCAAGAACCGTAGGACGCTCATTTGGCTCCCCAGTTCTAAGATCGTGATCGCGGCCATCTGGATAGGCGCCCACAACGAGAAAGTCGGAGGAAGCTTGTTCTCTTTTGTGACCAACTCCTGCGGGTATGACAACAACGTCTCCTTCTTCCACACGAATCGTTTCTCCTTTTTCACCCCCGAACGTAATCGAAGCTTCTCCTTTTACAATGGCAAGTACTTCGTGTGTATTGCTGTGATAGTGGTGATAAGGAAAAACGCCATTTTGCCATGCGTTCGTCCAATTGTTCTTGTTAAAAAGGGCCATCGCATCCTGGTTTTCTAACGCAGCACGATAAAGGATAAGAGGATAGAAAGCGTTGTTTGGAATCTTGCCGTCATCACTAAAGTAAAGCGTTTTAATCATTTCTTTCTTCATTTCATCACTCCTTCTTTCTTATGTATACGTTTTTGAGCAAAGTGAAACATGAGCGTTTAGGAAATGGAGTGAAGGGAATTTACCTACGAATCAATCCTTCCCCCTTGGGTTGAAAAAAGATGAGCTTTGGAGTTGACTAACCTGTCTATACAAGATAGACTACAAGGTGAAACATGAACTTGTCTATACAAGATGTTAAATAAATGAAAGCGGTTGAAAGGAGAAGATATCCATGTTGAAAAAACTATTTGGTAAAAAAGAAAAACCTTCTGAAGAGGTTATTTATGCTCCATTAAACGGTAAGGTTGTTGAACTTGAAACGGTTCCTGATCCGACATTTTCACAAAAAATGATGGGAGACGGTGTTGCGATCGAACCGACAGATGGCAAAGTTGTATCACCGGTAAACGGTAAGGTTATTCAATTTTTCCACACAAAGCATGCTGTTGGGATTGAGTCTGAATCAGGTCTTGAGATTTTGATCCACGTTGGACTTGAAACAGTTGGCATGGGTGGCGAAGGTTTTGAAGGTCATGTGAAAGAAGGCGACAAAGTAAAAGTTGGCGATCCACTTATTACCGTTGACCTTGATCTTGTGAAAGAAAAAGCAGCAAGTACCATTACACCTGTCATTATTACGAACGCAGATGTTCTTGAAAATGTTGAGAAGAAATACTCAGCTGGTGCTTCAAATGAAACAGAAATTATGACGACGAAAGTAAAAGTTTAAAGGAATGTAACTTAGAGAGCACTGCTCAACGTGTTCTCTAAGTAAATAGCTTTTTTTACTAAGGGGGAAGAAAACATGGCAATTAATCGAGAGTCTGTTGAACACATTCTTGAAGCCATTGGTGGAAAAGAAAATATTTCGACCGCCACACATTGTGTGACTCGTCTGCGTCTTGTCTTACATGATGAAAGTAAAGTTGATACAAAAGCATTAGAAGAGAACGAACTTGTGAAAGGATCATTTTCGGCTAATGGACAGTTCCAGGTAGTTATTGGACAGGGAACGGTTGATAAAGTATTTAAGATTTTTGCAGAGTTGGCAGAAATTGAAAGCGCGTCCAAACAGGATGTAAAGGATGCGGCTGCAAGCAAACAAAACATTCTTCAGCGCGGCGTGAAGACGCTAGCCGACATTTTTATTCCGATTTTACCTGCGATTGTAACTGCTGGCTTGCTTCTTGGGATTAATAATATTCTCACAGCACCAGATATTTTCTTTAGCGATCCGCTTGTCGAAGTGTATCCGCAATGGGCAGATTTGGCGAGTATTATTAACCTGATTGCCAATACAGCCTTCGTCTTTTTACCAGGTCTGATCGGTTGGTCAGCCGCCAAGCAATTTGGTGGAAGCCCACTGCTCGGTATTGTGCTTGGTCTCATTCTCGTTCATCCGGACTTACTGAATGCGTGGGCATACGGTGAGGCAGATGATATTCCAACGTGGAACTTGTTTGGACTTGAAATTGAGAAAATCGGCTATCAAGGTCAAGTGTTACCAGTACTTGTTTCAGCGTATATCTTAGCGAAAATCGAAACGTTCTTAAATAAACGAATACCAGATTCGATTCAGATGTTGATCGTGGCGCCTGTAGCGTTACTTGTTACTGGTTTTCTTGCATTTACACTAATTGGTCCCGTAACATTCTGGATTGCAAATCTCTTAACTGATGGCTTTATTGGCTTGTTTGATTTTGCGCCAGCCATCGGTGGACTAGTCTATGGTGCCTTGTATGCACCGCTCGTTATTACAGGGATGCACCACACGTTTCTTGCCGTCGACCTACAGTTAATTGGTAGTACAGGCAGTACGTTCTTATGGCCGATGCTAGCTCTATCCAATATTGCGCAAGGTGCAGCTGCACTTGCGATGATGCTTATTACTCGTAATGAGAAAACAAAAGGTCTTGCCGGAACGTCAGCCGTGTCTGCCTTTCTTGGTGTGACCGAGCCAGCTTTGTTTGGAGTAAACTTACGCTTTAAATTTCCATTCTTCGCTGCAATCATCGGATCAGCGATCGCTGGTCTTGTGATTACCGTTAGTGGTGTTGAAGCTACATCAATTGGTGTAGGCGGTATACCAGGATTCCTTTCCATTTTTAAAGAATACTGGGGTGCTTTCTTTACAGGTATGGCTATTGTACTTGTTGTGCCATTTGTTTTAACATTCTTATATGGAAAAGTAAGAAAAGTAAGCGAGTAAAGAAAAGGAGCGATATCATTAGGTGCGTAAGAGCTCCAATGGTATCGCCTTTGTTTTTGACTGTTTAATCTAACAATAGGAGTGGAATCAGATGCAACCATGGTGGAAAAAATCCGTTGTTTATCAAATTTATCCAAAAAGCTTTAATGATACAACAGGTAGTGGAACGGGAGACATTCAGGGGATTATTGAAAAGCTTGATTATTTAAAAGAGCTTGGAGTAGATGTTGTTTGGTTAACGCCGATCTATGATTCTCCTCAAAATGATAATGGTTACGACATTCGTGATTATTTTAGTATTTATGAAGAGTATGGCACGATGGAAGACTTTGATCGTCTTTTAAAAGAAGCTCATGCAAGAGATATAAAGATTATTATGGACATTGTCGTAAACCACACATCAACAGAACACCAGTGGTTCGTAGAATCTCGTAAATCAAAGGATAATCCTTATCGTGATTATTACATTTGGAAAGACGGTGTTGATGGAGCGGAACCGACAAACTGGCAGTCAAAGTTTGGCGGCAATGCATGGCAGTTCGATAAGGAAACGGGTCAATATTATTTACATCTTTTTGATGTTACTCAGGCTGATCTAAATTGGGAAAATGAGAAAGTGCGCGATGAAGTGTATGATATGATGACATTCTGGTTTGAAAAGGGAGTAGATGGCTTTAGACTTGATGTCATTAACCTGATCTCGAAAAATCAAAACTTCCCGAATGATGATGGGTCTGTCGCCCCTGGGGACGGACGCAAATTCTATACAGATGGTCCTCGCGCTCATGAATTCATGAACGAAATGAATCGCAACGTCTTTATGAAGTATAACAGCATGACAGTAGGCGAGATGTCGTCTACTACAATTGAAGACTGCATTCAATATTCGAACCCTGAGCGCAATGAATTAAGTATGACGTTCAATTTCCACCATCTAAAAGTCGACTACCCTAACGGAGAGAAATGGTCTGTAGCGGCTTTTGATTTCTTAAAGCTTAAAGAGATTCTTTCCACATGGCAAACAGAAATGATCAAAGGTGGCGGGTGGAATGCGCTCTTCTGGTGCAATCATGACCAGCCTCGCATCGTATCGCGCTATGGAAATGACGGAGAGTACAGACGAGAATCAGCTAAAATGCTCGCTACCACGATGCACCTGATGCAGGGTACTCCTTATATTTACCAGGGAGAAGAAATTGGGATGACAAACCCTAAGTTTGACGCAATTTCTTCTTATCGTGATGTAGAGTCATTGAATATTTTCTCGATTTTAAAAGAGGAAAAAGGATATAGTGAGGAAGAAGTTCTTGAGATTTTACGCCATAAATCAAGAGACAACTCCAGAACGCCTGTGCAATGGACGCCTGAACCTCATGCTGGATTTACGACAGGGGAACCGTGGATTCCGGTCGCGAAAAACTATGAAGATATTAATGTAGAAGATACCTTGAAAGAAAGAAATTCCGTATTTGATCACTACCAAAAGCTGATTTCATTAAGAAAGAGTGTCGATCTCATCACATATGGAGATTATGAACTCCTTTTAGCGGAAGATCCTCAACTATTCGCTTATGTTCGTAATGGAGAGAATGAAAAGTTACTTGTCATTAATAATTTCTATGAAACAGAAGCAACCTTTGAACTGCCGTCCCATATTGAAGTAGATGGGTATCATGCAGAGGTATTGATTTCAAACTACGAAGATTCTCCATCAACCTTTAAGAAAGTGACGTTACGACCATATGAGTCGGTCGCTTATCATCTAACTGAGACAAGGTGAGTCTATGAAGCAAACGAAGTATCAGCAAATTTACAATGATCTCTCTGAGAATATTCGAAACGGAACCTATAAGCCGAATAGTAAATTGCCATCTGAGCATGAGCTTGCAGAAACCTATGGCACATCAAGGGAGACCATTCGCAAAGCGTTAAATTTACTATCTCAGAACGGGATGATTCAAAAAATTAAAGCAAGAGGATCGGTCGTTCTTGACTTAAATCGCTATGAATTTCCTGTTTCGGGACTTGTGAGCTTCAAAGAAATTTCGGAAAAGATGAACCGATCATCAAGAACAATCGTTCATCATCTTGAAAAAAAGTTACCTGAGGAATGGATTCGCGAACAACTTGAGCTTGAAGCAGGGGCAGAAGTTTGGCACGTCCTCCGTGCTCGCGAGATTGAGGGCGAAAAAATTATCTTAGATCGCGACTTTTTTTCTGCTAAGTGGGTACCTGAACTGACACGAACGATTTGTGAGAATTCAATCTACGATTATTTGGAAAATGATCTTGGTCTTTCCGTAAGCTATGCAAAAAAGGAAATTGTCGTAGAAGAGGCTGACGAAGAGGATCGACGGTATCTAGATTTGCATGATTACAAACATGTGGTGGTCGTTCGAAATTACGTTTATTTAAATGATACAACATTAATTGAATATACCGAATCACGACACCGTCTAGATAAATTTCGATTTGTCGATTTTGCAAGACGTGAAAAACAATAAAGAGGGCGCTCCAATAAAATGGAGCGCTTTTTAATGTTCTTTTTACTATGAGGGAAGGAAACCTTACTCTATTCTCGAATGGAGAATGGTGTCGGAAAACACGAGAGGAGCGATCACATTGAACGTAACCGAAAAAAAGATTACACTCACGAAAGTGGCATCTCACCATCTTACATCGTTAAAGCAATTTACCCTACATGAACATCAGCTCGCTTTCACTTCAATGCCGATGCCTGCCTACGAAAAATGTATGCGCGACCCTAATCGTTTACCTGTAGCAATTATGGAAGGCGTTCGAACGGTTGGTTTTTTTGTTCTCGATCAAGGGGACGATGTTTTCTCGTATACAACTCGTCCAAATGCGATTTTATTAAGAGCGTACTCAATCAACTTACCAGATCAAGGGCGTGGTATTGCGAAAGCATCTCTTCGACAATTAAAGCCATTTGTAGAGAAACATCTTTCTGACTGTAGAGAAGTCGTGCTTGGTGTAAATGAAAATAATCCTTCAGCCAAAAAAGTCTACATAGAGGCTGGATTTATTAACACAGGCGAGCAGAAAATGGGGCGCTCAGGTCCTCAGGCGATTCTAAAATTTCTCATGTAATCTTCTTGAGCTCCGCACACTCATAAAAGCTAGTTGCATGTTAAAAGAGATGTATGGAAAGGAGAGGTACAGCGTGTGGTATGATACGCCAGTAAGTTCAATGTTAAACATAACCTATCCGATTGTTCAGGCAGGAATGGCGGGCGGTGTGACGACACCGCAGTTAGTTGCTTCCGTCTCAAACGCCGGAGGACTCGGAAGCTTAGGGGCAGGCTATATGAAACCTGAACAGATGAAGAAGGCAATAAGGGATATTAAACGGCTCACTCCGAAACCTTTTGCGGTTAATTTATTTATTCCAGAAGACGATCCGTCTTCGGAAGTGAGTATTGCAAACGTGCAAGTAAAGCTTCAACACTATGAGGACCAACTCGGTATTTCTGATCTAGAACGTAAGAGGAAGACGTTTGTAGAAACTCAAAAAGAATATCAAGATAAGCTTCAGATTATTATTGATGAAGCCATTCAAGTATGCAGTTTTACCTTCGGGGTCCCTTCTATAAAAGATGTTCAGCGTCTAAAAAAAGAGAAAGTGATTTTAGTTGGAACAGCTACGACTGTAAAAGAAGCGATTATCAATGAGAAAAGTGGAATGGATCTTGTTGTTATGCAAGGAATGGAAGCAGGCGGTCACCGCGGAACGTTTGCTGGTGATTTTCAAGCTTCACTGATTGGCAGTGCTTCACTTATTCCTCAAACGGTCGATGCTATTCAAATTCCTGTTATTGCGGCAGGGGGGATTATGGACGGAAGAGGGATTCTTAGTATGCTCGCTCTTGGGGCAGATGCTGTTCAAATGGGCACAGCGTTTGTAACATGTCAGGAAAGTGGTGCAAATCCAGTTCACCAACATGCCATCTTAACTAGTACAGAAGATCAGACAGTTGTAACGCCGGTGTTTAGTGGGAAGCCTGCACGTGGCATAAATAATGATTTCGTTGCTGAGATGGCGGACCAAAACGATTTACCGGGATACCCGACGTTAAATACGTTAACGAAAGAAGTAAGAAAACAAGCAGCGATTCAGAACCGTCCAGAGTGGATGTCGCTATGGTCAGGGCAAAGCCCGCGTCTTAGCACATCGAAATCTGTGGAGGAAATCATCGATTGTAGCGTGAAACAAGTGACGGACATTTTGGAGAGGTTAACGACATAAATGCGATAAAAATGATCAGGCCCCTCTCACGATGTGAGAAGGGCCTTTTCAATGACTTGCATTGGTACGGCCGGTCATCTGACAGCATCTTTTATTATGAAAAGATAATGACCGGCTGTATCATGAAGTTTAGTCATAAATCAGTCAGACAATACCTGTTTGTTTAGAAAGTTATCAGGGAAATGTAAAAAGAATAGAAAGTATGTAGCATTTCAAGGAGGACGTTTAACAATGAAAGCAGTAGTGATTAATGAGTTTGGAAAATCTTCTAAGTTTAGCATAACGAATCTCTCTACAAGAGAGTTGAAGCCAGGCGAATTGAAAATTAATGTAAAAGCAACAAGTGTTAATCCAGTTGACACAAAGGTTCGTTCTGGTCAAGCTGAAGCATTTGCACCAGAGTTTCCAGCGGTTCTCCATGGTGATGTCGCCGGTATTGTAGAGGAAGCATACGAAGGAAGCCCTTTTCAAAAGGGTGATGAAGTGTATGCCTGTGCAGGTGGTGTAAAAGGTCTTGACGGAGCTCTTCGAGAACAAATGATTGTCGACCAAAAGCTCGTTGCAAGGAAGCCTGAACGATTATCGATGAAAGAAGCTGCAGCACTACCGTTAGTCTCCATTACAGCATGGGAAGCCCTTGTGGACCGCATGAACGTGCAGCCAGGTCAAAGCGTTCTTATCCATGGTGCAACGGGTGGCGTCGGGCACATCGCCATTCAGCTTGCGAAATCATTAGGAGCAATTGTGTACACGACGGCGTCTACTTCAGAGAAAATGAAAATCGGTCAAGATCTTGGAGCAGATTATGCGATCAACTATAAAGAAACAACCGTAGATGAATATGTAAAGCAGTATACAGATGGCAAAGGATTTGATGCAGTTTTTGATACTGTAGGCGGTGGGAATATGGAAAAGGCGTTCCAGGCAGTGAGGAACGGTGGACAAGTTGCCTGTATCGTTGGTAGCGGTGAGCATGATATGACACCACTGTATGTGAAAAGTGCTACATATCATGGCGTGTTAATGCTCATTCCGATGCTAACTAATGAAGGAAGAGAGCACCATGGTGAAATCTTAACGAGCGTAGCGCGAATGGTAGACCATGGCGTACTTAAACCGGTGTTGGATGAAGAAAGTTTTACGTTCTCTACTATTGCTGAAGCACACAATCGACTTGAATCAGGAAAGACGATCGGGAAAGTTGTAGCAGAGAATGATCTTTTACAATTTTAAGAACGAAATAAAGATATGACAAAAAGGAACCTTTCAACATGTAGAAAGGTTCCTTTTCTTTTAGATAAAGAATTCGAAGATGAAATGAGGGCGTTAGTTCGTCCACTCGGAGACGAGTTCTTCGTTCTCTTCAATCCACTGCTGTGCACCTGTTTCGGCATCATCAGCGTCTTTGATCGTAGCCATTAGACTACCAAGAGAATCATCGTCCATCTGCCAATTGTTCATCCACTCAACAATTTCAGGGTGATCGTCACTGAAATTTGTTCTTGTCATAAAAAAGATATCATCTGCTTCACCGTATACGTTCTTTGGATCTTCGAGATATTTCAAATCATATTCTGCAAAAGCCCAATGAGGGTTCCACAATGTAACGACAATGGGTTCCTCGTCTTCATAAGCTTTTTTTAATTCACTCATCATTGCAGGCCCTGAACTATCAATTAGGTCATAGTTTAAGTTATATTCTTTAAGAGCGGTACGACTCATTTCCATCAAGCTTGCACCAGGATCGATCCCGACAATTTCTTCTATGCCTAGCTCGTCTTTTTTGTCATTTAGCTCATCCATGCTCGTGATATCCATATAAGAAGGAACAACAAGTCCAAGTCCTGTACCTTCATACCATGCTTCGTGTAAGACGATATCTTCTTTGTATTCCTCGTACAATGGTTTATCCGTTGTAGGGAGCCATACTTCTGCAGCTATATCAAGATCGCCTTGTGAAAGCCCTGCCCATACAGGGGATTTCTCCATTGACTTCAGTTCAATGTCATATCCTTTATCTTCTAAAATAACTTTCCACATGTTTGAAACTGCAATGTTTTCAGCCCAGTTGTTTAAACCCAACGTTACCGTACCTTTCGATTTCTCTGCACCCTCTTCTGAACCGCTACATGCAGCCAGCGACAGTGCTACAATAACCATGATTAAAATTCCTCTCCTCATAGATACTCTCCTTTTTTTTCTCTTCTAATTTTTATGTGCGAAAACGCACATGTTTCTTATCATAACAAATGTGTCACACTTTTGCAGGTTTATTACAAAATCAGGACAGTGTATGATGAGAGGTGAGGAGGGATGGCGAATGATCACGATCGCAACAACGCTTATTATCATTTTTCTTGTCATTATTTTAATTGGTACATTGATGGTTGCTGGAAAGAGTGATCCGGGGTATGGGAAGAAGGCGAAAAATACGACTGTCACTATTTCAGCCATTTATCTTTTTGTAACCGTTTTAGCGGTAGCTGGAATTGCCGTTTACGTCTATTTTATTTAAATGCTCAACCACAAAATAGGGCTGAACCGGTTTTAGGTTCAGTCCTATTTTGAAGCGATAAAGATCATCTCAGCTGCAAGATACCCAAAGCGTAACCCGAAGAATAATAATACAACACTAGCGGTTACACTAATGGCACGAAGTGTACGGGGTTTTAATAACGATTTTCCGAAATGCACGGTCATGCAAAGGTTGATGTTCCAGAGTCCAATTCCAATAAACACGAGAGCAGATAGAAAGAAAGCTTGCCATTTATCAGGTTGCTGAAGGGAAACACTTAGAACTGAGCCATAAATGCCTAGCCAGAATAAAAGGTTCATGGGATTAAAAGCAGCAATCATAAAACCAGTAGCATAAGCGTGTATAAGTCCAGAACCCTCTTTGTCCGTTTCTTCATCAAGACTTATTCGAGATAAGAACCCTTGTATCCCAGAAACCGTTAAAATAATCGCACCAAGAAGCATGAGTGAGATTTGGACAGCAGTTAACTTAACAAATGTCGCGATACCAAAATACATTAAGTACATAAGAATAAGATCAGCACTCATCCCACCTGCTCCAACAAGAAGTGACGACCAGAATCCTTTGTGAATCCCTCTTTTCATGATCTCAATATTGATCGGTCCGAGCGGCGCTGCAATGGATAAGCCTAGGACGATATGAGTTAGTGCAATCTCGAACATAGTGTCCATTCTCCTTTAATTATAGCTGGGAAATATGGTACATAACGTGATTTTTAATACGCTTTCTTACTTAACTTAATACATGTCCTAATGGTGTATTTTAGAAGTACAATTTTGAATTTGTTCGAAAATATGCTATTATGCTTTTTTGGGTCGCTCAATATTTTGAAGAAGATGTGGAAAATTGTATAATGAAGGTTACTACTACCATTGGAATTGATGTGATGTGGATATGAAGCATTTTTCTATGTTTACAAAAAGTGAAATAAAAGAACGTTTTCCAGTCAGCTTCTATCAAAGGGGGCTAACGTATTTTCAAAATGGGCGCGTTTCTGAGCTTACATATGATCAAGAAGATCAATCCTACCGAGCTTATGTAAACGGCAGCTCAGAATATAGCGTGTTAATTGAGCTACTTGGTGATAATTGGTTTGGATCTTGTGAATGTCAGGCATTTCAAACCTATGGAACATGCAAGCACCTTGCTGCTGTTCTTATCGCGATTAGCGAAGAAGGTCCGCCAGAGAAAGAAGGCGAGAAACCATCGCAGGTAACTCAATCACCACGAAGTTATAACGAAACGAATCAGCTTATCCAAGTGCTAAGTGATTATCAACCTGAACGAGGTCGCTCGAACACGAGGGCAGATGAGCTGAAGGTTGAATTCACCTTGAAAGCAAGCTCATACCCAACTTTACGTAAATCTCAAGGTGATTCCCCCTGGACGTTAGAGCTTAAAGTAGGGGTAAATCGGTTATATGTCGTCAAAGACATTCGCTCATTTCTTGATGCAGTCCTTGAAGGTCAGTCCTACTGGTTTACGAAAAAGTTCAGCTATGAACCTGATGAACACACGTTTCATGAATTAGATGGGCCGCTTGTGCAAATCCTGCTTTCAATTAGACGGAATGAAAAGGTTTATTTGGATTTGCCTGATAATTGGGGACGTTTCACTGAAAACCGAGAATTAATCCTACCTCCAATAACAGCAAATGAATTTCTTGCAGAATATTTAAAACAAGGTCGTTTCTTACGTTTTGAGTTTAATCGCACTCTTATCGAAGAAACTGCGCTTGTGGATCGTAGTCTTCCATTTTCGTTTGAAATTGAGGAGAAGGATAATGATTATGTGATTCAGTTAAATGGTTTTCAAAGCGCAGCATACTTCCCAACTTATGGCTGGTTATTTCATGATGAAAAGCTTTTCAAGCTAACTAAAAAGCAACAGTCTTTATTACGAGACCTATCAGCTTTTCGAAATGCCGCAAAAAAAAGTGAACTTTCAATTTCACCCGCACAAATTGAGCCATTTCTATCTCAAGTCGTTCCTGGATTAAGAAAACTTGGTGACGTGATCATTTCTGAGCAAATCAACGATAAAATCATTAATCCGGATTTACAAGCCCGAGTGTACGTGAATGCAGAGGGTGAGCGTTTGCTCGTTACGGTAGAATACGAATACGGTGATGACGTAATCAATCCATTTAAGGATAATTCTCGGATTGTCAATGATCAGGGAGGCATTGTTCTTAGAGATAGTGAAAAAGAACAAACGATTATGTCGTTGATTGAACAAGCTTCATTGAAATTTAACGGAAGAGAACTTTATGTTGAAGATGAAGCGTTAATTTTTGATTTTCTTTATTGGACAATCCCTGAACTAAATGACCTTGCCGATGTTTTTCTAACAGAATCCGCACGAGCATGGTTATTAGATGAATCATCAGCTCCTGTGACCTCTGTTGACATGGACAACAGTGGAAATTGGCTTGACGTTAGTTTTGACATGAAAGGGCTCGACGACGAAGAAATTTCAAATATCCTAAAAGCGGTCATTGAAAAAGACCGTTATTATCGCCTTTCGAATGGTACCTTTGTTTCAATGGAAAATGAAGATTTTCAACATGTTAGTCAATTATTTGACGACCTAAATATTAAACAAAATGATATTGAGCGAGGAGAGCTTCACCTTCCGCTTTATCGTGGCCTGCAGCTTGATGAAAGAATGAGTGGAGGGAAACACGCCTCTCGTTATAGCAAAGCTTTTCGAGACCTGATCTCGAGACTCAAACATCCTGAAGATCTTCAATTTCACCTTCCATCTGGCCTAGAAGCCGATCTCCGTTCTTACCAGATGACTGGTTTTCAATGGTTGAAGGCACTGGCGCATTATCATCTTGGAGGCATTCTTGCAGATGACATGGGACTCGGAAAGACGTTGCAGAGCATTGCCTATTTGCTTTCTGAGAAAGAAGATAACCCTAACGCAACAGCTCTTGTTGTTGCCCCGGCTTCACTCATTTACAACTGGAAAAAAGAATTTGAGAAGTTTGCACCAAAACTCATGATTGAAGTCAACACAGGTACTCCGACAGAACGGAAGGAGCTTCTTAGCAAAGGGCTTCAACCAGACGTATGGATTACTTCATATCCAACGCTTAGACAGGACATCGATCACTACGAAACGATTCAATTTGATTCCGTCATTCTTGATGAAGCACAGGCGATTAAAAACCCAGCAACAAAAACGTCGCAGGCAGTAAGGATGCTCCAGGCAAAGAAGCGTTTTGCTCTAAGCGGTACACCAATTGAAAATTCACTCGATGAACTGTGGGCATTATTCCACTCGATTATGCCAGGCTTCTTTCCTGATCAAGCGACGTTTCGAAATTTGCCTCACGAGCGGATTTCAACAATGGTCAAGCCGTTTATTCTAAGAAGAGTGAAGAAAGATGTTCTTAAAGAGCTTCCAGACAAAATTGAAACTGTTCAAGTATCGGAGTTAACAAAACAGCAGAAAGAGCTGTATATTGGATACTTGCACCGAATTCAACAGGAAACGAAAGAAAGTCTCGCAGGAGATGGTTTTCAAAAGAATCGCATGAAAATACTTGCTGGACTTACGCGTCTGCGTCAACTGTGTTGTCATCCGTCTCTTTTTGTAGAAAACTATGAAGGGCAATCAGGAAAACTTGAGCAGCTTTTAGAGATCGTCACAACATCTATTGAGAATGAAAAGCGACTGCTTATTTTCTCCCAGTTTTCTAGTATGTTGAAAATCATTCATCAAAAGCTATCCGATCTTGGTTATTCGGTTTTCTATTTAGATGGACAAACGCCTTCGAAAGATCGTGTTGAAATGACGGAACGGTTCAATGGGGGAGAAAATCAAATCTTTTTAATCTCATTGAAAGCTGGCGGCACTGGTTTGAACTTAACAGGCGCAGATACAGTTATCTTATATGATCTCTGGTGGAATCCTGCGGTTGAAGAGCAGGCAGCAGGTCGAGCTCACCGAATTGGCCAGAAAAAAGTAGTGCAAGTGATGAGGTTAATTACACAGGGCACCATAGAAGAAAAAATTTATGAGCTTCAACAGAAGAAAAAAGAGCTCATTGAAAAGGTTATTCAACCTGGCGAAACGATGATTTCCAGTTTATCTGAAGATGAAATTAAAGATATTTTAAGTATCTAATCGATCGGCATTCGTCATGCCGTATAGTGTCCAAGAAACTAACAAACACTAGCTAATGGAGGATATGAGAATGGATGTATGTGAACTATGTGGAAGAAGTGGCGTGACGTGTACAATCCATCACTTGACCCCTAAGGAAGAGGGTGGAGCACATAAACCGACCGCATCTCTTTGTGTCCCCTGTCACAAGCAAATCCATGCTTTATATACAAACCAGGAATTAGCGATTAGACTCGATTCGATTGTAAAGCTGAAGCAAGACGAACAAATTCGTCGTTATTTGAAGTGGATCCGAAAACAACCTGCATCAAAGAGTGTGAAAATGAAAAAGTCTAATCATCGAAAGCAAAAAAAATAAATTTTCGGATTTTATTTTTTCAAAAACCCTTATGATATGCAGGTTTTACCACCTAAATGCAACGCGCGGTTCTTTAGTACTAGAAAATACGCGTTTCGACATTTTCTATAGTGGTATAAGTAGATAGAGGTAAAATTGTACTAATTTATACTACGGATTACAGAAATTATTCTAAGATGAGGTGAAGTTTATGAGGGAAAAAGTATCCTCCGTGTTTTGGAGCACGCTGGTAATAAGTTTAATTATGGTAGTCTGGGGGGCAATTTCTCCAGATACGTTAGCATCCATGTCATCAAGTGCACAGTCATTTATTTCAAACAAGTTAGGGTGGTATTACCTTATTCTTGTGACGCTGTTGGTGATTTTTTGTATCTTTATCATTTTCACACCGTATGGCAAAATCAAGCTAGGAAAGCCTGATGAAAAACCAGAATTTACACGTTTAAGCTGGTTTGCCATGCTCTTTAGTGCGGGAATGGGAATTGGCCTTGTATTCTGGGGAACGGCTGAACCGATGTCCCACTATGCAGTCAATGCACCTACTGCAGAAACAGGAACACCCGCTGCAATTAAAGAAGCCCTACAATATTCGTACTTCCATTGGGGAGTTCATGCATGGGCAATTTATGCAATCGTAGCCCTTGTGCTTGCTTACTTTAAATTTAGACACGACCGTCCTGGTTTGATTAGCGCAACGCTTTACCCTATTTTTGGTGAGCGAGTAAATGGATTACTAGGTAAAGTGATCGATGTACTTGCCGTTTTTGCAACGATCGTAGGTGTTGCAACGACGCTAGGATTTGGAGCTGTTCAAATCAACGGAGGACTTTCTTACTTAACCGATATACCAAATAGCTTTAGTTCACAACTTATTATTATCGGTGTCGTTACCGTGCTGTTCATGATTTCAGCTTGGACAGGAATTGGGAAAGGGATTAAATACTTAAGTAATGCAAACCTTGGACTTGCAGGCATCCTTTTTCTTGCTGTGTTTATTCTTGGTCCAACGATTTACATTCTAAATATGTTCACTGATACTATCGGTGCTTACATTACAAACTTTATGGCGATGAGTTTCCGCATTGCGCCATTGAATCCAGAAAATAGAGAGTGGATAAACAACTGGACCATTTTCTACTGGGCATGGTGGATTTCTTGGTCACCATTCGTTGGTATCTTCATTGCCCGTGTTTCACGCGGAAGAACAATTCGAGAGTTTCTTGTAGGCGTTCTTCTTGTTCCTTCTATCGTTGGTTTCCTATGGTTCTCAACGTTTGGTATTTCAGGAATTAATATTCAGCAGCAAGGAATTGCTGATATTGCCTCACTTGCAACAGAAGAATCGCTGTTTGGAACTCTACAGAATTACCCACTAGGTACGGTGTTATCGATTGTTGCCATTACGTTAATCGGAACATTCTTTATTACATCTGCTGACTCTGCTACGTTCGTTCTTGGAATGCAAACAACATATGGTTCTTTAAATCCAGGTTCACACGTTAAATTAACATGGGGAGTTATCCAATCTTCCATGGCAGCTGTTCTGCTTTACACAGGTGGACTACAAGCGTTACAGAATGTACTAATTCTGGCAGCATTACCGTTCTCGGTCATAATGATTCTTATGACGGTTTCATTCTACAAAGCGCTCAAGAAAGAGAAATACTTGGTCGCAAAAGATCCGAAACCGAAAAAAGAGAAACGAAAAGAGAAAAAAGCAGGCACTGACAATGTAGACAATCCCGCACCTGCAACGAAATAGCTTTGAAAAGACGATGAGATAACCTCATCGTCTTTTTGTATGGATTCGTTAAATCTTTACAATTGTGAAAAGGCAGGATAAAATAATTGAGATTATTTAATATTGTTGAAGTGGGGATGAACAATGAAGGCTATTGTGCAAATGGCTAGTGATCAAGTTTTGAATCGTAAAGAGTACATTGCAACAAAAATTACGAGTCAACAAAATAAAAACTATCCCACCGAGCTCAAAGATAAAACAGATGAGCTTTTTCCATTGCGTGTGGAATTGGTAACGATTTATGCAAAGTCACTCGCACTTCGAGAAGAGGAAGCAGAAAAAAGTATTGAAGCGTGGGGTGTAGAAACAGGAAGAATGTGCGCACGCTTAGGAACCACACTTGATTCGATGCTAGGAGAAGTACCACACTATCGCAAATACATAGGCGAGGTTTTAAAAGAAGTAGCCATTGAACAACAAATAGGAATTGAAGAACTGTATGAGCTCATTTCTAAGCTTGATCATGCTATGAATTTAGTCGTTTATTATTTTAGTGTTCCGTTTGTTGAATACCAGACGAATTTGCTTGAACAGTCTAGAAACGAAATTCTTGAGTTATCAGCACCAGTTGTTCCAATCATGGAAGGCGTAGCGGTATTGCCTTTGATTGGAACAATTGATACGTATCGAGCAAAGTTGATTATGGAAGAATCACTTAATCAAAGCGTCCGCCTTCATTTGAATTACTTTGTTTTAGATCTTTCAGGTGTTCCGATTGTCGATACATTTGTCATTCAGCAGCTTTTTCAAATTATTGAAGCGCTTAGACTCGTCGGAGTGGAAGCGAGAATTAGTGGCATAAAACCAGAAATTGCATTATCAGTCGTTAAACTAGATATTAGTTTCAAAATGGTGAACACCTATTCGACGCTAAAGCAAGCACTTGCCGATTTAGTTATCCAATGCTAATTTTGTGAAAAACAAAAAACCTTTCAAAATTGTAAACAAATCAGCTTTTTGATTAACTTTAGATAACAAATATCAGGACCTGGGGTTTAGAAATGCGCATATATGTGAATGGTTAACTATTGGATAAATGAAAGCTGGTGATTCTATGCTTAAGGAATTATTTAATAAGTCCAGACATACTGTCGTTCTCACAGGTGCAGGAATGAGTACAGAAAGCGGTTTGCCTGACTTTCGATCTGCGCTTGATGGCATGTGGAACGAAGTAGACCCCCTCCAGCTTGCGAGCAGAGACGCGATGCAATACGAACGGAATATGTTTGTTCGTTTTTATAAACAACGCATAAAAAAGTTGAAAGAGGCATCTCCACATCCGGGATATTTTCATCTCGCTGAATGGGAGCGAAATGGTAAGGTCGCATCGATTCTTACTCAAAATGTTGATGGCTTCCATCAATTGGCAGGGAGCCAAAACGTTGCAGAAATGCATGGTTCGTTAAGAGAAATGTACTGTGATGATTGTGGAGAAAAATCTTCTAGTGATGGATATTTAGATGATGTTTTAGCATGCGAATGCGGTGGCTTTAATCGTCCTGGAGTTGTGCTATTTGGTGAACCATTGCCGCTAAATGCCATTCACCAGGCAAAGGTGGAAGCAAAAAAAGCGGATTTATTCATTGTTCTCGGCTCTTCTCTTCAAGTAGCACCAGCAAATGTTTTTCCTATGGAAGCGAAGCGAAACGGAGCGAAGCTTGTTATTGTGAACGAGGAAGAAACGGATTATGACAAAGTAGCAGACCTCGTGATTCATGACAAAATAGGAAAAGTATTAGCGGACCTAGCTGAAGATAATGCATGTTTGGATAAAAGAAAAGAGTAAAAAATACCGACGTTTGTCGGTATTTTTTTTGATCGTATTTCCTCTATTTATTAAACTTTAGAAATAGTAAGATAAGATGAGGAAGGAGTTGGGAAATGTTGATTAACCTAGTACCAATGAGTGAATTTGATTTCAACCAATTTTTAGACGCTTCAATTGAAAACTATGCTAAAGAAAAAGCGGCTGCAGGTAACTGGAGAGCGGAGGAAGCCTTGGAGAAATCAAGGCAAGAATTTGACCGTTTACTACCTGAGGGCAGGAATACAGAGGGACATACTCTTTATACAATAGTGGTAGAGGGTAATGAAGAGAAGGTAGGCAGTCTATGGGTTAAAACGGACTGGAATGCAAAAGAAGCGTTTATTTATGAATTTAATGTTCATGACGAAAAACAAGGAAACGGTTTTGGCACGGAAGCGATCAACGTCCTTGAAAGGATTTTAACGGAACATGGAATTACTGGACTGTCACTTCATGTTTTTGCTCATAATAAACAAGCGATTCGTTTATATGAACGTCTAGGGTTTGCAACAACAAATATTAATATGAAGAAAATATTGGACTGATGGTGTAAAAGGTAGAGAGGAGGATGACAAAGTGAATGATTTGAAGAGAATGACGGTTTTTTGTGGATCCAGTAATAATGTTGATCAGAAATATTTCAAGGCAGTGGAAGAACTGGGAGCTGTTTTAGCAGAAAAAAACATTGAAGTGATCTATGGTGGCGGGAACGTTGGTCTCATGGGTGCGCTTGCCAGAACGGTGCTGAAACATGGGGGGAGAGTAACGGGGATTATCCCACGAAAAATCTATGATAACGTTAGTCATATCGAGTTATCCGACCTTATCATTGTGGAAACAATGCACGAGCGGAAGGCAAAAATGTACGAGTCAGGAGATGCTTTTCTTGCTCTTCCAGGTGGGATCGGCACGCTCGAAGAATTAACAGAAATCTTCACGTGGTACCAGCTAGAGTATCATAATAAGCCAATTGGCCTTTTAAATACAAAAGGGTATTATGATCCTTTTTACCGCATGCTTGAACATATGGTGGAGGAAGGCTTTCTCCATGAACGCTATATGGAACCGTTGCTAACGGAGGAGAGTCCTAAACGGTTAGTTGAAAACATTCGTTCACACTCTGTCCCATTAATGAATAAGTGGAAGCAAGATGATATTGGCGATCGAATTTAAATACCGGAGAATCCGGTATTTTTTTGTTGAATTCTGTGATTAAGGTACACAATGCGTACAATTAATTGATTAAATATTCAGAAAAAAGAAGGGTTTTTACCTGTGAGAATGGAACTATACATACGCTACTTAAACATAAGTTAAAAAGAAAATGGAGGGTTTAACATGTATGGTACGATCGGTTCTTTATTTCTTCAAACGGTAAAAAAGTATGGCAAAGAAGAAGCGCTTGTGGATGTCGACAGGGAGATTAGATGGTCTTATGATGAATGGAACGTAGAAGTGAACCGCCTTTCAAACGCCCTAATCGATGCTGGAGTAAAAAAGGGCGATCGCGTATCTACTTTTTTATTTAATACGATAGAATTGGCAACCTTATTTTTCTCATGTGCAAAAATAGGGGCTGTATTAAATCCAATTAATTTTCGATTGAAGTCAAATGAAATCGCTTACATTATTGAGGATGCTAAACCGAGTATTTTCGTATTTGAGCCTGCTCTTTCACCGGTCGTTGCAGAGGTTCAAGAACGATATCCCGATGTATCGTTCTGGTCAACAGAGGCAGCACCGGGCTTTGCTGATAGCTACAGTGAACACGTTCGTCTTTCACATAGTGGTGAACCTGCGATTGAAGTAGATGAAAATGATACGTATGCGATCATGTACACAAGTGGTACCACCGGCCGCCCAAAAGGTGTGATGCATCGTCATCGAAACATGCTTGAACAGAGTATTCTTTGTGGCGCGTCTCTTAACTTAAAACAGGTGGATCGAGGACTTGTCGCTGCACCAATGTTTCATTGTGCAGAGCTTCATTGCAACTTTTTACCAAGGGTACATTTTGGAGCTACGAATGTTATTATTCATCATTTTGAACCAAAGAAAGTGCTTCAGGTTATTGAAAGAGAAAAAATATCGGTGTTCTTTGCTGCACCTACAATGTGGAATATGATTTTACAAGAAGATTATGCAGCATTTAATCGAAGTAGCTTACGAGTAGGTCTGTATGGTGCTGCACCTATGGCTCCATCACTCGTTGTTGCGGTCAAAGAAAAGCTAGGTATTAATCTCATTCAGGCATATGGGATGACGGAAATGGGACCTGCAGTGACATTTCTTGATGAGCATGAGCAATTAACGAAAGTGGGATCTGCAGGAAGAGCGGCGCTGAACCATGAGGTCAGAATCGTTAGACCGAATGAAAATGGACCATCTGAGCCTGATGATGAGCTACCAGCTGGCGAAGTTGGTGAGATTATTGTGAAAGGACCATGTATGATGATCGGCTATTTTAATCGCCCAGAAGCAACAAAGGACGCGATGTATAAAGGCTGGTACCATTCAGGTGATCTTGGTTATATGGATGAAGACCGCTATGTCTATGTTTCTGATCGTGTCGATGATATGATCATATCTGGTGGAGAAAACGTTTATCCAAGAGAAGTAGAAGATGTCCTCCATGCTCATGCAGGGGTGCTTGATGTTGCGGTACTTGGCGAACCTGATGAAAAGTGGGGAGAAATTGTTACAGCCATTATAGTGAAGAAACAAGATTCACTAACTGAGGCTGACTTAGATCGTTACTGCAAAGAGAGTCCAAACCTTGCTACTTATAAACGACCGCGAAAGTATTTGTTCGTAGAAGAGCTACCTCGGAATGCCAGCGGTAAAATCCAAAAGTTTCGACTTCGTGAGCAATTTCAGGTTAAGTCGAACTAACCTTAGGTGAGATCTATGAATGAACGATTGGATTCAGTGGACATGAAACGGTTTTGGGCGGTATAATTGAAAATTGCAAGAAAAAGCGGGCATATGCTCGCTTTTTTTCAGTAGTATGATTTTCATGAATTTTAAATTGACGTACATACTACTAGTGAAAAGGAGGAATGCCGAATGATTAAATTATTTACTGATAGCGATCTTGATGGAACGGCTTGCGCGATCATAGCAGAACTTGCTTTTGACAAAGAGGCGGACGTGACCCATTGTACATATCGAAATTTAGATGACCGCGTCGAAGGATTTCTACAACAAAATAATGAAGATCCAATCTTCATTACTGATTTATCTGTGAACCAACAAGTAGAAAAGCTTTTAGATGAACGTTTTCGTGAAGGATCTCACGTTCAAATGATTGATCACCACGCAACAGCCATGCACTTTAATGAGTATAAGTGGGGGTTTGTGGATCCGGGAGAGAATCAAAAAACGTGTGCCGCAACCCTTTTTTATGATTTTCTATTGGAGAAAGAAAAAATTGAACGCTTAGAAAGTCTTGAGGCATTTCTTGAGCTTGTTCGAAAATATGATACGTGGGAATGGGAAGAAGAAAATGAAGTAGATGCGAAACGGTTAAATGATCTATTCTCAATAATGGGGAGAGAAACGTTCAAAGCTGAGATGATCAGGCGTTTAACGCGGGAATCTGATTCTTTTAAGTTTAATGATTCAGAGGAAATGATTCTTGATCTGGAAGAACGAAAGATTGAACGGTACATTCATCAGAAGAATCGTCAACTTGTGCAAATGTTTGTAGATGAGTATTGTATCGGCCTTGTTCATGCAGAATCGTATCATTCCGAACTTGGAAACGAGTTGAATAAGCGAAATCCTCATCTTGATTTTATTACGATTATTAATGCGGGAAGCAAGCGCTTAGGTTTTCGTACGATTCATGACGAAGCGGATGTTTCAGAGTTTGCCTCTCGTTTTGGTGGGGGAGGGCATCCTAAAGCGGCAGGTTGTGAACTAAACGAAGATACGTTCCGAATTTTTGTGGAACCTTCTTTTGCGCTTAAACCAGTTCGAAAAGATCCGGAACGAAATAAGCTGAATGAGCGTAACAGTGAAAGCGGCTCTTTCTATGAAAATCATGATGAGAAGATCATTTATATTCGTCCTCGTCGTGAAGATGAGTGGGAAGTGATGTGTCGTGGAAAAGTGGAAAGTAGTGTGTTTCACGACTTTGAAGATGCGGAACGCCATGTGAAACGAACTTACCATGCTTGGCTTCGTCCGGATAAAGCGGTCGTGGAAGATTTTGTGAGAGTTCTTCCGTTAACAAAAGAGCAGATCATGGATCGGTACCATACGATGATTAAAGCGATGCTTTATCAAGAAGAAGACGTTCTTAGTTGAACGTCTTCTTTTTACAACAAATTCACAGCGATTTTACATTTCTTTGTTTATTTGTTTGGTATGCTTGAAGCCTAGAGAGGGCGCCCGTGATCGTGTGTCTAAAGGTAAGATGAATGAAGAAAAATGTTGGTAGTTGTTTGCTAAACTGTTTCCTTTTTCAAATACATGGGTATAGTCTTATACATGCCCATGGCACTCAACCATAGCGTTGCAAGCATGCATTATGGGTGTGAAAGGAGAAAACAGTGAAGCGAATCATGTTTAACAATCGCTACTCGCAAGTCCTTTACCAGACACAGAAAGCCAGGGCACGATGCATAAAGTTAGAGAAGAGACCGTACATCAGGACGATCGCGACTGCAACTGGATTCTCGGAGGAAGAGATCTTAGAATCTCTCGAATTTGGTGATGTCGATTACATCATGAAGCTGCGTTTGCACTATAGCTAGACGCGACGTTATGCGTTGTAGGCCATTAGGGCATGCCACCTCTTTGTTGAACCATGTTCAAAAAGAGAGCAGCTACTCATCAATAAATTTGGAGGCTGATTATTTATATAATCGGCTTTTTTTGTTGGATTAAAAGTAAATCCTATCAAAATATCAATTAAATTAACTTTTTTTCAAAAACATGGAACCTTTTTTATGAGAGAGTCGTAGAACGAGATGACATTATTTTGAAAGGTTGTGTACATAATGAATGAAGTGCATGAAGAAACAAGTAAGACAGAGAAGCCATCGTTAGTAGGAGTGATTTGGAGTCCTGGTGAACAGTTTGCCAACATTCGCTCGAATCCAAAAGTATGGTTGCCTCTGATCGTCGTAACTGTGCTTTCGTTAATCGGCGGGTGGTTAATGGTGATTGGACCTGGATTTGAAGAGCAGTTTGCGACAGCGGAGTTAGAAGGTGAAAACATTGACGGCATTATTTTATTTACGAAAATAACAACGGTTGTTTTTTCTGCCATTGGACCGATTCTAGGTATTCTAATCTCAAGCTTTATTTTTTGGCTTATTAATAAGGCAACAAGTTCGGAAGCTACGTTTAAGCAATTTTTCTCTATGAATTCCTATATTGGGTTCATTAGTGCAATTGGTTTAGTTCTAAATGGCATTCTTCTAGCGCTATTAGGCGGGTCACCAGGGAAACTTTATACAAGTCTGGGTGCATTAGTTAATTCAGAAGGCTCCGTTGGTGCTTTTCTAAATGGCATTGAAATTTTTGGAGTGTGGACCATTATTTTAACAGCCATAGGACTTAGAGTGACTGCCAGGTGGCCAAAAGGACTTGCGTGGACAATTGCGATTATTTTCCTAGTCTTTACAATAGGGGCAGCAGCAGTTGGTAGTATGATGAATACGATGTCGGGAATGTAAGGCATGAAGAAAAAGATTTGGATTACCATTGCGGTTGTGATCATACTTACTCTCGTTGTAGGAGTAAATATTTATCGAACTTATGCCGATAGTACAGCTAATGTAAAAACGGAAACAGCTAAATTCGAAGAAATTAATTCCACTGTTATGACGCCTGGAACGTTGGCGATGGCTAATGAAAGCACACTTTATCAGGATTCTAGCAAAGGTGAGCTGAAAGAAATTCTTGTTAATGAAGGAGACTCTGTAAAAAAAGGAGATCCAGTTATTCGCTATGAGAACAAGGATTTAGAAATGGAGAAGGAACAAAACGAGATCAACATTGAGTCTCTTTATCTTCGGATTAATACATTGGATAAACAAGAGGAGCGTCTGAAAGAAAAGAAAAGCGATTTAGCAGATGATGTTGGAGAAGAAGAAGCAGAAGAAACGATGGAAGCTGAAATCGAACAGGTGAAAATGGACAAGCGAATGGCAAATCTTGATTTGCGTCAGGCATTATTACAGCGAGATCGATTAAAGCAAAAGATAAGTGACCTTGAAGAAACAAGCGAAATTAGCGGTGTTGTACTAGAAGCGAATGATTCAAGTGCCCCACAGTCAACTCAGATGGAGAAACCAATCTTACGGATTGGAAGCATGGAAAATCTTATCATAGAAGGAACGCTTTCCGAATACGACACGCTGAATATTGAAGCCGGTCAACAAGTCATGATTACAACGGACGTACTCCCTGACGAAAAATGGGAAGCAGAAGTAATGGAAGTAGGTTATTTACCACAAGCCTCTTCACCTGAGGCTAATACGTCGGCTGTGCAATATCCCGTTTCTGTTAAATTTAATAACTCAGAAGACGTTCCATTAAAACCTGGCTTTCAAATGATTATCGAGATTGAAACAGAGTCACATGAAGCTTTAACTGTACCTTTAGAAGCGGTGGATCAGGATGGAGAAGAATCCTTTGTATTTGTCGTAGAAGATGGGAAGGCAGTTAAACGTCAAATTGAAACAGGTTCTTCCACTACAAAACGAATCGAAGTAACAAAAGGATTATCTGAGAAAGCTCAAGTTGTGGTGGAAGCTCCTGATCATCTCAAGGATAATATGGAAGTGACTATGCAATGATCCAACTTGAGGAGATAACAAAAAGCTATACACTTGGTAAGGAAGCAGTGAACGTGCTGAGAGGAATAAGTCTTCAAATTAAAAGCGGCGAATTTGTCGCGATTATGGGTCCGTCGGGGTCGGGAAAATCAACCTTAATGAATATTATTGGTTGTCTTGATCGGCCGACTACAGGTTCCTACTTATTAAATAAAGAAGATGTTTCTCAACATAAAGATCATGAATTAGCAAAAGTTCGAAATCAATCGATTGGATTTGTGTTTCAACAGTTTCAACTGTTACCGAGATTAACTGCGCTTAAGAATGTGGAGCTTCCTATGGTTTATGCTGGTGCCTCTAAACAAGAGCGTGAAGAACGCGCGCGAGATGCTTTAGCAAAAGTTGGCTTACAGGATCGAGTGGGACACCTTCCAAATGAGCTTTCAGGTGGTCAAAAGCAACGAGTTGCGATTGCGAGGGCCCTTGTGAATGATCCATCGCTTATTCTTGCTGACGAGCCCACTGGTGCTCTTGATACCGCTACAAGCGTAGCGATTATGGATTTATTTGTTCAACTTAATCAGGAGGGGACAACAATCGTTGTGGTCACGCACGAGCCGGAAGTTGCGGAGTATGCGAGTCGGGTCATATATGTGCGAGATGGATTATTAGGACAAAACCCTCTTGAGAAAGGGGGCAAACGCGATGAGTCTTTGGGAAAATATTAAAATGGCTCTTATGTCAGTGAAAGCCCACAAAATGCGGTCCATCCTAACGATGCTTGGGATTATCATTGGTGTCGCAGCTGTTATTGTCGTCGTGGCGATCGGACAGGGTGGAGAAGCGATGCTTAAATCCCAAATTGCTGGAGATGGTAATACGATCGAAGTCTTTTACCAACCATCTGAAGAAGAAATGCAGCAGGGGAAATGGGAGGAGAATCCGTTCACCCAAGAAGACATTCGTCAGTTAGAGGGAATCGAAAAGGTTTCAAATGTCGTTGCCTCTTCATCGGAATTTTCAACAGCCAGACTCCGTGAAGAAGAAGCAGAAACGTCCATTACAGGGATTAATGAAGCGTATTTGGATGTGAATCAACTTAAAGTGGAGAAAGGCCGCTCCTTTACGAGCGCTGATTTTCTAGGCGGTCGTAGGGTAGCGATCGTCAGTGCAGCAATGCAGGAAGAGTTATTTGAAGGGAAGTCACCGATTGGAGAAATTATCCGCATAGGTGTTCAGCCTGTGGAAGTGATCGGTGTTCTAGAGAAGCCAACAGGTCTCTTCGCATTTGGTTCCGTAGAAACCTATATTCCGTGGACGGCAATGCGAAACATGCTTGGTACAAGTAACTACAGTCAGGTTACGCTCCAAGTGGAAAATGCAGATGACATTCAGCCAATAGGAGAGCGTGCAACGACGGTCTTAAATCAACTTCATGACACAGACGATTCTTATCAGGTTATTAATATGGAAGAAATCGCTCAAGGAATTGGACAGGTAACAACAATCATGACAACGATTATCGGCAGTATTGCTGGTATTTCACTTCTAGTGGGTGGAATCGGAGTGATGAACATTATGCTCGTCTCTGTTACAGAGCGAACGCGTGAAATTGGGATCCGAAAATCATTAGGGGCGACGAGACAGCAAATACTTCTTCAGTTTCTCGTTGAATCCATCATACTTACCTTAATTGGTGGGATCATCGGTATCATACTTGGAGCAGGGACGGCGTATCTTGTGTCGTTCTTTGCGGACTGGCCATCTTTGATTTCGTGGCAGGTTGTTCTTGGAGCCGTTTTATTTTCAATGCTTATCGGGATTGCCTTTGGTCTCTTGCCTGCGAATAAAGCATCAAGACTCGATCCGATCGATTCACTTCGTTATGAATAAGAAAAGAAAGAGGATGAGCCCATCCTCTTTTTTTGTTGTTATTTTTTTGATGTGAGTCGTTTTTTTGTTAAAGCGACTTTTATTTGAAAGTAAGTGAATGATTCAGGTAGAGCTTCTTTTATGGGCTTTAATTTATCAAACCCAACTGATTTAGCTTTTTCTAAAATCACATTTTCTGTTTCCTCATCAAGCAGTCGAGTTGTGTCTTGAAACAATCCTTCCTCCAAGCCTTTCAGCAAGTGGCCTTCTACTGTAGTAGGGCTTAGCGATCGAGCAGCGGCAATGTTTAAAATGTCTTTGCCCTCCTCAAATAACTTGAGTGAAGCTCTATGACTTGCATCTTCAGAGGAAGCTTGCACTGATTTAGCGGAAAGCAAAAGTTCTAAAAAGGCTTCGCCGTATTTATCATACTTCATCTCTCCAACACCTTTGATTTGAAGCATTTCTTCACGAGAAGACGGCATGCTCGCACTCATTTCTCGCAATGTACTGTCGGCAAAAACAACGTATGGTGGAACGTTGTCTCGATCCGCAATCTGCTTTCGTAAGGTTCTTAGCTGTGTAAAGAGCTGATCATCTTCCTCGATTGAAACAGGCTTCCGAGCAACTTTCTTGAAGATGGTTTCTTGTCCTTTTAAAACAGGTAGCGTTTTTTCTTGGAGGATTAATGTTGGGTATTTGCTTTCTGTTAAAAGGAGGTACTGTTCTGCTGTTAGAAAATCAATCATATCAACAATTTCTTGTTGTGTAAGATGCTTTAATAAACCAAACGTGGAAACGCTATTTAGGTTTAGCTCATTTATTCGCTTAGACTTTGATCCTTTTAGGATTTGGGCGATCATCGTTTTGCCAAATCGTTCGTTCACTCGTTTAATGGTAGAAAAAATCATTTGTGCTTCACGTGTAATTTCGACAGCTTCTCGATCATCAATACAATTGCTACATTTGCCACATCTGTAGCCTGGTCGGTCATCACCAAAATAGTGAAGGATCGTTCCTTGAAGGCATTTTTCAGTATGACAATAATCAACCATAGCTTTTAATTTGGAGAGATCAGCTGATTTTCTTTCTGGCTCATGCTGATTTTGCTCAATTAGAAATTTCTGGACATGGATATCGCCAGGTGAGAAGAGAACAAAACAATCACTTTCTTCTCCATCACGACCGGCACGGCCAGCTTCCTGATAGTAAGATTCCATATTCTTTGGAAGGTTATGATGAATCACAAATCGAACGTTGGATTTATCAATTCCCATTCCAAATGCATTTGTCGCTACCATAACCGATAAATTATCGAACAAAAACGCTTCCTGAGCAGCTTTGCGCTCGTTCTCTGTCATCCCCGCATGATACTTACCTACTTTTATCCCTTGTTTTAGAAGCGAATTGTATAGCTGGTCCGCTTCTTTTCGGGTCGCAGTGTAGATAATTCCGGATTCCGCTCTGTTTTGACTAAGATATTTGTCGATAAAAGACTTTTTCTTCTCTCCTTTAATAACTGAGAAATGTAAGTTTTCTCGTGCAAAACCAGAAATAAACGTTTGTTCTGGAGCGATATCTAGAAGTCGCTGAATATCTTGAATGACTTCAGGTGTCGCTGTAGCCGTTAAAGCAATGACAGGCGGCTGATCTTCAAAGTGATGGAGCATTTGGCTGATTTTCATATAGCTAGGTCTGAAATCATGTCCCCATTGAGAGATACAGTGCGCCTCATCGACCGCAATGAGAGAAATGGTTGTTCGCTGTAATAAACGTTGGAAAGTAGGTGCTTCTAGACGCTCCGGAGCAACATAGAGTAACTTTAATTCTCCGTTTTCTGCTTCCATCATTCGTTCTCTTATTTCGGTTTCTGTCAAAGAGCTGTTAATATAAGCGGCTTCGATACCGTAACTTGCAAGTGTATCAACCTGATCTTTCATCAATGAAATAAGCGGAGAGATGACGATCGTTAGTCCCTCTGATATAAGAGCCGGGATCTGATAGCAGATCGATTTACCACCGCCAGTAGGCATAATACCTAGCGTATTATTTTGAGATAGAACACTCGAAATGATCTCTTCCTGCCCACCTCGAAATTCATCGTATCCAAAATGGTGTTTCAGCTGTTCTTTTGCTTTAAGAAGCATTGTATCTTCCTTTCTAATTCGCCAGTTCGTTTGCTTTTTTCATCTTACCGTATCTATGGAACTGTGTATAGATAACGAATTTACGAATGAACTTGCAAGCGTAATAAAAAGGATAAACATTTAGAAAAAGGGCAAACTACTACAATATGGAAAGAATAAGTGGTTTTACGTCAAGAAAAAGGGGAATACGAATATGGTGGACTGGATAGAAGTTATTCTTAGATCGCTGTTCATATTAATTGGACTTTTTATCATTACAAAACTTCTTGGAAAAAAACAATTATCAAAGCTATCTTATTTTGAATATATTGTAGGCATTATTATCGGTGATATAGCAGGCAGTTTATCAATGGATATGGAAGTGAGCTTACTTCACGGTGTGACAAGCATTCTCATTTGGACACTTATGTCTGTATTCTTAAGCTATATTTCAATGAAAAATAAAAAAGTGAGAGATTTTGTAGAGGGAAAAGCGAGAGTATTTATAAAAGATGGAAAGATCCTTGAAGAAAATTTGAAGAAAGAGCGCTTTACGACAGATGAATTGCTAGAAATGCTTCGTAAAAAAAGTGTTTTTTCCGCAAGTGAAGTCGAGTTTGCGCTGCTTGAAGCAGATGGAGAACTTAGCGTTTTATTAAAACGTGACTACCGAGCGATTAAGCCTGCTGAACTTTGGCTACACCTTCCTCGGGATAAAGAACCAAAAACGCTTATTATGGATGGCGAGATAATCAAAGAAGTGTTAACAGAAGAAGGCCATAATGAAGCATGGCTTAAAAAGATCTTGTCAGATAAACACGTACAAATAGAAGATGTGTTTCTTGCGCAGCTTCATTCTGATGGTAAGTTAACGCTAGATTATTACGAAGACGATATGTCAGAAGTTGAATAGAATCATGGAGGAAAATCATGAAAAAAGAAAGTTCTTATCGATCGAAGGATGAACTAATCGTTCTTCTTTTAGATCGAGGGATATACAAAGTAAAGAGTAAACAGTTATATGAGTGTTCGCAAACGGAATTGTTTTATTATTACCTTTCCATCACAAGGGAATCCTTGCAACAGGTAAAAACGAAGGTTAGTTCTTAACAGCTTCTTACAAGAAGCTGTTATTTTTTTAGGTGAATGGACTTATAATAAGGGAATGTTCGAATACTGTAAAGAACGCTTTAAGAAAGATTAACAATGATTTTGTCTAGTTTTGCCGAAAGCCTTCACAAGCCACAGAATAGTTTGGATAATAGAGCTTGTACTTATATAAGTAGGGGAGGGGTGGCGAGCCTTGTTATATGTAAAACAGGATGCAAAAGAAGAATTGCTCCATTGGATTAAGCGTAAGCAAGAGGAAATGATCGAGATTGGCACTGCAAAAGGCATTTCACATAAAGAAACATTACAGTGTAGTCAAGAGTTAGATGATTTACTAACTTCTTATCAACGTTTGACCTCCGTCAACCAGTTGAGAAGTTAGCGTCTGAATCGAATGGAAAAGGGCTTCCTTGACGACTGGTGGATAATCGTTTTGGAATTCAGAAATACAATCACGGATTTGTTGAATTAGTAGGATCTCCTCATGACTCGCATCGTTCATCTCAACATCCTCCTCAAAATTCGATTTATACACCAATCATGACAAATCATACTCGTTTTCGTCAATGCTTTTCCCTAAAAATCGTTCGAATGATGTTTAAAATTTCTTTATTTTCTGTATAATAAGGACTTATTACCTACTTTGTGTACGTTTTATACATAATGAGCATTAAATTTCTAAAAAAACTTTCATACAATGTTTGAACAAATGGCACAAAAATTATATACTAGAAAGGACGGGTTTTGGTGCCCAAAGATTTGCGGGTCCAAACCTCTGTTTATTTCTATACCATTCATTTAACGTAAATGATGATTTGATTGATAAAGGAGGTCTAGCAATGAAGGAAGGAATCCATCCAAAATACCAGCAAGTTGTATTTTTAGACGTTAGTACTGGTTTTAAGTTTCTAACTGGTTCTACAATGGGATCTAACGAAACAATTGAGTGGGAAGACGGTAGCGAATATCCACTAATCAAAGTTGATATTAGTTCTGAATCTCACCCATTCTACACTGGTCAACAGCGCTTTAACGATGCTGGTGGTCGTGTTGAAAAGTTCAAAAAGAAATACAACCGCTAATAAAAGTAGAAAACACTCTGAGGAGTGTTTTCTTTTTTTAGGTATTAAATTGTTTCCGTAATTTCGTTATAGCACTTTTTCTCCACGATTTAACCGCTTCTACACTGACACCTTCAGCAGTTGCAACACTTTTAAGTGATTTTCCCTCTATGATAACCTGTTCAACCCATTTTCTTTGATTTATTGTAAGGCTACTTAAATCAATGTTAAGCGTTACGCTGTTCTGAGGCGTGAAGAACGTTTCTTCATAGTCATTCCAATCAGCATGCGATGCTTCTTTAGACGCGCGTAATTCTTTTCTTCTTTCATCAAGTAATTTTCCGCGCACTTTTAAATAAGCATATGCGGAGAAGCTTCCTTTTGAATCCTGATAATTCTGAACGCATTCCCATAGCGCAATCATTGCCGCTTGTTCATATATGGGATTGTTCATTGTAAGGTTTAATTTATAGATTTGACTCTTTACTAGTGGTGAGTAATCTTCAACTATTCTTTCGAATGAAATATCTTGCACAAAACGAGTCTCCCAAGAGAGGGTGCACCCTCCTATATTCCGTCGGTAAAGATGACGATACGGGAATCGAAGGAAAGTGTCATATACGTGATTTGCAAGTTTGGAGATATGAGAAGGTAGAATACGTGTTATTCCATTAAAGGAGATTATAAATTTAGTAGAGTTAAATGACGCTTAACTGTTTGTATGGTTCCGATTATTCCGTTCTGAATCAGAACAAAATAAAAAACGATCTAAAGAAAGATCGTTTTTGCGGGAGAAGACTTATGCTTTTCGGTAGCAAAGTTGTGCGTTAATTCCTTTTAATTGAAGTTCGCGTACAATGCGTCTTAACTCTTCTTTTGTCAGGAGCGGCTCTTTCACAATCTTCCACCTCCACTAATTTCTAATTACTGATCAAGGTTCAGTGAGTTAACGAGGGCAGTCTTATATGAGTTAAGTTCTGTGAATCCTTCAAATTGATGTAGCATCCCTTTAAAAATAAACCGCCGAGGATTTGGCTCATTTACTTCTTTCATAAGAAATTGAACCGTTTCAAGTAGCTCTTTCCTTTTGTTTTCTTCTAACCTCATCGTCTTAATAGTCGAAGCCATGTTCGCTAAGATAGAGGATGGCGACAGCTTTTTGCATCCTTCCGTTTGACTGCTTTTTTCAAAAATGACGGAAGCTTGCTTCATGGTTAGAAATGGCTCAGCATGGCTTTCGATCATGCCATATACCATGTCATTCAACCGTTTTAGAATGAACCGAGGAAGCTCTTCTAAGTCGATATCTGCATTCTGCAGGACAATTAACTTGATGTAAGAGGAGAACATACCATCAAGAAGCAAGACGCAATCTGGCAAAATAGGGGTAATACGCTCGCCATATAAGTCCTGGATACTAGTTGCAAGCGTCTGAAGTGACTCCATTCTAATCTTCAAAATCAGTTCATCAATTTCTTTGTTCATCGAAATAGCTTGTTCCCTGAATTGCATAATAATAAACTCTTTATGATGCACAATTTCTCGAGCTTGCACATACAGCAGCTTTTCAAGACGTTCTTCTGGGGTAAATGAATCTAGTTTTGCATCAGAAAGTTTCTTTTTTAATATCTCATAATAATAAGAAAAGATGGAGTACAGTACGTCATCTTTTGATTGAAAATGAAGGTAAACGGCTCCTTTAGAAATTCCACTTTCATTGGCAATTTCCTGTATCGATGTTGAATGGAATCCTTTTCGAGCAAAAAGTTGCATGGCGGTTTCAAGTATGTGTTTCTTTTTTTCGTTCATCTTCCACCTCTGTTCGTCAGAAATAAACTGACCGGCTTTTAATGACCAGTTGGTCATGAACATTATATCATGTTCAAAGTTTTTTTCCTAATCCTACTTTAAGTGAGTAATAATCTCAGTATAGTAAACAATATATCTTGAATTATATCGATTTATTCAGTATAGTGATCATGTAATGACCAGTCAGTCATAAAAGTGGAGAAAAAGGAGTGGAAGTTGCTTGAGAAAGCTGATTCAATTTTCGTTAAATAATAAGTTTGCAGTTTGGCTGTTAACGATTATTATTACAGTTGCTGGATTGTACTCAGGTTTTAATATGAAAATGGAAACAATCCCAAATATTAATACCCCATTAGTATCAGTCACAACTGTTTACCCGGGAGCAACACCTGAAGAAGTGTCTGAGAAAGTATCAGAACCGATTGAAAATAAAGTAGAAAGTCTATCGGGAGTAAATGTCGTAAGTTCTTCTTCATTCGAAAATGCATCGAATGTTCAAATTGAATATAACTTTAGTAAAAACATGGATGAGGCTGAGGATGAAGTACGAGAAACATTGCAGTCACTTTCATTACCTGATGAAGTACAAGATCCAAATGTTTCACGATTAAGTTTTAATGCATTTCCGGTCATGTCGCTAAGTGTTTCTGAAGATGATCGTTCACTGACAGAATTAACACAGCGTGTTGAAGAAGATGTCCTGCCTGCCATTGAAGGGGTCGAGGGGGTCTCATCTGTTTCGATTGCCGGCCAGGAAGTGGAAGAAATTTCTTTTACGTTTAAAGAAGATAAGATGAAAGAGTTGGGGCTAGATGAAGAAACCGTTAAGAATCTGATTAAAGGTTCTTCTGTCAATATCCCTCTTGGTTTATATAACTTTGAAGATAACCAAAAAGCTGTTGTCGTTGATGGCAATGTTTCTTCATTAGAAGATTTAAAAGAACTAGAAATACCAGCTATGCCACAGCAAAGCCAAGCAGCCCAAGGGCCTTCTGCAGGAGCAAATCAAGCACCTCCGGCAGCCGGAGCACAAGATCCTTCTGCATCTCAAGCGGGAGCTAGTGAAGGGCAGCCGAAAATACCAACCGTTCAGCTTCAAGAAATCGCAGATATTGAATTAGTTGGTGAAGCGGAATCGATTTCCCGTACGAACGGGAAAGAATCAATTGGGATTCAAGTAACAAAGAGTGCAGATGCAAACACGGTTGATGTTGTGAACGGTGTGAAAGACGAAATTGCATCACTTGAGGATGAGAACAATGAGATGAGTATTGTCACTATATTCGATCAGGGTGAGCCGATCGAAGAATCAGTTAGCACAATGCTGAACAAGGCAATCATCGGTGCTATTTTTGCCGTTCTCATTATTTTATTATTCTTGCGTAACATACGATCTACGTTAATTTCCGTTATTTCCATTCCATTAAGCTTGCTAATTGCCTTATTGGTGTTGAACCAGTTAGACATTACGTTAAATATCATGACGTTAGGTGCGATGACTGTTGCGATTGGTCGTGTGGTTGATGACTCGATTGTCGTGATTGAAAACATTTATCGACGGATGGCGATCAAAGGCGAACAGTTGAAAGGGAAAGAACTCATTACGGAAGCGACAAAAGAAATGTTCCTTCCAATCATGTCTTCCACAATTGTAACAATCGCCGTCTTTTTACCACTAGGTCTCGTTCAAGGCCCAGTTGGCGAACTATTCTTACCTTTCGCCTTAACCATTGTATTTGCGTTATTAGCTTCTTTACTAGTTGCGATTACAATTGTGCCAGCGATGGCTCACTCTCTCTTTAAGAAAGGGCTAGTGAAAAAAGGGAAGGAACCTGAGCACAAAGAAGAAGGCAACGGCCGTCTTGCTCATCAATACAAAAAAATATTAAATTGGACGTTGAATCACAAACTGATCACGTTCGGTGCGAGTATACTTGTTTTAGTGGGAAGTTTGTTCCTTGCTCCGATTGTAGGCGTCAGCTTCTTGCCTTCTGATCAAGAGAAAATGATTGTAGCAACATATAATCCAGAGCCTGGTGAAACAACTGAAAATATTAATAACCTTGCTCTTGATGCAGAAGACTACTTCTTAGATAAAGAAGATGTGGATACCATTCAATACTCCGTTGGTGGAGAAAACCCAATGAATCCAGGAGCTAGTAATCAAGTTCTTTTCTTTGTTAGTTATGATGAAGAAACAGAAGGATTCGAAGATGAACGTAAACTGGTTCTCGAAGATTTGAAGCAACTGAGTGAAAAAGGTGAATGGGGTTATCAAGATATCTCAGCTTCTGGTGGAAGCAACCAAATTACACTCGTAGTAAATGAAGAAAATATGAGTGATCTTGGTCCGGTTGTAGAAGATGTGACAGCTGAGCTTGAGAAAGAAGACAACCTTTCGAATATTAGTTCAAGTATTTCAGAGTCCTATGATCAATTTACAATCGTAGCGAACGCTGAAAAGCTAAGTGAATTTGGTTTAACAGCTGGTCAAATCGGAATGGAGCTTCGTAATACTGGGGAAGCGCCTGTTCTTACAACTGTTGAAAAAGATGGAGAAGCATTGAATGTTGTTCTCCAAGTAAATGAAAAGACGTTTGAAGATAAAAGTGATTTAGAAGAAACGACGATTCAGTCACCATTAGGTATAGAAGTTCCTCTTAGTGACGTCACCACCATTGAAGAAGGTCAATCATCAAATACAATCACACGTCGCGATGGCAAAGTGTACGCGAACGTAACAGCTGAAGTACTCGATGATAACATTGGGCAGGTTTCGGCAGATGTTCAGGAAGCCATTGATAAAATGGATTTACCTGATTCTTCAGAAGTCACTCTTGGTGGTGTCACTCAAGATATCAATGAATCATTCACTCAGCTTGGTTTAGCCATGCTAGCTGCGATAGCGATTGTTTATCTTGTCCTTGTCATTACATTTGGAGGCGGTCTTGCTCCGCTCGCCATTTTGTTCTCACTACCATTTACCGTTATTGGCGGACTCGTTGGATTATTGATTGCTGGTGAAACGATAAGTATTTCATCGCTAATAGGGATGCTAATGCTAATTGGTATTGTTGTAACAAATGCGATTGTATTAATTGATCGTGTCATTCATAAAGAAAAAGAAGGATTCACGACTAGAGAAGCTTTAATAGAAGCCGCTGGTACGCGTCTTCGTCCGATTTTAATGACAGCTCTTGCAACGATTGGTGCTCTAGCCCCGCTTGCGTTTGGTCTAGAAGGTGGAGCGCTTATTTCTAAAGGACTTGGTGTAACTGTTATTGGAGGTTTAACAAGCTCAACTCTCTTAACGCTTATCATTGTCCCTGTTGTTTATGAATTCTTCATGAAATTTAGAAAGAAACCGAAAAGCGAATAGAAACTACAAATGAAGGCCCTTTGAGAAAAGGGCCTTCATTTTTTCTTGTTTCCTGTATAATTCTTTAAGATGGCATATTTCTGAACTGTCATCTATTTCAGTAAACCAAATGTTTTTACCAACTCTGGACAGGTGTACATTTCCCCGTTTTCGGGAAACAATGAATTAACGATGACGATTAGGAGAGACATAACAATGGATAAAGTTGAAACAATGTATGTCGAGTACTTTCATGAGCGTCTTGAAGAAATTGGAGAGAAATGGACAAAAAGGCTACAAATTCTTGTCGATGAAAAAGAAGCAACAGATACAGCCGTTCTTAAAGTACCAGAATTAAAAAAGGAAATTATTTTGTTCTGTTCTGATTTTGTTAAGCAGATGATTTTTCAAAGATCAAATACTCGAGATGTACAGGAATGGGCAGGAAGGATTGTTGAGATTTTTTCGAGCCACACGTTTTCTTTGCAGCAATCGGTTGCTAGCCTAACATACCTAAGACAAATTCTCTGGGATGTTATGGTGGAGTTTAGTTCAGAGCAGGAGCATCTAATTGAAGCGAGCCGACTAGCAGGATGGGGCAGTTACATGAACAAATCGTTCGATTTGTTGCTTCATAAAGTAACGGTCTACACAAATCAACTCAATGAAGAACAACTTGCGGCACAGCAGACAAAAATTACTGAACTAAGTGTTCCTATTATTCCAATCGCAAAAGATATTGGCGTATTGCCTCTTATCGGCACGATTGATACTTATCGCGCATCACTTATTCAACGAAAAGGCATCGAACGTAGCTCAGAACTTCAATTATCCTACCTTGTGATTGATCTATCAGGCGTTCCGATCATGGACACGATGGTAGCAAACGAAATTTTTCAACTCATTAAAATGCTAGATCTATCCGGCGTGGAATCCATTTTAACTGGCATACGACCTGAAATTGCTCAAACAGCCGTTCAGCTTGGTATTGATTTTACAAACGTAAATACTTACGCTCATCTTCATCAAGCACTAAGAGCTATTTTACCATCTTCTTAATACGATTAAAGCCTCAGAGGAATATTCCTCTGAGGCTTTAATCGAGGCAGGTAAGGTGAGTATGAAGACATTGATAATCTCCGTGTTTAAGAAGAAAGAGAGCTAAAATATACTGACTATGCTGTTTTAGGATCTCTATGTTGAAGAAAAACTGTTTAGAAAGTTCGCGATAAGGTAGTTTCTTTGATTTAAATATTTTTACAACAAGCGTTTCGGTTGCTGCAATTTTCCAGGCTGCTTCTTTACAAAGGTTGCGAACTTTATCCTCACTAGGCATTTTAGCAGGGAGATGTAGAAGAGAAATACGAAAGTGACGAAGTTGTTCCTGATAGCGAATGATTTCATTTTGAAGCAAATAATCGACCTTTATCATAGTTCAAACACCTGGCTACTTTCCATTAGTATTTAATGAGCATACGCTGTAATGTGTTGATTATACGACTAAGCTGCGGAGTGGTCAATGGGCCTATATTGGTAAAAAAAGTGATCCGAGCTAGGTATATAGTATGGTTCTTCAAAAAGAACGTCATGGAGGATACTCCAGTCCAAAAACGTGTTATTCTCAAACAAAACCTGAACGATCGTCCAGGTTTTGTTTGAGAATGTTTTTATCTTATGCTACTCAACCCATTTTGTAAGATTACTTAAGTTCTCATAAATGGAATCAGGAAGAAGATTAAGCTGTTCAACGGGCAAGTTGTTACGATTAATCCACGCAGTATGGAATCCAAAATTTTTGGCACCTGAAATATCCCATCCATTTGATGACATAAAGAGAATATTTTCTCGACTTAATTCAAGAAAGTTCAGCGCATGGGTATAAGAGGCAGGTGTAGGTTTAAACTGTTTAATATCATCCGCACTGATAACATAATCCAGGTATTCAGCAAGAGGTGACTGTTTAACAAGAGGATCAAGCATATCGTGAGACCCGTTCGAGAAAATGGCAAGTGTGATTCCTTCCGCTTTCAGGTCCTTTAATACTTGTGGCGCTTCTTCATACACAGAAAGCTTCTGGTAAGCTTCAAAAAGGATCTCTTCGTTATCTTGAGTAAGCTCTGCACCTGCTTCCTCCACAGCGTAACGGAGGGCATCACGTGTCACTTGTGCAAATGGCTGGTAGTTTCCCATCATTTGACGTAAGTAGCTGTACTCAAGCTGCTTCTTTCGCCATGTTTGACTGATTTGGTCACCTTTATTGGGATAAAGTTCTTCGCATTTTTTAGTAACCGAAAAAACATCAAATAATGTTCCGTAGGCATCAAATACAAAAGCTTTTAGTTGGCTCATATCCATCCCCCTTTTGTCCATTTCTGTTAGTTCCCTCATTATTGTTTCGTAAAACCTATTGAATAATGAATTTAATCACGATTAAACTGATTTCAACATCTCTATCAATTTTTAGCTAAAAATAGTTAAATGGACCGTGGCGTTAAGATGGAACATTGTAGGAAAATTATGCTAGACTAAACATAGAAAGTTCTTTTATGGAGGGGCATATGAAGAGTGATGGAGAACCAAATTGGTTGAAAGATTGGGGAGCACCGTTATTATTCGCTATTATTCTGGCATTTGTCGTTAAAATGTTTGTAATGGCGCCGTACATTGTGGAAGGGGCTTCCATGGACCCAACGCTACATGATGGTGATCGCCTCCTTGTTAATAAGTTTATTTCATATGTTCAGGAGAATCCTGAACGAGGAGACATCATTATTATTAAGGACGAAGATGCGAAGAAGCATTATGTTAAACGCGTAATTGGGTTACCTGGAGATATCGTTGAAATGAAGCAAGATAAGCTTTACGTAAATGAAACCGAGTTAAAAGAGCCCTATCTGGATGCTAACCGAGATGATGCTAAGACGATGGGAATGAGGTTAACAGAAGATTTTGGACCTGTTGAAGTTCCTGAAGGTCAGCTATTTGTAATGGGAGATAATCGGTTAAGAAGCATGGATAGTCGGAATGGACTTGGAAAAATAGAACTTGAAGAAGTTGTCGGAAAGGCCGAAGTGGTCTGGTATCCATTTCAAGATGTAAGACCGACGAAGTAAGAAAAGAGGTAGAGCGAGCCGCTCTTCCTCTTTTTTTGTTACGGTTTTGAAATACTTGAAATAAAACGTTAATGGTTTTTCTCTCCCTAAAATATGACATCATTTCCATTTCTCAAAACCGTAGATGGAATGGAGAAAGAGCATCTAAGCCCTGTCAATAAAGGCTTTATATACCTAAATAGTCTCATTAGTCGAAATTTACTTCTGGTATGGATTACCGGTACAGGAAGTTATTACGGTCTTTTAGACTAGCAATCTTGTGATATTCTCATCATGTAAGAAATTTCACCAATCAGGGAGGAATCACATTGAAAAAATCAATTATTCTAGGTGTCACAGCGGCAGCAGCCCTGCTGGCAGCAAATCCATCAGCAAGTTCTGCAAGCGAAGGAAATCAATTCGCAAATGCGGAGGTAAAAGCTCAAACTTTCCAGGTCAACAATATAAATGAACTTCAATCCATTCTTGACCGTTTTGAAAAACAATATAATATCTCAATTAACGACTCTATTAATTTAGATCAGCTTCTTCAACAGGCAACTGAACAAGCAGAGCAAGCGCCTAAAGCAGATGCACCAGTAGAAGAAAAGACAGAAGCACCTAAAGCGAAAGCGCCAGTAGAAGAAAAGGCAGAAGCGCCTAAAGCTGAAGAACCGGTAGAAGAAAAGGCAGCGCCTGCAAAGACTGAGGCAGCCCCTTCAGAGTCAAAGCAAGCTGAACAAGCCGAACCTGCAAAAGAAACAGAAGCTGACACTGGCCTATCAGAATTTGAACAGCAAGTTGTGAACCTTACAAATGATGAACGCGCAAAAGCTGGTCTACCTGCACTTGAAGTAGATACTGAGCTTAGTAAAGTAGCACAGGCAAAATCTGAAGATATGAGAGACAATAACTACTTTGCCCACAACAGCCCAACTTACGGATCACCATTTGATATGATGAATCAATTTGGTGTAGATTATCAATCAGCAGGTGAAAACATCGCAAAAGGGCAACAAACACCTGAAGAAGTAGTCAATGCATGGATGAACAGTGAAGGTCACCGTAAAAACATTATGAATGGTAGCTTTACTCACATTGGTGTTGGCTATGTAGAAGAAGGCAACATTTGGACGCAGCAATTCATTGGTAAATAACATGTAAATCGAGCCCATCCTGCTTAAGGATGGGCTTGTTTTGTGAAAAAGTTGAGTTTTTTATTTGGCTTTATTTGTAGTTGCTGCTTTTAGAGAAGTGGTTAATTTCCGCTTCAATTAGCGAAGTGTGGTTTTTTTATTTAATAATTGATCCAAGTTCAATAATCTATTAGAAAAGATGCTTTTATTTTTGACGTTCTTGTTCGTTCTTCTTGATGATTTTACTAGCTTCGCGCTTACTTAAAGGTGCTAGAGAAGTTTCTCCGATAAAATTCTTTACAGTACTAGGGGCTGTTTTCGAGTATTCTCTAAGGGCCCAACCGATCGCTTTTTGGATGAAAAACTCTTTTGATTCAGAATGAACAAGAATAGAACGTTTCAAGAGGGGCCAGTCTGTCTTTTCCTTATACGAAATTTGAAAAAGGATAGCGCTTCGATTAAGCCACATGTTCTCGCTTGTCATCCACTTTTCTGAAATAAGGTAGATTTGATCCGGGTGTTGCTTAAAATATTTCCCCGCACTGTGAACCGCAAGGCTATCAACTGTATCCCACCAAGATTTTGTGACAATTAGCTGTTCAATGAGAGCAACAGCTTCTTTCGGAAACTGTTTGACACGGCCGAGTAAATCAAGTGCGGCGTTTTGGTATTCACGTTCTGGTAATAACCATAGCTGTTCAACTAAAGGTTTAATGACTTGGAAATCCGGCTTACTCGTTTGGCCTAACGCGTTTATGACTGCTTTTCTTCTCTCGGGCGTTTTAACTCCGAGAAAAGGGAACTGATTTCGCATATACTTTTCCATCTTTACGGCTTGATCCTTATCTTGAAATGATTCTAGTTTTTCTTGTAGCTTTTCAACTGTAAGCATTTGCTCTCTCCTTTCTATAAGAAGTTTGTTCGTTGAAAGACGCTTCATTTCCTGTATAAAACCCAAAAGAAAAAGCAGCGGCCATGCCGCTGCTTTTTCAAACTAAAATAAGGAGGTTTCCCGGGGGAGGGAAGGGATGCATTATTTTACTATACGTTGGATTCCAGGAAAGCTTTCCGGGTTGAGGAGAAAGCTTTTCTGGATTGACTTTAGTATAGCAGGCCTCATTTAAAAAATGAGCAATATGGGATAGTTTTGATAAGAATGACAGAATTGTGAACGACGTGTAAGCAGATTAAGTTGCTGGATTTGAAAGAACCGCAAGGTCTGTTAATGCATTATGAAGACTTGATTTAATGGTTAGCTTATGAAGATCGATTCCTAATTGAACGGCTGAAATGGAGATCGATGGACTGATGCCTGTTAAGGTAACCTGAACGCCCATGAGACTGAGTGCTTCTGTAATATCAAACAAGTGCTTGGCAACCATCGTATCCATTGTCACAACCCCTGATAAGTCAATGATCATGTGATTAAGCTGTAATTTGCGCGTGTGCTCGAGCGTTTTCTCCATGATGAGCGTTGCTCGGTATGTATCAATATTTCCAACAAGCGGAAGAATTGCCAGGTTTTTTATAATCGGAATAATTGGAGTTGATAGTTCTTCAAGGGTTGAATCATACTTGGTTTTAAGCTGTTGATTGCTTGTAATATAAGTACTACCATAGCTATAAACAAATTGATCAAGGAGTGGATCGATTTTTCCAGGAAGTTTAATAACGTCCCGTGGCTTCATGTTTAGCTCTTCAACAATGGGCTCAATGGCTTCCCAAATTGCCTCGCGAATGAGCGGTACCGTAACGATTAGCGAGATGATCATCTCATTTTCATCTTGAACGAGCTCACCAGATTCTTCTCCAAACTCTTCAATAGCAGTCATCGCATTCGTAGTGTTTTGCTGCAGGCTTTTACCAATCAATTTCACTAAATAAGTCGTATTTGTTAAAGATAATTTGGTTTCGTTGGTAAAGTCAGCTTCATCCAAATCATGACGCTGTCTTTTGTATGTACTTTGTGCAATCTCAGATGCCTGTTCAAGAATATAGCTTCCTACTTTTTGAGTGGATGTCTCAGCAGTCACTTTATTGCCTCCCTTAAGATAGCTCTATAAACAAAACGTGTTAACGTCAATATAACTTGAAATTGAACAGTTAACACGTGTAAGTAAAAGAGTTCTGTCATGTTTAAATCATACCATTTCAGTAGATTGTTTGTTTTTTAAACGTTCATTTTGCTTAAGCAAAGTGTATTCTAGTTCAAAACAGGTGTAAATCGCTCGTGAAATGCTTTGTATTTACTAGAAATACTAGATGCAGATGTTCCGTATTTTTTAGCAAGAGCGCTTTGACTAATTGGTAAATCAAAGACTTTAGAGGCAAGGTACTCAAGAGAAGCTGCAAAAATAGCAGGTTTTCGGACAGATGGCTGTTCTTCTTGAATATATCCCTTCCAGAATTGAAGGATTTCTTGAACTTGCTCTTTTGAAAATTCATCACTAACGTGCTCATTAAAGAGAGAAGCCACTTCAGCATCTTCTTTTCTAGACCAGATCATGTCAATCGAATCATCTGTTTCTTCTGATCCGTTACCATGCTTCACGATTTCACTAAGAATTTCTGGGAAGTCGCTTTGCATCATAGAGCGTACGTTGTTAGCGGCATCTTCAGTTGCTAATTTTTGTTCTACCAATTGCATGGCATCAGGGGCAATTTTAAGAAGTTCGATAAATGGCATCGCACCGTTTTTAACCGGTAGAAGAATACCAGCTAGGCTTTCTCCTTTTTCGAGAATCACTTCCTCATGCAATAAAATGCTGATTGGTTGATTTGAGCTAAGTTCTGTCACAACAGCTGTATTGCCTGATACTTCTTCCACTGTGTAAATGGACATATAAGCATCGCGCCAGTCGTTAACCGTTTCTTTGACTTTCTCAGTAGAGAAAGTGTGTGAATAGAGTTGTATGTACTCTTTCACGATGGTTTTATTCCACTGATTGACTGCCTGATGGAAAATCGCCCACGGGAAAATACCATGCATATAAGCTTCTTCAAGGTTTTTAGGAATATCATATCTAGTAAATAACTCATTTGCTAGAGAAACCATTTTCTGATCATGTTGGCTCATCGCGTATTCAACGAGCTGAGCTTGAACCGTGTAAAGTTCTTGTGTGTATAGCTGTTCTTCTAATTGATCCTGTGCACTTTCAGATTTCATACAGCATTTTTTATATTTTTTGCCGCTGCCACAAGGACAGGGATCATTTCGTTTCGTTTTTTGCAATGTTGCTTCCTCCTTCAGGTCAAACTTATTCAAGAATAAGAGACGAATGATATTTTAGCATACATAGGGTTATAGCACAAAAAATAGATAAAAAGACCTACTTTTATTTGAGGTTTTCGAAAGATCATCACTGAGAACCATTACTATTTTTAGGGAAACGTATGGTTACTTTTGTTCCAATTCCAACCTCACTTATAAAATCGATGGTTCCATGATGATTCTCGATAATTTTAAAGCTAGATAAAAGGCCAAGACCAGTGCCTTCTTCTTTGGTCGTATAGAAAGGTTCACCGAGCGTTTTAAGTTTATGTGCAGGTATTCCAACACCTTCATCCGTTAAAGTTACTTCGACTTCGGCCTCTTTTACGGCTGTTTTTAAGCTGACGCAGCCACCTTCAGGCATCGCCTCAATGGCATTTTTAATTAAATTGATGAAAACTTGTTTAAGCTGATTCTCCTCACCGTAAAGCGTGTCGTCTTCATCCGTGAAATCTTTCATAAACGTAATATTGTAAAGGCTTGCTTGCGTACTTAATAACTGCAATACGTAGGAAAGCAGCTTGTTCACCTTGAAATAAGTAAAATGAGAAGCTTGTGGTTTTGCTAACACAAGCAGGTCTTTAATGATGGCGTCCATTCGATCGATTTCTGACAGCATAATTGAAAGAAACGGTGTTTTCTCTGCGAATGGTTTATCGTCGTTTAGCAACTGAATAAATCCTTTAACGGAAGTTAGCGGATTTCGTATTTCATGCGCTACGCTGGCAGCTAACTGACCAACTGCTGATAATTTTTCTGTTTTGAGAAGAGCTTCTTCCGTTTTCTTTTTATCCGTAATATCCATAAAAGCGGCCATAATCCCATTAATTTGACCGTTCTCATCTTGAATAGGAGCTGTGGATAGAGCAGTGTAAACGATTGAACCGTCTTTTGTCATCCGCTGAACTTCCTTATTCACTATATGGCCATGTTCAATGATTTCAGGTATCGTAATATCTTTTTCCCCTTGAGGGACAATTGGACTTTTCTTGCCAATTACTTCGTCACTATGCCAGCCAAATATTTTTTCGGCTGCTGGGTTCCAAAGACGAATGTTTGCGTTCATATCCAGCGCGAGTGTTGCAATGGGCGAGGCACTTATAATAGCCTGAATCAATTGTTTTGCTTCCCATAGTTCTTTTACCGCTTGCTTTCGTTCGGTAATGTCGCGTGTTTGAATAATGGTCATAACTTTTTTATCAAAAGTGATTGGAATAAGGGTTGATTCGACGTCGATTATTTCGTTATTCGAGCGCAATAGCTGATATTCAATCGTTTCAGGGATTTCATTTTCATTGGTATGGATGCTATGCAAGATTTCTTTAATTTTCTTTTGATCATGGTGGTTTACGACTAAGGATTCGCGATTTTGATAAAGGTCACTGAGTGAATGAACACCTGCCATTTTAAGACCAGTTTGATTTGTATAAGTAATTTCCCCATCTCGAAGTAAACAGATCGCATAGGGGGATGACTCAACAAGACGTCTGTATCGTTCTTCACTTTCTAGAAGTTGGCTTTCCATCTCTTTGTTTTTTTGGAGGAGATGCTTTAAGAGGAAATATAGAAAGATACACGTTAAGAAGATGAAAAACCAACCTTTATATAGTCCCAATTCTTTGTTTGTTATAAAATCAGTAGAAAAGCGATAAAGAATAGTATCTGAAAGCAAGATCCACATTGAGCCAAACAAAAAATAGCTGCCAATGATAATCCATGGAATTGATTTTGTTTTTATATGCAAGAGTTTTTGTCCTTTCTCTCTATCATCTTGTATTTTACAAAGTTAATGGACGAATGCAAAGGAAACCTGAACAATGGAAAAATATTTAGGTAGAAAGTAATAAGAAAGAATGGTACATTTATAGCTAGGGTTAACGCAAAGGGACACGTTTAGCCATTTTTCAGCAATGATTGACCGTCGATCTTTCTGATGATGATGCGAATGGTCTATAAATAAAGAATGAAGATTTATATTGAAGGAGATAAAATTTCTATGAATGAAGACCAAATGGAACCTCGAAGTCGATATAAACCTAAGAAAAAACGCCGTGGATTGCGCATTACACTCTTGCTTTTATTATTTATTATAGTTGGTATTGGTGGCTATGGAGGATATCTTTATTATAAAGTATCTAGCGTATCTGACCAATCCCTGATGGAACCTAATCGCGGAAATCAGTCCGACCTAAGAAACAGTGCAGTCGATATAGGTAAAGATCATTTTTCAGTATTATTATTAGGTGTAGACGATGAAGAAAATACATCGAATGGTCGAAGTGACTCGATGATGGTTGCTACATTTAATCAAGATGACAAATCAATGAAGCTTCTTAGTATACCGCGTGATTCGTACGTTGAAATTCCAGGTAGAGGTATGGACAAAATTACTCACGCTCATGCCTATGGGGGGATTGATTTAACGATTGATACAGTCGAAGGTTTACTAGGAATTCCGATTGATGAGGTTGTCCGAGTGAATTTTGATGCTTTTAAAACCGTCATTGATGAGCTCGGCGGTATTGATGTTACAATTGATTCACAGCTTGTCGCTGACCAACTGTACAAAGAATCGAAAGGAAAAATCGATTTAGAAGTTGGGGAGCAGACGCTTAATGGTAAAGAGGCGCTTGCATTTGCTAGAACACGTAAAGCCGACTCTGATTTAAAACGCGGTCAACGTCAAATGGAAGTGATTACTGCTGCAATGGATAAGGTTAGCTCACTTTCTTCTATACCGAAGTATGGTGATGTAGTCGATCGTATCGGAGAGAACCTTACAATGAGCTTTACTTTTAATGAAGCCATTGGCATGTATCCGTTTATCTCAAAGATCGATACAGTTGAAAAACTTCAGCTAACAGGAACCGATTTCCAACCAGCTGGAACCTACTATTTTAAGCTTGATGATCAGTCTTTAGCAACTGCTAAAACAGAGCTTAAATCTCACTTAAACCTTGAGGATCAAAATAATGATCCAAATGGAAATATGAATGCATTAGACGGTGAACAGGGTGACACGACACCTTAACCTTAGATGGTAATGATGATACGAAAAGGAGCAGACGCATTGTCTGCTCCTTTTCATTATGAAGGACGATTACAGCGGGAGATTATAGGGAAAGGGTCTAAAGAATGTAAGAAAGGGGTTAATGAAATGGGTGGATTTTCATTTGTTAAAAAACTTGGGAAAGAGATCGGAGAGGATCGGGTTACGAGTCTTGCAGCGGAATTGGCCTATTACTTTATGTTATCGATCTTTCCATTACTTATTCTCATTCTCTCGATTCTTCCTTACTTGTCAATTGACAAACAGGAAGCGGTGAATTTCCTTACAAAATATGCTCCTGGAGAGACAGGGAGCATCCTACAGGATAATGTTCTCTCCATCATTAGTGAGCCTCAGGGCGGCTTATTAACCTTAGGTATACTTGGGACGATCTGGTCAGCTTCAAACGGTATGATGGCGATGATGAGAGCGTTGAATCTTGCTTACGATGTGGAAGAAACAAGATCCTTTATTAAAGCAAGGCTTCTGTCTATTTTGTTGACAATTGGACTTGTTCTTGTGTTTATTGTCACGCTAGTATTACCGGTTTTTGGAGACGTAATTATTGACGCAGTAAGCTCTTCATTAAATTTGCCGAGCTCAACCGAATTTTTGTTTCGTATTCTTCGTTGGGTAGTAGCTGTGGCAATTATGGCATGTATCCTTGCAGCGTTATACCGATTTGCACCAAATAAACATTTCCCATTTAAAGAGGTGATCATTGGAGCCCTTGTAGCAACGTTAGGCTGGCAGGTAATTTCGCTTGCATTTGCATTTTACGTTAGTAATTTCGGTAACTATTCTGCTACTTATGGAAGTCTTGGCGGTGTGATTATTTTAATGCTTTGGTTTTATTTAACCGGCATTATTCTTCTTGTAGGTGGAGAGGTTAATGCACTACTTCATAAAAACAAGCGAAAAACACAGCTTTCAAGTGAGGAAGAGCAAATTGGTTTTTAAACCGGATGGAGCAAAGGTAATTGAATAGAAAATGTTGTACCAAACGAAGGAGAACTCTTTACTTTTATCGTCCCTTTGTGGTTTTGAATAATTTGTTTACTAAGGAACAGGCCGAGGCCCGTTCCTTTTTCTTTTGTTGTGTAAAAGGGTTTGAAAATACGACTCTGAGTCGATGCATCCATTCCAACGCCATTGTCACGTATAGCGATTGTCACCCCATTATCGTGCTGTCCTACTGTTAGTGAGATCACCCCATTGCTACGTTTCGTCATGCGAATGGCTTCGATACTGTTTTTCAAGACATTTAGAAAAACTTGCTTGAACTGTCCGGGGTTGATCATGACTTCAATAGGAAGTTTGAACTGTTGTAGATTTGTGGTCAGGTCACACTTGCTTAATTTTGCCTGGCTATGAAAAAGAAGGAGAATATTTTTTAGGAAGGGGATAAGATCAATACGTTCAGATGTAAGCTCTGCAGGGCGTGCAAGTTGAAGAAACTCTTCAACTAGATCGGTCGTTCGTTGGATTTCTGTTAACAGTAGATCAGCAATGTCGCTTTTTTGTAGTTTATCAAGGTCAGGTTTTATTAGCTGAAGGAAGCCTTTCATAATCGTAAGAGGATTTTTAATTTCATGAGCAACGCCAGCAACAAGCGTGTTAACGTTGCTTAGTGCTTGATTTTTATAAGTTAACGCTTCTAATTGTTCAAGTAAGTGAGAATAGTCCTCTACTGATGGCAATACATTCTGTCTAGGCATTTCCTTAGCATTTAAATTAGACTGTTCCAAGTCCGTTACCCCTTTCGTTAACTTATCCTTAACGCATAGTTATAGAGTAACACCCATGAATTGCGAAGATTGAATGTTTGTAGGAAAGAATTAGAGTGTTTTTGAAGAATATTGTTTCATTTTGGTATAAAAAAGAATCTGCGCTAGGCAGATTCTTTTGGAATTAGGCAGGTTGATAGCCTGCTTCTTCAATTGTTTGCATGATTGTTGCTTCGTCTAAGGCTTCTTCATCATACATAATCGTGACTGTTTCTTCTTTCAGATCAGCCAAAGCCCGTTCAATGCCGTTTAAAGAAAGGAGGGCAGCTTCGATTTTCTGGATACATTCTTCGCCCTTCATCCCTTGTACGGATACAGTCATTTCATTCATATCGCTAAACTCCTTTCATCATCTAAAACCCTTTACCCGAATTAAGAGGAGTTTAATCTATCTTAATAGGCTAAGGCTTATTTGGAGTTTCGTTCGAAAGCTGCTCCAATGATTTAATTTTACCATGTGGATTTTGTGCTTCTTTTCTTTTGCGGAATTGTCTTTCTCGTTGTCCTTTAGACTGACTCATCAGTTTTTCACCCCTTATCATAGTGTTCATTAATAAGGTGGCCAACAGAACAAATTGTACTCACTGCAAATGTTGGGAGTGAAGTTGAACAAATGTATACCCATTTTTTTGTAAGACGGGTATCGCTTTTTTAACACCTTCTGCTGTGCCGCTAGTCGGTTGATTCATATGAAGGAGAGCAATGTCGCCGGGTTGTGCCCGCAAAAGAGCATCGTTCACCTGTTGGGCGTTATAAGTTGCACCGGCGTCTCCAAGTAAAGTGTAATTCACAATTTGAACACCAAGGTCTTGAGCGATTTGAACGGCTACGTCATCATAGTAAGCTGTTCCTGAACGGAAAAGTGTCGGTTTATTACCAGTTAGTTCTTCAATTTTGTTTTGGTTCTCCCTCATTTCTTCAATCACTTCTTTTACCGATGCTGTCCCTGAGATGCCCCAGGCTGACTGCCCGTTCACAGAAAGAGGTTTGTGGTGCGTGCCGTGATTTTCAATTTGAAACAGCGGGTCACGAGCAAGTTCTTGGAATAAAGCGGTGTTTTGATCAATCCATCTACTGTTTATAAATAGGGTGGAAGGGAGTTTGTTTTCTTTTAAAAATGCGATCAATGCCTCATCTACATCATTCCCATGTGACCCACCACAAGCATCAAATGTTAAGGCGATTTCCTTTTTAGATGAATGAAAATGAGTGTAAACACCTGCTATATTTTCACCAAATTCAGTAGGGGTTTTGTTTTCGTATTTTGCAATTAGCTGTTCCTTTCCATTATCAACTAAAAAAGAAGGAATGGGTCTTTTCACATTCGATTCTTCAAGAAGAGAGAGGCTACTAGCTTGTTGGGCCTGACAACCTATTAGGACGAAAAAAATAAGGACTAGAACAGTTTGTTTTACAGTTATCATGTTTATCACCAGAATTTAGCATATCACAAAAAAGATAGGATGAAATGGAAAAAACCTCCTTGAATGAAGATCAAGGAGGTTTGGAAGGCTTTCTTACTCTTTAGATGGTGTGTAAGAAAAAGTTTATGAAAAAGAGGCTTGCGATAATGTACATCGGTACAGGAACTTCTTTTCCTTTCCCTAAGGCGATTTTTAGAAATGGATATGCAATAAAGCCAAATGCAATACCGTCAACAATGCTGTAGGTGAGCGGAATCATGACGATAATTAAAAAGGCAGGAAACCCTTCAGAAAAATCTTGTAGGGAAATGTTTTGAATGGATGTAATCATCAAACCACCAATAATAATCAGAACTGGCGCAATCGCCGAGTCTGGTATGATTTTAAAAATAGGGATAAAGAATAGTGATGTTAAGAACAATAACCCTGTTGTAATCGCAGTAAGTCCTGTTCGACCACCAGCTGAAATCCCTGAAGCACTTTCAACCGTCGAAACGGTTGGACTCGTACCGAAAAGGCCAGATGATATGGCTGAAATCGCATTGGCTTGATATGATTTAGTAAACTTCCGCTGATCTGGCAGTAAACCGGTTAACAAACCCATATTCTCAAAGACAAGAATCATTGCCATGGAGAACGTTGCGATCCAAAAAGGGAGCATCAGAATGTCATCGAAAGACATAGCAGCAAATACCGATCCGTAGGATGAGAATGAAAAGCTACTTTGTTGACCTGTCTCAATTAGTCCGAGCGACCAGGCAAGTGCAGTCCCAGCTAACATACTGATAAGAAAGTGGCCTTTCACATTTCGAATGAAGAGAATGGCAGCTAATGCTAGCGTGGCGAGAGTAGCAATCACATGAGCGGACCCAAGGTTTCCAAGTGCCACAAATGTAGAATCGCTGGAAACGACGATCCCGCCTTTTTGTAAACCGATGAATGTAAGAAATAATCCAATTCCGACGGTAATCGCTTCTTTTAATGAACGCGGGATTGCTTTTGAAAGAACACCAGACAGCGGTGTAAAAGCGGTTATCGCAAATAATATCCCTGCAACAAAGACAGAAGCGAGCGCCACCTCCCATCTTAGTCCCATTGATTCAACCATTGTATACGTAAAGAACGCATTTACACCCATCCCTGGAACGAGGATAATTGGTGCATTTGCGTAAAACCCAATTAACAGGCAGCCGACCACTGACGTCAGGACTGTTGCAATCATTCCTGCTTCAAAAGGAATTCCTGCATCAGCAAGTATTGACGCGTTAACCGCTGCAATATAAACAATCGTAAAAAATGACGTAATGCCGGCAAGAATTTCTTTCTTCAGTGAAGTATCGTGAGCCTGAAAATCAAAATGAATTTTCGTTTTCACTTTATTCCCTTCTTACTTGTGTTTCCCTCTCCCACCCGTGTATTTGAAAAATCAAATCACCAATAAAACAGTATATCAGAGCAAGAGATGTTTTTATAGTGGAAAAAAACGTAATGACCTGTGCGAACCGCTTTGATAAGATGAAGGTGTACATAATTCGTTTTGATGAAAGAAGGCTTTTACATGCGTAATACGTTATCTGCCCTTCAATGGGCGATCTTTATGATTGCAGGCTCCATTGTGGCTCCAGTTGCGATTGCAAGCTTGTTCCACTTAGATCCTGCAATGGCAGCAGGATTTGTTCAGAGAACGATGTTTGTTCTAGGTGTAGCTGGAATCTTGCAGGCAACCCTCGGTCACCGCCTACCGATTAATGAAGGTCCTGCAGGGTTATGGTGGGGCGTCTTTGTTTTATATGCAGGATTAAGCTCCACGCTATTTGGGTCGGAGGTAGAGACACTTCAAGCACTCGAACTTGCCATGATTGTTAGCGGAATTGTTTTTATCTTACTTAGCGCATTTGGTTTAGTGGAGAAGCTATCCCGTCTTTTTACACCAGTTGTAACAGGGATTTATCTTCTACTTCTTGTCGCTCAGTTAAGTGGCTCCTTTCTTAACGGCATGATGGGGGTCGGCTACTTAAAAGAGGGGATTGACCTTCGTATTGCAGGGCTATCTCTCCTACTTGTATTTGTTTCCATATGGTTTTCAAGATCGATGCCTGCTATGATTCAGCAGTATAGTATCCTGATTATATTAATTGTCGGATGGATTTTATTTGCTGTGCTTGGATTAGCAAAACCAGTCGTTCTTCCAGAGGGAGGGTTCATTCAATTACCAGAGGTATTTGCGTTTGGTTATCCAACTTGGGATTCTGGCATGATTGTCACGGCGCTCCTTGTCACACTTCTTCTACTTACAAATATGATTGCAAGTATTCGGGTCGTGGAAGAAGTATTAAATAAGTTATCAAATTCTAAGCCAATGGGTCGGTACAGACAAGCAGGATTTATATCAGGTATTAATCAACTATTAGGGGGCGTCTTTTCGGCAGTGGGAAGTGTTCCCATATCGGGTGCTGCAGGATTTATTTTAACGACAGGGCTTAAACGAAAGTTACCGTTTATTTTAGGTAGTGGATTTATTATCGTCATTAGCTTATTCCCAGCGCTGATGGCATTCTTTGCAGCATTACCTGAACCGGTTGGCTATGCTGTCATTTTTATTGTTTTCGTAAACATGGTAGGCATTGCGTTTAACGAGTTTAAAAAGGATGATTCAGAGGGAAAACCATTTATAATAGGCATTTCCTTTATGGTTGGAATTGGTACGATGTTTATTCCACCAGAAGCTTTTCAACAAGCCCCACCAATTGCGGCTTCGATTTTGAATAATGGTCTTATACTTGGTTCGATTACCGCGATTTTGACAGAGCAAATTCTTTATAAGAAGCATTAAAAGGAAACGTCTATTCGTGATACATGTCACAGGGCTTGTTCCGTTTTCGTGGTAGTATGAAAGTAGATCAGGGGAGGAGAATGTTGAGATGAAAAAATACAATAAAATCCTTGTTGCGTTTGATGGATCTGATTTAAGTGTTAAGGCATTAAATGAAGCGATTGCTATGGCAAAAGAAAATGAAGCGATGGAAATTGATGTTGTTACTGCACTAAATCCTACTGCGCAAATTAGCTCAGCTGTAGTGTATGCAAGTATCCTTAATGAGCTTAGAAAAGAAGCCGTTGATCTGTTAAAAGGCATTAGTGAAAAACTCGATGTTCAGCTACCGAATCATAAAGTGAAAACAATGGTACTAGAAGGTAACCCTGGAAATGAAATTGTAAAATATGCAGATGATCATGATCGGGATCTTATCATTATGGGAAGCAGAGGATTGAATGGCTTAAGAGAATGGTTTCTTGGAAGCGTCAGTCATGCCGTGCTTCAGAGGTCTCATTGTCCTGTCCTTATTATTAAATAATGAAAGTGCCCGGCATATCTAGCCGGGCACTTTTTTAATTTTCAACATATGTAATGGTATTGTCTTGGCCGATGATCGCTTTTGCTGCATAACCAATAAATAGCCCATTTTCAACGACTCCTGGAAGTTGATTAAGGTGATCATGTAAAGTAGTAGGGAAGCTAATTTCGTCAAATAAACAATCCACAATAAAGTTCCCGTTGTCTGTTACAAAAAGAGAACCATTCTCTTTACGCAAGTTTGCTTCACAACCCAAATTTTGAATGGCGTTTACCGTTTTTAAATAACCAAACTGCGTGATCTCAACAGGAAGAGGGAATGTCCCCAGTTTTTTTACATACTTACTGGAATCAGCAACGACAATCATGTGCGTGGAATGATAAGCGATGATTTTTTCTCGAAGCAGTGCGCCACCTCCCCCTTTTATGAGGGTTAAATCTTCCGTTAGTTCATCTGCCCCATCAATCGTTAAATCAATGGTAGAAACGTCCTCAAGTGATGAAAGTGGAATGCCTTGTTCCTGTGCAAGCTTTTCTGTACTTTTAGATGTGGCAACTCCTGTAATGCTCAAGCCTTCTTTCACCATTCTGGCAATTTCAAGAATCGTCCAATAAACGGTACTTCCTGTTCCAAGTCCAACAATCATACCGTCTTGAATATAGGATGCTGCTTTTTTACCGGCAAGTTGTTTTTCATTCACAATCCATTCACTCCTCTATTATTTCAATTGTCTTATTAAGTATAATCTTTATACGGAGTGTTTCCCAATGATGAATTTTGAAAACGCCTTCTTTCTTGTAAACAAAGGGGAAGTATAAAAAAAGAATGAATAGAATGAGTACGAAATCGATTCTTTTCACCCTTTTTCCTAGTTACTAATCTTTGCACGGTTACACGGAAAGACGTATAATGCATACTGTCAGGCTGTACGCGTGACTAGCTTAATGACAGGTGCACATACTAAAAAGTGTTACTCCTGTAATCAAATGAGTTCGCGTCAGTGAGTTCATGAAAACAAGAAATGAGCTGGAGGGAATAAGATGTCAAAACAACAAATTGGTGTAATTGGGTTAGCCGTTATGGGGAAAAACCTTGCGATGAATATCGAAAGTCGCGGCTATTCCGTTTCAGTGTACAATCGTTCGGAAGAAAAAACGAAAGAAATGATGTCTGAAGTTGAAGGACGAAACTTTCAGGATACATACAGCATTGAAGAGTTCGTTCAATCACTTGAAACACCTAGAAAAATCTTGCTAATGGTTAAAGCAGGCATGCCAACAGATGCAACGATTGATCAGCTTCTTCCACATCTTGATAAAGATGATATTATCATTGACGGCGGGAATGCGTTCTTTAAAGACACGCAGAAGCGTAGCGAAGATTTGAAAGAAAAAGGTATTCGCTTTATTGGTACTGGCGTTTCAGGTGGAGAAGAAGGCGCATTAAACGGTCCTTCAATCATGCCTGGTGGACAACCGGATGCATTTAGTGAAGTTGAAGATATTTTTAAAGCAATCGCTGCAAACGTTGATGGTGATCCTTGTACAACTTACATTGGTCCAGACGGCGCTGGTCACTATGTAAAAATGGTGCATAACGGCATCGAGTATGGTGACATGCAGTTAATCGGCGAAGCTTATTACATGATGAAGAATGTGCTTGGTCTTTCGACTGACGAGCTTCACGAAGTATTTAAAGAATGGAATAAAGGTGAACTTGATAGCTACCTAATTGAAATCACAGCAGATATCTTTACGAAGAAAGATCCTGAAACAGGCAAAGCGCTTGTTGATGTGATTCTTGATACAGCTGGTCAGAAAGGTACTGGTAAATGGACAAGCCAGAGTGCTCTAGACCTTGGTGTACCACTTTCCATCATTACGGAATCTGTTTTCTCTCGCTTTATTTCAGCAATGAAGGAAGAGCGTGTGAAAGCAAGCAAGATTCTTGCAGGCCCTAATGTACCAGCATTTGATGGTAATAAAGAAGAGCTAATTGAGAAGATCCGCAAAGCACTATATTTAAGTAAAATCTGTTCATACGCCCAAGGCTTCGCTCAAATGCGCTCGGCATCAGATGAGTATGATTGGAATCTTGATTACGGTTCAATCGCAATGATTTTCCGTGGTGGTTGCATTATTCGTGCAGGTTTCCTTCAAAACATTAAAGAAGCATATGACCGTGAGCCTAGCTTAACGAACCTTCTTCTAGATCCTTACTTCAAAGAGATCGTTGAATCTTACCAAAGCGCAGCTCGTGATATCGTATCACTTGCTGTACAGCGCGGAATTCCGGTTCCTGGTCTTGCAAGTGCAATTGCTTATTATGATAGCTATCGTAGCGAAACATTGCCAGCAAACCTTCTACAAGCACAGCGCGACTACTTTGGCGCTCATACGTATCAACGTATTGACCGCGAAGGTGTATTCCACACAGAATGGCTTGATTAAAAGAAAAGCGGAAGTGGGCGTTTAGAAACGGAGATATTGGAACTTTTGAACTAGAACACGTCCTTTGTGTTCTGGTGAAAAAGTGAAATATCGCAGTTTCTGCGAGTCGCAGCTAGCCAAGAAAAGCGAAAGTGTGCATTTAGACACGGTAGGCACTGGAACCCTATAACTTGAACACGGTCTTTGTGTTCGAGTTATAGGGTGAAGTGACCGAGTGTCTGCCCACTGCAGCTGGATCTAAGAAAAGCGGAAGCGCCCGTTTAGCCTCGACAAGCGCTGGAGCCCTATAAAAAGAACACGGTCTTTGTGTTCATTTTATGGGGTGAAGTGATCGAGAGGCTGGGCGCTGCAGCTAGATCAAGAAAAGCGGAAGCGCCCGAGTGTCTGAGCTCTTCCGCTAAACAGCATAAAAAAACGCTACTCACTCCCCTTTCAAAGGGGGAGCGAAGTAGCGTTTTTTTTAGTTAAACCTAAGCCTTGTGATTAAGTTCATTGCGAATCTTTTTCCCGAACTGAATGACCTGAAGGACACAACCAATGATGATAACAAGGAAGCTTGCATAAATCAGTGACCATTTAATCGATGTGAAAAATGGTGCACACCAGGCGATGAGTGAAAAGCTACGTGGATAAAAGAACATGACAAGTGAAGTTGCGATGTTTTCTAAGTAGTCGAACACTACACCAAATGAGGGAAGCAAGCTTAAGAATAACCATTTTCCATTCGTGACTGATCGATATAAGATCGTAATCGAAGCGATTAAAAAGAACCAATACACTAGCGGCCAAATAAGGTCAAAACTAAAGCGTTCTTTAATGTAATAGCTTCTCCCAGCTTCTCCATATGCTTCCGCAACGTCATAGAGTTTCTCCGGAGTGTAAAAGAATGAGCCATCAGGGGATTCAGTCGTTTGGGTGACTTCATAAGATTTGTTTGAGACTTGAGGGAGCACAAAGGTAAGGAAGAGTGTAAAAATGACGACAGAAATGAACCAGATCGTTAGCGTTAGACGCGAACGAAGCTTTAGAAATTGGAATTTCATCATTACCTCCACTCGTGTTTTGGATTATCATCTCGAGGTAGAATGAAAGCCAGGGGAGCCCCTGGCTTATGAGATCTTATGCTTCTTTTAATCCTTCAAATAATAAAACGCGAGCGGGTGATGCATCTGTTCCCTGAAGCTTTAAAGGTGCAGCAACCATGAAGTATTCTCCAGCTGTCACGTCTTTTAGGCGTAAGCCCTCCATGATGATAACATCCTTCTCGAATAAAGAGCGGTGTGTAGGGTGCTCCGGCTGGCTACGTTCAATACCAAGGCCGTCTACGCCAACTCCGCGAATGTTTCGCTCTGCAAGATAGCGTGCAGCGTCTTCACCTACGAAAACAAAGTCAAAATTAAATTCTTCTTCAAAAGAGTTTTGAGATTTGAAAAGAATGAAGTCGCCTTCTTGAATGTCTTCCGCTTCAATATCTTTATCAGAGATCGCGCCTTTTACATCTGTAACGTCAATTACTTTCGCTTTTCCAACAAGATCTTCTTGATTAATCGATTCAAACGTTGCTCCATCATTCATCATATGAAGCGGTGCATCAACGTGAGTGCCCGTATGTACATCGAGTGAAAGACGAGACTCTGTTACATGTCCATTTGTCTTCGTGTTGATTTCAGGTTGTTTTTCTTCTTTGTTCTTATAAACAGCCATTCCATTAAAAATTGGTGCACTTACATCATACATTTTCATAAAAAAACACTTCCTTTCAAATAGTAGTGTATATGATAAAGAAAGATACGTGAAGCACGTATCTTTCTTTTGTCATTTTTAATTGCAATAAACTGCTCACTTCCGCTTTACCGTGCTAGCTACGACTCGCAGAAACTACGATATTTCACTCTTTCATAGGAACACAATGACCGTGTTCCCATTCAAGAGTTCCAATATCTTCGTTTCTAAACGCTCGTCTTCGCTTTACATGATCCAGCTGCAGTGAGCAGACACTCGGTCACTTCACCCTATAACTCGAACACAAAGGGCGTGTTCAATTTATAGGGCTCCAGTGCCTGCCGTGTCTAAACGCTCACTTCCGCTTTACTCTTTCGGTAATGGCCACCAGTGGAGGTTGTCTTTTTCTAGAAGCTCATCTGCAGCTTTAGGTCCCATTGAACCTGCTGGATAGTTCGGGAATTCTTTTTCTTTCTCGTTTGCCCATGTAACTGAAATCGGGTCAATGAACTGCCATGAGAGAGCGACTTCATCCCAACGTGCAAAGTTCGTAGCATCACCGCGCATCACGTCATGTAGGAGGCGTTCATACGCTTCTGGTGAGTTCATATTGTTTTCTTGGTGGTTATTGAAGGTTAACTGGATTGGCGTTGTTTTACGCATATCTCCTGTATCTTTCGCATTCAAGTGAAGGGTAATGCCTTCTTCAGGTTGAATGTGAATCACGAGAATATTCGGTCCAAGTTTACCACTTTCATTTTTATAAAGATTCATTGGCAAGTCTTTAAACTCAACCAGTATTTTAGTGGACTTATTTGTCATACGTTTACCAGTACGAATATAGAACGGCACACCTGCCCAGCGGAAATTATCAATCATCAGTTTCGCTGCAACAAATGTTTCCGTATTTGATTCTTCATCGACATTATCTTCTTCGCGATAGCCTGGTAATGTTTCACCTTCTACTTCGCCTTGCTTATATTGTCCGCGAACGAAGTAGTCGTTTACTTCTTCCGGTTTAACAGCACGAAGCGCGCGAAGTACTTTCACTTTCTCACCGCGAATCTCTTCTGTTGAAAGGCTAACAGGTGGTTCCATTGCTAGAAGGGAAACCATTTGAAGCACATGGTTTTGGACCATATCACGGAGAGCACCAGACTTTTCATAATATCCTCCACGTGTTTCAACACCGACCGTTTCGCTAGAGGTAATTTGGATATTTGATATGTGTCGACTGTTCCATAGTGGTTCAAACATCGAATTAGCGAAACGAATCGCTTCGATATTTTGCACCATTTCTTTTCCTAAGTAGTGATCGATACGATAAACTTCGTCTTCAGAAAAGACTTGACGAATTTCATCATTAAGCTTTTGAGCTGATGGGAAATTATGTCCAAAAGGTTTCTCAATAACAAGACGATTAAAGCCGTCTCCATTTGTTAATCCTTCAGAATCTAGATTGAGTGCAATTGTTCCAAAGAATTCCGGAGCCATCGCCATATAAAAAATGCGATTTCCTGGAATATTAAATTTCTCATCGAGTGATTGTGTTAATTCATTTAATTCCTGGTAAGATTCTTTCTTTGTAACATCAAATGGTTGGTAGAAGAAATGACTGCTAAATTCCTCATGTTTGTCATCTTTATCCATGCATGCTGTATGTATAACAGAATCATGAACGTTTGAACGGAATTCTTCATTAGTAAGCTGTCTTCTTGCTACTCCTACTACAGCGAAATCCTCAGCAAGTACACCTTTACAATAGAGGTTATACAGTGATGGGAATAGCTTGCGTTTGGCAAGATCTCCTGTTGCACCGAATATAACGATAACAGAAGCCTGTTTTGATGGTTGATTCATCTTTGTGACCTCACTTTTTCATTATTGCTGTTCCAGAGGGAACGTATGGACGGAACAGTGAATTCCCTACTTCATTAGTAAAGATAAGACTAATCAAATGCTGATCAGATGATATCGATCCCGTAACAGAACTAGTTACTGGGTTCCCAAGTAAAAATTTTATAGCTTTTTCGCGTTAAAATCAAATCGTGTGATTGGGTATTAAGCTGAATTTTTAATATTAAATCGACTAATTGAAATCTGTAAGCGATACCATGATAAGTAACTTGGGAAAAGGTTGTTAGTGACATCCAAAAGGAAAATGATAAACTTTTTCCTGAGAGATAGAATGGTTGCATTTAATTGTGGCGAATATAATAGATATGAGTGTTAATAGGGAGGATGAATAAGATGATTCGAGTATTGACAATCTTCTTCCTGTTTTTTTGCATTATTCTAGGGTGTGCAATTGAGAAGCCGCAAAATTTAGGCGAAGTAGAAGCCGATCGTCCAGCATCTGTACAAAGCATTGTTATGAAAAAAGCGTATCTCGTCTTAAATGCATTAAGTAAACAAGATATGGACAAAGTATCTCGTTATGTTCATCCACAAAAAGGGGTATTGCTATCTCCATTCGGAACGGTTGATAAAAATCGTGCACAGGTATTGATGCCTTCTCAGGTGAAAGAGTTATTCCAGGTACCCAATCAAAAGCAGCTTGAATGGGGGACGGATGACGGTAAAGGAGATCCAATTCGACTAACACCTCAAGCTTATTTTAAGAAATATGTTTATGATGTCGAATTTAGTGAGACTGAGTTAGTTACGTACGATGGGATATATAAAGAGACGAATCGTATTCATAATATAGAGGAAGTTTTCCCAAATAGCCATTATGTTGAGTTCTTTGTACCTGGATCAGAAGAATATGAAGGAATGGATTGGAAGAGTCTTAAATTGGTGTTTTCTGAACATAATAATGACTACTATTTAATAGGGATTGTTCATGATCAGTGGTTGCCTTAATGTGAACAAAACGTGTCACGAAATGGAATTTTACGTGTGAGATGTGTCACATAGGTTGCTCATTTAGAGAAACTTTCTTATCCTTAAAAGGTAGATTAATGTGATAAGGAGAAGAATTCGTATGAGTGATGTAAAACAACGGAATTATACACCATGGATCGTCGGGCTTTCCATTGCAGTTAACGTGCTCGTTGTTATCCTGTTTTTCTTACCCGAATATAGCGGTGAGGTAGGCTTCGATATTACACTTTTGCCTTTGCTTAACGCAGTTTTTAATAGCTTTACTTTTGTTTTTTTAGTAGCTGCGCTGATCTTTATTAAGCAAAAGAATATTAAATTGCACAAACGGTTTATTTTTGCCGCTTTTACGACGACAGCATTATTTTTAGTTTCTTACGTAACATATCATGGATTGTCTGAATCAACTTCTTTTGGAGGAGAAGGACTGATTCGATCGGTCTATTTCTTTATTTTGATTTCACATATTATCCTTGCGGCTGCGATTGTTCCTCTTGCTTTAATCACAGTTACCCGAGGTCTGAATATGCAAGTTGCAAAACATAGGAAAATTGCAAGATGGACGATGCCGATCTGGTTGTATGTGAGTATGACAGGTGTTGTCGTTTATTTGATGATTTCTCCGTACTATTGATAGTTAGAAAAACAGGCTAACGCCTGTTTTTTTATTTGCATTAGTAGCTGCATTGCATGGAAAAGTTGTGGAGAGACTACCGATATGTGAATGGATGTGGCATATCCTCTCATCTTATGCTACTTTTGATAGTGAACGTATTTATTCAAGGAGGTACGATTATGAGTGTTCATATTGGTGCGAAACAAGGAGATATTGCGGAAACGATTTTATTACCCGGAGATCCGCTTCGTGCGAAGTACATTGCAGAAACGTTCTTAGAAGACGTTGTCTGCTATAACGAAGTTAGAGGAATGCTTGGATACACTGGTACATATAAAGGGGAACGAATTTCTGTTCAAGGAACCGGCATGGGCGTGCCGTCGATTTCAATCTATGTGAATGAGCTTATTCAAAGCTATGGCGTAAAGAATTTGATTCGAGTTGGCACATGTGGCGCCTTGAAGAAAGAAGTGAAAGTAAGAGACATTATTCTTGCGATGAGTGCCACTTCTGATTCTGGTGTGAACCGTCTTCAATTTAATGGCATGGACTTTGCTCCAACAGCTGATTTTAACCTTCTAAAAAATGCTTATGATGCTGCAGCCGAAAAAGAAATGAGTGTGCATGTCGGGAATGTGTTTACAAGTGATTCCTTCTATCGTGACAATCCGGAAATATTCCAACAGCTTGCTGACTATCAAGTGCTAGGTGTTGAAATGGAAACTTCCGCTCTTTATACGATCGCAGCAAAATACGGCGTGAATGCACTGACCGTACTGACTGTTAGTGATCATATTGTAACGGGTGAAGAAACGACTTCTGAAGAGCGTCAAACAACCTTTAAAGAAATGATGATTATTGCTCTAGAAGCGGCTTTAAAACAAAAGTAAAACATGGAGAAGACGAGCGTAAAGCTAGTCTTCTTTTTTGTTATTCTGAAGAGCCAATGCATATTTCCATTCACATCTCCAAAAGCTACAACAAGAGGGCGCATGGGGGTGAATAGGATGAAAAGGAGAACGACAAAGTTACTTCATAAGTTAAAAGAATTAAAGCAGGAAGCAATAGAAAAAGATTATTCAGCTTCTTTTCAGAAACAAATTACCGAAAACTTTAGCGGCTGTGATGATCTCGTACAACGCACGTTTCCTGAATTAAATATAACGATTATTTATTTCTTACATATGGTTAACGAAAATTTACTTGAAATGGATTTGCTTGTTCCCATTTATCATGCTTCAGATGAAACCAGACTTCCATTCTTAAAAAGGTCTAACTTTCATAAAACCGATGATGAAAAGAAAATAATCGATGGAATTCTAAATGGAGAAGCGGCGGTTTTTCACCAGGACCATGCTTACCTGATTAACATTTCTGGACCTAAGCAGCGTGAAATCCAACCTTCAGAAACGGAAACAACGATTACAGGGCCACATGAAGGATTTGTGGAAAGTAGCGAAATTAATCTTTCCATGATTCGAAGACGGGTGAAAAGCGCGCAGTTGAAAATTAACGAAATTCCTGTCGGAGAAGTTTCGAAAGGGAGCGTCTTTGTCCTTCATATAAAAGGAATTGCTAATGATGAAGTAGTGGGTGACATGATAAATCGGATCGAGAAAATCGAGATTGACGCGGTGTATGATGCCCATATGTTAACGCAGTTGATTGAAGATCAGCCAAATGCGCTCTTTCCACAGTTTATGCTTCGAGAGCGGCCTGATGCAATTGCGGCTGCGCTTGTTGAAGGGAAAATTGTGGTCGTAGTTGATGGTAGTCCCGCAGTAATCATCAGTCCCTCAAGTTTTTTTGACTTTTTTCAAACAGGTGATGATTATTATCAAAGATGGATTACAGGAACGGCTACAAGGCTACTTCGGTTTGGGGCTTTTATCATTACGATTGGGTTTACTGCTCTTTATGTTTCCGTTACGACTTTTCAATATGAAATGATTCCACAATCGCTGTTAACAACGCTGGCAGGTTCAAGAAGTAAGGTGCCATTTAATCCTTTATACGAAGCGCTAATCATGGAAATTACCCTTGAATTTTTACGTGAAGCAGGGGCCAGATTGCCAACAAAAGTTGGACAAACGATCGGTATCGTTGGTGGTATTGTTATCGGACAAGCGGCAGTGCAAGCTGGGATTACTAGTAATGTTCTTATTATTGTTGTAGCCAGTTCTGCCATTACTTCATTTGTCGTCCCTAGTTATGTGATGAGTGCGAGTATTCGATTAGCGCGTTTTGGTTTAATTCTTTTAGCGGGACTCCTTGGTAATCTCGGAATTGTCATTGGAGTCATCCTTTTGGTAATCCACTTAAGTAGTTTAACGAGTGCTGGTGCACCTTACTTAGCTCCTCTATCTCCGTTCTTCCGCAAAGATTGGGTCGATTTTTTATTGCGAGCTCCCTATTCTTTAATGAAAACAAGGCCAGCTTTACCTAGAACTTCTAATAAGAAAAGAAAGCAATAAGCAGCTAGAAGAAATTGAGGGATACTAATGTCGGAAAAAATCGCGCCATTTCACCTCGCCATTCTCATTTATATGATCCAGTCTGGTGTAACCTTATACAAGTTACCTCGCATGCTAGCCGTTAATTTTGGTACGAACGGATGGATTATGGTACTCATTGTATCTTTTGTAGCTGGAATAAATATTTTTCTCATTTCCCTCGTGAACCGTTTTAGTAAAGGAGAGAGTGTATTTGAGATTATGGAAGGACTTATCCCTCGTAAAGCAATGGCGCCTTTTTATATCCTCCTTGCATTGATCTGGTCGATTTTTGCCTTACTTGTAGGAAAAGATTATATCCTTATTACCCAGGTGTTAACTTTTCAAAATTCAAGTCTACTTTTGCTGTATAGCATCGTTCTAATTCTTGCCTTCTATCTTGTCGTAAAGGATATATATACGATATCTAAGACAACGACCATTTTCTTTTTTTTAACAATTTGGATGACCTTTTTGTTAATTTATCATATCCCGTATTCTTCCGTTATGAGGTTAACGCCATTTATATTTAAAGAAGGAACGCATTCAATTCGTGGATTGATTGAGGTATATACGGCTTTTCTTGGATTTGAAATTGTTTTGTTTTTATTTCCTTATATTGATCAGAAAAAGCCAAAATGGTTTCTAAGCGTTTATGTAGGCCATATCATTACAACGGTTGTCTATACGCTTACATGCTTCGTATCCTTCATGTACTTTTCATTTGAACAGCTTAAGCTTATTAGTTTTCCAGTGTTGAATTTAATTTCGTACGTTGAAATTGAATTAATAGAGCGAATTGAAAGCCTCGTTTTTAATTTGTTTTTAATGAAAATTCTCATTACAGTAGTGATGTATTTATGGGCTGCAAAATTACTCCTTCACCGCGCAATACCAGCTATTAATGAAAAATGGTTAGCTACGCTCTCAATTTTAATTGCGTTTTTTGTTACGCTGCGAGTAGACGTGGTTTACGAATTAGCACCATGGTTATTGATTTTTGGATTCGCTGCTGCAGGAATAGCCATTGGTTTACCCGTATTGCTGCTGTTTGTTCTGTGGGTTAGGAGAATAGGGAGGAGGCGCCGCCATGGATAGGCGAATAATGATAGGTGGCTTACTCGCCTTTCTAATGCTCATGCTCGCAGGATGTAACGATCAAAAAGTAATTGAAGATTTGGCGATTATTAGTATGATGAGTTTTGATCAAACAGATGAACCTGCTGGTGATTTAAAGATAACCGCCTCTTTTCCAAACTTAACGAGTGAAACGTCTAATGAAGAGCAAATCATTGAAACAATTGCGAATTCAAAAAAAGAAGCAGAGGACCTCCTTTCATCCAAAACAAGACAACAAGTTGTAAACGGTCAAATTCATTCCGTCATACTAGGTGAACAGTTCGCTAGAGATGGTGTGAAAAGTGTTATTAATTCGATGGAAAGAGATCAAGAAATTGGGTCTCAGGTAAAAGTCGTGGTGGCTGATCAAGAAGGCTCTGAGATTATTAGAACAAAAGTCGTGCCTGATATCGGGAGCTACATTGATAAAATGTTGAAAACCGAGTCAGATAAATTCACGATACCAGAAACGGATATTTACCACTTTTCTCGAGATTATTATGATGATGGGATTGATCCGGTCGCTCCTCTCTTTAGTAAGCAGGATGGAAGAATTGTACTGATTGGTACTGCTTTATTCCAAAAAGATCGCTATGTTGATCACCTTGATTTGACCCAATCAAAAATATTCATGCTATTGCTTAAAAAGGTAGAGAGAAGTGAGTTAACGATTAAAATGGCTCAAGAGGAAAAAATTCGTAATGTTCATTTTGACTATGTCACAAGTCACCGAAAAGTAAAGGTGTATAAAAAGGCAGGCAAGATCGATCATATAACGATTAGGGTAAAGATGAGAGGATCAGTTTTAGAAGACACGGGGAAAGAGGGGATTTCCTCTACTAACGAAATTCGTCGTTTAGAGAATCTGGTTGGAAGGCACATTCAAGGTAAAGCCGAGGAAATCATCGAGATTTTAAAAGAAAATCAAACAGATAGCCTTGGCTTAGGTCAGTATATTCGGCAATCACTATCTTATGAAGAATGGACTGCGTTAGACAAAGAACGTCTGATTGAAACCGTACCCGTATCTGTTGAAATTGATGTGACGATCAAAGATACAGGTATGTCTCAGTAGTTAGTAAGCGATTCCTACGCGTTTTCTGATATGATTTCTTTCAATGAGTTCTTGATACACATAATGAGCCGTGTCTGCAGTTGAGATTTCTTTTCCATCTTCAGGAAGGTAATTTTCTTCAACTCGGTAACCACCCCGAGCGTCTCCTTCTGGTAAGTACGTAGGGCAAATAATGGTCCATTCCACTTGGCTTTTATTCAGCATCTCGTAGACAGCGAGGTGCTCTTTTGCTGCTCGGGTAGTTTTACGTTTTGATTCGGATGACTCAAAACGATAAACCCCAGGATCGGTACGACTGTTTAGTATACCTGCTGTACCAACTGTAATAATGCGTTTTATACCCTGCTTCTTCATAACGTTTAGCAGAATTGGTGTACTCTCAGATAGCGTTGTGGTTTTATCAGTTCCAAGCGCACTAATTATCACGTCGGCTCCTTCGCTTGCTTTCATTACGTCATCCTCATTTAACACATCGCCTTCTACAATTGTTACTCCATCTTTTATTGAAAGCTTTTCTGGTGATCGTACAAGAACACATACGTTATGGTGATCTCTAATAGCTTGTTTTAGTACTTTGCTACCGACTCGGCCAGTAGCTCCTAAAATGCATATATTCATCCTATATCCTCCTCATAAGCGGTCTTCACTTTATTTTAGAAAACGTAGTGATCCATTGCAAATCAGAGGGTTCTTTTTTTATTCCGATTGAACTGCTCTTAGTAGGTGCACGTCTTTCATAATATTTCACAATAGATTTGCAAGTTTCCCTTATAAAGTTCAGAATTTTTGTTAAAATACTCATAACGTATGTTACGTGTTTGCTTTAGATAGAGGAGAGGGGAAGATCTTACAATGAGAACTGCACTGTTTAAGAGGTTAGAAGAACTTTATCCACAAATGGTTGAACTACGAAGAGAGTTTCATCAGCAACCCGAGCTTTCTTTCCATGAAGTTCACACACCAAAACGAATCGCTGAATTTTATGAAAAGCTTGGAATACCTATTCGAACTGAAGTTGGTGGAAGAGGTGTTGTAGCTGTTCTAGAAGGAGCATTACCTGGTAAAACAGTAGCCTTACGAGCCGATTTCGATGCTCTTCCAATAAATGATGAAAAAGACGTTCCATATAAATCGACGGTGCCCGGCGTGATGCATGCTTGCGGACACGACGGACATACGTCTACGCTTTTACATCTTGCAAAAGCGTTAAACGAACAACGTGATCAGTTAGCTGGACGAGTTGTTTTTATTCATCAATTTGCTGAAGAAATCACGCCTGGTGGTGCAAAGCCGATGATCGAAGATGGGTGTCTTGATGGGGTTGACGTGCTCTTTGGAACGCATCTCTGGTCAGGGTTTCCTACAGGCACCGTCGCATACAAAACAGGACGCATAATGGCAGCTGCCGACTCGTTTGAAATTGTCGTAAAGGGAAGAGGTGGGCATGGAGGTATTCCGCACGAAGCGGTCGATTCCATTGTCATTGCTAGTCAGCTTGTTAGTCAGTTGCAGCAAATCGTTAGTCGATTTATTGATCCAGGTCATACAGCAGTCTTGTCAATTGGCTCCTTTCATGCAGGATCGGCGTTTAACGTTATTTCAGAAACGGCTACGCTGAAAGGAACCGTTCGTACTTTTGATCGAGATGTTCGTGAGAAAATTATTGCGTTAATGGAACGAATGATTAAAGGGACGTGTGCGAGTAGCGGGGCTGACTATAGGTTTACCTATGATCGAGGATACCCTCCTGTCGTGAACCACGAGAAGGAAACGATGATGCTTAAGGAGGCGGCCCAAAGAGTAGGAAATGTAAAAAATGTGGTCGAAACAGAAGCATTAATGGTCGGAGAAGATGTTGCTTATTATCTTGAAAAAGTACCGGGAACGTTCTTTTTAACTGGTTCAGGAAATAAGGAGCTGTCATCGACTTATCCTCATCATCATCCGATGTTTGATATTGATGAGGAAGCAATGTTGATTGCTGCTCAAACGCTTGGAGAGGCGACTTTATCTTATTTAGAACAACATCGTTATAAAGCAGAAGAGATAAAGAGTTAAGAGAATAGGAGGAGGAAATGAATGGCGAGAGGGTTGCTTGAAAATGAAGCAGAATTAAGTAAAAGACAACTACATTTATTGATGCAAATCTCAACTATCTTTAACTCATCACTTGATTTCTATGCAGTGATTCAGTCCGTCATTGAAGAGACTGTCTCTGTCATTGATGCTGCAGACGGTGGCGTGCTCTTTTTATACGATGATGAGCGGAAGAGATTGAAAGTTGTGGGATCGACTGGGTTCCGAAAGAAAACGGTAAATGAAGTATTGCTTCAACCTGGAGAATCGATGACAGGCCTGGCATTTGAAAAAAAAGAAACGCTCCATTTTAAAACAAACCTTGAAGTAGAAGAAGCGATGAAAACGATGACGCCTCAGAATGCAACGCTCTACCATCAGTCCGCAGATGATTTACCTATGAGTACCATTTGTATTCCAATTATTAAAGAAGACGATTGTACAGGGGTTATTGTATTAGATCAATTTAATCTAGAAAAAGAGTTTACGAAGGACGATATTCGGTTGGTTGAAGCCATCTCATCTCAGGCGGCGATTGCTCTCATGAATGCGAATTTGTATCGGAATAAGGAGGCTTCTCTTCAAAAATTAAAGGAATTTAACAAGACAATGATAAATCAAAATGAAAGTTTATCAAAATCTGTAGAAACCCACCATGCCCTATCTGATATCGGAATGAATGAAGGGTCTTTTCAAGAAATTTGTTCTTATCTTACAAATTCTATCGGTAAAGCCGTTATGATTTTTGATCCATTTGGTGAAGTGAAGGCGTCGAGCAACTTTGAATGGTCATCAACTGAAAACTTGCAAAAGATGATTTTGAAGCACCTCAATACCATTAAGCAAAAAAAACATGAGGTTGAAGTGTTTCACGCTAAAGAAGATTTCTTGTTATTCCCACTTGGTAGACTTTCCTTCCCACTAGGCTATCTTGCGATTATTTCCGAATCGCTACCGCTTACAAGGTTTGAACATTCTGCTGTTTTTCATGCATGCACAGTGGCGGGTCTACAATTAATGAAACAAGAAGCGGAGCATAAAGAACGGCAGCGGCTTACCGGTGAACTAATCATCAATCTTCTATCTGCTCAGGAAGAGGAAGCGGATCTAAGCTACCTTGCCGATCGACTTCAAGCTGATTGGAATGATTTTTTTACCGTGGCGGTTCTCGATGTTCCCCAAGAAGTAGAGCAGGGGCACGAAGAATGGTTGCGGAGTTGCATTCATGCATCAGTTAGTCATTTGCTTCAAAAAGGTGATACGAAATTGCTTGTGACAGAGTGGGGGAGACAGATTGTTATCCTCTTCCACGATGCACATGGGGTAGAATCATCAATCGTATCAGTTAATCGCTTTATCCGTGATTTCAAAGCACTGACTTCATCTATTACGTCAGAAAAAATGTGTAGAATCGGAATCGGAAAATCAGTTAAAGGAATACGCGCATTAGACCAGTCCTTCAGTGAAGCCAAGAAAACAATTAAATTTTTAGAACGCTTTACATTTGCTGGGTATTCGTCTTGGTATGGAGAAATTGGAGCGCTTCGTTTATTGTTAAACAACAACGAGGAGGAGCTTGCTAATTATGCGCTTGAGTATCTCTCTCCCCTACTTGCTTATGAGAAGCGACGCAAAGGAGAGCTTTTTCAAACATTGTTTGTGTACTTATCGACAGGACAGGATATCAAAAACGCTTCGGAACAACTACACGTTCATGTGAACACAATGAATTACCGCATTCAACGTATCCAAGAGATTTTAACGATTAATTTTAACGATCCATCTGACCTTTTGAACATTCAAGTTGCTTGTAGTATTTACCGCTATTTATTTGAAGCGTAAATTAGTCATCATCTGGCTGAAGATAAGGACGAAGCTTTCGAACATATCGTCGAATATCAAATAAAAGTTTCGCTTGTAACTTCTTGTTTTCTTCAAACGTTTGAATGTGGGAGATGGAAGGGAAGGATCCATGCTCATTAAATTGAACTGGAATTAGCCCTGTTTTTAATAGTTCGCCATTTTCACGTTTAATAATTTCGACTTCGACGGATGCTTCAAATGTATCCGGAATATGATGGTCGACGAGTCGCTTTACATTTTGTACTTTAAATAATATTTGAGCCATTGAAAATCCTCCTTCATCTACCATTACCCATTCTTATTAAAAAATAGCCTTCAAAACATGTAAAAGCAGCCTGCTCATAGAGGCTGTTTTTATTCGTTTAGGAGGTCGCGAAGGAAAGTAATCGCTATTTTTTTGGATGTGGAAGGATTTTGAAGAAATTTGTCAAATTGATACATAGAAATACAGTATGTCGATATCAAAAATGGAGTGGAGTACGCAATGGAAGGACTCACTTACGAGTTTCATTTTTTTCTAATTATTATTTCAATATTAATGATTGTAAGCTACACTTTTGTAGCATTTGATTTTCATGAAAAAGCTCACATCATGACGCGTCCATATCGGAAATTTTGGGTGTTTGGAAGTTCACTTGCAATGGGTGCAGGAATATGGATTCTGCAATACCTTGTTTTATTAGGTCTATCAACAGCAGATACTTCTTTTTACGCGCCCTGGTTTGTATGCTTATCTCTAGCTTTCCCAGTCTTTGGATCTCTCTTAGCTTTTATGACCCTTTCATCGAGAGGACAGTTTAAGCAAATCGTTAAAGCAAGTCTTTGGATTGCGCTATCGTTATTGTTATTACAAATGATTAGTTCTCATTATTTATTGGGGTTAACTTATTCGATCGATGACTGGTGGAGAGTCGTTCTTCCTTTGTTGATGGTTTTTTTCTCTACAGTTAGTAGTTTGTGGCTTGTATATGGAGTCTCTAATGAAAGAAGTAGCTCCTTTGGAAGAGTGTTAGGAGCGCTTGTTTTTGGTCTCGGAACGCTTGCGGTTCATTACTTTACAATGATCACATCTTCTGTTGCAACTAAATTTGAAGTTGAGAGCTATAGTGAAAACCACCTCGTGCAATACATGGCTTTAACAGGCATCTTTATTATTTCTGTTTTAATGTTAATTCGTATGATGCGGAATCGAGAGCTTGAAAGTCAGGAATCGATGCTACGAGAAAGCGAAAGAAAATACCATTCTCTTGTTGAGAATTGTCCTGATGGCATTATGGTGTTAGACATTCAAGGTCATATTCTAAATATTAATCCTGCCTTAGAACGTATGAGTGGGTATACGCTTGAACATGTGAGTCATAAATTAAGCTTTCATTTTGTTGAGGAGCGATACATCGAGCAAACAACGTATTGTTTTGAAAGAACAAAAGAAGGTGTTCCACAAAAATGTGAATCAGCGATTACCCATCGCAATGGTCATTCCATTCATGTGAAACTAATTTCTATTCCACATATGATTGAAAACAAGATGCAAGGTATTATTGTTATTGTAGAGGATATTACGGAGTTTAAAGAAACGGAGGAACTTTTAAGACGCTCTGAAAAACTAACGGCTGTCGGTGAGCTTGCGGCAGGAGTGGCGCATGAGATCCGGAATCCTCTGACATCGCTAAAAGGATTTGCGAGCCTTGTTTATAACTCCTCTAATGATGAGAAATCAAAAGAGTTTTTGCAAATTATGCTTTCGGAAATCGATCGGATTAATTTTATTGTTAGTGAATTTATGCTTCTAGCAAGGCCACATGAAAAAGAATTCGCCAGGAGTGATCTGGTTTCTCTGCTCAGGCATGTGGTTTCTTTATTAAAATCCCAGGCGATTTTAAAGAACATTGAGATCCGAACACAGTATGATTGTGAAGAGTTTCCAATTTTAGGTGAAGAAAATCAGCTGAAGCAAGTATTTGTAAATGTGCTAAAAAATGCTATTGAAGCGATGGAAGATGGAGGGATTATTTACGTTAAAGTTACTGAATCCGGGACGGGTGTGACTGTTCATATAAAAGACCAAGGAGTGGGGATTCCTGAGCATCAATTATCAAGAATAGGGGAACCCTTTTACACATTAAAGGAAAACGGAACAGGACTTGGTCTGATGGTAAGCTTTGGCATCATTGATAATCATAATGGAAAAATGAGTTTATCAAGTGTGGAAGGAAAGGGGACAACAGTTACAGTTTCTTTACCGTTATATGAAAGAAGGTTAGTGAAAGCATAAGAAAAAAGCGCTGTTTGAGCGCTTTTTTCTTATGCTTTCATGTTTATATGCCAGAGTCCGCCTTTTTCAACGCCTCAATCGTATCTTTTTCAAGAAATTCAGAGGCTGGTATATCAAGCGCAGTCGAGATTTTCAACAATGTTTGGACGTCTGGCTGATAACGATTTTCTTCAATTTTTTGCATAAGACCGGCTCCAATACGAACTTTTACAGCCAATTCTTGAATGGTCATATTTGCTTCTAAACGATGTTTACGTATTTTGTCTGCTATGTTCATCGTGATGCCCCTCCTTACTTGAAACTTTGACACCACGTACAACCATCACATCGCAAGTGGCATTACGTGTAATATGTTCTGAAACGCTGCCCATAAGCAATCTCTCAACACGATTCATACCAGTTGCACCACAAACGATTAAATCAATTTTATTTTGTGGAGCAATGGTTTTAGCAATTTTCACTTTCGGTGATCCATACTCAATTACGGTTTTCACGTTCGTTACTCCAGCGATCATTGCTTTTTCTTCATATTCTTTCAATAGCCGCTTTCCGAAATCTTCAGCTCTCTCTGTTGCGATATCATATAGCTCAAATGTGGAAAAATTTCTTGTGTCGATAACGTGGGCAATGATTAGGGATGCTTGATCTTGAATAGAAAGTTCGACCGCTCTTGAGAAAGCGACCTCAGCAGACTCAGAACCATCAACAGCAACAAGTATGTTTGTGTGTTTTACACTCATTTGCAATCCCTCCATTAATAATTCTTGTACTTCACATCTTTATTGTAGATGTTATTTTTGTAAAAAACTGTGATCTTTCTCACACCTTTTCAGAAAAACTTCTACTTTTTCACTTTTTTGAATAAACTAATGTTGACAAATATGCATTCGCGCGATAGTTTTGTATTAAGGAAACAATTGTGCGGATGGGCACAGAAGAGGATATGAACTGATTGCTTATTTTTTTATCTTAAAGTTGCCTTTGGGAAAAAAATGTTCAGAAGGTGAAGAATAGAGCTGTTAAGCAAATGTTTTTCGCGAAAGAGACTTGGAAAAGCACATCAAGAGAAGAAAGCCCATACGTTAGGTTAAAGAATTGTATATCGGATTAAATGAATGAGAGAGAGGTTATTTAAATGAAAAAGTGGATTGGGTATCTTTTAGGGGCATCATTGTTTTTACTTATACTGGCAGGATGTAGCAGTGAGGCGGATAAACAAAGTGAAGGCAAGATTATAGTCACAACAACGATCGGTCAAATTGGTGATATTGCCAAAAATGTGGGTAAAGAGCATGTTGCAGTTGATTCTCTTATGGGACCGGGAATTGATCCTCATTTATACAAAGCTTCTCAGGGAGATATTAATAAGCTATCGCAAGCAGATATCATTTTTTACAATGGTCTTCACCTCGAAGGGAAAATGGGAGATATCTTTGCAAAGATGAAGGAAGACAAACCGACCTATCCCGTTGCTGAAGCAATTCCGGAAGATAAGCTATTGGTTGATCAAGCGAATGCGAAAGCTATTGATCCACACGTATGGTTCGATATTGAATTATGGCAATATGCTGTAATGGAAGTTCGCGATGCATTAATTGAGTATGATCCTGATCATAAAGCAGACTATGAGAAAAATGCAGAAACCTATTTAAATGAGTTAAAGAAACTAGAAGAAGAAGCTCAGGCAAAGATTAATGAAATACCAGAAGAGAGTCGTGTGCTTGTTACTGCCCATGATGCTTTCCAATACTTCGGTCAGGCGTATGGGATGGAAGTAAAGGGGCTGCAGGGCTTGAGTACAGATTCAGAATATGGTCTAAGAGACGTACAGAACCTTGTTAATACTCTCGCTGATCGCAATATTAAAGCTGTCTTTATAGAAAGTAGTATTTCAGAAAGATCGATCAATGCTGTTGTCGAAGGTGCAAGAGAAAAAGGGCATGAAGTGAAAATCGGCGGTGAACTTTATTCAGATGCAATGGGTGAAAAAGGTTCACCAGAGGGCACGTATACAGGCATGTATCGTCATAATATAGAGACGATTGCCAAGGCTTTGAAATAGATGTTGAAGGGAGCTTAAAAATGAATCCAATTCAAGTATCAAATTTAACAGTGGCATATGACCGGAAACCAGTTCTTCAGGAAGTAACTTTTCAAATGCCAGAAGGAAAATTAATTGGTGTTGTGGGACCAAATGGTGCAGGGAAATCAACGTTAATTAAAGCCATTTTGGGGTTGATTCCTAAAGCTTCTGGATCTGTTGAAATATATGGAAAGTCTTATCGTACCCAGCGGAAATTAGTTGGGTATGTGCCGCAGCGAGGTTCAGTGGATTGGGATTTTCCTACAAATGCTCTTGATGTTGTTCTCATGGGTAGGTACGGTCATATTGGATGGTTTCGCCGACCAGGGAAGAAGGATACGGCGATTGCGATGCAGGCCCTTGATAAAGTAGGAATGAAAGAATATGCTGGTCGTCAAATTAGTCAGCTTTCAGGTGGCCAGCAGCAAAGAGTCTTCCTTGCTAGGGCTCTTGCTCAGGATGCAACAGTCTACTTCATGGATGAACCGTTTGTAGGTGTGGATGCAGCAACAGAGAAAGCGATCATTTCTTTACTAAACGAACTCAAAGCACAGGGGAAAACGGTGCTTGTTGTGCACCATGATTTACAAACCGTAAAAGAGTATTTTGATTGGACGCTGTTATTAAATAAACAAAAAATTGCGCTTGGACCTACAGAAGAAGTATTTACAGTGGAAAATTTACAAAAAACATATGGAGGCCGTCTAGCCTTTCTCGATTCTCAGGTTAGTCCTTCCTATGTGGTGCAGCCATAAGGGGGACCAAGTATGTTTAATGACTTAATCTTAACGTTACAAGATGCAAACACACAGTGGGTCCTTTTTGGAACCATTCTTCTGGGGGTTGCAAGTGGTGTTTTAGGTAGTTTTGCTCTTTTGCGTAAGCAAAGCTTGATCGGCGATGCAATGGCGCACGCAGCCCTTCCAGGTATTTGCCTTGCCTTCTTACTTTATGGAACGAAATCAATAGGATGGTTTCTAGTTGGTGCTGCTTTATCTGGTTTACTTGCCACATACTTCATTCAGGTCATTATTAATCATTCGCGTATTAAGGAAGATACGGCGATTGGACTTGTCTTATCTGTGTTCTTCGGATTTGGTATTGTTCTACTTACCAAGATAGCTCAATCCGAAAATGGAAATCAAAGCGGGTTAGATGACTTTATTTTCGGTCAGGCAGCATCGCTAGTAGGGAATGATGTTCGCGTCATATCTGGCGTAGCGATCGTCCTTCTTATTGTGACCTGGTTATTGTTTAAGGAATTGAAATTGTTTACTTTTGATCGTCAATTTGCGCAAGGAATTGGGTTGCCTACAGGTCTGCTTAATGGACTATTGATGGCTTTGATCGTAAGTGCTGTCGTTATTGGGCTTCAGGCAGTTGGTGTAATCCTAATGGCGGCAATGCTCATTACGCCTGCTATTTCAGCGAGATATTGGACCGATCGACTTGATCGTATGGTAATCGTAGCTGGAACGATTGGAGCTTTATCAGGCATGCTTGGAACGTTGTTAAGTTCGATGGCAAATCGACTTCCGACAGGTCCAGTCATTGTTCTTGCGGCAACGGCTATCTTTTTAATTTCACTGATCTTTGCTCCTAACCGTGGGTTAGTTTCAAAAGGATTAAAGCTCTATCGAATTCGAAAAATCGTTGCAAGAGAAACTGTACTTCAAACGATGTATGATCTTTCAGAAGAAGCAAGCATAACGAATAATAAACTTCTTTTCTCTAAGGAAGAGCTTCTTTCTAGAAGAAAAATGGCGGTTCGAAAGCTTGATTCGAACCTAAAACGACTTCAAAAAGAAGGGTATGTTCTCAGAAAAGAAGACCTGTGGCATTTAACAGAGTCGGGCGGATATGAAGCATATGAAATTGTATTAAATAATCGCCTTTTCGAAATATATACGATGTATGAGATGAAATTTGCTTCTCTTCAATTTGCTACGAATGATGTTTGGGATTATAAAAATATTGGTTCATCCACTCTTCAAGAGCTTGAACAACTAATGGCCATTCATGAGCGGACACCAAAGCTTGAGCCCGAATATTTTGGTGAAGGAGAAACGTTACGAAAGGAAAAGTCATCTCAAAGGGAAAAACGTAAGAAAGAGGTGAAGTCATTATGAGTTATGGAGCATGGATTATGCTTACTGGATCTCTTGTAGGTGTATCATGTGGCATCATTGGCTGTTTTCTTATTTTAAGAAAGATGGCGATGCTTGCCGATGCCATTAGCCATACCGTTTTGCTTGGCATCGTACTTGCTTACCTTGTTAGCCATTCATTAGAAGGGATTTATATGCTAGTTGGTGCTGGTATCATTGGGTTGTTAACTGCATTTCTAGTGCAGGTGCTACATTCTAGTGGCGTTCAATCAGATGCGGCAATCGGAGTGGTTTTCACTTCTTTGTTTGCCTTTGGTGTTATCCTGTTATCTGCTTTTGCAGGTAAAGTTCACCTAGATGTGAACCATGCCTTAATGGGCGAGATTACATTCATTCCATGGAACACATTAACGATCGGTGGTATGGATCTTGGTCCATCAGCAGTGTGGATGCTTGGTACTGTTCTGATTATTAATCTGATTCTCATTTTTCTCTTCTATAAAGAAATTAAAATCAGTTCGTTTGATCCAGCGATGGCCACGGCTATTGGGATTCCCGTCATGTTCATTCACTATTTATTAATGTCGATGGTATCCATTACAACCGTTGCTTCATTTGATAGTGTTGGTGCAATTCTGGTCGTGGCCATGTTAATTGTTCCAGGAGCTACCGCCTATCTATTAACAGATAAACTTCTTGCCATGCTTTTCATTAGTGCAGTTATCGGCGTGATTTCAGCAATAGGTGGTTATTATGCTGCGCTCGTTTGGAATATTTCCATCTCAGGTTCGATGGCTTCTATTGCAGGGCTTATCTTCGCCGCAACGTTTATTTTGTCACCTCGATATGGTTTATTATCAAAGCTACTCGCAAGGAAAAGCGTCATCACTGAATGATCTTAACTGTTTAACGCGATGAATCGCAAAAGAAATGATTCGAAACTATATGAAAATTTTGTGATCTGTAGTATAGTTAAGAAATGCGATAGCTTGTGCCCACAAGTCTATCTCCTCAATTAACAGCTCTGTAAGCGAATGCTGGATTCGCTTACAGAGCTATTTTTTTATAATTCATTAATTTTCCTAATAATGGTTTTAAAAAAAATTACCCTTTTAGGTTGAAAGTAATAATTTTTGGGAATAGAGAGAGTGGATAAATAAATGATCTGAAATTAATGGAAGGGGAATGATGATGGACACTGGGACAGCAGCAAAACACAAAGCACAACAAGCATCAAAGGATGTAAAGCCCTGGATTAGAGGACTTGCAAGAGTGGGGTATGCAGCAAAAGGCGTTATATATTTAATTATAGGTATTCTAGCATTTCAGGCAGCGTTTGGTCCTGGAGGAAAAACAACGGACTCTAAAGGCGCTTTCGCAACGATTGCAGGCAAACCTTTTGGTGAAGCCCTGCTGTGGATTCTTATTGTAGGATTAATAGGTTATTCCGTTTGGAAAGCAATTCAGGCAATTAAAGATCCTGATAATTATGGCAATGATACGAAAGGTATTTTAATACGAACAGGATTCTTTGGCGCTGGCGTCATCCATTTATTCCTTGCGTATAACGCTGTTTCGATTATTTCGAGAGCAGGTAGTTCATCTTCTGGTGGTAAACAATCAATGTCTGCTAAACTTTTAGGCCAACCATTTGGCCAGTGGGTTATTGGATTTATCGGCTTATGTTTTATAGGTTTTGGTGTTTATCAGGTAATCAGAGGGTATAAGAAATCATTTATGAAGCAACTAAAGCAGTATGAAATGCATAATCAAGAAGAATGGTGGGGTAAGCGAGCTGGACAAATTGGCCTTGCAGCGCGAGGCGTTGTTTTTACTATGATGGGTGTGTTCTTTATTCAAACAGCGATTACAGCTAACCCTGATAAAACAAAAGGGCTTGATGGCGCATTGTCAGAACTAGCGAAACAACCGTACGGCGCTATTCTGCTTGGATTAGTAGCTATTGGATTTATTGCTTACGGCATCTTTATGTTCGTTAAAGGGAAGAATAGAAGAATGAATTTTTCATAATCGCAACGATGTAAGAAGGTGATGGAACTGAAAAAAGTTACACTTGAAGAAGCAAAAGAAGGAATTGAACAGAATAGCCTGTACTTTTTGTACTTATATGGTACGAATTGTTCAGTGTGTCATGCACTGTTGCCTCAAGTTGAGGATGTACTTAAGGATTTTTCACAAATTACACGGGAAAAGCTTAATGTTCATGAAATTCCTGAAGCGGCTGGAGCTTTTTCGGTTTTTACAATACCTGTTCTTTTGCTGTATGTTAATGGAAAAGAAAGCATTAGAGAAGCCAGGTTTGTCAACATCGAATCTTTTCGTTCTTCGCTTAATCGAATTGTGACAATGATGGACTAAAAACACTCATTTGGTGGTGCACCCCGAAAGTTAGAGTTAAAAACTAACTTTCGGGGTGTTTTTTGTATGAAAAAAACATATACACTCGAATGGAAAATTCAGTATACTGAACATATCACTTTTAAAAAGGAATTATGTGACAGTAGAATGAATCACTCCAAACAATTAACTTCAACCTCTGAAACATCTCTATTTATTATTTTATTAGTATTTAGTATTCTTACTTATATTTTCTTGTTTTTTTCAGTTATTGGAATCGTGATTATTGCACTATTATGGTTGATTTCCTTTTTTAGCCATGGCCTTTTTCTTGGTCAAATCAGAAGCAATGGAGTAAAGATAACTGACAACCAGTACCCTCAAATCAATCAAAAGGTTTATGATCTATGTAAGGAAATGAATATTTTTAAGATTCCGAGTGTCTATGTAGTGGAATCGGCAGGGATCTTGAATGCATTTGCGACGCGGCTATTAGGTCGTAATTTTGTTGTACTCTATTCAGATATCTTTGAACTGATTGAAGAAGGTGCTGAGGATGAAGTGACGTTTATTCTTGCTCATGAGCTCGCTCATATTAAACGAAATCACATTTTAAAACAAATCCTTCTTTTACCAGGTAATGTCGTTCCTTTTCTAGGTTCAGCCTATTCTAGAGCATGTGAATATACATGTGATCGAATGGGGGCGTATTTCATTGAAAATGGAGAGTGTGCAGGGAACGGATTAATGATTCTTGCGGTAGGCAAGCGCTTATACCAAAGTGTGAACAAAGATGCTTACATCATGCAACTCCAATCTGAGAGAAGCTTTTTTGTTTGGTTAAGTGAATTGTTGTCGACCCATCCACCACTACCTAAACGAATAGCTGCAGTAGAGACATTTATGTATATGCGGGAAGAAACGCATTTTCCTGCTCCTCGAAAGAAAATAGTCATTCTTTCACTAATCATTTTTCTTTTCTTTGTAGGTGGAGTTGGATCAGCTGTAGTTGCATCGGAAGTGATTATTCCGTCCCTTTCCTCAGTATTTGAGGAGGAAAGCGTGTTTGATGATGGGGAGGTTACCGGCATTACCCCACTTATGGAAGCCATTATGTCAGAAGATGAAGCGGAATTTCAGTCGCTGATCTCAACCGGCAATCTGGAGGCAACGGATTCTGACGGTTGGAATGCACTTCATTATGCAGCGGAATATCCGGAAGATGAAAAAATGCTTGAAACGCTCCTGGATCTTGGAATGGATCCTAATCAACATGATCATTATGGTATGACCCCGCTCATGGTTTCAAGTCAAAATGGCTTTGTTTCTAAAGTTGAGCATTTACTTGTCGCTGGAGCAGATCCAAATCTTGAAGATCAGGAAGGGTGGACCCCACTAATTTATATCGCTTACATGGAGCCAACCAATCGTAACGATCTTTATGAAATGCTTCTTGCAGCTGGTGCAGACCCTTTCAAGGAAGATGAAGCAGGTTATACTGCAATTGACTATGCACGAGATGCGGGAAATGAAGCAGACGTTAAGTTATTATCTCAATAATGGAACAGTCACAGGGTGTTGACCCTTTTTATGAAGTGACACTAATAGGAGAGGCGGAAGTAGAATGAATGATTCGCAAGTGTTAAAGCAATTTACGTTTTGGCGCTATCGTACAATTCAAGCGCTGGATGCTGTCACAGAAGAACAAGCTGATTGTCTTCCGGAAGGTTTTACGAATACGGTTCGATGGAATTTAGGACATATTCTCGTGACGGCTGAATTTGCTTTAGATCGCTTTACAGGTATGGAAAAGAGCCTGCCAGGAAATTTCTCACCATTATTTAAAGCGGGTACGCGACCTGAGCAATGGGCGGAATCACCGCCTTCACTTGCAGAAATAAAATATTACTTGTTAGAGCAAATTAACCTTATAAAGGAGTTGGAAGGTAAACTTCGCGATCCGCTTCAACATGAATTTTCAATAGGCTCTTATTTGGAACTCGAGACAATTGGAGAACTTTTATTATTTCTAATGAATCACGAGAATCTTCATCTTGGAACAATTAGTGGCATTAAACGAGCTCAAGGCATAAAAGAACTTTGGAAAAAAGCATCTGTATGAGTACAGTCAAAAACGCGTGTGATTCACGCGTTTTTTTGTTTGGTTACAAAAAACGTGTAAAAAGGCAAGCTTAGACGTTAGGTATTTGTAAATAACACAGGAATTTTAAATTTTCTAAAAAAAGGTTGAACACTTTCGAAAAGTTGTTATATAATACTAACAAATAAAACAAATTGTATTATAACAGATGGAGGGGGTTTAAAATGGATTGCTACACTTGTTATGGAAATGGTGAACTTGAATGTCCGCACTGTCATGGGAAAGAAAGAAAAAATGAAGGTTGTCACCACTGTGAAGGAGAAGGATGCGTTGGATGTCACCGTTGTAACAGTAGCGGTAGGCTAGAATAGGAGGGAAAGCTGTGCTTGATGGAATTGTTGAAAGCGCTAACGTTCACGGAAGTGACTTACTAACAAATGAAGCGATGATGTTTCTACAGAAGCTTCATCGTCGCTTTCATCAAGATCTACATCAGTTAGAAGAACAGCAAAATCGCACATCGAATGGTCAACTTCTAATGGAAACAAAGGATATCAGAGAAGCTAGTTGGGAAGTAAAGGCTGTTCGTAAAGACCTTCAAGAGAGACGCGTCGTTCTCAAGAATACGGCTTCTCCATTAGAGTCGGTACCTCAAAAATCTGGGGCTAATCTTTTTATAGCTGATTATTTTGCTGAATCGCTTTCTTTCACTGATCGTTTGATCGCACAAGAAAATCTGAAGTTGTTTATTCAAAAGAATTTTTTTCACACGGTCCAAAAACCAATTGCCGTAATGATTACACCTTCTGACTGGAGAAGGAAAGATACGATTAATGGTTTGCAAATGTCAGCTAGTCTAGTAGATTTTGGTCTTTATGTTTTTCATCATACTGAAACTTTAAAAAGAAATGGTTCAGCTCCATACCTTTGCTTAAAAGGGCTAGAGACTTATGAGGAGGCGAAGTGGTGGAATAACGTTCTTACTTATTTAGAAAGAGAAATGAATTTGAAGGAAGGCACAATGAAAGCAACAATCACGATCACAATGGAAAATGTTCATCAAACAGACGAAATGCTTTATGAACTCCGTAACCATTGTGCGGGAATTCACTTGTTAGAAGAAAACAGGGGGATAACGGACGTAGCAAGGTATGTTATTAGTATTGGACACAAGCGAAAAACCCACGTCATTAGTGAGGGTAGTGAAAAGAAAAGACAGGCGGATCTTTTCGAAATACTCACGCGAGAAGCGGTAGAAGGATTTGATGGTAAATGCGTCACAGACGCTAGTTTGATACAGATGATAAAAGGCATTTGGAATCATTATATGCCTGAACCAAATCAAATGTGGAAAAAACGACATGAATATTTAAGTATATTAGCTGATTTGAATCAAACAAAGGTTGTCTAACGTAAAAAACTTAGGGGGAATTAATTATGACAAAGCAAACGGCAGCATCACTTCAAGAAAATTGGAAGCAAGAACGTTTTAAAGGAATCGAACGTCCATATTCACCTGAGGAAGTGTTGAGGTTGCAGGGATCCATTCAAATTGAGTACACCCTTGCAAAGAGAGGGTCAGAAAGGTTATGGAAGCTCGTTAACGAAGAGGATTTTGTTAACGCGCTAGGTGCTCTTACTGGTAACCAGGCAGTTCAGCAGGTGAAGGCTGGCTTAAAAGCCATATACTTAAGCGGTTGGCAAGTAGCCGCAGATGCGAATGTATCAGGTCAAATGTATCCTGACCAAAGTTTGTATCCTGTAAACAGCGTACCACAAGTTGTAAAACGAATTAATCAAGCGCTCCAACGAGCGGATCAAATTGAACATTCAGAGGGTATTCATGATCGAGATTGGTTTGTGCCAATTGTGGCTGATGCTGAAGCCGGTTTTGGTGGGGCGCTAAATGTTTTTGAACTTATGAAGTCCATGATTGAAGCAGGTGCAGCTGCTGTCCACTTTGAGGATCAACTTTCTTCAGAGAAGAAATGTGGTCACCTTGGAGGAAAGGTTCTTCTTCCAACACAGCAGGCCGTGAAAAATTTAATTTCAGCACGTTTAGCAGCAGATGTGATGGGCGTACCCACGTTAATCATTGCGCGGACGGATGCGAATGCAGCTAACTTAATTACGAGCGATGTTGATAAATATGATGGTGAATTTTTAACAGGTGAACGCACTCCTGAAGGCTTTTTCTACACGAAACCAGGTCTTGACCAGGCGATTGCAAGAGGCCTTGCTTATGCGCCGTACGCTGATCTTATCTGGTGTGAAACGTCTGAACCTAATTTGGAAGAAGCTCAGAAATTCGCAAATGCTATACATGAGCGTTTCCCTGGGAAATTGCTAGCTTACAACTGTTCGCCTTCTTTTAACTGGAAAAAGAAGTTGGATGATGAAACGATCGCTAAATTCCAACGCGAATTAGGTAAGATGGGCTATAAGTTCCAATTTGTTACACTTGCTGGTTTCCATGCGCTCAATCACAGCATGTTCGAACTTGCACGAGACTATAAGGATAATGGAATGGCAGCTTACTCAAGACTTCAGCAAGCAGAATTTGCTAGTGAGGCAGATGGTTACTCTGCTACAAGACACCAGCGTGAGGTTGGAACAGGTTACTTTGATACTGTATCACAGGTTATTACAGGAGGAACATCTTCTACGACTGCTTTAAAAGGTTCAACAGAAGAAGAGCAGTTTACTTCAACGAAATAAGAAAAAAACCGGCTGAAATTCAGCCGGTTTTTGTGTGGCATGCGCTTAAATAGAGAAAGCGGATGAGAAAGAGTACTAGAAAACGGAAGGATAATGAGTGAAAAACACTTATTTCCGCGATAGTTCCAAGAATTCCGCGAAATTAGTTTTGGATCTCTCAGGGACGGCTTCCGCTTTTCATGTCTAGCTACGACTCGCAGAAACTGCGATATTTCGCTCTTTCACCAGAACACAAAGGGCGTGTTCTAGTTCAAGCGCTCCAATATCTCCGTTTCTAAACGCTCGTCTCCGCTTTTCATGTCTAGCTGCGCGGGCCAAATCCTCCGGCTGTTTCGCCCTTTCGATTGAGACAAAAAGCGTCTCATTCGAAAGGGCTCCAACATCCTGCGGATTTAGGCAGGCCCGCTCCGCTTTTCTTGTCTAGCTACGACTCGCAGAAACTGCGATATTTCGCTCTTTCACCAGAACACAAAGGGCGTGTTCTAATTCAAGCGCTCCAATATCTCCGTTTCTAAACGCTCGTCTCCGCTTTTCATGTCTAGCTGCAGCGCCCAGCCTCTCGATCGCTTCACCATTTCATCCAAACACAAAGACCGTGTTCAAATGAAATGGCTCCAGTGCCTGTCGAGGCTTAACGGGCGCTTCCGTTTTTCGTTATTTAAACTTAATTCCTGATTCTTCTACGTTTCCGCCTTCTTTGGCTTCGACTAGGGTGTCGAGGGCTTTGTTTAGGACTTGTTTGTGTTGTTCTTTGTTGTTAGGTTGTCCTACGGCGCTGCCGAATGGGAAGCGGTTATATAGGGAGCGAGGTACGTTAACTTGTTCGCTGATTTCTTTAGACATTGTTAATGTGATTGTTGGAATGCCGTTTTCTTCAAGTACGCGTGCGACCAGACCGGCCGACTGTTGACAGACTGGTCAGGAAGGCACCAACAAAGCGAAGTCTACGTTTTCTTTAAGTAATTTTTGCGCCACCTCTTGAGCTGTCACATTTTTTAGTGGGTGAGGTGTTGGGATATATCCCATAAAGCTATAGTGCGTTTCGGCAAGTTCACCGATACGTCCTTCTTCTTGAAGTTCTTTCATGACATCAAGAGGGAAAAGGACGTTTGCATCTTGCCTCGCATTTGTTTGATCATAGTGCTCATGTGATATAGAAAGATCTTTTAATGAAGTTGAAACAGGAATCTCACGATAGGATGGGTCACCAAGTCCAAAGTTATCATTAAACGGTGTTTGTCCTTTTACATAAAAGCCACCAGTTGAGATTAAAGCACCTTTGGCATTACTTAAGTCTTTATTAAACGGTGTAAAGGGGCTCGTTTCATTCTTTTCGTAACGAAAAGAGGGTACCCAATTTTGTTGAACTGCTTGTTCGACTTTTTCAATCATATATTTTCCTCCTTCATATAAAATTTATGGTACCTGTTTGTTTTAGCATGTATACAAAAAAAACAAAAGTAAAACGTCCTGACCAGCATAAACGGCTTCCTTATGAAATAGGATGAATAGTAAAAGAGCAAGGAGGGACAGGCCGCTATGATAAAGAGAAGAAACGCCTTAGTCAAATGATCATTCGCTTCTTCACTTTCTTAATCGGATTTGGCCTCTCCGTTGCGGGCGGTGTTACGTTAATTCTTCAACTAAATTTAATTATTATTGGACATAGCTTGTTTGAATATTTTGCGTATATTTCACAAACAACGGAACTTTATTTATTTGTGTCGGGGGTTATCGTCGTTTGGTTTAGTGTTTACTGGCCGAGGTTGTAGCTCTTAAGAATTCGAATATCTCCGCTAATGCCCCTTCCCGAATAAGAAACCTCTCATACCCTATACTGTAGGCAACCATCATGATAGCCAACAGGAAAGGGAGGAGACGTATGGACAATTATCTCCCCTCACAGGGGAATTTCTTTCAATATCCAGAAACAAGAGTGACTCATGAAATGAGACAATATGCTTACCAGCGGCCATATCCCTTCATTGGTGGTTTTGCAGGAGGACTCGCTGGAGGACTTGCAGGAGGTTTATTAGGTGCTTTTCTAATTCCAGGATTATATGGTGGTGGATATGGCTATCCTCCGCCGCGACCAGGATATGGTTATCCAGGTCCTGGCTATGGCGGTTATCCGGGATATCCCGGAAATCCTGGAGGATACTCTCCTTATGGATATGGACCATACCGATCATAATCGTAATAAAAAGCAAAGGACTTCCTTTGCTTTTTATTTTGTCAATTTAAAAAGGTTTCCATGTTAATTGACGAGCTTTCGCGAATCGCTTGTTTACTTCATTCCAATTAACAATACTCCACCAGTTATCAATGTATTGCTTTCGTTTATTTTCGTACTGTAAATAATAAGCATGCTCCCATACGTCAATGGCAAGGAGGGGAACGATATCCCATTGGCTCAAGTTTTGATGTTTCTCTGCCTGAAGAATTTCAAGTCTTCTTGATACAGGTGACCAAACTAAGATTGCCCAGCCGGAACCTTCTACTTTATTTGCAGCATTCGTAAACTGTTGCTTAAATTGATTAAAGGAGCCAAAACTCTTTTGAATTTCAGATAGGAGTTCACTATCCGGTTTTCCACCTTTAGGACTCATAACACGCCAAAATAAGGTGTGAAGATAATGACCCGCTCCGTTGAAAGCTAATTCACGTTCCCAATGCTTAATGAGGTCAAAGTCATTGTTCTTTCTAGCTTCCTGTAAGGCAAGTTCCGCTTTGTTTAATCCATCAACATAGCTTTTGTGGTGAATATCATGGTGTAGCTCCATTATCCTTGCACTAATTGCTGGTTCAAGTGCATTGTACTTGTATGGCAATGGAGGTAGTGTATGTTCTCCGATTGGAACGGAGGTCGTATTTTCTTGCAAGTTTCGCCATTGATCATATAAGTTTTGAGCTACTTCATACCATGCCTTTTCTTGGTCACCATCAAAACGCTCTTCTGAACGTTGCATGTCGTCTAACCACTTTTCTGTTTGACGAAGTAAGGGGGATTTCAATTGATCATGAGCTTTACTAGCTAAGACTCGATCTCTTAGTAGATATCCCCATTCAAGAAGTTTATCTGACAATTCTTTCATCCCCTCAATTCTTATTTAGACGTTATTACTATATGAGTCGTGTTACTAAATTGTTTCAATCTCTTAATAAATGTTTTTAATATGAAACATTTGGGTAACCCCTCTTTATGGAGTTTTACGTTAAGGGGGATTATTATGGGGAAAAAAATGAACGAAGAACCACATACAGGGAAAAAAGAAGGGTTAAGGAAAAAGAAGCGTTTTGCTCGAAATGTATTATTAACAGCAGCTTTTTTAATGGTGTTTGTCTTAACTTTTGGGGGTTACCAAACGTATGCGTACATTAACGAAGCACCAACGCTTGAAGGAAATAAATTAAGCTTACCGCAATCTTCTACTTTATTTGATGCTGAAGGAAACAAAATAACTGACATCGTCGGGAAAGAACATCGGAAGGTTGTTTCATTTGATGAAATTCCTGAACATGTCGTGAATGCTTTTATTGCAGTTGAAGATGTAAGGTATTGGGATCACAACGGTGTTGATATTAAACGAATTGGTGGAGCCGTTGTCGCAAATATCCAAGATGGGTTTGGGGCAGAAGGAGCAAGTACGATTACACAACAGGTCGTTAAAAATATGCTTCTTGAACCTGAAAAGACCGTAAAACGTAAAGTACAGGAAGCTTACCTTGCAATGGAATTAGAAAAGCAGTATTCCAAAGAAGAAATTTTAGAAATGTATTTAAATAAAATTTATTTTGGTCAGGGAGCCTATGGCGTTGCAACGGCAGCTGAGACATATTTTAATAAGTCACTTGAAGAGTTAACAACGGCTGAAGCTGCTTTATTAGCGGGACTTCCACAGCGTCCGTCTGGATATGATCCATATAAACATCCGGACATCGCAACTGATCGTCGGGCCACGGTACTAAGCTTAATGGAGCAACATGGGTTTATTTCTGTTCAAGAACGTGAAGAGGCGGCTTCTGTCGCTATTGAAGACACAATTGTAGAGAAGAAAAATCAGTCTACAACGAACGATGCTTTTATTGATCAAGTGATCGATGATTTAGAGAAAGCAGGTATCCCTGAAGATGCTCTTTATTCAGGAGGATTAGAAATTCATACAACGTTAGACGCTCAAGCACAGGAAATTGTCGACGAGTCGCTTACAACAAATCAAGTAGTTGAATACCCCGATGAGGAATTTAGAGCGGGTATTTCTCTTGTTGATACTCAGTCTGGTGCTATTCGTGCCATAGGTGGCAATCGTCAAACCGGGGAAGACGACGTGCAAAAAGGGTTTAATTATGCAACGCAATTAGAACGTTCACCAGGTTCTACGATCAAGCCAATTCTTGATTATGCACCAGGTATAGAAAAACTTAAATGGTCAACAAATCAACAGTTTATCGATGAAGAACTTGAATTGAATGGAAAAGAATTTAGTAATTGGAATGACGAGTTTCAAGGCAGTGTTTCAATTCGAGAAGCACTACAATGGTCTTATAATATTCCTGCTATTAAAGCATTTATGGAAGTTGGAGGAGAAGAAGCGCAAAGCTTTGCTGAGAAACTTGGCATTTCAATTGAAGAAACATATCCGGCCTATGCAATCGGTGGCTTTGCGAATGGAATCTCACCTTTACAGCTTTCAGGAGCGTATGCGGCGTTTGGTTCTGGCGGAACTTTTCACGAACCTTATAGTGTAGAGAAAGTAGTCTATCCAAACGGAAAAGAAATGCAACTTTCCTCAGAACCTGAAAAAGCAATGAGTGAAGGAACAGCTTATATGATTACAGATATGTTACGAACCGTCGTTAAAGAAGGGACGGGCATGCAGGCAGCTGTCAAAGGGTTAGATATAGCCGGAAAGACGGGAACAACGAGTCTTGAAGAAGGCATTCATGGAGATGGTGTATCAGACGCATGGTTCTCTGGATATACAACAAACTACACTGCAGCAGTTTGGACCGGATACGATAAAACCACTCAAAATGCTTACATTCATAAAGAAGATGATGACATTGCAAAATTGTTATTCCAACATGTAATGAGTGAAGTATCAAAAGGAAAAGATACGCCAGATTTTGAACAGCCTGATTCAGTTGAAGAGATTGAAATTGATAAAACATCTGGACTACGTGCAAATAATGCAACGCCTTCATCAAATATTATTAAAGAACTTTATTTTAAAGGAGAAGAGCCGAAAAAAGCTCCTTTGCCTAAAAAGAAAGAACCATTAAATGATAGTGAAAATGATCAAACCGATAAGAAACGCGAGACCGAAAAAACTGCAGATAACGCTGCAAAAGAAAAAAAGCAACCTGAGAAAAAAGTAGAAGAAAAGCCACAGCCAAAACCAAATAATTCTGTAAAGGAAAAAGAAAAGGAAGAGGAAAAGCAAAAACCTAAGAAACAGAAAGAGCCGGAAGTAAAACAAGAGGAACAAAATAAACCAGAAGAAAAAAAGGAAGAACAGAATAAACCAGAAGAGCCATCAACCGATCCAGTAGAAAGTTCAGAGTCCGATAACCCTGGAAATGCTGATGGTGAGAGTACCGAAGAAAACGGGACGACACCAGATCCAAATAATAGTGAAACAGGTAATGGAGACTCAGGTAATGAAGAAACGAGTGAAGATGAAACTGGTACCGAAGAAAATGGTGACAACTCAGGAAACGCTGATCAGTCTGACGATACGGGAGGAGGTACGACTGGCAGTAACTCCTCATCAGGTACAAATGATGACAGCGGAAGTAGTGAAGAAGGCGAGGAGTCAGAACCTGTGGAAAGTGAAGAAGCAAGTGAACCATCAGAAAGTCCAGAAAATAAGCCTTCTGAAGAAGAGACTTCCTCTTCTCAGAAGACCAACGATTCTACTGTAGAAGAAAAAAAGAAAGAAAATCCAACTGAATAACCTCAATTTGTGACCAATGTAACAGCCATAGAAAGTAGCCTCCATTATGATGAAGAAGGAAATAAAATTCATCAAATGGAGGTTTTTAATATGAAAGCAGCCGTTGTACATGCATTTAAAGAGCCCTTATCTGTTAAAAATGTGGACAAACCTATTATTGGTCATGGTGAAATATTAGTGCGTATTAAAGCATGTGGCGTGTGTCATACGGATTTACATGCTGCACACGGAGATTGGCCAGTAAAACCTAAACTACCGCTTATCCCTGGTCATGAAGGTGCAGGAATTATTGAGGAAATAGGAGACGGCGTAACACATTTGAAGGTAGGAGACCGCGTTGGTGTACCGTGGCTCTACTCTGCGTGTGGCCACTGTGAGTATTGCTTGACTGGACGCGAAACGCTTTGTAAAGAGCAACAAAATGCTGGCTATTCTGTAGATGGTGGCTATGCACAGTATTGCAAAGCAGATGCTGATTACGCAGTTAAAATTCCAGATAACTTAAGCTTTGAAGAAGTAGCGCCAATCTTTTGTGCAGGAGTTACAACTTACAAAGCTCTGAAAGTGACGGAGGCAAAGCCTGGGCAGTGGGTCGGTATTTATGGAGTTGGTGGCTTAGGACACGTTGCTGTTCAATACGCGAAAGCGATGGGACTTCACGTCGTTGCTGTTGATACGCATAATGAAAAGCTTGCTTTAGCAAAAGAACTTGGCGCAGATCTTACAGTGAATCCTCTAGAAGAAAACTCAGCAGAATTTATTCAACGAGAAATTGGAGGGGCCCATAGTACAGTTTGTACAGCTGTTTCTAAGCCCGCTTTTAGTGAAGCTTACGCAGCTGTTCGCCGAGGTGGTAGTGTCGTTGCCGTTGGATTACCACCAGAGGAGATGCCGATTCCTATTTTTGATACGGTCCTAAATGGAGTGAAAGTAATTGGTTCTATTGTTGGGACGCGTAAGGATTTAATGGAAGCTCTCCAATTTGCTGCTGAAGGAAAAGTGAAAACGATCATTGAGACTCGTCCGCTAGAAGAGATTAATCAAATTTTTGAAGAACTCGAAAATGGAGACATTAATGGAAGAGTTGTTCTTACGTTCGAATAAAAAAACCGCCACTGGCGGTTTTTTATGTTGGAGGAGCTAATGGTACATATGGTGTTGTTTCAGAAGTTTGTGCACTTGGGAGGTCAGGAGCGGGTTCGGTATATCCCCCCGTGTTATATAGGTTCGAAAGTGGTTTAATCATACCAGCACTGCCAATTTGGAGAACGGAAGAATTCGAGATTCCATCGACTCTTAGCTGGTGAATGACGATGTTTTGGTTCACAAAGAAATTCACGAATCCTCAGCTCCCTAATTGTTAGCAGTGATGTTTTCATCGGCAACGTCTGGATCAAGCGAATTTGTTAAGCTGAATCCATTGTTTACAATATGAAAGTCCCCTGTATTGAATCCTCCTGAACCAGCATATGTTTTAGAAGTTGATTTCGGTGTGGTGTTAAAACTGTCGCCAAAGTTAACGACTCCACCTGCGCTATTAATTTTAACTGGTCCTACAATTGAAGGCATGGTTGAACACCCTTTAATTTGTTATACAGTAGTGTATGTGCTTGTAAGTCGATACGTTCTTAATCTTCATCTGCATAAGGATCCGAGAAATACTCGCGGTTATGTTTTACTCGAGCTTCTGTGCGAATCGTTCTTGTAGATCCTACGTGAAGAACAGATGACGCAGCGATACCTGTGATACGTATGCTACCAACTTTAATAATTGGATTCTCATGTATCGTCGTTTGCCTTAGATCTTCAGTAAGAAGAGGAAGGGGCAGGGGTTGTGAGTAAATTGGGAATTGTGTCAGGTCTTCAACTTCATTGCCATCAAATATGGGTTGTTCTCTTTGTAAGGCATAAATTTTTGTTTCAGGTGTAATTTGATTGCTATCACCAATTTGCACAATGCCACTACTATCGAGTGAGGTGACATAAACCCAGTTTACAAGCGAGGATCGGCTATACATAAAATCATATCCTTATGACGTTGATAGCGGTACAAAAGGTCTTGAGATGATTAAAGATTCCGGAGGCGTATCAAAAATAGATGAGCAAACAATCGATTCGGTGTCACCTACTAGAAATACAGAAGAACTTGCGACCGCCGTAATATCAACATGACCAACTGATAACCCCCTATTAATAACGGTGTAATTCACTTTAAATCACTCCTTCCAGGTAAATTTTTCAGGAAAGCTTCCATACCGTTTGAGATGTCTCGCTTGATTTTTGCTGATACATCTTCTACTAGTTTCTCTATATTTCCGTCAGGTGAGCGCGTCGCTTGTTGGCTCACATAATAATTAATTCTTTGATCAAGCTGCTTTTGAATGTCATTTAAAATAAAGTGGCGGTACGGGTCATCGAGTGGATACTGATATGTCTTTTCTAATTCGCCTAATTTTTGTAACGCACCATTTTGCATATACGACTGCACATTCTGTTGAATTGATTGGATTGCTTCAGGTGGAACATTAGAAGAATTCATCCCATTTCCGCCATTTACGGTGAAGTCATCAAGCACATCGGCCCCTCCATTAGGTGTTAGACCAATATTTAATGTACCATCCAGTCTTTCAATTTTTAATTGATCGAATTTGTATTCGATTTTTTCGATATTGGTTCTTGGGGATTTAGATAATTCATTGCAATTATCTCTTAACTCATCAATCATATCTTCAAGCATCTTGATACGATTGTTTTGTTGTTCAATGCTTTGTTGCATCCGCTGTAAGATCGCGTAGAAATTATCGTTTGGATACATTGACCATCAACTCCCGTATCAAAATGTTGGTTTCACCTTATTTAATTGTATGTTGTAAATAAATTTAGGTGAATGCCCTCTTATATATTCGCAACAACATTTTGATCCGCAACATCACTATCGTTTACACTTGTCACGCTATAAGAGCTGCTCACGTTTAAGGCATCCCCAGTATTAAAAGACCCTCCACCTGCAAAGGTTCTTATGGCACTGGTTGGAGATACAATAAAGACATCGCCGACGTGGAAAACACCACTACTTCCGATCGTGTTTACTTTAATAGCTCCGACGATTGCCGGCATGGTTTCACATCCTTATAAATAGATTTCACTTATTACTGTATGCGGGATAATAGCGTATGTTCGAAATGAAGAGATATGGTAAACTACCTGAGTAAGGTAGGTGTGCAGAATGAATGAAGTAAGCCAACTAAATAGAGAACTCGTCCGTATGATTAAAGGATGGGATCCGCTGTCCATTGGGATCGATGATTATGATACGGAGGCAGCGGATGTGGTCCAGCTTGTTCATCAGCTAGATGATGTCGCCGAGTTAGGCAAAGAAATTCAAGCCATTTATCACTTTTCGTATGAAGAAGTGATTCCACTTTCGAAGTGTGAACAGTTAGCTGTTCAGCTTCTCGCGCTAAAGAACAATTCATCTTGTGAACTTTGAACATCAAACAGATCCTAAGCGGGTCTGTTTTTTTATGAATAATAATTTTCTTTCGGTAAAAAATAGGCAAGTCACCAAACAAATGAGAAAGGGTGTAATGTTTATGAAATGGATATGCAGTTTCATGATGGTGGTTGCGCTTTTAGTAGCCGTCTCCCCACAAAGTTTCGCCGCAGAAAAGAATAACAATGCGAACGTTCGAGTCATCCATGCTTCACCAGATGCGCCAGCAGTTGATATTTATGTAGATGGGCAACCAGCCTTTAAGAACGCAGCTTTCAAAGATGTGACAGACTATGCAGTGTTGGCTCCAGGTGAGAAGACAATTCAAGTATTTGCTTCTTCTGCTAATGGAGAAGGAAAGCCAGTCCTTGAACAAAAACTATCTGTAGAAGCAGGAGAAAATTATTCCGTACTTGCGGTCGGTAAGCTCGAGAATCTTGCGTTAAAAGTACTAGAAGACCAAAAGGGATCAGGTGAAAAAGCTGGTTTAAGAGCCGTACATGCATCACCAAATGCGCCGGCAGTTGACATCGGGGTTAAGGGTGGAGATGCACTTATTAAAAACCTTGCTTTTACCCAAAACTCGGAATACCAGTTTATTGATCCAGGAACGTACAATCTAGAAATTCGACCGGCCGGAACGGATAAAGCGGTGTTGGATCTACCTAATTTACCAGTAGAAGCTGGAGTAAACTACACCGCAATTGCATTAGGTTTATTAGATGGAGATCCATCATTAAATGTTATTCTTCTAAAAGATGGGAAATAATGATAAAACCGCAGCTTAGCTGCGGTTTTATTTATCTATAAAATCGATAAAGGAGCAGAAAGAAAGATGCATACTAAACATACTGTAAGGTACATTTGTGAACGCTATTCTAGCGGAAATTGTTACTATTATAAACAAGAGCTTATTACCCATGATTCCTGGCAAAATCCAACTTCAATCAATTGGTCAACGAAAAGACCAATATCTAGTAGAACGTTCTTTGCTAAGGAGAGGGAAGGGTATAAAACGGTCAACATTTTGCATCATAAAAAACCAGCTGAAGTTCTTCCATTCTCAAGAACATAAGAAGGTTTGTGTAATTAAGAAGGAAGGAATGTGATAGAAAAAGGGGGAATTATAAATGATGAAAACAATTTATCATGTTCAAACAGGAAAGACCAAACCATGGGAGATAAAAAAAGAAGGAGCCGAACAAGCGACAAAATCGTTTGACACTAAAGAAGAGGCTTACCAGTTTGGAAGGAAAATTTGTGATGAAAATCGCCCTTCAGAGCTAGTCGTTCACCAAGAAAACGGTCAAATTGATGATCGAAGTCTTTATAATAGCTAGACATTTCTTTTCGATTCGTACATATTTTTCAGCTAATGAATAAACATAGTACTAACTACTATCCTGATGAAAGAAGGGAATATTCATGGATTTTATAAGTCCAACAGCTGGAAAAGTAACGATCGAACAGGTAACACATTTGATTGAGAATTATACGAAAGAAGATCCTAAGGGTACCTATCGGATTGTTATTGGAACCGATTCACAGACAAGCCGTAAAGCGACGCAGTTTGTGACGGCGCTTATTATTCACCGTGTCGGCAAAGGAGCAAGGATATTCTACCGAAAAGTGAAACAAAAACCGATTCATGAGCTCAGGCATCGCATTTACAAAGAGACTGAAATGAGTCTTGAGCTCATGGAATCGTTAAAAAATGAAGGGTTTGCAGAACTATTAGAAACGTGGCCAATTGAAATTCATCTTGATGTTGGAAAACAAGGTGAAACGCGGAAAGTGATTCAAGAAGTCGTTGGATGGGTTACTTCTGTAGGATATATCGCACGTATTAAGCCCGATTCATATGGAGCAAGTAGCGTTGCAGATCGTTACACGAAATCTATTAGCTAAACTGGCCGAATGTGCCGGTTTTTTTGTTGTGTAAATAGGATGAAATGCACAATAAATGAAACCTCACCTCTGCTCACTCGTATTACTAGTAGAGTAAAAATATAGGAGGCGGGATAAATGAAGTTTCGAATGATTGCAATGGTTAGTGCACTCATGCTTATCTTGGCTGCATGCAGTGGGACAACGGAATCTGGTGGAGAAGTGAGCGTGGAAGAAGGCGTCGACGCCAAAGAAGTTTTTGAAAAATCCATTTCAGCTCAGGAAGACATAGAAAACTTCCATATGAAAGCGAATATGGTTCAGAGCATCGGTTCAGGTGAACAAGAGATGGAAGTGAAGAGCGTGATTGATGCTGACATGGTGTTGGACCCAATGGCTTTTCATCAAATGATCGATATGACAGCAAATGGAGAAAGCATGCAGGTAGAATCATACTTTACTGAAGAAGGCTTTTTTATGAAGCAAGGTGAACAGTGGATGAAATTTCCTGATGATATGACGGATACGCTGCTATCTCTTCAGGAAACACAAGGGGATCCACAGGAACAAATGGAAATGTTAAAAGAATTTGTTGATGAATTTACGTTAACAGATGAAGAAGATACGTATGTGATGACACTCAAAGCATCCGGCGAGAAATTTCAAGGTTTAATGGAAAAGACAGCGGAAGAAATGGGTGGACAAAATCAAATGATGGAAGAAGCAATGGATCAAATGAACGTAAATGAAGTTGCCTACACCTATACAATTGATAAGGAAAATTACCTTCCTGTGCAAATGAAAATGACGATGGATAGTGAGATGACCATGGAAGGTGAACCGATTTCAAGTGTGATGGAAATGGACTCCACTTATGATCAGTATAATAAAATCGATGAAGTAAAGGTGCCGGAAGAAGTGATTGAACAGGCCGAGGATATGCCAGGGATGAGTGAGTAATCATACGAGTGCTGTGTAACGCAGCACTTTTTTTGATGTTGAAAACCGAAGAAATGTGATATTACTGGAAAAAAGTGCACGAAAGCGTTACGATTAGCTCATTCGTATTGTTAGAAAGGAGCGAAGATAATGCCATCAGAAAATCTTGTATACGATCAATATAAACGTCCACTAAGGGATCTTCGTATATCAGTTACAGACCGGTGTAACTTCCGCTGCCGTTATTGTATGCCTGAAGAAACGTTCGGACCAGATTATGAATTTCTTCCAAAAACAAGTCTCCTTCAATTTGAAGAGATTACAAGGCTTGCTCGTTTGTTTGTTGAAATGGGGGTTGAGAAAATTCGCCTTACTGGTGGTGAACCGCTTTTAAGAAGAGACCTAGATGTGCTGATTACCATGTTATCTAAGATAAACGGGTTAACTGATATAGCGCTTACGACAAATGCTTCGCTACTGAAAAAGCAAGCCTTCAAGTTAAAAAAGGCAGGATTAACTCGAGTGAATGTTAGTCTAGATGCCATTCATGACGAAACATTTGGAAAGATGAATGGCAGAGGCACGAAGATTAAACCTGTCCTTGAAGGAATTCAAGCAGCCGCTGATGCCGGTCTTCAAGTCAAAATCAATATGGTCGTTCAAAAAGGTGTTAATGACCATGAAATCGTACCTATGGCTTCTTATTTTAGAAATAGTGGTCACATCGTTCGTTTCATCGAGTATATGGACGTAGGAAATTCAAACGGATGGAAATTTGATCATGTGATGAGTAAAAAGGAAATCATTGATCAATTATCAGAAGTTTATGATTTAGAACCTCTTCATGCAGCATACTTCGGAGAGGTCGCGTCCCGTTACCAATACAAAGATGGTAGTGGTGAGGTTGGCGTCATTTCCTCAGTTAGCGACTCGTTTTGTTCAAGTTGCACAAGAGCGCGTCTTTCTGCTGATGGTGCTCTGTACACATGCTTATTTGCTTCAAAAGGGACTAGTCTTCGAAACCCACTAAGAAACGGAGCCACTGATGAAGAGCTAAGAACCTTGTTAGCAAATTTATGGAATGGACGAGATGATCGTTATTCAGATGAGCGAACGGAAGAAAGTGTATTAAATCGAGAAAAGATTGAAATGTCCTTTATAGGTGGTTAACAATGGAGAAACACTTAACAGATCGACTCGTATTAAGCTATCGTGAAGGCGAATGGATGGAAAAAAATGATCAAATTGCATTAGAAAAGCCGTTCACCATTCGAGTGAATCGTACAGAGTTTGCAACGCTCGTTTGCACACCGGATCATTTAGAGGATATGGTTACAGGTTTTTTAGCATCAGAGGGAGTCATCCGGTCTTACGCGGACATTGAGGAAATGCTCTTTAATGAAGGTCAAGGAATTGTGAATGTCAAAGCCAATGTTCACATTCCTTTAACATCGGAAACGTATACAAAACGAGTGATCGGCTCATGTTGTGGGAAAAGTAGACACTTTTACTTGCAAAGCGATTCCAGGACAGCTAGGACTATAACCAAGGCGCCACAGCTAACTGCGCAAGAATGCCTGGGGAACATGATGGCGCTACAGAGCCAATCAACCACTTTTAAAACAACCGGTGGTGTACATAATGCGGCTATCTTTCTCAATGGTGAGCTTTTAGCTTCACGAACCGATATTGGAAGACACAATGCGCTCGATAAATTATATGGTTATGTTCTTCGTCAGCATCTTAAGCCGTCTGATCTTAGCGTAGCCTTTAGTGGCAGGATATCGTCTGAAGTCGTCATTAAACTTTCTAAAATGGGTATTGGTGTTCTTCTCTCGAAGTCTGCCCCTACTGAGTTAGCGATTCAATTGGCAGAGGATTTAAACATAACAACCGTAGGTTTTATCCGAAACGGCGGATTTAATGTCTACACAAAGCCTGAACGCATTAAACGCTAAACACCTCAACTTTTGAGGTGTTTTTTTTGATGAAGTCGTTCATACTACAGAACAAAAGGCGTTTAGAGAAAGGCGGATCAAGTATGGCTTGGACAATAGCTGTCGTTTTTTGGGTTGCTGGTGTTGCGTTAGTAGGAAGTCCCCGGTATTTGTTTCATCGCCTTGAGGCTGTGAAGTCTAATACGGCTGGCCGGGCAAGAGCCTCTGAAGCTTCCAACAAAGATGAAAGCATTTTTTTCTTTATTGAAACTAAAGCCCTTGACTCAATACCATGGTGGGTCGTAACAATCACTTGTGTGACAATCGGACTTTTTTTCATTGCGTTCGGTGTCATCGCCCTAGTTTTTTCATACTAAATTGAAACTTTCTTGTTCTTTTATTCGTTATTAATAGAGGAAGGAGACTGTGAGCGGTTTGGTTTCCCTTCTTTAGTGGTAAAGAAAGAGAAAGCTCGTTTGAGATAGGGAGATATGAGGGGTGCATAATTGATGGATGTAGAGAGAAGAAAAGAAAAGGATTTGTGGCGATTTTATTTTTTATTAATAGCGTTACTTTCCCTAAAAACCTACCTTGTTTATCGGTTTGAATTTACTTTTTCATTAAATGGTATTGGGGAAGAGCTATTCCTGATGATAAATTCAATAGGATCAATCGCATTACTGCTAGGTATCGGTCTATTTAGAAAGCAGTCAAAACCAGGCCTGATGCTAGCAGTTTATTTTGTTTTGTCAGCACTACTTTATTGCAATATTTTATATTATCGTTTTTACATAGACTTTGTGACAGTACCCGTCCTCTTTCAGTTTGGAAATGTTGGAGGTCTTGGTCAGAGCACAGTTGAGTTATTGAACTTATATGATCCATTCATTGTTTTTGATTCAATCGTTTTATTTTGGTTATTAAAGCGTAAAGGACTACATAAATTAGCTCTTTCCAAGAACCTTAAGAAAAGGACAGCCATTAGTAGCGTCGCAGTTCTTCTATGTACTGGTGCGTTAGCACTTATCATGCATCCTCTTTTATTTGAAAAATCATATGATCGAGAACTTTTTGTTAAATCGTTAGGAGCCTATACGTATCATGTTTATGATATCGGGTTTAATTCTTTTACATCAATAAATAGTGCATTTGCAGATGATACAGAGCTATCTGAAATTGAAAAGTATGTGAAAGATAAGGAAGTCGAACCTTCCTCTTATGAAGGAATCGCAAACGGGAAGAACCTTATTCTTATCTCACTAGAATCAACTCAAGCATTTATGCTTAATGAGAGTGTTGATGGAGAAGAAGCCACACCTTTTTTAAATAAGTTAAAAGAAGACAGTTTTTTCTTTCCGAATTTCTACCATCAAACCGCACAGGGAAAAACTTCCGATGCTGAATTTATGATTGATAGCAGTCTATACCCTCTTTCAGGAGGATCTGTTTTTGTAAGAAAGCCACAAAACGAATTTCTCTCTCTGCCAGAGGCATTAAATAACGAAGGGTATACAACAACATCTTTTCACGGAAATGATCGTGAGTTTTGGAATCGATCAGAAATGTATGAGACGCTAGGTTATGATCGCTTTTATTCGAAAAAAGACTTTGACGTTAGTGATGAGAATTCTATTAACTATGGTTTAAAAGACATTCCATTTTTTAAACAGTCGATTCCCTATTTAAAAGAGTTGGAACAGCCATATTCTGCTAAATTCTTAACGCTGACAAATCATTTCCCTTATTTATTAGAAGAAGAAGATACAATGATTTCTCTTCCTGAGACGGAAGAAGAGGTCGTGAACCGCTATTTTGCAACGGTGCGATATGAAGATGAATCGATTAAAACCTTTTTTGAAGAAATGAAAGCAGCCGGTTTATATGAAGATTCGATTTTTGTTTTATATGGTGATCACTATGGTTTATCTGAAACGTACGATACGGCGCTTGGAGAATATCTTGGTAAAGAAATTGGTCCGGTTGAACACGTTGACCTCCAAAAAGTTCCTCTCATCATTCATATTCCTGGAGAGGATGGAGAAGTCATTAATACGGTTGGTGGACAGGTTGATCTTAAACCAACAATATTAGAATTATTAGGTGTAGAAGAAAGTAAGAGTTTAAATTTCGGAACGAGTCTTTTTTCAGAAAAACGAAAAGACCTTGTGATTTTTCGTGATGGAAGCTTTATTACAAAGAACCTGATATATACAAAGAATACGTGTTATAACAAAGAAAGCACGTCAAAAACGAATCGAAACAAATGTGCTCGTTATTTTGGGGATGTTCAAGATGAACTCGATTATTCAGATCAGGTTATCTATGGTGACTTATTGCGTTTTATTCAATAATTCCAGTGTTTTTCTGATAAATTCATGATAGGATTTAATTGGATATACTTTGCAAAGGGATGAGGATATATGGACTTACAAAGACTGCAAATACTCACTGAAGTTGTAAGAGAGTACAAAACCGCTCTTCACATGGATCAAAATAAAGGTGAAGTTGTAAGAGAAGTGCTTGATATTGTGATGAACTCTCAGGATCTTGTTTTATACGGTCACGTAAAAAGAGCAAAAGACATTGATAAATTCCCTGGTGAAGCAATTAAGCATCTTGATCAGGCAACCTCATACCTACATGAAAAAATAGATGAACAATTAAAACACTCCTAGTATCAGGAGTGTTTTTTGGTGTTTGTACTTTGTGATAATATGCGAAAAATAGGAATAGTTTGCATTTTGAAGAGATCGTTGTAACAGTTGCAATGCAATGTCATATAGTGATAAGCTTTTGCTGTTTACTAGATTAAAGGAGAGTGAAATAAATGACGAATTTCATGAAGCGACTGGCTCCTGTTCTTTTAATGGGACTAGTTGTTTTTGTTATAAGTGCTTGTTCGAATGGTGGGAATGAATCGAATGGAGCTTCAGGCGAAAAAGAAGCAACGAAATGGGTAGAAATAAAAGAAGAAGGCAAACTTGTCGTTGCAACTTCAGGAACGCTTTACCCTACTTCTTATTATGAAGAAGGATCGGATAAAGTTACGGGCTACGAAGTAGAAGTTGTAAGAGAAATGGCGAAACGCCTTGATCTTGATGTGGAATTTGAAGAAATGGGCTTTGATGGCATGTTAACAAGCATTAATTCGGGCAAAGTTGATTTAGCAGCCAACGATATTACTTCAACAGATGAAAGAATGGAAAAGTTCACTTTCTCTGAGCCGGTTAAGTATTCTTATGGTACAGCGATCGTAAGAAAAGATGATCTATCCGGTATTCAATCTCTTGATGATCTAGAGGGAAAGATTGCGGCTGGTGCTTCTACGACGGTTTATATGGAAGTTGCCCGTGAGCATGGTGCAGAAGAAAAAATTTATGATAATGCGACGAATGAACAGTATTTACGTGATGTATCGAATGGTCGAACCGATATTATTTTAAATGATTATTACTTACAAACACTTGCTCTTGCTGCTTTTCCAGATTTAAACATAACCATCCATCCTGATATTGAGTACTATCCTAACAACCAACATATTGTAATGAAAAAGGATAGTGGCGAATTAGAAACAAAAGTGAACGAGACGATAAAAGAAATGAAAGAAGACGGCACGATGAAAGAACTATCTGAGAAGTTCTTCAATGGAGCTGATGTATCGGTTAAGCCAGATCTAGATATTGAAAAATAAGTGGGAGTTGTAACAAGTGGGGGAAATACACTGGGAATATTTATTTGATGCAGGTCTTGCGTTAAAATCATTTCCCTATGTGATCCAGGGTCTTGGGTTAACGTTATTAATTGCATTTGTTGGAATGATTATTGGTTTAGTTATGGGCTTATTTCTTGCTCTTGGTAGAATGTCCAAATGGAAAGCCCTCAGATGGCCAGCGCGCCTCTACATTTCCTTTATGAGAGGAACGCCAATTCTTGTTTTTCTTTATATTCTTTATTTTGGTCTACCGGTTGTAGGAATTCAATTCTCAGCGTTAACGTGTGCGTTAATTGGGTTTAGCTTAAATAGTGCAGCATATATTGCAGAAATTCAACGCTCGGCTCTTTCATCAGTTGAAAAAGGCCAATGGGAAGCTTCGACCGCTCTAGGTATGTCCTATTGGACGACGATGAGAGAGGTGGTTTTGCCACAAGCAACGCGAATCGCCATACCGCCTCTATCGAACGTCATGCTCGATTTGATCAAAGCGTCTTCTTTAGCTGCGGTTATTACCGTTCCGGAACTACTCCATCATGCGAAAATTGTTGGCGGAAGAGAATTTGATTTTATGACAATGTATATCCTCGTAGCTTTTATTTATTGGGGAGTATGCGTTTGTGTTTCCTTCTTCCAGGAACGATTAGAAAAGCGATATCATTATTTACATTAACCCTGGGTTTCTTTCCAGGGTTTTTTCTTTCGATTCTTTTAATAGAGCGCTCAATTGAATTAGCACTCCTATTAAAAAAACAAAAATATCCCATATTCTTCATGAACTTTTTTTAAGAATGTTATACTAAGTAAAATAAACAACATAGACGATTCGTCATATTGGAAGGGAGTTCATCAATTGCATGAAAAAATATCTTAATTTATTATTGATTGTTGGGGTTCTAATGCTTGCTGCTTGTAGTAATAATAGTGAGGCAACGGACGAAGAACCTGCTTCTGAAGATTCAGCAACTGTAGAAACGCAAAAAGAACTTGAAGCGATGAAGGTAGAAGAAGACAAGGTTGTTGCAACGGTTAATAGTGAAGAGATCAAAGGAAAAGATTATAATTCTATGCTTGTACAAACTCAGCTTCGCTATACGATGAGCGGGGAAGATCCATCAGATCCTGAGGTAGCGAAATCGATCGAACAAGAAGTGATGGATAATTTAATAGGACAGGAACTTTTACTTCAAAAAGCGAAGGAAGAAGGTTTCTCTGCATCAGATAAAGAAGTTGAAACAGAACTTGAACAAATTAAAGCACAGTTCGATGGCGAAAAGGAGCTTGAGAAAGCGCTGCAAGGTCAAGGGATAACTCTTGAGCAGCTTGAAAGCCAGTATGCGGATATTGTAGTTGTTGATAAATTTGTAAAAGATAAAATTGGTACACCAGAAGTATCTGATGAAGAAGTAAAGGCATTTTATGATGAGCAATTCTCAAAAGATGCTGAAAATCCCCCTTCTTTTGACGAAATGGAAGATCGGATAAAAGACTATTTAGTTGAAACGAAAACACAAGAGAAAGTTCAAGAAATGAAAGCTGAACTGATGAAAAAAGCAGAAGTGAAAGAGAATTTATAGGTCAGCATAGAGCTGGCCTTTTTCTATGATTAGCAACATTAAATTGAAATTGGGAGAGATCAAGTTATGGATCAAGTCATCGATGAACTCCGTACATATGTGAAACAAAAATTAGAAAAGGAAGGAAGTGGACATGATTGGTACCACATTGATCGTGTCGTAAAACAAGCGCGCAGCATTGCGAAAGAAGAGGGGGCTAACCTCTTTATTTGTGAAGTTGCCGCACTTGTTCATGATCTTGCTGATGATAAAATCGCTTCATCAGAAGAAGCTGGATTAGAAGAAGTAGAGCAACTGCTAACCCCTCTAAATAAGGCGGATATCGAGCACGTATTGGAAATCATTACAACCATTTCCTTTAAAGGGGGGAATCGTCCACCTGTTCGTAGCCTCGAAGCAAAGGTTGTTCAAGATGCCGATCGTTTAGATGCGATAGGTGCGATTGGAGTTGCCAGAACGTTTGTTTATGCTGGCTCGAAGGGAGATTTAATTTATGATCCATCCATACAGCCGCGTGAGCACATGTCAGCTAGCTCGTATCGGAATGAAAAGTCGACAGCCATCAATCATTTCTATGAAAAATTATTGAATTTAAAAGGTTTAATGAATACGAATACAGGTTTAAGAATTGCTGAAGAGCGACATGAATTTATGACATCATTTTTATCTCAATTTCATGGAGAGTGGGAAGGGGTAAAATGATGATTATTCAGCCAATGACAGCAGATACTGCAAAAAAGATCCAAGAATGGCAATATGATGAGCCTTATTCCTTATACAGCTTAAATGGTGATTCAGAAGTGTTAACAGAACTATTGAACGGCTCATATTTTTCAGTTACAGAAAATAATAAATTAATCGGCTATTTTTGTTTTGGGAAGTCAGCTCAAGTTCCTGCTGGTTATAAAGAAAATGCTTATGCGGCTCCTTTACTTGATTTTGGATTGGGCCTCCATCCGATGCATACTGGAAATGGAAAAGGCCTTAGTTTTGTACAAGCGGGGCTTGCATATGCGAATGAGAAGTACGGCGATAAGAGCGTTCGACTTACGGTAGCCTCCTTTAACAAACGCGCAATAATTGTTTATGAAAGGGCAGGATTTACATATGAGCAATCCTTCTTAAGGGTAAGTGATAGCGGTTCGACAACTTTTGAAATTATGGTAAAAAAGATATGAAAATAGGGAGAAATGGGCTGTGGTCACAAACTCTGGATTAAACTGTACAAAAGCGGGAATAACAGAAGTATACAAGCAAGAAAGAACAGGAGGAAGGTTTCATATTCATAGTGCTATAACTTAAATAGAATCGAATCCTATTGGTCCAGCTTGTCTTATTCTTACTAATTCTGACAGACTATAGGAAGTTTGGTCGAATGCGTTTTGATTCCTCCGAGATTTGGGCATAATGATAATGTATTGGCATGAGGAGGAATGAGCATGTATGATGCAATTGAAAGAAAGCGTAAAGAAATGTTCGATATGGCGGGACGTTACGGCTTTGCATCAGAGAGAACCATTCGCTGTAGTCAGGAGTTGGACCGATTATTAAATGCCTTAATGCAAACGAAACAACATAATGAGGAAGTATTGTGAAACTTAAATCTAATTTTTTCTTCCTGTAGGGTAAATTAAAGGAGGAAACCTTATGAAGTTTGATCTTAAATCAATTCTCACAAAAGAGTTATTTGATTGGATAGAAGAACATCCTAAGCGCAATCAGTTGATTGAATCCATTCAAGGAGAGATCTTTCAATCCGTTGTCCATTTCCGTGAATGGAATGACTCTGATTATAATGGGAACGATGACTGGATTCTGTTTGCGCTTCGAAATGAAGAAGTGTGGCAAGATGAAGTCGACCCGATCGATCAGTGTGAAAGCCGTTAGAAGCACGGCTTTTTTTTGTGGGATTTTAGAACTTAATGTAGATTTAAGCAGGAATCATTTGCTTGGAAAGAGAAAAACTACATACTATGGAAATTATCCGGTGTACGTAGGGGGACTTATGGTGAAACATTCACAAGACGTTCTTATAGATAAGCAAGAGCTTCATGAACTTCATAGAAATTATCAAACGTACAAATCGCTATTTGCCCATTATCCAGGTATGATGTACCTCTTAGATCATAATGGACTCATTCAAAATATTAACTACTTCGGTGATGCCTTATCAAAGCATTACAATGTCACCATTAAAAGTAAGCATTATACAAACTTTATTCTAGCTTCAGAACATGACGAAGTTAATCACTTTTTTTATAAAACACTTCAGGGGCAAGTTACACATTTTAATACGGTTTTCCTCACACCTGATCAAGAGCCGTTCGAGGTTGAATTGGTTAATATACCTGTTTATGTTGATAGTGAAGTAAAAGGTGTATTTACGTACGTTCGAGATATTACGGAAGAACGAGCAGCCGCATTTGCTCTACGAGAAAGCCAGGAAAAGTACCGGCTGATTGCTGAGCATACATCAGAGTTAATTAGACTAGTGAATGTCGAGAGCGGTATCATTACCTATGCTTCTCCTTCCCACGAAACCATTCTTGGTTTCAAAACTGAAGAGTATACAGGTCATTCGTTTTATGAAGACATTCATCCTGATGACCATGATGCCGTTATTCATTTACTACATAGTACGAAAGATAAGCCAGCAGTCGCAGAATTTCGACGGAGGCATGTAAATGGAAACTGGATCACGTTAGAGGATAGAGCAAGATCCATACCTTACGGCGTCAATGGAGAAAGAATGAATGTTGTCGTCTCAAGAGACATTACTGAGAAAAAACGAGCTGAACAGGAGCTTCAAAGCACGCTAAAACAGTTAAAAGATTTAAAATATGCCCTTGATGAAAGTGCCTTAGTTTCTGTGACAGATGAGTCTGGGAAGATTACTTCTGTGAATGAGAAATTTTGTGAGATTACGGAATATACGGAAGGCGAACTCCTCGGTCAAACACATATGATTCTAGATTCAGGGTATCATCCGCAGTCTTTTTTCGACGAAATGGACTTGCAAATTCAATCGGGTGCAGTCTGGAAAGGCGAAATCAATAACAAAACGAAACATGGAAACGATTTTTGGGTCGATACAACGGTTGTGCCGTTCACTGGTGATAACGGAGAGCCATACCAATATGTTTATATCCGTAAAGATATTACAGATCGTAAGCGCGCCGAAGAACTGCTTCGAACGTCCGATAAATTATCAGTTATAGGTGAACTAGCTGCTGGTGTTGCTCATGAGATTCGAAATCCATTAACTTCTCTTAAAGGTTTTACACAAATTTTAAAATCAAGGCTGGATAGTGACAGTGATCAAGAGTTTATTAGCATTATGCTTGATGAATTGGATCGCATTAATATGATTGTTAATGAATTTATGGTGCTGGCGCGACCGCAGGCATTAGCTCATGAGAAAGCGAACTTACAAGATTTACTTCAAAATGTACTTACCTTGATTGAAACGCAGGCAACGTTAAACAACGTACAAATAATCACTAGAGTGATTGAAAACATTCCTAACATATCTTGCAATGAAAATCAGATTAAACAAGTTCTCATCAATGTTATAAAGAATTCGATCGAAGCAATGCCGCATGGTGGTGAAATCATACTCTCCCTTTTTCCTGTTAAAAATGAAGTTATCATTGAAGTAAGAGATAATGGGGAAGGTATTTCAAATCACCAGCTAACCCATCTAGGAGAGCCTTTTTATACGACGAAAAAAAAGGGGAACGGCCTAGGTTTAATGATTTGTCGACGAATTGTTCAAAATCATCAGGGCACCTTGTTAATCGATAGTAAAGAAGGAGAAGGCACTGTAGTAAAGATTAAACTCCCTTATCGTCTTTCTGATGAATCGCGCTGAGCAAGCGCTTTTTTCTTTTATGCAACTCTTTACTTTAGTTAAGTAAGCGCTTACAATTATAAAAAGAATAGTTGTATTAAGGGGCGTGTTGAGAATGAGAAGCGAGACGAGTTATCGAATGCTTGCCTTTGAAAAGTTCAACGCTGAAAAGAATTGGTCAGAAAACAATCGCCTTTTTAATTATTCCATTGTAGGATGCGGAACATTATTTTATATTTTATCGAATATATTTTAACCAACAGTACACAATACGAATGGGCTTCTCAAAAAATCGAACTTCTATTTATTGCAAGAGAAGTTCTTTTTTGAGGAGTCTCTTTTTATAATGCTCGTCTATTCATTATTGCTAAAGTGAAAGGTCCGAATCTCAAATGGTGTCGTTTGATAGGCTTTAGCGATTCCTTCAACTGCTACTAATTCTTTTGGAACCCGCTTTAATTTAACATGAAACGAGTGCTTTTCATGGAATAGTGGGTATGAGATATGAATGTTTTCCTTAGAAAGCCAGTGTGTAAGAATGGGATTATCTGTCGTTAGAAAATAAAAAGATTGTGAAAATCCTTTCTTAAACCACGAAAGTTCTTCGCTTTTTGAAACTCCAGGTTCTTGAAAGCAGGCATATAGTGACAAGTCATCACAAAATTGTAGTAGTTGGTAATGAAAGCTGAGTAGAGTTTCCGAAATTCGAAAAGTTTCTACCAGTTGATTCTGTCTAGTATCCTCTTCAGCATAAAACGTTTTAGCTGCCATAGATGTAGCGTTGTGAAAAAAAGATTGATAATGTTTGCTACAAAGAAAACCGCCGTAAGTTGTCTTATTTACAACATCTTCTAGTCCTTTTTTGTAAAAGGTTAGCTTGGGAGCAAGTGGAAAATCCAGAAAAGTATAAGGAGCCTCGCGTCGATCGTTCCAAAACGGTACGTCATCGAGTGGGATCCATCCACAATCATGATAACGAATCGCATGTAAGACCTCTTCACGATAAAGCGAATCGGGCCAAAAGTCTTCACGTAACGCTTCTGCAAACTGGCCCGATAAAAGCGCGTGATCATGCTGACTAGTCATCACAAAACATTCATTCTCTTCATAAACAATCATCTGATCCATCCTTTCAAGAAAAGCGTATTTAAAGCAATCGTGAGGCTGATCAAAGAAGGTAGACAAACAGTTGACCGCTTAGCCTCAACATAATAAGGGGTGGGGATTTGTTGTTTTTTTTTTTTTTTTTGAAAGCGCAAACAAATAAATCGAGATAAAAAAGCGAGTCCATTAAGGAGCGCTTTTTTGAATTTCTTTAAAATTAACGCGTGCATTCGTCATATCTATTTTTGAGATTACAAATGGTTTTGTAATCGCTTGGGTGACCATATCCTCTTTTTTAGGATCGGTATAATAATAAGAAACGACAAGTTCATTGTTTATTTTATCGATGCTTTTGATGTTAACCGAATAGCCGCCTGTGGGCATTTCCCCGCGAGTAATGATAATATACAGTTCTTCCCCTGATGGAATCGTAAAGGTCGATTTCTCTAACCACTTTTGTTGAACGGTCGTTTGAATGTCTTTTGGCGCATTTTGCATTTCTACTGTTTCAAAAGTGATTTCCTCTTTCATTTCATCTCCCCCACTTGAATCGTCTGTAGATTGTGATGAATTATCTCCACATCCTGCCAAAATGACAAAGACCAGTGATAGTAGCAATAATATTGGACGCACTGTTATACCCCTTTCTTCTCGTAACCTCTATATTTAGGAAATAATTCCATTAAGTTGTAACGCTATCTTAAGTTTAGCGAATTTCATTAAGCTTGGAAAGAGTATGGAGATTAAACGATTACAATTTCTTTACATAGGGTATGGAATAATTGTGAGTAAATGGCGTAAAAAAAGGAGAATAGACATGCAAAAAGAAATTTTAAGCTTTCTAAAGAACGTAGAAGAACCTGTGACGACAAGAGAGATTATGGAATATTTATCTGGAAAGGGATACAACCCAGATGAAGAAGAGCTTGTTCGAGTTATAAAAGATATGCCTCAAGGTGTTGTGAAAGAAGAATACGATGCATCTGTTATTGATCCTTCCCCATCCGTTGTTTATAAAGCAGGACCAAACGCTTAAGGATTCATTTTCGAAAAAGATCGACGAAATACAAACCAATGATTAGAAAAAATACGATTCCAACTCCATAGAGGATATCCATGATCAAGTCCATTCGATAACATCCTTTCGAGAAGCTTAATGTAAGTGTATCAAACGTTCTTATTCCTTTCAGATTTTTTTGTTTTGTTCGAATGAGGAAATGATATAATAGTTGCATTGAGTTAAGCATGGAAGGATGTCGTCATGAAGAATTGGAAGTTTGATAGCTCTAAACTGATCATCTTATTTTTTATTGTGTTTATTATTGTAGGCGCTGTCAACGTGATATTTAGCGACCGGAAAATGAATACGAGTGAGTACTTACTGAGTGAAAACCAACGAGATGTTGTTTCACGATCTGAAACGCAGCCTAAAGTACCTGTCGGAGCCCTTGTAAATAGCAAACTCGCTGAAAATAATGCCATCACGCTTACAGCAAAATTGAAATATGAAGGGGAAGAAGAAACGGGAATAAAGGTAGTCGAAAATAGTATGTTAGATTATCAGATTACGGAACATGAAACAAACGATATTGTTATCCCTTATACATCCCCTGAACCATCTGTCCTGAAAAGCGTCTCAACAGATGATATTGTTGAAGGAGAGTCACTAAAGACTGAATCACTTGACTCTGGTGCTTACCAAATAGAAGTAAAGGTGCCGATTATAATTGATGATAAGGAAGAGAGTTTCTTGTTTCGTATTCCTGTCGAAATAACGCCATAGTGAGTACTAAAAAAACTTCCAATTAGGAAGTTTTTTTAGTGACTGTTTTTGAATGGCCTACGTAGGCTAAACATGGTAATAGAAACTGATAGAATAGAAGTATATGACAGAAATGGGGGGCTATATGAAGAAGTTAAATCTCTATAAAATTATTGGAATTTTCGTATCTTTCGCTTTGTTTCTTATCATTTTTAATCAACTCAAGAGCCGAGAACCGAATTTTAAGGTTGATGAATCTTTGTTTGAGGTTTATGAATCCGCTAACCAATGGGAGGATTCTATGAATGAAATGATCCCTCAGCTTCAACTAGCTAGAGAGATCGGAGCATTAAATAGCAGTGATCACCTTATCCCCATATTGGCAAATGATCGTGATCTTGTTATCCATGATGTGATGGTTATTAATTTTGGAGCTGTGTACATCACATACTCTTTCTCATTGAAAGAAAATGATCAGCCGTTTAATTTACCGACCTTTCATATTGGTTCCTTGCGATTTGACGGCACCAGCGATACGGATCAATCCTTTTTAGTTAGTCAGCAGGAAGTTTCAAGCCAGCCAGGAAAACAGCCAGCGGTCATTAATCATCGTATTTATCGAGCAGAAATTCTATACCCGAATAGTGAAGATCCTGATTTCATCGAAGAATTTTCTCGCTTTTCAGATGCAGATTCGGTTATCTTGGAGAATGTGTACGCACAGATTGATGATGAGAAAATAAAACTTGAAAATCAAGAGCTTGCTTTGGAAAGCGATTTTTCGAACAACATTTATGCCAAAGCCGATCTGAATGAAACAATTCAGACAGATGAAGGCGATTTTACTTTTACACATTTTGAAGCTGGCCTTAATGCGAATAAATTATATATGAAGGGCAATGATGATCTACATACACGACTCGTCATGACGAATGCAACAGAAGAAGATTTTTATCCAATTGAACGGGTTTTATTAAAGGATGAAAAAGGGACTTATGTAGCGTTGGAGCCTTTTCGTACGGTACAAGAGACGTTTTCTTATAAAGTAAATGAAGTCGTTTTTAATAATGATGGCCTCATTTCTAAGAGGATTACAAATGCGGATTGGGAAGCAATACAAAATGGGAAAGAGGTTAGCCTAGGAGAATATAGCGGGTTAACTTATACTCTTCATGGTGAGAGTAGTGGTGATAGCAATCAGCTGGTAATTGGAATAGATGGAAATAAAGATAATTCGCCACAATTATTGAATCAGATTTACATGGAAAGCAGTCAAGCTTATGAAGATCGTCTAAGTTCTATACCGGAAGAAGAGCGAGAAGCTTATGAACAACAAAAGCCTGTTTTGTTAGAAATAAAGGATAACAATAAAAGCGATGTGCTGATCTATCAAACTTCTTCTACAGAATCACCGAAAGAATTTCGGATTGAGCTTGATTATGAGCATTTTTCTTCAGGATTGCCTGCAGTTATGAAATTATCAAACTTACCAAATTTCGAAACTGTCAATGTTGATTTAAAAGCGTCTCTTCAATTAAATGAAAAAAAGTAATAGCCTTTTTAAATTTGTAGTTTGGTTTTTATAAAATCGGGAATATTCTTTATCAAACCCCCTAAGTAGTTTGAAAGTGATTTTCCCCCTGTTAACCGTGCTCAAATGAGTACGGTTTTTTTATTATTTTTCTCATAAACAGTGCGTTTGTGTGAAGCGTTTCCAATATGCGGAATTCGTGGTAATCTTTTAGAAGAGAGTCGATAATAGTAAGTGAAAGGATGAGGCATTTGGCGAAGAAAGGAATCTTGACGGAACTTAATGAGGATCTTGTATCTTTTTTTGAAGGAGAGAAGCTTGTTATGCTTTCAACGATTGATCATGAAAGCCAAGCTCCAAACGTATCTGCCATATCGTGGGTGAAATGTTTAGATAAGAACAACATTCGGTTTTCAGTTACAACAAATTCACGTACGATTCAAAACGTGAAAGAAAATCCTCATGTAGTATTCACGATCATTGGATTGGAAACCGTGTATTCCATTCATGGAAGTGCCTCAATCCTAGAAGATGCCATGAAAGGTGTTTCACTAAAGCTTGCGAAAATTAATGTAAATGTCAATCAAGTGCTTGAGACAATGTTTTGGGGAGCTAAAATTACAGCAGAGCCTGAATACGAAAAAACATATAATCAAAAGAAAGCAGAAGAATTAGATAAAGAAGTGTACGAGGCCTTGTTGAAATAGCACCAAACTTTCTTATCGCAATTTTTTGTGATTTAATGGTGTAAACAAGCATTTCGTGCGATCACTCTGACGAAGGCACCAGGAAACGAGGTTGATTCCCAGATGGAGTGGGAAATGATTAAAGACTTTTTAAATGAAGAAACAATCAGACAATGGCTCGGTCAGTATCGTGCTCTTGGACCATTGCCAGGAATTTTGCTTCCTATGCTAGAAGCAGTTATTCCGATATTGCCGCTATTTCTATTTGTGGCAGGCAATGCAGCCGCGTATGGTTTTTGGTACGGCTCGTTGCTTTCATGGCTTGGTGCATCTCTAGGTGCTCTGATTGTTTTTATGGTGGTCAGGCGGCTTGCAAGACAGCGATTCATGCGAGTGGTAACAAAACACGCCAAGATTGAAAAAACTCTGCGCTGGATTGAGCGACATGGGTTTGGTATGGTGTTTTTGCTTCTATGTTTTCCATTTACGCCCTCGGCTTTAATCAATGTAGTAGCAGGTCTTTCGAATATGAGTATTCGAAGCTTTGTATTAGCTGTATTACTTGGAAAAATGGTGATGATTTCGATCGTTTCTTTTATTGGACATGATGTTTTTGCTTTAATTCACCAACCCCTGCAAATGGTTCTTATCCTAGTAGCGATTGTTCTTCTTTGGGGGGCAGGCAAATTAATTGAAGTAAAACTAAATCAACGTCCTCGTAAGCATCGTACCGAGGATCAGGCGAGATAGAAGGAAAGCCATGCCGAAACCGGCATGGCTTTTGCATATTTATGGAATGAAAAAGATATGACTAAGAGTTCCAATATCTCCGTTTCTAACCGCTCGTCTCCGCCTTTCGTTGATCCAGCTGCAGTGGGCAGGGTCTCGATCGCTTCACCTTATCAAATGAACACAAAGACCGTGTTCAATTTATAGGGTTCCAGTGCCTGCCGTGTCTAACCGCCCACTTCCGCTTTTCATGTCCAGCTGCGACTCGCAGAAACTGCGATATTTCACTCTTTCACCAGAACACAAAGGGCGTGTTCTAGTTCAAGAGTTCCAATATCTCCGTTTCTAACCGCTCGTCTCCGCTTTTCCAACTAAAATATCCTTTTCTTGTCTCTTTCTTCTTTAAGTATTTCAACGGCTTCTCGGAAGCGTTGGGAGTGGATGATTTCGCGTTCTCTTAGGAAGGCGAGGGAGTCGTTTAGGTCTGGGTCGTCTGAGAGGTCGATGATCCATTGGTATGTGGCTCTTGCTTTTTCTTCTGCGGCGATGTCTTCGTATAGGTCAGCGATAGGATCGCCTTTTGCGGCGATGTAGCTTGCTGTCCACGGAACGCCTGCTGCGTTGGAATAGAAGAGAGCACTGTCATGGTTGGCATAGTGGGCGCCGAGCCCGGCTTCTTTCATTTGGTCTGCAGTGGCATCTTTTGTTAGTTTGTATACCATTGTGGCAATCATTTCTAGGTGAGCGAATTCTTCTGTTCCGATATCCGTTAATAGACCAACAACTTTATCTGGAATCGTATAGCGCTGGTTTAGGTAGCGGAGAGCGGCAGCAAGTTCACCATCGGCTCCTCCATACTGCTCGATTAAAAACTTTGCTAGCATGGGGTTACATGTGCTTACTTTGACTGGGTATTGCAATTTCTTTTCATACACCCACATATCAAGTACATCCTTTCTGAGTTAGACTTGCCACGGCCATGGTGCATCTTTCCAATCCCATGGATAGTTTGAATAACTGTTGCCATATTGTTGTAATGGACCATATTCTTTTTCGTATCGCTTCTTAAGTTGTTTTTTCATTTTTGCGTATTCATTGAATTGTTGAATGGCTTCATAATCATTTGGATGGGTATCAAGGTAAAGGGTTAGGTCTACGAGAACGAAATCCACAGCTTGAAGTTCTTCCAATAGCTCATAATACTCTTTGGGCAATTGTTTTTGAGACATGGTTTACTCCTCCCGCTTTGAAGGATAAGGGTACGGATCATAGAAAGCTTTCCAGAGCGTTCCTTTGCGTAGCGCTTCACGTGCAGAGTATTGTTCAAGACCAGGCGGCTGAAACCCCATGTAGAGGTTAGGGGGAGTTGAATAAGATTTCACTCGAATCGGAGGACATGGATCAAACGGACTAACATACGGTTCGTAAAACTTCCTGTGTGTATACATTTAGTGACCTCCTTCTATACGAATCTCTACTCTTAAGATGTATGAACAAAAAAAGAAATCATGAATGACAAATAAAGAAGCACTTCCAAAAGTGGAAGTGCTTCTTAGGCTTTACATTTTATTAACTGTATTGTTCCAGGTTGCGAGCATGTTTTTTAAGTCGTGAAGATCTGATTTGAACGGATAGTCCGTTGAAACACTGCGCTTCTGCCCATCATCTAGCTTTTCATAACTATGAACAAATTCGGTCATGTCTCGTGTAAGGCGATTTAGTTCCCATTTAAACGTTTCAAATTCCTTTTCCATTTTTAAAACTCCTTTATGATCAATTTCTTATGAGTACTATACCCGTGAGTATGTAGGAGGAAACCATCAAGTCTGGCATAATTTGTCGGATGGTATACGAACGTATCTTCCTATTTGCTATTCAATTCATTGAAAACATGAGATAATAAACAAAGAATTTACGGTGTAGGAGGTAGAGCAAATGACAGTGAAATTTGTCATTGGTCGTTCAGGTAGTGGGAAATCGAATCATTGTTTAACTGAAATGCAAAATGAACTAACCGATCGGCCAATCGGACAGGATATGATTTACCTCGTTCCTGAGCAAATGACGTTTCAATCAGAGTATGAATTAGTACATAATAGAGGTTTAAAAGGAATGATTCGAGCGCAGGTTTTTAGTTTTACAAGACTTGCCTGGAAAGTGCTTCAAGAAACTGGAGGGATGGCTCGTCCCCATTTAAGTAGTGTTGGTACGAGTATGATGCTTCGACAGATCATTGAGGAAAATAAGCAGCAGCTACGAATTTATCAGCGGTCTTCTGAGAAAACAGGATACGTGGAACAGCTAAATGATATGGTAACGGAATTTAAGCGGTATTGTCTCGAGCCAGATGATATCAAGAGCTTTGCTGAAGATTTTTATGTAGAAGATGAGCGGAACTTACTTCGAGATAAGCTCTATGACTTGCACATTGTTTACGAAGCTTTTCAAAAGAAGATGATAGGTCACTACCTCGATTCAGAAGACTATTTAGCGCTGCTGGCAGAGAAAATTGAGGAATCAGACTATCTAGCGAACGCTACAATTTGGATAGACGGCTTTCATAGTTTTACTCCTCAGGAACTACTGGTCATTCAATCTTTAATGAAAAAAGGAACAACCCTTACGTTTACGATTACGATGGATTCTGAAATGATCCCTTCATCTATTCATGAACTCGACCTGTTTCATGAACCAGGTAAAACCTATCAAATCCTTCAGGGACTGGCGAATGAAGAAGGGGTAGAAATCGAGGAACCTCTCATATTAAGAACGCAGAAGAGGTATCAAAACAGTGAGATCTCTCATTTAGAAGCCAATTATGGTGAACGGCCGCCGGTTGTTTATCGTGGGGAGTTGCAGCACATACAAGTTCATCATGCGGTGAATATACGTTCTGAAGTTGAGGCAGTAGCACGAGAAGCGCTAAGGCTTGTGCGAGATGAAGGTTATCGTTACAGAGATATTTCAATCATGGTACGCAATATGTCAACTTATTATGAACTTGTGGAAACGATATTCGAGGATCACGGGATTCCCATTTTCTCAGATCAAAAGCGGACAATGCTTCACCACCCGATAATTGAGTTAATTCGCTCAAGTTTGGACATTATCCAATATAACTGGCGCTATGAATCAGTTTTTCGGTGTGTCAAAACGGAACTATTGTTTCCAGACGATACGGGAGAAAGTATTGAAACCATTCGTGAACGGATGGATGAACTTGAGAATTACGTTATAGCAAAAGGCATCAAAGGTTATCGTTGGAAAACTGGTGAAAGATTTAAAGCAAATATTTATCGTCAGCTAGAAGATAAAGAAGTTATCACTTCCGATGAACTCGAAAAAATGGAAGATCGCCTGAATGAAACGAAAGACTGGATTGCGACGCCGCTTGAGAAATTTGAGCGTCACATGACCAAAGCAAAAACCGTTGAAGAAATGTGCGAAATTCTTTATTATCTTCTTGAAAATTGCCACGCAGCGGAAAAAATCGATCGTTTAAAAGAGCAGGCAGAAAAGGCCGGCCACCTTGCCAAAGCACGTGAACATGATCAGGTTTGGGACGCGGTGATTTCGCTACTTGATGAAACAGTGGAATTAATCGGTGATCAGAAACTCTCCGTGGAGCAATTTACAAAGTTGCTTGAAGCCGGAATGGAGAATATGAAATTTGCTCTCGTACCTGCCTCACTTGACCAGGTAGTGATTGGAAGCATTGATCGTACAAGATTTACTGATGTAAAATGTGGCTTTCTTCTAGGTGTAAATGAAGGTGTCTTACCGGCTCGCATTCAGGAAGATGGACTGTTAAGTGAGCAGGATAGAGAAAAGTTAGAAGAACAGGGAATTCAGTTAGCACCTGGGTTGAAGCGGCGTTTGCTTGATGAAGAATTTTTGATTTACCATTCGCTAGCTACACCTTCGGATTCTTTATGGGTTAGCTGTCCACTTGCTGATGAAGAAGGAAAGGGTCTGCAAACTTCTATCGTCATGAATCGATTGAAGGAGATGTTCCCGGATCTTAAGATGGGACTGAAATTTGCAGAGCCTGGTGAAGAAGCAACGGAAGAACTTTCTTTCATAACAAACCCATCCAAGACAATAGGGCGACTCACGGGACAGCTTCGACAATGGCACCGAGGGTATCCGATTGATCCTATTTGGTGGGATGCATACAATTGGTTTATCTCGGCTCCAACTGAGAAAGATCGCGTACGCTTACTTGATAGTCTTTTTTATCGAAATAAAGCCGAACGTCTAACTGAATCAACGAGTAGAAAACTTTATGGTCACCAAATTCAGACGAGTGTTTCAAGAATGGAAAGATATAAATCTTGTGCTTTCTCTCAGTTTGCTTCTCATGGTTTACGCTTAAAAGAACGAGCGACATTCAAGCTTGAAGCGCCTGATATCGGACAGCTGTTTCATGCGGCGCTCAATATGATGGCCGAAACGATTAAGCAGCGTCACTGGGATTGGGCTAAACTCTCATCTAATCAATATTATGAACTTTCAGGACAAATCGTTGAACAGCTCGCACCAAAGTTACAGAATGAAATTCTATTAAGTTCAAATCGCTATCATTATATTATGAGAAAGCTAACGCAAGTTGTTGGCCGCGCCTCGTCCGTTCTTGGGCAACAGGCAAAGAAAAGCGGGTTTCAACCAGCAGGACTTGAATTAGGATTTGGACCCAATCAAGAGCTCCCTCCAATCGAGTTCACGCTTAAAAATGGAGTTAAAATCCAGCTCATCGGACGTGTCGATCGTGTTGATCAGGCACTGAGCGGTGAAGAGCTTCTCCTTCGTATTATCGACTATAAGTCTAGCGGTACTTCTCTTGACCTATCGGAAGTGTATTTTGGACTCGCTCTACAAATGCTGACGTATCTCGATGTTGTTATATCCAATGCGAACGTCTGGCTTGGAAGAGAGGCAACTGCTGCAGGTATGCTTTATTTTCATGTCCATAACCCTATGCTCCAGACGTCAGCGCCTGGACAAGCGGCAATTCAACAGGAGCTTTTCAGGAAATTTAAGATGAAGGGACTTCTCCTTGCGGATAAAGACGTTGTGAGCTTAATGGATAACGACATTGAAACGAAGAAATCGGATATTATCCCTGCCGCACTGAAAAAGGATGGTAGCTTTTACAAAAATTCTTCCGTCTTATCTTCTGATGATTTCCATGCGCTTCGTTCTTATACAAGAAAAACGATTCAATCTATTGGAACAGAAATTTCAGATGGCCGTATTGAGATAGATCCTTACAAAATGAAAGATCGAATTCCATGTACGTTCTGTTCATACCGTTCATTTTGCCAGTTTGATCAGGCGATGGAAGATAATGCTTATCGTCCTATTACTGCTCAGGATGACGAAACGATTTTAAAACGCATGAGAGAGGAGGCAGACGATGATAACTAAACCTGAAGGATCAAGATGGACCGATGAGCAGTGGGAAGCCATTGCTTCAAGAAATCAAGATGTTTTAGTAGCCGCTGCTGCAGGCTCTGGGAAAACCGCTGTTTTAGTTGAACGAATTATAAGACGTTTAGCCGATGAAAAAGATCCGGCTGAAGTTGATCGGATTCTAGTCGTAACATTTACAAATGCTGCAGCTGCGGAAATGCGCCACCGCATTGGAGAAGCGCTTGAAGAAAAGCTGAAGGAAGATCCTTCTTCGCTATACTTAAGAAGACAGCTTTCCATGTTAAATCGTGCTTCTATTTCTACACTACATTCGTTTTGTATGGAAGTTCTTCGCCGCTATTATTACAAAATCGATCTTGATCCTGCGTTTCGAGTCGCCGATCAAACGGAAGCCGCTTTACTTCGTGAAGAAGCGATGGAAGAGCTCTTTGAAGAGCATTACAGTCAAAAAGAAAATGAAGCATTTTATGATCTCGTCGACCGCTATAGTAGTGATCGGAGTGATGTCGATCTTCAGCTTCTAGTTGAACGACTTTTTCATTTCTCTTCAAGTCATCCTTGGCCGAAACAGTGGTTGGCAGATAGTGTAGATTTATATAAACATGCAGGTAATAAAAGCTTCGATGAGCTGATCTGGGTAGAGGAATTAAAGAAAGATGTTGTGCTTCAGTTAGAAGGAATGCGTGAAGTGCAGGAAAAGGCGATTTCCATTTCATCTTCTCCAGGTGGTCCAGAACCGTACCTTTCCACGTTAGAAGTCGAGCACGAAATGGTGAATGGACTTCTGCAGGCTTCTAAGGAATCATGGGCAGCATTAAAAAAAGCGTTTGAAGCTGTTTCATTTGGACGCTTAAAGCCTTGTAAAGGTGACCAGTTTGATCCTGAGCTTATTGATACTGTCAAAGGAATGCGTGATCGGGTTAAGAAAACCGTTCAAAGTATGAAAGAAGATCTGTTTCAACGGGAAGCAGAGGAGTATCTTGAGGATATCAAAAAACTTGCGCCTGTTCTTGAAACGTTAGCTTCTCTCGTAAATGAATTTAGGGATAAGTATACTGATCTTAAGAAAGAAAAGGGACTTGTTGACTATAGTGACCTTGAGCATTACTGTCTTTCAATTTTATTAGATGAGGCATCAACACCTGATAACCCTATCGCTTCAAATGCGGCGAAGGAATATCAGACGCAGTTCGCTGAAGTGCTCATTGATGAGTACCAGGATACAAACTCTGTTCAAGAAACGATTCTTAATGCCATTAGCCAAACGTCCGAAAATGGTGGGAATCGTTTTATGGTAGGTGATGTTAAACAAAGTATATACAGGTTTAGACTCGCTGAGCCCGGGTTATTTCTAGCAAAATATAAGTCGTTTGGCCGCTCTTCAGAGGAGCCTACTAAACGAATCGATCTTGCACGAAACTTTCGAAGTCGTGAGGAAGTTTTAAATAGTACCAACTTTATTTTTAAGCAAATTATGGATGAACGCGTTGGGGAAATTAAGTACGATCATGCCGCCGAACTTATTCCTGGCGCAGAGTATCCGAAATCTCAAACGGTGGTACCAGAAGTTCATGTGATTGATCAAAGCTCTGATGTTGAAGAAGATCAAGAGGTTGAAAAAGTTCAGCTTGAAGCACGTTTGATTGCATCGAATATTAAATCCATGATGGGAAAGAGCGAAAACGAGCGAACGAAAATATACGATCGTAAAGAAGATCGCATGAGACCTATTCAGTACAGAGATATGGTGATCTTAATGCGCGCCACTAGTAGCTGGGCGCCGGTAATGATGGAGGAATTAAAGCAGGCGGGTATTCCGTCTTATTCAGACCTTGCGACAGGGTATTTCGAAGCGACAGAAGTAGCGATTATGATGAGTCTTCTAAACGTGATCGATAATCCCTATCAGGATATTCCGCTCGCATCTGTCTTGCGATCACCGATTATTGGGTTATCGGAAGAAGAACTTGCGTTGATTCGGATAAATGAGAAGCAATCAAGTTATTATCTCGCTATGCAGGCGTATTGTGAGACAGAGTCGAATGAGCTTTCAGAGAAAATAGCACAATTTATCGATGATTTAAATCGCTGGCGAGAACAGGCAAGGCAGTCATCGTTAAGTGAATTAATTTGGCAATTGTATCGTGAAACGAATTACTATGAATTTGTCGGCGGAATGCCCGCTGGTTTGCAGCGCCAGGCGAATCTGCGTGCTTTGTATGATCGTGCAAGGCAATACGAAGCAACCTCATTTCGTGGATTGTTCCGCTTTCTGCGGTTTATCGATCGAATGAAAGAGCGAGGAAGCGACCTTGGAACAGCACGTGCACTTGGAGAGCAGGAGGATGTTGTGCGCGTGATGACGATTCATAAAAGCAAGGGACTTGAATTTCCTGTCGTCTTTGTCGCAGGCATAGCAAAGCAATTCAACATGAGAGACATGGCAAACCAAATGCTTCTTCATAAAGAATTCGGTTTAGCAACGAAATACATTGATCCAATCAATCGTATTAGTTATCCGACGTTACCTTACTTTACATTACAAAAGCGAATGAAACTAGAGCTGTTGGCTGAAGAAATGCGCGTCCTTTACGTTGCTTTAACGAGAGCAAAAGAAAAATTAATTCTAGTTGGTACGGTGAATGACTGGGAGAAAGAATTACTCTCCTGGGCAGAGGCACCAGGAGAGGAGTGGCTCCTTTCTGATTATGAGCGCTCAACAAGTAAAACGTATTTGAACTGGATTGGGCCAGCTATTATCAGGCATCAAGACCTATCTTCAATAACAGAGGGGGTAGCTAGTTTTCCGAAACATGATGAGGTTTTTCATCACCCATCACGTTGGTCGTTAACGCTCCATCAAGCTTCGGATTTTTCTCAAATTGAAGCAGAAGACGTTAAGAAACATGAAGAATACGAGGAACTTCTGCGTAGGAAAGCTTATGTTCCAGAAGAAAGTGCCTTTAAAGACGTTGTTTATAATCGTCTTAATTGGACATATCCACACCAGGCAGCTGCTGAAACAAGATCAAAGCAGTCGGTAACGGAAGTGAAGCGTCAGCGGGAAATTTTCCAGGACGAACGTAGTGACGATCGCCTTGTAAAAGGCTTTAGCCAATCGTTAAAAGAACGCCCGCGCTTTCTTCAAAGTAAAAAGCTTACGCCTGCTGAGCGCGGAACGGCGATGCATATCGTTATGCAGCATATTGATTTGCACCAACGGCATGAAGAAAAGGATATTAAAGAATTAATCGCAAAGCTTGAAACGAAAGAATTATTAACGAACGATCAGGCTCAAGCCATTGATGTGAAACAAATTAAGCACTTGATTGATTCTGATCTAGGTGACAAGATGAGAAACGCTTCCGAAATATATAAAGAGGTTCCTTTTAGTCTTGGGGTGGATTCGAAATGGATTTATCCAGAATTCAAAGGAGAACAAGAAACGGTCGTGTTACAGGGAGTTATTGATTGTATCCTGCGCGATCAACACGGAGAATTGCTGTTAGTCGATTATAAAACAGATGTGATTAAAAATCGTTTTTCTTCAGAGCAACAGGCAATGGAGACAATGAAACGACGTTATACAACACAGCTTCAACTATATGAAAAAGCGATTAATGAGATTTGGGGTTTGCCATGTAAAGAAAAGATTCTTTTCTTTTTTGATGGTGGCAAATCACTCTTAATCGATTAAAAATAGCCGGGCGAATGTCCGGCTTCTTCGTTTCAAAAATAAAACGATAAGGAGTGAGAAACATGAAATTGCTTCATACCGCAGACTGGCATCTTGGCAAAACATTAGAAGGTAGAAGCCGCCTTCCTGAACAGCGAGCGTTTCTTGAAGAGCTTCAAATGATTGCAGATGAAGAAAATGTAGACGCGATTTTAATGGCTGGTGACGTGTTTGATACCGTAAACCCCCCAGCAGCCGCAGAAACCCTTTTTTATGAAGCTGCTGTGAAATTAACGAGCAGAGGCGAGCGTCCACTTATTATTATTTCAGGCAACCACGACAATCCAGAACGCTTATCGGCTTCACGTCCGTTAGCCCATACAAATGGCATCACGATTATAGGATTTCCAACAACGGAACCGGTTAACATTACAGTTCGAAATGGACAAAAGCTTTCTATCGCAGCTCTGCCTTATCCGTCGGAATCGCGATTAAATGAATGCTTAACAGAAGGCCAGGAAGAAAATGCACTCCAGCTCGCTTATGACGATCGCGTAAAAAAACTATTTAGCGATTTATCTGAGGCGAGTGCTGAGGATGCTGTTCATATTGCGATGAGTCACATTTACGTAGCAGGAAGCCGTGAAAGTGATTCAGAAAGACCGATTCAAGTTGGTGGAGCTTATACCGTGTCTGCCAATTCCTTGCCAGAACAAGCGCAGTACGTGGCGCTTGGACATCTACACCGCCCTCAAACGATTACGAAAGGTTCTGCCCTTGCCCGCTATTCAGGCTCTCCACTCGCATATAGCTTTTCGGAGGCCAATCAAACCAAATCAGTGACGATGATTGATGTTGAGCCGGATGGACTGGCTCACATTAGTGAAATTCCATTACAGTCTGGAAAACCGCTTGTGCGCTGGGTTGCAGATGAGGGAATCGAACAAGTGTATACATGGTTAGAAGAAGGAAAAGACCAGGAAGCATGGATTGATCTCGAAGTGCATTTAGATGATACGCTTTCCATTGAAGAAATCCATCGTCTTCGCAGTCAACATAAAGGCTTTATACATATTAGACCGGTTTTTAAAAAGAAAGAAGAACAACGTGAAGTGTCGTATGCGAATTTACCAATAGAAGAGCTTTTTAAACGGTTTTATGAAAAGCAAACAGATGGTGCTGTACCAGATGATGAACTTGTCCAGCTTTTTCTAGATTTATCACAGTCAGAGGAAGAGGAGTAAGAGAGGAGTGAGAAAATGAGACCAATTACCTTGTCCGTTTCAGGACTGCATAGTTTTCGTGAAAAACAAGAGATAGACTTTGAAACGCTTTGCCAGGGAGGGATTTTCGGGATTTTTGGCCCAACAGGTAGTGGGAAATCCTCTCTTCTTGATGCGATGACGCTTGCTCTTTACGGTAAAGTTGAACGGGCAACAAATAATACCCAGGGGATTATGAACCACGCTGAAGACATCTTATCTGTGTCGTTTACGTTTGCACTGAGTGACTTACGCTATCGCGTAGAACGTACGTATAAAAGGTCAGGCGATGTATCCATTCGCTCTGCTAATTCTCGTCTTATCGAAATCGGTGAAGAGAATACGGTACTAGCAGATAAAGACCGCGATGTTTCTCAAAAAATCCAGGAAATTCTCGGTTTAACAATTGATGATTTCACTCGCGCTGTTGTTCTACCTCAAGGGAAATTTGCGGAGTTTTTATCACTCAAAGGAACAGAAAGAAGACAGATGCTCCAGCGCCTTTTTCAGCTTGAGAAATATGGTGATCAGTTCAACCGGCGATTAAAATCACGAGTGGATGAGAAAAAACATCATTTAAATGAAGTATCCGCGGAGCAAACAGGGCTTGGCGATGCCTCAAAAGAATTTCTTAAAGAGGCGAAGAATGCTTTGGATACGGCTGAAAAAGCAGCTCAAAAAGCAAAAGAAGACCTCATTTCAGCTGAAAAGCAAAAAGAAAACGTGATGGAAATCTGGAACCTTCAAAAACAGCTTGCGGACCTCCAAGCTAAGAAAAACACGCTTGCAGAAGGGCAGGGTGAAATCGATGCACTTGAAGAAAAAATCGCCCAAGCAACGGCAGCTGCACAAATAAAACCTTATTTAGATGCGGTAGAAATGACTGAGAAAGAAGTGCAGGATGCAAAGCTTCGTTACGAAGAGACGAAACGTGTATTAGAAGAAATGAAGTCCTTCTTTCAAAAAACGAAAAAAGCTTACGAGGAAGAACGATCAAACAAGGAGAAGCAAGAGCCGCTTCTCATTAAACAACTAAATGATCTTGAGCGAGGCTTAGCACTCGAAAAAGAAATCGATCAGCTTAACAAACAGTTAAAGGACATTGAACAACAGTCTATATTACATGACAAAGAAGCGAAATCAGTTGAAGAGGAAACATCAAAAGCGCAACAAGATTTAAAGAAAGCGCGGACGCTTCAGTCTGATTTAAATGAAGAACTTACAAGCCTACAGGTCACCCCAGAAAAACGAAAGAAAATGGGAAGAGCCCAAAGTTTAAAGCAGCAGTTCGAGTCGCTCAGTAAACAGCTTGAATCGGCTCAGATTGAAGAAAAAAAGCAGGACAACGAACAAAAACGACTGCAGCCTCTTTACGAGGAAACCGTAAAAAATTTGAATGAAATGAGAGAACGATATACAGGTTATTACCAAGCTGTGCTTTCAACTTACCATGCCGTCTCTTCTCACAAATTAACGCTCGAACAGCACATTCGAACGGTTCAAGAGGAAGTCGAACATAACGAGCGTAAACTAGATGAAAGTCGAACGCATGCCATTGCCATTCGTCTTGCAAAAGGGTTAGAAGAAGGCGACGCGTGCCCTGTTTGCGGAGCGAAGGAACACGTTCGTCTAGCAGATGGAGAAGATCATACAGCGGAAATCAAAGATCTCCTCCAGCAAAAGGAACAAACGCGTGAAACGTTAAAAGATAAGCTCCAATCAGCGAAGCAGCTTCAGTATCAGCTAGAACAAATGTCTGATGCGATGACAGCGCAAGAAGAAGGTTTTAACGTTCAGAAGAACTTGAACGAAATGGAGCGTAACTTTTCAGTAGAAGAAATTCTTACTGAGATGAAGTCCCTTGCTCAAGATGTTCGTGAATTAGAAGAGAAAGTGAAGCTTTTAGGGAGGAACATTCAAGAGAAGCAGTCAAAAGTTTCTGAGTATGCTTATCAGCTGTCGCAAGTTCAGAACGAGCTTAAATCCAAGACTGAGAAACGTATGGAATTAAGCAAAGAAACGGCATCGATTGAGGAAACCATTAAGAAAGAATTAACTCTTTCCGTTCACCAAATTGAAGCGGAAGTGGTTCATATTGAAAAAATGGATCAACAAGCAGACGTTATTCGTGAAAGACTTTCGAAAAGCGGTCCTTATATCGAAGCAAAAGAAAAACGTCTTCAAGACCTTCAGGAAAAGATGCAGCAGTATTCTGTCCGAAAGGTAGAGTTAACAAGTTCGATTCATCAACTAACTGAACAATTGAAAAAAGCGGATGCAGATTATGTTGCGATTGTCGGAAATACGTCTGCACAAGAAGGTTTAACACAAGTAAATAAGCAGCTAAATGAGATTCGTCATGCTGAAAAAAGTTCGCTCGAGCAACTGGAGCATGCACAAGAACGTCATCAGGAAGTGGAAAGGCGTGCTGCAGCTGATGAGAACTATAATAACGATGCGCAACTTCGTTTAAAGAAGGCTATCGAAACCTATGAAGCTGCTGAAGCATCTTCTATATTCGAAAATCGAACTCAGATTCGAAATGCCGAAGTATCGCAGGAACAGAAACTTAATTGGGAAAAGCGTGTGGAAGCGTATCGGAATGAATGGAAGCAAACGGAGTACTCAATCGGTGAGCTTAACAAAAAGCTTGCGGGAAGAACGATCTCAGAAGATCATTACAACGAAACGATCCAGCACGCAACAAGAGCAAACGAAGTTCGAGAAGAAGCGCTCTCTCAATTTGCGGCAGCACGTCACCATCTCGATGATGTAACAAAGCGACATGACCGTTATATGGAACTCGAAACGATACGAAAAACAGTCAGTGAAGAACTCGAAAAGCTTGGTAAGCTTCAAACAGTTTTCCGAGGAAATAGTTTTGTTGAGTTTATTGCATCTGAACAGCTCGAACAAGTGAGTCTCGACGCCTCACAAAAACTTGGTGATTTAACCTCCCAAAGGTATGCGATTGAGGTTGATTCAGCTGGAGGTTTCTTAATTCGAGATGATGCGAACGGAGGAGTGAAGCGACCTGTTTCCACCTTATCTGGAGGCGAAACGTTCTTAACCTCTCTTGCGCTCGCACTTGCTCTCTCTGGACAAATCCAACTAAGGGGAGCGCATCCACTGCAATTTTTCTTCCTAGATGAAGGGTTTGGTACACTAGACGAATCGCTGCTAGATACGGTGATTACGGCGCTTGAAAAGTTACAAAACGAGAGTTTGTCTGTCGGTGTCATCAGTCACGTTCCAGAGCTTAGGGCAAGACTGCCGAGAAAAGTGATTGTCTCTCCTTCAGAACCATCTGGTCGAGGAAGTCGAATCGAAATGGAGTCGTTGTAAATACAAGAAGGGTGCGAGAATCATTCTTGTTAGCCAATAAAGTGCCATCCTTACTAGTCTATAGCCATAGGTATGCATGTCTAGGTACGTCCTAACAGAGAGAAAACATGTCCTTTAGACATGTTTTCTCTTTTTTTCTTGAAAGATACTGTCAAAATACGAGAGTTTATGTAAAAATATGAATAGTAGTTGAGGTAACTTACATAGGAGGAACATGGATGTCGCATTCTATGAGACTAGTTTTAGGAAGTTTTAAACCTTATTCACACTTTCGACCACTTCATTCAGCCTATCGGTTGAAAGGGTCATGGTGGCGCTTAATTTTACTCGCTATTTTTTCTTTTCTAATTGTTGGGATGACATCATTTATGAACATTAAATATGCTGGAGAAATGCCAGAGTATACGGGTATTGCGCCTGACGAGCGTATGCTTTTTGTCCTCAGTGAAGTCATCACAGATGGTTTGCTTGGTGTTCTGACACTAATCGTTATTGTGGTAGGAGGCGCGCTACTATACTGGCCATTTTTTCAGGAAGTTGGCTTCAAAAGACTTGCTTACATACATAGCTATGTTGTCTTTATTCTTTTAATCGGTATGCTTCTTCAGCTACCCTTTATCCCATTTCTTCATGAACCGTCGCTCATTTCCCCTTATAGTCTAGGTGTTTACGTTGATTTGGTAACAAACATTCCATTCTGGTTGTATTTTAGCTATAGTTTGTCGCTATTTCTTGCATGGGGCACGTTTGTTCAGTATGCGGCAATTAGGCAGAGTACGACGGTGTCCAGAGGATACGCTCTTTTCTGGATTATCATTTTGAACGTATTTATGGTTGCCATCACGGCTTATATGAGAACGGCATTTTAATGAAAAAGTTGGAGGGTCAATCTGTGAAACGTAAGTCACTGTGGATTAGTATTAGCGTTACGCTTGTTATACTTCTTTTTATTACTGCGAACACGCTGATCATACAGAGTGTTATTGCAGGAGAGAAAAAGCTTGAAACCGTTACGGTAAAAGGGAAGACGTATCAAGAACTTTCAACTTTTGAAGGGGTCCTTATCCCGGAATTAGAGGAATCTTATTATTATCAATCATCTCGAGGGGATCTCTCGAATGTGCTCGTAAAAGAAGGAGACGATGTCTCAATAGGTACGTCCCTGTTTGAATATGATGAAGGGGAGGTCGTTAATGTATCTGATTTGAAAGCACAAGTGAACAAGGCGGAAACAGCTGTTTCTGTCCTTGATGATCAGCTAAGTGACCTTGCTGTTCAGTCTTCGAGAATTGAATCAAACGAGGATCTAGAAGATGAGCAAAAGCTTCAATTACAGTTGGATGTCGAAGAACAAATACGAGATACGGAGTATAAGAAAAGACTTGCAGAGCTTGATGTGAAAGAGTTGGAGCGCCAAATTGCTGAGGTAGATACTGAAAAAGTAGAATTATCCGTTGATTCAACGCTTGATGGAACGGTGGAGCAAGTAAACCGGACACCAGAAGACGGGGAGAGCGTCGTAACGCTATTGTCAAACAAGCTAACTGTTCAAGGTTCGGTTAATGAATTGAATTATCCGACGCTAGCTGTGGATCAAGAAGTGGTTATTCGTTCAGGCGCTTATCCAGGACAACCAGCAACGGGCAGGCTGACAATACTAGAAGATCGACCTTATGAAGTGGATGAAGAATCAGGTCTTAGTATGTATCATTTTAACGTTATATTAAGTGAAGAAAGTGAAATGAAGGCAGGTACGCACGTGGTTATTGACATCCCTCTTCATCAAAATAACAATGCTCCTTCAGTCCCAAAAGGAAGTATAATTGTAAAAGATGATAAGAGCTATGTTGTTGTCTATGAAGAAGAGAAGCTTCATTTAAGAAAAGTAGAGCAAGGCCGAATAGAAGATGGCAAGGTTGAAATTCTTTCAGGTCTTCAGCTAAAGGAAAAAGTGTTAACTAAGCCTAGAGAAGCGTTTACTGAATTGCTTTCTGAGAAGAAAGAGCCGGAGAAAGATCAAGATGAAAAACCAAAGGTGGATACCGAAAGCAAAGGATAACGTAAAGACCTGTCACGATACAGGTCTTTTTTGTATGACGACATAATGTTATCAAACTATTCATGAAACAGTACAGTGTTCATGTCATAATAGATTTAAGCGTTTTAAAGCAAAGGAGAGGTTCGTGTTATGAAATTTGTTTCATTTAGGGACAAGAAAGTAGTTGGGTTTGGAATTTTAGATGAAAAAAATCAGCAAATTATTAATCTAAAAACATATTTCCACGACCAAGGTCTAGACATACCTGACCTGCGAACGTTTATCCAGCATGGAGAACTTCATTTGGATGACATTACCGAATTTTCAGCTCAGTATAACATTTTAGTCGAAGATGTGGAGATTCTAGCTCCTATCATGAAACCCGCCAAAAATATAGTTTGTGTCGGAAAAAATTATCGCGACCATGCTATTGAAATGGGGAGTGAGAAAGACATTCCAAAGCATCCAATGATTTTTACGAAAGCGCCCACAACCGTTAGCAATCCGGATCAAGTATTAACATTTGAACGTGAGCTAGCTGAAGCGCTTGACTATGAGGGAGAACTTGCGATTGTGATCGGTAAGGAAGGAAAAGGAATTAACATGAATGAAGCCATGGAATACGTTTTCGGTTATACGATTATCAATGATCTTACAGCGAGGGACCTTCAAAAAAAGCATGGTCAATTTTTTGTAGGGAAAAGTCTTGATCAGTCCTGCCCAATGGGTCCTGCTATTTTACATAAATCTTCATTAGTCGATCCCCATCAATTAACGATTGTTACGAAAGTAAATGGAGATGTGAGACAAAATGGCAACACATCGGATTTCATTTTCAATATACCTGAGCTGATCCACGTTCTCTCAAAGGGCATGACGTTAGAGCCTGGTGATATCATCGCAACCGGGACACCGGCTGGGGTAGGCAAGGGATTCAATCCGCCTAGATATTTAAGAGATGGAGACGTCATCGAAATAGACATAGAAGGAATCGGCACTTTACGTAATGAAATAAGTATAAGATAACGTTCTCGTGTTTAATTTATTCTCAAAAAAGGAATTGTTATCCAGAGAACCGACTAGGAGGGCTAGCAAATGGAAAAATTTCATTACATTAATGGTGAGTGGACAGGTCAGGATTTAGAAAAGCTTGAAGTGAACAACCCAGCAACTGGAGAACTCGTTGGAACTGTTCCGGTAGGTGGTAAATCGGAAACGAAGAAGGCAATTGATGCTGCACACCAGGCATTTCCAGCATGGTCAAGTCTCACCGCCTATGAGCGGTCATCATACTTAAAGAAACTCCACAGCCTTATGATGGATCATGAAGATGAACTAGCTGAGCTAATGACGCTTGAAATGGGGAAGCCGCTTCACGAATCAAAAGGAGAAGTAGCGTATTCCGCTTCTTTTGTTGAATGGTTCGCAGAAGAAGGGAAGCGTGTATATGGGCGGACAATTCCTCCGCATAAAGAAGGGCGCATGATGGAAGTCCGCAAACAGCCGGTAGGTGTTGTCGGGGCGATAACCCCATGGAACTTTCCTGCAGCAATGATTGCGCGTAAACTTGCGCCAGCTTTAGCTGCAGGGTGTACATTTGTCGTTAAGCCACCGTCTGCTACGCCGCTAACGGCTGTAAGACTTGTAGAGCTTTGTGAAGAAGCGGGCATTCCAAAAGGGGTCGTTAATCTCGTTACTGGAAAATCTTCAGAAGTAGCTGGCGAGCTAATGAGTAACCCACACGTTCGTAAAATAACGTTCACCGGTTCAACTGAAGTTGGTAAGAAGTTAATGGAACAAGCGGCTGAAACAGTGAAAAACATCTCTCTTGAGCTTGGTGGGCATGCGCCGATTATCGTTCTGGATGATGCTGATGTTGATAAAGCGGTGGATGGCGTGATAGCTTCGAAATTCCGGAATGGCGGTCAAACGTGTATTTGTGGTAATCGCGTATACGTACAAGAAAGAATTTACGATGAGTTTATTTCAAAGTTCGCTGATAAAACGAAAGATCTTAAGGTTGGAAACGGATTGGAAAAAGGAACAGACATTGGCCCAATGATTGATAAAGATGGTTACGAAAAAGTTGAAAAACACGTCCAAAATGCGCTTAGTCAAGGTGCTGAATGCGTCGTTGGTGGAGAAGGATATGAAGAGAACGGATCCTATTTCTACCGTCCAACAATATTGAAAGATGTAACGTCTGGCATGCTCATTATGAATGAAGAAACGTTTGGACCGGTTGCACCGATTCAAAAGGTGAAAACGGACGATGAAGCGATTAAATATGCGAACCAAACACCATTTGGTTTAGCGGCATACGTCTTTAGTGAAAGTGTTCGAAGAGGAAATCATGTGGTAAATGGGCTTGATTATGGAATTGTTGGCTGGAATGACGGCGTGCCGTCAGCTGCACAGGCTCCGTTTGGTGGCATGAAGCAAAGCGGCATTGGTCGTGAAGGCGGTCATGAAGGGATAGAGGCGTATCTTGAAACAAAATACGTTTCGATCGGGTTATAGAATAGTAGAAAGCCTCGCTAAATTTAGCGAGGCTTTTCTTTATTGCTATTGTACAGATAATACTTCAGTAATTTGTTCGATTGCCCAGTTTAGGTCATCTTCACTAATGATTAGCGGAGGAGCAAATCGAATGACGGTTTCGTGCGTTTCTTTACAGAGTAAGCCTTTTTCTTTTAGCTTCTCGCAATATGGACGCGCTGCTTCATGAAGTTCAACACCTATGAAAAGACCGCGGCCGCGCACTTCTTTAATGACAGGATTGTTGATGGCTTTCAATTTATCTTGAAAGTAGTTCCCTAGTTCAAGAGAGCGATCGGCAAGCTTTTCATCTTCGAGAACTTCTAATGACGCCACCGATACGGCACACGCCAGTGGGTTTCCTCCAAATGTTGATCCGTGTGAGCCAGGAGTAAATACGCCGAGTACTTCTTCGTTTGCTGCTACACACGAGATTGGAAATACACCGCCACCAAGTGCTTTACCGAGAATGTACATATCAGGTTCAACGTTATCCCAATCACATGCAAAGCGCTTACCAGATCGACACAGTCCAGCTTGTATTTCGTCCGCAACGAATAGAACGCGCTGCTGCTTACAATAATCATATGCTTCTTTAAGGAAACCTTCAGGAGGAATGTTAATACCAGCTTCACCCTGAATCGGTTCAAATAAAAAGCCAGCTGTATTTGGCGTTATTGCTTTTTTCAATGCCTCAAGATCACCGTATGGAATCAATTTAATTCCTGGAAGCATCGGACCAAATCCACGCTGGTACTCCTCTTCAGAAGAAAGGGAGACAGCCGTCATTGTACGACCGTGGAAGTTTCCTTCACAGGCAATGATTTCTGCTTTATCTTTCTCTACGCCCTTCACTTCATAAGCCCAACGGCGCATGGCTTTTACAGCGGTTTCAACTGCCTCTGCACCCGTATTCATTGGAAGGATCATCTCTTTGTTCGTAAATTCAGAAACTTTTTGATAAAAAGGAGCCAGTTGATCGTTATGGAAAGCACGAGAAGTTAACGTCACACGGTCAGCCTGGTCTTTCAAGGCCTTAATAATCTTGGGATGTCTGTGTCCCTGGTTAACTGCAGAATAAGCACTAAGCATATCCATATAACGATTACCTTCAGGATCTTTAACCCAAACACCCTCTGCTTCTGCAATAACAATTGGCAGTGGATGATAATTGTGTGCACCGTATTGCTCTGTCATTTGGATAATGTCTTTTGTTTGTACCATATTACCTTTCACTCCCATTCGTTTAATTCTTGCTTCCTTTCTAGTATAACAATGAAATCGTTTCCTTCCTATCATTTGAGGAAAATTAGGAAGGATGTTCCATTCTCTGCTCAGAACGGTTTTTCGTGATATGATGAGTAAGATACTGTGGTAAAAGGAGAGATCATAAATGCTACATGCCCATTATACGGCCTGGGGGTTAACACTTATTCTTTTTCTAGTAAGCTACTTTTTAATGAGAGCTGGAAAAGGAAAAGCGCAAAATAAAATCCATCTGGTTCTTCGGATATTTTATATTCTTACAGTCATTACGGGAATGTTCCTTGTTGTAGGTTATCAATTTTGGGGTCCTTCCATTGTAAAAGGGGTGGTTGCGCTTTGGCTCATTTTTTCAATGGAAATGATCCTTGTAAGAGGAAAAAAAGAGAAAATCATTTGGCCATTTTGGCTTCAATTTATGTTCGCTTTTCTCCTCGTTGTTTTTTATGGGTATTCTGTACTGCATCTTTATCAGCTATAAGTCCTAAAGCCACCTAATTATAGGTGGCTTTTTTTCTATTAAACGTTTCATTTGTTTGTGCCGATATAGGAAGTAGGGTAGATTGGCATATTTCTGGAATAGATGTATTCGTACATTCTAGTTTTTGATATTATAGACATAATAAAAACTTTCGAATTAAAGGCATTGAAGGATGAGGTGTGAAAAGCTTGAGAACATTTTCTGTTAAGGTCTCTCACAAAGAAAACCTGCGCGAATATATGGTGAATCACTCGGAATTGTTTCAGGCGCATGCCGTATTCGTTCAACTATATAGTTTTTCGCATAATAAAGAGTTTGCGGCTGGTGTTGCACAGACGATAACGACTTTTTTACCTCATGCTGTGCTAATCGGGACCACCGCGGAAGGCGCATTTTATGAGAGTCACTCAGTAACAGAAGGCATTCTGGTTTCTTTCACAACGTTTGACCATGCAGAAGTGAAACCATTTGTAATTGAAAGTTCCACTTTGCATAAACCGTTCGAAGGGGATTCAAACGAACTTGTCATTTTATTTAATAGTGGAATCGATGATCACACTGTTTTAACAATGATGGGAAAAACACCATTCATTGGTGGTAAAGCTTCTGGAATGAACCAGACTTCTTTTATAGTAGCAGGTCAGCAAATTCTATCAAAAGGGATCGTAGGGGCCCGCATAAGTGGACAGAACTTGCATACAAAAGTTTATGAGGAAACCTTTTGGAAACCAGCAGGACGATCGTTCGAAGTTACAAAAGCGCTTGGATCCCGTCTTTTTGAAATAGAAGGTCTTTCTTCACTAGCGTTCTATGAGAAGTATTTAGGATATGATATGGCGAAACGGCTACCTGAATCGTCCGCTCATGTGCCGTTGCTTCACATACTTGATGGAAAAGAATCGCCAATTTCCGTTTTAAAGAAACATCGAGATGGTTCTGTGACGATAAACGCGTTTCTTGCTAAAGGATCGAAGCTACAGTTTTCTTATGGAGACGCCACGCAAATGGCTCACTCTTATGAGCGAATTCAAAAACATGCTGAAATGGATGGCTTAGAAAGTCTCTTTTCTTTCTCATCTGCTTCGCTTCCGAAACTTTTTGCAAACGGATTTGTTCGTTATTTTGATAGTCTAGAGGAGCTTTGCACACTTACATCTGTTTTGCTTGAATCTGAATATTACTCAGATGGCACTGATTTTCACTACGAAGAGAACAGGATGGTCTTTGCGCACTTCAACGAAAAAGATGTCAAACAAAAAGCTGTAAGGCATCTACCATTACACAATCAGGAGATGAATGACTTGGATGGTTTAATGGCACTATCACATTTAATAAAAGCTTCCACAGAAGAGTTAGAGACGTTAAACACCAATCTTCAGCAGTCAGAGCAGCGATTTAAATCTCTGTTTGAACAAAACCCGAATCTTGTTTACTCGGTTGATGTAAACGGGAAGATAACGAGCGTTAATCCAGCACTAAAATCTTTACTTGGTTATCATTCTGAAGAAGTGATGAGTAAGCATTCCCTTCAGTTTGTCTCTTCTGAAGATGTCCAAATGACAAGAGATAAATTTTATCAAACGTTCCAGGGGATGGCTCAAACGTATGATGCTCATCTTGTTCATAAATCCGGGGTCAGCGTGTTATTTACCATTACAAATATCCCGATTATTGTAAATGGAGAAATTACAGGTGCGTATGGGATTGCCAAAAGCATTATGAATCAGCGAAAGGCTGAAGAGAAAATTGCTCATCTTGCGTATTACGATGTTCTTACAGAGCTACCTAATCGCCTATTGTTTGAAAAATTATTAAATGAATCATTAAAGAATGAAGAAGAAAAACTAGCTGTGATGTTCATCGATCTTGATCGGTTTAAGTTAATCAATGATAGCCTTGGTCATCAGCGCGGAGACCAAATTCTAAAACAAGTAACCTTACGTATAAAGGAAGCTATTAAAGATGATGCCGTTCTTGCTAGGTTTGGTGGGGACGAATTTACCGTTCTCCTTCCAGGACTTACGTGTGAAAAGGATGCGTTAATGCTCGCAAAACGTGTTGTTGATCATCTAAAGCAACCAATTCTCTTTGATGATGTGGAGTACTTTATGACAGTTGGCATCGGGATTAGTCTGTTTCCACTTGATGGACAGGATTTGGATACGCTCATGAAAAATGCTTATATCGCCTTGGATCGAGCAAAACAACAGGGTGCTAACTATATTGAGTTTTATACAGATGAAATGACAGATGAAGCGTTTGAGCGTTTAGAACTAGAAAGTTACTTACGAAGAGCGCTTGAGAAAGAAGAGCTTACATTATTCTACCAACCTCAAGTGAACCTTGATGAAAAGAAAATTTATGCTTGTGAAGCTTTGATTCGCTGGAATCATCCGAAGCTAGGTCTCGTTTCGCCAGCTCAATTTATACCGCTCGCAGAAGAAACTGGTTTGATTGAAGAAATTGGCATTTGGGTGTTAAATGAAGCGTGCATGCAAACGAGCCGGTGGCAGGCGCTTGGATACGACGATTTATCTATTAGTGTTAATGTGTCTGGTCGACAGTTCCAGAGTGAGCGATTCGTAGAATCCGTTAGAGAAGCTTTAAGAGCTTCAGGACTCTCGCCTCATTCGTTACATCTAGAAGTAACGGAGAGCACAACGCTTGTGAATACCGATTACAGTATTTCGATGTTGAACGAATTACGAGGAATGGGCATTAAAGTTTCGATTGATGATTTTGGTACTGGTTACTCTTCTCTTAGTTACTTAAAGGATTTTCCGCTTGATATCCTTAAAATAGATCAATCCTTTATTCGAAACCTTCAAGAAAATAACGCAGATGCTGCCATCGTAAAAGCTGTTATCACAATGTGCGAAGGGTTGAATTTATCAATTGTGGCGGAAGGAATTGAAACGAAAGAGCAGGGAGATATTATTCGAAGTTTTGGCTGTAATTTTGCTCAAGGATTTTTCTATAGTAAACCTTTGAATAAGGACCGTTTTGAAAAGCTCCTTTTATCAAAACGCTTTCCACTAGCAACGTAAGGAAGATCGGCCCACTGTGGTCGGTCTTTTTTTGTGAGTTACTTTACTGGAAAATCGCTTTAAGAGGCTCAACATTCAAACGATTGTTATATTCGCCGCAAAGACTATTCTCGAATGTGCTTCGACTGTTTTAAGCATCAATTGGAAGGGAATAGAAAAAGTAGCGAAAAAGAGGTGATGGTACATGGATTATGATGTGATGATCATAGGTGGAGGCATATCAGGACTTACACTCGCTGTAAAATTAGGACAGTGTAATGTGAAAACGCTATTAATTGAAAAAGATAAAAAGAGTGGATTAATTTATAAAGGAGAACTGCTTCAGCCAAAGAGCCTTGAGGTTCTTGATCGGATTAATGTGCTAGAAGTTGTGAAAGAGAACGGATTTCTTTTACCTTCGATTGAATTTTACGAGTATAACCAAACAGATGATGGATCAATGGAACAGCTGAGTGCGAATGAGTTCCGCTATGATGTCATTCCATCTCCATACAACACGTCACTTATGATTCCACATGAGCGGCTTAAAGAACTTTTGTTTAAAGAAGCTTCCAAATATGATTCGGTTGATTATATACAGCCCGCGAAATTAACAGGTTTTACTGAAGAAGAGCCAGAGAACAGAAAAGCCATTATTCAAACGAAAGAAGGAGAGCGTGAAATTCACGCAAACTTTTATATTGGCGCCGAGGGAAGAGCATCTCCGACAAGAACGGCGATGGAAGTTGAAATGAAGAATACGAAATACAACCACCATTTCTTAACAGTTTCATTTCCCAGACCAGAAACGCTCGATCAGTCAACGATTATAACGACTCAAAATAAATTTGTGGGCCTTTTCCCGCTTCCAAACAACGAAGTGAGAAGCGTTCTCTTAATTAAACCAGGCGAATTTAAGACGATGCGAGAAGAGGGACTAGAATCGTTCTACCGTGCTTATTGTGAACTTATGCCTGAACTTGAAGGTTACGTGCATCAGATTGATACGTGGAAAAAGATTCAGCTCATGATTCCGGTCAGACACAATGTTTCAAATTACGTTAAGAACAATTTGATTTTGACTGGAGATGCAGCTCATAGCGTTCACCCTATGGCAGGTGAAGGTATGAACCTGGCGATTCAGGATTCAGATGTATTAGGAGAACTTCTCTGCTGGATGTTTCAAACGGATCAAACGGATTGGAAGCATCTAAAGTGGTATGAAAAAGTAAGAAAGCCTCGAGCAGAATATGTTTCGACCTTAAGCCATCAGGCTGCACTGCTTTACTCATTTCCTTATCGTCCATGGCAGAAGCTTCGTATAAAGGGAGTGAACCAAACAGAGCATTCCCCGCTCCTTCATTTTAAACAGATGCTGAATACATCGGGGCTCGGGATTTGGAAATTCACCATATTGGATCGTATGAAACAAGCAGGATTCATTCCAGCTTCGATAGGGAATGGAAAATTAAGTAAGTATCCTGAAGGGAAAATGATGTTTACAAAAGAGGATGACTATCCGTGGTATCGCAAATGAGACGGGAGGAAGTAAAATGAAAGAAATAAAAAAAATCTGGCGTGCTCGAAAATGGATGAAAAGTAATGAGCCCTTTTTATATGCCTGGCACGCTCACGTAGGGTATGTACATGATTTATTTGATGAATTCGAATCCGGCTCAACCGTCTCAAGCGTTGCGACCAAACGAGACATGAATGAACTGCTTCTAACAAGATGGGCTGATGTTGGTGTGGCAATCGGTCATTTAACAAATGAAAAGAATGGAAACATTCGTTCTAAGAAACATATGGTGGAGTCTATCTCCAAAAACAGTGACCAGTCTGTAGGCATTTTATTAAAAGAAATGATGGAATTACATATTCCGATTCTGCTTTCTTATCCGGATTTACTAAACAAAGATCAACATGCCTTATATCAGGATGAAGATTATGGTGGAACTGTTGCAGCAACATCAAGCTTTATTGAACGGTTTGCCTTTCCAAAAATTTATCAAGCCATTAAATCAACAAATGCAACTTCTGTCATTGATTTTGGTGCAGGATACGCAGGTTATTTATCGCGTATTGGGGCAAAGCTTGAACATATGAAACTTGTTGGAATTGAGAAAAATCGATCGGTTTGTTTGGATGCAGAGGAGAACATCCATTTTCCGTTAAAATCACCGATTAACCTCTACCCTGATGATATGATGACGTGGAAGTGGGACGGGGAGCCATTTGATGTAGCCATGATGAACAATTTACTCTACTATTTTGCCCCTGAGGATCGAGTGAAGCTGTTCGAGAAAGCCTATGAAGTAACTGGGAAAGATGGTCAGCTTCTCATCATCACCCCAATGCATGAATCTAAGCATGGCCTTGCCTTTTCAGCAGCGTTTAATAGCTTCATGAGTGCACACGATAATCTCTTTCCGCTCCCGAGTCGAAAGGATTTAGAGGAGCTTGCAACTGAAACTGGATTTCAATTAAAGCAGGTAAAACCCGTTGTCAAAGAAGGCGCATGGTACTTCTTGCGTTTTCAGAAAGTGTGAGGCCTTTTAATAGGTCTCTTTTTTTCGTTGTATCTGAGACATTTTGCACGAAACTTAGGCGTATGCATAATGTGAAAAGAGAGCAACGAGGGGAGGAAGATCTTTTTGTGTGGGATAACTGGATGGGTGGATTGGAAGAAAAATCTAACAGGCGAAGAGAAAGTCCTCCAGCATATGGCGCAAACTTTATCAAAAAGAGGACCTGATGCATCAAACCATTGGGTTAATGGTCATTGTGGATTTGGTCATACGCGATTAGTCGTTGTCGATCCGGCTGGTGGAAGTCAGCCGATGACAAGAAAACATGGTGAAATCAACTATACCATTTGTTATAACGGTGAGTTATACAATACGGAGGATTTACGCAAAGTTCTCCTCGGTAAGGGGTATACTTTCCAATCTCATTCAGATACGGAAGTTCTTTTAACGTGCTATGTCGAGTGGGGAGAGCAGTGCGTAGATCATTTGAATGGCATATTTGCATTTGGGATTTGGGACGGGGAACGTCTCTTTCTGGCAAGGGACCGACTTGGCGTAAAACCATTATTTTTTCGTGAAAGTGGAAGTTCGCTACAATTCGGATCTGAACTTAAAGCGATACTTGCTCATCCAGACGTCAAGAAGGAGATTGACCGAGGAGGTTTACAGGAAATCTTTGGGTTAGGACCTTCTCGCACGCCAGGGCACGGTGTTTTTCGAGGGATAAGTGAGCTGCGGCCAGGATTTGCGATGAAATTTGACCGAAGCGGACTTCGTATTTGGCGTTATTGGAATGTTGTCAGTACTGAGCACACGGATGACCTTGATACTACTGTGGAAAAGGTAGGCGATCTTTTAAAAGATTCGATTAAAAGGCAGCTTGTAGCGGATGTTCCAGTATGCACGTTTTTATCCGGCGGAGTTGATTCTAGTGCGATCACTTCTGTTGCTCGAAGTGCATTTCAGGATGATGGGAAAGGTACGCTTCGTTCTTTTTCCGTAGATTATGTTGATAATGATAAATATTTTAAGAGTAGTGAATTTCAGCCTAATTCAGATGCGCCTTGGATTAAAAAGGTTTCTGCAGAACTTGCAACAGATCATACGAACTGTGTGATTGACACAGCTCAGCTTGTTCATCATTTAAAAGAAGCGATTGAGTGTCGTGATCTTCCGGGCATGGCTGACGTTGATTCATCCTTGCTGTGGTTCTCAAAAGAAATCAAAAAACACGCAACTGTAGCGCTGTCTGGGGAATGTGCAGATGAGATCTTTGGTGGTTATCCCTGGTTTCATAAACCGGAACTATTAGATCAGGAACAGTTCCCATGGATGCGGTCTACTCTTGAAAGACAGGCGATGTTAAAAGAAGACGTTCGGAATAAGTTGAAATTAGAAGACTACGTGGTTGAAAGGTATCGTGAATCGATTAATGAAACTCCAGCGCTAGATGGTGAAAGTGAAATCGAAGCAAAAAGAAGAGCCCTCTTTTATTTAAACTTAAATTGGTTTATGACAACGTTACTTGAACGCAAAGATCGTATGAGCATGGGAGCTAGTTTAGAAGTTAGGGTGCCGTTTTCCGACCACCGTATCATTGAATACGTTTGGAACGTACCGTGGGAGATGAAGATGCTTGATGGGAGAGAAAAAGGGTTATTGCGTAAAGCGATGACTGGAACACTCTCGCATGAAGTGCTCTACCGTAAAAAAAGCCCTTATCCTAAAACGTATAACCCAGCTTATACGAAAGCCGTTACTTCATGGCTTCAAGATACGCTCAACAATAAGCAGGCGCCACTCCTCGAATTAATCGATCAAAAAGTTGTTCAAGAAATTATCGATTCAGAGGGGAAAGCCTTTAAAGTGCCTTGGTTCGGTCAGCTAATGGCAGGGCCGCAATTAATTGCCCACCTTGCTCAAATTAATTACTGGATGGAACATCATAACGTGAATTTAGTAGATTAAGAAAAGGACTGGAGCGAGGGGCTCCGGTCCTTTTCTATTGGTGTTTATAATGAAGGGGTTCAGTGCTTGTCGAGGCTAAACTGAGGCTTCCGGCTTTCGTGTCTAGCTGCAGTGGGCAGGGTCTTGATCGCTTCACCTTCTAAAATGAACACAAAGGGCGTGTTCTTTTTAGAAGGCTCCAGCGCTTGTCGACCCTAAACGCCCACTTCCGCCTTTCGTGTCTAGCTGCAGCACCCAGACACTCGGTCACTTCACCATCCAACTCGAACACAAAGGGCGTGTTCAATTCGGATGGTTCCAGTGCCTGCCGTGTCTAAACGGGCGCTTTCGCTTTTCGTGTCTAGCTGCAGCACCCAGACACTCGGTCACTTCACCATCCAACTCGAACACAAAGGGCGTGTTCAATTCGGATGGTTCCAGTGCCTGCCGTGTCTAAACGGGCGCTTTCGCTTTTCGTGTCTAGCTGCAGCACCCAGACACTCGGTCACTTCACCATCCAACTCGAACACAAAGGGCGTGTTCAATTCGGATGGTTCCAGTGCCTGCCGTGTCTAAACGGGCGCTTCCGCTTTTCGTGTCTAGCTGCAGCACCCAGACACTCGGTCACTTCACCATCCAACTCGAACACAAAGGGCGTGTTCAATTCGGATGGTTCCAGTGCCTGCCGTGTCTAAACGGGCGCTTCCGCTTTTCGTGTCTAGCTGCAGCACCCAGACACTCGGTCACTTCACCATCCAACTCGAACACAAAGGGCGTGTTCAATTCGGATGGTTCCAGTGCCTGCTGTGTCTAAACGGGCGCTTTCGCTTTTCGTGTTACCCGCTGGTTTTTGCTTCGGCTGGATGTTCTTTTACACCTGGTTCGAGTCCGTTGAGTCGCTCGACTAGGCCGTGGCCGAATGGGGAGGGGGATGATGATGGGCTTTCGTTGTTGTTTAGGATGCCTCCTCTAACCCCGTATGCTGTGGAGCCGTGTTCGGCGAAATCAAGTCCTTGAATTTCTTCATCACGCGACACGCGGATGGAAGAAAAACGAGTATAGATGAATAAAAAGGTGCCGACCGTTCCCATTGTCCAGGCCATAACAGCTAGAATTCCGATTGTTTGAACAAGGATGAGGGATGCGCCGCCTCCATAGAATAATCCGCCATCGATAGCAAACAATCCGACTGCTAAAGTTCCCCATACCCCGCATACCCCGTGAACTGCAATTGCTCCAACTGGATCATCCAATTTCAGGCGGCGATCAATCAATTGAACGGCTTCAATAAGAATAACTCCAGAAATGAGACCGATAAACATAGCGCCAATTGGGGAGACGCTTGCTGTACCTGCTGTAATTCCGACTAATCCAGCTAATGCGCCGTTTAGAGTTAAGGAAGCATCAATTTGCTTATAGCGCACGTAAGAATAAAAGGCGCTTCCAATGACACCACTTGAAGCTGAGAGAAGAGTGGTTGCTACGATAGTAGGAATAAGTGCGTCGCTTGCTGAAAGAGTACTACCTGCATTAAAACCAAACCAACCGAACCAGAGAATGAATACGCCAAGAGCACCGAGTGGAATATTATGTCCTTGAATAACATTAATCTTGCCGTTCGAATATTTCCCAATACGTCCTCCGAGAAACGCTACGGCAACAACTGCTCCAAGCGCACCAGTCATGTGAACGACCGTTGATCCTGCAAAGTCCGTAAATCCTAACTCTGCAAGCCATCCGCCACCCCAGATCCAGTGGCCTACGACAGGGTAGACAAATCCAATCATGATTACTGTAACAGCGATATAGCTAATCAGTTTCATTCGTTCAGCTACTGCGCCAGAAATAATCGTAGCACAAGTTGCTGCAAAGACGGCTTGGAATACAAAAAATCCAAGGTTTTCAGATTGTCCAAAGAGAAAGAAGCCATCACTCCCAATAAACCCGCCTGCTGACGAACCAAACATTAATCCATAGCCAACAATGAAGTAAAGAACTGCACCGATCGACATTGTTAGTAAGTTTTTCATTAAAATGTTTAATGCGTTTTTTGAGCGAGTAAATCCAGTTTCAACCATTGCGAATCCCGCGTGCATAAAGAATACGAGAAATGCAGCAATCATAATCCAGACGGTATCCATTGAAGCACTTAAGGCACTGACTTCTGTAGCATCACCTGCTGCGAAGACATGCCCACCTGAAAGAAGGAAGAGAAGAGCGAACAAACCAGTGATTTTTTTCATTGTTTATCATCCTTTTCATTTTATTTGGCACTTTTCGTAGATATTGTTGCTTTTAGATAAGTGGTTAATTTCCGCTCCTTAGAAAAGAGCCTTTTATTTAAATGCCGTTAGTCCATGTTCACCAGATCGTATTCGAATAACATCCTCAACCGGATAGACGAATATTTTACCGTCCCCAACTTCTCCTGTTGCACATATATCTCGAATATTCTTCACCACATGATCAAGGAGATGGTCGTCGAAGATGAGCTCTACTTTAATTTTTGCTTGAAGTGAAACTTCGAAATGACTCCCTCTAAACACGCCTGTTTGCTTTTTTTGTAATCCGCATCCGGCTACCTCGGAAACGGTCATGCCCGTGATCCCTTCATCTCGCAATCGATCTCTTAGATCCTGGAATGCTTCAGGACGAATAATAGCTTCTACTTTTTTCATGTAAGACCCTCCATGTCACTTTTTCTAACATTGCTTTTTTTCTATATCCTCATGTTATGCTCAGAAAACATGAAATTCAAGCTTATTTTTAGAAAATTTAAAATACTTTGTCATAAAATCTAACTATGCCTAAAATGGATTATGAGAATACTAGAGGCGTGGTAAGGTTGGTTGCGCTTACAGGATAGGTACAGGGTTTGAAGCAAAAAAATCTCCCGGATTTAATATCCGAGAGATTCGTCCTTACCTTAAAAGCAAAATCGCATAGCCATATGATTTGAGATGAAGAGGAGACCCGTGCTTATAGTGACTGCCCAATAGACTTTTTGGTTCTTTTTGCAAGGAAGATAGATCAACATCTACTTCATTGGATGAATTGTTTAATAGAAAGAGAAGTGTTTCGTCATTTCCCTGCTTCTTGTATTGAATTAGCGATTCATTTGAATCGATAATTTTGAAATTTCCGCCATTGCCAAATGCGGAGTGCTCTTTTCGAAGAGATAGAATTTCTTTTAAGAATTCAAAAAGCTCGGTATCCTGTTCGTTCTCGTCCCAAATCATGCATTCGCGACATCCAGGATCTGCGCCACCTATCATGCCAATTTCATCACCATAATAGATGCATGGCGTTCCCGGAAAGGAGAATTGAAGGAGGTACATGAGTTTGACAACTTCTTTTTTTTCTTTCGCTAACGTTAAAAGTCTTGGTGTATCATGACTTCCTAATAAATTAAACGCAACTTCATTGACGTTAGCGGGATAAGAATGAAGAAGTGAAGAAAGACGGTCTCCCATCGTTTTGGCAGTGATTGTATTAGAGGCGTAATGGTCAAGAAGGGCAGATGTCAGCGGATAGTTCATCACAGCATCAAACTGATCTCCCTGTAGCCAAGGCATCGAATCGTGCCAAATCTCCCCAAGAATATAGAGTTCAGGTTTAACCTTCTTTACCTCTTCTCTAAAATCTCGCCAGAAGCGATGATCAATCTCATTTGCAACATCTAAGCGCCAACCATCAATATCAAACTCTTCAATCCAATAGCGACCAACTTGAAGCAAGTACTCTTTTACTTCTGGATTTTCTGTGTTTAATTTAGGCATTTTTGCTTCGAATGCAAATGTATCATAGGAAGGCAGAGGCTTCGTTTCAATTGGATAAGACCGGACGTGAAACCAGTCTTTATAACGAGATTGTTCACCGTTTTTTAGTAAATCTTGAAACGGTTCGAAGTAATAGCCACTATGATTGAAAACAGCATCAAGCATCACTTTGATTCCCCGCTCATGACAGGCATCTACGAGTTTTTTAAACGTTTCTTTATCTCCAAATTGAGGATCGATCTCCATATAATCAATCGTATCGTATTTATGGTTTGATTCAGCTTTGAAAATAGGGGTGAAATAAATTCCGTTTATTCCAAGCTCGATCAAATGGTCAAGATGGTCTAAAACTCCTTGAAAGTCGCCACCAAAAAAGTTATTTTGCTGAGGAGGATATTCACCCCATGGCAGTGTTCCTTTCGGGTTTAGCGAAGCATCACCGTTTGCAAATCGCTCAGGAAAGATTTGATACCACACTGTATCCTTCACCCAAGAAGGCGCAGTGAAAACATCAGCACGATTGAGAAAAGGAAAACTAAAATAGTCATTTGTGTCTTCAGGTTGTTTTTCAAAGAAGCCTTTTTCTGTATAGAAATACGTCTCATCCTTATCTTCAAGATAGAATCCGTATCGTAAACGGCGATAAGGCGGTTGGATCGTGATGGTCCAATAATCAAAAAGTGTATCTGAACCACTGACAACTAGCTGCTGAGACGTACATTGCCACTTGTTATTTTTCCAGTCGTAGGGGTCACCATAAATGAGTGAGACGGAAGTAAGATCGCCTTTTTTTGTCCGAATCATAACATGTAGTGTTTCTTGATCATAAGCATAAGCATAGTTGTTCTTTGGACGGTGATAGATGGCTTCTTTGAGCATAAAAGATATACCTCCTCGTGCAATCGCTTGCATTTAGTTTTAGAAAAATCAGCCTAGCTTTTTGTGATAGAAGAAAGGCGTGGAATGTTCCTTACCTATCAAATGTAGAAGATCAATCGCTTCTAGTCAAATGTAAAAAACAAGGGGGATTTGGTATTTCGAAAAAATTTTGAAAAAACTTTGTGCAAACGGTTGCGAAAAAAGTATAGGCATGTATAATAGGTTATAGATAGTCAGTGCAATCGTTTTCACGAAAATCAATGAAAGCGTTTGTATGATGATCGAAAATTTAAGAGGGGGTTAACACATGAAACGCTTTTTCGCTTTGTTTCTTACTCTAGTTCTTGCAATCGGCGTTCTTGCAGCATGCGGACCGCAAAACAATGAAAACGCTTCAAGTAACGGTGGAGGCAGTGATTCTGAAGGGGATGACGCTAACAAACCTGAGAAGCTCGTTGTTTGGGAAGATACAGATAAAGGGATTGCGCTTGAACCGGCAATTGCTAGTTTTGAAGAGGAGTATGGCATTAAAGTAGAATTTAAAGAACTAGGTATGGCGGATGAAATTAGAGAACAAATTCGTCTTGACGGCCCAGCAGGTACTGGACCTGATGTTATTACACTACCACACGATCAAATTGGACAAGCTGCGGTTGAGGGACTTATTTCTCCAATCGAAGTTGAGCAGTCCGTTGTTGATACGTTTACAGAATCTTCTATTCAAGCAGAAAGCTTTGATGGGAAGCTATACGGACTACCAAAAGCAACAGAAACACCCGTTTTTATTTACAACAAAGAACTTATGGACAAAGCACCTGAATCAATGGATGAAGTTTATGACTTCGCAAAAGATTTTACAAAGGACAAGCAGTATGGCTTCCTAGCACTTTGGGATAACTTCTATTTTGCAAACGCTGTATTAGCTGGTTATGGCGGGTATGTCTTTGATCGTACAGATGAAGGTCTAAATCCACAAGATATTGGTCTCAACAATGAAGGCGCAGTAGAAGGTACTGAGTACATTCAGAAATGGTATGAAGAAGGTCTATTCCCTAAAGGTCTAATTGGTGAAAACGGTGGATCTACGATGGACGGTCTCTTTAATGAAGGAAAAGCCGCTTCTGTTATGAACGGACCATGGTCTTTCCAAGGTTATAAAGATGCTGGAATTGATATTGGTGTAGCACCAATGCCTAAACTTCCAAATGGCGAAAACTTTAAAACATTTATCGGTGTTAAAGGTTGGCACGTAAGTAATTTCTCTGAGAACAAAGAGTGGGCTACAAAGCTAGTAGAATGGTTAACAAACGAGGAAAATGCGAAGATTCGTTATGAAGAAACAGCTGAAATTCCTCCAGTTAAATCACTAATTGAAGATCCAGTTATTGCTGATAATGAAGGTGCTTCTGCAGTTGCAGTTCAATCTCAATATGGTGTTCCTATGCCTAACATTCCAGAAATGGCAGAAGTATGGGAGCCGGCAGCATCAGCCCTTCAACTAGTTGCTACGAAAAAGCAAGAGCCAAAAGCTGCACTAGATGAGGCAACAAAAACAATTAAGTCTCAAATCGAACAAAATCACAGCAATTAATGAGTTGAAAATTCAAAGCGGTACTCCGGAAACGGGGTACTGCTTCTCACTTTAAAGCTACATAAGTGGGGAGAAGAAAGGGGATTGCCATCACGATGGAGGCAACTGAACGTCAAACCAAGCATCGCAAAACAGCTTTAGCACTTTCGATCATACCTGGATTTGGTCAGTTTTATAACAAGCAAATCCTCAAAGGACTAATGTTCTTTATTCTAACTGTTTCCTTTGCGGTTGCTTTTGCTGACTTAATCAACATTGGACTATGGGGGATCGTTACGTTAGGAGAACAGCTACCGCGAGATCATTCCATCTTCTTGTTAACACAGGGAATTATCGCTGTCCTTGTTATCCTAATCGGATTGGTTATTTACTTCTTAAACCTGAGGGATGCGTACTTGAACGGAAGAAATCGTGATCTTGGCATTCCTCTAAATTCTGTAAGAGAGCAATACCGAAATGTTGCAGATCAAGGTTTTCCTTATTTAATGTTAACACCAGGCTTTTTCTTGTTAATCTTTGTTGTTATTTTTCCGATATTGTTTGTTATTTTGCTTTCATTTACAAACTACGATCTCTATCATTCTCCACCAGCTAATTTAGTAGACTGGATCGGGATTCAAAACTATATTGATATATTTAAATTAGATATTTGGCGTGATACATTTTTGGATGTGTTTTCGTGGACGATCGTTTGGACATTCGTTGCAACGACTGGACAAATTGCGATTGGCATTTTTCTGGCTGTCTTAATGAATCAGAAAGACCTTAAATTTAAAGGCATTTTCAGAACAATCTTTATCTTGCCATGGGCCGTACCAGCATTCGTATCTATTCTTGTGTTTGCAGGGATGTTTAATGAAACGTTTGGTGCGATAAACAATGACATTTTAGCAGCGTTCGGGATCGATGCAATACCTTGGCTTACAGAGCCATTCTGGACGAAAATTGCTTTAATTTTGATACAGTTCTGGCTTGGATTCCCGTTTATTTTTGCAATGGTGACAGGTGTGCTGCAATCGATTCCAGATGAGTTATATGAAGCTGCGACGGTTGACGGAGCAAATATGTGGCAGAAGTTCAGAGGGATTACACTTCCAATGGTACTGTTTGCCATCGCTCCAATCTTAATCACGCAATACACGTTTAACTTCAATAACTTTAATGTTATTTACCTGTTTAATGGCGGGGGCCCTGCAGTTTCAGGTCAAACGGCTGGTTCCACTGACATTTTGATTTCGTGGATTTACAAGCTAACATTTACTTCCGCACAATATGGAAAAGCTGCCGCAATTACAATGATCCTATCAGCGATTGTTATCGGTGTTGCACTGTGGCAGTTTAGAAGAACGAAATCATTCCAAGAAGAGGATATGATGTAATATGAGTCCAAAAATGCAGAATACCGTACGCTTAACCTTGTCCTATATTGCGATTGCAATTGCATGCGTCATTATTTTATATCCAGTTCTCTGGATCGTTGGATCATCGTTTAATCCTGGAGACAGCTTATCTGGATCATCGATTATTCCAAAAGATGCAACGCTCGATCACTACAAATCGTTGTTTAATACAGAAGAAAGTGACTACCTACTCTGGTACTGGAACACGCTTAAGATTTGTATCATTACTATGATTCTAGCTGTATCTATGATTTCTTGTATGGCCTATGCTTTCTCACGCTATCGTTTTGTTGGTCGTAAAAATGGCTTGATGACTTTCTTAATCCTTCAAATGATTCCGAACTTTGCGGCACTGATCGCAATTTACGTTCTGGCTTACATTACCGGATTATTAGATACACACTTTGCATTAATCCTTGTTTATGCAGGTGGGTTACTTCCGATGAATACGTGGTTAGCGAAAGGCTATTTTGATACGATTCCTAAAGAACTTGACGAGTCAGCACGTATTGATGGAGCAGGGCACTTTCGGATCTTCTGGCAAATCATTTTGCCACTTGCGAAACCGATTCTTGCCGTAGTAGCGCTTTTCAGCTTCATTACGCCGTTCACTGACTTTATCCTTGCTCAAGTTATCCTTAGGAGTGAAGAGAAATTCACGCTCGCTGTTGGTCTTTACAAAATGATTTCTGATCAATTTGGGAATGAGTTTACAACATTTGCAGCTGGATCTGTTTTGATCGCCATTCCAATTTCGATCCTATTCCTATCGCTTCAACGCTACTTTATTTCTGGCCTAACTGCTGGAGGAACAAAAGGATAGATCTCGTACTGGAGAAAGAAGATGAAGAGGAAAGCTTCTCTTATTCCTTCTTTCTCTTTTTTATCTTAACTTTATGGGTGAAAAACCTACCTATCAAATAGATATTTAGGTTTGGGCTACGATCCTATACGTTAGATTTGCTAGAGATGTCTTTTTAGTAAGAAATCGTTTACAATAAGTGATTAGGTCATGATTAATGAAAACGTGCTAGGCGCTAAAGTGCTACTAGCTTTGTATAGGAGGAATTCCAATGGCTGTAACGATAAAAGATGTAGCGAAACTTGCGAATGTCGCACCTTCTACAGTGTCGCGCGTTATCGCAAACAATCCCAGAATTAGTGAACAAACGAAACGCCGTGTAAGAGAAGCAATGGAAGAGCTTGGCTATCACCCAAACTATAATGCAAGAAGTCTTGCCAATCGGAGTACCCAAACAATTGGTCTTGTGATGCCAAGTTCTGCTGATAAAGCTTTACAAAATCCATTCTTTCCTGAAGTTCTTCGTGGGATTAGCACGAAGGCGCACGAAAAAGAATACACGCTTTACCTTTCAACAGGCGCAACTGAAGAAGAAATGCTGCAAGGGGTTATGGGGATGGTCCACGGTCGGAGAGTGGATGGAATCGTCATGCTGTACTCAAGAATCGATGATAAAATCATGGCGTTTCTTGAGGAACAGAAATTTCCATTTACAGTGATTGGCAAGCCATTAGTGAATCCTGATTCCATTACTCACGTCGATAATGATAATTTTCGAGCCGCGAAAGATGTGACTGATCACTTTATAGGAAAAGGTCACAAGCGGATTGCATTTGTCGGAGGGAATTTAGATCTTGTTGTAACAGTGGATCGATTAAGCGGGTATGAAAAAGCACTACGAGAAGCTGATATTCTTTACAGTGATGATTATGTCGTACACGTAGAGTTTCTTAAAGAGGGTGGACATGAAGCCGTAATGGAGCTGTTTTCATTAGAAAAACCACCAACCGCGCTCGTAGTAGCAGACGATCTAATGGCATTAGGAATCATGAGCAAATTAGATGAAATGGGACTATCAGTACCTCATGATGTTTCTATCATTAGCTTTAACAATGTTATGCTTGCCGAATATGCTAGCCCCCCATTAACGTCAGTGGATATTAATATTTTTCAATTAGGCTATCAGGCCGTTAATTGCTTACTTGAAAAAATCGATGACAATGAGATGGCGAGTAAACGAGTCTGCATACCGCATCAAGTCGTTGATCGGTGGTCAGTGAGAACGCTCAACGAAAGCGAAAAAGTTAACTAACCGTCTTATAGATGGTTAGTTTTTTTGGTGAGTAGCCAGTCTAGTATATCTTTGAAGGGTTGGTGATCTCTTGTCTTTTCATAATCACGGAGTGGCGTCAATTTACGCTTTAACACGCGTTCCATTGAAAAATCAGTAGGGGTTAATTCATCTTTTAATTCATCCCATTCAATTGGTGCGGCAACTAACCCTTCAGCATTTCCACGAGGGGAATACGGTGCAATGATTGTTTTACCTGAAGCATGTTGGACATAGTCAATATAAAGTCGCTCATGGCGGTTCTTTTTAAGACGCTCAATTGTGAATAAGTTAGGGTTCGTTTCAACTAAGAATTTTGCCATAAATGCAGTAAATACCTTTGTTTGTTCATAAGTGAACGTATCGATTGGAAGGGGAATATGAATTTGAAGGCCTTTGTTTCCTGATAGTTTCAAAAAACCTGTTAAATGAAGGCGATCAAGGTTGTCTTTGATTTGTTTTGCGGCGAGTACCGCTAGATGAAACGACTGATTAGAAGGAGGATCAAGGTCAAAAACAATTTCGGAGGGCTTTTCGGTTTGATAGGTAGAGAAAGGAATATGAAACTCAATTGCAGCCTGGTTACCGAGCCATAGCAAGGAAGGTAGATCCGAGCAAATAATGTAATTGTTATCGTGGTGCTCAACTGTTTTAATAAAGTCTGGAGCGTATTCAGGACAGTTTCTCTGATAAAAGGCTTCTCCGTTAATACCATCAGGATACCGAATGACCGTTAACGGTTTGTTATGTAAAAATGGAAGCATAAGTGGAGAAATTCTAGCTAAATAATTCAAATAATCAGCTTTGGTAACGCCTTTCCATAGAAGCTTCTCCGCATTCGTAATCGTAAGCTCTATATTTTCCACAGTGATTGAATGTTGTCCCATGTACAATCCTCCCATGATCGGTCAAAACAAAACTGATGAAACCTCGGGTGTCTCAACTTTTCTTTATATAGATCAAGGTATTTAAGCTGAATGACTATGCCTGGATCTACATACGTTAAACCAGCTTTTTCGTATACTTTATTACGTTTCATCACTTCAAATAAAGCCGTTCTTTCTTCTGAACGGAGCCCGTGTGTAAAATTCGCCACTTGATAAATATCACCCGATCGCTTCACAGCTGTATGAAAATACCCGTTTGTTTGGTCATATGCATGCAAGAAAACAGTAGCAAGTTTCCAATTTTTCACCTTTAACCAGGTTTTCGTTCGTTTTCCAGGCGAATAGATGCTGTCAGCTTTTTTGCAAACCATTCCTTCCCCGTTGTGAGAGGTAATTAAATTCCATAGGGGATCGGCATGAGTGTATGAAGCAACATAATAAATACTGTTGTTGGAAGGGATTTTTTTCATGATTTTTTGAAGATATGTCTTTCTATTGATTAGTGGAGTTGATAAAAGGACATCATCGTTTAATTCTATAAGATCAAACGCCATAAATGAAAGATTCTCTTCTTGTCCGGTATGAAGGGCTTCAAAATTTGCGAAGTATTTGTTTTTCAACACACACACTTCACCATCTAAAATGCAAAATGAAATGTTGGACTCTTTAAACAATTTGATAAGCGAGTGATGCAACAATTGAAATTTCTTATTAAAATTGTGACCATTTCGACTCGTTAACGTTATCGTATTCCCATCCCAGTATAAGAAAGTACGATAGCCATCATATTTCACCTCATACAACCAGTTTGTGTTATAGGGAATTGAGGCGGTAAGTGTAGGGAGCATAGGAAGATAAGTTGAAGTCATTTAGCGACCTTCTTTTTCCTTGGTGCAGCTTTTTTCTTTTTTTGTGGCGTCTTAGGACTTGTATCTAGGCTTGCTTGTAGGGCATCCATCAGATCGGCAACATTTCTTTTCGGTTTTTCTTCCACAACTTTTATTTCATTCCCAGAAATCTTGCTCTCAATAAGGGCTAATATCGCTTCACGTCGCTCATCTTTGTATTGAGAAGGATCAAATTTTGTCGTTAGTTGCTCGATTAACTGTTTTGCTAACTTCTTTTCTTTATCGCTAACATCAAGTTCTTCAGGTATATCTGGAACATTATCGATTTCCCTTACTTCATCAGGGAAGTACATCGTTTCAAGCATCAAACCTTTGTCATATACTCGAACCGCTGCAAGGTGTTCTTTAGAGCGTATCGTTATTTTAGCGAGCCCAATTCTCCCTGACTCTTCCATTGCTTGCTTTAACAGCATATACGGTTTACTACCGTGATCATTTGGGCCGATAAAATAGGAGCGATTGAAATAGATTGGATCAATGTCATTTAATTCAACAAAATCTACAATTTCGACTGATTTGTTTTTTTCATGAGCCAGTGCTTCAATCTCATCCTTTTCCATGATGACAAATTTACCATCTTCGTATTCATAACCCCGCACAATATCTTCTGATTCTAACGGTCGATCACAATTTGGGCATCGCTTTTCATATTGGATCGGCGTATGACATTCCTTATGAAGGTAGCGCATCTTAATATCCTTATCCTCTGTCGCAGCATAAAGCTTAACAGGTATATTAACCAATCCAAAGCTAATAGCTCCCTTCCACATCGTATGCAACACACTCACCCTTTCCAATTCTTTTCACTTAGTTTCTCACAAGAAACAAAAATCATAATAGAAAAAAATGGTGGGAAGTATTGCAGTCGGTTAGCAAAAAAACCTCCAGTGGAGGTTTTTTAAGAAGTAACGTATTGTCCGCCATTAATGTGGATGGTTTGACCAGTCATATAGGAAGAATCATCCGATCCAAGAAGGACGTAAGCCGCAGCTAATTCCTCGGGCTGACCAGGTCTTCCCATTGGTGTATTCGTTCCAAAATTCTTTACTTTTTCAGCAGAAAACGTTGAAGGAATTAGCGGTGTCCAAATTGGTCCAGGTGCAACGCTGTTCACTCTTATTCCTTTACCTACAAGTGATTTCGCGAGACTTCTCGTGAATGTTGTAATCGCTCCTTTTGTACTAGAATAGTCAATGAGCTGTTCATTTCCCTCATAAGCCGTAACGGAAGAGGTGTTAATAATCGCACTACCTTTCTTAAGGTGAGGAAGCGCTGCTTTCGTTAAATAAAACATCGAAAAGACGTTCGTTCGAAATGTCTTTTCAAGTTGCTCGGCTGTAATTTCTTCAATGCTCTGTTTAGGATGCTGTTCAGCTGCATTGTTGATTAAAATATCCAATTTTCCGAAGTGATCAATCACCTGTTTGATCACGCTCGTCGCAAAACGTTCATCTCCAATATCCCCAGGTAGTAACATGCACTGAGTACCTTCATCTTCTATTTGTTTCTTCGTATTCTGTGCATCTTCATGTTCGTCAAGGTAGACGACGGCTACATGAGCACCTTCCTTCGCATAAGCGATTGCAGCTGCTTCGCCAATGCCACTATCTCCTCCAGTAATGAGGACAACCTTACCTGTTAATTTTCCAGACCCCTTGTAGTCTTGGTCCTCTGTAAGGGGGAGGGGGTTCATTTCTTTTTCGGATCCTGGTTGGTGGTTTTGATGCTGGGGAGGTTGTCCTTCAGTTTGTCTAAAATCCGGTCGCATGTTAACACTCCTTTTCCTTTGTCCTTATGTAAGAGTTTACCAATAAAAATCTTTTCTAAACCTAATGTTGGAGAAGTAATGATGACCTTTCCATTACATGATAAAATGAAGCATACTTAAATGTAGTTTGTGAGGCGAAAGGCATGAATGTTGATTTAAAAGAATCGGAATTTAAAGAACAGCTCGCTTCGTTTTTAGAAGAGAGTCAGCCCCAAATTGTTGAAAAATGGTTGGAGGGAGCAAAAATTTCTCCTGATGATCCTTACTATGAAGAAATCATAAAAAATGGAAAGCGCACGGTTGAACTGATTTCTCGCTATATTCGAGTGCAGGATGAAAATTGGATAATCACGCTAACGAAAAAAATTGCTAATGAACGTATTGAGGCAAATGTTAATATAGGCGAATTTATTGCGAATATTAACTTCGGTCGATCCGTTGTGCTCTCAGTACTACATGAGTCATCTTTTAACAGAAATGAATTGTCGCAAGCACTTCAGATTATAAATAATTACTTTAACGCTTATTCTTATCATTCGGTCACGGAATATACAAAGTTGAAAGATCATATTATCCAGGATAAAAATAAATTTATTCAAGAAATGCACAGCGATCGGTTAACCATTCTTGGCCAACTTGGGGCAAGTTTTGCTCATGAGTTTCGTAATCCCTTAACTTCAATTAAAGGGTTTTTGAAACTAATTGAAGATGAGTGTGAAGCGAATCACCCCTCAGGAAAGCATTATTTTGAGATTCTTAACAGTGAAATGAAGAGTCTGGAAGAAAAGGTAAGTCAATTTCTCTTTTTATCGAAAATGCGCGGAATCGATGATCGCCCTCTGTCTTTAAACTTAAGTGGCTTATTACGATACACTATCGACATTCTTTATCCGCGTCTTCTTGAATCAAATATAGAAGTCGATACCGACATTGCAGCCGATATTCCGTTATTTGGTGTGGAAGAGCAAATGAAACAGGTCGTTCTTAATATCATGATCAATTCCATTGAAGAGTTAAATGAAAACATCATCGAGAATCGAAAAATAAAGGTAAAGGCAAAAGAAAATTACGGAAGAATCACGGTGGAAATTTCGAATAATGGACGTCAAATACCATCACATCTTGTAGAAAGCATTTTTCAACCGTTTATTAGCACGAAGAGGCTAGGAACAGGACTAGGGCTCTCGGTTTGCAAACAAATTATTGAAAAGCACGAAGGTGTCATATCCGTTACGTCCAATCCTGAACAAACAACTTTCGTCATCGAGCTTCCAGTGATGGTTGACAAAGGTGTCAAAGAAGAGTAGTTTAATAGTATCAAACGATAACATGTAAAGCTTTTATATATCCACTAGGGGAGTCATTTTAATGACTGAGACAGGTGTGCCTGGACCCTTTGAACCTGATCTGGTTAGCGCCAGCGGAGGAAAGTGGAGACGGATGCCACCGCAGCCGCTCCATTTCTGGAGCGGCTTTTTGACGTAGAAAAAACGTTGAAAGCAAGTTGTTTTAGAAATGACGGATCAACGGTATTCAAGCTCCTTTCCTCTTCATCAGGTGGATGAAAAGCGGAGAGGAGTTTTTTTATGTCATTTACGAAACAGTTAAGAGAAGAAGCAGCACCGATTTTTGAGGCGGTTTTCAATCATCCATTTGTGAGAGGGATCGCAGAAGGAAAGTTAGAGAAGGAACAATTAGTGCACTACGTAAAGCAGGATTTTGAGTATTTGAATACGTTTGTAAGAATCTATGGCATTGCGTTATCAAAGTGTGAAAATCGAGAAGAAATGGCACTTTTCAATGAGCAAATATCTTTTGTACTCCATAGTGAAATTCATCCACATAACAATCTATGTCGCGCCGCTGGTGTTTCTTATGAAGAGCTACAAGGCTATCCACTTGCGCCGACGGCACACCATTATACGAGACATATGCTTGATGCCGCCCATTCCGGAACGCTAGGTGAAATTATTGCAGCACTTCTACCATGTCCCTGGACTTACCTTGAGATCGGTCAGCGATTAATGGAAGAGGTAAACCCTAAAGAAGATCATCCTTTTTATGATTGGATCACGTTTTACGGTGAGAAATCAATGGAACCTGTTACTGATCAACTTAGAGCGATACTGGACGGCTGGGCTGAAACGGCACCAGAACGAGAGTTAAAGCAAATCAAAGACTATTTCATTCTTAGCTGTCAGTTGGAATATGGTTTTTGGGAAATGGCTTATCAAGTGGAAGATTGGCCAGTAGCGATACAAAAAGGTGAGCGCGTATGAAACGATTAAAGCTTTCAGATATTTTAATAACAATTGTGATTGCCCTGGTGTTTGGGATTATTTATAAATTATGGGGACCGGTTTACACCATTTTAAAACCTTTTGGACTACACGTTGGGGACGTCATCTATGGAATGTGGTTCATTGCGGGAACAGTTGCGATTCTTCTTTTACGTAAGCCGGGAGTCGCTTTATTAGCGGAAACTGCTGCTGCATCTGGAGAGTTTCTCGTTGGATCAGAATACGGTTTATCTGTTCTTCTGTATGGAATTGTGCAAGGACTGGGAACGGAATTAATGTTTGCTTTATTTGGTTACAAACGATACACCGCTTTTGTTGCAGCACTTGGAGGAATTGCTGCAGCGGTAGGCTCGCTAGTTATGGATGCTGCCTATGGCTATGTGATGGATCTTGCGCTTTGGAATTTACTGCTTCTTATCGGTGCCCGCTTGTTAGGCGGCTTTTTGATAGCCGGAATTCTTGCTTATTTCCTTGTTGAGGCTTTAGAGAAAACCGGCGTAACCACCTTAATTAGACCTGCAAGCGATGAGGATTACAAGGCGTTGGATCAATAAGGAGTGGTAACATGAAAGTTGGCGTATCAAATCTTCGTGTAAAGTACGCAGGAGCAAAAACGTTATTGTTTAACAACTTGTCACTTCAAGTTAAAGAGGGAGAAAAAGTCTTATTTCTTGGACCTAGTGGTTGTGGCAAGTCGACACTGTTACAAATTTTATCTGGATTAATCCCGAATGCCGTTCCAGTTCCGATGAAAGCGGATCAAGTGAAAACGCCTGAGTCTTCGGGCGTCGTCTTTCAAGATCCTGATTCTCAATTTTGCATGCCTTACGTAGATGAAGAGATGGCTTTCGTTCTCGAGAATCGAGCAGTACCTCAATCTGAAATGAAGAAGTTGATTCGTCTCTATCTTAATAAAGTGGGTCTTTCCTTTTCTGATCCGCATGTCGAAATAAGCTCTCTTTCTCAAGGGATGAAACAGCGTCTCGCCATCGCTTCTATGCTTGCTCTTGAACCAGATGTTATCTTTTTAGATGAACCAACAGCATTGCTTGATCCTGAAGGAACAACGGAAGTGTGGAAGACGATAAAGCAAATCAATGAAAAACAAACGATGATCATCGTCGAACATAAAATTGATGAAGTGATTCACTTTGTTGATCGAATTGTGCTATTTGATTCAGAAGGAAAGAAGATTGCTGATGCCGATCCTAAAAGTGTGTTTTCATTTTATAAGCCTAAACTAAAGGAATATGGCATCTGGTACCCGGGCGTTTGGGATGAACATAGAGAAGAAAAGAAGCTTCCAGCCCCTTATGTAAAAGGACAGCAGTTGATGGTTATCCATCAGCTACAAGGCTACCGAGGAAAAACGCCAAAAATTGAAGTATCAGATGCGGTCGCTCATGAAGGCGAATGGATTGTGGTTACAGGTAAAAATGGAGCGGGGAAGAGTTCATTCCTGTTAAGTTTGATGAATGTAATGAAAACAACAGGTACGAAAAGTGTAAGAGGGCAATTAAAAACAATCAAGGCATCTCGAGAGCAGCTTGCTTTTGTTTTTCAAAATCCAGAATTTCAGTTTGTTACAAATTCCGTTTATGATGAACTTGCTTACTCACTTGAAATGATGGACGACAGGAACGTAGCAGAAAAAGTGAAGAACTGGCTAGAGGGATATGAGTTACATCACGTTCAAAACCTCCATCCTTATCAGCTTTCTACAGGTCAAAAGAGACGGCTAAGCGTGGGGACGGCATTATTTGGGGATCAACCTGCTTTGTTGTTAGATGAACCAACATTTGGACAGGATGCAAGCAATACATTTAAACTTCTAGCTTTATTTGAACAATTAAGGTCTAAGGGTATGTTAATAATAATGGTTACGCATGATGAGATGATTGTGCAAAACTATGCTACGAGAGAGTGGGTCATACATGAGGGAAAGCTGATAGAAGATAGAGAGTTAGAACGTCGGGAGGTGGAGGAACGTCATGCAGTTGACTCTACAATATGAAGAAACCTGGCTCCATCGCTTAAACCCTGCCTTTAAATTGGTTTTCTTTCTTTCACTATTCCTCACTCTCTTGTTTGTTCATAATCCGAATGTGATGAGCAATTTAACCTTTGTACCGTTCATACTAGTTTTGTTTGCAACAGGACATCGAAGAATCGTAATAGCGCTATTGCTTATCCCGTTTTTATTATTATTTTTCTCTAGTGCTTCGAGCATGATGTTTTTTGGGCAAGGGTCCACTACATGGTGGAGATGGGGAATTGTTCACATTACGGAAGAAAGCTTTTTTCGAGGTCTGCACATTGGATTTCGAGCGTTAAATTTCGCTCTATTAGGTCTGTTATTTGCGCTTACGACGCGACCTGTCTTCCTATTTTATTCTCTCATTCAACAGCTTAAAGTGCCGCCGAGGTTTGCCTATAGTTTCATGGCAGCTGTGCGAATTCTTCCCGTTATGGTGGAGGAGTTCCAGCAGCTTAGGGCCGCTTTATTAATTCGAGGAGTGAAAAAGAAAAAAGGGTTGCGACGTGTCACGCAATCCATTATGCTCTACGCTGTTCCGCTACTCTCACAAAGCATTCGTAGAGCTCATCGGATTGCTGTTGCGATGGAAGCGAAGCAGTTTAATAATAAAGAGAGAACGTATTATTACAAACAGACTTTTTCGAAAGTAGACATTTATTTTGTTCTCTATATCATAGCGGGCTTTTGTCTCTCATATTGGATCGGCTATACGTTCCCATACTTTGAGATAACAGATGTTCGAAATTAAGAAACCAGCTAGTTAAACTAGCCGGTTTCTTCGTGTTTTAAAGCCTTATAAATGATCGGTGTCTTTTGAGTATTGATGTTTGCCGCCTTCACGGTTTTCTTCCTTTAACCTGTTTTTTAACATTCGTTTCGCGTTTTTATCGACAGGTTTTTTGTTGTTATCTTTTGTTGATGACAATTCAAGTCCTCCCTTGCTGTCAGGATGGCCATGCACATTTATAGAGTACACGATAATGCGACATCCTATGTAAAAGGAAGCTACTTATTTAGGAAAAATAAAGCAAGCGTACCTGGACCCGAGTGAGAACCGATCGTTGCGCCTACTTCATGAATGACAAAGCGCTGGCTACCATATGTTTCTTGAATCGCACTTTTTAACTTTTCGGCACTTTCAAGGTCGTCACCGTGAGAGATACCGATTAGTTGGGACTGTAGATTGACCCCACGTTCTTGCATAATTTCGACCATTCGCTTTGTCACTTTGTTTTTTCCACGTATCTTTTCAATAGGAATAAGCTTTCCGTCATCCACATGAAGCACTGGTTTGATTTTTAACATTCCGCCAAAGAAGGCAGAAGCTTTACTTACTCGACCGCCACGCTGAAGAAATTCGAGATCATCTACTGTGAAAATGTGCTCCATATGCGTTAAATAATCGCTGTGCAAGCTCTCAGAAATTTGTTCAAAGGATTTTCCGTTCTCAGCAAGCTCTGCAGCATGAATCGCCATAAGTCCATAACCCAGTGACGCTGCTTTTGAGTCAATCACTTCCATTTGAACGTTGGGGAATTCTTCCTGCACTTCATTTTTTATAATAGCAGCAGATTGATACGTTCCAGAGATACCCGATGAGAGAGCGATATAAATGAATGGCTGACCTTTTTCGGCATATTTTATAAACGTTTCTTTTATTCTTGCTGGAGGAATTTGCGACGTTTTAGCCATTGTTCCTTCACGTAACAGTTTGTACAATTCTTTCGCCTGAATTTCTTCTCGGTCGTAATATTCTTCCTCGCCGATGATAACCATTAAAGGCATGATTTCAATTTGGTGTTTTTTTACAAGATCCTCTGGTAAATCTGAGGCACTATCTGTAATGATTTGAACGTTCATATTGGACCATCGTCCCTTCATCAATTATTAAGTACGTATGTAGATTGAAGCTTGTTTTCTTAAAGTTTATCCCCTAGTCCAATGGAAATCAATCCTATTAAAGAAGTTGAATAGAAAACAGTTGACGTAGTTGAAATTGTTTGTTTAGATAAACATGGCTAAGTCGAATGGTTTGTTTGTAACCAAACGATGAACGACAAAGTGTTTGAGTAAAAGAAGGATTACGTGAGAACTCAACTAAAATTCTGTAAACGAGTTAAAGCTCTGTTTCAAAAAGAAGGTGCTATGTTTGGAAGAAGTAAAAAAAATTATTGTCATTCTCTTAGGTGCGATTCTCGGGGCTGTTTCTCTTAACTTGTTTCTAATTCCTGCAAATGTGTATGCGAGCGGGTTTACAGGGATCGCGCAGCTCATTTCAAGCGTACTAAGTGATTATACACCTATTACAATCTCGACAGGTATTCTGCTCATGTTACTCAATATTCCTGTTGCCATTCTTGGATGGAAGAAAGTAGGGAAGTCCTTTACATTATATAGTGTGATTAGCGTAGGGGCTACCACTATATTCCTTGAAATCATTCCGGTCCAAGCGCTTTCAGAGGATATTTTGTTAAATGCGGTATTTGGAGGCGTCATTGCAGCGATTGGTATCGGTTTTACGTTAAAATGGGGGGCTTCCACGGGCGGAATGGACATTGTCGCTATGATTCTTTCTAGAATGAAAGATCGCCCGATTGGTACGTACTTCTTTAGCATGAACGCGTTAATTATTCTAACAGCGGGAATGCTGTACGGTTGGGAAAAAGCGCTTTACACGCTCGTTACCTTATATGTATCCTCTCGCGTGATTGATGTCATTCACACTCGTCACGAAAAACTAACGGCCATGATCGTAACAGCGAAAGGTGACGAAATGCAAAAAGCCATCCACGATCGTTTAGTTAGAGGAATTACCAAGCTTCCAGCCAAAGGAGCCTACCGCGGTGAACCAAAAGAAATGCTCATGATCGTGGTCACAAGATATGAACTCTATGATCTTGAACATATCATTCAAGACATCGACCCAACCGCCTTCACCAACATCGTCAACACCACAGGAATCTTCGGCTTCTTTAGAACGGATGGTTAAGAAAAGCGGAGAAGAGCGTTTAGAAACGGAGATATTGGAACTCTTGAACTAGAACACGGACTTTGTGTTCTGGTGAAAGAGTGAAATATCGGAGTTTCTGCGAGTCGCAGCTGGATCTCATGAAAAGCGGAGCGGGTCCGTTTAAATCCACAGGATGTTGGAGCCCTATCGAATGAGACGCTTTTTGTCTCAATCGATAGGGCGAAACAGCCGAAGGATTTGACCCGCGCAGCTGGATCAACGAAAAGCGGAAGTGGGCGTTTAGACACGGCAGGCACTGGAGGCATTCAAATTGAACACGCCCTTTGTGTTCGAATTGGATGGTGAAGTGACCGAGTGTCTGCCCCCTGCAGCTGGATCAACGAAAAGCGGAAGTGGGCGTTTAGACACGGCAGGCACTGGAGCCTTATCAAAAGAACACTGCCTTTGTGTTCTGGTGAAAAAGTGAAATATCGCAGTTTTTGCAAGTCGCAACCCATCATCAACAAAAAAGTTCCTCAGGATAACCCCTGAGGAACTTTTTTCTATGCGTTATTAGAGATGGTTTCCTTTACTTCAGGAAGTAAAGTATCCCAGTCTGCTTCAGGCATTTTGTTAATCGTAATGAAATCCTGGTAACCAAATACATTATCCACGCCTTCTAATTTTAGAAGGGCAGCTGCCATTGCATGGTCAGGGGTGTCGTTCTTCTTAAAAGAGTGACTTGAAGACCCTTCAAAAAGCTGCTGATCGGCAGTAATTTTAACTGCATTTGGGTTTGGTGTACGGTCTACGCGTAGTTCCATAGTATACGCCTCCTTTCGCTTTCATCTATTAGTGTATCAGAAACGCTCTTTGCAGCATATAACCATTCTTGTTAAGAAGAGAAAGTAAAGCCGTAGCGTTTTGAGACAATATCGTGAAATCCAAGAGAATTATACAAATGCTTCGTAATCGCATTGTTAATGCCGGTTTCGAGTTCAATGCCTTTGATACCTTCATTCTCTGCCCAATAAATCACATGTAGAAGTAGCTTTCTCCCAATTCCCTGGTTTCGAGCCTCAGGGTCAACGAACAATTCATTTAACCAAATATATGGACCTCCACTTGCGAGACTTACTCCGATATTAAAAAAAGCTACGCCAAGTACGTCATCTTCAGATTCTGCAATAACAATTCTTGAAGCTGTTTGTTCTTCAAGGGCAAGCTTTACCCCTTTAACGAGCTTTTCATAACTTCCATTCTGATCAGAACGGGTAATTTGCTTCATTAATAAATTAGAAACCTTTTCAATTGTTTCTTCATCTGTCTGGCTCGATAATTGGTACACATTCATTACCGTTCCACCTCCGTCATACTGTTTCGACCTCATCATCAAAAATCCCTTTTTAGAGGCCGAGAATAAAATATTTATTTAATTTACTGGAATTTTGAAACATTCAGCTATTTCCATTCGTCTATAAGATAAGGAAGGAGCTTACAAAATGAATATGATCTTTTCATGGAGCTCTGGAAAAGATAGTGCCATTGCTTTATATGACTGTCTTACAAAATCTCATTTACAAGTGATATCACTATGGACAACGGTGAATCAAACGAATGAGTCAATTCCATTTCATGGAGTCGATACCGCGCTGTTAAAAAAACAAGCAGATGCAATCGGAATCCCTCTAACGATAACCAATTTACCAGATAATTGTACAAATAAGCAATACGAGACGCTTGTTCGGAAGAAATATAAATCTTTTCGAAATGAAGGACTGGAAGGTGTCGCTTTTGCAGATTTGTATTTAGAGGACATACGCCACTATCGCAACACTCTTTTAGAGGACTATCAATTAAAAGCCATCTATCCCATTTGGAAACAGTCAACTTTACATACAGCGAAACGATTTCTCGCCAATGGATTTAAAGCGATCATCACAACTGTTGATGAAACGAACCTTCAGAGTGATTGGGTAGGGAAACCATTCGATGATACTTTTTTAAAAGCGATTCCAGAACACGTCGATCCGTGTGGAGAAAATGGCGAATTTCATACATTTGTTTATGATGGACCAATTTTCTCTAGAGCCGTCTCTTTTGATATAAAAGAGATTAGAAAAAAGGGATCCTTTCATACCGCGCGATTAACGACGAAATCAGAAAGGTAAGGAAAGAAGGGGGGCAGAAGAAAATGCCGGTACTTGTTTGTTTTGGGGATTGTCTGACGGCTAGAGAAGTGGACGATAAAGGAAATGAGCGACTAACGTCTAGGATTAGAGGAGCTCTTGAAGAATGGATTGTGATCAACGCAGGTTCAACGCCAACTTCTCGTGAAGGGGTGTCGCGTTTTCAATCAGATGTTTTAAGTTACCAACCGGATTATGTCACCATTTTTTTTGGTACACAGGAAGCATGCTTGATCGATGGTTCAGATATCAGTGAATTTGAAAGAAATATTGGGTATATGGTTAACAATCTTCCGCCGGATCGAGTGATTTTGATATCACCTTCACCTGTGATGAACGAGGAAAATGCTTCGGTGACAAATCAGAAAATTGAGGGGTATGCCGAGCGAATTCGTTTTTTGGCTAGAAAGTTTGGGACGAGACATATTGATCTCTGGCAACTGATACATGAAAGCCGAAAAAGCAAAACGCTTTATGAGAAAGACGGTGTTCAGCTAAGTTCCAGAGGGTATAAACTGATTACGAAAGAAGTATTAAAATCCCTTGGTAGAAAAACAAGGATGAAACCAGTGATTAAACTATTTTAGCGAATGGACGACAGAATTTAAGTATAAGGGGCCAGCACGCAGATAAAGAAACCCGTCACGAGTTGACGGGTTTCTTTTATCTGTAAAAATTAAAAGGGTTTATTGGATACTTCATGGCTAAGTTCTTGAATGACTTCCTGGTATGAAGTGAGCTGTTCTTTTTCAGCGCTAGTTGATTGATGGAAAGCTGCAGAAAGATTGTTAAGGGCCACGTTGATTTGATTTTGTGCATCTGGATGTCCGCTTGTAGCCATTTGTTCTGCTCTTTCTACCGCTTCACGCGCTAGTTGGAAATAACGATTTCCCATCTTCATTCACCACCAGACAAATTTTCTTGTTGCTGTTTCTTTCTTTGCTGACTGCTTAAACTTGTCAGGTCGTGCTGATCCATGTTTTGAACGGCACGATCTGCGCCTTCTTTTATCATTCGCTTTGTTTTGCTGTTCTTTGCCATGATTGAATCCCTCCCTTTCCTTTATAGGATGAGTTCATCAATCAGTTATTATTCTGTATTGATCTCTCCTTTTGAGAAAATAAAAAAGACAGCTTATGATAGCTGTCTTTTGTCAGAAATCGAGAGTTTCAGTCTTTCCTCAAGAAAAGTTGCAATTCCGTCTTCTTCATTACTAACGGTCACTTCATTCGCGATATTTTTTAACTCATTAATTGCATTTCCCATCGCAACGCCAGTTCCGGCGTATTCAATCATTTCAAGGTCATTGTCTTCATCGCCAAAAGCAATAATCCTCTCTTGAGGAACGTTAAAGTGAGTTGCTAAACGCTGCAAACCGACTGCTTTGTTTAATCCTGCTCGAACTATCTCGATGATATTTAATGGAGCAGCCCAAACCCTGTGCTCAATCATTTCAGCATGATGGTCTCTTAACATTTGGCGAAGATCCGCAAGCTGTTGCTCGTGCGGATGAATGAGAAGAGAGGTTGGATCATCCTTAAGATTTTTATGGATTTCCCCAGTGAAAATGGAAGAGTCATTCATAATCATATTTTGCATAATAAGCTCATCATGCTGATGCAGGTAAACATCATCAAGCACCTCAGCCATAATGTTTTTTACATTGATGTCACTACAGGAAGAAACAATGGATTTCGCTGTAGTTAATTCCATTGGAGAATGATGAGTTCCAAAAGAGCGATCGAGGGGATGGTGAACAAATGCCCCGTTAAAATTAACGATTGGAGAATCAAGTGCTAGTTCGTTATAATAGCGAACGCTTGCCCGATAAGGGCGACCTGTTGCGATTGCGACATGATGACCTTGCCTTTTCGCTTCAAAGATAACAGATTTCGTGCGTTCTGAAATATTCTTTTCGCTGTTTAACAACGTGCCATCAAGATCAATTGCGATTAGATGCGGTTTAGTTGTCATAGAAGCTCCTTTGAAAAGTGTCTTTTGGTTGTAGCGCCTATGCGTCTACAAACTTATTGTACATGGCATAAGATTAAGTGTCTATTTTGATATGTTAAAATTTTGACAAAAGTATTAAAAGGAAACGATAGTCGTTTGAGGAATTATTAAGAAGGGTACACTTTAACTATCATTCCATTGGAGGTGGCAGTCGATTATGACTAAGAAACAAACATGGCTAATATCAAGTATTGCGGCAGGGACAATCGGCATTTCATCCTATTTGCTTAAGGATGAAGAAAAGAGAGCGAAACTAAAAACGAAGGCAAATGGTCTGCGTAAGCAAGTTTCAAAGAAATTTAGTGACAGCTTGCCAATCGAAAAAGCAGGCAATCCAACAACACCCGATCAATCAGATGATAGCGGAGATAGCAAGATGGTTTATGAAGGTTCACAGTTTCCAACTCAATACTACAATAAATTAGAAAATATGAAATCAGTTGAAAAAAGTCACGAAGAGCAAGTGAAAAATTAACGTATTTGACATGCAAGCAGTGCTTGCATGTTTTTCTTTGCCTACCTGACTTCAAATTTCTCATGTAACCATATGAATGGTACGATAGAGAGGACGGTTACTAGAGGAAAGGGGTATAAGCTAATGGTTACAATCGTAAATGAATACATAGAAAATATACCCGTTCTACACGTGGTAGACGGTGAACTTGCGAATGAGAAACTTCCGCTCGTTATGTTTCAACATGGTTTTACTAGCGCAAAAGAACATAACCTCCATATTGCCTACCTTCTAGCTGAAGAAGGGTATCGCGTACTTCTTCCTGACGCTGTTCATCACGGAGAACGAGAAAATGATCTATCAGGGAAAAAGCGTCAGTATGTGTTTTGGGAAATTGTGATTCAAAGTTTAACGGAGCTTGACCAACTGAGACAGCATCTTGTTGATCGAAATCTTGTTCAAGAAGATCGGATTGGCATGTCCGGCACTTCAATGGGAGGCATTCTAACATTTGGGGCGCTTACACAATATCCATGGATTAAAGCAGCTGTTTCCTTAATGGGATCGCCGTCTTATTTTAAACTGGCGAACGCTCAAATTCGCTATTTGAAAGAAGAAGGATTCAGTCTTCCGATTTCTGAAGAAGAAATGAAAAAACAAATTGAAGGTTTACAGTCTTATGACCTTTCTTTACAAGAAGACAAACTTGATGGTCGACCACTCATGATGTGGCATAGTACAGTAGATAAGGTCGTTCCTTATACCCTTACGTATGATTTCTATCACCAGATTAAACCGCTCTATGAAGGGATGGAAGAGCATCTTAAATTTATTAAAGATGAGACTTCCGGCCATAAAGTTTCACGAGAAGCTGTTCTTGCTTTAGTGGACTGGTTTAAAACTCATTTATAGAATTAAGCCTTTTCGGTTTAAGTTAAATCTGAATTTGTTATAATGAAAGTTGGAAGCACTTGTATGAAAGGAGAGATTTCAATGTCTGATCAAACAGATCAAGAAATGAGAGATAAATTATTTGAAGCTCTGGAGAATGTCATTGATCCTGAGCTAGGGATAGACATCGTAAACCTTGGCCTCGTCTACGAAGCTGATCTTAACGATGAAGGTGTCGCTCAAGTCGTTATGACATTAACTGCAATGGGTTGCCCATTAGCAGGTACAATCGTTAATGATGTAAAACGCGCACTATCCGATGTGGAGGAAGTAAATGATGCTGATGTTAACATCGTTTGGAATCCACCATGGTCGAAAGACAACATGTCTCGCTATGCAAAGATTGCACTTGGCATTACATGATTAGAAAAGGAAGAGGGTCTCCCTCTTCCTTTTTATTTTATGGTTTGTGAGCAATTATAGTAAAATGACGTTTCTATTCTGTGCGTTCAACGACGATTTTTTCGTTAATCATCTTCCAAATCGCAGGGTCTTCCATCCCGAGTCGCCATAAGGCAACACCCTGGACACCAAGTTCATCGGCTAACCGAATTTTTGCTTCAATGCTTTGTTCGTTTTCAAACCAAACTTCGTGCTTATTTCCTTCCTCATCTGTATAGCGAAAGAAAGGTGTTTTCCGTTCTTCATCAAATTCGACTTCTGCGTTATACTTCTTTTTTAATTTCATCGCCATATCATACGTGACGTAGGTGCTTTTTTCTTTATCAAGATTAAAATCAAAACCAAACACAGAAATGGCGGATACTAACTTTTCAGGAGGAATTCTCGTTTTGGCATATGTCATGACTTTCTCCATCCACCCGGCCGTCACGGCAGGGCCTGGGGGACTACCTGGCCAGCCAAATTCGTTATAAAGCATCACGATAAATTGATCAACAGCTTTGCCGATCTCAGCATAATTAAATGGATCTGAAAATGGATTAACGAGTTCATCTGAAGCTCTTGAAGGAACACTTGCTGAGAAGAAATACCCTTTCTTACGAAGCTCTTCTCCGATAGTCTGGTAAAGAAGCGTTAGTTTATCCGCATCTTCAATATAGACGTCTTCAATGTCAATATCGACCCCATCAAAATTATATTTTTCGATTAATTTAACGAGATTTTTTGCAAAGGCTCTTCGGTTTTCCTCGCTTGAAACGAGTGTCTGAACTACCTTCTTACTTGGTTCGGTGTCGCCCCTTTTATACAGTAAGTTATGCACAACAGGCATGATTTTAATGTTTTGATCATGGGCAAGCTGGACAAGTTTCTCAATTTCTCTATCGCTAAACTTGCCGAACTTCTCAATTGTTGTTGGGTTCTCCTGGCTGATCCGAAAAAGAAACAGAGCTAGCTGCGAAAGGGCGGATCGATTTGAAACAAATGATTTATAAGAAGAAGGGAGCGACGGGCCTTCTTCAAGCGTATAGTAACCGATAATCCGCGATACCGGCTTTTCATCTCCATACGCTTTAAATGTAACGAGGCTATCTGCTATCCACCCAGTCGTACCATCATATAACTGCACTTTGTACCAATTTCCACGAATACCTTCAACCGCTAGCTTCGCTCCAGTTCTCATTTGAGCAATGATGTTATACCCTTTGCCTGGGCCAGTTCTTACATTCGCTCGGTCAGCTTTTACAACGACTTCTGTATATACTGGAATTTTCAATGTTTGACCTATTGAGAGGGCATCTGATGTTAAATCATTCAACACCTGAATACTTTGAGCTGTCGTACCATAATTTTGGGCAATGGTGTATAGACTGTCTCCTGCTTTTACTGTATAGTCAATGCGCATCGATCGAGAACGGTTTAGTGGAAGTTCAAGGTGCTGACCAACATAAATAAGGTTAGATGGGAGTTGATTTAGCTCTCTAACTTCTTTAACTGGAACACGGTATTCCTCTGAAATACTTAATAATGTATCACCCTGTTTCACGGTATACGTATGGTTAGTTGAAGAAGATGGAATGCGTAGCATTTGTCCAACGTAAATGATGTTTGAATTAAGCTGATTCATTTGCTTGATTTCATTCACGGATTGATCGTGCGATTCTGCAATTTTAAGCAGCGTATCACCAGGCTTAACCCAATATTCTTTTTGAGGCATGATCATCACTCCTTTCCATATAAGATGCATCACTAACAATCTATTCACCGCCTTCTTTATTCATTCGAGTTTTCCATTTAAACGAAATGAGCGAATTTTTGTTACAATGAAGAGGAAAATGTGAGAGATGGAGATGAGATGATGGTCGAGAGAAGAAAACCAATCACAGTGGAAGAAGCTGTTCAAAGGGTAATGAACCTCTCTTATGAAGGAACGCTTGAAACAGTGCTACTAGAAGAAAGCGATGGACGCCATCTCGGAGTCGCCGTCAAAGCCGATCATGATGTTCCACCATTTGATCGTTCACCTTATGATGGCTTTGCGATCCGAGCGGAAGATACATATGAAGCTTCGAAAGATACACCAGTTAAATTGAAAGTTATAGAAGAAATCGGAGCAGGAACTGTCGCCTCCAAAGTCCCTGAGAAAAACGAGGCGATTCGTATTATGACGGGGGCTGCTATACCTGAAGGCACGAATGCAGTGATCATGCTTGAACTTGTTCAAGAAATCGAGGAAGAAGATCAGCCATTCATTCAGGTGAAGCGGAAAGTAGTTAAGGGAGACAATCTTTCTTTACGTGGAGAAGATACACAGGAAGGAAACGTACTTATTGAAAAAGGGACTCTCATTACTCCTGGCGTGAAGGCGCTTCTTGCAACGTTTGGATATGCAAACGTTCCAGTTGCTCGTAAACCGGTAGTAGGCATATACGCTACTGGTACAGAACTATTGGATCCTGATCAAGCGCTTCAACCAGGAAAGATACGGAATAGTAATTCACCTATGATCGAAGGACAGGTAAAGGAGGCGGGAGCAACACCGCTTTATTTTGGAAAATTAGAGGATAACTTTGAAACGAGTTTTTCTTCAATCAAAGCTGCGTTAACAAAAGTAGATTTTCTCATTACAACAGGAGGCGTATCGGTGGGCGATTATGATTACCTTCCTGCGATCTATGAGAAATTAGGGGCAACGGTGTTATTTAATAAAGTAGGAATGAGACCGGGTAGTGTGACGACGGTTGCTGAATGGAATGGGAAATTACTATTTGGTCTATCAGGAAATCCTTCTGCCTGTTTTGTAGGCTTTGAGTTATTCGCAAGACCAATTATTAAGCGTGCGCTCTTTTCGAAGTATCCTTATCGCATGAAAAGCCAGGGAGAACTGTTAACGAACTTTCCAAAACCTAACCCGTTCACAAGGTTTGTACGAAGTAGAGTAGAGGAGAAAAACGGTCGACTTTATGTGAAACCAACGGGACTTGATAAATCAGGAAGCGTGACCTCTCTTGCCGAAGCAAATGCTTTTGTCGTATTACCTGGAGGCACGCGTGGATTCGAGGCTGGAGATACAGTTGAACTACTCCATCTTCGTGAGGATGGATCGGCTACGTGGTAAAAACGCCGGTGATTCAGGTCGTAGGGTACCAAAATAGCGGGAAGACGCTTTTTGCTGAAAAAATGATTGAACAAGCGTCATCACACGGCATAAAGGTTGGCGTGATTAAGCATCATGGGCACGGAAGACCTGACGTATATGATGAGAAAAAAGATACAGGGCGCCATCGGAATGCCGGAGCCGTTGTTACGGGGGTTAGCGGTGGCGGAATGGTTTCCATTCATGCAACGCAGGGAAGCGACTGGGAACTTGAACAGTTAATTCGTTTATACGATTCGTTTGATCTTGATCTTATCTTAGTGGAAGGGTTCAAAGAAGAGAGCTATCCAAAGATTGTGCTTTTAAGAAATAAAGATGATCTTCACTTGTTAAGCAAAACTCACATCATTGGAGCGATTGTGAAAGAATCTCTCGATGTTTCGGTTGATAATAGTTACTTATATGATCAAATGTACGACTGTATAGAAGATGTGTTGAAGCATGTTAGGAGAGGGTAACAATGGAATATTATAAGATAACTTCTGAAGAGATTGATATTAATCAAGTAATAGCTAGCGTGATCCGTCCTGAAGCTGGGGCAATCAACACGTTTATAGGCACGGTAAGAGAATTTACTGGTGAAAAGCAAACCGTTTCGCTACAGTATGAAGCCTATCCTTCTATGGCTGAAAAACAGTTGAAACGAATCGGAATAGAAATTCGCGAGCAGTGGCCTAATGTCCAAACGTCGATTGTTCATCGAATCGGAAAATTAGCTATTAGTGATATTGCTGTTGTGATTGCTGTCGCATCCCCTCATCGAGCAGAAAGTTATGAAGCAAGTCGCTTTGCGATTGAGCGAATCAAGGAAATAGTCCCAATTTGGAAAAAGGAATACTGGACTGATGGACAAGAATGGATAGGAGATCAGCTTGAAAACACGGCATACAAAAATGGAGCACCGAAGGAGGAAAAAGAATGATTACCGTTCTTTTCTTTGCAAAACAGCAGGAACAACTTGGCTTGGAAAAGGTAGAGCGCTCTGAATCAAAGCTCCCTGTTTCTGAGCTGAAACAAAAACTGATAGAGGATTATCCTGAGCTTTCTCTTGAACATACGATGACCGCGATTAATGAAGAGTATGCAGAAGAAGATCAAATCATAAATGATAACGATGTGGTCGCGTTTATTCCACCGGTTAGTGGAGGGTAAGTATTAAAACACCCAAATGGGTGTTTTTTGTTTGAGGAGTTGTTTGAGCTTTTTCGCGGATATATTTGTGTTTTCGCGGAATTATCAACTAATTTCGCGGAATAAATCAGAATATCGCGGAATTATTTAAAATATCGCGGAATTAATAGTCGAAAGGGGTCCAACATCTTGCGGATCTAAACGCCCACTTCCGCTTTACCTAAATCCAGCTACAGTGGGCAGACACTCGGTCACTTCACCATCCAACTCGAACACAAAGAGCGTGTTCATTATGGATGGCTCCAGTGCCTGCCGTGTCTAAACGCCCACTTCCGCTTTACGTGTCTTGCTACGACTCGCAGAAACTGCGATATTTCACTCTTTCACCAGAACACAAAGGGCGTGTTCTAGTTCAAGAGTTCCAATATCTCCGTTTCTAAACGCTCGTCTTTGCTTTTCATGATCCAGCTGCAGCGCCCAGACACTCGGTCACTTCACCTTTTCATCCGAACACAAAGACCGTGTTCAAATGAAAAGGCTCCAGTGCCTGCCGTGTCTAAACGGGCGCTTCCGCTTTACATGAGATCCAGCTACGCGGGCCAAATCCTCCGGCTGTTTCGCCCTTTCGATTGAGACAAAAAGCGTCTCATTCGAAAAGGCTCCAACATCCTGCGGATTTAAGCAGGCCCACTTCCGCTTTTCCTACAACCTACAAATCGTGATTGGGCAGTCTTCGCAGTGGATGGCGCAGCGGAGGAATTCGAGGTTGTGGATGGTGATGATTCCTTGTTTGACTGAGACAATGTTGGCTTTTTTTAGTTCGCTTAGGATGCGATTGACGCTTTCTCTTGTAAGACCGCAGAAGTTGCCTAATTCTTGATTGGTCAGGGGAATGTCGATTAGGATGTCATCGTTTTTTTTGACGCCATATGTATTGGATAGACGAATTAAAGTAGAGTAGAGAGCTCCTTTTTTTCCGTGTAACAATAGATCTCGAAATTTAGATTGGTTTTTTCTAAAGTTTTCACCCATGAATTTCATGAACTGTGTGGCGAGGATGGCATCGGTTGTTAATGTTTCTTCAAGGTGGGCCTGTTTAACGAAGGTAGCTTTTACTTTATCAACCGCCCAGGCATTTGCAGAAAAGTTAAGCTGCCCTGTATAAAGCGCAAGTTCTCCGATGAGATCACCAGGCTGACAAATTTGAAGGGTTAGTTCTCTGCCTTCAGAGGTCAGTTTGTTTAATCGCACGTTTCCAGACTGTATAAGAAAAAGCCGATCCGCTTTCATCCCATCCATATAAAGGGGTTCGTCTTTTTGAAATGAAATTGATTCGCCTTCTTCAGCAATCCACTTTTTTAGTGCATCAGAGTTGATCGTATCTTTTTTCATTTTCAGCCTCCCTGAATCAATTTACGTCCTATTATCCCACGTAACCTTTCTCCACTACAACCATCATTTCCTTGTATTTGTCATATTCTATGTTATAAATCATATAAAAAAACCGGCATTAGCCGGTTAGAAAATAAGGACAAGTGCTCCTACGATAAAGCAATAAATGGAGAAATAAATCAAATTACCTCGAGCCATAATATTCATAAACCACTTTAATGAATAGTACGAAGCTGTAAGGGATAATAAAAAGGCTATAATATAAGGGATAAGCATATCGCCAAATTGAAGGTCGCCAATGCTCAGGATCATTGACCCTACGCTCACTGGAATAAACAATAAGAAAGAAAAGCGTAGCGCCGTTTCTTGCTTCATTCCAAGCCCCATGGCTGCTACAATCGTTGCACCAGAACGACTAATCCCCGGAATTAAGGCGACAGCCTGAGCTAGTCCAACAATTAGCGCATCTTTAAAGTTAAGAGCGGATTCGCCTTTTGATCCACGCAAGTTACGAATAAGCCATAGCGCGATACCCGTAATGATCAAGGTTGCTCCCACTACTTTAAGCCCCTTTAATTGTTCACCAATGAAATCTTCAAATAGTAAGCCGAGAACCGCTGCAGGAATCGTTGCGACGACAAGGTAAACGATGAACATAAATTCGCTTTTGGACTCTTTATCTCGAGAGACAACGTATCGTACCCCATGAGAAGTGAGGCGAATTAAGTCATTGCGGTAAATAAGAAGAACCGCAAGTAATGAGGCAAAATTCATTAAAATTTCAAAACTAAGTCCTTTAATTTCTAGTCCAAATACTTTTTGGGCGATGACAAGGTGTCCACTTGATGAGATTGGAATTGGTTCAGTGAAGCCTTGTAGTAAACCAAGAAAAGCGTATTTAAGTAATTCCAACAGTTCCATGAGTAATGCTCCTCCAGTAATTGTTACAAGATAAATTGACACATGTAACCATTAAACACCAGTCCTTCCATTTTTGTAAAGGGAAAGTTTTAGTCAAGTTACATAAAAGAGTATTCGCTGATGAATGCTGATAGAGGGGGCAAATTTAGACAAGTGGAAGGAGGGGGATGTATGGGCGGAGAAAATCGTCAGTTTACACCTGGGCAAAAAGCGCCAAACAATGGAGTATACATTGAAATCGGAGAGACGGGTGGAATGGTGAAAGATCCGAAACAAATTGAACTTCGTGCGGGTGAGGCATTTCCTGAATGTTCAAATCAAAATCGCAAGTGGTCAAGGGAACCTAAACCGCATCACTAATAACAAACAAAGATTGTACAAAAAAACAAGCGCCGCAAATGGCGCTTGTTTTTACTGTTCTGCAGGATCGGAGATGAGACCTTCTCCTATTACCATTGCCGCAACGGCTATAGCTACTCCAAAAAGAGATGCGGCTCCAAATTCATAATGGCCGCCTTGCATGGATGCAAGTACGTAGAAAATCATATTACTCAGTAGAAAACCCCAAATAATTGCCCATAAAAAACGCACGAAATTCACCTCATTTGTAAACGTATTCTATCGAATATCATACCACAAAACGATCCCGTTCATCTATCAATTTTAATTCATCGAATAAATTAGCCATGATAAATAAGTCGCAAAGGATGTCCAAAGGAAATAAGGGACTAATAACCAGCCTGCCACTCGATTTTGTCTGCCTGCAAGAAAGATAAGAATGAGCGTTGTAATCGCGATAAACAGTGCATCCATAAAGGTTGCAAACAGCGCGTGAAGATTAAATTGCAAGTAACTAAACGCTTGATTCAATATGTAGTTAATACCTAGCAGTGAAATGTACTCACTATTATGGCGATTAAAGCCGCGTTTTTGGTAGACAATCGCTGTCGATAATGCGATGAAACCAAAAAGAATTGCCCAAATCATGCCGATTACGGAGCCGTCTGGTGTCCAATCTGGCTTTGATAACGCGGTATACCAATCGGCGTCAAAAGGAAATAGGAAACCAGAAATACTAAAAAGAAGGTACACAGCTACAAAAACGAGAATAGTTGATTTTTTCATTCTTTATCACCACCTTCTTTTCAATACCCAAAAATATCCTAACTCATGCAAAGGTATAGTTGGGTAAACGGAACATATAATGGTGGAAGGGGTTTTTATCATTTTTCAGTAAGTGAAAAGGGGAAATTCCCGATAAATAGGCGCTTCACCCTTTCTTCCAAATGCCACTTGCATACGTTATACAGAAAGTGATAAAAGGGCGAGGGGAGAGTATGTGTATTCGTAAACGAGCCTATCAATTAGACGGGGAGTGGACGATCGTTCTTGTCCCTGAACGGCCTAACGGGTTTGGCATTTTCATAATAGGTGGTCTAACTCATTTTGTAGACGATAATACGAGTTTTTGGTTGCAAAATCACACACGTCAAGGAATGGTTGCTGATTTTCTTGATGCGGGCTATACCGTATACACAAGCAACTTGTATGGTAGGCACTGGGGTTCACCAAAAGCTGTGAAATTAACGGAAAGAATCTATAATCTCGTGCATAAACAAGAAATTCTTAATCCAAGGATCCATGTCGTCGCAGAGGGAATGGGGGTTCTTGCTGCGAATGCTTTCTTAAACAATCGTCAACCCCTCATTCGTTCAGCCGCACTATTCAATCCTTGTTTTGATGTGAAAAGTCTTGTTCACCAAGAACAGCTTAATCGACTCTTTTATAAAAGGTTAGTAAAGGAAATGGCTCGTGCCTATGAAATTCAAAGTGAAGAGGTTATTTCTAAAATAGAAGAAAAAGAAATGATAACGTCCACTTGTCCGATTAAAGTATGGCATCATTCGCTTAAAAGTCCATACTCGCTTGAACAAATTCGAGTGTATGAACGTGTTCAGAGGGAAATTGGCTATCCCATTGAACTTGCACTATTAAGCGATAGTTATCAATCCCTAGGTAAAAAAATGGTTCGCTTTTTTCAAGAACATGAAAAACTCTAAGTAACTAACGCTTCAGTCTTGTAATCTCCATGGCTGGATGATGCCCGTATAAAATAAGATCTTTAAGGATTTCAGCACCAAGCATACTGTAAACTGTACCGTTTCCACCATAACCAAGCATAAAATAGACGCCGTCATATTTGGGGTGCTTCCCAATGTAAGGAAGACCGTCTTTTGTTGAGCCGAAGATGGCACTCCATTCAAAAGCAATTGACGTTTCAATGGAGGGAAACAGTTCATGCAGTTTATTCAACAATTGCTGACCTTGCTGTTCTAGCTTTTCTTCTTTATTTAAATTGGCATCCAATCCACCAATGAGGATACGGCGATCTGGAGTTGTCCTCAAATAGTAGTATGGGCGATCCGTTTCCCAAATGAGTGATTGGTTGTGCCAACCAGGAAATTCGTCAATGGGTTCTGTTGCGATTGTATAGGTGCGCTCTAGTAGGGCGCCTTTTGTTTTGGCAAACTCTTGTGTTCCATAGCCAGTTGCATAGATAACGTGTTTTGTACGAATTTCTCCCTTTTCAGTTTGGAAAATCAGTTCTTCATTATGAAATTGGTGAGAAAGCACTTCAGTATGTTCAAATATGTTAACACCTAGATCGGCTGCATGACTTGCAAGAGCTAGGGCGAATTTATAGGGATTTACTTCTGCCTCGGCTTTCGTGTAGATTCCCGCAGGTGCCTTGAAGGAGTAGAGGTTTTCAATGGCAGTAGAATCTAAATAATCAGCGTTAAAACCATGTTCTATTAAAGCATCGTACTCCTTTTTCAGTTTTTTAGCATGGTGTTCATTACTTGCGTAATAAAGGCTCTCCGCTCGCTTGAAATCGGTTTTTTCTTTTAAAGTGGCGTTATACTTATCCAGTTCATCAATTGCCTTTAAACAAAGCTTATAGAAGTAGACAGCTTTTTCTTTTCCAAACCGGTCGATAAGGTCTATTAACATGGCGTCATTAGAAAATTGGAGAAGACCAGTATTCGCAGAAGTACTTCCAGAGGCAATTGTATCTTTTTCAATTAAAACGGTATCGATATGGTAGTCTGCAAGCATTCTTGCCATAACTGATCCTGACATTCCTCCACCAATGATTAACACATCACATGTAACGGTGGTTGTAAGTTCTGGAAATGATCGTGCCTTTTCTACAGTTGTTGGCCAAAATAGATTTCCATGATGTAGCTCCATGATAAAAATCCTCCCTTTTCAATCAGCGACAATGATAACGCTATTAGAATGATCGTACTGAAAGAAAAGTATTCTTAAAAAAGTTGAGGTGGGCGTATGAAGAAGGTGTTTATAACGGGTGGGTTAGGGTTTATTGGTTATCATTTAACCGATTTTCTTTTAAATAAAGGAATTGAAGTCGTAGGAATCGATGGGAAAGTAGAGGAAAGAAGAAAAGCTGAATATGAGATGAAAGAAATGATGCTTCTGAGAAACGCGAATTACAAACAAATAAACAGTCGGATTGAGGAAGCTTCCTTAGATCATCTATCGAAAGACTGTGATACGATTTTTCACCTTAGTTCTCCGAAAGTTATAAATATGAAACAGGGTTCAAAAATGATTGAAAATAGTCTGGATTGTACTCGAAACGTAGTGGAAGCTTCCAAAGGAAAAGTGCTCGTTCATTTATCGAGCACAGAGGTATTTGGGACACGGTATGGAAGTATTACGGAAAGAACGCCTCATCATCCTCATTCGAATGTTGGAAAGCTAAAATCAGCAGAGGAACACATTCTTCTGAATCGAAAAAGTGATATCGTAAAAATATTACGCCTGCCGCTTGTATATGGTCCGTGGCAACCGTCCCATCATGTTTTCCAACACTATTTCTTACATCATAAACTTCCACTTAAATATGAGGAAGAAGGGGTAAACGCTCATTTCGATGCTGTATATGTAAAGGACGTTTGCGAGTCCATTTATCAAGCCGCAATACGGCGTGAACAGTCAGAAACGTTTAATCTAACGAGTGGAAGAGAAGGAGAATGGCAAAGAGGAGTCGAATGGTGTATAGGAGATTCAATAGACTTACATCGTGAAAAGAAACTAAGGTGTGGGATTTCAAACAAACAATGTGCAAGTAAGCTTGGTTTTAAAAACATCACGTCTATTGAAGAAGGACTGCACCAACAGCGTCTGCACACTGAAAAAATGATCGCATTTGATTCTTCAATCTACTTAACGTAATTTCACTGACTGAGAAGGGAAGATTCTGGATGATTGAAAAAACTCTTGGTAATTATGACGTACATGATTCCTCTCATGGCCTTCAAGCTTTAAAGGAAACGAGGGAAAAACTTCTTTCAATGGTAAGTGACATTGAGTTTCAGGAACTTCACTATGGATACTCAAGTTTTCCTACAGTAGGAGCTTATTTACTTCATATTGCACAAATCGAGCTTTGGTGGGTGAAAAATGCGCTGATGGGTGAAAGTGTAACAGAGGAAGAGAAAGAGCGGTACTATTTTCAGGAAGCACAAATCATCGCTGCACCTGATGACAAAGAACTTTCCTGGTTCTTAGCTCGTCTTGCCGAAGCTCGTGATTATATTCGAGCATATTTTAATCAATTATCAGACGTGGAATACCGAAAGCCTGGACCAGAAATTACGATTAATGGGGAAACGCTTCGCTATTCTCCTGAATGGATTATTAGCCATTTAATTGATCATGAAGCTTACCATAGAGGACAGGCTGCAATGGTATTGAAAATGGTTTCCGGACAGCGAGAAGCATGGGAGCATTTCAATACACCGTATTTGTCGTTATAATAGAGGGTGAGCCTTTTAGGCGAAAGTGAAATAGGAGTGAATGAAATGGATCAAAACATGAAATTTATGCAAATTGCAATGAAGTATTTACCTGAAGCGAAACAATCGCTTGGTGAACAGGACATTGAACTTGATCTTGAAAAAATGCAGCCGCTACTTCAGCTCTTTCTTAAAGCGATGGAAGATGCTTATGAGCTTGGAAAGCAGGATGCACAGGAGTAAGGAGAGTATAAAATGGGCCGTAAAGCTTTCTGGATCTGGTTTGTCCCACTTGGTGGCTTATTGATAGGCATCTTGATTGGCAGTTTTAGTTTAATGGTCATCTCTGGTATCTTATTATTTATTAGTGCGGGAAGCATGCTGTTTCTTTCCAAATGAATTGAAAAGACGTGAAGCCACGTCTTTTCAATTATTTTACGAATAAGTTAAGCAATGACCCCATTTGTTTTACCATAGGTGTAATTTGTTGAACTGTATTCATCATTTTAGGAAAGTCATATTGGCCGTTTTGCTTTTTGAACTGGTTCATAAATGGCTGCCCACCTGGATATCCCTGATAAGGGCCGTATGGTTGTTGGTAGTAAGGATGGGGATAGTAGGGCTGCCCACCCGGATGATAATTTTGCCCTTGATAGGGTGGTGGATAAGGCGGATAAGGTGTGAATGACTGTTGCTGATACGGTTGATAGCCAGAGGGTTGATGATAATATGACTGTTGCTGATAATACGGATACATCCATCTATCCTCCTTCAATAAAGTTTACTTATAGCTTAGCTTATGAAGCGCTCAAAAGGTGTGTGCTAGGCAGTCAGGTAGACAAATCATTCAATATGACTTAAAATTAGTACCAGCTACTAAAGATTGGTTTTAAGTACGAAAATATCCTATAAAGGGGAAATTCAAGATGAACGCTGGTTTACTAGGTGTAGGACATTATGTACCAGAACGTGTATTAACCAACCAAGACTTAGAGAAAATGGTTGATACATCTGACGAATGGATCCGCACTCGAACAGGTATCGAGGAAAGAAGAATCGCAGATGATGATATGAATACATCGGATATGGCTTATTTAGCTTCAAAAAAAGCCCTTGAAGATGCTAATATAAAAGCGGAAGATCTGGACCTTATTTTAGTTGCGACCGTAACGCCAGACTATCCATTTCCATCAGTTGGCTGTTTGCTTCAAGAGAAACTAGGAGCAACAAATGCTGCTGCAATGGATTTAAGTGCAGCTTGTGCAGGTTTCATGTACGGCATGATTACAGCTGGACAGTTCATTAACAACGATACTTACAAAAACATCCTAGTTGTAGGAGTTGAAAAACTTTCGAAAATTACGGACTGGGAAGATCGAAACACCGCTGTTCTTTTTGGCGATGGTGCTGGAGCTGCAGTCATTGGCCCAGTAACGGAAGGAAGAGGGATCCTTTCATTTGAACTTGGTTCAGATGGGGCAGGTGCCAAGCATCTCTACCAAGAGCCAAATGGCTTTATGGCAATGAACGGCAGAGAAGTGTTTAAGTTTGCCGTAAGACAAATGGGTCAGTCAGCTATTAATGTGATTGATAAGGCCGGTTTAACAAAGGAAGATGTTGATTTCTTAATTCCTCATCAAGCAAACATCAGAATTATGGAAGCATCCAGACAACGACTGGAACTCCCAGTTGAAAAGATGGCAACAACGGTGAAGAAGTATGGAAATACATCATCATCAACCATTCCAATTGCGCTTTCAGAAGCAATGGAAGAAGGCAGAGTGAAGGATGACGATGTTGTGATTCTTGTTGGTTTCGGAGGCGGTTTAACTTGGGGAGCCGTTGCCCTCAAATTAGGACGCTAAAACGGTAGTAGTGAAAAAAGGAGCGCTGGTATAAATGAAGAGAAGAGTTGTTATTACCGGGTTGGGGACGGTTTCCCCACTTGGAAATTCATTAGAGGAAACGTGGACAAATGTATTGAATGGAGTTTCTGGAATCAACCCATTAACTCGTTTAGATAAAGATCAGTTCGCAGCAAAAGTTTCAGGAGAAGCGCTTGAATTTGATCCGGAAAAATTCATGGACCGTAAAGAAGCTCGTAAAATGGACAGGTTTACACAGTTTGCTGTAGCCGCTTCTCAAATGGCTGTTGAAGATGCTGGTTTAAAGATTAATGAAGAAAATGCTGAGAGAGTTGGCGTTTGGATTGGATCAGGTATAGGCGGTATGGAAACGTATGAATCACAATTCCGTACGTTCATGGATAAAGGCGCTCGTCGCGTTAGTCCATTCTTCGTTCCGATGATGATACCAGATATGGCGTCAGGTCAAGTTTCGATTATGCTTGGAGCAAAAGGAATTAACTCATGTACCGTAACTGCCTGTGCTTCAGGAACGAACTCAATCGGTGATTCGTTTAAAGTGATTCAGCGAGGTGATGCGGATGTGATGATCACCGGGGGATCTGAAGCGCCGATTACAAGCATGAGCGTAGCTGGATTTGGTTCAATGAAAGCACTATCTACAAATGCTGACCCAGCCTCTGCAAGTCGCCCTTTTGATGCAAATCGTGATGGGTTTGTCATTGGAGAAGGTGCTGGAATTCTCGTGATTGAAAGCCTTGAGTCTGCAGAAAAACGTGGTGCGAAAATTTATGCAGAAATCGTAGGTTACGGTTCTACTGGTGATGCGTATCACGTTACGCAACCTGCACCTGAAGGAGAAGGTGGCGCAAGAGCCATGCAGCAAGCAATTGATGATGCAGGCCTTTCTCCAACCGATATTGGCTATATTAACGCACACGGTACAAGTACAGATTACAACGACAAGTTTGAAACTGCCGCGATTAAGTCTGTGTTTGGAGAGCATGCTTATAAGCTTGCTGTTAGTTCGACAAAGTCGATGACTGGTCATTTACTAGGAGCAGCCGGCGCGGTTGAAGGTGTATTCTGTGCAAAGGTATTAGAAGAAGGAATTCTTCCACCTACGATTAACTACGAAACGCCAGATCCAAACTGTGATCTTGACTATGTGCCAAATAAAGCCCGCAAAGCTGATGTGAAAGCCGTTATGAATAACTCACTTGGTTTTGGTGGTCATAATGCAACATTAGTGTTTAAGAAATTCGTGAAGTAAAGAACGTAACCCCTGGGGGAAATCCCGGGGGTTATTTTTTTGTGGACGGTGGCGGGGTATGTTTTTAAATGCTTGTCTCCGCTTTTCCTAGCTGCAGCGCCCAGCCTCTCGATCGCTTCACCCCATAAAATGATCACAAAGAGCGTGTTCTTTTTATGGGGCTCCAGCGCTTGTCGAGGCTAAACGGGCGCTTCCGCTTTTCGGTGTCTAGCTACGACTCGCAGAAACTCCGATATTTCACTCTTTCACCAGAACACAAAGGGCGTGTTCTAGTTCAAGCGTTCCAATATCTCCGTTTCTAAACGCTCGTCTCTGCTTTTCGGTGTCTAGCTGCAGTGGGCAGGGTCTCGATCGCTTCACCATTTCAAATGACCACAAAGACCGTGTTCTTTTGAAATGGCTCCAGCACTTGTCGAGGCTAAACGGGCGCTTCCGCATTTCGTGTCTAGCTTCAGCCTCCAGACCCTCGGTCACTTCACCTTTTCATCCGAACACAAAGACCGTGTTCAAATGAAAAGCCTCCAGTGCCTGCCGGGTCTAAACGGAGGCTTCCGCTTTTCATGTCTAGCTACGACTCGCAGAAACTGCGATATTTCGCACTTTCACCAGAACACAAAAAACGTGTTCTAGTTCAAGCGCTCCAATATCTCCGTTTCTAAACGCTCGTCTCCGCTTTTCGGTGTTCTATTAATCTTTTCTTAATAATATATTGATTATGGAATAATTTAACTTGGTCCTGACTATACTGTTTTTACAAACAGTAGCGAAGTGAGGGGTAGCCAGATGTTGTATTTGCGAGATGTTTGGGTGAATTGGTTTGAGGGCGAAGAGAATGGATACAACGTATGTAATTTCCATGAGTGGCGAAAAGATGATTTTATTGAACTATTGGATCAAGTGCCTGTCATTAAGGTAGAATCGGTCTTGTATCATTATATCGAAAATGATCTTACTGAGCTTCCGGAGAGTTTGCTTAATGATGTTTTTCAACAGAGCTATATTCGAAAGAACAATGAACGATCACCTTTAGAATATTGCTTCCTGGCTACGGATGGCAGAGGTGTTATCGTGATTGATACATTAGGATATAAGATTCCGATTCGCAAAAGTCGCGTGATACCAAGACAGGAAAAAGCGGTTTATGAAATGGTGGCAGATATTGAAGCAACTCGATACCCATTTGAAACGGATCAACCTGTGAAGGAGCATCATATTCTTTCACCAGGACCAGATATTATGATGGGGCTAACACGAAAGGAAAGACAGTTAAAACAGCTTTTGTTTATGGCACTAGATCAGCTCTACTCAAGTGGGAACTCAGCTGAAATTCGGTATTGGTTCACAGAATGCCAACCAAAAAAATATGTGCAGATTCAAAACATGGAAATGGACGAGGCATGGGAAGGGCTATACCGTGAAGTAAAAGCAGGTTGGTCAGCAAAACATGAGCAAATTTGTGAGCGGATTATTAAAGGGCAACCGTATTTTGAGAAAATATGGGAGCTTGAAAAGGGAACGCATGTAAACTAAAAAAAGAAGGCTGCCGTCGGCAGCCTTCTTCTTTTTTAATTGGATCAAATTATCTTCTTTTTCTCTCAAGACCCATCGCACGCTCTGCTTTTGCTAGCATTTTAGAAGCTTTACGATTTGCTTTTTCAGCACCATGATCAAGAATGTCATCTAACTCAGCTGATGCAACCAGTTCGTTGTATCGTTCTTGGATCGGTCTTAACGTTTCAGCGATCACTTCTCCGAGCTCTGCTTTAAAGTCACCATAGCCTTTGCCATCATAAAGCGATTCAATTTCTTCAACGCTTTTCCCAGAACAAAGAGAGTAGATCGTTAACAGGTTTGAAATAGCTGGTTTCTCTTCTTTGTCATATCGGACAACCCCATCAGAGTCCGTCACGGCACGCTTTACTTTTTTAATAATCGTTGCAGGCTCATCAAGCATAGAGATATAGGCATTTTGATTGGAGTCAGATTTACTCATTTTTTTTGATGGATCCTGAAGTGACATAATTCGCGCCCCAACTTTAGGAATGCGAGCATCAGGCATAACGAAGATGTCGTTATATTTACGATTAAAACGTTCGGCAAGATTTCGCGTCAGTTCAATGTGCTGTTTTTGGTCATCACCTACAGGAACAATTTCTGTACCATATAAAAGGATATCCGCAGCCATTAATGGTGGATATGTTAGAAGACCTGCGCTTACAGCATCTTTCCCAGTAGATTTATCTTTAAACTGCGTCATACGCTCAAGTTCGCCGATATAAGATACGCATTGTAGCATCCAGGCAAGCTGGGCATGAGCGGGTACTTCAGACTGAATAAATAACGTCGATTTTTCAGGATCAATCCCTGATGCCAGGTAGAGTGCGGCAAGACTTCTTGAGTTTTGTTTTAACGCCTGTTTTTCTTGAGGGACTGTGATGGCATGTTGGTTAACGACACAAAAGTAACATTCATTATCGCCCTGCATGTCAGTAAAATGTTTCATAGCTCCTAAGTAGTTACCAATTGTTAATGTACCACTAGGTTGAATTCCGGAAAAAATAACGCTCATTGTGTAGTGCTCCTCTCAAATTCAATGAAATTGAATACAAAAAGGTCCATTCCTCCCTTTATTGCTAGGGACGAATGGACCGTGGTGCCACCCTGCTTATCCAGTAAGACTGGATCACTTATGGTAATGAATACCGCTAGTGGTAACGTGAATGCTCACGCCAATGCCTACTTACTTGTTCAGCAAAGGGGCTCAGAAGTCCATTCCAAAACGTGTGTTACCTGTTTTCACCAACCACAGGCTCTCTATAAACACATCAATTTGTACTACTCTTCCTCAAAGCCGTTCTGTATCCTTCTACGTTACTAGTATAGCGCAATGATTTCATTCGATGCAACAAGTTAGCTACTGAATGAGAGCAATGGAAATAATAATCGTAATGATCGTACAAAAAGCACCAGCAAGTAGAAGAGGATAAGTAATGGGGTTATCATAATCCAGCTGATATTTAATCTCAGAATGATCTTCTTCAATCATTTGGCGTTTAGCTGTATTTCGAAAATAGCGTTTGAAGGAATACACGATGCCATCGAAGAAGCCAGTCTGAACTACATGAAGAGCTGCACCGATTAGTAACATTCCGAGAGCAATCATAAAGAGAATATCGGACACTGGCTGTAAGCCAAATCCTTCATCAGATGTAATCGATATGACCATTGAAGTGACAATAGCCAGAAAAACCAGTATACCTGACTTAAATGTAAGTGATTTCATAGTAACCCCCAATGTTCTTTCTATTATTAAGTATAAAAAAAGAATGGGTCAAGAACAATAAACAAACGAAAAAAAGCGTAGAATATGTAAGGACTTTACACACCGTTCATATTTCAGAATATTTCGCGACATGCATACAGTATACACGAACGTATACTGTATACTTTCAGGTAAGGGGGCTAGATAGATTTTCATACATTTCTCTGTAAAAATTAAAATGTTACCCATAAACCAGAGAAATTATACCAGGACTAAAGAACTATTTTCTGTTATGCAAACGTAATGGTGACGCGGTTTTTGTAAATCAGTGTAAAAATTGTGTATGCAAAATAGTTAGAAAACTTGTATAATACGAGTTGTGGGCGAAACGAATCAAAAAATCTCTCGTAAATTGTTTGATAATTTGATGAATTTCGTCATGCGGATTACTAGCTTTTATAGCTACATATTTTAAGGGAGGTCACACAGCATGAAGAAATCAAGATGGACGCTTGTCCTATCTCTTGTGCTTGTATTGAGCGTATTCCTGTCGGCTTGCGGCGGCGGCTCAAACAACGGGGGGAACAGTGGCGGAGAAGGCGACGGAGAAGGCGGTTCTGCTGAACAAGTACTTAACTTAGTAGAAACAGCTGAAATTCCTTCAATGGATACAACTCAAGCTACTGATAACACATCTTTTAAAGCAATGAACCAGGTTTTCGAAGGACTTTATCGTCTTGACGAAAATAACGAGCCTACACTTGGTATGGCTGCTGATGAACCAGAAGAAGAAGAAAAAGACGGTGAAACTGTTTACACATTCACAATTCGCGATGACGCTAAATGGTCTGACGGATCTGATGTCGTAGCAGGAGATTTCATCTATGCTTGGCATAAAGCACTAAACCCAGATACAATTTCTCCTTACGCTTCTATGTTTGGAACTGCAGGAATCAAGAACGGTAATGCAATCATTACTGAAGGCGATCCTCTTTACGGTAAAGTAGAAGAGCTTGGAGCTAAAGCAGTAGACGAGAAAACACTTGAAATTACTGTAGAAAATCAAGTTCCTTATTTCAAGTCATTGCTAACTTTCGCAACTTTCTATCCACAACCAGAAGGTTATGCTGAAGAGCAAGGCGATAATTTTGCACTAGAAGCTGACACGATGCTTTACAACGGACCATTCGTATTCTCTGAGTGGAATCACGGTGAAGGCTGGACTTTCGAGAAAAACCCTGAGTATTGGGATGCTGAAACTGTAAGCCTTGAAAAAGTTACGACAAAAGTTGTACAAGATACTGCGACAACAGTTAACCTATACGAAACAGGCAAGATTGACCGTGCAGGTCTATCAGCTGACTTCGTCGATCAGTTCAAGGACAACGAAGAGTTCTCAACTCTTGTCGATCCTACAATGTACTTCATGCGTCTAAATCAGGAAACTGAAGCACTAGCGAACAAAGATATCCGTAAAGCACTTTACCTTGCATATGACCGCGAAGGACTTGTAAATGTTCTTCTTAACAACGGATCAATTGCAGCTAAATATTTCGTACCAAAAGACTTTGTAAAAGGCCCAGAAGGTGATGACTTCCGCGAATTCGCTCCAGACGGTTTCTATGCTGATCAGGGTGAAGAAGAAGCGAAAAAAGCTTGGGAAGCTGGACTTGAAGCACTAGGTACAGATTCTGTTGAACTTGAATTCCTAACAACTGATAACGAGCTTGCTGCGAAAATTGCAGAATATGCAAAAGATCAGTTTGAAACAAAGCTTGACGGCCTTACACTTACAATCAACAAGCAGCCTTGGAAACAGTTCCTTGAGCTTGAAGATTCAGGCGACTTTGATATCTCAACTGGTGGTTGGGGACCTGACTATCCAGATCCAATGACGTTCCTTTATATGTTTGAAACAGACGGCGCATACAACCGCATGGGTTACTCAAGCGAGAAGTATGACGAGTTAGTTTCAGGAGCTAAGAAAGAAACAGATGAAGCGAAGCGTTGGAAAATGATGCAAGATGCTGAGAAAGTTCTAATGGAAGAGGACATTGCAATCGTTCCTACTTACCAAAAAGGTAACGCAATCCTTCAAAAAGATTACGTTAAGAACTTCTATGTTCACTCCTTTGGTGCTGACTCATCTTACAAATGGATCAAGATTGAAAAATAAGTTCAGATTTTCAGGAGAGTATATGTCATCCTGACATATACTCTCTTTTTTACCTGTAATAAGAAATATGTCGAAAGTAAGCTAGATATTAAATAGATAGAAAATTTATTCTAGTGAAATTACATTTTTCGACTTATAATAAACAGGCAGGTATCTTTTGAGGAGGTTGGTTGTAGTGGGACGTTATATTGGCGGAAGAATCATCTCAATGTTGATTACCTTCCTAATTATTGCTTCGCTAACATTTTTTCTAATGAAGCTTCTCCCTGGTACACCGTTTAATAACCAGGATAAGCTAACAGAAACACAAATTGTTCAATTGAACGATAAATACGGTTTGAACGATCCAGTTCCCGTACAGTACTTCAATTATATGAAGAACTTATTATCTGGTGACCTCGGTGTTTCCTTCCAGCAGGATGGCCGTGAAGTATCAACAATTATCGGTGAGCGTATTGGACCATCTGCTTACCTTGGATTACAGTCCTTAGTAGTTGGAACGATTATTGGTCTTTTCCTTGGAATCATTGCAGCATTAAAACACAATTCATTCCTTGATTATGGAACAATGGTGATTGCCGTTCTAGGTATTTCCATTCCAAACTTCGTTATCGCTGGCCTTATGCAATACTGGTTTGGGGTAAAGTGGCAGCTTTTACCAGTAGCTTACTGGGATGGCTTCGCCTATACGATCATGCCAACAGTTGCAATAGCTTCGATTGTTGTCGCAACTATAGCTCGTTTTATGAGAACGGAAATGTTAGAAGTTCTTGGACAGGACTATATTATAACAGCGAAGGCAAAAGGCTTAAGTAGCACAGCGGTTGTTATTAGACATACAATCCGTAATGCTTCTATACCTATCATTACCATTATGGGACCACTGGTTGTAGGTCTAATGACAGGTACTCTTGTAATTGAGCAAATTTTTGTTATTCCAGGACTTGGTGAAAAATTCGTTAACTCGATTTTAACAAACGATTTCCCAATTATTATGGGTACAACGCTTTTCTTCAGTCTACTATTCATTCTTGTTATCTTATTGGTAGACATTATGTACGGCATTATTGATCCTCGAATTCGTCTAGCGGGAGGTAAGAGTTAATGAGTATGAAACAAGAAAAACTACACGACATCTCAGACGACATGTTTCAACCCGCTGATATTGATTCTTCTGAAAATGAACAAATAGCACGTGAAAGCACAGGGTTTTGGAAAGATGCGTGGAGAAGATTAAAAAAGAATCCTGGGGCTATTACTGGACTCATTATCATCGTTGCGATTATTTTACTTGCGATTTTTGGGCCGGGAATGAATGAACACTCATATTCGGAACAGGAGTTAACAAGAGCCAAACTTCCAGCTAAAGTTCCCGTTCTAGAGAATATTGATTTTCTTGGCGTAAATGGAGTCGATATTCGTGGAACGGATCAGTACGAAGCGAAAGGTTATGAGGACGAATATTTCTGGTTTGGTACCGATGAGTTCGGTCGAGACCAGTGGACGCGTGTATGGCAGGGAACGCGTATTTCCCTCTTTATCGCAGCAGCAGCAGCGTTTATCGATTTTGTGATCGGTGTCGCTTACGGTGGAATTTCCGCCTATTACGGTGGACGAGTGGATAATTATCTCCAGCGTATTATTGAAGTGCTAGTTGGTATTCCAAACTTAATTTTGATTATTCTCTTTATCTTAATATTTGAGCCTGGAATATTCTCGATCATTTTGGCCTTATCAGTCACCGGCTGGATAGGGATGTCGCGGATAGTTCGAGGACAAGTCTTAAAACTTAAAACACAAGAGTTCGTTTTGGCATCCCGTACGCTAGGAGCTACAAGTGGACGAGTAATTGGGAAGCACTTAATTCCCAACGTACTCGGACAAATCATTATTACAACGATGTTTACTATTCCAAATGCGATCTTTTTTGAAGCATTTTTAAGCTTTATTGGTCTTGGACTTCGACCGCCAGAAGCTTCACTTGGATCCATTATTAACAACGGATTTAAGAGTCTACAAATTTATCCGCATCTTGTGCTATGGCCATCTATTATCATTTCATTGATTATGATTGCCTTTAACCTTCTTGGTGACGGCCTTCGAGATGCATTTGATCCAAAGCTACGTAAATAGGGGGGAATTAGAATGGAAAAGATTCTAGAAGTGAACAATTTGCACGTCTCCTTTGATACGTTTGCTGGAGAGGTACAGGCAGTTCGTGGAGTAAACTTCCATTTAAATAAAGGTGAAACATTAGCAATTGTAGGAGAGTCAGGATCAGGTAAATCCGTTACATCCAAAGCGGTTATGCGTTTGATTCCAAACCCTCCTGGACGTATTAAAGAAGGTGAGATCAAGTTCGGCGATCGTGACCTTGCTCAGCTGTCCGAAAAGGAAATGCAAAAACTTCGCGGATCTGAAATCTCAATGATTTTCCAGGATCCAATGACATCATTAAACCCAACCATGACGATTGGAAAACAAATCATGGAAGGGTTAGTCAAGCACCAAAACATGAGTAAGTCTGAAGCGAAAGAACGTGCGATCGAGCTTTTGAAACTTGTTGGTATTCCAAATGCAGAGGGAAGAGTGAATGAATTTCCTCACCAATTCTCTGGTGGTATGAGACAGCGTGTTGTTATCGCGATTGCCCTTGCGTGTAATCCACGTGTTCTTATTGCGGATGAGCCAACAACAGCACTAGATGTAACGATTCAAGCGCAAATTCTTGAACTATTAAATGATCTTCAAGAAAAAATGGGTACGTCGATTATCTTTATTACGCACGACCTTGGTGTTGTAGCAAATATTGCAGATCGTGTAGCTGTTATGTATGCAGGTAAAATCGTTGAAACTGGAACTGTTGATGAAATCTTCTACAACCCTCAGCATCCTTACACTTGGGGACTTCTTGGTTCGATGCCAAGTCTTGATTCAACGGATGAAGAGCTAATTGCGATTCCAGGTTCACCTCCAGATCTTCTTGATCCGCCTAAAGGTGACGCTTTTGCACCGCGTAACCCTTATGCGATGAAGATTGACACGGAGATGGAACCTCCTTTATTCAAGATTTCAGATACGCACTATGCCGCTACATGGCTATTGCACGAAAAGGCACCTAAAGTAGAACCGCCTGCAGCGATTAAGAAGCGGATGCAGGGAATGGCTCCAAGCGAGCCGATCATTGGCGCGAAAGATGGTGGGAAGAATGTCTAGTCAAGAGAAACTATTAGAAATCAAAAACTTGAAGCAGCATTTTAAAGTAGGTAAAAGCACTGTAAAAGCTGTTGATGGTTTAACATTTGATATTTATAAAGGTGAGACGTTCGGTCTTGTAGGTGAGTCTGGTTGTGGGAAATCGACAACTGGACGTACGATCATTCGCCTTTACGATGCAACAGATGGTGAAGTTCGTTTTAATGGTGAAGATGTTCATGGAAAGAAGTCTGCGAAAGAGCTTAAGAAATTTAATCAAAAAATGCAGATGATTTTCCAGGATCCTTATGCTTCATTAAATCCGAGAATGACCGTTTCTGATATTATTGCTGAAGGCATTGATATCCACGGTCTTGCAACGTCTAAGAAAGCTCGTATGGACAAAGTGGTTGAGCTTCTTGAAACAGTAGGGTTGAACAAAGAGCATGCGAACCGTTACCCCCACGAATTTAGTGGTGGACAAAGACAGCGTATCGGAATCGCTCGCGCCCTTGCTGTAGATCCGGAGTTTATTATTGCGGACGAGCCAATTTCTGCACTAGATGTTTCGATTCAAGCACAGGTCGTTAACTTGATGAAGAAGCTACAGCGTGAAAAAGGCTTAACGTATTTGTTTATTGCGCATGACCTTTCGATGGTGAAATACATCAGTGACCGTATTGGTGTGATGTATCGTGGTCAAATTGTAGAGCTTGCTGAAAGTGAAGAGCTTTACCGTAACCCGCTGCATCCTTATACACAGTCGCTACTATCTGCGATTCCACTACCGGATCCAGAATATGAGCGTTCAAGAAAGCGTAAAATCTATGATCCTGAAAAGCATCTTCCTAAAAATGGGGAAGAACGTGTCCTTCGTGAAGTGATGGAAGGCCATTGGATTGCTTGTACAGAAGAAGAGTACCAAAAGTACCAAGTAACGGTTTAAAACCGTTAAGGACCGCCTTTCATCTGAAAGGCGGTCCTTTTCTATGATGCTTTTTTGTTTTTAAATTTTGTTACAAGATAAGCGATGTATAGGATGAGTGGTACGATCAGAAATCCTTTAATATAAAGGGATAAGTCAGTGTACAGCGAATAGTCTACTAAAATAAGAACACATAGAATAAAAGTGGAAATCAGTAAACTAAGTTTCAATTTAGACATAAGAGCTCCTTTTGGATGGTGAAGTTTTAAATTAAGCTAGCGTTAAACCTTAAAGAGGAGGTATTGTATGATTTTTTACGCATTCAACCCTGACTTTGATAACGAAACACTCGAATCAATCAGGTCTGAAAATGTCATAAGAGTCGGAAATGCACCTTCCCCTAATTCTACAATATACCTTTTTGAATCAAAAGATCAAACAGTTGGTTACGTGTGGATAGAAAGTTTATCAGATTGTATTGAGTTATTGGAGTTTTTTTATAAAGGTTCAGAAGAAAAAAGATGGGGTCTTTATGATTTTGTGGTTAAGTTAGCTGAAAAACAGAGAAAAAAAGCCATTAGAATGAAAACGCCGGCTAATGAAATGGGAGAGAAGTTTCTTGAAAAATGGGGAGGGATGGTGGTGGAAAGGGATGAAAGAGGGATGCTTATTGAAATCCCTTTCCTAAGCGAATGGGAGTAGGATTATACACTTTGTTGCCACTTATTTTGATTGTTTAAACTACTTTCAATCAAATCATCCAGTGCATTAAGCTCAACTCTTGCTTCTTCTTCAGAGATCACTTTGTAGTGGTGTTTGCCACCGGGCTCTTCGTCAGCTTCATCAGCCATAGCGACGACTTCTTGCAAAGCATTGCGGTTAACAGTACCCATAAAATACGAATCTGTATGAAAAAGAATGGCGACGGCAATCTCTTTGGCTGATACAGGATTTTCACCGAGGCGAATCAGCATTTTGTGTGCTCGCTCAGCTCCCTTAATCGCATGAATGTCATTTTGTTTATATAAATTATAGTCCCATTGTCCATTGCGGTACCATGTATAGTGACCAATGTCGTGAAGTAAAGCTGCTTTTGTAGCAAGATCGGGATTAACTTCATGCTTAATTGCAAAATGATAAGCGTGTTTGGCCACGGTAATCGCATGAGCCAGTCCAGCGCGTTTTAGGTATTTTCGTGCAAATGGAAGTTGGAAGATATCTGATAAAGTTACGTTTCTCATGTTAATGGCCTCCTAACTTTCTTGAATTTATTTTTCTAAACATCATACCATTTAGAAAAAAATAAATCAATCATAAGCGTTCACGAAAAAGACATGAGAAATTTTACTGGAAGTTCTTTCAAAGCCCGGTTATTCGTCTTATAATAGAGGAGGCAAACTAATAAAGGGGAGAGAAGCTGTGCGTATTTTTAAACTAGGGTTGAAAAGCCTGCTCGCGTCGTTTTTGCTATTTTCTGTGTTCGGACAACCTGCATTTGCAGAAGATGCAAGATCCGCGACAAATCTTAAAGGTTTTGAATTAGAAAACAAAGAATTAACACTTCCAGATCGTCTTCCAAGATTTGTTTACGATTCTGGACTGGATTTTAAGTATCCAGATGCAGTACGAGGTATTTATGTAACGGGAAATTCAGCTGGGGGAAGTCGTTTTAGTAAGCTAACGGAGTTCGTGAATTCAACAGATCTAAATGCAATGGTCATCGATATTAAAGATGATTTTGGAAACCTTACATATGAACCAAAGAAGGACTCGCCACTGGCAGAGTACGAGATTGGGAAACCTTATATGAAAGATCCTCGCAGCGTATTAGAAGAAATGGAGAAAAACGATATTTATCCAATTGCGAGAATAGTAGTTTTTAAGGATACTGTGCTTGCGGAAGCGAGACCAGAACTTTCCTATAAAGAGGGCGGTTCTGTTTGGAAAAATGGACGCGGAGAAGCATTTGTTAATCCATTTAAAGAAGAAGTGTGGGATTATAACGTGGAAATTGCAATTGAAGCAGCTAAAATGGGCTTCAAAGAAATTCAATTCGACTACGTTCGTTTCCCAGAAGGATTTGAAACACGCGAAGATACATTAGAGTATTCGATGGGCAAGTATGCCGATATGGATATGGACAATGTCCAAAAACGAGTTCAAGCTGTCACTGATTTTGTAGAATATGCAAATGCTAAGCTTGAACAATATGATGTCGATGTATCGGTTGATATTTTTGGCTACTCAGCAACGATTCCTGAAGCACCGGGAATCGGACAAAACTTCTCTAAAATTTCAAGTAATGTTGATGTGATTTCGTCTATGATCTACCCAAGTCATTGGGGATCTTACTTTGGTATCGCTAAGCCGGATCTTGAGCCATACAACTTAGTGAACGAATATGCGAAGGTAGAGAACGAAGTGTTAGGTAAGCTTAAAGAAGCACCTACAAGTCGTCCTTGGATTCAGGATTTCACTGCAAGCTATCTTGGTAGCGGAAATTATTTAAATTATGGTAAAGCGGAAGTTGAAGCGCAAATTAAAGCTTTGAATGACAACGGCATTAATGAGTTCCTTTTATGGGATGCAAGTAATAGTTACACCAAGAATGTTGATTATACACCTTAATCTATTCGGTAAAAGACCGCCAATATGGCGGTCTTTTTTGATTAAATAGAATCTTTCTCTAGTGTCTTCCAATTTTGTTGACTATTATGCAGTGGTTTTAGATAAGTATTCTTTTTCTTTTTAAATAAGAGATGCCCAAATGCATTCGTTACAATGGCTATAAAAGCAGTAAAGCTAATAATGAGAATGGCTAACAGAAGAAACTCCATATAGAAATTCATGTTCATCCTCCTTCTCCTTCAATTAGTATCAGTGTACAAGATGTTTACTTATTTAAGAAGAGGGGAAAATAATGATTAGCATGTCTAGCACTATTTTACTGGATAAATGTGTTATACTAATAGTGAAGAATTAATTATAAGGGAGTAGATCAATGAACTGGTATGAGAAGCTGAAGCAATATTTCCCCATTGAAGAGATGAAATCAAAAGAGCATATGGACTTGCTATTGGAAGAAAAGGGTGACATTTACAATAAGGACGAGGGACCGCACCATGTTCTAATGTATGCCGATCTTCCTGATTTCATATTCGTGGACTATATTTTCGTTTCCAGGGATGCCAGAGGTCAGGGGCTAGGAAAGAAATTAATTGAACAATTGAAAGAAAAGCAAAAACCAATTATCCTTGAAGTTGAGCCAGTTGATTATGAAGAAACAGATACGGAAAAAAGACAGCGCTTTTATCTTCGAGAAGGTTTTAAACATGCGAAGTCAATTGGCTATCGTAGAAGATCTCTTGCTACTAACGAAATTAATGAAATGGAGATCTTATACTGGTCACCGAGTGAAGCTGGTGAGAAAGAAGTATACGAAGCAATGAAACACACGTATCAAGAGATTCACACCTATAAGGATAAGCAGCTTTATGGTGAATCGTATCAGCCGGTAGAAGAAGTGCTGAGCCTTAAAGAAGAGAAGGAACTTATCGAAGAATAAGAGTACTGTTTTCGATCAGGAGGGAAACTTCTTATGAAGAATCGTGAGAAGAAAAAGCAAAAGAAGCGCGAATGGTTGAAGGATTTATTGAAAAGACGCTGGAAAACCTGGAAACCGCAGTCTTCGAAAGAGCCCGCCTCAAATACGAGAACCTCTGCTTAATGCTAGCGATTATAAAAACCGAAAGCCAATGACGGCTTTCGGTTTTTACTATTGATTCATTTCCATTTTCTTTTCTAGCCGTTTTTGGCGACGAAGGTCAATTAGGTAATACACTACTGGAATAAAGACTAGCGTAATAAAAGTGGCAACGCTTAGCCCAAATACAATGACAATCGCCATAGGCTGTTGAATTTCAGTTCCTTCTCCAAATCCAAGCGATAGTGGTACAAGACCAAGGATCGTTGTTAAGGCCGTCATGAGGATTGGTCTTAAACGAATAGGTCCAGCTTCTAAAATCGCTTCTCGTGTGTTCATTCCTGTCTCACGTAGCTTATTAATATAATCAACAAGGACAATCGCGTTATTTACAACGATCCCAGTTAAGATAAGCATTCCGACGAGCGAACCTACGCCGAGAGGTTGGAAGGATATGAGCAGCCCAAAAATTATACCGATGGCCGTTAGTGGAACAGAGAACATGATAATAAACGGATAGAGAAAGGATTCAAATTGTCCGGCCATTACCATATAGACCAAAACGATAGCAAGCGCAAGTGCTCCAGATAATTTAAAGAAAGCATCATTCATTTGTTCATCTTGACCACCAAACGTGATTTTATAAGAATTACCTGGTAGCGGAACGTCTTTAACAAGCTTCTCGCGAATTTCGTCGGTTACTGTTCCAAGGTCCCTGCCTAACAAACTGGCTGTAATTTCAACTTGCCTTAGTCGATCAGTACGTGTAATCTCCGAAGGACCTAATCCTCGCTCAATTTCAGCTACAGCGGAAAGAGGAACTTTTTCACCGGTTTGTGTTTCGATAAGCAGACTCGAGAGTGAATCTAGTGAATCTGTATATTTATCTTCGACTGCAAGGCGAATGTCCAGTTGGTTTCCGTCTCGAGCAAGATTACTCGCAACAAGCCCCTTGGTTGCATTTGAAATAGCGGTTGAAATTTGAGAACTTCCTATTCCATAACTCGCTGCTTTCTCGCGATCAATTAGGATTTGAACTTCAGGATTGTTAGATTCAATACTAGAAGTTGGTTCTCTTACGCCATCAACCTCTGAAATGCTTTCCATCACATCATCTGATAGCTCTTTAAGAACATCAAGGTCTGATCCAATAATATTAATCGAAATCGGATCAGCACTAAATCCAGAGTCACTTGCAGAAACAGATATATCAGCATTTGGAATATCTTTCAGTTTCTTTCGTATATCCTCTGCTACTTCTAAATCGGACTGCTCACGCTCATCAATAGGTACCAGCAGTACG